>CAYVNR010000001.1:0-331928 GCA_964453045.1 uncultured Flavobacteriaceae bacterium
ATACCTTTTCCTTTCCACAGCACCTTTTTTAAATTTATTTTTGAATATTTTTTATATACCTAATAATTAACAATTTACAAGCAAACTTTTTTATTACAGACTTCACTTTGTCTATTATACATATAGATATATCTTTGTGGGCTAAAATTTATACTATATAATATAATGATTAAAATTACTCTACCTGACGGTTCTGTTAGATCTTTTGAAAAAGATGTGACTCCTTATGAAGTGGCTGTGGATATTAGCGAAGGATTTGCGCGAAATGTTATCTCAGCAAAATTCAATGATAATATTGTTGAAACCACCACTCCGTTAACCAAAGATGGTAGCCTTACATTATATACTTGGAGAGATGATGCTGGTAAAAAAGCGTTTTGGCATTCTTCGGCCCATGTTTTGGCTCAAGCTTTGGAAGAATTGTATCCAGGTGTAAAGCTATGGGTTGGCCCTGCAATAGATAATGGTTTTTATTATGATGTAGATCTAGGAGATGGAGTCATTTCTGAAAAAGACTTTAAGACCATTGAAAATAAGATGATAGAGATTGCTCGTGGAAAACATGAGTTTAAAATGCGAGAAGTTTCTAAAGCTGATGCCCTATCCTATTATGAAGGTAAAAATGAATATAAGGTTGATTTAATTGAAAATCTTGAAGATGGCACTATCAGTTTTTGTGACCACTCTTCATTTACAGATTTATGCCGAGGCGGACATATTCCTAATACTGGCATTATTAAAGCTGTGAAAATTTTAAGTGTCGCTGGCGCTTATTATAAAGGAGACGAAAATGAAAAGCAACTCACTAGAGTTTATGGTATTTCGTTCCCAAAACAAAAGGAGCTTACTGAATATCTTCACCTTTTAGAAGAAGCTAAAAAACGCGACCACAGAAAACTTGGAAAAGAATTAGAACTATTCACATTTTCCCAAACCGTTGGTCAAGGTTTACCTTTGTGGTTGCCAAAAGGAGCCGAATTAAGAGAACGCTTGGAAAATTTTTTAAAAGCTGCTCAGAAAAAAGCTGGCTACAAGATGGTAGTGACGCCTCATATTGGCAATAAAGAGCTTTATGTCACTTCTGGACATTTTGCTAAGTACGGAGAGGACAGTTTTCAACCCATAAATACTCCTGCTGAAGGCGAAGAGTTTTTACTAAAGCCCATGAATTGCCCTCATCATTGTGAAATCTATAACGCAAAACCATATTCATATAAAGAATTACCTGTAAGGTTTGCTGAATTTGGTACCGTATATCGTTATGAACAAAGTGGTGAGCTACATGGCTTAACCAGAGTTAGAGGTTTTACGCAAGATGATGCTCATATTTTCTGCACTCCAGATCAATTGGACACTGAATTCAAAGAAGTTATAGACTTAGTACTTTATGTATTCAGCTCTTTAGGATTTCAGGATTTTACAGCCCAGGTATCATTACGAGATCCAGAAAATCCAGATAAATACATAGGTAGTGATGAGAGTTGGGATAAAGCTGAACAAGCAATCCTCAATGCTGCTGAAGATAAAGGTCTCAATTATGTTGTTGAAACTGGTGAAGCTGCGTTTTATGGTCCTAAACTAGATTTTATGGTCAAGGATGCTTTAGGTCGTAAATGGCAATTGGGTACAATACAAGTAGATTACAATCTTCCTGAGCGATTTGACTTAACTTATAAAGGTAGTGATAATGAGTTGCACAGACCAGTTATGATTCATCGTGCACCTTTTGGAAGCATGGAAAGGTTCGTAGCCATTCTATTAGAGCATACAGGTGGTAATTTTCCACTTTGGTTAATGCCAGAGCAAGCAATTATTATCTCAATTAGTGAGAAATATGAAAAATACGCCGAAAAAGTTTTAAATTTGCTAGAAAATAACGAAATTCGCGCCCTTGCAGACAACAGAAATGAAACTGTAGGTAAGAAAATTCGTGAAGCGGAAATGCAAAAGTTTCCGTTTATGGTTATTGTAGGTGAGCAAGAAGCGCAAGATGAGACAATAACTGTGCGTGAACATGGTGGTGAGGACCTTGGCACAATTAGTGTGACGGATTTTGTAAAAATCATAAAAGAAAGAATAAATAAAAATTTAAAGACTTTTAAATAAATAACGTTTAATTTAAATATATAAGCCATAGCAATACGTAGAAACAGAAGAAATTATAACAGACGTGCATCTCAAGAAGATAAACATCGTATAAATTCTAAAATTAGATCTGAAGAAGTAAGAGTTGTAGGAGACAATGTTGAAGTGGGAGTTTACCCTATTAAACAAGCGCTATCCATGGCTGACGAACAAGGTTTGGATCTGGTTGAGATTTCGCCAAATGCAAATCCTCCTGTTTGTAAAATCATGGATTATAAGAAGTTTCTTTACGAGCAAAAGAAACGTGAAAAAGCGTTAAAGTCTAAAGCAACTAAAGTTGTAGTTAAGGAAATTCGTTTCGGTCCTAATACAGATGACCATGATTACGAGTTTAAAAAGAAACATGCTATTAAATTTTTAAAAGATGGAGCAAAGCTTAAAGCTTTTGTGTTTTTTAAAGGACGATCAATAGTATTTAAGGAGCAAGGTCAAATCTTATTGTTAAGATTGGCTCAAGACCTTGAGGAATATGGCAAAGTTGAACAAATGCCAAAACTTGAAGGTAAGCGTATGATTATGTTCATAGCTCCCAAAAAGAATAAATAAAGTAAAGATGCTGAAACGAGTTCAGCATAAAAGATAAGCGAAACGTAAATTAAAACTAGGACAAAATGCCTAAAATGAAAACAAAATCGAGTGCTAAGAAACGTTTCAAACTAACTGGCACTGGTAAGATTAAAAGAAAGCATGCTTTTAAGAGTCATATTTTGACAAAAAAATCTAAAAAGCGTAAGCTTAAGTTAACTCATGATACTTTAGTACACAAAGCAGATGAGGATAACATTAAAACGATGCTACGTTTAAAGTAACAACGTTTTAACCGGTTAAAATAATTTATAAACCCTGGAGTTAGGCCACAAAGAGTTTAAAGTATGAAGTGAACAGTATAAATAGAAAAGTAATTAGTTAATTACTGAATACGTTGTACTAAATACTAATAAACCGCCTACTACAAAAAACAATTAAAGAAATGCCAAGATCAGTAAATTCAGTTGCAAAAAGAGCTAGAAGAAAAAAGGTTCTTAAGCAAGCAAAAGGTTACTTCGGACGACGTAAAAACGTTTGGACAGTAGCAAAGAATGCGGTTGACAAAGCGATGCAATATTCGTACAGAGACCGTAGAAACAAAAAGAGAACATTCCGTTCGTTATGGATTATGCGTATTAACGCAGGTGCAAGACAGCATGGAATGAGCTATTCAAAGTTTATGGGAGGACTAAAAGCTAATAATATTGATTTGAACCGTAAGGTTCTTGCAGACTTAGCCATGAATCACCCAGAAGCTTTTGAAGCTATAGTAAACAAAGTTAAGTAAGGCTTTTAGCCAAATTAATAACAACATTTCGCTTAAAAAAATCCGATTCTAACGAATCGGATTTTTTGTTTCTCAATTTCCGAATGCTGTGATTACCAAATATCTTCCCGAAGCATTATTTCTATGCTCACAAAGGTAAATTCCTTGCCAAATTCCTAGATTAAGTTTTCCATGCGTTATCGGAATCTGTACTGACGTCCCCATTAAAGAGGCTTTAATATGTGCTGGCATATCATCTGAACCTTCAAAAGTGTGCTTATAATACGATTGATTTTCAGGAACCATCGTATTTATATGGCTTTCAAAATCTAAACGAACTGTTGGGTCAGCATTTTCATTTATGGTTAGACCCGCTGATGTATGCTTTATAAATACTTGAAATTGACCGACACTGATTTTATCGATATCTGGGATAGCATTTAATATCTCTTTGGTAATTAAATGAAATCCTCTTGGATATGGTTTTAGCCTTATTTCTTTTTGAAGGAAAGTCACGGGCATTTATTTTGATTCATCAGAAATTTCATCAATGGCAAATTTAAATTCCTCCCAATCGATAAATCCATCATTATCTTTGTCATAACCTTCAATAAGCTTCGATGCTACTATACCTCGAATAAAACCGCTAATTTCAGCTTGCTTTAAGAGTTTTACAATTTCTTTCTTAGCTAGTTTTCCATCACCATCTTTATCAAAAAAAGCAAATGCCTCTTCTGGTGTACTGAAATGATTGGTGATTAAAATTTGAATTTTATTGAGGATGGCTTCTTTTCTTCCCATTTGAATTGTTTTAGAATTATAATTTACGAGATAAAACTTTAACTTCATTTAGAAATTCCAAAAATTTCTACTGCTTTTTCTTTTCCCGTTAACATAATCGAGCCTTTTGAATCTAATTGGTATTGGTTTTCAATTTTTATTTCTTCCAATAGAGTTTCAGAAATCAATAGATAAGTGTTGTATTTATTGCACAGACTTTGTATTCTTGAAGCTGTATTAATAACATCACCGTGATATGCGATTTCTTTTTTAATTGTTCCTACTTCTGCAATCATTATTTTGCCAAAATGAATACCTGCTTTAAATATGGGTTCAAAATCGTACGTTGCTAAATAATATGTTTTTCGTTTTATTAACTGTTCTTGAAAAGCAAAAAATAGATTAATGCAGTTATTCCTTCTAAACCCTTTTTTTGCAGTCCAAGTTATAACAGCCTCATCACCAACATATTGATATACTTCTGCATCGTATTTATTTAAAACCTTATTTAAATCTGTAAAACAATCTTGAATAAACTTACTATATCTAATATGCCCTATCTTCTCAGCTATTTTTGTGGAATCCTTTAAGTCTAAAAACATCAATATGCGCTCTTCCTCTCTTGGTTTTCTATATTTACCAAGAAGCGTGTTTATAAACATTCCTCTACCAAACTTGTCGTTGGCTATTCTTATTAGAGAAAAGATAATTGAGGCGGTAACGAAATAGATTACGGTATTCCAAAAAAATGGATCTGTATGCCACCAACCTCTTTCATTCGGCAAATCTATATCTATTTGTTCCTCTATACTAAAAGATAATAAACTCAGAACAACAACTATTAATACAAAGTATATAAAAGACTTAACTATTATACTAATACCTAGAATAAACTTTTTACTAAAAAACTCGTCAAATAAAAATTCAATAATGGCATAAAAGACACCCAATATTGACCCTAAAATTATTCCATATTTATAAAAGGCAGATATTGGTATGCCTAAATCTTCATCTGTATATATAGCTAATTCTTCAGTTAAGCCATTATACCTTATAACAATAAAAAATGTGAATGCTAAAAGCCAAAAGGCAATAGAAACAACAAATAATTGAAAAAAAGCTAGTAATCTGTTACTCATCAACAAAGCATCAGGTCTTCTGTTTCTTCTTTTTTGCAGCAGGAAACAGTACATTGTTGAGTATTAATCTATAACCGGGAGAGGTAGGATGCAAATCTAATTCTGTTTTTGGGTCTCCTACCCTATGCGTATAATCTTCTGGATCGTGACCACCATAAAACGTAAAGAAACCTTTTCCTTTTATGCCGTGAATATATTTAGCTTCACCATTGGTTCTGTTTTCTCCCATTACCAAAACGTTGGATTTGATTTGATCTCTGGTAAAAGACGTAGTTTGCCCCATAAAACCTTTCACTAAAGACGTATGGTTTTGAGTGAGCATTGTTGGAATTGGATCCCATTTGGCCGAATATTCCATCAATGAGAAATAGTCGGTCTTAAAAGGAATTTGACGTTTTTGTGTCATATCTATCGAAGAGAACTCATAAACATTTGGGCTTCGTTCTAGTATATAATCCTTAAATGCAAACGTTTTGGAATAATCAATTTTGTTCTGGTAGCCTGGATCACTACCATCTCCATCAAACATCGGTTCACAAATGTCCACATGTTCTGCTGACAAAGCAATATCAAAACTATCTGTAGCCGAGCACATGGCAAACATAAAGCCACCACCCACAACATAATCCTTTATTTTTTTGGCCACAGCCAATTTAGCATCAGAGACTTTACTATAGCCTAAGCGTTGTGCCAACTCTTCCGCTGCTCTTTTCTCTTCAATATACCATGCAGCTGAACGATAGGTACGGTAAAACTTACCGTACTGACCTGTAAAGTCTTCGTGGTGTAAATGTAACCAATCGTAAAGAAGCAATTCATCTTTTAAAACTTCTTCATCGTAAATCGTTTCGTAAGGAATCTCAGCATAAGTTAACACCATGGTTACGGCATCATCCCAAGGTTGCTTTCCGTAAGGTGTATAAACTGCAATTTTGGGTGCTTTTTCTAAAACTACAGCTTCTTGATTTACGGCAGGGCTACTAATGTCATCAAGTATTTTTGCCGCTTTAGCATCAGAGATCACTTCAAAGGACACACCTCTGATTTGGCATTCGCGCTGTATAATTTCAGCATCCGGCAATAAAAATGAGCCGCCTCTATAGTTGAGGAGCCATTTCACTTTTAGTTCACGCTCTAAAGTCCAATAGGTTACTCCGTAAGCCTTGAGATGATTCTCTTGTGATTCTGCATCCATAGGAATAAGAATGTAAGAAGCATAAGCGTTTAAGCTCAGAAAAAGTGCAGCGATTATGAGGGCTATTTTTTTCAAGTTCATGTAATTAAAACGAAATATACTTAAATTTTAGTCTGATTGGATTAAAATTATAATTCTTTTAAGACCTAAATTGAATATTTCAATAAAGTTTTGTAGTAAGGATTACATTCTTCCAATAGCTTATTAAGGTGCTTTGGAAAGGGATCTTCTTTGGGTTTATACTTTTCAAACCCAGTGGATTTATGAACGTTATGATACCAATATTTAGCCCAAATACCATCTTCTGGTCGTTGTATTGGTTGCCACGATAACATATCTTTTTCAAAAGAAATTCCTATGAAATCACATAACTTCTGTAATGTTTCTTTAGGGTTTTCTAAAACTTTTTTGGAATCCAAAACCGTAAAAGGAATATTTTCTTCTTTAAAATGGTTCAGTAACCCAATATGAAGTGCATACCCTACGTCATTTATGGTTGGCTTATTAATTACCTTATCAAAGGACGGCAACATATCTTTAGGGTTTCTCGTTAGAATGATATTAATCGTTTCTTTCATAAACCCACGATCCAAATCTAACAAATGATGTGTCATATGCTTAAAAAACAGTATTGGTTTTTCATTATTGGTCATCATCATTTCAAGCACTTTATCACCATTGTTTTCCATTGTTTCAAGAATATCTTGAGCACCTGGATGGTAGCGATGTGCTTCTAGATGATTTTTTAAATAATACGCATATAAAGGTTCATCAAACACTTTTGTATCCTTGCGTTGTGCAAAGGCATACATCAAAGCTGTTGAGATATTTCGTGGTCCGGACCAAAGGCAAATGCGTTTTATATTATCCATTTTCTACTTCGGCATTAATTAAGTTTTCGTATAAATCGCTTAAAGTTTTTGTCATATGGCCATAACTTCCATCACCTATCACTCGTCCATCGATTTTAGTTACAGGTGTTAACCCACCAAACGTGCCAGTTACAAATGCTTCATCAGCTCCATAAACATCAAACAACGAAAAGTCTTTTTCAAAACATGGTATATTATTAGTATTGCAAACCTCAATAACCTTAGCTCTAGTAATCCCATTCATGCAATATTTGCTTGTTGATGTCCAAACTTCATCATTTTTAATTATGAAAAAATTTGTGGCATTACAAGTAGAAACGAAACCGTTAACATCTAACATTAAGGCTTCATCTGCACCAGCTTCAATGGCTTGAATCAAAGCCTGAACCTCATGCAATTTACTATGGCAATTTAACCTTGGATCTAAATAATCGGGCGAACCTCTTCTAACAGTACTGGTAAATAATGTTATGCCTTTTTCTTTAGAGGCCTTAGAAGCTGTTTTATACTCAGGAATAATAACCACATTAGGGCCAGAAATAGTTAACCTCGGGTCTTGCGATGGTGTTTTTTTAATGCCTCTGGTCACCATTATTCTTACGTGTACACCATCGGTCATTTTGTTGGCGTTTAACGTATTCCAAACCTTTGCTGTCAACTCTTGTTTTGTAAACGGCAATTTCATTCCCACGGTTTTTGCCGATTGCCATAAACGGTTCAAATGATCTTCTAAAAAGACTAAAACACCATGATGTAAACGCAATGCTTCCCAAACACCATCACCTACCAAATAACCGCTGTCGAATACAGATATTTTAGCATCATTACGCTTAAAGAGTTCATCGTTAATAGATATTAGAATAGAATCATTTCTAGAATCCGCTTGAGCATTATGTGTACCATGAACCATTGCTGATAATTTTAAGTAGAAAGATACTTAAAATTCATAGTTAAAAAACTGAAAGTCTTAAAGTTTTTTGATTTGTGTTTCGTTACCAGAAAGCAAACTTGCAATAACTTTAGTACTCGGAAATTGCTCTAAAATTATCTTGATAAACACCGTAATAGGAATTGCCATAATCAAGCCTGGAATTCCCCATAAAAATCCCCAAAACATTAGCATAACTAATACGGCTATGATATTTATTGAAAAGGATTTACCCATAAAAATTGGTTCTAAAATAGCTCCAAAAGTGACTTGTACCAGCGTAATAGCCAATACAAAAAAGAAGAGCGTACTTGTTGGATCCAACTCAACAAAAGCGAAGATCGATAGTAGAATAACCGAAACAAATGAACCTACCATTTGCACAAAGTTTATGGCGAATGCAAATAAGCCCCAAAAAATTGGAAAGCTAACATCAAAGAACACACACATTAAACCTGTAAACAAGCCCGTTAATGCGCTAACCAAAAACTTCACTTTAATAAACTTTATCAAATCTTTTTCAATCTTCATGAAAGCCTTAATAGAAGTATGTTTTTGCTTTAGCAAAGTATTGTTCAGTAGTTTGTGTACGTTTATGGATTCTGCCAACCAAAGTACCACGAAGAATGCGGTCATCAAAAGGGTTGTGAGAAATGTTCTCAAAAAGCCGAAGGTAGATCCCAAATTTTCTTTTTCAAAAAACTGTGCCAAAGGATTTTTATTGTCTTCAAATTCAATTCCGAAGTTTTCAAAAACATATACTTTTAAATCTGCCAACTTCTCTTCTGCCTTTGGAAAAAAATCTGACTTAGTAGCCAAAATTTCCTTACTGGAAAGCTTAATTAATTCTATACCTAATTTTAATCCACCTGTAACTAATAACAATACGATAATTATGCTTATGAATTTTGGCACTTTGCGACGACCTAACCAGCGCATTAAAGGCAAAAACAACAATGCAATGAACATTGAAAAAATCAATGGTATAAATATAAACGAGAGTATTTTAAGTAGGTAAAATACTAGTGGAACAACAATAATCAACAACAAAATATTTGTTGTACGTCTTTGGTCTAACATGAGGCAAATTTCTTATGAATAGCGAAAAGTAAAGATACGTCAAAAAAGTACTTTAAAAACCATAAAATGCTGTTAAAACGGTACACCGTCATCCTCAGGTCCATCGAAAGCATCTGACGCAGATGGAAAACTATCTGGTTTAAAGGTATCGTCATTTGCTGCCGCATTCATTTTAGAATGGAACTCTCCGAAAGGAGTATCAAAATCATCCAAATTATCAAACTTACCTAAGTGACCAATAAACTTCAATCTAATGTTGTCCAACCCGCCATTTCTGTGCTTGGCTACAATAAATTCACCTTGACCTTCAGTTGGTGAGCGCTCTTCATCATCCCATTCGTCAATTTTGTAATACTCTGGTCTGTAAATAAAGGACACAATGTCTGCATCTTGTTCTATCGCACCAGATTCACGTAAATCCGACAGTAAAGGTCTTTTGCTTCCACCACGAGTTTCTACCGCACGAGACAACTGAGATAAAGCAATTACCGGAACATTTAACTCCTTTGCCAATGCTTTAAGGTTTCGAGAAATCATTGATATTTCTTGCTCTCTATTTCCGCCTTTTTGACTTCCACCAGCTGTCATTAACTGCAAGTAATCTATCATTATCACCTTTATTCCATATTGTGAAGCCAATCTTCTGGCTTTTGCTCTTAAGTCGAAAATAGATAATGAAGGTGTATCGTCAATAAATAAAGGTGCATTTTCTAAAGTTTTCACTTTAACATTGAGCTGCTCCCATTCGTGCTTTTCCAATTTTCCTGTTCTCAGTTTTTCTGAGGATAATCCTGTTTCGCTCGATATTAAACGTGTAATTAATTGAACAGAAGACATCTCTAATGAGAAAAACGCCACTGGTTGATTAAAATCTACAGCAATATTCCTCGCCATAGTTAATGTTAATGCTGTTTTACCCATACCAGGACGCGCTGCAACAATAATTAAATCACTAGGCTGCCAACCCGAGGTTAATTTATCGAGCTTATCAAAACCTGTTGGTATACCACTTAAGCCTTCTTTATTTGAAATTTCTTCAATTTTTTTCTTGGCCTGTATCACTAAACTCTGAGCTGTTTCAGTCGATTTTTTGACATTACCCTGAGTGACCTCGTACAATTTGGCTTCGGCATTATCCAATAAGTCAAAAACATCTTTGGTTTCATCGTAAGCTTCTTCAATAATTTCGTTTGAAATTTTAATTAAACTACGCTGAATATATTTTTGAAGAATAATACGTGCATGGAATTCTATATGTGCCGAAGATGATACACGCTGTGTTAAAGAAATAAGATAAAAATCACCTCCAATTAAGTCTAATTTTTCATCTTTTTTTAATTGGCTGGAAACGGTTAATAAGTCGACAGGTTCACTGTTTTCAAATAATTTGAAAATAGCTTCAAAGATGTGTTTATGTGATTCTTTGTAAAAAGCTTCAGGACTTAAAATATCAATAACTTCATCAACACCTTTCTTGTCAATCATCATCGCTCCAAGCACAACCTCTTCTAAATCAGTTGCTTGAGGCGGTATTTTTCCCTTCTCTAAATTAATGATAGTGCTTTTATCGACTTTATAGCCTTGTGCTAGGTTGGGTTGTTTCATAAGTAACAAAAGTAGCTAAATAGTATCGACGAACTACCAGTTGTAGTTTTTACAATCTCAACAGGTAGTTAACAATTTAACTGTTAATAACTTAAATTTATTGTTAATAGCGTCAAAAAAAACCGAAGCTAAAACTTCAGTTTTTTTTAGTTGCCTATGTATAGCGGATTTAGTCTTTATAGACTCCCATTTCGTCGTATTTATTCATACGTTGTTTCACCAATTCTTTTGGTGATAAGTTTTTTAGTTCGTCATAAGATTTTACAATAGCATCCTTGACTGCCAAAAATGTTTTTTCTCTATCGGTATGCGCACCACCAAGAGGCTCTTTTATAATCTGATCTACAAGCTTCATACGCTTCATATCCTTTGCTGTTAGCTTTAAAGCTTCAGCAGCTTGCTCCTTGTATTCCCAGCTTCTCCATAAAATGGATGAACAAGATTCTGGAGAAATAACAGAATACCAAGTATTTTCTAACATCATTACTTTATCTCCTACTCCGATTCCAAGAGCTCCACCAGAAGCTCCTTCTCCTATAATTATAGTGATAATAGGCACTTTAAGACGTGCCATTTCTAAAATATTTCTAGCAATTGCCTCACCTTGTCCCCGTTCCTCTGCTTCTAAACCTGGGTAAGCACCCGGAGTATCAATTAATGTCACCACAGGAATACCGAATTTCTCAGCAGACTTCATTAAACGTAAGGCCTTACGATAACCTTCGGGATTAGACATTCCGAAATTGCGGTACTGTCGCGTCTTGGTATTGTATCCTTTTTGTTGACCAATAAACATATAGGTTTGGTCACCAATTTTGCCCAAACCTCCAATCATGGCCTTATCATCTTTTACATTTCTATCGCCATGTAGTTCTAAAAACGACTCACCACAGAGTGCCTTGATATGGTCTAAAGTATATGGTCTATTGGGATGGCGCGACAATTGAACACGTTGCCATGCCGTAAGATTTTTGTAAATTTCCTTTTTAGTTTCGGCTAATTTTTTTTCAATTTGCTTGCACGTCTCTGTGACATCAACGTCGCTTTCCTCACCTATAACCTGACATTTTTCAAGCTGTTCCTCTAATTCTTTTATTGGCAATTCAAACTCTAAGTATTCCATACAATTTGAAGTTATTTTATATTTCGTTAGTTAGTAGTATGCAAATATAAAAACTTTAATCGGTAATAACGTTTGTTTTGTTCTTCGTCCGTTTGTAATTTTTTAAAATGGCATCTAACAGCACTGTGACAATAATTAGAACTGCACCAATGTAAAACTGAGGGGACATTTGTTCGGTATCTGGAAATATAAGCAATGCTAATGCTATACCATAAATGGGCTCTAGATTATAGCTTAGAATCACAGTAAATGGACTAATGTAACGCATAACATCAACAGATCCTATAAATGCATAAGCTGTACATACCGAAGCTAAAATAAAAATGTATATCCAATCTTTGCTTGAAAGCATAAAAAATTCGGCATTGAATTCTATATCTGAAAAACTTATAAATACAGTTAAAAAAAGTACTCCACTTACAAATTCGTAAAACGAAATTACAGTTGCATTATGACGTTCTATAAAGCGTCCGTTGATTACTGCAAATAAGGTTGAAAACAAAGCAGATAAAAGACCTAAAATTATACCATAGATATAATTCATTTCACTACTTGTAATCAATAATACTCCAGCGATTACAATAAGCCCGAATAAAATTTCATAGACTAATATGCGACGCTTAAAAAAGATAGGCTCAATAAACGAAGCGAAAAAAGCCCCAGAGGAAAACATTGCTAATGCTATTGAAACATTAGATTGTTTGATGGATTCGAAAAAAGTAATCCAGTGTAGTGCAATGATAACACCTGCCACAGAAAATTTCCAAAATGTCTTTTTAGTTATTTTAATATCTAGTTGTATCGCAATAACAAACAGATACATTAAAATACCAGCTATTGCCATTCTGTACCATACCAGAGCTAAAGCCCCAATAGTAATAAGCTTTCCTAGTATAGCTGTAAAGCCGGCAATAAAGACTAGAAAATGTAAATGAAAGTAATGCTTTAGTTTAACGTTTGGCATTTTGCAGAAGGTATATTGCTAAAATACCAAATATTACATTAGGAAACCACACCGCGACAATTGCGGGGAAATCGGACTGTTCTGCCATTACCCCAAAAACCTTATCAAAAAATACATAAATCATAGCTATGGATATACCAAAAGCTAAGTTAACTCCCATACCACCTCTCCTTTTTATGGAGGATACGGCAACGGCTATTATGGTTAATATAAATATGGAAGCTGGCAAACTCCATTTTCTAAGTTTTACTACTTCATAACGGCCAATGTTTGGCGAACCTCGTCGTTTTTCGGCTGCAATAAAATCCAACAACTCACCATAAGGTTTTGTTTCGGCTGCATACTGAACTGGTGTTAAATCCTCTAGTTCAAAAGGAAAGTCCATATCCACTCTACGTTCTTTCTCTACAGTTTCAATACCATTATTAAACGTCCTTTTTAAATAAGATGTAAGTCTGTATATACTATCTTCTTCCAGATACCTTATATTATCAGCAAATATTTTGTACTTGAGTTCATTGTTTTCAAAATGCTCATACGTGAAATTCATTCCTACTTTACGTTTAGGGATGAAGTTGCTAACATATATATAATCGTTGTCGTTTATCTGTCTGTAAACATCTCTTGTTTGCTGAATATTCTTGCTTTTCTTTAGATATTTATATTTAAATTCGTTAAAACCTTGGCTCGCTACGGGAGCTAGGTACATGCCAAGGACGAAAGCAAATGCAGCAACAATTGTGGCACCAATTAAATAGGGTCTTAAAAATCTTGAAAAAGATACACCAGAACTTAAAAACGCAACAATTTCGGTATTATTTGCTAGTTTAGAAGTAAACCAAATCACTGATAAAAACAAGAATAGTGGAAATAAGAGATTGGCAAAATAAACCGTAAAGTTTAGATAATACATTGCTGTTTCTTCAAAAGGTACTTTATTCTCAAGGATTTTTCCAACTTTTTCAGCCAGATCTACCGTTATACCAATAGGTATAAACAATAGTAACATCATTAAAAATGTGAACAAATAGCGCTTTAATATGTACCAATCTAGGATTTTCACGTCTTATAATCTATTATCCATTTGTTTAACCATCTTGGCTTTCCATGTTTTAAAATCCCCTTCAATGATATGCTTCCTCGCTTCTCTAACCAACCATAAATAAAATCCAAGGTTGTGAATCGTTGCTATTTGTTTTCCCAATAATTCATTTACGGTGAATAAATGTTTTAAATAAGCTTTTGTGTAATCCGTGTCTACAAATGTAATTCCCATGTCATCAATAGGAGAAAAATCATCTGCCCATTTTTTATTTTTAATGTTAATAGTACCATGGGCAGTAAACAACATACCATTTCTAGCGTTTCGAGTTGGCATTACACAATCAAACATATCTATACCTAACGCTATATTTTCTAATATATTGATAGGCGTACCTACACCCATAAGATAGCGTGGCTTGTCTTCTGGCAGAATATCGCACACCACTTCTGTCATAGCATACATCTCTTCAGCAGGCTCACCAACAGACAAACCTCCAATAGCATTACCTTCTGCTCCTGCATTAGCTATATATTCTGCAGATTGCTGCCTTAAATCTTTATAGGTACTACCTTGCACAATAGGGAAAAAGGTTTGACTGTAGCCATATTTAAAAGGTAATTTTTCTAAGTGATTTATACACCTGTCCAGCCAACGATGTGTCATGTGCATAGAACGTTTAGCATAGTTGTAGTCGCATGGATATGGTGTACATTCATCAAACGCCATGATGATATCAGCACCAATAGTTCTTTGTACTTCCATCACATTTTCTGGAGTGAATACGTGATAACTCCCATCAATATGTGACCTAAATTTTACGCCTTCCTCTTTTATTTTTCTATTAGCAGACAACGAATACACCTGATAACCGCCAGAATCAGTCAAAATATTTCTATCCCAATTCATAAACTTATGTAATCCACCTGCTTGCTCTAAAATTGGCATTTGAGGCCTTAAATACAGATGGTAAGTATTGCCTAGAATAATATCTGGATTGATATCATTCTTTAGCTCTCGCTGATGAACTCCTTTAACTGACGCCACTGTACCAACAGGCATAAAAATCGGAGTTTCAATTGTGCCATGATCTGTAGTAATAACTCCTGCTCTTGCTTTGGTTTCTTTATCTGTTGTTAGTCTTTGAAAATTCATTAATTGTAAGTCTGATGGCAAATATAATTAACTCAAAAACATTACATCTTAATAAAAACCAAATTATAAATTAAAATTGTTAGCAAATCCGTTAAATCGTTAATAAGTGGACGTACGCAATCTTTGAAAGGCTTATGTAAAAAACTATTTTTGTAGCATTAATTTAAGCAACACAACATGCCAAACATTCAACAATTAGAAGATTTAACCACTCAAGTTCGAAGAGACATTCTACGAATGGTACACAAGGTGAACTCTGGTCATCCAGGAGGTTCATTAGGTTGTGCCGAATTTTTTGTTACATTATATCAAGATATTATGGAAACCAAAGATGGTTTTGATATGGACGGAAAAGGAGAAGATTTATTTTTCCTTTCTAATGGTCATATTTCGCCTGTATATTATAGTGTTTTAGCTAGGTCTGGTTATTTTCCTGTTGATGAGTTAAACACATTTAGGTTAATCGATTCTCGCCTACAGGGTCATCCTACCACCCACGAGGGTCTACCAGGTGTTCGCATAGCTTCTGGTTCTCTAGGTCAAGGTATGTCTGTCGCCATAGGAGCAGCTGAAGCAAAAAAACTAAACAACGATGACCATTTAATCTATAGTTTACATGGTGATGGTGAGTTACAAGAAGGGCAAAATTGGGAAGCTATTATGTATGCAGCAGGAAATAAAGTTGATAACCTTATTGCAACCGTAGATTTAAATGGCCAGCAAATTGATGGTTCTACAGATAATGTTCTACCTATGGGTAACCTTAAAGCTAAATTTGAAGCTTTTGGCTGGACCGTTGTAGAAATTGAAGAAGGGAATAATATTGAAGCTATACTCAAAGGTATGGCTGAAGCCAAATCACTAACAGGCAAAGGGAAACCCGTTTGTGTACTATTAAAAACTGTAATGGGCAACGGTGTAGATTTTATGATGCATACGCACGCATGGCATGGAAAAGCACCTAACGATGAGCAGTTAGAAATTGGATTAGCTCAAAATGCTGAAACTCTAGGGGACTATTAATCATCAATCAAAAAAGAAAATGAAAACATATACAAACACAGGGAATAAAGATACTAGGTCTGGTTTTGGAGCTGGATTAACAGAACTTGGAAAAACCAACGAAAACGTTGTGGCACTTTGTGCAGATTTAACAGGATCTCTTAAAATGGATGAGTTTAAAGCTAATCACCCAGAACGATTTTTTCAAGTTGGGATTGCAGAAGCAAACATGATTGGTATTGCAGCAGGTATGACAATTGGAGGCAAAATTCCATTTACCGGAACATTTGCAAATTTTTCTACTGGTAGAGTTTATGATCAAATCCGTCAAAGCGTCGCATATTCTGATAAGAATGTAAAGATATGCGCATCTCATGCTGGTGTTACTCTGGGCGAAGATGGAGCTACACATCAAATACTTGAGGATATTGGTCTAATGAAAATGCTACCAGGTATGACCGTAATAAATACCTGCGACTTTAACCAAACAAAAGCAGCTACATTGGCGATAGCAAAACATCACGGTCCTGTTTATTTGAGATTTGGACGACCAAAAGTTCCTAATTTCACACCTGAGAATGGCGACTTTAAAATTGGTAAAGCGGTAAAATTAACTGAAGGAAATGATGTAACTATAATTGCTACCGGTCACTTAGTTTGGGAAGCCTTGGAAGCTGCAAAAGTATTAAATGAAAATGGTGTTAGCGCAGAGGTTATTAATATTCACACTATTAAGCCTTTAGATGACCAAGCTATTTTAGATTCTGTGTCTAAGACTGGTTGTGTAGTTACTGCAGAAGAACACAACTATCTTGGTGGTCTTGGTGAAAGTGTCGCACGGGTTTTAGCAAAGCACAAACCAACACCTCAAGAGTTTGTTGCCACCAATGATACTTTTGGTGAATCTGGTACTCCCTCACAACTTATGGAAAAGTATGGTCTCAATAATGATGCTATTATCAAGGCTGTAAAAACTGTACTGAAAAGAAAATAACTTCATTTTGGCAACGTTTTTGATATTACATACCTAATCTTAAAAACGAACAATATGAAAAATTTAAAAAGAACAGCTTTTATAGCTGTAGCCCTTGCATTAATAGGGTTTTCTGTTAATGCTCAAAATGGCAGTGCCTTTGGTTTTAAAGGCGGATTAAACTACAGTGCTAACGGAGATTATTTTGAATCCATTGGTGATAATGCCAAAAACCCTGATCGTAATATAGGATACCATCTAGGTGTCTTCGGAAAGATTGGTAATCAAATCTATTTTAGACCAGAGCTTATCTACACAGCTACCAAAAGTGATTATGACAACAATGATTTTAATGTTAAAAAGCTTGATGCACCGTTGTTAGTAGGTATTAAGGTTTTGGGGCCGGTCAGTGTATTTGGCGGACCTTCTTTACAATACATCTTAGATACCGAATTTGATGGTATCGATATAGATAATGTTGAGGATGATTTCTCTGTTGGATTAAATTTTGGTATTGCATTGAATTTTAACAAAATAGGAATTGACCTAAGATATGAAAGAGGTTTTAGTGATAATGAAGCTACTTTCTTAAGCAATAATAACATTGGTATAAGTCGAATTGATACTAGACCAGATCAATTAATACTTAGCTTATCTATAGCGTTATAATTTTAGACACAGTTATATAAAGAAAAAAGCCGCTATTCAGCGGCTTTTTTATTCTATGTATTCCTATTAACATTAATTTATTTATTCATCAATGTTATTATAATCTATACTCACAGAATCATCTAAATAATCTAAGATACCATTACTATTGGTATCTTGAGCGGTAACGGTAATAATGACCAGACCATCTTCGTTTTCTTCTCTACTATAAACATATTCATTTGCAGCAAGTGTTGGTTCAGAAGTGTATGTAGTTTGTACTAATTCGTTAAATGTTGAAATACCATCTTCATCATCATCAAAATCTGCAAAATCTGATATACCATCACCATCGGTATCGTTATCAAAAACATCTACATTATCATCATAATCTTCGACAAAAGACGGAATACCATCCGAATCATGATCTACCTCTTGATACTGCAAAAGTTCAAACTTAAAAATTAGATTTGAATATGAAGGTATATCTAGGACACTCCCAGAAAAGTAACCTAAACCAGAAGGAACAAACATGACTCCCAACCCGAAATTATTATATTCTACAATACCATTATTCAAAGAAAAATCAGATGCAGTATTAAACGTAGGAAGCACTAATTGCCAAGCTCTTATGGCTCCTTGAGAACCAAAACCATTACTGTGCAGATTTATATTGTCGGGCGTGCTGAGGCTTTGAAATACATCTTCAGTTTCTACAATCGATCCTTCAAACCTAAAACGAACTGCATCAGTAAATTTTGGAGCTTCACCACCACCTTGATTAATCTTAAGAACATAATACTCGTAATCTGCCTCTAAAAAAGTAGTTGTAAGTGTTTCAACTGCATCTATTAATAATGTATTATTATCAGGGTCTGGCATTTCCAAATAATTGCCCTCATCATCTTGTGGAAGCTCGTTGATAATAATGTCTGTATATTTATGATTCGATCCAGACTCAAAGAAACTAGAATTATAATAATGTGTAGTCAAGTATGCTAAAAGTGAGTCTTTGTCTGCAAGTTGTTGTTCCGCTCTATCTCTAATTGGAATTGAAGAAGTTGAATCGTCATCATTTTCACAAGACACAACAGCTATGACTAAGACCAATAAACAAAGTCCAAGTTTCAATACTTTAATTTTCATATGCTTTATTATTTCGAGCATAAGATTCACCACAAATCTTATACTAGGTTCATTATTGCTTTTAATATGGTCGCAAGATACATTAAAATAATATTTTTGTATCATAAGATTAACGTAGTTTTTAGTTAAATTATATGCGAATTGATAAATATTTATGGTGTGTCCGTTATTACAAAACACGCAACATAGCTACAAAAGCTTGTAAAAAGGGACAGGTAAAACTCAACGGTGCTGTTGCCAAACCCTCTAGGGAAATTTATCCGACCGATAAAATTGAACTCAGAAGAAATCAAATCATCTACAAGTTAACTGTTAACGATTTGCCCCCTAATCGTGTAGGAGCAAAACTGGTTGACATTTACAGAACGGATACAACCCCAAAAGAAGCTTTTGAAGCCCAAGAGCTATTAAAATACAGTAAAGATTATTATAGAAAAAAAGGAACTGGCAGACCTACTAAAAAAGACAGACGCGATATAGAAGGTTTTTATGAAGAAGAATAAGTTTAATAGAGCATATTGGGAAAGAAGATACGAAACCAATGAAATTGGCTGGAATATTGGTTACCCATCAACACCGATAAAGTTTTATATTGACCAGCTTAAGGATAAGTCCTTAAAAATCTTGATTCCAGGTGCTGGAAATGGATACGAAGCAGAGTATCTTTGGAATAGTGACTTTAAAAATGTATTTGTAATAGATTTAGCAAAACAACCATTGAAAAATCTAAAGAAACGTGTACCGAATTTTCCCAAAGAACAATTACTTCAGGCTGATTTTTTTGAGCTCAGCAATACATTTGATTTGATTTTGGAACAAACCTTTTTCTGTGCGCTCCATCCTGCTTTGAGGTTGAAGTACGTTGAAAAAATGCATCAACTATTACAAACCCATGGAAGGCTTGTTGGTTTACTTTTTGATTTCCCACTAACCGAATCTGGCCCGCCGTTTGGTGGTAGCAAAGCAGAATATAAACGACTTTTTGAGCCTTATTTTAAAATAAAGACTTTACAACCATCAATAAATTCAATAAAAGAAAGACAAGGTAAAGAACTGTTTTTTATCTTTGAAAACCTATAGTAGATATTAAACAGGTTCTATTTTACAATAATTTAAGAGTACTGATTACATAATTACTACATGTGAAAATTTATAATAAAATAATTGATGGCATTAACAAAAAACACCATTTTAAGTCATAAAGAAATTGAGCATAAAATTAAGCGTATTGCTTATCAAATCTATGAAAGCAATGTTGACGAAACTGAAATTGTTATTGCTGGTATTGAAAGTAATGGCTACATATTAGCTAAAAAAATAAAACAGCATTTAGATAAAATCTCTTCAATAACCTCGACACTTTGTAAAGTTACGATAGACAAAGCTGAACCTACTAAGCCCATTAATACATCAATACCAAATAAAGATTACACCAATAAATCCATAGTGCTCATTGATGATGTTTTAAACTCTGGCAGTACACTTATTTACGGTATAAAGCATTTTTTAGATGTGCCGCTAAAGCAGTTTAAAACTGCAGTATTAGTAAATCGTAATCATAAAAAATTTCCTGTAAAAGCTGATTTTAAAGGTATTTCTTTATCTACGTCTTTATTTGAGCACGTGCATGTCAACCTATCTAAGCAACCTTATGAGGCATACTTAGATTAATTGCATTAAAATAGTTTCTAAGGTTTCTTTTTTCGTTTTATTATCAATATCAATTGTGTATTGCGCTTGATTGTAATAGTAAGTGCGTTCAAAAAGATGCTTGCCAATAAACTCAACCAATTCAGATTCTGAGCTTATATGATTTATTAATGGTCGTTTCTCGCGTTCGTTATACAAACGTTTGGCCAAAAGCGGTATAGATAACTTAAGATAAAATAGTTTTACCTGAGAATTGTCCAGCAATAGTTTCAGGTTACCTCCATAACACGGTGTGCCTCCACCCAGTGCAAGTACCTTATTTTCCTGAGAACTTAAAATTTCGTTTAAGTAATAGTTTTCCTTCTTTCTAAAGTATATCTCACCAGAGCTGTCAAATATATCCTTAATTGTTGCATTCTCTTTCTCTGAAATATATTCGTCTAAATCTAAAAACCTGTAATCCAAAACCTTGGCTAAATCCTTACCAATAGTAGATTTCCCAGATCCCATATATCCCATCAAAACTACAATCATAAAGCTTACAATTTGATTATTAAAACACTAGCTGAATTGACCACAAAAAAACGAAAATTTAAATAAAAAAAGTGTTGTTTTATTAATTAAACATTTTATATTTGCACCCTCGTTAGAGAAAAACATTATGACCGGGTAGCTCAGTTGGTAGAGCATCTCCCTTTTAAGGAGAGGGTCCTGGGTTCGAGCCCCAGCCCGGTCACAAAAGTTAAGCTTTTTTTGCTTAACTTTTTTTTTACCTTTACTTATCTTATTTGCGCACGTGGCGGAATTGGTAGACGCGCTGGCTTGAGGGGCCAGTGACCGCTTTAGGTCGTGGAAGTTCGAGTCTTCTCGTGCGCACTAAATCTTAAAAAGCAAACTTTATAATAAGATTTAGCAACACTGAACTTTCAAGTTTCTTGTCATTTGTACTGCACTCCATTGAAATAACAACCTACTCAATATTAAAATTTTAGGTTGAATCTTATACCGAATTCATGCTAAACGGTACAGATAAGCCCTAACGAGTGTATCTCTAAAAACTTATTAACACTCTATTTTTACTTAAATTTTGTTAATTCTAGTATTCTTAACGAGATAAACCTTATTTTTGTTTAAACATTTTTATGAAAAAATGAACAATATTAAAAATCAGTTTAGTATCAAAGATTTGGAAAATCTTACCGGTATCAAGGCGCATACGATAAGAATATGGGAAAAGCGCTATAATTTACTACAACCTAAACGCACCGACACTAACATAAGATATTATGATTTAGCTAGCTTTCAGAAATTACTCAATGTGAGCTATCTCAACAACAATGGTTACAAAATATCTAAAATTGCAACCATAGAGCCACATAAAATACCGCTATTGGTTAGAGAGATTGCAGCAGAAAGCAATATGGAGAGTCATGCCATAAACGCCTTTAAACTGGCCATGCTAAATTTTGACCAAACACTTTTCTACAATACTTATGAGTCGTTATTAAAAGAAAAAGATTTTGATGAAATTTTCTACGATATTTTCATTCCGCTTCTTACCGAAATTGGCTTGTTGTGGCAAACTGATACCATCACTCCAGCCCATGAGCATTTTCTATCTTCACTAATACGACAAAAAATATTAATAAATACAGAAAAAATTCAGTCTAGGAAAATCAATAAATCCAAGAAAACATTTGTGCTTTATTTGCCCGAAAATGAAATTCATGAATTAGGTCTAATGTTTATAAACCATCAACTGGTTAGCAAAGGTTATCAATCTATATTTTTAGGGTTTAGTGTACCGTTAGACAGCCTTGTGGACTTGCAAAACTACTATGATGAAATTATTTACGTATCGTATTTTACCGTGAAGCCCGAAAAAGATAAAATTGAGGACTACATTAACGATTTTAATAAATTACTCATCGGCAAATCAAACACAAAACTTTGGGTATTAGGCTATATGCTAAACACCATAGATTTAGACAAACTCCCTAAAGGTATTTCAGCTTTTAAGTCCATAAAAGAACTTATAGATAAAGTGCAAGAGTAATGAGCAAAACAATATCCATAATAGGCTCTGGTTTTTCGGCTTTGTCAGCTTCATGCTATTTAGCTAAAGCTGGCTACAATGTTTCGATATTCGAGAAGAACGATACAGTTGGTGGTAGAGCCAGACAATTGATTAAGGATGGTTTTACTTTTGACATTGGCCCTAGCTGGTACTGGATGCCAGATGTATTTGAAAAATTTTTTAATGACTTTGGAAAACGTACCAGTGATTATTATCAATTAGATAAGTTGAGCCCTGCGTACAAAATCTTCTTTTCTGATGAAGTCATAACTATTGGCGACCATATGGATCAGATTTGTGAAGAATTTGAACGTATCGAAACAGGTAGTTCAAAACCACTTAGAAAGTTTATTTCGCAAGCACAAGAGCATTACGACATCGCCATTAACAAAGTGGTATTAAAGCCTGGACTTTCACCTTTTGAATTGGTTACCAAAGAAACTGTAACTAGAGTTGACCGTTTTTTCAAAACTATTAGTAAAGAGGTTCGTAAGAATTTTAAAAACCCTAAATTAATTTCAACTTTAGAATTTCCTGTCCTCTTTTTAGGTGCTAAACCCAGCCAAACACCTTCATTTTATAGTTTTATGAATTTTGCCGACTTCGGTTTAGGTACATGGCATCCAAAAGGTGGTATGTATGAGATTATTAAAGCTATGAAAAGTCTCGCTGAAAGTCTAGGTGTAACAATTAACACAAATAGTAATGTCGAAAAGATAATTGTAGAAAATGGTAAATCGACAGGTATAAATGTTGATGGCAAACTTATTAAATCTGATGTGGTTTTGAGTGGTGCTGATTACCATCATTCCGAAACATTATTAGATAAAAACTATAGACAGTATAGCGAAACATACTGGGACAAACGTACATTTGCCCCTTCTTCCCTACTCTTCTATGTTGGTTTTGACAAGAAGTTAAACCATGTAGAACATCATAATTTATTTTTTGACACAAATTTTGAAAATCATGCTGAGGATATTTATGATGACCCGAAATGGCCAAAAAACCCGTTATTTTACGTTAACTTTCCATCAGTAACGGATGATAGCATGGCGCCAGAAGGTTGTGAAACTGGTTTTTTCCTTATTCCCATTGCACCTGGGTTAGAAGACACACCACAACTAAGGCAACAATATTTTGACATTATTATTAACCGTTTTGAAAATTTAACCGATCAGAACGTTCAAGAACACATCCGCTTTAAAGAATCATTTTGTGTCAATGACTTTATAAGCGAATACAATTCGTACAAAGGAAACGCCTACGGGATGGCCAATACTTTAACGCAAACTGCGTTTTTAAGACCTAAACTAAAAAGTAAAAAAGTAAAAAGCCTCTATTTTACAGGGCAATTAACAGTTCCTGGCCCTGGAGTACCACCGGCCTTAATCTCTGGAAAGTTAGTGGCTGAACTTATACATAAATATGAAGATTAATTATTACCTTTAATAACAATATTATAATATAATGAAATCAATTTTCGACAACGTCTCCAAAGAATGCAGCAAAGCTGTTACAAATGCCTACAGTACGTCATTTTCAATGGCCACAAAAATGTTGTCTGATAGTATTAGGCAAGACATTTACAACATCTACGGATTTGTGAGGTTTGCAGACGAAATTGTCGACACGTTTCATGAGTTTGACAAAGCAAAGCTTTTTAAAGATTTTGAAGCTAGTCTAGAAGCTGCATTGGCAGATAAAATTAGCTTAAACCCTATTTTAAATTCGTTTCAGGAAACTTACCATAAGTACAATATCGATAAGCATTTGGTGGATGCTTTTATGAACAGTATGCGGTTAGATCTACACAAGACTGATTACCTAACTGAGCAAGAATATAAAGACTATATTTATGGATCAGCAGATGTTGTTGGTTTAATGTGCTTAAAGGTTTTTGTTAAAGGTGATAATGAAAAGTACAATAATCTTAAAGACTCTGCAATGAGTTTGGGCTCTGCATTTCAGAAGGTAAATTTTTTAAGAGACCTAAAGGCAGATTTTGAAGACTTAAGCAGAACTTATTTCCCAAATACCGATTTAAATCATTTAGACGAAGCTTCAAAACAAGCTATTATCACCGATATAGAAGAAGATTTTGCAAAAGGCCTAAAAGGCATTAAGCGTTTACCGCTAGAAGCACGTTTTGGCGTATTTATGGCGTATCGTTATTATAACAAATTACTTCAAAAGCTAAAAAAGACACCAGCTTTAGAGATTAAATCGACTAGAATTAGAGTTCCCAACTACAAAAAAATTGAACTGTTAACTAGAAGCTACGTAAAATATCAACTCAATTTACTTTAAAATATAAAAGACATTATTATGCAAACTGTTTTTTGGATACTGATTTTCTTAGGAACATTTTTTATTATGGAATTTAATGCATGGTTTACACACAAGTATATAATGCATGGCTTTTTATGGAGTTTACATAAAGATCACCACCACAAAGATCATGATAGTTGGTTTGAACGTAACGATGCTTTCTTTATTTTTTATGCTGTTGTAAGTATGGTCTGCTTTTATCTATGGAATTATGAAGGTATTTGGTATACGCTTCCTATTGGATTGGGTATTTTGTTTTATGGTATTGCCTATTTTGTTGTCCATGATATTTTTATACATCAACGTTTTAAGTGGCTAAGAAATATTGATAATAAATATGCCAGAGGAGTAAGGCGCGCTCATAAAATTCATCATAAACACCTGGGAAAAGATAAAGGTGAGAATTTTGGAATGCTGATTGTTCCGTTTAAATATTTCAAATAAGCCCTAAACTTCGATTACCGCAACCTGCTTGATAAAAAATCTATTGACCTCATTATTCCATGAGTAAATTATCGAGCTGACGCCTTACGGTTTCACTATTCCAATCCACAGCACCAGATTCATCCACAACAATCTCTCCACGCTTGTTAATTATAAATGTTCTAGGAATAGAGCGTGTGTATAATTCTTCTGGAATTTCGTTTAAAGAATTAAAAACTTCAAAATTAAAATTCTTCTTGCTTTTAAATTCTTCTACAGTCTCAAAATTATCGGTTGTAACAAACAAGAACTCAACTTTGTCACTATAATCATTGTATAACGATTGTAGGCTTGGCATTTCTGCTATGCACGGCGGACACCAAGTTGCCCAAAAATTTATAAATACCACTTTTCCTTTAGTATGATTAAATGTAAGTGATCTATTTTTATCCGATTTTAATTTCCAATTAGAATATGTTATGGAAACCCTTTCATCTTTATCAATAAGTGAAGATTGATTGACATAGCTTAAACCCTTGTGCAACAATATCTGTAAAGGTTCTCTAGTTTGAGGAATGATGAGAACAGCTATTATAATAAGAAATATGATATTGCGTTTTGTAAGTTTAGCTTTCATGCAGTAAAATTAAGCAGAAGTCTTGAAGATACGGATTTGTTTACGGTTAAAATCTATAATCTTGTCTTCTTTTAACTCGTTCATTAAAACATTTAATGTCGGTCTGGATATACCGATTAAGCATGCAATGTCCTTTTGTGTGTACGGATGATTAATAATATGGTCGCCTGTTTTATCGCAATCGTAACCATATTCGGAACATAACTCATCCAAAAATTCCATTAAGCGTGTTTTTGAATCCTTAAACAGCAAGAGCTGTAGACGGCGCTCTAATTTTTTAAACTTTAACCCGATAAACTTATAAATTCTTAAACTGAACGTTTTATTGTCTCTCATAAGCTCGTGCATGGTATTTACACCTACAGGACAAATTGAAGTATTATTATCCAGAGATTGTGCAAATTCTTCACGCTTTTCTTCTCCCAAGATAGCTTTTTCGCCAAAGAGCTCACCTCTTTTTAAAATTGCTTTTACGACTTCTGTTCCATCTTCATTATAGTAGCCAATCTTTACCTTTCCCTTTTCGATGAGATAAACCTTATTGGCTGCATCTTCTTCAAAATAAATATAGTCGCTTTTTTTATAGGCATCAAAATCGTGGCAAGCCTTATATTTCTTAAACTTATGAGGACATAACAAATTGAATAAGTTAACATCCTCGAATATCCAGATGGCATTCATGCTAATAAAAGATTAATTGAGTTGCACTTTCTGTCGTATAGAAGATGTAAACCTTTCAGTTTAAGGCAAAAAAAACTCCCAGCCAGAACTGAGAGTTTAATTTAATACTATTGTTTTACATCATTAAGCGTTCTGCTTCTTAATTAAATTCAATGCAGAACCTTCCTTATACCATTCAATTTGTGCATCATTGTAGGTATGGTTCAGTGCAATGGTATCTTTAGATCCATCTGCATGAACAACTTCAATATGCAATGGTTTGTCTGGTGCGAATTCGTTTAAGTCCAAGAAGTTAAACGTATCATCCTCTTGTATTAAATCGTAATCAGATTCATTGGCAAATGTTAACCCAAGCATACCTTGTTTTTTAAGGTTGGTTTCATGAATACGCGCAAAGGACTTTACAATCACAGCTGCCACGCCCAAATGTCTTGGTTGCATTGCTGCATGCTCTCTAGATGATCCTTCTCCATAGTTATGGTCACCAACGACAATAGATTTTATTCCCGCAGCCTTGTAAGCTCTAGCGGTATCTGGCACTCCACCAAATTCGCCTGTCAATTGGTTTTTAACAAAGTTTGTTTTCTTACCGAATGCATTAACAGCTCCTATTAAGGTGTTATTTGCAATATTATCTAAATGTCCTCTAAAACGCAACCAAGGTCCTGCCATAGAGATATGATCTGTTGTACATTTTCCAAAGGCCTTAATCAATAATTTAGCACCAGTTATTGAATCTCCAATCGGTGTAAATGGTTCTAACAATTGTAAGCGTTCAGACTCTGGATTTACTGTAACTTCTACACTGCTTCCGTCAGCAACAGGCTCTAAGTAACCATTCTCTTTAACATCGAAACCTTTTGGTGGTAATTCCCACCCTGTTGGCTCATCCAGCATTACTTCTTCACCATTCTCATTTATCAATGTATCTGTCATTGGGTTAAAATCCAAACGGCCAGCAATGGCAATTGCTGCTGTAATTTCTGGTGACGCTACAAAAGCATGCGTATTTGGGTTACCATCTGCACGCTTGGCAAAGTTTCTATTAAAGGAATGTACAATACTGTTCTTTGGAGCATTTTTAGGATCACTGTAACGTGCCCACTGCCCTATACATGGCCCACAAGCATTAGTGAATATCTTAGCATCCAATTTTTCAAAAACTTGAAGAATACCGTCACGTTCTGCAGTATAGCGTACTTGCTCAGAACCTGGATTTATACCAAACTCAGCTTTGGTCTTTAAGCCTTTGTCCAATGCTTGTTGCGCTATGGATGAGGCTCTAGACAAATCTTCGTAAGATGAGTTAGTACAAGAACCAATAAGTCCCCATTCTACCTGCATTGGCCATTCATTTTCTTTGGCTTTTGTTGTCATTTCCCTACCTACATTTGTAGATAAATCTGGTGTAAATGGGCCGTTTAATAATGGGCCTAATTCCGAAAGATTAATATCTATAACTTGATCGAAGTATTGCTCAGGATTTGCATAAACTTCGTCATCGGCAGTTAGGTATGCTCTAATTTTATTGGCTTCGGCGGCAACGTCCTCTCTATCAGTAGCCTTTAGATAACGCTCCATAGAATCATCGTAACCAAACGTAGACGTTGTTGCTCCAATTTCGGCTCCCATGTTACAGATGGTTCCTTTACCTGTACAAGACATAGATAATGCACCTGGTCCAAAATATTCAACTATAGATCCTGTTCCGCCTTTAACAGTAAGAATTTCGGCAACTTTAAGAATCACATCTTTTGGTGCTGTCCAACCCGAAAGCTTTCCTGTTAATCTTACACCTATCAACTTAGGAAATTTAAGTTCCCAAGGCATACCAGCCATAACATCTACAGCATCAGCTCCACCAACTCCGATGGCAACCATTCCCAATCCACCTGCATTAACAGTATGTGAATCTGTACCTATCATCATTCCGCCAGGAAATGCATAATTTTCTAACACCACTTGATGGATAATACCAGCACCCGGTTTCCAGAAGCCTATACCGTATTTATTAGATACTGATTCTAAAAAGTTAAATACTTCACTACTGGTATCATTGGCATGTTTTAAATCTGTTGCCGCACCATCTTTAGCCTGTATTAAATGGTCGCAATGTACCGTTGTTGGTACTGCAACTTTTGGTTTACCTGCTTGCATAAATTGCAATAGTGCCATTTGAGCAGTTGCATCTTGGCAAGCTACTCGGTCTGGTGCAAAATCTACATAATCTTTACCTCGGGTAAATGTTTTGGTAGGTTTTCCGTCCCACAAATGCGAGTATAATATTTTTTCTGAAAGTGTCAATGGTTTACCAACTATTTCTCTGGCAGCATCAACGCGCTCAGTCATATTGGCATAAACCTTTTTAATCATATCAATGTCAAAAGCCATATAGTATATTTAAAGGTTGATAATTATTTTTAAGAAGCACAAAAGTACGAAATACAAAGGATTTTTAAAAATATGTAACGAAATTGGATTTTCTTTAAATTTAAATCATAATTAAAGCTATTTTTTATGATGAATTTGAATTATTAACAAATAAATTAGATAAGATTTAATAATTTAACAATCTAGCTTATTTAGAATAAATCTGAATTTAAGGCTTGGAATTATAAATTTGTATTAAAGTGATGATTGTGAATATAATCCCGATAATTTCAACAAGACTCCCAATCGTTAAAAGCTCACTTCCGTAAGGCCAATGTTGAATTTTGAACAAGGCCCCAATAATAGTAATTATAATACCGAATGAAAAAATGACGATTCCAGGAATCAAACGTCTTTTAGTTGACTTCATAACTATTAAAACAAACTTTCAATAATCTTTTCGTCTGTAATGCCTTCAGCTTCGGCTTTGTAGTTTTTAATGATTCTGTGTCTAAGGATTCCCGTAGCTACAGCTTGAATATTTTCTATATCCGGGGAGAATTTCCCGTGTATTGCGGCATGTGTTTTAGCTGCTAAAATTAAATTTTGTGAAGCTCGTGGTCCGGCTCCCCAATCTACAAATTCTTTAACAATATCTGCTGCTGTGTCTTCTTTTGGTCTGGTTTTACCCACTAAGGTAACGGCATACTCTATGACATTATCGGCAACAGGAATACGGCGAATTACGTTTTGAAAATCTATAATCTCTTGAGCCGTAAACAATGAATTCACCGTTAACTGAACATCAGTGGTTGTTGCTTTTACAACTTCAACTTCCTCTCTAAAAGACGGATATTGCAAATTAATGGCAAACATAAAACGGTCTAACTGTGCTTCTGGTAAAGGGTAAGTTCCTTCTTGCTCAATTGGGTTTTGAGTAGCCAAAACAAAATAAGGTAAGCTCAATTTATACTGATGGCCAGCAACAGTAACTGCGCGTTCTTGCATAGCCTCTAATAAGGCAGCTTGTGTTTTTGGCGGAGTTCTGTTAATCTCATCTGCTAAAATAATATTGGCAAATATCGGTCCTTTAATAAATTTAAAATGACGGTTTTCATCCAATATTTCACTTCCCAAAATATCACTCGGCATTAAATCTGGTGTAAATTGAATACGTTTAAAATCCAAACCTAAAGCTTGTGATATGGTATTGACCATCAAGGTCTTTGCTAATCCCGGTACACCAATTAAAAGTGAATGCCCGCCAGAAAATATTGAGATTAAAATCTGGTCTACAACATCATCTTGACCAATAATAACCTTAGCAACTTCTTCCTTAAGCGCTTTATACTTTATTACAAAGTTTTCAATTACAGTAACATCAGACATATGCTATTGAGTTTTTAACCAATTATTTGCAAAATCGCACGACCTGTATTCCCCATTAACTTTTACATAGGTCTCCCTAATAGCTTCCTTTTGCCACTTTTCTATAGCCTTTATCTGCTTGTCCTGTAATGCCAAATCCTTAATCTTTAGATAATCTCTTGCAAAGTCAGCTTCATGATCATTGATTCTATCGAACACCGTTAAAATCTTAAACTTAATTCTATTGATTCTATCTTCATCTTGAATGACTTCGCTAATCTCATTATCCTTTAAATTCTGAATCTGTGTGTATAATTCGGTATCCATTCTGGCTAGTTCGAAATTAAAGTCTTGAGTTGTCGGATTGGTAAGCTTTCCTCCTTCAAACTTGGTTTCTTTTTCATCACTAAACTCTCTAGCCGCTTCAGCAAAGCTTATTTTACCTTCCACAATTTTCTGCCTTACTTCATCAATTTCATCTTTAGCTTTCTGAATGGCTTCTTGAGACAATTCCGGGCGCAACAAGATATGTCTTACCTCATATTCCTGACCTCTAATTTTTTCCAAATAAATAATATGGTAACCAAAATCTGTCTCAAAAGGCTCTGAGATTTCACCTTCTTCTAAATTAAAAGCCACATCTCTAAACTCCTTAACCATTCTAGGGCGTTTTCTATTCATGGTAGGTAATAGTCCACCGTTATTTTTAGAGCCGCCATCTTCTGAGTAGAATAGTGCTTTTGTTGTAAAATTTGCACCGTTTTCCTCAACATCTTTCTTAAAACTTTTGAGTTTATCGATAACTGCTTGTTTGGCTTCTTCTGTTACTTCTGGAATTACAACTATTTGTGCTACCTTAAGTTCTGTACCAAACGTTGGTCTTTCATCTTTTGGAATATCGTTAAAGAAGGTTCTTACTTCTTCTGGTGTAACTTCAATATCCTGAATCACCTTCTTCTGCATTTCTTGTGATAAATAGTTGCTTTTATTAATCTCAAACATCTCCTCTCTTAAAGCCTCTTCTGAATCTTTTTTATAGAACTTTAGCAGACCTTCCATATCTCCGTTGGTTTGCGCTAAAATACCCTGTACCTGCTGCTCTACCAAAGATTGAATGTAAAGCTCATTGACAAGTACACTATCTTGTATGGCCTGATGTGCATAGAGTTTCTTTTCTAAAAGGCTTCCAAAAAGTTCGCAACGCGACGTGTTTGATAAATCTGCACCTTGTGCTTCTAATTGTGCAATCTCACGATCGAGATCGGAATCCAATACAATAAACTCGCCCACGACAGCTGCCACACCATCTGCTTTAATTCTTGTTTTGTTAACAACACTATCTTTTACTTTTAATGTTGGCTTTTCATCCGGAATAATTTCTTGTGCATGTAGCGCACCCAATAAGAAAAAACAGTAAACACCTACCGTTTTAGTTATATATCTGAAATTTATTGTTCTTAATGGCATCTTTTGTAATATCATTTTCGAGTTGCTTAATAAGCTCTAACTTTCGCTTGTTTATAACAATTTGTTTTATTGAAGGTTTAACGTACTCTAAAGGCGCATAATCGTTCTGTAACCGTACGTCATTAACTTGCATCAAATATAGGTTTAATGAATCTTTGAGTTGTAAGAAATTAGTTTTTTTTAACAGTTGATTTTTATTTTCAGAATTTACTACAGGTATTTTTTCAGCAATCTGACTAAATTTTACCCATAACGAATCATTTAAGGAAAACGATTTAAACTGAACCGAAATTGAATCTAAATACCTTTTATCCTTAGAATTAAAACGTTTAAATCTCTTTTTTATGCTATCAAAATCTATTGTATTTATTGGCAAGCCTACATATCTAAACTGTAATAACTCGTCGTTTAGCTTAAAAGACTCTTTATTGGCTTGGTAGAATACTTCAGCTTCACTGAGCTGTACGACAGTATCTATTTTTTTCTTTACCAAGGCTTCCAAATACGCCTTTGTATACAAATCGTTTTTATACTGCTCAACAAGTTTAGAAAATTCGTTTTGTTTGTCTTCGGATAGGTTGAGCAATGCGCCGTCCATAAGCAATAATTGACGAGCCCAACGGTTAATAAATCCATTGATCATAAGTGTACTATCCTCTACACTAGCACCTTCTGGTACAATGTCTTCGATGTCTTCTTTATAAAGATACGACTCGTTTACTCTAGCGATGGGTTGACGATCATCCGTTTTTTTAAAAAAATCGCAACTTGCCAAGAGTGTAAAAACAACTAATATGTAGAGGGTATTTTTCAAGAAGACTATTGATTTTTAATTTTAATTTTAACTGCTTCTAAAGCTTTGTCATTAACTTCAACTTTAAAACGTTTGTGCAGGTCGGCTATCCATTTAGCTTCGAGCTCAGCCTGGTAATCATTGATAACGTTGCCTTTAGCGTCTTCTAATGTTTTAATACCAGATGGCAATACCTTTTTAACATCTATAACATGAAACGCATCATTGTGTTGATAAATTTTAGAAACTCCTTTTTTCATTTCAAAATCTGAAGGCAGTTTTTCGTCCGTGAGCGCAAAGGTACCTTTTGTAAAAATAACATTCTTCTCAACATCTGTGTTTAGAGCATTTTCTATGGCTTCTTTAGACTTGTTTCGCTTCATCATTTTTAAAGCTTTACCCATGATTTTCTCATTTGCCGAAGATACCATAACAACTTCTACCCTATCATTCCACTTGTATTTTTCCTTGTGTTTTTCGTAATAGTTTTCTAATCCTACAGTATCCTTTGAAGCCTTGTTCCAAACTTCTTTTTCCATAAGGTCGAATAAAAGTAATCCATCTCTGTATTCTTTCAAGATGTTTGCAAAATCCTTATTTTCCAATTCCAGATTATCCTCTCTGTATTGCAGTATGGATTCTTCAAAAAATCGTTTAAATTCTTTATCTACAACAACATCAAAAGGAGCGACTTTACCTGCATGCAAACGTTGCGAAGACATAAGGTGGCGACCAAACTCGCTGTAAGTATACTTTCTGTTATTTATGGAGAAAAGTGTTTTTTCTTTTTCAAAATCCTCTGGTAACCTCCATGCACGCTTAAAAAACTCATCGGACAATACAGATGCAAAGTACTTCTTTGCCTCAGAGTTGTAAGATATCTGATAACGCGATTTGAGTTCATTCACCATAGCCGCATTGATTAACTTAGATCTCGCATCTCGTTTTACTTTAGATTCTAATGTTGGCCTTAAATCCTCAAAAGACCGAATGGGCTTTAGCTCAATACGTTTTACAATATGCCATCCGTATGCGGTTTTAAAAGGTTTACTAACTGCTCCGTCTTCCTCTAAAGCAAAAGCTTCGTCCTCAAACTTAACAGAACTTAGCTGTCCGCTTTTAAACGGCATTAATTTCCCACCTTTATTAGCTGAACTTTTATCATCGGAAAATTGTTTCGCTAAAGATTCAAACTTTTCACCTTGCTGTAATTTTTTATAAATGTCGTTTATGCGCTCTTGTGGATCTAGAAGCGAATCTTTTTGCTGCAATGCCACCATGATATGCGCCGCAGTTATTGTGCCTCTAGAAACTCTTTTATCGTTTACCTTAACAACATGGTAACCGAATTGCGTTCTAAATGGCATTGAAATTTCGCCAGCTGGAGTATTGTAAGCTACAGTTTCAAAATCGTAGACCATTTTAAAAGCCGAGAAGTAACCCAAATCCTCCAAGAAGATAGTTTTCCCGTTGTGCATCTCTTTCTTTACGGTATCAAAACCTTCTTTCAATACACGTGCTCTTAATTTCAATACTTCATTGTAGGCTTGCAGAGTATCCTTGGCATTTTCATCCAAACGCACCAAGATATGAGCGGCATTGACATCCATTTTACTACGCTCGTATGCTTCTTCCACCAAAGCATCTGTAACTTTGTTTTCTGAGATGTAATTCTTTGTCAATTGCTTTTTGTACCTTAAAAATTCGCGTTGATAATTTTGGTCTTCGTGCAATTTTAAACGTTTGGCCTCTTTAAGTTTTAATTGATATTCCGTGAAGAGTTTTAGATAACCATCAATATCCTTTTGACTTTCATCCTTAACCAAATCCAGATTTTTATTATAAACCCTTAAAAATTCTGAAGTCATTATCGGCTCACCATCAACCTTAAGCAATACTTCATCTTTTTCTTGCGCAAAAGAAAAGTTAAATCCTAAAAGTATTAGCAATACATATTGAAACCTAATTTTCATAATATCTTATTTTGTTTAATTTCTAATTAAATTTTACAAAAGTTATTTCTTTTTTTGGGTGGAGCAAAAATAACATAAATCCCTAAGTTTACAAGGGGAACGAAAGCCATTATTTTAACGGTAACACCTTAAAAGTTGTGCCTCAGTTCTAAACCTTAATTGTTGAAAAACGCTGATATGCTTAAGTTAGTATCCGCACTTTTTTTATCTTTATAATCCATTAATTAAAAAATGAAATACACTACAGAGATTATTATTGAAAAACCTTTGGAATACGTTATCAATAAAATGGATTCTACAGATAACATGAAACATTGGCAAGAAGGTTTAGTAAGTGCCGAACACATATCTGGCACTCCTGGTGAGTTTGGAGCAAAAATGAAGTTGAATTACGATTTTGGAAAACGGAAAATGGAGCTCATAGAAACGATTACGAAACAGAATTTCCCGAGTGAATTTCATGCTACATACACTACAAAAGGCATGCGTAATATACAGCAAAACTATTTTGAATCTATTGAAGAAAACCATACCCGATGGATTTGCAAAAACGAATTTCAGCCTACTAATTTTGTAATGAATGCCATGCTGTTTTTAATGCCTAGAGCATTCAAAAAACAAACCAAAACCTACATGACCAACTTTAAAAATTTTGTTGAAAACGGAACTTCTGTAGCCAATGCGTAAATTAAAATTGATTTGGGATTTTAGAGGCCCAGCAAGCCAAAAAACAGCCGAACATCATTTAGTACACCTTAAAGAATATATTCAGATGAATACGTTGAATATTACAATAACCGGAGTTGAGATTATCAACGATATGCATAGCTTGGCTTTTTTGGTAGTAGACGAATCTGAAATGAAATCTATTAGAGACGCTCTTAAACCACATCGAGGGCAGATTTACTCAGGTTCCTAAAACCCGTAAAAAGCTGAAGATCATTTTAGAACAATCTCTTAAAAAATGCCTGAATAAAACGTTTTGGAGGTACTGAAAGAATGATTTTTAAATCCTCTGACCAAGTAGATTCTTCATCCAAAAACTTAAAGATTGTTTTGATGTTCGCTTTTTTGAACATGGACGAAAATAAAGCCGCTCCTTCATTATTGTGATGGGCTAAAACATCTAGAAATATTAAGTCGTAAAACCAAAATTTTGATTTTTTATAAAACTTAGAAAGGTCATTTCCTTGTTTCAAAAACGACACTAATTCCTTTGTTTTTTTTGAGGTGTTTCTAAATGTGTAGCCTGTACTGGCTTTGGTCCAACCTCCAGCTGTACCTATGTTTAAAACATGCTTGGAATTTAATTGGTGAAATTTAAAAGATGTCATTGGGATTGAACCCTTTTCTTTTTCTATAATCTCAAAATCGTTTACGCCCTTTTTATATAAATAGTCTTTTATAGCTCTCTCATAATCAGCTAACCGTAGTAAGTCCTTAGAAAATAAAGTGTATTCAAAAAGTGCCGTTTTTTTATCGGTTGGCAATACGTACATAAAACGTGTATTCTCGTTTTGCTCAACTGTAAAATCCATAAAGGTTGCCATGGAATCATCAAAGGTATCTTCTTTGGTCTTAACAAACCAACCGACAAAATGCTGCTGTAAAACAGGATACTTTTTTTGGGTTTCATACACCTCAGCATCAGGTATACTATTAAATAGTTTTGACGCAAAATAACTGCCCTTTTTTGTAATGACTTGCACTCCATCTTTCAATGCTGTGAAGCTATCAACGTTATCCTCTAAAAAGGTGATGTTCTTTTTTGTATGGATTGCTTCCCAAAGTGAACCGTAGAAATCATTACTACGAATCATCTTATAATGGTAAGGATTAATATCTATGACTTTAGAATAATTGTCGCTTCCAAAGAAAATCTTAGGCCATGTTTTGGTCAATAAATCATCCCATTCACCATTATCTTCCTCCCAAAAGCACCATGTTCTATCATTTCCCTTGTCCTTAATTTTATCAATAATTAAAACCGATCTATCATCAAAAAAAGCATCTTGAGATATGCTATATGCCAGCATAAGACCCGAAGCACCGGCACCCAGGATGATATAATCGTATTTTGTCATTTATTTTTTAAGAATTAAAAGCGAAGATACGATTATTGCTTTGTTTATAAATGCTAATTAAAACTGTTGACTTAGTTACATGGAAAAATTAACTTTGTTTAGCTGTACAAACCACGCCCGAAGTAAAAACAGGATTACCCATACCATAGTAATCATATAATATTTGAAAAATAGTTTGAAACTGAAAAAATTTCTTGCCACTGCGCTTATAACATTTTTACTATCATTCTTTCTCAGTGGTATTAATGACCCAAACATTTTTGTTTTTTCAAATTGGAGGCAGAATAACATTGTAAATATCCTTCATCTATGGTTTATATTTTTAACCACTTATTACTTGTTTTCATCTATTCTCGAAACAGGTTTTAAAAAACTTCGAATTGATTCTTCAGTAAGTCTAATATGGTTATTACTAGCGACCTTATGCATCTCATTTGTATGGATTATTTTGGTAGATATTGTTTTCTACTCTTTGTACTACAAAATTGATTCGCTTACAGAAACTACATTTTATGAATTCGACATACCATTGACTATAGTGTTTCTGATAATAGGCTGTGTTTACTTTTATCAAAAAAACTATTTGAAACCAATATCGACCAATGTAACGGAGAATAAAACTCTACCTCAAGACACAAAACAACAATTAGAGGTATTTAATGGTAAAAAAAATCTCTTTGTCAAACATTCGGAAATAGCAATTATTTATTTATCAGAAAACATAGTTTGGATTCAAACCTTAGATTACCAGAAGCTTCATACAAATCAATCTTTAGCAAAATTAACTGACATATTGTCTCCAAAACATTTTTTCAGATTAAACAGGCAAGTAATAACTTCGAGAAAAATAGTGAAAGGTTACAGTAGGTTAGACTATCAAAAACTTGAAGTTTTGATAACTGATGATTTCTCTTCAGGCTTAAATTTAATCGTTTCAAAATATAATGCTCCAAGCTTTAAAAAATGGTTAACCAATTCATCCTAAGATTTAATCACATTCGGCAAATTGGTGAAGTATTTTAAATACCAATTGAGGTATTAGACATTGTTTTGCAGTAAATCTAAAATAGTAAAACATGTACTCAAAAACCATTTTATTAATACTTATTTTATTCACAAATAGCATTACAATAGCTCAAGAAAAAGTAAAAGATTTTTTCTATGTAGAACCCGAAACCAAGAATCTACCGGTATTTATCAGAGGCAATTTAGAATCAGGTAAAATTCTTCTTTACGTACAAGGAGGAGGTGCTGAAAACGGTATCGATTTTGGGCGTTCAGATTATCCAAAATGGAAAAACACTCTAGAAACAAAAGTAGCAATTGCTTATTTTGACCAGCGCGGACTTAATAGAAACATAAAAAAAATAGATACCTCAAAAATCAATTCGAGACAGGTACTAAAAGATATTATTACTATTGCTGAATCATTAAAGCAAAAGTATGAGTCTGAAATACATCTTTTTGGTCACAGTATGGGAGGCACTAATATATTGAAATGCCTAGCAATATTTCCAGAAGAGACAGCATTTATTAAATCAGGAATTGTATTTAATACACCTATAACTGCTGATTTTTCACCTGAACGCTATAACCATTATCGTCCACTTTATCTCAAAAATTTAGCTAAAGAGTTTATAGAACAAGGTAAAGACTCTGTATATTGGCAAAAAGCTTACAATTGGATGTTGGAAACAGATTCAATTTCTACAATTGAAGCTTCCAGACAATGGAACACATACGTAGATAATGCTTTTAAAGCTATTAAAAGGAAAATTGGTTTAGGTATGGTACTGAAAACAGTATTTGCAAGACCTTACAACCCAATTAACTATTTAAATAATAAAGACAATAAGTTCGTAGCGGATAAGCTCTGGTATGCCGAAAAAGAGCTTTGGGATACAGGAAAGCAGACTACCATTTGGGAATTACTGCCAAACATAAAGCACTCTATATTATTAATAACTGGTAGGTACGACGCTATTGCTGTACCAGAAGAACAAAAAGAAGCTCATAATTTAATAGAAAACTCACGATTAAAAGTTTTGCCAGATTGTACTCACGAGTCATATATAGTTCAACCTATATTATTCAACCAAGCCATCCTTTCCTTTTTAGGTCTATCAGACAGATGAAAACACGACGTTTACTAAAACCAAAACTTGCAATTCCAATTAAAAGTCTATCTTTGCCGAAATTTCCTCAGCGTGAGGATGTGTTACCAGAAGTTTAGGTTTAAGTATGTCGATACACTTCTTATGTAACACCACATAAATGATATCGAATACTTACAAAAAGAATGAACACATTCCAAGAATTAGGTCTTAACGAAGACCTGCTTAGCGCTATTACGGATCTAGGGTTTACAAAACCTAGTGAAGTCCAAGAAAAAGCGATTCCAATTTTATTAGAAGAAGAACGCGATCTTGTGGCATTGGCACAAACTGGTACAGGTAAAACTGCAGCATTTGGTTTTCCTATGCTACAAAAAATAGATATAGACAGCAGAACCACGCAAGGTCTTATCCTATCACCTACTCGCGAACTTTGTTTGCAAATCACCAACGAGCTTAAACACTATGGTAAATATTGCAAAGGCTTGAATGTCGTTGCCATTTATGGTGGAGCAAGTATCACCGAACAAGCCAGACAAGTAAAGCGAGGGGCGCAAATTATAGTAGCAACTCCTGGCCGTATGAAAGATATGATCAGTAGAAAATTGGTTGACATTTCTAAAATTCAATACAGCGTTTTAGACGAAGCCGATGAGATGCTAAACATGGGCTTTTACGAAGACATTACAGATATTTTATCGCATACACCTGAAGATAAAAGTACATGGTTATTTTCGGCAACAATGCCCAAAGAAGTAGCGGCCATCGCCAAAAAGTTTATGTACGACCCTACTGAAATTACCGTGGGGAACAAAAATGAAAGCACCAGTCAGGTTTCCCATGAGTATTATTTAGTTAATGGTAGAGATCGTTATCTGGCATTAAAACGCTTGGCAGATGCCAATCCAGATATATTTTCGGTTATTTTTTGTAGAACCAAACGCGATACACAGCGTGTTGCCGAAAAATTGGTAGAAGATGGTTACTCAGCAGGAGCGCTTCATGGTGACTTGAGCCAAAACCAACGTGATTTGGTAATGAAATCTTTTAGAAATAAGCAGATACAAATGCTTGTAGCTACAGATGTTGCTGCAAGAGGCATTGATGTCGATGACATTACGCACGTTATCAATTACCAATTACCCGATGAGATTGAAACCTACACGCACCGATCTGGTCGAACAGGTCGTGCCGGTAAAACTGGTGTTTCAATGGTAATTGTAGCAAAAAGTGAAGTCAGAAAAATAAAGAGTATTGAGCGCATTATTAAAAAGCAGTTTGAAAGGAAAGATATTCCATCTGGTATGGAAATCTGCGAAGTACAATTAATGAGCTTGGCCAATAAGATTCATAATACCGAGGTTGATCACGAAATTGATAAATACTTAGACAGTATTAACGAATTATTTGAAGATACTGATAAAGACGATTTAATTAAGAAATTCTTCTCAGTAGAGTTTTCTCGCTTTTTTAATTATTATCAAAAATCAAAGGATTTAGCCGTTGTAGATTCCAAAGGTGGGGACAGTGGTCGTGATTACGGAAAACAATCCAATGACACACGTTACTTTATTAATGTCGGTCGTAAAGATGGTTTTGATTGGATGAAATTAAAAGACTTCCTAAAAGAAGTGTTGGAACTTGGACGAGATGACGTATTTAAAGTTGATGTAAAGGATAGCTTTTCATTCTTTAATACCGAAAAGGAACTACAAGAAAAAGTATTGGCCTTCTTTACCGGTTTTAAACACGAAGGTCGTTTTATCAATGTAGAAGTAAGTGAAAACAGAGGCCGAAGTGGCGGTGGCAGACGTGATAGAGGTCGTAGAAAAGATGATAGGCGTTCTGGAAGAAGAGGTCGTAAAAGCGACGATAAACCAAGAAGTGATAGACGTTCGCGAAGAAGTGACAGTTCTGAAAACCGAAGTGAAAGACGCAGTAGACGTTCAGACAGTTCTAAACCCAGACGCTCAGGGTCTCCTTCGGACCGACCTAGACGTTCTCGTAGAAAATAACATCAAAAGCCTCTTAAGTGGGGCTTTTTTTAGGCATAATTGTTGTTAATATTTAGTCAAATCTGTAATTGAAAGACACAAAATCCGTTTTGTTTACTACCTTTACAAAGTAATTGACACTAATGCGATATTTACTAATTTTATTTCTATGTTTTACTTCGGTTCACACCCATAGTCAAGACAGTACAGCGACCAAAACACCAAACACCGTCAAAGGGACAATTATAAGTTCCTCTACTGACGAAATTTTGAGTGAAGTAAATATTGTAAATATTAATAAAGTTGTTGGTACTGCAACAGATGACAATGGGGAGTTTGAAATTAGAGCATCAGTTAACGACACCCTACATTTATCTTACTTAGGCTATAAATCCATAAAAGTTAGAGTTACCAATGATTGGTTAAAGTTTGGCAATACCAAAATAGCCATGACAGAACTCGCTTTGGCTTTAGAAGAAGTTACCGTAAAGCAACTGGAACTTACGGGCTATTTAGAAGTGGATATGAAACAAGTTCCTATTCGTTCTAACAATCAGTATAGAATTTCTGGTTTGTACGGTAAAGCTTATGAAGGTGGAAAGCCTAATATTGCCACTAAAGTTTTAGGTGCAATTTTCAATCCTGCGGATTTTCTATATAATATGTTTGGGAAAAAGCCAAATGAAATGCGCAAGCTAAAAAAGATGAAGGAAGATGACGAAATCAGAAATCAACTTGCAAAACGTTTTGACAGGGAAATGCTTATGGTATTATTACAAGTGACTAAATACGATTTAGACGAAATTGTAAACCAATGCAATTACTCCAAAGATTTTATAAATACCGCTAATGATCTTCAGGTATTAGATGCCATAAGCGAATGCTATGAAGAATACAAAGTGATTCAAAGAAGTAAAGAGCGAAAAAAACGTAAGAACAAAGCTTAAGGAACTCTTAAACTTTTGAGTGCAAAGCTACTCTATTTCCCTCAGTATCAATAAAAGCTCCCATAAAACCATGTTCGTCAGAGATTTTGGTTTTGGGCTGGTATATTTTTCCTCCAGCGGCTTCTATTCTATCCAATTCGTTTTGCACATCTTCACACATAAAGTAAACCAATGTGCCTTTTTCACTGGGAATGTAAGTCTCTTGTTTAATCAATGTTCCTGTAGCTCCATAAGCGCCATTGTTATCAGGGAACCATCCCATTTTTAAACCCCCAAAATCAACATCTTTTACTTCAATATTAAAAACGGTTTCGTAAAACTGTTTTGCACGTTCCATATCATTTACAGGAATTTCGAACCAACCTATCATAATTTAATGTATTAAAATGTCTTCCCGGGCACAGTAAAAAAATTAAAAAACCTCTCTATTAAAGGTCTGATTGACTATGCTCAGTTTAACAATCGATTATTATTTAGCTTCCAAAATACGTTTCAAATCTTTTAAACCTTGCTCAAAATCTTTTCCAACAGTTTTATCCATATTAAAAAATAGAAAGAAAATATTTGATGGCGGTGTATTTATACCTGAAAATCCCCAAATCACTTCAGAAGTGTCATTGCCGTTATGCCTTACCTTTAAATAAGCATCAGATTGTGATTTCCATGGTTTATAAAATCGAAGTTGGCTATGAATAGATTTATTTTCATTGATAGAGACGATTTCTTGCTCACCAGTACCAACCTCTTTATTACCTTCCCATCTCGAAATAAAACCAACCTCTCCATCCGTACCCGTGAATTCTTGTTTCATATTGGGGTCTTTCTTTTTCCATGGCGACCATTCATCTTGATTTTTCACATACTTTAAATAATCAAAAACTTCGGCAACAGGCTTATCAATAACAATGCTTCTGCTCACATTGTAAGTTTTGGGAGCGATTAAAGCAAGTAAAATTATAATACCCACAATGGCAAGCACCACATATAGCAATATCATCATCATATTTTAGATTTTGGTTAGTGCTATAAATTTACAAAAATTAAGTTTTCGATTTATAATGCTCAATGATTGCATCATAGTTCTTAATGGTTTTCTTAACCCAGTCAAAGCGTTTTTCAATAATTTCCTGTTCTGTCAATTGCCATTTTATATCAGACTTTCTCAATTTTGAAGTTGCATACTGAAGTATAATTGCTGCCGACACCGAAATATTTAAACTTTCGGTAAAACCAACCATGGGAATTTTGAGAAAGCTATCTGCCTTGTCAGTAACCTGCTGAGACAAACCTTCAGTCTCCCTACCAAAGAAAAAACACGATTTTTTAGAAATATCAAAATCGATCAACTCACAATCCTGAACATGAGGTGTCGTTGCCACAATTTGATAGCCTTTGGATTTTAAATCTTCGATGCAAGACCTGGTAGTGTGATAACGGTTCAAATCTACCCATTTCTGGGCTCCCATAGCGATTTCCCGATCGATGCGTTTGGAGTTGACTTCTTCTACAATATTAACTTCTTGTATACCAAACACATCACAAGAACGAATCACGGCACTTGTGTTGTGTAGTTGGTAGACATCCTCTGTAGCAACAGTAAAATGTTTTGTACGTTGCGACAAAACCTTTTTAAAACGTTTCCTTCTGTTTTCTGTAAGGTACGATTCTAAATAATCGAGAAGTTTTAAATCTTCCATAATTCAAAAATACGGAATGTGATAACAAATGTAGCGTTATCAAAAACATCTATACGATTAGTGATGCTCCACTCCTTTTCTTAATAACAAAAGAGATTCCTTTTTTGCACGAAATTGGGTAAATTCGCTGTATGAGTGTGAATTTACAAACACCTATAGATTATCTCAAAGGCGTAGGACCAAACAGAGCAGATTTGTTACGCTCTGAGTTGGGTATACACACATACCAAGATCTTATCAACCTATTTCCCCATCGTTATATAGACCGTACTAAGTATTACAAAATTAATGAACTACAACGCAATAACGCAGAGGTACAAGTTATTGGATCAATAACAGGTTTTAGGGAAGTAGCTCAAAAACGTGGTAAACGTTTGGTAGCCGATTTTAAAGACGAAACCGGAACCATGGAACTTGTATGGTTTAGGGGACAAAAATGGATTAGAGAAAGCCTTAAAATCGGTAAAAGCTACGTTATTTTCGGAAAGACAAATTGGTTCAACGGTAAATTCAGTATGCCACATCCAGAATTGGAACTACAGTCCGAGCATGAAAACAACTTACGCTCAGCTATGCAAGCTATTTATCCTTCTACTGAAAAGTTATCAAATAAAGGTATTAGCAATCGTGTCATCACTAAAATAATGCAACAGCTGTTTTTGGAAACCAAGGGTAAATTTGTAGAAACGTTATCCAATTCTGTAAAAGGCGAATTAAAGCTATTGTCAAAATCTGATGCCCTTTTTAATATTCATTTTCCAAAACATCAGGATTTACTTTCCCAAGCACAATTTCGATTAAAATTTGAAGAGCTATTTTATATTCAATTGCAGTTAATCCTAAAAAATCTTATCCATAAATCAAAAATCAAAGGTTTCGTTTTTGATAAAGTTGGAGACTACTTCAATACGTTTTACAAAGATCATTTACCTTTTGAGCTAACCCATGCACAGAAACGTGTTCTGAAAGAAATTAGACACGACTTAGGCAGTAATGCACAAATGAATCGACTTTTGCAAGGAGATGTAGGCTCTGGAAAAACCATAGTCGCCTTTATGACAATGCTCATGGGGCTTGACAACGGTTTTCAATGTTGTCTCATGGCCCCAACTGAAATTTTGTCAGTTCAACACTATAATGGATTTCTTCAATTATGCAATAAATTGAATATCAGTATTTCACTATTAATAGGTTCAAGTAAAACTTCAGAACGAAAACATATTCATGAAAATCTTGAAAATGGCAATTTGCAAATCTTAATTGGTACGCATGCTCTACTTGAAGATAAGGTGAAATTTAAGAATTTAGGGCTCGCCATAATAGATGAACAACATCGTTTTGGTGTTAAACAAAGAAGTAAGCTTTGGAAGAAAAGCCCATCTCAATCTTCACTGAGGGAAGAAGTAAAAACTGTTCTAGACAGATATAGGACTGCTCGTCCTTCAACTTACAAGTTGATGAAAGAATTGCAGCAAGAAAATATAAAAAATAGTACTGAAGCTGAACGCATTTTATGGGAAAGTTTAAGAGAAAAAAAAATAGGTTATAAATTTAGGAGACAGCATATTATTGATGAATTCATTATCGATTTTGTAAATATTGAAAAAAGGTTAGTCATTGAAGTCGATAGCGGCTACCACAACAGCCTACAGCAACAAGAAATTGATGAGATTAGAACACTTATTTTAAAGGATTTGGGTTTTAAAGTCATTCGTTTTAAAAACGAAGAGGTCATCGGTGATATTGATTCTGTTTTAGGCAAAATACTTGCGACTTTAAAAAGCCTCCCCTCTGGGGAGGTTGGCGGGGCAATTCCTCCCCATATCCTCGTAATGACGGCAACACCAATTCCCCGTACCTTAGCCATGTCTGTTTACGGTGACTTAGATATTTCTGTTATAGATGAATTACCAGCCGGTAGAAAACCTATTAAAACTGTACACCGTTACGACAACAATAGGCTTAAGGTTTTTAAGTTTATGAAAGACGAAATAGCTAAAGGCAGACAAATTTACGTGGTATACCCCTTAATTCAAGAAAGTGAAAAAATGGATTATAAGGATCTTATGGATGGTTACGAAAGCATCTCTAGAGAATTCCCCATGCCAGATTATCAGATTTCTATTGTCCACGGCAAAATGAAAGCTGCAGATAAAGATTATGAGATGCAACGCTTTGCAGAAGGCAAAACCAATATCATGGTAGCTACTACAGTTATTGAAGTTGGGGTGAACGTGCCAAATGCATCTGTTATGGTAATTGAAAGTGCCGAACGTTTTGGTTTATCGCAATTGCACCAATTACGGGGTCGTGTTGGCCGTGGGGCAGAACAAAGCTATTGTATACTAATGACAAGCCATAAACTTAGTAATGATAGTAAAACACGGCTAGAAACTATGGTGCGTTCTAGCGATGGATTTGAAATTGCAGAAGTTGATTTAAAGCTGCGAGGACCTGGAGATATAATGGGAACTCAACAAAGCGGTGTCTTAAACCTTAGAATTGCAGATATTGTAAAGGATAAAGATATTTTAGAGCAAGCACGTTACTATGCAAAATCCGTTTTAAAATTGGATCCAAGCTTAGCTTTACCAGAGCATAAAGTAATTTTGAACACCTATAGACAAATGAGTAAGTATCGTAATATTTGGAACTACATCAGTTAATATGAATATTTTTAAAAATAGAAAACTCATTATTGCGACAAAGCACAAGAAGGAATTGGTTATAGCACCTATTCTTGAAGAACATCTTGGTGTAGATTGTTTTACAGATCCTTCGTTTGATACAGATACTTTAGGTACATTTTCTGGGGAAGTTGAGCGCATCAATGATCCCCTAAAAACTGCTCGATTAAAGTGCATAAAAGCCATGGAAATCAACAACTGTGATTTAGGCGTGGCAAGCGAAGGGTCTTTTGGACCACATCCTACAATGCATTTTGCTAGTGCCGATGATGAACTCCTAATCTTCATAGATAAAAAACACAAGCTTGAAATTGTAGTCAGAGAATTGAGTACGGAAACGAATTTTAACGGAAAAACCATTCATAACGAAAAAGATTTGCTAAGGTTTGCCGAGCTTGTAAAATTTCCTTCTCATGGCATAATTCTGAAAAAATCAAATTCCGACACCAAAGATCTGATAAAAGACATCAATACTTTACCACAATTGAAGCAAGCGTACGAGAGCATATATCAAAAATATGGTAATGTCTATGCAGAAACCGATATGCGTGCCATGTACAATCCTATGCGGATGCATGTCATTGAAATTGCAACGAAGAAGCTAGTTGATAAAATACTGTCTCTCTGCCCTAATTGCAACACACCTGGTTTTGGTATTACTGATATTAAAAAGGGATTGCCATGCGACCTTTGTAGTCTACCCACACAATCAACTTTAAGTGCCATATACACATGTAAGCAATGTCATTTAGAAAAAGAAGAATTTTATCCTAACGATAAAAAGACAGAAGACCCCATGTATTGCGATTTTTGTAACCCGTAGTAATTTTAATCTTTTCCACTGGATCAAAAAAAAGACCTGGTACCAACAACAACCAGGCCTTTAAAACACAACTGTTCGTGTTTTTGATGATGAATATCTTACAGAGCTCCCAACTCCTTTAAATTCTTTTCTGAATTTGCTTTCACGTTTGCTGGTGGATTTAATGCTAGTGACTTTTTAAAGTGCTTAATGGCTGTTTTATTTTCTCCCTTAGCCCTGTAAGCCTCACCCAAACTATCATGCCAATTGGCATTTTCTGGTTCGCTTTTTACATTCATGCTTAAATATTTTATAGCTCTATCATAATCCTTTGCGTTAATCATCGCATATCCCATTCTATTAATCTGATTGGGATTTGCCATAGCTACAGCTTCATCCATCGTTTTTCCAAAGCTTTCCATATCACCTTTCTTCTGAAGGATTTGCGCCTTAATGGCTAAACCATTAACTGTTTTTTGGCTAAAAAACTGCCCTTCTAATGCTGCGTTAATCCAACCCAGAGCTTCATCTAAATCGCCTCCATTGTTTAATGCAAATCTAGCCGCTTGCTCCCAGTTTTGTCTTGTAAACCCTTTTTGTCCTTTAAATTGTGCTCTTATATCTTCTAAAACAACTTTGGCAACATCAACCTCTATTTTAAAAGGAATGGCTTTCTTCTCCCATTTCAATGACGCTGTAGCTGAATTCGCTTCCACCTCATCAAAACTATAAGTCAATAACTCAGTATGGTCTATAGCCTCCAATTTTACATCGGCTCTAAGAGCATCATTTGCCGGATCGTAGAAGTAACTTCCCCAAGCATCTTTATCCTTAGATAGGATTATGGTGGCATTATCTGCATCTTTTACATTGATATGCAAACCATAAGTACCTGCTTTAATAGACTTGCCCTCTACTTTAGCATCATGTGTAAAAGTTATAGTTGTATTTTCATTGGCTCCCGCTCTCCACGGTGCTGCTTCAGAAGTTCCAAAACCCAGATTATTCATACCGTAAGGAACTAATTTCCCCCAAATATCCCGTCCATTTACACTAGGTCTAGAATAAGTTATTGTAATGTCGGTAGTACCTACACGTTGCATAACGGAAGCCATTTGGCTACCACGCGGTGTATCTAATTGTGCCGTTGCCGTAAAAGAAATACTTAACAACAGACACATTACAAAAGATGTAATTGTTGTTCTCATTTTTATATGGATTTTGATTAGTAGTACCACCAAATTAGTTGGATTATAAATGCATGACTGTTAGGAAGTTGTTAAAGAAACCCTCTTGAATGTTAATTAACGTAATGTTAAGACATCAAAAAAGGTGCATATGCACCTTTTTAACTTAATGTTTTAAGTTGTTTATATGGCTTTCTTACTTCAATTTCCCATTCGTCTTTTTCCTTTAATTATTTGTTTTATTATTTTCTCTATTAAGTCTAACTTATAGCCTTACCTATGGGTGTGCTACCATCTAAAATTTCGAAGGTTAAATTGTGAGGAGCATCATCATGCAAAACTCTAACTAAGGTCTGAGCAACATTAGACCTACTGATTTCACCTTCTTTATTCAATTTAGTTTTCAATTCTATTTTACCCGTTCCGTTTTCATCATTCAATGTGCCAGGTCTAACTATCACATATTTGAGTCCACTATTTCTTAAGTGTTCATCAGCATTTTGCTTCGCCTTCATGTAGTCCTGTAAATCTTCAAATTTCTCTGGATTATCTGCACCCATTGAACTCAACATCACAAACCTATTTATGTTTGCCATTTTAGAAACAGTCATTAAGCGTTTTGCTCCTTCTTGATCTACCTCAACAACATTTTTACCCCCTGAACCAGCAGCAAAGACCACCTTATCAATACCATTTACAGTATGGGTTAAATCTTTGGTTAAATCTGCAAGAACAGTATCTATACCACTATTTTTGAATTGCTCTAACTGTTGCTCTTTTCTAACCATAGCAACAGGATTAAAATATTGTGATTGCTTTAAGAGTTCAATAACCTTCTTACCTGTAGTACCATTGGCACCCGCTACTAATACGTTTTCCATTTTCTAATCGTTTACTATAAACGCATGAATAACTCCAGGCAACCAAGCCAAAAGTGTCAATAATATGCTAATGAGAAGAGTGGTACTAACCCCATGTTTAAGGAATACAGCCAATGGCGGCAATAAGATGTTAAGGATAATTGTTAATAAAGACATAATACTTGTTTTTTGTTCTAAACAAAATTATAAAGACATTGTCTTGAATTTTAACTGATAAGGTTTAGATATTGATACAAATGCAAAACCCCATCTTGGCAACTTAACCGTAAAGTCTTAATTTAGGCATCAAAGATTTACGTTTATGCTTACCAAAGTCGGACAAAAATTCACAGATGGTTTCACCAAATATATGCCAAGTGCCTATGTATTTGCCCTCATATTAACATTAATCACTGGTATTTTTGCTCTCCTTACTGTACAAGCAGATAGTTTTTTTGAGAAGGGAATTCTAATTTTAGATGGTTGGTATACCGGATTTTGGGATTTACTTTCTTTCGGGATGCAAATTGTTCTGATTATTATAACGGCATACTGCATTGCACAATCTTCTCCTGTAAAAAAAGGTATTGATTATATAGCCAAGCTAATTAAAACACCAACACAAGTCTATCTTATCATTATTGCACTTGGCGCTTTGCTCTCCTTAATTAGTTTTGGAATGGTGGTAATTACAGCTATTTTGGGCCGTGAATTGGCTTTGCGCATTAAAGGTATCCACTATCCTTTTTTAGTCGCTTGTGTGTATTTCTCTTTTAATGGATGGGTATGTGGTTTGTCGAGCTCCATAGCTTTGTTACTAAATACAGAAAACAACTTCTTAATTGAAAAGAATATTTTAAACGAAACCATTTCCACTAGCTATAGTATCGGTTCTTCTTTAAATCTTAGCATGATTTTTTTGTTTGTAGTGGTGTCCCCCATATTAATTTGGGCATTAATCCCAAAATCATTTACAGGTAAAGAGCTTAAAGATTTAAGAACAGATTCTGAAGGTGAAGAAGGCTCAGTGAAAGAAGAGGCTTTATCCTATAAACTTCCTTTTAAAGCCGTTTCTGATGCCTTGAATAATGCTACCTGGTTACAAATCAGTGTAGCGCTTTTAGGTCTAAGCTATATCATCTACTATTTTTATAACAAAGGATTTGAGCTCAACCTCAATATCATGATTTTCATATTTCTTATCACAGGAATGCTTCTCCATGTTACACCCATGCGTTACAGCATAGCTATGAAACGTGCCAGTAGCAATATCTCGGGAGTATTGTTTCAATATCCATTCTATGCTGGTATTATGGGCATTATGATGGCTTCTGGTTTAGGTGAAAAAATCAGTAATCTTTTGGTATCTATCGCTACACCAGAATCGTATGCTTTTATATCATATTTAACTGGAGGAGTTATCAATTTTGCAATTCCTTCTGCTGGTGGCGAATTTGCCGTTATAGGTCCAAGTATTATAAATATGGTAAAAGAATTAGGTGCCAACCTTTCTCCAAATGAAATCAAAGCTATGATAGCGAGAGCCTCAATGTCTGTAGCTTACGGAGAAAGCCTTAGTAATTTATTACAGCCTTTTTTTCTTTTAATTGTTTTCCCTGTGATGGGAAAAGGGATTAAGATACAAGCCAGGGATGTAGTTGGTTATTTGTTTATTCCTTTTATTGTGTTGTTTGTCATTCAGGCCTTGATGGTGACTTACATGCCACTATAAAATATACCTCATACATATTAACTCAACACAAAGCCTTCGATATTTAAATCCGCATTGAGCATTTACGTTCACTATTATTTATCGATAAATAAAGTATTGCAGGACCATTCATCGTAAAGTTTGGCAGTTCACATAAGTCTAGACTTAAATTATTCAATAACATCTATATTTAGCCTTGAATAATAATCATTTCCTCATTGAACGACCAAGGTATTATTATCAATTTTTGTCCTACGGGCATGGTACCTACCAAAGCTATCACACCTCATGTCCCAACTTCTCCTCATGAAATTATAGAACAAACCCATGAGGCTTATGAACTTGGCATTACCATAGCACATCTCCATGCCAGACTGGAAGACGGAACACCTACGCATAAAAAAAGCGTGTACCAAAAAATTTTTGAAGGCGTAAGAAAACATTGTCCAGATTTAATACTTTGCGGAAGTACATCTGGTCGAATGGTAAAGGATTTTGAAAGCCGTTCGGAAGTTATAGAATTAAAACCAGATATGTGCTCACTAACATTGAGCAGTTTAAATTTTTTAAAACAAGCTTCAGTAAATGCACCAGATATGGTACAGCGATTGGCAGAGAAAATGGCCAAAAATGGAGTAACACCAGAGCTAGAATGTTTTGATTTGGGCATGATTAACTATGGTCAGTATCTCATTGATAAAGGTTACGTAAAAGCCCCTGTGTATTGGAATCTCATTTTTGGTAACATAGCAGGCTTTCAGGCAAATTTTCAGCATTTGGGCACAGCATTGTCAAGTATTCCCAAAGAGCATTTTATTGGGCTTTCAGGACTTTCAAATTACCAATTACAAGTTAATGCTGCTGCTATAGCCATGGGCTACGGAGTTCGAGTTGGTATTGAAGACAACATTTGGTGGGACAATCAACGTACACGCCAATGCTCTAATATTGAACTGCTGAAACGCATTCATAATTTAATGGATATACACCAAGCACCACTATTTACTGCGAAGGCTTTTGGCACACTTGGATTTAGAAATAATGAAGCCTGACCAACATACCATATTTCAATTTTTGGGTTTTGATCCGTATTGGGTCTGTGTAGTTTATGATCTCATTCATTATCAATACAAATCGCCTATTAGAGTCGAAGTCTTTCCGAACTTAGAGTTGGATGGCAAGGCAAACGATCTAATAAAACGTATAGATTATACCATAAAATCTATGCAAGATGTACGGCCAAATCAACACGTTTTGTTTGGTTTGGCAAGCGGAAGGCATAAGCATAAAGTTTATGAGGATTTTAAACCCTATCTCAATACTGAAAATTACAACAATTTAATTTCCGACTCATCAGTAATTAGTCAAAGTTGCCAATTAGACTATGGTATTTTAATAGACCATCAATGTGTAGTGAGCTCTCAAACCGCTATAGGATTTGGAGTGAGCATTAAAAGAGGAGCCAAAATAGGCCATCATAATAAAATTGGAGCATTTACGGATATTAATCCGGGTGTTGTAACATCGGGTAATGTGACAATTGGTAAAGGTTGCGAAATTGGCACAGGAAGTTTAGTGAACAACAATGTTACCATTGGTGACAACACATTTATAGGTATGGGAAGCGTCGTTACCAAAGATATTCCATCTAACTGCATTGCGTACGGTAGTCCATGTAAAGTAGTACGTCCTAACGAACTATGGGAGATTTAAATTTCTATTTATCCCATCAAATAAGGCTTATTAAAATGACAAGCTCTAAATAGCCTGCATCGGTTATTTAGAGCTTGTCAAACTAAATTTACTCCTTAGTAAAGGTGTAAACAAGATCTTGCTCAACTAAGATTTCAAAATCATCGCCTTCAACAACAAAGCCATTTACTTCAGTAGAAGTAATAGTGTTACCATCTATATTCAATATAGTGATTTCTTCAAAAGTCTCACCATCCTCTACATAAGTAAACGTAACGGTAATCGTATTTCCATTTCTCACGTAGGTTGCTTGATTGCTTTCTAACCCTGGATCACAGTCGACAATATACATATCTTCCGTCTCTCCTTCCCCATCTACAACAAGTTCGATTTCTTCTAGGGAAAATGTTGACACATAAGTTGCCGTAACATCAGTAAAAATAATAGATTCGTTAGTAGGGCAATTTATTTCATTTAATAAATTAGCACTAGCTGAACCATCATTATTAAGATCAAATGACCCTTCTGTACTTAAAGTAGTTAGCACCCAAGTTCCTTCAAGTGACACACTGTTATCGTCATCATCATCACTACAAGATGTTACGAGCATAAGCCCCAATAAAACGAACAGGTTTAAAAAAAATTTCTTCATAATATGTTAATTGATTAGGCGCAAATATAACATAAGAAATATACTATACTAGTTCTTTTAAAGATGATTCTTTAACAAAATTAAACCGCACTAAACCATCCTCATCAATTTTAGTCAAATGAACCCTATGAAGTGTATTGACCAACTCTGGATTCCAAGGTGCTTTTACCTTTACGTAATTTTCAGTAAACCCATGAATATAGCCCTCTTTATTTTCGCTTTCAAACAGAACGGTTCGTTCAGTACCTAGTTGTTCTTCGTAGAATGCCCTTCGCTTTTTGGCAGATAGCCCCCGCAACATTTTACTGCGTTTGGCTCTAATATTTCTAGGTACAACACCTTCCATTTCTGCTGCTTCTGTATTATCGCGCTCAGAATATGTGAAGACATGTAAATAGGAAATATCAAGTTCGTTTAAAAAGTTATAGGTCTCTAAAAAGTGGTCATCTGTTTCACCAGGGAAACCTACAATAACATCAACACCAATACAAGCGTGTGGCATGACTTGCTTTATTTTTGAAACACGATTCACGTATAGCTCTTTCATGTAGCGACGCTTCATCTTTTTAAGAATGTCATTACTTCCACTCTGTAAAGGCACATGAAAATGAGGCACAAAAGCTCTAGATTTAGACACCAAATCTATCGTTTCGTTCTTCAGTAAGTTGGGCTCAATGGACGAAATCCTTAAGCGCTCAATACCTTCAACTTTATCAAGTTGAGTTACCAAGTCTAAAAAGGTATGTTCATGCTTTTTATTTCCGAACTCGCCTTTACCATAATCGCCAATATTTACACCGGTCAGTACAATTTCTTTAATGCCTTGCTTAGAAATTTCCTTGGCATTTTTTAAGACATTGTCCATGGTATCACTACGGGAAATGCCTCTGGCAAGCGGAATTGTACAATACGTACATTTATAATCACAGCCATCTTGTACTTTAAGAAAGGCTCTTGTTCTATCGCCTATTGAATAACTACCAACATAAAAATCCGCATCTTCAATTTCGCAGGAATGCACTTCTCCAAAGTCATTTTTTGTTAAATCATTAAGATAATCTGTTATCTTAAATTTTTCTGTGGATCCCAAAACCAAATCCACCCCATTGACATCTGCCAATTCTGAAGGCTTCAATTGTGCATAGCAACCAATAGCAGCAACAAAAGCGTCTGGATTTATTTTTTGTGCCTGCTTTACAATTGTTTTAAAACGTTTGTCCGCATTTTCAGTAACGGAGCAGGTATTAATCACATATATATCCGCTTCTTGCCCAAAGTCCACACGTTCAAAACCTTCATCTTTAAAACTTCTGGCTATGGTAGAAGTTTCTGAGAAGTTGAGTTTGCAACCTAAGGTGTAAAATGCTACTTTTTTATTCATAATATACGATAAGTACTACAGTTAAAACAGAAATCTGATTATATTTACTTATTGCCAATTTAAGCAGGCAAATTTACATAAATGTTAGACATTCTCACAATACAATGTAAGTGCTAGCATTAAAAATCAATAAATTACGCCTTATATGACTAAAGCCAAAGAAAGAATTAATGAGGTAAGATCTTTTTTCAAGAATAATGACACTGTCCTTGGATATAGAAAACTGATGGATTGTGTTATGGACACACAAGATTTGAATATCTATAACGAGGTTATTGCACTAACCGACTGGAAAGAAAAACATCCTACAGAAGAAAAGGAACTAACTGAACGTTCACTTAAAATTTTGGATCAGGTATCAAAAGTTTCGATTTCTGAATACAAAACAGAGAACCCCATAGTTTATGGTGATGGTATAATTAAAAGTTATGGCCACAATAGATTTAAGCTCGGGCCAATTTCAATTGAAATTAGAAAGGGACAGGTTTATGGTTTGGTCGGTGAAAACGGAAATGGCAAAACCACACTACTTAGAGTTTTGGCCAAAGAACTAAAATACAATAGTGGAACGTTGGATTTTAAATTTGACTCAACATATCGTTCTAATTATAATTTGAGAACGAATTTAGTTTACATTCCGCAACGCACTCAAAAATGGTATGGCAGCTTAAAAGACAATCTTAAATTTGTACTTTCAAATTACGGAATTCCGCCAGAGGAAAACGAAACAAGAGTTTTGATGATGATTGCTCGTTTTGGTTTATGGAACTATAAACATTTAAAGTGGAGCGAACTATCCTCTGGTTACAAAATGCGTTTTGAGTTGGCAAGAACCTTACTTAGACAGCCAGAATTATTATTACTAGACGAGCCTTTAGCAAATTTAGATGTATTAGCACAACAGGTTATTCTAGAAGATTTAAAATCGATTTGTAACTCTATAAACAATCCCATAGCATTAATTTTAAGCTCTCAACAACTCTACGAAGTTGAAAAGATCTCTGATAAGGTCATTTATTTAAAAAACGGGAAATACAAGGATAATGGACAAGATGTTAAGGAAGATAATAATCAGCTCATAGTAGAAATTGATTGTACTGCTAATAGAGAGAAATTACTCTCTGTTTTCGAAAATCATAAGCTAGAAAAACTCATTTATAATGGTGGAATCTACGTAGCCTATTTTTCCGAGTCAACATCTTTCTATGAAATTTTAGAAAGCCTAGGCAAACACCAGGTAGGTGTAACCTATACCAGAAATATTACTAATTCCACAAGACGCTTTTTTGTATCCTAATATTATTTCGATGAAAAAATTTATTCATAAAATTAATCAATATCTATTAGAACGCTACCCAAACATTTGGAACACAAAAGTTGTTTGGATGTTGGGTATAAGCACTGTTATTCACATTGCATTCTATATACTTGGCTTTATTGCTTTAAGTGATGTGGAAACGCTTCATCAAAGACGAGCTGTAGATATGTTTTTTGATAATGGCACTATCTTTTTTAGCATATTAATATCAATAATCGTTTTAGTGATATGGCTTACACAAATGTTTAAAAATAATGGATTTAAAAATTTCTATCCTACCAGTAGAAATAACTTATTCACTCAATTTGTATTCTATTTCATCATCATATTTACGGCTTCGACATTTTATTTTTCATATATGTTTGGGCTAAAACATTACACTAATTTGAGTTATCCAGACCATACCTTTCAAGAGGAAGTAAAAAACTCAAATGCTGTTGCCCTTTTTCTATCACATGACCTACATGATTATACGATTTCAAATAGGAAATACCCATCACCTTACGACTCTATTTATTGCGAAACTAATGATGGTTTAATTGATAAAAGTGACACTTATCTAAGTTACCATGATAAAAACTACCAGTTTTATACACTTTACCCATTAACTGTAAATATCAAGAAAGCTTACGAAGCAAGACAAAGCTTCAATGACTATGTATATTTTAAAGATACAGATTCCCTAAGAACCTACTATTACAAAAACAAAATTTTAAAAGTTAATGAGCTTACAACTGCATACGATAATTTTACTGCTAGTACTTCTGACAGCATAAAATACGAAGCCAAACCTTCATATTTCAACTTTTCTAATTCATTTTACACACCGCAAAATGGACCTTTAGATTTAGAGTTAGATTATTTTGACGTATATAATACTAAGAAAAATACTAAAAAGAAAATAGCGAGAAACAAGCAAAATCGGGATTTATTATTAAGACACAATTCTGAAGAAATAAAAACATTGTTGTCAACTTTTTTGGGCTATTGCAAAAAATATAAAATTGAAAACAATTTATCATTAGATGATTGGTATAATATCATTAGTAGTGATAAGGAATACAAAGTCACCGCACTAATTGGTAAATCTAAACCTATATCTCTAAATTATAAATTAGACAAGGAACGAACTGAACTTGAAAAACACATTCATAGTATAACAACTGAATACTATATAAGATCTGACGATCTAGAAAACGTTTATGAGAACATAGATACTATAAAAAACCGAAGAATCATTAACGAAGCTTTACATGCCTTTTTATGGATTTCATTTTTCCTAACCGCTTTAATATTTTGCTTTAGAGTAAGTGACTTAAAGACATTTATATTTTCAGTTATTGGTGGTGGAGTATTATTTTTATTCACAATGCTCTTCATTGCTATTTACGAATACATATCAAGAGGTGATCGTAGTGAGTATTTTGCAATATACTTTACTTTAATTATTACAACTATAGTTTTAGTAATTCCAATATTTTACAATAATAAAGTAAGAAAAACTGTTGTTGGTGTTTTTATGAATTTAAGCATTGTCGGTTTCGTACCATATGTATTATTAGTTTTTGGTATTATTACTACTCACCAAAGTAATTATTGCTCTAGTGTATACCTAAGAAGAGAAGATTGCTTTGTACTATTAGAAGATTTAGGGTTAGTTTACACCAGTATAATAATGCTTGTCTCTGGATTTATCTTTATATACTTATATATGTCAATTATTAAAAAATGGCGAGCATTGCCGGAACGATAAACCATTTTGTAACTAGCATAAAAACTTTGAAGTCAATCTTGAAGCATAAAAAAATTATAAAAAAAACATTTTTTGTCTTAGTCATTTTTACCGTATGCGCTTGCAAAAACAAGGATTCAGTAAATAAAGGCCACCTCGTCTTTAGATACAACGAGCACAAAAATATAGGCTCTCTAGATCCAGCTTTCTCTAAGGATTTGGCAGATATTTGGGCAACACATCAGCTATTTAATGGCTTGGTACAAATGGACGATCAATTAAACGTACTGCCTTGTATTGCTAAGAATTGGTCCATTACCGATAGTGCCACAACTTATACATTTCTTCTTAGAAAAGATGTGTTTTTCCATAAGCATAAACTATTCGGAAGCGATTCTACAAGAACCGTAAAAGCATCAGATTTTGAATACAGTTTTAATAGACTCAAAGATAAGTCAGTCGCTTCTCCTGGCAGTTGGGTATTAAATAAAGTCGATTATTTTTCTGCTATAAACGATTCTACCTTTCAAATAAAATTAAAACAACCTTTCCCAGCATTTTTAGGTTTATTGACCATGAAGTATTGTTCCGTCGTTCCTAAAGAAATTGTAAAACACTATGGTAATGATTTTAGGTCGAACCCTATTGGTACTGGCCCTTTTAAGTTTAAGCGTTGGGAAGAAAATATTAAGCTTGTTTTTAGACGAAACAACAACTACTTTGAAAAGGACACCAAAGGGAATACGCTACCATATTTAGAAGCTATAGCTATAACATTTTTACCCGATAAGCAGAGTGAATTTTTACAATTCGCTCAAGGAAATATTGATTTTGTATCTGGTCTGGATGCTTCCTATAAAGATGAAATTTTAACTGCTGGCGGTAACCTACGAGAACTGTATGCAAATGATGTTAATATGATTCGTGGCCCATATCTAAACACCGAATACCTAGCATTTTATATGGAAAATGAGGTTGATGAATTACAATCCTTAAAACTAAGAAAGGCGATTAACTTAGGTTTTGACCGAGCTAAAATGATGACTTATCTTAGAAATGGCATTGGCATACCTGCTTCGGGCGGATTTATCCCAAAGGGCTTACCTGGTTTTGACAATGCAATTGGCTTTACTTACCAACCAGAAAAGGCAAAACAATTAGTGGCAGAATTTAAATCTGAAACGGGAATCCAAAATCCTGAAGTAACATTAACCACAACAAGTAATTACCTTAGTTTTTGTGAATTTATACAACGTGAAATTCAGAAAACAGGTATACAGGTCAATGTGGATGTGATACCCGCATCGAGCTTGAAAGATGCTAAAGCGAACGGCCAACTCGACTTTTTTAGAGCGAGCTGGATTGCTGATTATCCTGATGCTGAAAACTACCTATCTCTATATTACAGTAAAAACTTCGCTCCAAATGGTCCAAATTACACACACTTTAAAAGTGATGAATTTGATGCCATGTATGAAGCCGCCTATCTCGAAACCGATACAGAAAAACGAGAACAGCTTTACACTCAAATGGACTCTTTAGTCATGACCTCTGTACCAATAGTACCCTTGTTTTATGACGAGGTAGTTCGGTTTACCAGAAAAGAAGTTAAGGACTTAGGCATTAACGCTACTAATTTATTGGAGTTGAAAGCGGTTAAGAAAGTGAATGATTAATGAAATCAATTGATTTTCAAAGCCTTCAATAACTTAAAATTTTTCAAAATAATACAAATCATCGCCTCCTTCACCCTTAGCGCGTCTCGATGAAAAATAGCCCGTAGTTAAATCCTCATTTATAAAGAAGGAAAAATCATTACCCATACTGTTTATGGGTTCATCTAAAGACACCGGAATTTGTTCATCGTCTCCAGATTCTAAATCGTAGACATAAATATCCAAGCCTCCTTTTCCTCCTCGTCTATCTGATGCAAAATACAGCTTGTTGTCTGCACTTACAAATGGAAAAACCTCAGTGCGTGAAGAATTAATGGATTCTCCCAAATTGGTAACTTCACCGTAGGTTTTATGATTAGAGACAGAAACCTTAAACAAATCGGATTTTCCTTTAGTACCTTTAAAATCTGAGACAAAATACAACACAGAGCCATCAGGACTTAAAGCTGGATGCGCATAATTATTATCTGGATTGCAAAATGGCAGAGTTTCAAAATTTGTCCATCCCTTTCCCTCAACGTACTCTGCACGCTGAATCATTAAATTGTATGTGTCTACACCTTGTCGTTTGTTGGTTCCTTTTTCACCTATATGATTTGAAGTAAAGTACATGTACTTTCTATCTTTTGAAAATGTAGCTGAAGACAGATTGAATTGCCCTAATTTAGTTTTTTCTATGGGCTTTTCATTTATAATTTCTCCATCTTCTCCCAAAGAAGCTTCGTACGTAGTGTAGATAAAGCCGTCATACCTATCTTTAATTGGGCGACCTCGTTTTGTGGTGAGATGATGACTGAAGTATATTTTATCACCCGCAACCTGTGCACCATAATGATTGAGCTTGGTATTAATCTTAAGTGGTTTTATTGCAACATCATCACTTTGCGAAAAGCTGTAGGACAAGGTTAATAAAAGTAGTAGTGTAAATTTGGTTCTAAGCATAACTATTATTCTCTTCTGTATTGTTTTGTTTCTTCGAAAACGTGTTCTAAAATCGCTTTGTCTTTGTCTGTGAATTCTTCTTTGCGCCTAGCCATAACTACTTCTGCAACTTCAAACGCCTTATTCGTTTTATAGGTCACGAAGCCTTTACTTCCGCCCCAAGAAAAGCTCGGCACGAAATTGCGAGGAAAACCACTTCCAAAGATATTAGCACTTACACCAACAACTGTACCAGTATTGAACATAGTATTGATACCGCACTTACTATGATCTCCCATCATAAGTCCACAGAACTGTAATCCAGTTTTTGCAAAGCCACCAGTTTCATAATCCCATAACCTCACTTCGGCATAATTATTTTTAAGATTTGAATTGTTAGTATCTGCTCCTAAATTGCACCATTCTCCCAAGACAGAGTTTCCTAAAAACCCATCATGGCCTTTATTAGAATAACCGAATAACACCGAATTATTCACTTCTCCGCCAACTTTACTATGTGGCCCGACTGTGGTTGGTCCATAAATCTTTGTTCCCAATTTTAAAGTAGCATTATTACAAAGTGCTAAAGGTCCCCTGACAACAGAACCTTCCATTATTTCTGCGTCTCGGCCAATGTAAATTGGACCAGAACTGGCATTTAACGTAGCAAAGTTTAGGGTTGCCCCTTTTTCGATAAAAATATGTTCTGGGTTGATTGTATTTACAGTCGCAGGAATGGGTTCTGATTTTCTATCCTTAGTTATAAGTAAGAAATCATCTTTTATGGCATCTCCATTCTTTGAAAAAATATCCCATGTGTGCTCTATAGTTAAAACATTACTTTCAAATTCTATAGCATCAAAACTTGAAAAATCATTGACTTCCTCACCTTCTTTTGCAAAGAATGCAATAACATCTTCACCTCTAAATAAAGCTTGGTTATGTTTTAAGTTTTTTATCAACGTAACAAGCTCCAAATTCGGTAAAAAAGAGGCATTGATCATAATGTTTTCCTCCATTTCCACCATAGGAAACTTATCGGACAAATAATCCTCAGTTACGGTAGTAGTTGTATATTCTAAATACGATTCCCATTTCTGACGAATGGTTAAAATACCAACTCTAATATCTGCGACAGGTCTTGTATAAGTAAATGGCAAGAGATTATTGCGATAAGGACCATCAAATAGTATATAGTTCATATTGTTGCGTCTAAAAATTAAAGTTTTAAAAGTAGCCTAATTATAGAAAACAAAAAAGCCTTTCTTTTAGTTGGAAAGGCTTTTTTTAAATTATCGGTATGCTATAAGCTTATTTCTTAAACTTAGCGTATTTGTTTTTGAATTTATCGATACGACCAGCAGTATCCACCAATTTAGATTTACCAGTGTAATATGGATGTGATGTTCTAGAGATTTCTAATTTCACCAATGGATATTCAACACCATCAACCTCAATAGTTTCATTTGTATCTGCTGTAGACTTCGTTAAAAACACATCGTCATTAGACATGTCTTTAAATGCTACTACTCTATAATTTTCTGGATGTATTCCTGCTTTCATCACTAAATGCTTTAAAATAATTCGATTTTTTCGAGGTGCAAATTTAAATATTTTTTATAAATGTACAATCTTTTTAATGATTTTTATTTTACTTATTCCTGTAACAAATACTTATCTTTGAGTACTAACTAAGCAATTAACTATAAAACTCATTTTATTATGGAAAGCGAACATCAAGCACCACAAATTAAACCTATTGCCTATACCTATGGGTTGTACTTTGCATTGGTAGGTATCGCAGGTCTTATTATTACTTACGCTCTAAGTATGGACAAAAACTGGATTCTATCATCAGTGAGTTCAATTTTAACTATATTAATTTTAGTATATGGTATAAAAGCTTATAAAAAAGCTAATGCAAATATACTTTCTCTAGGCCAAGCACTGAAAGTTGGGTTAGCTATTGCTGTTATAGGAGGGGTGATTACAGCACTATATTCTTATGTTCATTACGAGTACGTTTATCCAGAATTTATAGAGTTGCAAAAGGAAAACGCTTATAACCAGATGGTTGAAAGCAACCCCAATTTAACTGAAGAACAAATTTCAAAATCCATGGAGATCAGCAACCTGTTTATGAATTCCATGTTTTTTTCACTTTCAACAGTTTTGGGCTCATTGATTTTTGGATTGATTGTGTCTTTAATCGCAGGTCTGGTAATGAAAAACGACCGCCAATAATCCTTAAAAATTTTCTCTATTTTTGAAGTCTAGAAATTAGACCACATCAATATGAACATATCAGTAGTTATACCACTACTTAACGAAGAAGAATCTTTAAAAGAACTACACGATTGGATTGTATCAGTGATGCAATCCAATTCGTTTTCTTACGAAATTCTGTTTATTGATGATGGTAGTACCGATGATTCCTGGAAAGTTATTTCTAAGCTCTCCGATGCCAACCGTAACGTTAAAGGTATTCGCTTTCTAAAAAACTTTGGAAAGTCACAAGCACTACATGCTGGCTTCGCTAATGCCACAGGAGATGTTGTCATTACTATGGATGCCGATTTACAAGATAATCCAGAGGAAATCCCAGAACTTTATAAAATGATAGTTGAAAATCATTATGATTTGGTCTCGGGCTGGAAGAAAAAACGTTACGATTCTATAATCACAAAAAACCTACCTTCTAAGGTATTTAATTGGGCAGCCAGACGTACATCTGGTGTAAAACTGCACGATTTTAATTGTGGTCTCAAAGCGTATTCCAACTCCGTTATAAAACATATCGATGTCTATGGAGAAATGCATCGCTATATTCCAGTGCTAGCTAAAAATGCTGGTTTTATAAATATTGGAGAAAAGATTGTAAAACATCAAGCGCGTAAATATGGAAAAACTAAATTTGGCATGAACCGTTTTATAAACGGGTTTCTAGACTTAATTACAATTTGGTTTGTTTCACGCTTTGGTAAACGACCAATGCATCTCTTTGGTGCTCTAGGCGTTATTATGTTTGCCATTGGATTTGGATTTTCATTTTATTTAGGATTAGACAAACTGTTTTTCAATCCGACTGGTCGTCTCATCACTCAAAGACCACAGTTTTACATTGCATTGTCTACTATGATTATTGGCTCACAATTTTTTATTGCAGGCTTTTTGGGAGAGCTCATATTACGCTCAAAACGCCAACAAAAACGTTACCACATTAAAGCGAAAATTAATTTAGAATAGTACCATTAAATTATAGGGTTAATTTTAAGCATCAAAAATCGAAATGCTTACTTTTGTAATATAACCACGATTACAAATGATTTATATAAAACCCGAAATTTTAGAGCGTGTTAATTCATGGCTAACGCCAACGTTTGATAACGAATCTCAAGACCAAATAAAACATATGATAGCTTCTGACCCAAAAGGTTTAGAAGAGAGTTTTTACAAGGACCTTGAGTTTGGTACTGGGGGAATGCGAGGCATCATGGGCTTGGGTACCAACCGTATTAATAAATACACCTTAGGAAAGAACACACAAGGCTTAAGTAATTATTTAAAGCAATCGTTTCCAAATGAGCAAGTAAAAGTTGCCATTGCTTACGATTGCAGGCACAATAGCAAAACCTTTGGAAAAGTAGTTGCCGACGTATTCTCTGCGAATGATATTAAGGTTTATTTGTTTGAAGACCTTAGACCAACACCAGAGCTATCTTTTGCATTAAAGCATTTAAACTGCCATTGTGGTATTGTATTAACGGCATCTCACAACCCGCCAGAATATAATGGTTACAAAGTCTACTGGCAAGATGGTGGACAATTGGTTCCTCCACAAGATGAAGAAATTATTTCGGAAATTAATTCCTTAAATTATTCTGAAATCAAGTTTGAAGCCAACAATGATTTAATTCAATATATAGGAAAAGATGTTGATGATGTATTTATCAATGCTTCAGTTAAAAATGGAAGTTTTGATACAACTTCTGAAGCTAAAGCCAATCTTAACATTGTGTTTACCTCTTTGCATGGCACATCGATTATGTCAATTCCCGAAACTTTAAAACGTGCTGGCTATACCAACGTTAATATTGTTGAAGAACAGCGCGAACCTAATGGTGATTTCCCAACAGTTGTATCTCCAAACCCTGAAGAACCCGAAGCTTTAAAAATGGCCATAAAGCTTGCGGAAAAAGTTGATGGAGATATTGTTATTGGTACAGATCCAGATTGTGATCGCCTAGGAGTTGTTGTAAGAAATCTAGATAACGAATTAGTGATACTAAATGGTAACCAAACCATGATTTTAATGACAGATTTTCTATTAAAACAGTGGAAAAGTGCAAATAAAATCAATGGTAACCAATTTGTAGGTTCTACCATAGTATCTACTCCAATGATGTCTGTTTTAGCAGACGCCTACAACGTAGAATGTAAAATTGGGCTTACAGGTTTTAAATGGATAGCCAAAATGATAAAAGATTACCCTGAACTGGACTTTATTGGTGGTGGTGAAGAAAGCTTTGGCTTTATGGTGGGTGATTTTGTGCGCGATAAAGATGCGGTTACCTCTACCCTTTTGGCATGCGAAATTGCTGCACAGGCAAAAGCCGAAGGCAAAACACTCTATGAAAAACTTATCGACTTATATGTTGAGCACGGGTTTTATAAAGAACGTTTAGTATCATTGACCAAAAAAGGAATTGAAGGAGCAAATGAAATTAAACAAATGATGATAGATGCACGCAAAAACCCTTTAAAAGCAGTTAATAGCTCTAAAGTGGTAAGAATTGAGGACTATCAATTATCCATTGCAAAAGACCTAAAAAACAATACCAAAGAAACTATTGATATTCCTAAGTCTAATGTATTAATCTACTACACTGAAGATGGAAGCAAAATTGCTTTAAGGCCTAGTGGTACAGAACCAAAAATAAAGTTTTATATCAGTGTTAACACCAAACTAGACAATATGTCTGCTTTTAAAGAAACGGAGCAATTATTGGAAAACCAAATTGATGCTATCCTTAAGGATATGAATTTATAATACATGAATTATATAAAGAAGCTTTTCCGTTTCATTGTTCCGTATAAGCGTTATGCCGTACTAAACATTATCTGTAATGTTTTTTATGCTTTATTTGGCACATTAGCCATGGTATCATTAATGCCAATGATTAATGTACTTTTTGGAGAGAGCAAAAAGGTATATACAAAACCCATTTATAAAGGTATAAAGCACTTAAAGGATTATGTAGAGAATTATCTCAATTATGTCGTTACCACAACAACTGAAACCGATGGCCCTCAACAAGCCTTACTTTATATGATAATTTTAATTATTGGTCTTTTTTTACTAAAAAATTTATTCAATTACCTAGCACTTTTCTTTATCACTTTTTTAAGAAATGGTGTTCTGAGAGATTTAAGGGACGAAATCTATTACAAAGTCGTTACATTACCTATTTCGTATTATTCTGAAAAGAAAAAAGGAGATGTCATTGCCAGAATCTCTGGTGATGTTAATGTGGTTAAAAACTCCATGCTATCAGTTTTAGAACTCATTGTAAAAGAACCATTGACTATTATTTTTGCTATTGTGGCAATGTTCATGATTTCTGTTAAGCTCACTATTTTTGTATTTATCTTTATACCCATTGCTGGCTTTATTATTTCTAGGATTGGAAAAAGTTTAAAACGTAAATCAGATAAAGTACAAAGAGAGCAAGGTGTGTTTCTTTCAACCTTAGAAGAAACATTAGGAGGCTTAAAGGTTATAAAAGGGTTCAATGCAGAAAATAGATTTCATAAAAAATTTCAGAGTTCTACAAATCGCTTCTATAATTTTTCCAACACTTTGATAAATCGTCAAAATCTGGCATCTCCAACTAGTGAATTTCTTGGTATAGCCACTATTGCAGCATTACTATGGTATGGTGGTAATATGGTAATGGTAGAAAAAACACTTTCCGGAGGAGCTTTTATAGGTTATATGGCATTGGCCTATCAAATTCTTACACCTGCAAAAGCTATTAGCAAAGCTAGTTACCAAGTTAAAACGGGGAATGCTGCTGCTGAACGTATATTAGAAGTTATCGAAACTGACAATATTTTAGAAGACCGAAGTAACGCTATTATTAAAGAAGGTTTCGAAACCGAAATTGACATAAACAACGTATCGTTTAAATACGAAGATGATTATGTATTGAAAAACTTTTCGGTTAAAGTTCCCAAAGGCAAAAGCGTAGCTTTGGTTGGGCAGTCGGGCAGTGGAAAAAGTACCATAGCCAACTTGGTAACACGCTTCTACGATGTCAACGAAGGTAGTATTTCCATAGACGGTGAAAACATTAAGAATCTTACCAAACACTCACTACGAAGTTTGATGGGATTGGTAACACAAGATTCCATTCTCTTTAATGATAGCATTAAGAATAACATTTTACTTGGAAAAGAAGACGCTTCAGACGAGGAAATTATTGAAGCCTTAAAAATTGCCAATGCATGGGAATTTGTAAAAGATTTGCCTCAAGGTATCGAATCTAACATAGGTGATTCTGGCGGGAAATTATCAGGTGGACAGAAACAACGTATTAGTATAGCCCGAGCTGTCTTGAAAAATTCGCCAATTATGATTCTAGATGAAGCTACCTCAGCTTTAGACACGGAAAGTGAGCGTCTGGTACAAGATGCTTTAGAGAACATGATGAAAAACAGAACCTCAATTGTTATTGCCCATCGATTGTCTACAATTCAGAATGCAGATTTAATCGTGGTGATGCAAAAAGGTGAAATTGCAGAACAAGGTACACATGCAGAGCTTATGGCAAAAAATGGCGTTTACAAAAAACTTGTAGAAATGCAGAGTTTTGAGTAATCACTTCTAATTTGTTGTTTTTCAACATAAGTTTTCCTTCTAATTATATCAAAAGTTATTTTGCCAATAAAACAAACAGCTGTTTGAGTCTCGTGGAAACAGAACTAACCTATGCGCTATTGTGTGTATTCTGCTGGTTATAACACTAAAAACAACAGTTTAACAGATACTTTACTTAAAATCAAAAAGAGTGCACTTTTACATGCACTCTTCTCATTTCGTTATCAGATTTGGGGAAACTGATAACAGTTAATAGGTTAAGCTGTGTCAAACATATAACAAATAATAGTACTAAACAAGAAAAAAATGCTTTTTATCGAATTTTTTTGCTTTTTATCGAATTTAAATTTATTAAATACTTGATAATCAACATATAATAGATTTCGGCTAAATTGAAATTTTCATCCATTAAACTTTTAGTAATTTAACAAGTCTAAATACCAAAGTAAATTTCTTGATTAACGAATCAGAATTCATATTACGCCTTCAAGACCCTAAATCTAAAGAAGCGGCTTTTAGAGAGCTTATGAAACTCTATAAAGAACGCTTGTATTGGCATATACGAAAGATTGTTATCTCTCATGATGATGCAGACGATGTGTTACAAAACACCTTTATTAAAGTATACCGAAGCATCGATAAATTTAAAGGAGAAAGCAAACTGTATTCTTGGCTATATAGAATCGCCACCAACGAGTCTATTACACATATCAATAAAAATGCAAAGCGTTTACAGATTTCGAATGAAGAACATCAAAATCATGCCATTAATAATTTAACTGCAGATGTATATTTTGAAGGAGATGAGATTCAGCTAAAGTTACAGAAAGCCATTGCCACTTTACCACAAAAGCAGCAATTAGTATTTAATATGAAGTATTTTGATGATTTAAAATACAGAGAAATCGCAGATATTTTAGAAACAAGTGAAGGTGCGCTAAAAGCATCATATCATATTGCAGTAAAGAAAATTGAAACCTTTTTAAGGTCCGATTAAACTATTTTATTAATTTGAAGTCATATATATAGACGTTGTCCCGTTGGATAGAAACAAATACTGAATCGAGTTCAGCATAAAATGAAAAAAGACAAATTACATAACATAAAAACGACTGGTTATAAAACACCTGATAACTACTTTGAGTCTTTTGAAAACAGATTCTTTGAGCGTCTATCTGAAGAAAAATCGGTAGGAGACATTAAAGATTCTGGTTATACCGTACCAAAAAACTATTTTGATTCCGTTGAAGGTAATGTGCTTAACAAAATACACACTAATGAAACACCTGTTGTAAAATTAAAGTCTAGACAGTCTTATTACTATATCGCAGGTATTGCCGCATCTTTAGTTTTACTGATTGCTATATTCTTTAATAATGATACACCAGAAGAATCGTTATCGATAGAAATGGTAGAAACCTATATAGAAAACAGAGACTTGGACAGTTATGAGCTGGCACAACTTTTATCTGATGCCGATTTATTGGAGGACGATTTTACAATTGCAAATACGCCATACCAAGAAGAGAATCTAGAAAACTATCTCCTTGATAATGCAGATATAGAAACTTATTTAGAATAATCAATAAAGTACAAAAATGAAAAAATTAATCCCAATACTCATTTTATTTATAAGTCTTTCAGCTTTTGCTCAGCGTGATGGCAGAATGGGGGAACGCATTAAAGCTCAAAAAATAGCTTTTATAACAGAAAAACTAAGTTTAACTTCTGAAGAAGCCCAGCAGTTTTGGCCTATTTATAATACATATGAAGATAAAGTACAAAAAATTAGGTCTGAAGATTTGAAGCCCTTAAAAATAGAAATGCGAGATGGTGAAGTATCTGATAAAAGGGCTGATGAAATATTAGAACAATTGATGAAAGCAGAATCTGATATGCATGACGCTAAAATTCAACTTGTTAAAGATTTAAAGAAAGTCATTCCCTCAAAAAAAATCATAAAGCTTAAAGCAGCTGAAGATCAGTTTAACAGAAAACTTTTGGAACGTCTTAAGAACATGCGTGAAAAGCGTGATCGTAATAGAAACTGATATCTGAAGACATATTATTTTAAGTAAAATGACAAATTAATCTATTTTTAAAATGCCTTTTATTCTCTAAAAGTCAATTTAGAAACCCTACCCTTTCCAGCAGCATAAGCTACAGAATCGTTTAAAAACTGAATGGTATAAAAGCCTTCATCGCTTAGATGTCTCCAAGTATCACCAGCATCGTTACTATAATCAATACCTTCAAAACCAACAGCAACCAATTCCTTCCCTTCTCTATTAGGAATGTATTGTATGCAACTTCTATAACCTGGACTTTTTCCGTCTGCAACTACCTGCCAAGTTTTTCCACCATCTTTGGTTCTAACTTTATTAGCTAAAGTTGCATTGGGCTTTGTATAGTCACCACCAATAGCAAAGCCATTGAGTTCATCATAAAAATCTATGGAATACATTCCTGTAGTTTCTTTCCCTTGTACAATTGGTGTATCATATACCTCCCAGGTTTTGCCTTTATCTGGTGAGTATAAAATCCTGCTTACTTTACCGCCTGTCGCTACCCAAGTATGATTACCGACAATAGCAATATTAGTATCACTCGCCGCAAAAGCAGCTTCACCTTCTTTAGCTTTGGGCAAATCATTACAAGAAAGTTTATTCCATGTCTCTCCTCCATCTCTTGTTATGATAATACTCATACAATCTTCCGTTGGATCACCGATAGCAATCCCTTCTTGATCGTTCCAAAAATCTATGGAGTCGTAGAAGGCTTTTGGGTGGTTTTCTTTATAGACTATATCATCTATTTCCTCTCCTATTCTAAAAAGTAACGCTGGACTAGAAATACTCATTGCAAATCCATTTTTTTCTGTACCAGCTAGAGATCTAAAGTTAGGAACTATAGAATCATATTTTAACTGAATCATAGATTCAAAATCAACAACCTCAGCTATTCCTTTTTCATTTTCAAAAATACCTCCTATCTTTCCATTAGATGTAGCAAAATATACATCTCCAGTGTCATAGATTTCTAAAGCTCTAACATTCAAAAGAGAATCTTGAATTAAGGTTCTAATTTCAACTTTAGAAATAGTTCTTGGTATAAAAGTGTTTTCAGACTTACAAGTATATAGACTTACCAACAGTAAGCAAACAATTAATAATCGCATCAACTTATTTTTCCCAAAAATAGAAAAGCTTTACGATATAACCGTAAAGCCTTTCAAATTAACAATCACTATTAATCAAACTTTAAACTAATGTATTCGATTTAGTTACATTTTGTATTTGTTTAAATATGTTTAGCTTAACTAATATTTGCCATATTAAAATAATTTAATTCCTTCCTCGATATTTGCCTTTGTGAGCACGCCTTTTCATTGCATCCCCAACAATTTTTGAAAACCGCTCTTTTTGTTCCGCATTACAAATACCTCTTACTTTTTGAAGGTGTCTAAAGACTTCCATATCCTTTTCTTTTCCTTTAACAGCAATTAAATCAGTTATGGAATCTAAATAAGCCTGGGTAACATCATCATCAGAAATTTTTGAAAACATGACTCCTTTTAAGTTCATTATTTCCTTAGAAAGGGATTTCATCTTATCAAAATGTAAATCGCTAACAGAATCAAAATCACTCATTTGTTGTTCATCAAAATTTAACTCTTTTACGACAAAATATCCTGGCTTATGCCCTTTTCTAACATTTTTGCACAAATAGTGTACTAGGAAAAATCCATTAGAAATGATGAGAAATATTAATAGAATGTAGAGTAAAGTTTGCTTTTTCATAATTAGATAAATTAAAAAATAGTGCTACCATTATCTTCAACCAAATCATAGGCTTCTATAAATTCATCTACAGAAGCATTGTAATCTTTAGCATCTAAATTGATACATGTATAGATATTCAGTGCCATAAAAACTACCAAAATTATTAATTGTAAACTTGGTGTAAACCATGACCATAAATTATCCATTTCAACAGTATCAGTATTATTAATACTGGCAAGAATTCTATCTTTTAAAAAAGATGATACTTTAACGCCTTCGATGGTTTCTATAGCGTCTAACGTTGCTTTTACTTTTTTATCAATTTCAGGATTAGACATCATATTGTTTTGTTGTATAGATGCATAAGTTAAAAATAACTTGTGCTAAAATTCAGTTTTATAATAGTTTTCTAGTCGTTTTTGTAAGTTCTTCTTCGCCCTAAACATTATTGATTCAACAGAAGAAAGGCTCTTATTGGTTATAACTGCAATTTCTTGATAGCTCTTGCCATCTAGCTTATGTAATGTAAACACAATAGATTGGCTCTCAGGCAAACTATTGATTGCTCTAAACAAAGTTTCATTTAATTCTTTGTTTTCCAATAAAAACCCTGGATGGTTAAATTCTGTAAAGTAATTGGTCTTATCTATTGAAAAATCATCGCTAAATAAAGGTCTTAAAAAACCAGTACGTTTCTTAGTATTTCTTTTTCTAATGAATTCTAAACACTTATTCGTTGTAATCCTGTAAATCCATGTTGATAATTTAGAATTGCCCTTGAACTTGTGGATAGAATCAAAAACTTCCAAAAATATTTCTTGTACTAAATCCTCGGCATCTTCCTTATTAGGGACAAAAGACAAACAAGTCCCAAAAATTTTCTGCTGATAACTATCAATTAGCTTGGAAAATACAGTAGTATTTTTCAGTTTTAGTTGTTCTATTATAGTCTCTTCAGTCAAACTCTAATTTAAAATCAGTACAATTGTGTTTAGATGCAAACACAACAAAAAACTTGCGCAAATAATTTACAATAAAACATAACACTTTATAATGTCCACTACTTTGTATCTCAACTTTTATATTACCTTTGCGTGCTCTTTATCAGCCACCAATATAATCGTATTGAACAATTGCTTAAATGTACGTAACAACGTTATATCTGGTTAACTGAAAACTGAGACTGAAAACTTAATAAAAATGCGATTACACAGAAATTTATGCTTTGCAGTAATTGATGGTTTACATAAAATCTTCAATGAAGGCGAATATGCCGATAAAGTGATACAGCAATTGCTAAAGCGAGATAAGCGTTGGGGAAGTCGCGATCGTGGTTTTGTAGCGGAAACGGTTTATAGTATTGTCCGTTATCAGAAACTTTATGCAGAAATTGCTAATGTAAAAGCTCCTTACGATAGAGATAATCTCTGGCGTATTTTTGCTGTCTGGGCAACACTGAAAGGCATTAAACTACCCGATTGGAAATACTTTACAGATACGCCTACCCGAAAAATCAAAGGGCGTTTTGATGAATTGTCTAAAATTAGGAAGTATCGCGAGAGTGTACCTGATTGGATGGATGACTTAGGAGTTAAAGAACTAGGCGAAAATATATGGACAGAAGAAATCGCCATGCAAAACGAACAAGCCGATGTTATTCTGAGAGTAAACACCCTAAAAACCAACAAAAAAGATTTACAGCTTAAACTTCAATCTGAAGATATAGAAACTGAAACCTTACCAAACCATCCTGATGCTCTAAAATTAAAAGAACGTGCAAATGTTTTTAAAACCGAAGCTTTTAAAAATGGTTGGTTCGAGGTACAAGATGCATCCTCACAACTGGTAGCCGACTTTTTGGATGTAAAACCAGGTATGAAAGTTGTTGATGTTTGTGCAGGTGCTGGTGGAAAAACATTACACTTAGCAGCCTTAATGCAAAATAAGGGTCAAGTCATTGCTATGGATATTTACGAAAGTAAATTAAAAAAGCTTAAGATTAGAGCACGTCGCAACGGTGTTCATAATATTGAGATGAAAGTCATTGACTCTACCAAGCCTATTAAAAAACTACATGGAAAAGCTGATCGCCTATTGATTGATGCACCGTGTTCGGGTCTTGGCGTTTTAAGACGTAATCCAGATGCTAAGTGGAAACTCACACCAGAGTTTATCGATAATATTAAGAAAACACAATCTGAAGTTTTAGAACAATACTCAAAAATGGTTAAACCTGGTGGAAAAATGGTTTATGCTACCTGTTCTATTTTACCTTCGGAAAATGAAAAACAAGTTGATAATTTCTTAACTTCGGAAAGCGGAAAAGAGTTTAAACTTGCAAAGGATAAAAAAATATTGGCACACAAATCTGGTTATGATGGCTTTTACATGGCATTATTAGAAAAGAAGTAACCTAAAAAATATTATGCCTGTAATGGGCATTTGGCAAATAAAGGTCGTCGATGCCTTCCAATATAATTTAATGATTAAAAAACAGATTTTGTAAAAATTTAAATAGATGAAACACATTTACATTTTACTATTAGCAATATTAACATCAGCATTTGGATTTGCTCAAATACCAGCTGGTTACTACGATCATGCTACTGGTACTGGATATACCTTAAAAACACAATTAAAACGAATCATTAATGATATTGATGATCCTGAAATAAACAATAACATTGAGGAAGAGCACAATCAGCAGACCTACAACTCGTTAGACCCTTTTAACGCCACTTACGAAAGAGATTTCTATTACGAGGTTAACGGAGATAACACCATTTTAGATATGTACTCAGAAAATCCAAATGGAAATGATCCCTATAATTATTCTCCTGTTTCGGATGAATGTGGTAACTTTAATAGCGAAGGTGATTGCTATAATAAAGAGCATGTTATCCCACAGTCCGTATTCAATTCGCAATTACCAATGTATAGTGATGCGCATCATTTAATACCAACTGATGGTCGTGTTAACGGATTTAGAAGTAATTTCCCCTTTGGACGTGTTGATGATAATCAATTGGTAAACCAGTCCGGAATTTCTAATCCGACCCAAAACGGATCTAAACTTGGAAACAATCTAAACAGTGGGTATTCCGCAGGATATTCTGCAACAGTCTTTGAACCGATTGACGAATTTAAAGGAGATATAGCTCGAATTTATTTCTATTTCGTAACACGTTATGAAGATCAAATTTCATCTTGGGACGCTTACCCTATGTTTGATGGAAGTTCAGATAAAGCTATCGCAGATCCTTTTTTAAGTATTTTGATTACGTGGCATCAAAATGATCCTGTGTCACAAAAAGAAATTGACAGAAATAACAATATTTACTACAATCATCAAAATAACAGGAATCCTTTTGTAGACAATCCTCAATATGTGGATTTAATTTGGAATACCACTCCAGACACAGAAGCTCCTTCCGACCCAATAAACTTAGTAGCTTCAAACCCAACAGATACTACCGTAGATTTAGACTGGACGGCATCTACAGATAATATTGCTGTAACATCTTACGATATTTATATTGATGGCTCGTTTGCTTTTAACACTAATAGTGCCTCTAGTAATACAATAGCTTCGAGCCTATCGCCAGACACAAATTATTGTTTTACCGTAAAAGCGAGAGATGCTGCTGGTAATGAGTCTGGTTTTAGTAACCAAGATTGTATAACTACAACCAACGACGGTTCTTCTGGTGGTGACATTGATATATTTTTCTCAGAATATATTGAAGGTTCTAGCAACAATAAGGCTCTAGAGATTGCTAATTTTACTGGTGCAAATGTTAGTCTGTCTAATTATACCTTAAAGCTCAGCACAAACGGAAATGCTAATTGGAGTACAACATATACATTTCCAACAAGTGCGACAATTGCCAATGAAGATGTATTCGTTGTAGCTAATGGTGGTGCTATGGTATGTACAATAGAATATGATGATCTTAATAACGCCATTACATCATTTAACGGAAATGATGCTATAGGCCTGTTTAAGAATGATGTCCTTATCGATATCTTGGGTGATTTTAATAGTAGTGATACATATGCAGAAAATACATCCCTTGTAAGAATACCAACAGTAGATAGACCAACGACAACTTTTAATATAAACGAATGGAATAGTTTTGCGTCCAATAATTGTGACGATTTGGGTACGCACACTCAAACATTAAGTATAGATGATGCAACAACCGAAAGCATTTCTATTTATCCAAACCCTATAAAATCTCTGTTAAACATTAACTTAAAATCTGATGTAGAAACCAATGTAGAAATCTATGATGTTTTAGGCAAACGTGTCTATACCAAAATGATAAATACATCCAAAGCATTAAATTTACAGACCTTGAAAAATGGAATTTACATCTTAAAAATATCTCAAGAAAATTCTAGTATTACTAAACGATTAGTTAAGAATTAAGACTTAAAATCAAACAATACAAGCAGTTGATTACTTAGCATAGTTGAAGTACAGCTGCTTTTTTGTTTAAAACTTGTTAAATACTTCATTATTTGGATTTCAATATTTGATTAGAATATCACAAAATGGATTAACTTTGTGTTTTTATTTTTCACACCAAACACAAAACCTAAATGATTCATTTCTTTGGAAACCAAAACAGTAAAGTTTTTGCTGTTCAAGCCCGCCTAGATGACGACGGGCAGGCAACAAAAGAATTATCGACTGAAACCATTTCTAAACTCACATGGTTATTTGGCAATCAGCCAAAAATAGAACAAGCATCAATTGATGCTTTTTTTGTTGGCCCCAGAGCAGCCATGATAACACCTTGGAGTACCAATGCCGTTGAAATAACTCAGAATATGGGTATTTCCGATATTTTAAGAATTGAAGAGTTTATATCAGTAACTAAAGATTTCAAAGGTTTTGACCCAATGATCTCTGAAAAGTTTTCGAGTCTCAACCAAGATATATTTACTATTAATATTGAGCCTGAAGCTATCCAAAATATAGATGATATAGCTGCATATAACTTGCAAGAAGGTTTGGCTCTTAGTGATGAAGAAATCAAGTATTTAGAAAATGTTTCAAAAAGAATTGGGCGACCATTAACAGATTCTGAAGTCTTTGGATTTTCGCAAGTCAATTCTGAGCACTGCCGTCATAAAATATTCAACGGTACGTTTATTATTGATGGTGTCGAAAAAAAGACATCTTTATTCAAACTTATAAAGCAAACCTCAAAGCAAAATCCTAACGATATTGTTTCGGCCTATAAGGACAATGTAGCCTTTATAAAAGGGCCAGTTGTAGAGCAGTTTGCTCCTCAACGTGCCGATATTCCAGATTACTACGCTACAAAAGATTTTGAATCTGTGATTTCATTAAAAGCCGAAACACACAACTTCCCAACAACAGTAGAGCCTTTTAATGGAGCAGCTACAGGTTCTGGGGGCGAAATTAGAGATCGATTGGCTGGTGGAAAAGGCTCTGTTCCTTTAGCAGGAACCGCAGTGTATATGACATCTTATTCTCGCTTAAATGATGAGCGTCCGTGGGAAAAAGCATTTCCTGAGCGTAAATGGTTGTACCAAACACCAATGGATATTCTCATAAAAGCTTCAAACGGAGCTTCGGATTTTGGGAATAAATTCGGCCAACCTTTAATCTGTGGTTCGGTCTTGACCTTTGAACATCAAGAACAAGGAGATAAGCTGGGCTATGACAAAGTCATTATGCAAGCTGGAGGTATTGGTTATGGTAAATTAGATCAGGCCATAAAAGACACACCTGTAGCAGGTGATAAAATCGTTGTTCTCGGTGGAGATAATTATAGAATTGGCATGGGAGGTGCGGCAGTTTCCTCTGCTGATACAGGCGAGTTTGCCTCAGGAATTGAGCTTAACGCAGTTCAACGTTCCAATCCTGAAATGCAAAAACGTGCAGCCAATGTTGTACGTGGCATGGTGGAAAGCAATGACAATCAGATTATTTCCATCCACGATCATGGGGCTGGTGGCCATCTCAATTGTCTTTCCGAACTTATTGAAGACACAGGCGGTTGCATAGACTTAGACCAATTGCCCGTCGGTGATCCTACACTTTCGGCAAAGGAAATCATCGGTAACGAATCCCAAGAACGTATGGGATTATTAATCGCAGAGAAAAACCTTGACCATATTGGCAAAATTGCACAGCGTGAAAGATCTCCGCTCTATACTGTAGGAGATGTTACAGACGATAAACATTTTTGTTTTGAATCTAAAACCAACGGAGACAAACCAATGGATTTGGCTTTGGAAGATATGTTTGGCAGTTCTCCAAAAACGATAATGAAAGATAATACCGTAGAAAAAAACTATAGTGACCTTTCTTATAATAAAGATGATTTCTACCATTATTTAGATCAAGTTTTACAACTCGAAGCCGTAGCATGTAAAGATTGGTTAACAAATAAAGTAGATCGCTGTGTTGGTGGTAAAGTAGCTAAACAACAATGTGTTGGACCATTACAATTACCTCTTAATAATGTTGGTGTTATGGCTCTTGACTTTAAAGGAAAAGAAGGGATAGCAACATCCATTGGGCATTCACCAATTTCAGGATTAATTAATCCTGTTGCCGGAAGCAGAAATTCAATTACCGAAGCTTTGACCAATATAATTTGGGCACCATTAAAAGAGGGTTTAAAAAGTGTATCGTTATCTGCAAATTGGATGTGGCCTTGTAAAAATGAAGGCGAAGATGCCAGGTTATATAAAGCTGTCAAGGCAGTTTCAGAATTTGCAATTGATTTGGGCATCAATGTCCCTACAGGAAAGGATTCACTGTCCATGAAACAGAAATATCCTGATGGCGATGTTATTTCTCCAGGCACAGTTATTATTTCAGCTGCTGCTAACTGTAACGATATTACAAAAGTTGTAGAACCTATTTTTCAACATGGGAAAGGCTCAATATATTATATTAACATATCGCAAGATAATTATAAACTGGGTGGCAGCTCTTTTGCACAGATTAATAATAAAATAGGAAGTACAACGCCTTCGGTAAAAAGTGCATCTTATGTAAAAACGGTATTCAATACCATTCAGAAATTAATTAAAGATAATCAAATTGTAGCAGGACATGATGTGGCTTCAGGAGGGTTGATTACAACGTTATTAGAGCTTTGTTTTGCCGATAATAATATTGGTGCAGAATTAGATATCACAAGCCTCAATGAAAAAGATGCGTTTAAGGTATTATTTGCTGAAAATGCAGGTATTGTCATTCAATCAAAAGATGCTTCAATTGAAGCAGAATTATCGGGGGCAAATATTGAATTCCACAAAATAGGAGACGTAACCCAAAGTGATGTTTTGGGTATCATCAATGGCAACCAAGTATTTACAATGACTGTTTCTCGATTAAGAGATATGTGGTATAAAACTTCACTCCTACTCGACCGTAAACAAACTGCAAATAATTTAGCAGATGTACGATTTGAGAATTATAAAAATCAACCTTTACAATATAAGTTTCCAGAAAATTTCACAGGTCAACTTCCAAAAGTAAATTCTGCAAGACCTAAAGCTGCAATATTAAGAGAGAAAGGAAGCAACTCAGAACGTGAAATGGCAAATGCCATGTATCTGGCTGGATTTGATGTTAAGGACGTACACATGACCGATTTAATTTCTGGTAGAGAAACTTTAGAAGATATTCAGTTTTTAGGTGCTGTTGGAGGCTTTAGTAATTCTGATGTCTTAGGTTCTGCAAAAGGTTGGGCTGGAGCCATAAAATACAATGAAAAAGCCAATAAAGTCATAAAAGATTTCTTTACCAGAGAAGATACTCTGTCTATTGGTATATGCAATGGCTGTCAACTTTGGATGGAGTTAGATCTAATTAATCCAGACCATAAAGTTCATGGAAAAATGATTCATAACGACTCTCAAAAACACGAGAGTGCTTTTACATCGGTAAAAATTCAGAAAAATAATTCTGTAATGCTATCCTCTTTAGAAGGTGCTACTTTAGGAGTTTGGATTTCTCATGGAGAAGGAAAATTTAGCCTTCCTTATTCTGAAGACCAATACGATATTGTAGCAAAATATAGTTATCAAGGCTATCCACATAACCCAAATGGTTCAGATTTCAACACAGCAATGCTATGTGATGCCACAGGAAGACATTTAGTAACTATGCCACATATTGAGCGATCAACATTTCAATGGAATTGGGCAAATTACCCAGAAGGCAGAAAGGACGATGTCTCCCCTTGGTTAGAAGCTTTTGTAAATGCAAGACTATGGATAGAAAGCAAATAATACAAAAACTGTATTAAAAGCTCGAAAGCATTTCTTGTAACAAATACTTAAAGATTATTTAAAATCTACATTACCCAATTTTTAAAAAAATTAAATAAAATTTTGATGATTTGCAGTATTTGGTCATAAATTGTTTTTACATTTGACCTGATACTTTTTTACTAATAATATTGATTAATCACTTGGGGTTATTACTTAAATTTTGTTAGTAGTTAGGGTGAAAAGTATCACAATTCAAAAGGGCTTTAACTTATTAAAGCCCTTTTATCATACCATAGACCAAAATCTTTTCAAAGCTGATTAATTTCAGTACTTCAGAATAATTAATCTTAATTTTCTTATTTTCGTAAAACTCCTAATAATATTTTGCTGATTTAAGATTATGACAGAAGTAACACGCCTTTTCGATTTTCCATATTATCAACTAGAGCATAAGCCAAGTCAAAGTGCTTTGGTAACCAAGTATGACGGTAAATGGACTCCAATGTCCACTAAAGAATACTTGGATAAAGCAAATACTATGAGTCGCGCACTTTTAAAACTGGGAGTGCAGAAAGATGATAAAATAGCCATAATATCTTCTACTAATAGAACAGAATGGAATATTATGGACATTGGAATTCTACAAACAGGAGCTCAGAATATTCCGATATACCCTACCATTAGTGCTGAAGATTACGAATACGTATTAAACCATAGCGGATCAATTTATTGTTTTGTTTCGGATGAAGAGGTTCTTGAAAAAGTAAGGAAGGTACAAGCTAATACCAATGTTAAGGAGGTGTATTCATTTAATCATATTGAAGGCTGTAAGCACTATTCAGAATTATTCGAACTCGGTAAAGATGAAAGCAATCAACCTGAGGTTGAAGCCAGAAAAGATGCTGTAAAGCCAAATGATCTGGCAACCATTATCTACACATCTGGTACTACAGGAAAACCAAAAGGTGTTATGCTATCGCATTGGAATATAACAAGCAATGTTCTAGATAGTTCGCCAAGAGTACCACTCCCACCATCGGGAGAAACACGCGTATTAAGTTTTTTACCAATATGCCATATTTTTGAGCGTGTACTAATATATGTTTATCAATATGCCGGAACTTCAATTTACTTTGCTGAAGCATTGGATAAAATTGGAGATAACGCTAAAGAAATTAATCCCAATCTAATGAGTGTTGTACCTCGATTACTAGAAAAAGTATTCGATAAAATAATGCTTAAAGGTGAAGAACTTTCAGGAATAAAGAAAGGATTATTTTTCTGGGCAGTAGGATTAGGCGAACGTTGGGAGCCATATGGCAAAAACGGTGCTTGGTACGAGTTTCAGTTAAAAATAGCCAACAAACTCATTTTTAGTAAATGGAGAGATGCGCTTGGTGGCAAATTGAGTACTATGGTATCTGGCAGTGCTGCTTTACAGCCTAGATTGGCAAGGGTATTTGGTGCCGCAGGAATGAAAGTCATGGAAGGTTACGGTTTAACCGAAACATCACCCGTGGTTTCTGTTGGTATGTATAAGGATAGCCATTATAAAATAGGGACTGTAGGAAAACCAATCAACAATGTTGAAGTTAAGATTGCCGATGATGGAGAAATTCTAATAAAAGGGCCAAATGTTATGCTAGGCTATTACAAGGATCCAGAAAAAACAGCTAGTGTAATGACTGATGATTATTTTCATACTGGCGATAAAGGTGAAATTGATGAAGACGGCTTCTTAAAAATAACAGGACGTAAAAAAGAAATGTTTAAAACCTCTGGTGGCAAATACATTATCCCTACGTTATTAGAAAATGATCTAAAACAGTCCTTGTTTATAGAACAAGTAATGGTTATTGGTGAAGGTGAAAAAATGCCTGGTGCCATTATTCAGCCAAATTTTGATTTTGTAAGAGATTGGATTGACCATAAAGGACATACCATAGGTAAAAGTGAACAGGAAATTTCTGCTTCAGAAATTGTCATTAAACGTATCCAAAAAGAAGTTGACAAATACAATAAGAACTTTGGAAAATGGGAACAGATTAAACGTTTTGAACTCACACCAGATACTTGGACTATTGATGCAGGTCACCTTACACCCACTATGAAAATGAAACGAAGCATTATTAAAGAAAAGTACGATGTGCTCTACGAAAAAATCTACAGACCTTAGAATATTCAAAGGATTAGCACGTTTTTAAAACTTTATTACTACCTTTTTCAGACCTATGAAATTTTAAAAGTACTACGCATTAAAATAGCTTTGTAGTATTAATTTTAAATTTTATCAATCATGAAAAAATCAATTCAATTATTTGCTTGCTTATTCTTATTTGCAACCCTATTGCAAGCACAACAACAAAGTCTGTATAGTTGTAATGCCGTATCCCTAAACCGTACCATTCAATTTGATGGCAGTTCAGATCAAGAAAACATAGTCATTGATGTTTCCAAAAACACCAGTAAAATGAACGTTAGTATAAACAGTACTGTAAAGTCTGGTTACTTAACTGTAGAGCTTTACGACCCAAAAGGAAATAAAAAAGGGAATTTTTCTATCGAAAGCCAAGTTAACAGTTCGCAGAAAAAAGAACAAGTATGTGGTCAGATGCAAAAACATATTGATGACCCCATAAAAGGTAAATGGGTCATTAAACTCGTCCCAAATAAAGTAATAGGAGACGTTTCAATTTGTACTTCTTTGCACGATGAATAAACCAAAAATCAACATTAATCACATTTGTTTTAGATCATTTGGGTTTTTGTTGTTCGCTATTTTTATATCGAATCAATATTGCTTTTCACAATCAGAATCAAAAAACGGACTAAATCAATCAATTAAAGGTAAACTACAGTTAGATTCCATATGGAAACCTGTAGTTTACCTGTCCCATATCCCATCTTTTACAGATATGTACACCATGTCTAATGAGATTATAATCGCAGATGCAAAAGTGGATAGCTCAGGTCATTTTTATCTTTCTACCGAGTCCTTACCCAAACAAGATAACCTGTACAGGTTACATCTTTCCAAAAAGACATCACCAGCAGCTTCATTAATCATTGGAGGAAAAGAAGAGAATCATATTTTCCTTATTGCTAACAAGAACTCTAGCATTACCATTAACAATGCTACTAAAGATAGTTTGTTCTATAACTATAACATCGATGGATATCAACCAAATATAGATTTTAAGACGGTACACGATATTATAAACAACGATAATATAAGCGCTATAAAAGGAAATTTAAAAAAGGAGTTTATTAATAAAACCATATACGAAGAGCTTAGGAATATTGCAGATACAGCTTCGCACCCTATTGTTTCATTATATGCATTAACCAATAGTAAATTTGAATCTTCTTATTTAGAAAACCAAAAATTCTATGAGAGCTATCTCGAAAAATGGAAAAGTGAAAACTCATCTTATTTTAATGAGCTTCGTTCTAAGTTTCCAAAAGAAAATACCAATTCATCTTTTTGGATTGTAACTTCAGCAATCTTTTTCTTCTTATTGGGATACATTATTAATTATATTGTTGGCTCTAGAAGAAAAAAAGCAAATAAACAATTAAAATTATTAAGTGTTCAAGAACGGAAAATATATAGCTTATTGGTAGAAGGTAAATCTAATAAAGAAATTTCAGAAGAGTTCAACATTGGTGTGAGCACTGTAAAATCACATGTGAGCTCTATTTACAATAAACTTAACATAAAATCGCGAAAAGATATTGTTAGCTTAAACAACATGTAAGCCTTTACTTACTGATTTACAATACTTTATGTATTTTGTTTTATATTTGAGTATACTAACTAAAATTATATAATATTATGAAAACAAAAACTTTTGTAATTGCAGGACTTGTTGGAGGCGTAGTAGATTGGCTATTGGGCTGGCTATTTTATGGCATTCTATTCGCTGATTTTTTTCCACAACCTGAAGAAGGAACAAATGCAATGCTATTCATTACATTGGGTTGTTTTGCATTTGCATTCTTCATGTCTTACATTTATAACAAATGGGCTCAAATAACTACCTTGGCTGGTGGTGCTAAAGCTGGTGCTGTAATCGGACTTTTTATGGGGCTAATAGCTAACTTCTTTGGTATGGCAATGGATGTTGCCGTTAATTATGAGAGATTTGCTATAGATATGGCTATATCCATTGTAATGGCAGCAATTGTAGGTGCGGTAATAGGTCTTGTAAATGGAAAAGTAGACTAGCAAACAATAAGATGTATTAATATTTTATAAGCGCTTCTGAATCAGAAGCGCTTTTTTAATAACTAAATTTTAAATAAATTTATTATGCATGCATAGTATTTTTTATTATATTTGGTGTTCAATCTAAAAGTATGAAAGACAAAACTATAGATTATGTGCTGAGAACCACTTGGTTAGCAGTTAATAAAATGTATAATGAGGAGGCTTCAAAATTCGATACGACGATGGCAACTGGCTTTGCTTTACTCAGTATCGACCCAGAAAAGGGGACACCTTCAACCTCGTTGGGCCCAAAAATGGGAATGGAAGCCACAAGCTTATCTCGTACATTAAAAATGATGGAAGAAAAAGGGTTAATCATTCGCAAACCAAATCCTGAAGATGGTCGTGGTGTACTTATTTTCTTAACTGAATTTGGTAAGGAAAAAAGAGAATATTCCAGAGAACGTGTCCTAACATTTAACGATGCAATCCGTCAAAATATTTCCGAAGAAAAATTAAATCATTTTTATGAAGTTGCCGAAGTCATCAATAACATGATTTCTAATAAAAAAATATACAATCAAAAAGAACACATTTTAAAATAAGATGAGTAAACGTAGAATAAAAAAAATAGCCATAATTGGTTCTGGTATTATGGGAAGTGGTATTGCATGTCACTTTGCCAATATAGGTGTCGATGTCTTGTTATTGGATATTGTACCAAGAGAACTTAATGATAAAGAAAAAGATAAAGGTTTAACCTTGGAAGATAAAGTGGTTAGAAACCGATTAGTAAACGATGCACTTACAGCATCCATAAAATCTAAGCCTGCTCCACTCTATCATCCGTCATTCAAAAACCGAATTACAACTGGCAATCTTGAAGATGATATCGCAAAAGTTGCAGATGTGGATTGGATTATGGAAGTTGTTGTTGAGCGTTTAAATATAAAACAGCAGGTTTTTGAAAAACTAGAAGAACATAGAACACCAGGAACTTTAATTACATCAAATACATCTGGTATTCCTATTAAATTTATGAGTGAAGGCCGTAGTGAAGATTTTCAAAAACACTTTTGTGGAACGCACTTCTTCAATCCTGCTCGTTACCTAAAATTATTCGAAATCATTCCAGGTCCAAAAACTGATGCCTCAGTTCTGGAATTTCTAAATGAATATGGCGAAAAATTCTTAGGTAAAACTTCTGTTTTAGCTAAAGACACCCCTGCGTTTATAGGTAATAGAATCGGGATTTTTAGCATTATGAGTTTGTTTCATACAGTTAAAGATTTAGACTTAACCATTGAAGAGGTTGATAAACTATCTGGTCCTGTTATTGGTCGTCCCAAATCTGCAACATTTAGAACAGTTGATGTTGTTGGATTAGACACTTTGGTGCACGTAGCTAACGGAATTAAAGAAAATTGCCCTAATGACGAGCGTAATGAATTATTTGTTCTTCCAGATTTCATCAGTACAATGATGGAAAATAAATGGCTGGGAAGTAAAACTGGACAAGGGTTTTATAAAAAGCATGTATCAGCCGAAGGAAAGAAAGAAATTCTTTCGCTCGACTTAAACACTCTAGAGTACAGGGAGAAAAAACGCGCAAAGTTTGCAACTTTAGAACTGACCAAAACCATCGATAAAGTCGTAGATCGTTTTAAAGTATTGGTAAAAGGAAAAGATAAAGCTGGTGAATTCTACAGAAAAAGTTTCGCAGCATTGTTTGCTTATGTTTCAAATAGAATTCCAGAAATCACTGATGATTTATATAAGATTGATGATGCCATGAAGGCTGGTTTTGGTTGGGAACATGGACCTTTTCAGATCTGGGATGCCATTGGTGTTGAAGCAGGTATCGAAATGATGAAAGCTGAAAATTTAGAACCCAATGCTTGGGTAACAGAAATGTTAGCATCAGGAAGCTCATCTTTCTATACCGTTAAAGATGGTGCAACTTATGCGTATGATATTCCGAAGAAATCACAAGAAAAAATTCCTGGTCAAGACAGCTTTATCATATTAGATAATATCAGAAAATCAAATGAGGTATTTAAAAACTCTGGTGTAGTTGTTGAAGATTTAGGAGATGGTATTCTTAATGTAGAGTTCCAGTCTAAGATGAACACCATTGGAGGTGATGTTTTAGCCGGATTAAATAAAGCAATAGACATTGCTGAAAAGGATTTTGCAGGATTGGTTGTGGGTAATCAAGCAGCAAACTTTTCTGTTGGTGCTAACATCGGAATGATTTTTATGATGGCTGCCGAGCAAGAATATGACGAGCTCAATATGGCAATCAAATACTTTCAAGATAGCATGATGCGCATGCGCTACTCTTCTATTCCAACGGTTTCAGCACCTCATGGTATGACACTTGGTGGTGGTTGTGAGTTATCAATGCATGCAGACAAAGTAGTTGCCGCAGCAGAGACTTACATCGGACTTGTAGAGTTTGGAGTTGGTGTAATTCCTGGTGGTGGCGGTTCTAAGGAAATGGCACTCAGAGCTCAAGATACTTTTAGAAAAGGAGATGTAGAATTAAACGTACTTCAAGAATATTTCCTAACTATAGGAATGGCTAAAGTAGCTACCTCTGCTTATGAAGCCTTCGATTTAGGTGTTCTTCAAAAGGGGAAAGATATTGTGGTAGTCAATAAAGACCGCCAAATTGCTGTTGCAAAACAACAGGCAAAATTCTTGGCAGATTTGGGTTATACACAACCTGTTAAACGTAAAGATATTAAAGTGCTTGGTAAACAAGCTTTAGGTATGTTTTTAGTTGGAACTGATGCTATGAATGCAAGTAATTATATCAGTGAACACGACCAAAAGATTGCTAACAAATTGGCATATGTTATGGCTGGTGGTGATTTATCTGAACCAACTTTAGTGAGTGAACAATATTTACTAGACTTAGAGCGAGAAGCCTTCTTGAGTTTATGTACAGAACGAAAAACTTTGGAAAGAATCCAGCACATGTTGAAAACTGGTAAGCCACTTAGAAACTAGATACTAGAAGCTAGATTATAGACTATGGGACGACATAATTTTAAAAAACTGAAAGTTTGGCAAGATGGGATTTCTTTAGCCAGAGAAAACTATATATTAACTAGAAATTTCCCTGATTTTGAAAGGTATAATCTTATAAGCCAAATGAACAGATGTGCTGTCTCTATTCCTTCGAATATATCAGAAGGATCAAGTAAAAGTACGGATAGACATTTTAAGAAATATCTTGAAAATAGTCTTGGTTCTGCTTTTGAATGGGAAACGCAACTCATTGTTTCATACAATGAAGGTTATTTAGATAAGAATAAGTTTGAAGAATTAGAAAATAAAATATCACAAATTCAAAAAATGTTAGGGAAATTTATTGATAATCTAGGGGATTGATAATAAGACAATCAGGATTTAAACAAAAAGATAACTGTAGAATTACTTTTAAATATAAAATTATAGATAAAGATAAGTCTATTTTCTAGTCATCTAGATTCTAGGCTCTAAACTTCAAAATAAACAATAAAACTATGAAGACCGCATATATAGTAAAAGCATACAGAACAGCTGTTGGAAAAGCACCTAAAGGCGTATTCCGATTTAAAAGAGCTGACGAATTAGGTGCTGAAACCATTCAGCACATGATGAAAGAACTACCAAACCTTGATGTTTCAAGAATTGATGATGTTATTGTTGGTAATGCCATGCCTGAAGGTTCTCAAGGATTAAATATGGCACGATTTATTTCTTTAATCGGACTAAATAGTGTTGATGTTCCTGGTGTCACCGTAAATCGTTTTTGTTCTTCGGGAATTGAAACCATTGGTATCGCAACAGCAAAAATTCAGGCTGGGATGGCAGATTGTATTATTGCTGGTGGATCCGAAAGTATGAGTTCTGTACCTATGACAGGTTTTAAACCAGAACTAAACTATGACACAGTTAAAGCGGGTCATGAAGAGTATTACTGGGGCATGGGTAATACAGCAGAAGCTGTTGCCAAACAATTCAATGTATCTCGAGAAGACCAAGATGAGTTTGCATTCAATTCACACATGAAAGCCTTAAAGGCACAAGCTGAAGATCGTTTTCAAGATCAAATTGTTCCAATTAATGTAGACCAAACATATATAGATGAGAATGGCAAAAAAGCTACAAAATCCTATACAGTCACTAAAGATGAGGGACCTCGTAAAGGCACTAACAAAGAAGCCTTGGCAAAACTAAGAGCTGTATTTGCTCAAGGAGGAAGCGTCACAGCTGGTAATTCCTCTCAAATGAGCGACGGTGCAGCATTCGTTATGGTGATGAGTGAAGATATGGTTAAAGAATTAAACATAGAGCCTATTGCTCGTTTAGTAAACTATGCTGCTGCAGGTGTTGAACCTCGCATCATGGGGATTGGTCCTGTAAAAGCTATCCCTAAAGCATTAAAACAAGCTGGTTTACAACAAGATGATTTAGATTTAATTGAATTAAATGAGGCCTTCGCTTCTCAATCACTTGCGGTAATTAGGGAATTAGATTTAAATCCAGACATTATAAACGTTAATGGTGGAGCGATTGCTTTAGGTCATCCATTAGGTTGTACAGGAGCAAAACTATCTGTTCAATTGTTTGATGAAATGCGAAAGCGTGATATGAAAGGTAAATATGGTGCTGTAACCATGTGTGTCGGTACGGGTCAAGGTGCTTGTGGGATTTTTGAATTCCTTAATTAGAAAATAGATTATTAGAGTCTAGATTATAGACTCAAAAAATTAAAATAAATTGTAATTATAACAGTCTAGAATCTAGTATCTAACTGTCTAGAATCTTAAAAAACTATGCAAACAACAGAAAAAGACATACTAAGAGGCGGTCAATTCTTAGTTAAAGAAACAAAATGTGAAGACGTATTCACACCCGAAGATTTTTCGGAGGAGCAACAAATGATGAAAGAAGCGGTTATGGAATTTAATGACCGTGAAATCATTCCTCACAAGGATAGATTTGAAGCAAAAGACTATGCTTTAACGGAAGACGTTATGCGCAAAGCTGGTGAACTTGGCTTTTTAGGGGTTGCCGTACCCGAAGCTTATGGTGGTTTGGGAATGGGATTTGTTTCTACATGTTTAACATGTGATTATATTTCTAGTGGAACAGGTTCTTTCAGTACAGCTTTTGGAGCGCATACTGGAATTGGTACCATGCCAATAACGCTATACGGAACTGAAGAACAAAAACAAAAGTATGTGCCCAAATTAGCTACTGGCGAGTGGTTTGGAGCTTATTGCTTAACAGAGCCAGGTGCTGGTTCTGATGCCAATTCTGGTAAAACCACTGCTGAACTTTCATCAGACGGTAAATCGTATAAAATCAATGGGCAAAAAATGTGGATATCAAACGCAGGCTTTTGTAGTTTGATGATTGTTTTTGCACGTATTGAAGATGATAAAAATATTACGGGCTTCATCGTAGAATATGATCCCGAAAATCCTAACGGTGTAACTTTAGGAGAAGAAGAACATAAATTAGGTATTAGAGCAAGTTCTACACGTCAGGTATTCTTTAACGATACTGTTGTTCCTGTAGAAAATATGTTAGCTGGTCGTGGTGAAGGTTTTAAAATCGCCATGAATGCCTTAAATGTTGGTCGTATTAAATTAGCAGCAGCATGTTTAGACTCTCAAAGACGAATTTTAACTACTGCCGTACAATATGCTAACGAGCGTAAACAGTTTAAAACACCTATTGCAGACTTTGGTGCAATAAAGATGAAATTAGCAAAAATGGCTGCTGATGCTTACGCTGGTGAGTCGGCTACATATAGAGCTGCGAAAAACATTGAAGACCGAATTGCGATTAGGGAAGCATCTGGAAATTCACACCAAGAAGCAGAACTTAAGGGTGTTGAAGAATATGCTATTGAATGTTCTATCTTAAAAGTAGCAGTATCAGAAGATGTACAAAATTGTTCTGATGAAGGTATTCAAATTTTTGGTGGCATGGGATTCTCTGAAGAAACGCCAATGGAAGCTGCTTGGAGAGATGCACGTATTGCTCGTATATACGAGGGTACAAACGAAATTAATAGAATGCTATCAGTTGGTATGCTCGTTAAAAAAGCAATGAAAGGCCATGTAGATCTTTTAGGGCCAGCAATGAAAGTACAAGAAGAATTAATGGGTATTCCTTCATTTGAAACTCCAGATTATTCAGAGTTGTTCTCAGAAGAAAAAGCGATGATTCACAAACTGAAAAAAGCATTTTTAATGGTTGCTGGTGCCGCAGTTCAAAAGTTTGGACCAGAAATGGAGAAGCACCAGCAATTATTAGTTGCAGCAGCAGATATACTCATTGAAATCTATATGGCTGAATCTGCAATACTTAGAACAGAGAAAAATGCAAAACGCTATGGTGAAGCAGCACAATCTACGCAAATAGCAATGGCAAAACTATATCTATACAATGCCGTAAATATTGTTGATGATAAGGGTAGAGAAAGTATCATTTCATTTGCTGAAGGTGATGAACAACGTATGATGCTTATGGGCTTAAAGCGCTTTACAAAATATCAGAATTACCCAGATATTGTTGATTTACGCAACGAGATAGCCGAAAAGGTTAAAGCAGAAAATAAATACTGCTTTTAGATTAAGTTTAAGTTAGAACGAAAAAAGCCAATTCTACCGACTACCATCGGAGTTGAATTGGCTTTTTTTATTAACTAATTTATTTTTCAAAAGAATAAAACTAGAAAAAATAAAAATTGGTGAAAAGTTAATTTATAAGCACTTTCTGAGAAAAGATTTCATGTCCTGTTTGTATAAATACAATATAAATGCCTTTAGATGGTTGATTATTGAATTGAATTTCTTGCCTTGTTGAGGCTTCATTTAAAACATAACTATGAACCAACTGACCAGCTATGTTATAGATTGATGCGCCTTTTAATGTTGCACTAGACTTATTATCCAATACCAATGCGTTTATAGTGCCATTGTAATAGATCTCAAAATTTGTAATTTCATTTTCTTTGATTGACAAAGATGATGAAGGTAGTTGCGAATCTGTAAAAACCAATTCGAAGCGATCTAAATATTCACCTGCGTCAGCATAAAATTCATACGTACTCTCTCTTAAGTTATGGTATACCTCAAGCTCTTTGTCATGTAAGTATATATTAAATTCTTCAGAAATATTTTCTAATCCATCAATACCGATTGTACTTAAACCATCAGTGCTTGTATGAAATCCCAATGGAAAACTTGAAGTTTCATCCACAACATCTGTTCCTTGAATTGTAAACATTTGCCCTTCAATTAACCAATACATATCATCATATTCTGTTACATAATATGCCCCATCATAACCCCAATCAATACCTGAAGTTGCATTCGTATCTTCGGTTAAAAGCAATTGTCTATGTAAAGTGTTAGGCGCAGTAAAACCTATTCTTATTTTACGCCTATTATCATCATAAGAATTTGAGATTACAGAATTTTCGTTCGATACACAAATATTGTATTGTAATATGTTAGTATTTGCGAATGATTTCCCAATAAAAACTACAGAAATTAATACGGAAGCAAATGCAATTTTTAATATAGTAGCTTTCATAAGTAGTTTGTTTTAAGTTATAAAGGACTTTACAAACCAACTGAAATTTCCCTGTGTATGGTTATTGGTTCTACAAAACGTACGATAAATCGTTAAAAATCTAAACTTTGCACATATTTCCGATGAAAAACGCAGAACAACAAGCTCAAATATTCCGTTTAAACTTATTATTTCATAATTTTAAATGCGACAAACAAACTACATATGAAAGTAATAATAATACTCAGTCTTTTTTCTGTTCTTATGGGTTTTGGGCAATCCAACACCGAAGTCTTTTTATTTGATCTTGAAGTGACTGACAATAAAATAGAAGTTGATAATGGGAAGAATATTTCTAATAATGAAGGCTATGATAATCAACCCGCATTTTTAAATGATGATAAAATATTATTCGCTTCTACAAGAAATGGGCAAACCGATATAGCACAATATAATGTTAATTATAAATCTAAGATATTTATCAACTCAACCGAAGGAGGTGAATACACACCATTAAAAATCCCTAATAAAAATGCTGTTTCTGCTGTAAGATTAGATAAAGATGGAAAGCAAAGGTTGTATGCCTATAACTTAAGCAACGGTGAATCTACCGAACTTATCAATGACTTAGTCGTTGCTTATTACACTTGGTATGATGAAAACACAACAGTTTCAGCCGTAATCGAAGATGAGCAACTCAATTTATTTGTCACCAATATTTCAGAAAATAAAAGTAGAAAATATGCTACTAACGTAGGGCGTTCATTTCATAAAATACCTAATTCCAAGCTTGTAAGCTTTATTTACAAAGAAAGTGATAAACAGTGGCAAATAAGGTCTCTTGATCCTTTAACCGGCAAAAACAAACTCATTGCCAATAGCATGGAAGGTGTTGAAGATATTTGTTGGATAAATGGCAGAACGCTTCTTTCCGGGAAAAACGGAACTTTATACAAACTCACATTAAAACGTGACAATAATTGGAAGAAAGTTGCAGACCTTTCATCTTATGGCATTGCTAATATTACACGATTAAGTACTAATCCTCAAGGGACAAAACTATTAATTGCTGGTGACTTAATCCCAGAAACACCAAATACCGTTGAAGATACCAACACATCTAACGCCGCTACTACCCGACCCATATTAACTGAAGCAGAAGCAGCGGCTGTAGTGCAAAAACATGTGGAGCCATTTAACAAACGACAATTAAATGATTTTGTAAACACATTTGATAAAGATGTAGTGGTTAACAGGTTCCCAAAAGATTATATGTATTCTGGCAGAAATGCATTAAAAGAAAATTATAGACAATTTTTTAAAAACAATGAGAAGGCTAACATTAAGGTTCTTAACCGTATGGTTTTGAAGAATAAAGTTATTGATGAAGAACTGGTAACTATTAACAATATAACTGTTAGACAAGCCACAATATACGATGTAGACAAGGATGGGATAAACGCCATGACCTTTATTAGAAACAAAAACGCAACCTCTAATCCAGAAACCATAGTAAATAAACAACTGGAAGCGTATAACAAAAGGGATATTGACGAATTTGCAAAGACGTATTCTAAGGACATCACATTACACCTATTTCCAGATGATCTAACAACAAATGGTAATGCTGACCTAAAAAAACGATACGATGCTATGTTCGAAAAAGTACCTGATCTTAATGCAGAAATTGTCAATAGAATTGTACTGGGCAATAAAGTTATAGATAAAGAAAAAGTAACAATCAATGGTAAAATCTATTATGCAATAGCCATTTATGAAGTTAAGGATGGCCTAATATCTAAAGTGACTTTTATACAATAAAACTACAATAGTGTCCCTTTTTTATTTGAGACAAACGTTATAATAATAAAATACCATATGAAACTTTTAGTCACAATTTTACTTTTAGCAACATGCACTTTCACATACTCGCAACAGAAAACACTAGAACCAAAACTAGAAAATATAGCATGGATTGCTGGTGCATGGCATGGTAATGCCTTTGGGGGACAAACCGAAGAAATCTGGAGTGAGCCTTCTGGTGGTTCAATGATGGCTGCTTTTAAATTAATAAATGACGAAAAAGTCACTTTCTACGAAATTGTAATTATACGCGAAATCGAAAACAGTCTTATTCTGCAGTTGAAACACTTTGGGCCAGATTTAAAGGGCTGGGAGACTAAAGACGAAACCGTTGATTTCCCTCTAAAATATATTACAGAAAATAAAATCGTTTTTGAAGGTATTAACTTTGAAAAAGTTAGTGATACAGAAATGAATGTCTATGTAGATATTAAAAGCGGAGGAAAAACCGAGACCGTTAAATTCAATTATAAAAAGAAAGTCCGCTTACCGAAGCCTATTAACCAACTTATTACAGTAAAAAAAGCCAAAAACAAACCTGTTATTGATGGAAAAGCAGATGATAAAATTTGGGCCAATACTTTTTGGTTACCGTTAGATCAATTATGGCTTGGCAATGCGTATTCAGAAGAAGATTTTTCTGGTCGTTATAAGTTATCGTGGTCAGAGGATGCACTTTACCTTTTGGCAGAAATTAAAGATGATGTACTCATAGATAATAATCCCGATCCATTAATCGCATGGTGGGACGATGATTGCTTAGAGATTTTTATCGATGAAGACAATAGCGGTGGCGAACACCAATACAACCACAACGCTTTTGCATATCATATCGATTTAGACGGAAATGTCGTAGATATGTCACCAAACAAAAAGGGTAAGCTTTATAATTCTCACATAAAATCTAAACGTAAAACAACAGGTAATACAACCATTTGGGAAGTAAAAATTTCTCTGTATGATGATTCTTATAAGGAAAACGAAGAAAATAAAATTGTAAAATTGCAGAAAGGCAAAATTATTGGTTTTGCACTCGCCTATTGTGATAATGATACAAGTAAGCATCGCGAAAATTTTATAGGATCTGTAAAAGTAGAAGGTGATGACAAAAATAGAGGTTGGATAGACGCTAATATTTTCGGAACTTTAAAGCTTAATTAGCTAATCTCTTATGAAATATTTATTCATCTGTTTTACACTCTGTTACTCCATTGCAGTTTATTCGCAAACTGACCAAAAAATCTATGACATAATTGATGCAATTTCAGAAGAACATTTACGACATGATGTAAAAACACTAGCAGATTTTGGCACAAGACATACCTTGAGTGACACCCTTTCTGACACACGAGGCATCGGTGCGGCAAGACGCTGGATTAAATCGCAATTCGATACTATTTCTAAAGATTGCAACGATTGTCTAGAAGTCTTTTATCAAAAAGATTTAGTTGAAAAAGGACGAAACCAACGTATTGTAAAAGATGTTATGATCGTTAATGTGGTAGCGATTCAACGTGGTACAAAATATCCAAATCGCTATATAATTATGAGTGGTGATATAGATTCTAGAGTATCAGACCCAACAGATTACACGTCAGATTCTCCAGGTGCTAACGATAACGCTACCGGTATGGCTGGGGCAATCGAGGCCGCTCGTGTTTTATCTAAATACAAATTTGAAAATAGCATAGTATACTTAGGCTTATCTGGTGAGGAACAAGGCTTATTTGGTGGACAAGGCATTGCGAAATACGCTCAAGACAATAACTGGCAAATCATTGGTGTTTTAAACAATGATATGATCGGCAATATATCTGGAGTAGATGGTGTTATTGATAACCGTACATTTAGAATATTTTCAGAACCAACAACAACAGGAGAAAAAGATCCTAAAAAATTAGCTCAGCAAGCAAGGGCAAGACGTTTTTATGGTGGTGAAGTTGATGGAATCTCGCGTCAATTAGCACGTTACGTTTATAAAACCACAAAAAACTATATGCCAGAACTGAATCCGATGATGGTCTATCGTTTAGATCGATTTGGCCGTGGTGGGCATCACAGACCTTTTAATGATGTTGGTTTCGCAGGAATTAGAATAATGGAAGCGCACGAAAACTACACACAACAACACCAAGATATTAGAACAGAAAACAGTATTGATTACGGAGATACGTTTGAGCATGTCAACTTTCCATATTGTAAAAAGTTAACCGCTGTTAATGCTATTACTATGGCTTGCTTGGCCTCTGCCCCACCTTCACCTAAGGAAGTTGCTATTGGTGGTATCGTAGAAGCTTCAGTAAAATTACAATGGAGTAATGTAGAAGCTGCCAAGGGTTATAAAATTTATTGGCGCGATACTACAAGTCCGACTTGGGACAATAGTCGATATGTAGAAAATACTACAGAATTCACCCTAGATGGTATTGTTATTGATAATTATTTTTTCGGTGTGGCTTCGGTTGGAAATAATGGTCATGAAAGCATAGTTGTGTTTCCGAATAAAATAATAAAATAACTATCACTATTGCTAGGATAGGGATTTAAAACAAAATCAAAATATGTCAAAACAGTTGCTGGCTTTTATAGTTTTCTTTTTCAGTATACTTATCTCATATGGCCAATTGCTTCAAGATAAATCAGACTTCACACGTCAAGACACACTTCGTGGAAGTATCACACCAGAGCGCGAATGGTGGGATTTAACCTATTACCATTTGGATATTGAAGTTAAACCTGACGAGAAATATATCTCAGGCAAGAATACCGTTCAGTATAAAGTTTTGAAACTTAATACAGTGATGCAAATTGATTTGCAAGAACCTATGGAAATCACAAAAGTATTTCAAGACAAAAAAACGCTTAGCTTTAAACGTGACGGAAACGTGTATTACATAATGCTACAAACTCAAAAAGTAGGAGATATTAATTCAATCGAAATTCATTACCAAGGTTATCCAAGAGAAGCTAAGCGTGCTCCCTGGGACGGAGGCTTTTCATGGAAAAAAGATCAAAACGGAAAACACTTCGTAGCAACTTCATGTCAAGGACTTGGAGCAAGTGTGTGGTGGCCAAACAAAGACCATATGTACGATGAGGTTGATAGTATGCTGATTAGTGTTACTTACCCTAAAGGCTTAATGAATGTTTCTAACGGCAGACTAAGAAAGCTAGTAGAAAATGATAATAATACCGCAACATCACATTGGTTTGTATCCAATCCGATTAATAATTACGGAGTTAATGTAAATATTGGTGACTATGCTAACTTTTCGGAAGTCTACGACGGAGAAAAAGGAAAATTGGATATGGATTATTGGGTCTTAAAAGATAATCTAGAAAAAGCTAAAGAGCACTTTAAAGATGCCCCAAAAATGATGAAAGCTTTTGAATATTGGTTTGGCCCCTACCCGTTTTATGAAGATAGTTTTAAGCTTGTTGAAGTACCATATCTGGGCATGGAGCATCAAAGTTCAGTGACTTACGGCAACCAATACAAAAAAGGATATTTAGGTAACGATTTATCGCATACAGGTTGGGGACTTAAATGGGATTTTATTATTATACATGAAAGTGGACACGAATGGTTTGCAAACAACATTACCAATAAAGATGTAGCAGATATGTGGATTCACGAAGGTTTTACCGCCTATTCGGAAAACTTATTCCTAGACTATTATTATGGTAAGGAAGCCTCTGCTGATTACGTAATCGGTACACGAGCAAATATTCAGAACGACAGACCTCTTATTGGCTATTATAACGTCAACAAAGAAGGCTCTGGCGACATGTACTACAAAGGAGCAAACATGCTACATACCTTGCGTCAATTAATTGAGGACGACAAATTATGGAGAGAAATTCTTCGAGGTTTAAACTCAAAATTCTACCATCAGACAGTAACTACAAAACAAATAGAAGATTATATCAGTAAAAAGACCAATAAAGACTTAACCGCTTTTTTCAATCAATATTTAAGAGATGTCCGTATTCCTACTTTAGAGTATGAAATTAAAAATGATAAGCTTAAGTATAGATATATAAATATAGTTGAAGGCTTTGATATGCCAATTGAAGTTGAAATTGACGGAAAGACCGAATGGTTATTTCCAAATTCTGAGTGGAAAACAAAAACTGTTGAAAGTTCAGACTTTAAAATAGATAGAGATTATTATATTTATTCAAAAAAATTATAAATATTGTGGAATTTCCCGAACTCTATTTTGAACGTGATACAGACTGGTATGATTGGCTATTAAACAATCATACCAAACACAGGGCTGTTTATCTCATTTTTTACAAACTCGAAACAGAAATACCAACCATGCGCTGGGAAGAAGCTGTTAAAGTAGCCCTATGCTTTGGCTGGATAGACTCAACCGTTAAAAGTTTGGGCAATGGTAAACGTAGGCAGTATTTTTGCCCTCGGAAGCCCAACAGCGATTGGAGTGCCCTTAACAAAACATATATCAAGGAATTAAAAAAAGAAGGGCTTATGCAACCTAGTGGACTTGAATCGATTAAAATTGCAAAGCAAAATGGAAGTTGGTCAGCTCTGGACGATGTAGAAAATGGTATTATTCCCAAAGAACTAAAAATGGCATTTAACGCCAATCCAAAAGCCTTTCAAAACTATCAAAACTTTTCAAAAGGATATAGAAAAAGCTATTTGTATTGGTTATATAACGCAAAGCGAGAGGCTACCAGGCAAAAGCGAATTGCAGAAATCATTAAGCTTTGTGAAGCAAACGTTAAGAGTCGTGGTGCTTGGTAACTAATACATTAGTTTTTTAATATTTCCCATATAACCTCTACTTACTCTAACAACATCGCCATTTAGCATAGTAACATCATAGCTTTTGGTATACTTATTTAATTCCTTAACAGCCTTAAGATTAATTATAGACGAACGGTGAACCCTTATAAAAATAGCACCATTCAATTTTTCTTCAAGTACTGAAATACCATAATTGCTTACATAAGTCTTACTTTCGGTTACCAATTTTGAGTAATCACCATAAGCTTCAATTCTTATCACTTCTTCCACAGCTATAGTCACTAATCGATTTCGACTTTGTACCAAAATACGCTCTGGAAATTTTAGTGTATCCATTAACAAACTTTCCGTTAATGGTCTTGCTTTATTCTCATCAATGTTTTGTGTTAAGCGATCTACGGCAACTTTAAAGCGCTCCTTTGTGTAAGGCTTCAACAAATAATCAACAGCATGAACTTCAAAAGCCTTAAGAGCATATTGATCATAAGCTGTAGAAAATATAATCTGTGGCAATTCTTCTAGATGCGTAAGTACATCGAAACCTGTCATACCAGGCATTTGTATATCCAAAAAAACTAAATCTGGTTTAAACTCATTGATTATCTTTACTGCATCTACACCATTATTTGCCTCGCCCAATAAAATTAACTCTGGATAGTCTTCTAAATATTCCTTAATTAATTGACGTCCTGCAACCTCATCATCTACTATAATTACTTTTCTCATATCGCAAAAGAGATTTTTAAACCTTGAGGTTGGTTATCTGACAAACTTAAAGTGCTTTGATACATTTTTTCGAGTCTAAGCTTAGTATTGGTTAGCCCTATACCCTTTTCAAAAACAGAAGTTTTGTCTTTAACACCTACACCAGTATCTGAAATTTCAAAATGTAGCTTATTATGTTTCTTAAATATTGAAATACTAATTTTTCCACCTTCAATCAATGATGACAATCCGTGCTTAATAGAATTTTCTACTAAAGGTTGTAGCAACATAGGTGGTACCATCTCGTGTTTCAAATTATCATCTACATTAATTTCAACTTTTAACCGTTCCTGAAAACGTTCTTTTTCTAAATCTAAATACTTATTGACAAATTCCAATTCTTCTTTTAGAGGTACTTTTTCTACCTGAGAAGCTTTTAACTGGTAACGAAACAAGTCCGAAAGTTCAGCGATTAAATGTCGGGTTTTCTCATTCTTGGGCGGTACTGAAGCACTTATGGTATTAAATATATTGTACAAAAAATGAGGGTTCAATTGTGCTTTTATTGCAGACAACTCGCTTTTTAAGGCTGCTGTTCTTAGCTCCCCTTCTAACTTTAACTTTCGTCGGTTTTCAAGATAAAAGTTATAAGAATGCATAATACCAAACTGAAGAATATAGAATAATGCAGGTATATATATATCCCAAACACGACCTGTTCCTCCCAAATGATAAAAACCGATTTTTTCACAAATAATATAGTATAGCTGCTGCCAAACGATAACAAACATTGGTAGTAAAATTATATGCAGAAGTAATCTTTTATACATTGACCAATGTCTAAGTTTTCTAAATAATAGATACCAAATAGGAATGGTAATTAAAAATTTAATAAAATAGTCTAAACCACTATCATCAATAACCGTAATAAGATTAAAAAATTTGTCATTCTTATCTGTATAACCCTGTCTATTTATATATAATGTAACGTAGTAAAAAATTGCAAAAAAGAAATAGAAACCAATAAAGCATAAGAGTTCACCGACCTTTATTGACATAAACCTCTTATTGTAAAACTTCTTCTTCATATAAATAAGATTTAATATTCAAATATACTTTATATATAGGCTCTAAGTCATCAAAAAAAGACGAGTTGACCTATATGCCGACGAATAGGAATTCCAATTTATCGTCTTATATCCCAACTCAACAGTTATGACGTGTGTAAAATATATAAGTATTTCAAATTTGTTTCAGAGAAATTTTAATACAATTCTATGAAACCGTTTACACTACTCTTATTATTCCTTTTCGGATCCATTACAGCACAAAATTCTATCACAGGAAAAATCATATCAGAAGACCAACAACCAGTTCCATCAGCAATTATATCATTGTTAAATACTGAAACCAATGGGTTTGTAAAAGGTGAACTTTCTGATGACTCAGGAAACTTTCAATTTAAAAATATTAAAAATGGCTCGTATTTGCTTCTGATAACCAGCCTTGGCCTAAAAGATTATAAGTCTGAAGCTTTTGTATTAAGCAATAATGATAAAAACTTCTCGGATATTATAATGCTTGAAGATTCCGCCGAATTAGACGAAGTCACTATTGTTGCCGAAAAGCCAATGATAGAAGTTAGAGCAGACAAAACCATTTTTAATGTTGCAGGAACCATAAATGCCATTGGAGATTCTGGTTTTGAGCTGTTACGAAAAGCACCGGGCATCATTATCGATAACTCAGATAGTATTATTGTTGAAGGTAAAACTGGCGTACTATTCTACATAGATGGTAGACCTTCAGTGTTGAGAGGTTCAGATCTAGTCAACTTTCTCAAAACTTTACAAGCAGCAGATATCGAGTCCATAGAAATTATAACTCAACCCTCATCACGTTATGATGCCGAAGGCAATGCAGGTATTATAAATATAATATTAAAGCGAGATAAATCGTTAGGTACAAATGGTACAGTAGCATCGTCATTAACCATTGGTGATTTTGCCAGAACCAGTAATTCTATATCCTTTAACAACAGAAATAAAAAAACAAATATCTATGGTACTTATAGTAATTTCTTTGGAAAAAGTACCAGTTTCATCAATCTAAATCGAACACAAAACGGCACAAACTTTAATGCAAAAACAGAAAGTGTTTTTGATAGTAACCGTAACAATATAAGGCTAGGTTTTGATTACTATGCCAATAAGAAATCTACTTTTGGAATCATTATTAATGGTAATTTTAATAACTCTAATTCTGAAAGTGATTCAAGAACTCCAATTACGCCAGGTGGCGCAAATAACCCCTCGGAAGTTCTTGTAGCTGGTAGTGATTCTAAAAATAGAACTTCTAATCTATTTACAAACATTAATTACAGATTTAAAGATACTTTAGGGCATACTCTAAATATCGATTTAGATTACGGAAAGTATGATAGCGAGCGCGAAAACCTACAACCTAATCGCTATTTTAACGGAGATGAAACACAAGTACTAAGTGAAAATGTCGTCTTCTTTGATACGCCTATAGATATTTCAATTATATCTGGTCAAGCAGATTATGAACAAAACTTTTTAAAAGGAACATTGAGTCTAGGCGTAAAATATTCTAAAGTAAATACCGAGAACAGTTTTGATGCCTATGATAGAACTAACGGTAATAATGATTTAGACGAATCTCAATCTAATGACTTTAGCTATGATGAACAAATCAGCGCCGCTTACTTTAATTACAGTCGAAAACTTGATAAGTTTAATTTACAGTTTGGACTAAGAATGGAGAATACCATTTCAGATGGTCAACTAGAGAGCAATCAAGTGAATGCTAATAATCGTGTAAAGCGCAATTATACCAATTGGTTTCCTAGTGGTGGAATTACCTATCAAATGAATCAAAAAAACAGTTTAGCTCTTATTTACAGTAAGCGTATACAACGACCAAATTATCAGAGTTTAAATCCATTTCAGTATAGAATTGATGAGCTATCGTTTAGACAGGGCAATCCATTTTTGCAGCCTCAGTATACGGATAATATAAAGTTATCTCACACCTATAATTACAGGTTAACCACATCATTAAGCTATAGCTTTATATCCGACTTTTTTGCTCAGGTTACCGAAGCTGTTGGCGATGACCAAAACTTTATCATTCAAAGAAATGTAGCCAACCAAAAGATAATTAATCTCGGTATTTCATATCCCACAAAATTTAATGATTGGTGGCGTGTTTATTTTAGTGTAAACGCCTACCGAAGCATCTATGAAGCTACTAACCCAGACTTTGTATCAACCAGACAAAATACATTAAGTCTGTATGCGCAAAATACATTTAAGCTTCCTAAAGCTATTACGTTTGAGGTTTCAGGATGGTACAGTTCACCTTCGGTTTGGGGTGGCACTTACGAAACCCGAAGTCTCGGGTCTTTAAATTTAGCATTCCAAAAGAAATTCATGGATGATAAACTCATTGCCAGATTAGGGTTTAATGATATTCTCTTTACATCTCCATGGCGAGGTACTACAAGTTTTGGAGACTTATTTATTGATGGCAATGGTGGAAATGATAGCAGACAAATACGCTTTAGTGCTACCTATAATTTTGGAAGAAATGAAATTAAAAAAGCACGTAAACGAAAAACGGGTATAGAAGCCGAAAAAAATAGAATAGATTAATATTAAAAGTAATGTTTTATTGAATCGAAATGAAAAATCTCAGTTTATTAATAATCAGTATATTAATTTTTTTGAGATTCTTCATTTTTATTCAGAATGACACTTTTCAGACAGCCTCTTAGTTTATAATCCACTAATATAACTTCCATAAGGATCTTTAATCTGCAATCCCTCAGAATAACGATACTTACTCAATTTCTTAAACTGTACCAATCCCCATAGGATAAACTCTTTTTCAAAATAAACATCGCGTTTATCAATGTCTGGTTGGTAATCCGCCAATAATGTATCTAAAGGTGCTACCTCATCTAGCTTAGCTTTATAAGTAGCGTTATCATACTCATCTAACAACTCAAAACCTTCACCATTAAAAAACCAAGACACTAAATCATCATAAGGTGTTTCTTCCCCTTGCTTTTCTAGCTTTTCAATTTTTGGGAAGTATTTCGGGAATAAAGTTTTAATAGCTTCATCCATTAACGTGTTGGCAACAAAATCAGCACCTTCTTGTTCCCCTTCATATACCAATTCTACTTTACCTGTTATAGCAGGAATCACTCCAATAAAATCCGATAAACGTACTGTGGTTTTATCATCACCAGCAATTAGAGCACGTCGTTCAGCAGTACTTAACAGATTTTCAAAAGCTGTGATACTCATACGTGCACTGACTCCACTTTTTACATCAACATATTCACTTTCACGAGCTTCAAAACTAATTTGTTCCAATAAGTCTTTTGCCAGATCGGGAACATAAACAGTATTTGCCTGACGCTCATCTAAATTTGCTTCTTGCGAAGTAATCGTTCTTGCCGTTTCTACTGTATCAGGATAGTGCGTTAAAATCTGAGAACCAATTCTATCTTTCAATGGTGTGACAATACTGCCGCGGTTGGTGTAATCTTCAGGGTTTGCAGTAAATACAAATTGCATATCTAACGGCAGGCGTAATTTAAATCCCCTAATCTGTATATCACCTTCTTGTAAAATATTAAATAATGCCACCTGAATTCTGGCTTGTAAATCTGGTAATTCATTAATAACAAAAATACAACGGTTGGCACGTGGAATCATTCCATAATGAATCACCCGATCATCGGCATAACTCAATTTTAAATTGGCCGCTTTTATAGGATCTACATCACCAATAATATCAGCAACAGTAACATCTGGTGTTGCTAATTTTTCTGCAAAACGCTCATTACGATGTAACCAAGTAATTGGTGTCTCATCTCCTTTTTCAGCAATCAATTCTATAGCAAATCTCGAAATAGGCTGTAATGGGTCATCATTAATTTCTGAACCTTCCACAACAGGAATATATTCATCCAATAAATTCACCATCATACGTGCCAGTCGTGTTTTTGCCTGACCTCGAAGTCCTAACAAATTAATATTGTGTCTCGATAAAATAGCCCGCTCCAATTCAGGAATCACGGTATTCTCATAACCATGAATGCCTTTAAACGTAGTCACCTTATTTTTTATGTTTTCAATTAAGTTATCTCTTAACTCGTCTTTAATAGACTTTGATTGGTATCCTGCTTTTTTTAATTCTCCTAGTGTTTTTATAGTCTCTATTTTCATATATATTTTTTAGAAAAAGATTCTAGAAAAAAGAAAATAGATTTAGTCGCTTTTCTTCTATTCTCTTTATTCTTTTGTCTTTTAATTAGCCTTTAATTCTTCTTTTTCTATTGTTTTCGTAATCTTCAAAAATCATCTCACCTAAGCCTTTCAATCCTGTATAAAATGCCTTGCCTCTGTTGGCTTGCGTAAATTCTCTAATAAACCGCATTAAATAGGGATCTTCTGCTATCATAAATGTCGTTATAGGAATATGCAAACGTCTGGCTTGTTGTGCCATTGCGTAGCACTTATTTGTAATATATGGATCTAAGCCATTACTGTTTTTGTAGTACTGACCGTCTGGCATACGTAAGCAACTTGGTTTACCATCTGTAATCATAAATATTTGCTTATTGGTGTTACGCTTTCTACGTAGCATGTCCATAGCTAATTGTAATCCTGCAACAGTATTGGTATGGTAAGGCCCAACTTTTAAATACGGTAAATCTTTAATTTTTATAGGCCATGCATCATTACCAAATACTAAAATCTCTAACGTATCCTTTGGATATCTTGTGGTGATTAATTCCGATAAAGCCATGGCTACTTTCTTGGCAGGAGTAATACGGTCTTCCCCGTATAAAATCATACTGTGACTAATATCAATCATTAGTACTGTACTCATTTGGCTTTTATGTAGCGTCTCTTCTACCACCAAATCATCTTCAGTTAAACTGAAATCTCCTATTCCGTTATTAATCTGCGCATTACGTAAACTTTCTGTCATAGATACTTTATCTAAAGCATCACCAAACTGATACGCCCTAAAATCGCCAGTATGCTCATCGCCTAAACCAACTCCTTTGCTTTTATGATTACCCGAACCACTGCGCTTTATTTTACCAAAAATATGATCTAAAGCTTGTTGGCGTATGGCTCGTTCGGTTTTAGCTGTAATAGTGGTTTTACCTTTGCCATCACCATTTCCTGTTGGGTCTATCTCTTCTCTTATGTAGCCTTTATTTTTAAGGTCTTCGATAAAATCATCAATCGTATACTCAGGTGTAGTAAGCTTATATTCTTTATCCAATTGACGTAGCCAATCGATGGCTTCATCAAAATCTCCGGAGGTATAGGTAATTAATTCCTTAAAGATTTCGAATAATTTATCAAAAGGAGATTGATGGGGTGCTTCATAGGTTTTAAAGACAAAACCCGCTTTTTTTCTTTTCTCTTCCATTGTTATGTAAAAATAACGCTTTTTTGAATTAAAAAACAGGCTTTAAAACACCTTAACATCACATTAAGATTTGTAAAATTTCTTTTCACTAATTTTAAACTTTTCTGAACTAACCCAAAAATAATGAGAAGCTATTTATCTCTGCTATTACTAATCTGTATAGCAACACTTTCTGCACAAGAATTTTCAATGGATATGGTCAAAAATATGACCCCAAGAAATATTGGCCCAGGCGGTATGTCTGGTCGTGTTACGGCTATTGATGTTGTGCTTAACAATCCTGATATAATTTACGTCGGTACCGCTTCTGGTGGGCTTTGGAAATCAACCTCTGGTGGCATAAAATGGGAACCTATTTTTGATAAAGAATTAACGGCATCCATTGGAGCAGTCGAAATTCAACAATCTAACCCTAGCGTAATTTGGGTTGGTACAGGCGAAGGCAACCCACGCAACTCGCTTAATGGTGGTTATGGAGTTTATAAATCGCTTGATGGAGGAAAAACATGGATGGCTATGGGTTTAGAAAAAACAAGACATATCCATAGAATTATTGTGGATCCAACAAACCCTGATATCGTTTATGTTGGTGCCATTGGTTCGCCTTGGGGAGAACATCCTGAGCGTGGGGTGTTTAAAACTACTGATGGCGGAAAGACCTGGAATAAAATCTTATTTGCCAATAATAAAACCGGAGCTGCAGATTTAGTGATGGATCCTTCAAATCCGAATAAATTAATTGCGGCCATGTGGGAACACAAACGTGATCCATGGTTTTTTAACTCTGGTGGTGAAGGTTCTGGTTTACACATTACACACGATGGTGGTGAAACTTGGAAAAAAATCACCGATGAAGATGGCTTCCCTAAAGGAAATTTAGGTCGAATTGGTATAGCCGTAGCGCCAAATAAACCAAATATTATTTATGCTTTGGTAGAAGCTAAAAAGAATGCGCTTTATAAAAGTGAGGATGGAGGTTTTAAATGGAAAAAAATAAATGACAAAAATGACATTGGCAACCGTCCATTCTACTATTCTGAGATTTATGTAGATCCGCAAAATGAGAATAGGGTTTATTCTGTATTCACCTACGTCAATGTTTCAGAAGACGGAGGAAAAAACTTCACACAATTGATGCCAGCTTATGGAGTAAGCAATGGTGTGCATCCAGATCATCATGCATGGTGGATTCATCCAAACAATGGTAATTTTATGATAGATGGCAATGATGGTGGTATGAATATCACTAAAGACGGAGGAAAAACATGGCGGTTCATTGGTAACCTACCTGTGGCTCAGTTCTATCACATTAACGTCGATAATGAATATCCATACAATGTCTATGGCGGTATGCAAGATAATGGCTCTTGGCGAGGGCCAGCTTATGTTTGGCGTGCTCAAGGTATTAGAAATAGTTATTGGCAAGAAATTAGTTTTGGAGATGGCTTCGATGTAGTTCCCGATAGAGATGATTCGCGTTATGGTTGGTCAATGAGCCAGCAAGGTTTTGTGAGCCGTTACGATTGGCAAACAGGAAACAACTATAGTGTAAGACCTACACATCCCAATGCTGATGTACGATTACGTTTCAATTGGAATTCTGCCATAAATATTGATCCTTTTAACAATAGTACGATTTATTTTGGCAGTCAATTTGTTCACAAATCCACTGATAAGGGTGAAACTTGGGAAGTTATATCTCCAGATTTGTCGACGGATGATCCGGAAAAACAAAAACAATCTGAAAGTGGTGGCTTAACTATGGATGCCACCGGTGCAGAAAATCACTGTACCATTTTGGTGATTGAACCATCGCCTGTTGAAAAAGATATGCTTTGGGCAGGCACTGATGATGGTAGAGTTCACTATACAATTGACGGAGGAAACAGCTGGAACGAAGTCACAAAAAACATTAAGGGATTACCAAGCGGAAGTTGGATTGCGCAGATTAAAGCATCAAATAAAAGTAAAGGTGAGGCACTTTTAATTGCTAACGACTATAGACGTTTTAATTATACTCCTTATGCCTATAGAACTAAAGACTATGGCAAAACTTGGGAACGTATCGTGGATGAAAATGATGTACAAAGTTACACTTTAGCTATAGTTGAAGATTTAGTAGAACCAAACCTTATGTTTTTGGGAACTGATGATGGCTTGTACATTTCTATAAATGCAGGCAAAAAATGGACGAAATGGACAGAAGGCTTCCCTACAACATCAGTAAAGGATTTAGTCATTCAACCTAGAGAGCACGATTTAGTTATTGGAACTTTCGGAAGAGCTGCATGGGTTTTAGATGATATTAGACCATTAAGAGCAATGGCAAAAAATGCATCTATAATGAATTCTAACATAGAATTGTTTGACCCGCCAACTGCATATCAAGCGGCTTATCAACAACCAACAGGAAGTCGTTTTGGAGGAGATGCTCTTTACAATGGCGAAAATCGTGATAGAGGAGCTCATTTCTCTTACCTCTTCAACAAACAGGAAGTACCTGATAAAGAAGAAAAAGAAGCGAAAAAGGATGATGATGTTATTGAGAATAATAGTGAAGCATCTGTGGATGAAAAAAATACGATCAAATGGGATTCGCTGACCTTAAAGTTATATGATGGCAATCGCTTAATAAGAACTTTAAAACGAAAAGCGCCTAAAGAAAATGGCATTCATAAATGGACCTGGTATATGAACGAGGCAGGTGTTAGCAGACCATCAAGAACAATTAGAAAAGAAACTAGAGAGCCTGCTGGTGTATCTGTAAAGCCAGGTACTTATAAAGCAGTTTTGCATTATGGTAACCTAACATCTGAAACTGCAATAAAAGTAGAACCAGACCCAAGGTTAAATGTATCTCAGAAAAATATTGATGAAGTCTATGCTACAGCTAAACAACTCGAACAACTACAAAAAACGGCCACAGATGCCGTAAAACAATTAGTTGAAAGTAAAGGTATTGCCGAGACTTATAAAAAAGAGTTATCTGAACTAGATAAAGAACAATACAAAGATGAGATTTATGCTTCAAAAGAGACCATAAAAACCATAGACAGTTTAATAGACAAATACTTGGGTAAAGTAGACAAACGCCAAGGTATAACTAGAAATCCTGAAGTCACACCATTGCAACGCTTAAGAACTGCACAGAGCTATGTTTATAATAGTCAAACAGGGTTAACCTCTACTGAAACGACCTTAATTAAACATGCTAAAAATGCGCTAAATGAACTTTTCAGCGAAACAAATACTTTTTTTAACAAGCAATGGAAAGACTACGAAACTCGCATGAGGCAAGTTGAAACCAATCCTTTTAAGGAAATAAAAACTTTTAAAATCGATTAATTATTGAATAAAACGTCGCTTGGAAAAGTGAGTCGACTTCTAATTCAAAGCCGTAAGATTAAGCCTGTTTACACAGATTTAGAGTCGGAATGTAAAAACTAAAGCATTGCTTATTTAATAAGCAAAAAAATAAAATGTAATTAGATTTCATTCAGAATGACATCTTCTCAGATGGTGGTATTATTACTCAATCCATTTAAGACTTCCATAATCTTCAATCTTTATACGCTTACCAGAAGTTGAGATTATACCCTCTTTCTTAAACTGAGAGAGTATTCTAATGGCGGACTCTGTAGCTGTGCCCACTATACTTGCATAATCCTCACGAGATAGCACAATACTTAAATAGCCATCATCATCGGTTCCAAAATTATCATGAATATACATAAGGATTTCAGCCATTCTACATTTTACGGATTTCTGTGCCATTTTAACTAAAGATTCATCTGATACTTTTAAGTCTTCAGCCATTTTCTTTAGAACATCCATGGTGAATTTTGGGTTCTTCGTTAAATCGTTCATGATTTCACTCTTTGGAATAAAACACATTTCCATGTCGTTTAAAGCCACTGCACTTAAGTTGGTTTTCTGCTCAGATACTAAAGAGCGTTTACCCAACAAACCTCCTTTAACAACCAATTTAACAACTTGGTCTTTTCCATTCTCACTTAGTTTAGTGAGTTTGCAAACACCATCTCTCACGCAATAAACTCCATTGAGCGTTTCACCCTCTTCAAATATTACCTGACCTTTTTTGTAAATTTTACCTGTTTTGCATGCAGAAACACGCATTAATTCTTCGCGCGTCAGCGATTTTAAAGAATTGAATTCTCTAATAATACAAGATTCACATTTACTCATACCTATTGTTTTGTGATCGTAATTCAAAGATACTAATTACATGACAAATATCATATTTTAAAAGTTAATGTTGTGTCACCTTTGTTACAGGTATAATTGAGCAAATAAAAATGAAAAACGATACGTGTTTTCACTGTGGTGATGATTGTGGCAATCACGCAATTACGTTTCAGGAAAAATCATTTTGTTGTAATGGTTGTAAAACTGTTTTTGAGATTTTTAACGAAAATGATTTAACCTGTTATTACGATTTACAAAATTCCCCTGGTGCCATTCCCAAGGAAATTGAGGGTAAATACGATTTTCTTTCACAAGAGAACATCATTGAAAAGCTTACGGAGTTTAGAAGTGATGATATAGAAATTGTAACGCTTTACATTCCGCATATTCATTGTAGTTCTTGTATTTGGATATTAGAAAACCTCAATAAACTCAACTCAAGCATATCGGATTCTCAAGTCAACTTTGGTAAGAAAACAGTTAGAGTTACCTACAATTCTAAGGCAACTGATTTAAAATCAATTGTTTTATTACTTAGTTCAATTGGCTACGAACCTTATATTAGCTTAGACGATTTTAAATCAGGGAAAAAGCATATCAGCAGAACACTTATTTATAAACTTGGTGTTGCTGGCTTTGGATTTGGAAATATTATGTTCCTGTCTTTTCCTGAGTACTTTGAAGTCAATGAATACTGGTTAGAGCAGTACAAACCTATGTTTCGCTGGTTAATGTTTGCTCTTTCTGTTCCTGTGGTTTTCTACTCGGCGCAAGATTATTTTATTTCGGCATTTAAAGGTTTAAAGGCAAAACTCCTTAACATTGATGTGCCAATTGCATTGGGTATATCTGTACTTTTTATTCGAAGTACAGCTGAAATTATGTTCGATTTAGGTTCAGGCTTCTTTGATAGTTTGGCAGGATTGGTATTCTTTCTTTTGGTTGGAAAGTTCTTTCAGCAAAAAACCTATGATTTCCTATCCTTTGAGCGCGATTATAAATCCTACTTTCCTATAGCCATAACTAAAATTGAAAAAGACGGTAGCGAAAACTCCATTCAGGTTTACGATATTAAAAAGGGGGATCGTCTTTTAATTAGAAATGAAGAATTAATTCCTGTTGATGGCATATTAATAAACGGCAAAGCTAAAATAGATTACAGTTTTGTAACTGGTGAATCCCAAACTGTTTCAAAACAATCTGGCGACAAACTCTTTGCAGGTGGCAAACAGACGGCTGGAGTTATTGAACTCGAAGCCCTTAAATCTGTGGAGCAGAGTTATCTAACACAATTGTGGGGTAACGATGTTTTCAATAAAAACAAAGAAGATGGTTTTACAAACATTACCAATACTATTAGTAAACATTTTACTATTGCCATTTTAGCCATTGCCATAGTCGCTACAACATTTTGGCTATTTAACGATGCAAGCAAAGCCATGAACGTATTTACAGCAGTACTAATTATTGCATGTCCTTGTGCAATTGCTTTATCTGCACCTTTTACATTCGGGAATTTATTGAGAATCTTTGGAAAGCTGAAATTCTACATAAAAAATGCTAGTGTTATTGAACAATTAGCACAAATCAACACTATAATTTTCGATAAAACAGGCACTATCACCTCAAACAAAAGCAGTAATGCCCAATATGATGGACTATCTCTATCTGAATCTGAAAACTTGGTTCTAAAGAATTCGCTTCGCGGATCCAATCATCCATTAAGCAGAACACTTTACAATATCTTAGAAGAAAATAATATTGTTACGCTAGATGACTTTAAAGAACATATCGGAAAGGGAATTGAAGCCAAGCACGACAGTATAAATCTTAAAATTGGATCAGCTAGTTTTGTTGGTAAGCCAGAAGAAACTTCAGTTTTAAACACGACTGTTCATATTAGTAGCAATGAAGTTTACAAAGGAAAGTTTACGTTTTATAACAGCTATAGAAAAGGGGTTTCCAAATTATTCAACCAACTTAAAAAGCAATTTGATTTGGTCATTCTATCTGGAGATAATGAAGGTGAACGCGAAAATTTAAAAAAACTACTTCCAGCTAAAACCAAATTAATTTTCAACCAAAAACCTGAGGACAAGTTAGAATTTATTAAATATCATCAGTCTGAAGGTGCAAAAGTACTTATGATTGGGGATGGTTTAAACGATGCTGGTGCATTAGCACAAAGCAATGTTGGTATTGCTATATCTGAGGATGTTAATGTCTTCTCCCCCGCTTGCGATGCCATTTTAGATGCTTCAAAGTTTAAAGAACTCTATCAATATGTCAAAGCTTCAAAATCAGCTATAAAAATTATCAAATGGAGTTTTGTTCTCTCATTTATATATAACATCATCGGTTTATATTTTGCAGTTACAGGCCAATTGGCACCTGTTGTTGCCGCAATATTAATGCCTTTGAGTTCTATTAGCATTGTGGTTTTTACAACAATTTCCACCAATCTTTTAGGGAGAAAATTAAAATAAATAATTCAATATGATAAATATCATATTTTAAAAACAAGTTCAAGAGTAATTTTGAGCCATAACTTCAAAATAGGTATGAGTGTTATATATATTTTACTAACTGTTAGTGTCATTGTGGGCGTTGCTTTCTTTTTCATATTCATTGCAGCTGTAAAATCAGGACAATATGATGATAGTTATACGCCTTCGGTGCGTATGCTTTTTGAAGACGAACTCGTAAAATCAGAAACCGAAAAATCAACAGATATAAAAACTGACTAATTTTTTTAATATGGAGATGCAACAATTCTATTACGATAATAAAATCGTTAAAAAATTCCTCTACGCCACCATACTTTGGGGCGTTGTTGGTATGCTGGTAGGCCTTATTCTGGCCTTTATGTTTTTATTCCCAAATATGACGGATGGAATATCGTGGCTAAGTTTTGGTCGTTTAAGACCATTACACACAAATGCTGTGATTTTTGCCTTTGTAGGTAACGCTATTTTTGCAGGTGTATATTACTCATTACAGCGTTTGCTAAAAGCAAGAATGTTTAGTGATTTTCTTAGTAATTTCAATTTTTGGGCTTGGCAATTAATTATTGTGGGAGCAGCAGTCACCTTGCCTTTGGGCATAACAACCTCTAAAGAGTATGCTGAACTTGAGTGGCCTTTTGATATTGCTATTGCTTTAGTATGGGTTGCGTTTGGTGTTAATATGATCGCCACAATTCTTAAACGTCGTCAAAGACATTTGTATGTAGCTATTTGGTTCTATCTCGCAACCTTTGTTACCGTTGCTGTACTTCATATTTTTAACAGTTTAGAGTTGCCTGTAAGCGGACTGAAGAGTTATTCTGTTTATGCAGGTGTGCAAGATGCCTTAGTGCAATGGTGGTATGGACATAACGCTGTTGCGTTTTTCTTAACAACACCTTTCCTTGGGTTGATGTACTATTTTGTACCTAAAGCAGCGAATCGTCCAGTGTATTCTTATCGCTTATCCATTGTTCACTTTTGGTCATTAATCTTTATATATATCTGGGCAGGACCTCACCATTTATTATATACCGCTTTACCAGAGTGGGCTCAGCATTTGGGTGTTGCGTTTTCAGTAATGTTAATTGCACCATCTTGGGGAGGTATGATTAATGGATTGTTGACTTTACGTGGAGCATGGGATAAAGTACGTACTGATCCCGTTCTTAAATTTATGGTTGTTGCAATCACTGGTTATGGTATGGCAACATTTGAAGGGCCAATGCTTTCACTTAAAAATGTAAACGCTATTGCACACTTTACCGATTGGATTATTGCCCACGTACACGTAGGTGCATTAGCCTGGAATGGATTCCTTGCATTTGGTATGATCTATTGGTTAATCCCAAGATTATTTAAAACAAAACTACATTCTACAGGCTTAGCGAATGTGCATTTTTGGATAGGTACTTTGGGTATCATACTATATGCACTGCCAATGTATGTTGCTGGCTTTGCTCAAGCTAGTATGTGGAAACAATTTAACCCAGACGGAACTTTGGTTTACGGTAACTTCTTAGAAACAGTAACTGAAATAATGCCAATGTACTGGATGCGCGCCATTGGTGGTACACTTTATATCACAGGTATGTTAATACTTGTCTATAACATCATGATGACTGTTGTAAAATCCGAGAATAAAGTCACTGATGAGTTGGCAGAAGCACCTGCTTTACAGCGTGTATCTAAAAGACGTGTAGCTGGTGAAGGTTGGCACACTTGGTTAGAGCGTAAACCAGTTATGTTAACCATATATGCTACGATAGCAATATTAATTGGTGGTATTGTTCAAATTATACCAACCATTGTTGTAAAGTCTAACATTCCTACTATTAGCAGTGTACAGCCTTACACACCTCTGGAGTTGGAAGGTCGTGACTTATATATTAGAGAGGGCTGTGTTGGCTGCCACTCACAAATGATACGCCCATTTAGAAGTGAAGTAGAACGCTATGGAGAATACTCCAAAGCTGGTGAATTTGTATATGATCACCCATTCCTTTGGGGAAGTAAACGTACTGGACCAGATCTGCACAGGATCGGTGGTAAATATTCCGATAACTGGCACTTAAATCATATGTACGATCCACAAAGCACCTCTAGTGGTTCCATTATGCCTGCCTATCAATGGCTGATAAAAAATGAGTTGGATAAGTCCATGACTGAAAAGAAAATGGAAACTATGGTAAGTTTAGGCGTACCTTATACTGAAGAGGACATTGCCAATGCACAAGCTTCAATGTTAGAGCAAGGCATACAAATTGAAAAGAACCTTTACTCAGATCCTGATTTTGTTAAAACCTATGAGGCCGATAAACAAGCTGGTGGTGAAGATTTCGTAGAAATGCGAAATCGAGAAATCGTAGCGCTGATTGCTTATTTACAGCGTTTAGGAACCGATATAAAGGTAAAGGATATTACTAACGAAACTGCTCAAAACTAAGAACGTCATGCTAAAATTTGTAAAAAATCATATGGAAAGCATCACAGGCATAGAAATCTATCCTATGATATCGCTCCTCATATTCTTTATTTTCTTCGTAATACTATTCTATTGGGTATTCACTGCAAAAAAAGAATACATATCAACCGTTAGCAATTTACCATTAGATAACCAAAACGACACTATATCATGAGAAATCTAATCCCATCATACATAAGAGTGCCTCTTGTATTTTTTGCCATTGCTGCACTCGTAGAATACTTCATTGATTCAGGTGATCAACCTGCATTTATGGAACAACCGATTATCTTATTATTCTTATTGTTAGTACTACTAATACTTATTGCCATTGAAGGTATAGTAAGCTCTATGGATAATATATTGTATCAAAGTTTAGATGAAGAAGGTAGAGCACGTATGGATGCTAAAAGAAATAGTCCTTCTAAACTAGGTCTATGGATTAAAGATACATACAACAAACTCTTGGGCTCTAAACCAATTGAACAAGAGGGTGAAATTATCTTAGACCACAATTACGATGGTATAAAAGAGCTTGATAACAACTTACCACCGTGGTGGGTCTATAGTTTTTATCTTACCATAATTTTTGCAGTAATTTACATGATTCGTTACCATGTACTCAATGCTGATGATCAGTTTGCTGAATATGAAATTGAATATGCAGAAGCCAACAGAGCTATTGAAGAGTACAAAAAAACCGCAAAGAATTTAGTTGATATAAATACCGTTGAAGTATTAACTGAGGCAGGAGATCTAAATGCCGGTAAAAAAATATTTGAGGTTAACTGTGTAGCTTGCCATAAAGCCGATGGAGGTGGCGGAATTGGGCCAAACCTTACCGATGAAAATTGGATTTTAGGTGGAGGTATTAAAAATGTATTTAGAACAATTTCTGAAGGAGGCCGTGATGGAAAAGGAATGGTGTCTTGGAAAACAGAATTAAAACCTCTTGAGATGGCACAAGTAGCCAGTTATGTTCTTCAATTTCAAGGTACAACTCCCGCAGAACCAAAAGCTGCCGAAGGGGAAATTTGGATAGACGCCACCTTAAAAGATACGGAAACCGGTGAAGAAGTACATGATGTAAAAGTTGAAGTTAAAAACGTTATCAACGATTCATTAGAGACCTCTATTGATTATTAAATTCTAATGTTGTTCTAAAAAATGGAAACGCCAGAGAATGAAGTTTTTCGAGATTCAATAGGTACCATTAATGAAGAAGGTAAGCGTAATTGGGTATTTCCTAAAAAACCTTCTGGTTATTTTTATAAAAAACGAAAAATAGTTAGCTACATTTTATTGGCTTTCCTATTTGCCGCACCTTTTGTAAAGGTTAACGGTAATCAATTTTTATTGTTTAATGTCCTGGAGAGACGTTTCAATATTTTCGGATTTCCGTTTTGGCCTCAAGATTTTCATTTATTTGTGATCTCAATGATAATTGGCGTGGTATTTATCACATTATTTACCGTTGGATTTGGTCGTATTTTTTGTGGATGGATTTGTCCACAGACCATTTTTATGGAAATGGTGTTTAGACGTATTGAATATTGGATTGATGGGGATCGTAACAAACAAATGCGACTGGCTAGGCAAAAGTGGGATGCAGAAAAGATTAGAAAGCGACTTTTAAAATGGTTTATTTTTTTAGCTGTATCCTTTTTAATCGCCAATGTTTTCCTCGCCTATTTAATTGGCAGTGATAAGTTATTGGCATATATCGTTGAGGGGCCGTTTAAACACATGGGCACTTTGATACCGTTACTGATTTTTACAGGAGTATTTTATTTTGTTTTTGCATGGTTTAGGGAACAGGTGTGTATTATCGCATGTCCTTATGGGCGATTACAAGGTGTACTACTGGATAACAAATCTATAGTTGTTGCTTACGACCACAAACGTGGCGAAGGCGAGAACGGAAGAAAAAAGTTTAGAAAAAATGAAGACAGAACAGCTTTAGGTCATGGAGATTGTATAGACTGCTTTCAGTGTGTACATGTTTGCCCAACGGGAATAGACATAAGAAACGGTACACAGTTAGAATGTGTGAATTGTACAGCTTGCATCGATGAATGTGACACCATTATGGAAAAAATTAATCTCCCTAAAGGATTAATTAGGTACGCGAGTGAAGATAATATAGAGAAAAAAGCACCCTTTAAACTCACCGCTCGTATGAAAGGCTATATAGCAGTTCTCGTAATTTTAATCGGTATTTTAGGCGGAATGCTAGCCTTAAGAAATGATGTTGAAGCCGTGGTTTTAAGATTACCAGGTCAATTATATGAGCATAAAGACAATGGCATTATAAGTAATGTCTTCACCTATAAATTAGTAAATAAAACCACCGAAAATATAGAAGACATTAGCTTTAGGTTAAGAGGTCTTGAGGGAGAAATTAAATTAGTATCAACCTCAGATACATTTAAAATAAAAGCTCAAGGTATTGCTGAAGGCACCATGTTTATAGAGTTGAAGCAAAGTGATCTCTCTGGCGATAAAAATAAATTGAGAATAGACGTTTACAGCAATGAGGAATTAATCGAAACTACAACTGTTAGTTTTCTTGGGCCTCGCAGTTATAACTGATGAAACCGAAGTTGAAATTGAAATCGAAAATTCAATAATAGGAATGTCCACTTGAGGGGTGTTTTTAGAAAAAATTAATAATATTCGATTTCTAAAAACTATGAGACATTAATAATAAGATCCTGAAACAAGTTCAGGGTTGCAAAATAAATTTAGTGATGAAAATAAATTGGGGAACAGCCATAGTAATTGCATTTGCTTGTTTTATAGCATTCATTATGTACTTTGTTATTAGTATGAGTACAGATAAAAAATACGACCATGATTTAGTCGTTGAAGACTACTATCAACAGGAACTGAAATTTCAAAATGATATTGAAAAAGAAGAAAATTCAAAAGCTCTAAAAAGTGATATTTCTTGGCATAAAGCAGAAGAAGGTATCGTGATTACGTTTCCTAAAAATTTGAACATAAAAAATATTGAAGGTACAGTGTTCCTATATAGACCATCTAATAAACATCTGGATTTTGAAACTAAGATTTCATTATCTGACCACAATTTGCTCATACCTGACAAACGTTTACTAGATGGTCGTTGGAACATTAAAATTGATTGGACGTATAATTCTAATCCATACCTTTTTAAAGAAGAAATTGTGTACTAAAAGTGTTAGTTTCTGCGCTCATATTAGGTTTATTGGGAAGTTTACATTGCGTTGGCATGTGTGGGCCAATTGCCTTTATGCTACCTGTAGATCGTTCTAACTCTTTTAAAAAAGTAAGTCAGATTGGTGTTTATCATTTTGGCAGATTATTGGCCTATAGTTTAATTGGGCTGGTTTTTGGCTTGGTTGGCAAAAGTCTCTACATTTTTGGAATTCAGCAACAGCTATCAATTGCCATTGGTATTATTATGATTGTCTTGGTACTTATACCTTATAATACTATAGGTAAGTATAATTTGTCCCAACCCTTAAACAAACTCATCTCAAAAGTAAAGTCAAATTTGGGCAAAGCCTTAAAAAAGAAGACAGCAGATACATTTTTAACCATAGGTTTTTTAAATGGGTTTTTACCTTGCGGTTTGGTATACATGGCTGTTTTTGGAGCCGTAGCAACAGGAAGTTTACTTCAAGGAAGTTTTTATATGATTTTATTTGGATTAGGAACCATACCCTTAATGACTTCAGCGATATATTTAGGTAAATTTCTAAACCACACTGTAAAGCAACGCATCCAAAAAGCAATTCCTGTTTTTGTGATAATCATTGGAGTTTTGTTTATCCTTCGTGGTCTAGGTTTGGGAATTCCTTACCTATCTCCCATTCCGGTTGTTGAAACAGTTTCGAGTGCTATAGATTGCCATTAATATTTTACATTAAGTGTAGTTAATTCAAAATAAAAAACACCAGAGAATCTAATCCTTGGTGTTTTAACTTGACATTACAAAATCACTAACTAACAAACATCAAGCATTATATTTTAAAGGTCATTACCGGCAATGTAGAATGGTTAGCTATGTCCTCAGAAATACTGCCTTCTAAGAAATGTGCCAAGCCTTTTCTACCATGTGTAGCTACGGCAATCACATCAGCTCCAATAACATTAGCATAGTTTAAGATGCCCTTTTCTATAGAGTAATCTGAAACTATATTTACTTTACTCAAATTTTCTAAATCACCATCTGCTTTCTTCAAAAATCTAGAGACCTGTTTATCTATTTCTGTAGAGCTTTTAAAATTACCGTCTGGTGAGTTTACATAAACCAGGTGCATTTTCACTTTAAGCTTATCAAATGTTATTTTTGCTTTAAGGTATGGAGTAACAGCAGCATCGGAAAAGTCGCTTGCAAATACGCCGTTTTCAAACTCCATTAAAATAGGATTGTGCTTTATCACTAAAACTGGCACATCTGAATAGCGCACCACCTTTTCGGTATTAGAGCCCACTAAAACTTCCTTAATTCCACTAGCTCCATGAGAACCCATTACTATAAGATTAGCATTGTGCTCATTGGCAACATCATTAACTTCACTCCACACTTTAAAATGTTTAACTATTGGTGAGATTTCAATACCATCTAAGTAGGGTTTATCTAAAAATTCTTCAAACTTTTTCTCGGCTAACTTTAAGTAAAATACAGCCTCTTCGTTTAACGAATCATTACCTACCGAAATAATAGCATTGGACAATTCTAGCATATGCAAAACAATCAATTTAGAATCGTGTTTTTTAGCAATATAAGCTGCGGCTTCTAAAGCATATTCTGAATGTTCAGAAAAGTCTACGGGTACAATAATTTTTTTCATAATGTCAGTTTTTAAATGGTCATAGAAAACAACTGGGTATTTGGTTTTTTACGCTGTAAAAGCAAATCAAACGCCATACAAATATTTCTAATAAAAGGTTGCCCTTTTTCTGTTACGGTCAGTTGCTTTCTTTCAAACTCAATTAAACCGTCTTGTTCAAATTCTTTAAGTTTTATGAGCACTTCCGGTAGTTCTTTAAATACCATTTCAGCATGTAACCAAGAGGTTTTAAAATGGCACATTAAATTAAGAATATGCTTTCTAATTATAAGATCTTCAGCATTCAAAATATGTCCACGGTAAATAGGTATAATATCCTCATTTACTAAATGATAGTAGTCTTCTATAGATTTTACATTTTGGGCAAATCCATACCAACTATCGCTAATTGAGGATACGCCTAGACCAATCATGGCCTGGGTTTTAGAAGCTGTATATCCCATAAAATTACGGTGCAAGGTTTCGGTTTCCATGGCTTGGTAAAGTGAATCTTTCTTCAGTGCAAAATGGTCCATTCCTATCTCTTCATAGCCAACTTGCTCCAATAAATACTTTCCTGTTTCATATTGCTGACGCTTGGATTCACCACTTGGTAAATCCTCGTCTTTAAAGCCACGTTGACCATTCCCTTTTATCCATGGTACATGTGCATAGCTATAAAATGCTATACGATCTGGCATCAAAGCTTCTGTTTTTCTTATGGTTTCTACAACATCTGCTTCCGTTTGAAATGGTAATCCAAAAATAATATCATGTCCCACTGAAGTGTAACCAATCTGTCTTGCCAATTCCGTAACACGTTTCACATTTTCAAAAGGTTGAACACGATTAATGGCCTTCTGAACTTTTAGGTTATAATCCTGAACCCCAAAGCTTACACGTCTAAATCCTAAATCATATAAGGTTTTAAGGTGTACTTCGGTTGTGTTGTTTGGATGGCCTTCAAAACTAAATTCATAGTTCTCTGCCAAATCAGATACTTTTAGTAATTCAGAAATTAAAAACTCTAAATTTTGTGGTGAAAAAAACGTAGGAGTACCACCACCGAGATGTAACTCTTTAATTTTTGGCTTACCGCTCAAAAGTTTTCTGTACAAACTCCATTCTTTTAGAAGTGCCTTTATATAAGGGGATTCTACTTCGTGCCGTTTTGTAATACGCTTATGACAACCACAAAACGTACATAGGCTTTCGCAAAATGGCAAATGCAAATACAAACTCAAACCTTCAGAATCATTACTCTCTTCAAATGATTTTTGCAAGGATGTTTTCCATTGCTGCAATGAAAATGTATTAATATCCCAATACGGAACCGTTGGGTAACTGGTGTACCTTGGGCCCGCAACATTATATTTATTAACTAAAGATTGGCACATAAGCGTTGACTTCAATATTCAAAATTAAATCTACATGTGCTTAAAAAACATGATATTTGTCATGTAAACGATTTAATCAGAGGTATTATGCTAAAAAGTAAACCTTTTGAAGTCTCCTTGGCGGATAAACAAAGTGTGATTTTACCAGATGAGCATATCACAGAATTTATTGAAAACAAACACAAACGTATAAAGGTTAAAGCCTCATCTCTTCATAATGAAATTGAGTTCTATGCCGCTCTAAAACGTGAAAAAAGTGGCTTGTATCGCATGTATTTTAGTAAAGCCAAGCAAAAAGAGCTCGAGGTTTTTATGAACGATTATTTTACAATTCAGGTATTTGAAGATACATCGAAATACGGTGTGGAAATGTCAGAAGAACTCGAGGCCGTTCTACTAAGCGATTATGAAGCCTATACAATTTTTGAAGATCTTACACCTGGTCGCCAACGAAGTATTATATATACAATTTCTCGGTACAAATCCTCACAAACACGTATTGATAAGGCCTTGTTGCTTACTGAAAATTTAAAACGAGGCGTTAAAGACCCCAAACTATGGTTAAAGAAGTTTTGATTTGGTATTTGCAGAAGCATTGTTATATCCTTAACTTTACTGAATCCTCTTGTAGAAGGACCAAGAGTTAAATAAGTTTTTTCAACAGCACTTGTGCTTTATATAAAATCATACAAACTATAATCTTAAACCATTGACCATGAAACATCTAAAAATGACCTTATTAGCATTCTCTATTATTTTTGCCACAGCATGTAAAAATGATAAAAAAGAAACAGAGGATACAAATGAAACTAAAGAACAAACCGAAACTAAAGAGCCTGAAACAGCAAAAATCTCAATTGCGCCACTTACGGATTCACCTGCCTATGCTGATGCAAAACTAATGTTAAACACACCTGAAACTATGACTATCGCTGAGGTTGGCGAAGTTGATTTTGACTTTACGCTAGAAAATTATGTGCTTGGCGACCAAACCCAAAGTACTAATGCACAAAAATTGGCCAATTCTGGTAAAGGACAGCACATTCATTTTATACTAAACAACCAACCATATTCTGCACACTACGAGCCTAACATTAAAAAAGAAATACCTGCTGGAGTGCATCACTTGGTGGCTTTTTTAAGTCGCTCTTATCACGAATCTGTTAAGAATGACAACTCTATGGTCGTTAGAAAACTTGTGGTTGGCGAAAATGCACAAGACAACTTAGGTCTGGATATGGCGGCACCGACCTTAATATATAGTCGACCAAAAGGAACTTATGTTGGGAAAGATGCCGAAAACATACTTTTAGATTTCTTTGTATTGAATACTGAATTATCGCAAACAGGTCATAAAGTTAAAGCTACGATTAATGGTGAAGAATTTACCATTACACAGTGGGTGCCACATGTAGTAACAGGTTTACCAATGGGAGAAGTCACAATTAAATTACAATTAATAGATGCCGACAATAATGTGGTTCCTGGACCATTCAATACTGTTGAGCGTAAGGTAACATTGAAGGAGGAGTAAGTGAGCAGCTTAAATCTCAAAAGTGATATAATGGTGTAGCCTTTGGGTTATGCCATTTTTTTTAATACTGAGCTATTGACAATTATTAAATCACATTTAGTTTCACTTACTTTTAGTAATTAGAAATAAAAGCCAGCGTACAATATAGACTACAATTAATTGTATATTCCCACTACTTCTAAGAATAGGAAAACAAAATTTATGACAAGATTATTATTAATACTATTTTTTCTTATTGGATTAGGCTTTATTTCCTGCAAGAAATCATCGTCACAAGAAAATGAGATAAATCAAAACGCTAATATACAGTCAGTTGATAGCTCAACGATTTATCAAACCGAAAATTTAATTATCAAAAAACTATCTAATCATATCTATCAACATGTCTCATTTTTAAATACCGATGACTTTGGAAAAGTGGAATGCAATGGAATGTTAGTTGTTAATGAAAACGAAGGAATTGTTTTTGACACACCTACGGACAATAAAAGTTCGCTGGAATTAATAAATTTTACCACTAACGAGCTTAAAACTAAGATAACAGCTATCATTCCAACTCATTTTCACGAAGATTGTATTGGCGGAATACAAGCGTTTGAAAAATACAATATTCCAGCATATGCTTCGATACGAACCATAGAATTACTAAAAGAGAATGGCCAAATCTTATCTAGCCCAATCAAAGATTTTGATGGCAGTCTCACTTTAAATATTGGAAACAAAAAGGTTTATGCGGAATACTTCGGAGAAGGCCATACCAAAGACAATATTATAGGATATTTTCCTGAGAGTAATGCCATATTTGGTGGGTGTTTAATTAAAACAGTTGGAGCAAGTAAGGGATATTTAGGCGATGCAAATACTGACAAATGGTCTGAAACTGTTGAAAAAATCAAATTAAAATATCCAGAAACAAAAATTGTAATTCCGGGACACGGAAAATCAGGAGGAACGGAATTATTTCATTACACCATTAAACTATTTGAATTGAAATAAATAACAGTCAAAAACCTCACATAAAACAGTAACTCTTGGTGCTGAAACCTAAGATAAATATCAGCTATAAATTGAAAAAATCAATGCTTAAAATCCTCTACTTTACACTTAAAATAACAATTGACCTAACTTAAAAGTGATTGAAGAGATTTAGTTTTTATCAGAAAAAATGAATTCTGATAAATAATTATAGATTTAGAGTATCTTTATATTATAATTTTAAGTCTATGAATCCATCAGCTAGCGGCTGGATAAAAAAATTTTGTTCTCAGATTTCCAGAAAAGAACTACCCTACCAAAATTTTAATCAGCTTTACAAGGGCTTAAAACAGAATGGATTTATTTATGGAGTTAATGTGGGCATTACAAATGCAATTGACACATTGCACAAATACTCTGAGGATGAATTGGCCAAAATCAACCTCATCACTGCATTATACCACACCTATGCGTTTTACAAACCAGATTTTAACAGTAAAGAATTTATTGCTACGTTACTAAACTTTTATAAAGAGTTAGAAATCTCTGATTTATCACTTTGGGATAAGCTCGTTATAGGCAAAAGTGAAAGCTCCATGTTAGAGCGTTTAATACACGATAGAATTCAGTTAGACGACAATCTATTAACACGAAATTTTAACAAATCCATAACCAATTCACTTTTATTTGTTGATGTTTTTACGTTTGAAGCGCATCTCAAAAGTGAAGTCGATGTAAAAGCCTATTCAGCCAACTTAGAGAGTTTGATAATTGGCACGCTATATCAATCCCTTAATTCAAAAAGTAAGGTTACGGATTACGACAAAAAGGTTATTGACCTTATTGAAACTTCTACGTCTTACGTTGATGATAAAGTATTAGATGCTGAAGATTTGATTTATGATATTACATACAACATCAATAAAAATGAAAAAAAATACCTTATCGATTTAATGTGCTTATCGATTTGGGATGATGAAATTCTAGAAAAATCTGAGTTTAGGTTTCTAACAAGTTTAGCCAAACGCTTAGATATACCAAATTCTGAAATACATGAGTCTATTTTAGGTGTAAACGATTTTCACAAAAAACATAAAAAAGAAATATTGTTGTTTCAACAATCCAACCCTATCAGTAACTTCTACGAAAACTCATCCCAACTGGTCAATAAATTGATAAGAAGAAACAGTAAACGCTTAATAAAGGAGGTTAGACAGAGTAAAGAACTTTTATCTCTTATTTCCAAATCTACGCATTCAGATTTATCTAAAGAAGAACAAAAGCTAATGCAATCCCAATTGCTGGATATTTTAAAAACCATACCAAGCTTGGCTATTTTTATGCTTCCTGGCGGAGCAATTTTGTTACCGATTTTTGCGAAGCTTATTCCCAATATGTTGCCATCTGCCTTTGACGACAACAGGGTTGAGGACAAAAACTAAATTCAATATCTTGAATTTATTCTAACCAGTTCTTAAAATCTTTTACGCGTTCTCTGGCCACAATGACTTCTTGTTCTTTGAATCGGTTTAATTTAATCTGAAGTCTAGAATTAGTATAGCTAATAATATCTTTTATAGCATTTATATTAACATAAAATTTTCTGCTGACCCTAAAGAACACATGAGGTTCAAGCTCGTCTTCCAGTTGATCCAATGTCGTATCCAAAAGGTAATTTCTACCTTCGGTGGTGTAAGCATACGTGCCCTTATTTTCACTGTAAATACATTCGATATCCTCGATATTAATAAGTTTTAAATGCTGACCGACTTTAACAGAAAAACGCTTTTTATATTCACGCTCAATGGGGTTGACCAATAACTTTTTAATATCATTAAAATCTAAAGTAACCGCTTGTCTTTTTGGTGTTCTACTTTTAAATTTTTTTACTGCAGTACTTAAATCGTCTTCATCAATAGGTTTCAATAGATAATCTATACTGTTTAGCTTAAATGCCTGTAATGCATATTCATCGTAAGCGGTCGTAAAAATGACTGCTGAATTAATATCTATAGCTTCAAAAATTTCAAAAGACAAACCATCACTTAACTGAATATCTAAAAAAATAAGATCTGGATGTTCATTACCTTGAAACCACTCTATGGATTCTTCCACGGAATGCAGCATCGTGTGCGCTTCAACATCTAAGGCTTTAAGCATACGCTGCAAACGTCTTGCTGATGGTTTTTCGTCTTCTATTATAATTACGTTCATTATTTAAATTGAGTATATAATTAATAATTCTATTCCCAGAGCTCTTTTTGTGCTACTTGTTCTTTTATAAATTCCTTTATTTTTTCTATCCTTCCAGTTGTTTTAAAAGAAATCGCCCCTTAAAAACACTCCATACATGTATGGCGATAAAAATAGACCAAGCAATATAGTATTAAGGTTTGACCATATAACAGTATTTATTCCCAATTACGCTGTTCCTTATCCATAAACTCTTGTACTTTACGCTTTTCCCAATCTTTGCCAAAAAAGAAATCTGGTCCAAATACTCCTATGAAATGAAACGCCAATCCAATGCCCCAAAATATTGCTGTAGCATAAGGACCAAAGCCTGTAAACCCTTCGTCTGAATTCAAACCGATGAGTAATATTAAAAAGACATTAACAACTATATACACAGCTAAGTGCCAATAAAATCCAACAAGGGAATCTACCTTTTTCTTTGCTCTTAAGTAGGCTTCTTCTTTTCTAAAATCTGAAACTTCATCTTTATCCTTATAAGGTTCTATACTATACTTTTCCATAATATTATTATTTTGAATCGTTTGACAGTTCTTTATTCATAAATTCTTCAATTTTACGCTCTTCCCAGGCCAAGCCAAACCTCAAGGACAATAAGTGCATGAGTAAAACGACTCCCCAAATCAACCAAGTAAAGAGCACGTCAAAACTCAATAAAGCACTTGTAAAAGCGTCCCAATCATTGAGATTGTCTGATATTTTAAAACCTGTAATTATTAAATTTACTACAACATATATGGCAAGGTGAGAATAAAATCTTTTGATTTTTTCTACTCTGTTCTTAGCCTTTATATATTTTAAATTTGAATTTTTAGTATTCATAACAAATAGCTTTAGTTCCAGCGATTTCTTTTGTCTTCCTTACGCATGTACTCTTCAATTTTACGTTCTTCCCATCTTGCTCCCAAAGCACCATTATCGACATAAACCCTGTAGGCTTGAATGACGAGGCTTATGCCCCAACCTATCATTGGAAACCAAAACCATTGTATGGTATGCCTAGAAAATTGATACCATATGTAGATTAAAAATGGTATAACTAAACAATAGGATATTAAACTGTAATAAAAGCCTTTTAATTCTTCTACACGTTTGCGGGCTCTAACATAATCGTCGTTAAGACGTTCCTTAGATTTTTGTGTTATTCTCATAATTGATACTTGTTTTGTGAGCATAGGAATTGCCACCGCAAAATCCTTTTCTCTTTGATTGATGTATACTTTTCGTTCTGAAAGAAGCTTATAACGTTGCTTTATGTTTTCTAAACCAACACCACTACTCTTCTTAACAATCTGCTTTGGCTGAAGATTATTCATAACTACCAAATGGTTTCCATCTTCGTATATTTTAATGTGCAGTGGTTTATTAGAAGTAACCATATTATGCTTTACGGCATTTTCTAAAAGTAACTGTAATGACAAAGGCACAACTTTACTTTCAGGGTTAGACGCTTTATCCGGAATTTCAAAAATGATGCTATCTTCGAAACGCATTTTTAAAAGTGACATATACGTTCTAGCAAAATTCAACTCTTCATCTACCGTGACCAATTCTTTACTTTTCTGTTCTAAAACATAGCGATAGACTTTAGATAACGACGTGGTGAACTTCTGGGCACTATCTGGATTTTCTTCAATTAAACTCGTTAACACATTTAAACTGTTAAATAAAAAATGAGGATCCAATTGATTCTTAAGAGCGTCGAACTTTGCACTTGCCGCACCAGCTATTACCTTTTGCTCTTTTACCTTATTCTTTTGGTAACGATTATAGAAATAAACTACATAAAAAACAGAAATTATGCTTAACGTAACCCATAAGCCAAAGGCATAATTTTGCCAACTATCCCTACTTATAAACACACTAAATGACTGGCCATAAATAACTATAGAAACAAATACTCTTATAAAAAATATAGCAGCTATAGTTATTATTGTTGCCCCAGAAATACCATAAACAATGCGCTTTATAACATCATAACTTTCAAACTTTTGCTGTTTTATAAAATTAAAATATATGGTGTTTATATAACTTAAAACAAAAGTGTAGAGTTGGGTAAATCCAAAATCAATTAAGAAATCATTAAAGCTTTCATATTGAAAATTATCGCCAGATACAAGATTGCTTATCACCTGTATGACACATCCAATAACAAATACAACAATTAAACTCTTAATTGATTTAAACATGTTTTCTCTCTTAATTACGATTTACATTCTTCCAGAACCTGTTCAGCGCGTTTTTTTCCCCAATTAGGATGGAATTGACTCTCTGGTTTAAAGGTATTAAAAAGTTTAATCGATGCTTCAATATCTTCGCAGTATGGTGCGGTATCTTTACCAAAATATTTAGCACTACCCATGTTCCAATCTGCTTTACAAAATGCAGCTCTAGGGTTTTCAGGCTCTAATTTCATGGCTTTGGCATATAACTCCGAAATTTTTGTAGAATATTTCATACCGTAAGTCATACCGTCAAAAGCAACCCAATTGGTCAATACTTGAGCTTGCATAATCAAAAGTTCTGCATTGTCCTCACTTTTGGCCATTGCATCATCCAAATGCTCTTGAGCTTTTTCTAACTGTGCTTTTAAAACCGCTTCATCTTTTTCGTTCCAACTTTTTAAACTATTAATCTGTGCAATGTAATAGTTTGGTAGCCACTCGCTTGTTTCTGCTTTAGCTATACGCTCAAACATATTCTCGGCTTCATCCCATTTGTCTGCTTCCCAAAGTTCAAAAGCTTTTGCCATTCCTTTTTCAAAATTGGTCTGTGCCTGTATTAATCCTGTAAAAATGAGTAAAGTAATGATGATTATATTTTTCATTTTAAATCGTATTTATAGTGTTATGGTTATTGATATGTTCTCTTTTAATTCAAACTTGGCATCTTTCCATTTTGGTGGTCCCAAAAAACCTGCTGCATTATTTGAGCATGCATAGTCTTCTTTTGGAATTCCAAAAACATTGGTATCCATTTTACCGTTATCGTTTTCATCATGAAAAACGGAAACCGCATAAGTTCCTTCCGGAATGTTTTCAAAAGTTATTATACAGCCATTATCAGCTATCTTACTTTTTGCGCCCGTGTAGGATTTGCCTAAAAAATCGGCTTCTGTATTGTAAACCGCAATAAACATCTGGCCATGGTTACTATCTGCTTTTTCTACCTTAACCGTCAATTGATAAGACTCTTGAGTCTGCGCTTTACAAGTCATAAAACTTACAATCAATATAACTGTTATTCGTATTGGAGTTTCCATGATTTAATGATTTGATACAAATATCAGTCACAAACTAGGATTATTAAAACCTGAATTACCGAATTGTAATTTTTTAATGACGAATTGTAATTTTTAAAAAAAATCGTTCTAAAAAGAGTAACTTAGTAATCCCTTTTTCTACATATAAATAGCTTAATCATTAAAATCATTAAACCCAACCAAAAATGAAATTAAAGATTAACAAACTCCGTCAGAAAAATAAAAGTGAAGTCAGTAAAACCAGAATTCTTATTGCTGTCCTATTTTTAATTTCCTCATTTATTTATGCCCAAACCGACAAACGTTTAAAAGGTATTGAAAAACAGTTTAATTCTGTTTTGCAAAGTACTAAAGCACCTGGTTTTGCCGTAGCAATAGTAGAAGGTGATAAGATCATATATGCCAAAGGTTTTGGTTATGCGGATTATGAAAACAAAGTGCCCGCAGATGCCAATACACTTTTTGCCATAGGTTCATCTACAAAAGCTTTTACTTCTGCTCTTTTGGGTGTTCTTCGAGAAGATAATAAGCTGTCCTTTGATGATAGTCCGTTAAAATATGTGCCAGGTTTAGAGTTTTATAATGATGAAATGAACAATAACATCATCATTAAAGATTTAATGCGTCATAGTACAGGTTTACCAAGGCATGATGGTGCTTGGTACTTTTTTCCAAGCCATAGTAAAGATACTTTGGTGGCTCGTATAAAACATCACGAACCTTTTACAGGAGTACGTCAGCAATGGTATTACAATAACTTTGGATTTTTATTGCAAGGTGTTATTGCAGAAAAGATTACAGGAAAGGCTTGGGAAGAAAATATAGAAAATAAATTCTTTAAACCTTTGGGCATGAACCGTTCTAAAACAATGATTAACGGTATGAAAAACAGCACCAATGCCGCTTTTGGTTACAATTTGGACGAAGACAGAACCATCGAAAAAATGGACTACTACGACATTGCAGGTATGTCACCCGCTGGTAGCATTAACAGTAGTGTTAACGATATGAGCAAATGGTTAATGACTTGGATTAACAAAGGAAAGTATGGTGAGGAGCAAGTGATCCCAGAAAATTATATAACAGAAGCTATGAGCTCACAAATGGTTGCTGCTGCAGGTTTTCCTAATGAAGAATTACCAGGTGTACAATACGCTAATTATGGCTATGGTTGGTTTTTACATTCTTACAAAGGGCATTACATGGTGGAGCATGGTGGTAACATTGATGGCTTCTCTGCAAGTGTAGCATTATACCCTACAGATAGTTTGGGTATTGTGGTATTAGCTAACCAAAATGGTTCTGCCGTACCACGATTAATACGAAATATTGCAGCAGACCACATGCTTAAAGTAGAAAAAACAGAATGGGCAAAACAGCATAAAGAAGATTTAGAAAAAGCACTAAAAGCACAAGAAGAAGCCAAAGAAAGTTCTGAATCCTCTAATGTTAAAGGTACAACACCATCTCATGCCAAGTTAGACTATACCGGTGCTTACGAGCATAAAGGCTATGGTAAAGTACACATTGTTGTAGAGAATGACAGCCTCTTTACACAACTCAATGAGAAAAAGCAATATTTACATCATTACCATTACGATACGTTTGAACTTATTGATGTTAATGAAGGCAAAGTTGATACAGCAGCTATCGGACGGTCTTTAAAAATCACCTTTAGCACCAACGAAGCTGGTGATATTGACTATGGACGTGTTGGCATTGAGCCCATGTTAGATCCTATTGCTTTTAAACGTACACCAAATACTATAGATGTTGATATTGAAACCTTAGAACGTTACGTCGGTAAATATGATTTAATGGGCACAGAAATAAAGGTATACATTAAAGATGAAAATGTGCTCTATGCTTTTGTACCTAACCAACCAGAATATGAACTTGTACCAACAGCAGCACATCAGTTTAACCTTAAAATCTTGGACGGTTTTAAAGTGGAATTTATTGAAGTTGATGGTGAGTTTAATGAGGTAAAGTTTATACAACCAAATGGCACTTTTGTAGCGAAGCGAAAAGCTGAGTAATACTCTAAAAATACGTAAGGTTACGTAGAAATAGTGACTCTATAATCGATATATTTGGAAGTAAATGTAAACATCATATTGTACACTATTAGATTAAAAAAATGTAAAAGCAATAAATTTTAGGCACAAAATTCAATGAGTTTTTTATACAATAACCTAAGACCAAATCTAATAAGAGGCCTCGATAATAAATTTCAAAACAAATATTTCAACGATGTATTAAAAGCATCTGCTTTAATAGATGAACATATCGTAGATGAAATAAAGCACTACTTACACCTTTTTACCAACGAAATAATACCAACTTCAGATTTAATTAATTCTTCGGATACAAGGCTCATTAAATTCAAGTCAAGGTTTTTTCAATTGGATGCGAGTATATCTATTTTGAAAAAAAACAGCCTCAACATAAGCTATATCGAAATATTAAGTAACGATAAATTACCTTTAGGATCTACTGTTTTAGAAATTTCAATAAATGGAGTTGGCAAATTCAAGTTTGTAGAATTGTATTATCCAAAAACATTAACCGTTAATGTAGAATTGTTAACTTATACAATAAAATGCATTTTCGAAACCTGTTACAGTTGGCTTTTATTGAAATTGAAACAACACATAAAAAACAGATACATCCTTTCCAATGATCTGTATAGTCCAGTTAAAATATCGCTTGCCAATTTTAATGAAGCAAAGAACTCTTTGTGGTTTGTTTCTAAGGTGAAAGATCATGTAATCTTTTTATTGGATGAAGAGAATATAAATTTTGCAATACAGCTATTGAATAACAACAGTCATCAATTAAACAAAAGTCCATATATTCTTTTAAATGACTTCATAAAAATGAAACTACCTTATGACAAGTCGTTTGCTCTTCAGGCGAAAAAGGCTAATCATAGAATTAGTGGTCAGATTGACTTTGGTAATTATTTTGAAGAAATGACCGATTTAGCATTGAGCCAAATTGGTGTATTTTCAAACGATCTTTCTGTTTATCCATTATGGACCGAAGGAAATATTCATTTATACGGCAGCTATCCTGCAAAATATAATACCATTATTGACCCTGTATTAGATGCAAATAAGGAATTAATCATCGAAGAATTCTTAAAACTTAAATCAAAGACAAAAAGAATGATTAAACAATTAAAAAATCAACAATTCAATTTATTTGATTATGGTGAGTTTGCAGGTGGTTTTGTTGGCGGTGTTATTAAAGTATTTACTAAATGACAAAATTAATAAGTAGCTTGTACAATAATGTTTAGCTTAAAGCAAAAAAATACGTAAGGTTACGTATAAAAAACAATGTGCTTTACTACTAAATTTGAGATATAAAATATAAGTGGAGCTAAAAACAATGTTTTTAGTTCTTTGTTGGCGGTAATTTGAGAAAAACAGAAAATTGAAAAAAATTGATTTCCATATTCATACTGTTCCATCCATAAGCGATAGGCATTTTGATTTTGACTTAGAATCATTAAAAGAATATGTCGAATTATTAGAGATTGATTGTATAGCAATTACGAATCACAACCTATTTGATAAAAATCAATTTGAACAAATAGCGAATGAACTAGAAGCTAAGGTATTCCCAGGAATAGAAATCGACTTGGAAAAAGGTCATTTATTACTAATATCAGAAAATGAAAACCTCGATGATTTCACTGCTAAAGCACAAAAAGTAAGTGACTTAATTACTTCACCAACTGATGACATTAGCTATGAACAATTAGTTCATATTTACGGTGAACTGAATAATTATCTTCTAATTCCTCACTATGACAAAAAACCTAACATAAAATCTAGCACATTAGAAAAACTTGGAGATAACATTTTTGCAGGTGAAGTAGCAAGCCTAAGAAAGTTTAAAAGCTGTATTAAAGAACAAGATAAATTAACACCTGTCATATTTAGCGATTGCAGATTTGTTGAGAATATGCCTTCTTATCCAACCAAGCAAACATACTTGGATGTAGAAGAAACATCTTTAAATGCTATAAAGGGTTGTTTGTATGATAAGGCCAAAGTCTTTTTATCTAAAGAAGAAGGGAACGATTTCTTTCAAGCGACAGATGATGGAATAATGCTATCAACTGGATTAAATGTAATTGTCGGTGGTCGTTCATCAGGAAAGACTTATACCTTAGATAAAATTTGCGACAATTTTGACAATGTCAAATATTTAAAACAATTTTCGCTTCTTCAAAACGACAAAGAAAACTTTAAAAAATTAGTAACTACAAGACATAGTTTAATCACAGAAAATTATCTTAAAGAATTTAAAGATGTGGTTTACGATGTAAATGAAATTAACTTAAAGGATAACGAAATTTCTATTGAGAAATACTTGACCTCTTTAAAGAAATTTGCATCTGAGAGTGATAATCTTGATGCTTTTTCAAAATGTGCATTGTACAATGAAACCAAGTTCACACTTGACAATTTAGATAATTTAAAAAAACTAATATCTGCGACAGAAACTTTAATTGAAACTAATGAATACAAGAACATCATAGATAAACATATCTCAGAAGATAGCTTCAGAAATTTGATTGTTGAACTAATTCATAAATACAATGAAATTTATGAGAAGAACCTAAAAAAAGAATGGTGCAATAATCTCATTGAATCAATTAAGGACAGTTTAAAGTTTCGGTCAACAACAACTACGGTTGAAGAAGTAGATTTTCATAAGATACAATTAGAAAAAATTAAAGTTCATAAGTTCAAACAACTTGTAAAAGCAATTCAAACTGAAAAAGTAATAGACAGCAAAGAAATTAGAGGCTTCAAGGTCTTAGCTAAAACTAAAAAATATACTGGTGCAAGCCAACTAAAAAACAAAAGTAAAAGCAAGCTCAGTTTTAGCGAAGCGTTTAATAATTATGAACATCCATATAAGTTTTTGATATCCTTGCAAAATGTAGGAATTGAAGAAACAGAGTTTTATAAATACTTTGTTGACATTGATTACAGAACATTAAATAAACACGGATATGAAGTCTCTGGTGGTGAACGTTCTGAATTTAATTTGTTGCACGAAATTAGTGATGCGTTAAAGCACGATTTATTACTAATTGATGAACCAGAGTCTTCATTTGATAACATTTTTCTTAAAAATGAAGTGAACGAATTAATTAAAGAAATCGCAAAAGAAATACCTGTTATTGTGGTAACACACAATAGCACAATAGGAGCTTCTATAAATCCAAATCATATAGTTTTTACTCAAAAAATAGTAAATCCAGATAATGTTGAATACAAAGTCTTTTTTGGTAATCCAACTAGTAAAACATTAACTAGTTCAAAAGGAGAGGAAATTAAAAATTTGGATGTACTTCTTAATTGCTTGGAAGCAGGAGAAGATGCATATAATGAACGAAACAAAAAGAGTTATGAAATACTTAAAGATTAAAGATAACAAGGCCTTCTTTATCAAAGACAAAGCTCAACCTGAAGATTGGACTGAAATAGATAAAATTGAAAAAGACGACTTATTAAAACTATTGGATTACGCAACGGAAGTTGACTTTGAGATGGATAATTATGATGAGGCTATTTTAGGTCATAAAGCACATCAAATTATCTATAAAAGTCTGTACGAAAAGCTAAATCTATTCTTGGGTAACAAAGATAGATTTAAAGACGAAACCGAAAGTATTTATAAAGAAGAATTGGAGAAATATCAATAAAAACTACCGCCAACAACGTATATAAAAAATAGCGGTTTATGTGTACTTAAACAAATGATTATTATTAAAATAAAAGTCAGTTATAAATCGAAAAGCTAATGCTTAAAATCCGCTACTTTTCATATACAAAACCATTACCGCCAATTTGAAAAAACTCGGAGCTTTCATAATAATCGTTTTTATTTCAATAACATTAGCTGTTATTTATGGAGTCGCACACGATTTTATTACGTCGAAAATATCACCTGAATTTTATACCAAACTGACATTTTTCAATTTTGGGATTTTAGATGATTACGAACGAGAATTTAACGAAAATTGGATTTTGGCGCTAACTTGGGTTGGATTTTTCTCAACTTGGTGGTTTGGACTTTTAACTGGAATAGTTCTCGGAATATTCGGACTGAAATATAGTGACGGACAAATAATGTTGAATAAATCACTAAAATCATTATTCATCGTTATCGGAATTGCAATACTGTTTGGATTTGTTGGATATGGAATTGGGGAATTAAATCCATCCGAAATTATTACAAATTATCATTTGCCATTTGAAATTGAGCACAAAGCGGAATTTAATAAAGTTAGGAAAATCCATAATTTCTCTTATATCGGAGGAATTGTTGGATTGATAATCGGATCGTTGAATCAAATAAAAAACTGGTGGTAACAACGTATATATTTATTAATAGTCCTCGCGGATTTTCGATTCGGTTTGTATTTGCTAAATTTAGTGCTTAAACCACGCAACAAACCATACACGAACACGTAAAACATTCAAAACAAAAAAAGACCATCTTCATAGATAGTCTTTTTCTATTGTTAAAATCTAAAAAATACGTAGGGTTACGTATAAAAAACAATGTGCTTTACCACTAAATTTGAGATATAAAACATAGTGAAACTAAAAACATTTTTTTAGCGCTCTGTTAGCTATAATTAGTATTACCGCTTATTTTAATGAAACCAAAAATCACATCTGAGAATTTTAAATTAATTATTAAAGGTAAAAATACTGTAGGTAGCTTATATCATCACACTCAAAACCCAGGGATTAGAGTAGAGCATCAAAAAGACAAGACTATTATTACAGGAGATTTTGAGCTTTCAGAAGATCTAGTATTTAATTCAAACGAAACTTTTGAAAAAGAATTATTCTTTGATGGGGGCCAATATCAAAATATAATTTTTAGAGGAGGAAAATTTAAGAAACTTTTTTTTAGAAGAGGAATTTACAACGGATACGTTAGTATTCGTGGTGGACAAATAGATAGTTTAATTTTGTTAGGTGGTAACTTTCTTCATTGGTTAGGAACTCTAGATGGAATATTAAATAAAAATGAAGAAGGAAAGTTTCTAGCTGAAGATCCTTTAATAATAAATCGTTTTGAAATAGAAGGTGGTTCTTATCTTAATAACATATGGCTTTCTGGAGGAGATATAAAAAGTCTAGAAATTAAATGTGTAACACCTGTTATAATACACTGCAAACCAAATGATGATAAATTATTTGATGATGTTAATAGTACTTATGAAGAAAAGTTCAAATCAAAGCCTAGAATAGATAATTTACTGCTCTCGAGGTATTCAAATAAGAATACCTTTTATCACTTCAGCGAGTTAGATTTAAAAAATCTACAATTTGAGAATTTTACAAATCTTGGAAATATTACACTTGCTAAAATAAGTTTAATTGAAAATCTAACTATTCGAAATTCAGATTTGGGTAAATCAACTTTTATTGATTGTGATTTCTCAAATCGTGAAATGTATTTTTATAGTTCTAAAGTCAATGAGATTGCTTTAGCAGGAACAAAATTACCTAGTCCTGAGAAAATCAATAGTTTAATAGAACATAATAAAAATCAAAAAAAATTAGCTTTGAGTCAGATAAAAAAAGTTTTTCAAAATATGGGAGACAATTTGATGGCAAGCGCATATCATACAGAAGAGTTAAACACACATGAATCAACTTTAAATTGGTCCTGGGAGAAATTAAATCTTCTTTTAAACAAAACGACTAATAATCATGGACAAAGTTGGATTCGTCCTCTAGTATTATTATTAATTAGTACAGGTCTTTTCTTTACTTTATATTGTTATAGTTTAGGTTTCAAAATTGAATTAGAATCTTCCGAAAATGTGAAGTTGTTTTTTAGAAACTTAAGTTATTATTTTGAATTTTTAAGTCCTTTCAGAAAAAGTGATTTTCTACCAAAAGTGCTATTGAGTTCTGATAAATTATCAAATATTTCTAGTCTTACTTTTCTAATTGACAGTATCGCAAAAATCATTAATGCTTATCTATTGTATCAATTTATTGCAGCATTTAGAAAGTTTGGTAGAACAAAATAACTATAGCTAACAACGTAAAAAAATAGCGGTTTAATCCGCTTAAATGAAAGAAAATGAATGAATTAAGGTTCTGTTATAAACTAAAAAATTAGTGCGTAAAACTCGCTAATTTTCATATACAAGACCGTTGGCGGTAATTAAAAGAAACCAAAGATAGAACAAGTTAAGTAGATGATTGTTAAACATAAAAATGACGATTTCGAATCCTTAGATTAAAATGAGTAATATAGTAATACATTTTTCTCTTGCAGCACTATTATTTATAATACAAAATTGGATTGGTAGTAGGTCGTATTCAAAAGGATATATAAGGTTTTCTCTACTTGATGACAAGAATGAGGCTTTATCATTAAACTTTGTTTTAAAAGTATTTGGTCCAATAGTCTATCTCATAATTGTAGTTGCAATATTTCAGTACTTAAATAATACTGAAATCACTAACAATATTATAAACGTAGTATATTATTATTTAGGAATTAGAATATTATTCATTTTTTTGTATGAACGTGCATTAATAGTTAACTGGGCTAGAATAATTTTTCACTATGCTTCAATTGTTTTAGTGTCAATAATTATCTACATGAATTTTATTGATTCAGTTGAAACATTATTACCTGATTTTAGTGAAATAAAAAATGAAATATGGATTTTAATCTTACTTTTCCTATATCAAATTGGTAACGGTGTTGATGAAAAGCAAATATCTAACCCATTATATGAGCCAGAACAAGCCTTTCTTCCTGAATTAAAAAATAGAAAGAAAAAATATATAATAAAGAAACATAAAAAACTACAATCAGAATACGAACAAATAATTAGTGAAATATCTAATAATAACAATTCCTTTAACCTAATTATTTATGCTATTTTAATATTTGAGAATTTTAATCGACCTAGAATTGTTCGATGGGTTGAAAGAGTTTGGGTAAGGATAAGTAACAATAATGTAACCCAAGGAATTATGCAAGTTTCCTCGAATAAAGAAATTTCGGATAAGAAAAGTGTGATTAATGGTACTAAAAATCTCTATGAAAATTATAAAAAATATCTACAACAGGAATATGCTTATAACACATTTCAAAAAGTGATTAAAAGACATTGCCCAGATAAAAAATATGTGAGACAAGTTCTTTTCATAGCAAAAGCAGTAATTGACAATGAAGGAGGACACAAAAAATACAATGAAATTTTCAATGATATAAAATCTGAATTTAGACTATATGATTTTTATGATTAATAACTATTGCCTAAAATAACAACCGCAATTAAGGTAGATCCGACTTCGTTCGAATCCACTTGGAATTACTAAAGTCTGTGCCAAACAGAAAATTAACGCACATTAACCGTAACTGATAGCTATAAAACAACATTCAAAACAAAAAAAGACCATCCTCACAGATGGTCTTTTCAATTTTATATAACTATGTTTTCTTAAAACATTTCTCTACCAGAAAAATGGAATGCACCTTCAATAGCGGCATTATCATCACTATCACTTCCATGTACAGCGTTTTCGCTAATGGAATCTGCAAACATCTTACGGATTGTGCCTTCTGCAGCATCAGCTGGGTTGGTAGCACCGATCAAAGTTCTAAAATCTTCAACAGCGTTATCTTTTTCTAAAACAGCTGCAACAATTGGTCCACGAGTCATATACTCTACCAATTCTGGGAAGAATGGACGCTCTTTATGGATGGCGTAAAACTCCTGAGCATCAGCAGTCGTCATTTGGGTTAACTTCATTGCTACGATTCTAAATCCTGAAGCTGTAATTTTTTCTAATATTGCGCCAATGTGTCCTTTTTCAACAGCATCTGGCTTTAACATTGTAAATGTTCTGTTAGTTGCCATGTATAGTTTTTTTAAATGTGGTGCAAAAGTAATCTATTTCTCTAATTTATCAAGCTTGGCGTTTATTAAATTAATGTTAGGATATAATCGCCAATTCCATTAAAATTACTTCTCTGAAATTTTACACTTCGGCAAGCTCTACAAAACTATAGAGAACTATTTGGATCATGTGCTTTGTTATCGTTGCACAGGCAGGAATCCACAAAATCTGTCGAAAATAGATTCCTCACCAAGTACAAAAGACAATCGTACCATAAAACATTGTCTTAATTTCATATTAAAATAGTTTTCAAAACCTCTAAAAATTGTAAATTCGCCTCTTATGATTAAAGCACAAATTTTAGAACTAAAAGAACTTTTAAGTACACCTAAGCACATCGTCATTGTACCACATAAAAATCCCGATGGTGATGCAATGGGTTCTACCTTAGGCTTGTATCATTATTTAAAAACATACAATCACAAGGCGACAGTAATTGCACCTAATGATTATCCCGATTTTTTAAAATGGTTACCGGGAGATGATAAAGTTTTGAAATTTGAAACGCAATCTGAAGACAGTAAAATACGTATTGAAAAAGCAGACATATTGTTCACTTTAGATTTCAATGCATTTCATCGTGCTGGAAACATGGCAGAAGTCTTAGAAACTTCTAAAGCCATCAAGGTTATGATAGATCACCATCAGCAGCCCGATGATTATGCCAAATATACATATTCTGATGTGAGCATGTCTTCTACTTGCGAAATGGTGTATAATTTTATTGAAATGCTCGGTGACATTGACAGAATTGACGCAACTATAGCGACCTGTCTCTACGTTGGTATTATGACAGATACGGGTTCTTTTCGTTTTCCTTCTACAACAAGTAAAACGCATCAGGTTATTGGAAATCTAATTGAAAAAGGCGCAGATAATTCGCAAATTCACAATAATGTATTCGACTCAAATAGTTATAGCCGTTTACAATTATTAGGAAGAGCTATGCAAAACCTTAAAGTGATTCCAGAACTGCGAACGGCCTATACCACACTTTCGCAAGCAGAACTGGATGAATTCAATTTTAAAAAAGGAGACACCGAAGGTTTCGTTAATTATGGATTGTCGTTAGAAGGTATCATCTTTGCAGCAATCTTTATTGAAAATAAGCAAGAAGGCATAATAAAGATTTCTTTGCGAAGTAAAGGCGAATTTTCCGTGAACGAATTTTCTAGAGCGCACTTTAATGGTGGAGGCCATACCAATGCAGCTGGTGGACGCAGCGAAACTGATATGCAATCTACCATTGACAAATTTATTAGTATATTACCGCAGTATAAAAATGAATTGTCCCAACCGACCAATAATGGGCATTAATTTATTCAGGATGAGGAACCTACTAATAATACTTATTTTAACGTCATTTTGCTTCAGTTGTAAATCACCTGAGGCCAGAATGCCAGAGTCTGTACAGTCGGGTTCCTTCTTAAAGGAATCAGCCGAACGCAACAAAAAACTCAATGAGAAAGAAAAAAAGCTCATTCAAAATATTATAAAAAGTAATCCTGACAAAAACTATATTGCTTCCGAAAGCGGATTTTGGTATTATTACAATACAAAAATTGAAAACGATACCATACAACCAGAGTTTGGAGACATCGTAGATTTTAACTTTAATGTATCTGATATCAGCGGCAAAGAAATCTATGCCAATGAAAACAAGACCTATGTTATGGATAAACAAGAATTGTTCACAGGTCTGCGCGAAGGATTAAAACTCATGAAACCAGAAGAAAGCGTCACCTTTATTTTTCCATCGCAAAAAGCGTATGGATACTATGGTGATGATAATAAAATAGGAACAAACATTCCTTTAATTTGCGAAGTAACATTAAATACAATAACACAAGAAAATGATTAAAAAAGCACTTACAGCACTCGTTGTATTACTCGTATTGGTAAATATTTCTTGCCAAGAACGTTATCCTAATTTAGAAGATGGACTTTATGCCGAATTTGTAACCAACAAAGGCACCATGCTTGCAGAACTTTATTACGATAAGGTTCCTGTAACCGTTGCCAATTTTGTGGCTTTAGCCGAAGGTAATCATCCAATGGTCAAGGAAGAATTCAAAGGTAAGCGTTATTACGATAGCATTACTTTTCATCGTGTGGTCAATAACTTTATGATTCAAGGTGGTGACCCAACAGCATCTGGCAGTGGTGATCCAGGATACAAATTTCCTGATGAATTTCACCCAGAATTAAAGCACGACAAACCAGGAGTGTTATCAATGGCCAACCCCGGAAGAGATGCCAATGGAAGCCAGTTTTTTATTATGGAAAAAGAATGGCCAAGTTTGGATAACAGACACGCTGTTTTCGGACAAGTTATAGAAGGGATGGATGTACACGATTCTATTTCCAATGTTAAAGTTATCGATCCTAGTAGAAGAAACCATAAACCTGTTGAAGATGTTGTTATTACTGAACTAAACATTATCAGAAAAGGCAAGGATGCAAAGTTCTTCGATGCACCAAAGGTATTTGAAGAAGAGATGCCAAAAATAAAAGAGAAGCAAGAAAAGTTAAAAGCTGAGGCAAGAAAGAAAGCTGAAGAATTAGCTAAAAAGGCTAAAGCAGATTGGCTTAAGAAAAATGAAGAATTAGAAGGTCGCCGTATAGATTCACCAACAGGAATGGCTATGATTTTCACTCATGAAGCAGATGGTGTAAAACCAACTTCAGCCCAGCGTGTAAATATTGATTGTGCGGGTTATTTTGAAGATGGTACTTTATTTTGGACAACTTGGAAAGACGTAGCCGAAAAGAATGGAAAATATGACGAACGCCAAGAAAAAGCAGGACGTTACGCTCCTTTCCCTATGCCATATAATGAAACAGCTAGTTTGGTTGCTGGATTTAGAGAAGCCATGCTAAATATGAAGGTTGGCGATAAAGCCAGAGTGTTTATACCGTATTATTTAGGCTACGGTGAAGCAGGCAGACCACCAGTTATTCCTGGAAAAACCAATCTTGTTTTTGATATTGAAATAGCAGGCATAGCAGAATAACAGCAAAATAATATAGACTATAGAAAATCCCCAATATTGGGGATTTTTTTGTGCACAAATCTCATTTACATTGGTTTTAATATTAATCCATAAAATGTAAAACGATGAGAAATGTAATTTTAGTTTTAGCCTTTTTAGGTTCACTGGCTTTTGCCCCTGCCAATGACTCACAAACAAAATATCTTGATATGACTTCATATAATACCCCTATTATATATGAACATGCCGCATTTAATCGCAATGATCCCCGCGGTGCTCAAGTGAGTATTGGGTGCACAGAATTTAATTTCAACAATGTTGGTTGGAATGATAAGATTTCATCAATATTTGTACCTAGCGGACAAGGATGGGTCATCGAAATTTTTGAAGCCAGCCACTTTCAAGGTCGATCTTACAGAACCAATAGCAGTATAGTGAACTTAGAAAAGTATCATTTTAATGATATTGTATCTTCAATTAAAATATATAAAAACGGAGTATTGCAAGGAGATTGTATCTGGAGATAAAATCACCTAACATTTCTTAAAAAGCCTGTTAGATTTTAAAATCTAACAGGCTTTTTAAAATATAGTATTATTTACGTTTCGGAATATGTTTTAAAATCTCTAATACAAATTCCCAATATTTTTGAGCAGAAGAAATCTGCGCACGCTCATCTGGCGAATGTGCACCTTTTATATTAGGACCAAAACTAATCATATCCATATCTGGATAATTGGTACCTAAGATACCGCATTCTAATCCAGCGTGACATGCAGCTACATGAGGTTGTTCTCCGTTATTTAAGCGTTTGTAAATTGGCACCATAACTTTTAGAATATCTGAATCCATATTGGGTTGCCAGCCAGGATACTCCCCAGAAAATTCAACATCGCAACCAGCCAATTCAAAAGTGGCACGTAGCGAATTTGCCAAATCCATTTTTGAAGATTCCACTGAGCTACGCGTTAAACAACCTATTTTAATATTACCATCCTTAACCATAACTCGAGCAATATTGTTAGAGGTTTCTACCAAATCAGGAATATCAGCACTCATAGTGTAAACACCATTATGAGCAGCATATATCGCTTTAACGAGTTGCTCTTGGGCTTCTTGTGGCATCGCTTTTTCAGGCAATGTTGTTTCAGAAAGTACAACTTCCATATCTGGCTCCATAGTTTTAAATTCTTTCTTAATGGTTTCAGACAATGCGTTTAATAAACTTGTGAGAACAGCTTCTTTATCCGTTTTAAAAACTATAGTTGAAACGCTTTCCCTCGGTATGGCATTGCGTAAACTTCCACCATCAATCTCAGCAATATTTATGTCTTCAATAACGGCATATAATAAACGGTTCATGATTTTATTGGCATTGCCCAAGCCTTCATGGATTTGCATGCCAGAGTGCCCACCTTGAAGTCCTTTAACCTCAATTTTATAGGCTTTGTTTCCGTCTTGGTTAACTTTAACTTCGTTATAGGTACCAGTTGCTGTAATATCAATTCCACCAGCACAGCCAACTCCAATTTCATCATCTTCTTCGGTATCTAAATTTAAAAGTATGTCTCCTTTTAATAAGCCACCTTTTAGACCCATAGCACCTGTCATACCAGTTTCTTCATCGATAGTAAACAACGCTTCTAAATCTGGGTGCGCAATAACATCACTTTCTAAAACTGCCATAATCGTAGCCACTCCAAGTCCATTGTCCGCTCCAAGTGTTGTGCCCTTGGCCTTTACCCAATCTCCATCAACAAACATCTCTATACCTTGTGTATCAAAATCGAAAACGGTATCATTATTTTTTTGATGTACCATATCTAAATGTGACTGCATAACTATAGGTTTGCGATCTTCCATTCCCTGAGTTGCTGGCTTTCTAATAATAACATTACCTACCTCATCTTCTATGGTTTCCAAACCTAGATTTTTGCCAAAGTTTTTCATAAATTGTATAACACGCTCTTCTTTTTTTGAAGGTCGTGGCACGGCATTTAAATCTGCAAATTTATTCCAAAGGGCTTTGGGTTCTAATTGTCTTATTTCTGAACTCATATTCATGTCCACAAAAGTGGCTATTTTTAAAATTAATAACTGATTTTATTTAGATTGCAAAAATACAAAATCGAATGTTCTCCTTTTTTAATTCAGAACTTGTTTTCAGAATCTCACTTTATATCTCTTATTTCTACAACGAAGTGGTTTTAGCTCTTTTTTAATTATTTCTTTTCCCTATTTTTGATTCATGTTGAAAAACAAAAAAATCATCCTAATCCTTTTTCTTGGAATTCAAATCCTACTGATTTCAATCTTAAAAAGCTTTCCTGAATTTATTGAGCAATTTTACAGTAATGGACTTTATGTTTTCATTTCTAAATCAATGCGCTATACCTTTTGTTGGATTCCATTTTCAATGGGAGATATATTCTACACCATTGCATGTGTTTATCTTATAAGATGGTTGATTATAAACAGAAAACGCATTGTAAAAGACACTCTTAATTGGCTGTTAGATATTGGTGCGACTATTTCTATTGCTTATTTTGCATTTCATATACTTTGGGCTTTTAATTATTACAGACAACCCCTTTATAAATCCTTGAATATTGAAGCTGATTATACTACTGAACAATTAGTTAGCTTTACAAAACGTCTCATTAAAAAATCCAATGCTATTCATAACCAACTTGCCGTTAACGATTCGGCAAAAGTTGAAATGCCTTTTACAAAATCTGAAGCGTTTGATATGGTAAGCAACGGTTATGAAGCGTTATCAAAAACGTATCCGCATCTTCATTACCAATCAAAAAGCGTAAAGAAATCCATTTATAGCACTGCACTTACTTATATGGGTTTTTCTGGTTACCTCAATCCATTTACCAATGAAGCTCAGGTTAATGGATTAATTCCTGTTTACAAATTCCCGACTACATCATGTCATGAAGCAGCGCACCAATTAGGCTATGCCGCTGAAAATGAAGCTAATTTTATTGGAAGTCTGGCTGCTATACATAATGATGATATACATTTTAAATACTCTGGTTATACCTTTGGGTTGCGTTATTGCTTGGTGGAAATTTTTAGACGCGATAAAGACTTATACTACGACATACTTTCCACAGTGAATAAAGGTATTTTAGAAAATTACCAAGAGGTTGAAGACTTTTGGAAATCTTATGAAAACCCTTTAGAACCAGTTTTTGAAAAAACATTCGATAGCTTTTTAAAAGCCAACAACCAATCTGCCGGAATGAAAAGCTACAGCTATGTGGTTGCACTTTTGGTTAATTATTATGATGACAAGGCTTTATAAAATTCGTGTTGAATTTTATATTTAAATATTTTAAACTTTATGTCTACTCATGTGATTTTAAAGAATGGAGAATCGTATCGAGACCAATAAATTCTAAAAGTTAAAAAAACCTTATCCAAGTTTCTTTTACCTATTATACTTATCTTTAGATTTCTAATTATTAACTAACCAGCTATATGATAAAAGTATATCTACGACTGCTCATATTGATGTGCAGTGTTTCGCTGTTTGCACAAGACTACTTTCCAAGTAATACTGGAGTAAAAGCAAATAATTCCAATTACACAGCATTTACCAATGCAACTATACACGTATCTCCAACTGAGACTATTGAAAACGCTACGTTATTAATAAAAGATGGCAAGGTGGTCAAGGTAGGTAAGTCTATAAGTATTCCTAAAAACACCACTAAAGTTGACCTGACAGGAAAAATGATTTACCCTTCATTTATTGATATGTACACAACGTTTGGAGTTAAAAAACCAGAACGTAGTGGTAACGGACCAAGATATGGAGCAAGTAGAAGTGGGTTTTATTGGAATGACCATATTATGCCAGAACAAGACGTAATGGCTAGTTTTAAGTACGATAGCAAATCAGCTTCTGAGTTGCATAAATTAGGTTTTGGAGTCGTAAACACGCATATGCCGGATGGCATTGTAAGAGGTACTGGAGCACTTATTGCACTAAATAACGATGCCGATAATTCTATGCGTGTTTTAGATGGTGAAACCACACAACACTTTTCGTTTCGTAAAAGTGTTACCTCTCGCCAGTCTTATCCATCTTCTATTATGGGAAGTATGGCATTATTGCGTCAAATGTACGATGATGCAAAATGGTATTCAGATGGAAATGTAGACACAAAAGATTTGTCACTCGAAGCTTTAAACAGTAACAAAAACTTACTTCAAATTTTTGAAGCTGGTAGTAGAGCCAATGTAATGCGAGCTGATAAAGTTGGTGATGCATCTAATGTACAATACACCATTGTTGGTGGAGGTGATGAATATGAGCGTATTAATGAAGTAAAGAATACCAATGCTACCATTATTCTTCCTATCGATTTTCAATTGGCCTACAATGTAGACAATGCATTCTTGGCGTCTACTCTCTCATTGAGTGATATGCGCGCATGGAATCAAGCACCACATAATCCGAGGTTATTGGCAGAGAATGGTATTCAATTTGCTTTGACAACGCATGGTTTAAAATCTAAAAAAACCTTTAAATCCAATCTTATTAAGGCCATAGAAAGTGGGCTTTCAAAACAAAAAGCTCTGGAGGCTTTAACCACTATCCCGGCTAGTTTGTTAGGCAAGTCTGATGTTTTAGGAACACTAAAACCTGAAAGTTATGCTAACTTTCTAATTACTTCAGGAGATGTTTTCGATACGAAAACGCAGCTATTTGAAAACTGGGTGCAAGGTAAAGCTCATGTCATTACCAACATGGATGTAAAAGATATAGATGGAGATTATAATTTTAAACTAGCAGGCAAAGACTATAAACTTTCGATTTCCGGAAGCACAACTCAACCTTACGCTAAATTAGAAAGTAACAGCAAAAGCTTGGGCACTAAAATCAGTTATGCCAACGATTGGGTGAATCTCACTTTTAAAACAGCCGATAGTACTAAAAAAGAATATATAAGAGTTGTTGCAAATTCTGTAAATGTAAACAGCTTAAATGGTAAAGCCATTATGCCCAACGGGAATGAGTTATCATTTTATGCAAATAAATCAGAAAATGACACTGAAGAAAAGAGCGAAAAAGAAAAGAAAGGAGATTCTATATCTGAAAAGATATACATGAGCCCAATTACCTATCCAAATTTGGCTTATGGCTTTAAAGAAAAACCAAAATCTGAAACGCTCTTATTTAAAAATGCAACCATTTGGACTAATGAACAAGATGGGGTTTTAGAAAATTCAGACTTATTGATTAAGGATGGTAAGATCTCAAAAATTGGAAAGAATCTCTCTGATGGGAATGCCAAAGTGATTGATGCTACGGGTAAACATATTACTGCTGGTATCATTGATGAACATTCGCATATTGCAGCAGCGTCAATTAATGAAGGTGGTCAAAATTCTTCTGCCGAAGTTACAATTGAGGATGTTATTAATGATGAAGATATTGATATATATCGCAATTTAGCTGGGGGAGTAACCTCTATACAAATTCTACATGGCTCTGCAAATCCCATCGGTGGGCGTTCAGCCATCATCAAACTAAAATGGGGAGAATCTGCTGAAGATTTGATATATGACGACTCTCCAAAGTTTATCAAATTTGCTTTAGGTGAAAATGTAAAGCAATCACGCTTGAGTAGAAACGAGCGTTTTCCGCAATCTCGCATGGGAGTTGAACAAGTTTTTATGGATTATTTCTCGAGAGCAAAAGCTTATGATGATGTCAAAAAAAGTGGAAAACCTTACCGCAAAGACACTGAAATGGAAGTATTGGCAGAAATATTAAACAAAGAACGTTTTATTTCTTGCCACTCTTATGTACAGAGCGAGATTAATATGCTCATGAAAGTTGCTGAAAAGTTTGACTTTAGTATTAATACATTCACGCATATTCTTGAAGGTTATAAAGTTGCCGATAAAATGAAAGCTCATGGAGTTGGAGGTTCTACCTTTAGCGATTGGTGGGCATATAAATATGAAGTTAATGATGCCATACCCTACAATGCTGCCATAATGCATAATGCTGGTGTTGTAGTTGCCATTAATAGCGATGATGCTGAAATGGCACGTCGTCTCAATCAAGAGGCAGCAAAGTCTGTAAAGTATGGTAATGTTAGTGAAGAAGAGGCTTTAAAATTTGTAACGTTGAATCCTGCAATACTTTTGCATTTAGATGACCGTGTTGGCAGTCTTAAAGTAGGAAAAGATGCCGATGTTGTATTATGGTCAGATCATCCACTATCTGTTTATGCTAAAGCTGAAAAAACAATCATTGAAGGCATTACTTATTTTGATATTGAACGTGATAAACAAATGCGAGAAGCCATCAAAAAAGAAAAAAGTAAGCTTATTAACTTAATGCTCCAAGACAAAAACAAAGGTTTAAAAACGCAACCCGTAAAGAAGAAAGAAAAAGAATTATTGCATTGCGACTCAATGGATTCAGACAACTAAAAACTATCAAACATGAAAAGATTAAATAAAATAAACATTATATCGTTTTTGTTGTCTATCACTATAAGTTTTGCGCAGCAAACTCCCGCTCCAAAACAAACAAAAGATATTGCCATCGTCGGTGCTACTGCACATGTAGGTAATGGTGAAGTCATTGAAAACAGTATTATCATCTTCGGCAATGGGAAGATAAAGAACGTTTTAGACGCTAGCGAACCCAACGCTATAACTTTGCAAGCTATGGAGATCATTGATGCTAAAGGCAAACATGTCTATCCTGGATTTATTGTTTCTAACGGCACTCTTGGTCTTGTCGAAGTCGATGCGGTTAAAGCTTCTAATGATCTTTCGGAAATGGGAACTTATAACCCACATATACGCAGTATTATTGCATACAACGCCGAATCCAAAGTCATAGAATCTATGAGACCAAACGGTGTTCTACTAGGCCAGGTTGTACCTAGAGGAGGTCGTATCGCTGGAACCTCTTCCATAGTACAATACGATGCATGGAACTGGGAAGATGCTGCCATTAAGACAGACGATGGCATACACATTAATTGGCCAAATAGTTTTAGCAGAGGACGTTGGTGGCTTGGTGAAGACCCAGGGTTAAAACCCAATAAGGATTATGCAAAGCAAGTTAAAGAGTTAACGGATTATTTTAATGAAGCTGAGAGTTATAGTAAAGGCGATAGTAAAGAACGTAATTTACCTTTCGAAGCTATGACAGGGTTATTTGATGGTTCTAAACATCTTTATATTAATGTGGATGACGAAAAAGGCATTACAGATGCTGTGAATTTTGCAAAATCTCAAGGGGTTTTAAAAATCACTATCGTTGGTGCCTACCAAGCTGGTGATATTGCCAATTTTTTGAAGCAGAATAACATATCTGTAATGCTACAGCGTGTTCACACCCGACCAGAGCTAGAAGACCATGATTATGATTACACCTTTAAGCAAGCTAAAAAATTAGTGGATGCAGGTGTTTTGGTATCACTCGAAACCAGTGGGCAAATGGAACGCATGAACTCTCGTAATTTACCTTTTTATGCAGGTACGACAGTGGCCTATGGTTTAACCAAAGAACAAGCTTTACAATTAATTACACAGAATGCTGCAAAGATTTTAGGTATAGATGACATGTATGGCACATTAGAAGTTGGTAAAAGTGCTACATTATTTATAAACGAAGGAGATGCTTTAGATATGCGTACCAATCAATTGGTACATGCATTTATTGATGGTAGAAATATAAGCTTGGAAACTCATCAAACAGAACTTTGGAAGCGGTACTCTAATAAATATGGTCAACAAGACTAAAACAAAAAAAGGCGAGCTTTCACAAGCTCGCCTTTTTTATTGTCATTCAGAGCAAAGTATCTATCTTAATTGCCACGTTCTAAATGATGAAACAATTAAAACTATTCTATAACCTCCCCACCTTCAGGCATTCTGAATATAGTATCATCTGGTGTTTTTTCTGAGAGCATCACATCCTTAAATTCTACTGTATTGCGCAATTCTGTAGGTACGTTATTTTCATAATTATACCAGCTAATACGTTTTGGCAAGACCAATCCATTAATGTTTTGCCAATCGTTATAACGTATATACTTAAAGTTATCGCTTTTACCTTCTTTTCCAAAAGTTACCGTGTAGCTTAACCATTCCATTCGCCCTGTTTCTGGGTTATAATACACTACATACTGATCGTCTGGTGACACACCTACACCGGCTTCGTAGGAAATTAAGATACCTGGATAGCTCTTACCTTCAAAAATCAATGGTTCAACCTCTTCATAAATTATTCCATCATCACCAATAATAAATGGCATGGCATAAAAATACATCATTAAACCTTTGTAAAATTTGGCATTGCCTTTATACTCGTTTCCGTCTTTTTCATTTACCCACAAGTTGTCTCCATCATAGCCTATGGCATATGTTGGAGTATCTATCAACTCTGCTCGTGTCTGTAAGTTAGTCGTGGTTACTTCCTTTCCGTTTGGTTTTTCCATGGTAAAGGATAATGTTTTCATTTTATTCCAGTTGTCTATTCCACCGTGAGCATCGAATACTTTGGTAATGGACTCTGGGTAAATACTTGTAGTGATGTCTTCTTTAGTAACCGTTTCAATTTCCGTGGATTCTACTTTTACTTCATTTTTACAGGAAACAAATACTACTATAAAAAGAAATATTGATGTTAGTTTTTTCATGTTTTGGTTTTTTGTGTTTGACGAAATTACGCAAAAGACATTACAAAAAAGCCTCAGAAAAAATCTGAAGCTCTTTATGGTCTTATTTGTTATTTACGTTTATTCAATAACAAGTTTTTCTACAAATGTTTGATCGCCCTTTCTAAGCTGCACAAAATACAATCCAGAATTAAGAGCTTTTACATCTAATTCTAATAAACCATTAGAAACAGCTCTTGGCAAACTAATAGCTTTACCTTGGATATCTATAAGTGTTACTTCAAAATTATCAATGGATTTACCATTTAAAGATATTTTAACTTTATTGTTTGCTGGATTAGGGTATATATTTATATCTGCTCTATTAAAATCATTAACCGAAAGCGGTTCAATAAAAGTAGAATTAAAGGTATTTGTTATAATTGGCGCATTAAAATCGAAATAAATCGCAGCTGTGTTTGGAATCACATCATTGACAGTATAGCCAGCTTTTGGTTTAATCTTAAAGTAAACAAATCCATTACTTCCCTCGGCATCATCTTGTTCCGCAGGTAAGTTGATATCATCAAAAAACCACTCTAGGCTTGTGCCCGTTCTGGTTACAGTGTAATCATGGCTGGCGCGTAGCATCTGGAACGTTGTCTCGTCCAACTGGGAGTCTAGCTCATCTTCTATTCTAACAAAAATAGCTTCTGCCGTACCAACATTCTGGAAGCGAATGGTGTAATATAAATATTCATCAGTTGTAATGAAATCACTATAGATTATCTCTGGCCCGTGGGATTCCATTTTATCGTTGGGGTCGTAAGAGCCTGTAACTTCTTCTGTAACAGAGGACTCATTATTATCTAAAACTAAGTCGTTAGATGCTGATAAGTATATTGCAGTATTAGTAACCATTTCCCCAAGTTGAACACTACTTGGTGTCAGCAATGAGACAGTTACCGTTATACTCTCATTTGGTTCTAAACCAATAAAGTCTAAACTAAATCCATTGGATGTTATTACTGTACTAAAATTTGAACCTGCACTAATACTGTTTAATACTAAATCTTCATCTAAAATATAATCTAAAGTACCCGTTACGGTATTAATTCCAATATTTCGAATTATTAAGTAATTAATATGATTAAATCCAGGTCTTGGCGATTGCTGGTTCACAAGATTTACTGAAATATCTTGGCAAAACTGAGAATCAGTTACCGGAAATTCAACAGAAATGTTTTCGCCAAATAAAGCACTTACATTTTCAAAACTTGTTGTTGATGCTTCATAACAATCATCATACGCATTATAAAAATAGAAATCAAAATCATATGTATTCGCTTCATCTGTATTATCAATTGTAAATCTTCCAATAGATGTTTCTACATTATTTATTACGCCATCATTATTGATTTCATAAGTGAAATAACCATTTGAGAAATTGGATTCGTTATCATCAAAAATAGTATTCCCATTGTCATCATAAAATGCACTTACTTCAATAAAACCAGTATCATCGCAATCTACGACAAGTTCCAGTAAAGATAAACTCCTACACCCTAAGAAACTATCACTCTGGGCATTAGCATCTTCTATTCTAACAACCAGTGTCTCACCTGCTGAGCTGTAAGGTGAACTTAAAGGGTTAGTTGTCAGATTTGCATCGGTGTTATTGGTATAATAACTCACTACAAAATCGTCTCCTAGACCAAGAGAATTTGAGAAAGCGTCCAAATCAAAGTCTACTATACCATTGCCTGACTCGTCACAGTCCACAATACTTTGTGAACCTATGTTACCAACGTCTTGGTAGAGCTTTAAAATAACAACTTGAGAAAAAGAAGATGAGTTACACTGATCATAAAATGCTTGCACTTGGTAATCACTGGATTCCGTTACAATGAGCGTGGAAGAAGTCTCGTTCTGAATCGGTAAACCATCTTTATACCAAATAAATTGATCTGCAAATGGTGAGTCGGCTTCGATAGTTACAGAATCAAACCCGCAGAGAATAGCTTCTTCTGGTGTAGAAGGATCGTTATCTGAATCATTGAAAAATACCTCATTACTAATAATGTCAACTTCTAAATCCGTAGTTAAAGTACCTGATCCGCTTTGACCAAAATTAGTTTGATTTAGAAATGTAGAACCCTCAGAACCAGAAAAATTAGTAGTTAACAATAAATATACTTGTCCTGATTGGGTGTTATTAATTACAAAGTTTTCAACTGGTGCAGGAGAATAACTGCAATCAACTACATTACCAAATGGATAAGAACAATTAGAGCAGCCTTCAAAAATTATTTCACCACATGCACTATTAATATTATTAAAAGGCCCAAAGAGTGCAAAATCAACATCTAAACCATTACCGTCATTATCTGATTGGCTTATTTCAATTTCTATATTCCCGGGATTATCAATCTTGATTATGCTCCATGTTGGATTAGGAGTAGTACCCAAACATGCTATAGAAGATGTGCTCGGTATATCTACTACGTTAGGTGCGGTTAGCTCATCTCCATTTGGACATAATGGTGTAGCATTCTGACAATAATTATATAAGGTTTGGGATTTAACACTAAATATTGATAAAAGTAGTAGAACAAAAAATAGTTTATAAGCCATAATCAATTTTTTTTATTGGGTCAAACTTAAGAAAATAAATCTTCTATTTACACTTGTAAAACAAAAAGCCTCAGAAAAAATCTGAAGCTCTTTATGGTCTTATTTGTTATTTACGTTTATTCAATAACAAGTTTTTCTACAAATGTTTGATCGCCCTTTCTAAGCTGCACAAAATACAATCCAGAATTAAGAGCTTTTACATCTAATTCTAATAAACCATTAGAAACAGCTCTTGGCAAACTAATAGCTTTACCTTGGATATCTATAAGTGTTACTTCAAAATTATCAATGGATTTACCATTTAAAGATATTTTAACTTTATTGTTTGCTGGATTAGGGTATATATTTATATCTGCTCTATTAAAATCATTAACCGAAAGCGGTTCAATAAAAGTAGAATTAAAGGTATTTGTTATAATTGGCGCATTAAAATCGAAATAAATCGCAGCTGTGTTTGGAATCACATCATTGACAGTATAGCCAGCTTTTGGTTTAATCTTAAAGTAAACAAATCCATTACTTCCCTCGGCATCATCTTGTTCCGCAGGTAAGTTGATATCATCAAAAAACCACTCTAGGCTTGTGCCCGTTCTGGTTACAGTGTAATCATGGCTGGCGCGTAGCATCTGGAACGTTGTCTCGTCCAACTGGGAGTCTAGCTCATCTTCTATTCTAACAAAAATAGCTTCTGCCGTACCAACATTCTGGAAGCGAATGGTGTAATATAAATATTCATCAGTTGTAATGAAATCACTATAGATTATCTCTGGCCCGTGGGATTCCATTTTATCGTTGGGGTCGTAAGAGCCTGTAACCAATTCTGATAACGTAGATGTATTATTTTCTGATATTAGGTCATTTGAGGTTGTCGTATATTCAGCAATATTTGTAACTATTTCTCCTAATTCTAACGATGCCGGACAGTTAACCCATACCCTTACAACTCTTGTTTCACCTGGCTCTAGATTAGTGAACTCGAGTGTAAACCCATTCACATTCTCTTGTAATATATCACCATTATTAATATCATACGCATAATCGTAGGTTAGCATATCATCTACCGTATATTCAATAATTCCAGAAGTTATGGTTTCTAGACCATAATTTGTATAGTAAATAAAGTTTCTGTAGCTAAACCCAGGGCGAGGAGTAACTGGTCCACCTGTTATCAAAGCCAGTCCCAGATCTTCACAAGGTTGTTCATTAACTATTGGGAAGTCTAAAACAACGGTTTCACCATTGGCTACCGTAACATTATTAAACTCTGCAATAGTAATGTTATAACATAAGCCCGGAAGGTCATATAAATAAAAATTTACAGTATAGTTGTCCGTTTCATTTTCGCTTAAAATTGTAAACTGATCGCTAGATGTTTGTACGGTAACGACATTACCATCATTATTTTTTTCATAAGTAAAATAGCCATTGGTAAAGTAGGATTCCCCTTCGTTTAAAACTGAATCTGTATTGTCATCAATAAATGCGCCTATTTTAAGAAAACCTACTGTATTAGTACAAAATACATCAAAATTTAAAGGCGGATCATCATTAAGACATGCATATGTGTTACTAAAAGAAAAGCTTATTGAAGAGCCATCTGACGGAAAAACCATATTGGATAAATCTCCATTGCTATTATCATTGGTAATTGTTGCTATAACCGTCTCACCATCTGATCCGTATATGTTTAATTCCGTATCACCCAGACCTTGAATTGAGCCACTGTTAAAGCGCAACGTAAGCGGATCATCGTTTTCGTTAGAAAACGTATAAACTTCTGAACTTAACATAAAACATGTTTCTATGTTTATAGGTTCTTCATTACAACTAATCTGACAATCTTCAATAACTAGATCTAAGGTTGTATTAACAGAGCAATTTGTTTCTGTATTTTTAACTCTAACGTAAAGTGTTTGACCGTTAGGTAGTAGATTTCTATAAGGCATGGATGTGATAGGGTTAGTATCCATATCAGCGTCTACCTGTAATTCATAATAAAGAACATCATAAACTTCTGGATTTAATCCATTTAAAATTTCTTCATCTTTACTTTGTAAATCAAAATATGCATATCCATCACTATCATTAAAGTTTATATAACCACATTCTATTAAAGGTGTTGGCTCTACAACCAAGGAAAGTTCACTATTGGTCATTAAACTAAACTCACCCAATTTTACACAGCCATTTGCTGTATCTTCAACCCTAAAATATATAGTCTGCTCAAATGCAACGATATTATTATAGTTTATCGAGTCTACTACATTTACATTATTTGTAGCATCATTTAAGGTTTCATAAAAAGTAGTGTTGTAAGTAACAGGATCTGAACCATTTAACAATTCATCTATTTTTTGTGTTAAATCGAATACACCAAATCCATCGGCATCATTATCGCAACCTTGCAAAGGTGTAGGGTTTATAACATTTGGAGGTAACGAATGAACAAAAAGACTTAAAGACGTTACGCCATAATCACCAGAGGATTCTTCTTCTGCGCGGATATAAAGTGTTTGAGGATTTGACGTATTTGTAAAAGTACTGGGATTAGTTATTGGATTTATAGAATTCGTCGCATTAGACAAGTTTTCGTAATACGTAATTGTGTAATTGCCATCTACATCACCAAGGACTTCCACTTCTATTACTGTAAGATCAAAAGTATTAAAGCCATCATCGTTATCATCACACTGTTCGTAAGGTGGAATTTGAACTAAATCTAAGCCAGGAGAGCAACCTTCGCCTACTATTAAATCAAAACTAACAATTTCAAAACAGCTTGCACCAGACGACACTGCTGCATATATCGTTTGTGGATTTGACACATTAACATATTCTGTTCGATTAACTATGGCATTTTGCCTATTTATAGCATCTGACTCAGTCTCATAATACGCAAGATGCCAAGAAGAATTACCCCCTAAAATTTCGTCATTTTTTACCGTAAGATCAAATACTGTTATACCATCATCATTAATACCATAAGCATCACATAATTCTAGAGATGTTGGTTGTACCGGACTCGGTATTGTATATACCATTAAAACTTCACTTTTAATAAGTACATTTGGAGTACTGCCCACTCCTGGTTCTATTTTGTCTGCTCTACACCAAATTTCTTGACTATTAGGAATAACGTTAGTATATGATTCAGGATTACCTATTGCATTTATATCATTTTGTGCATCATTTTCTGTTTCATAATACTTAGTTGGGTAATATGAATCCGAATTATTATACGGACAGAAGGGAAATTCATAAAAACTAACCAAATCAAATTCTGCAATTCCATCACCATCATCTTCACAAATTTCGTACGGTGTAAGTCCACATGGTGGTGGGGTTGTCTGAGCAAATAACTTTCCATTAAGTATTGTTAGTAGCACAAATACCTTTAATACTTGTAATTTTAATTTCATTATGGATTATTTTTGTTTAACAAAAGTATAAGAATATCATGGTAAAATTGATAAACAGCATAAATAATCCGTTAATCAAACAGCTTTATCAGTTAAAAGAAAAATCGCGAGAGCGTAAAAAAACCAACACTTTTTTAATTGAGGGTAAACGCGAATTATCCCTTGCTATAAAAGGTGGTTATAAAATTGAAAAACTACTTTTCTATGCCGATTTGTTTTCGGAAAGTGAAGCCAAAGCGATGCGTAGTTACGGCATAGAAATTATCGAAATCTCCAAAGATGTTTTTCAGAAACTAGCACGCCGCGATACTACTGAAGGTATCATTGCTGTGGTAAAATCCAAAACACATGAGCTAGAAAGCTTGAAATTTGAATCTAAGAACCCATTAATTTTGGTTGCTGAAGCACCAGAAAAGCCAGGTAATATTGGTGCACTTTTAAGAACCGCTGATGCCGCAAATGTTGACGCTGTGATCATTGCCAATCCAAAATCAGATCTGTACAATCCAAATATTATCCGATCTAGTGTTGGCTGTGTGTTTACTACTGAAATTGCTTTAGCAAGCTCTGAGGAAGCTATTGCTTTTTTAAAAAAATACAACTTCAATATTTTTTCAGCGATTCTACAAGAATCCAAACCTTATCATATCCAAGATTATACCCTGCCAACAGCTATTGTCGTAGGCACAGAAGCTACAGGCTTGACGCAAGAATGGCGAGATGCTGCCACCCAAAATATCAGTATACCCATGCAAGGTAATATCGACTCCATGAACGTGTCGGTTGCCGCTGGAATTCTTATTTTTGAAGCCAAAAGACAACGGGATTTTAATTAACCAAATAATGTCAGTCTGAGTGATTCCGAATTTTCGGAATTGTACCAAGACCCTATAAAACTATCTCATGGAAGCAGAAACTCTTTTTTATATAATCATAGGAATTATTATCATCAATTTCATTAAAGACAAAATTATTAATGCCATAAACGCTAAACATTTTAATGATCCTATTCCAGAGGAATTGAATGATGTTTATGAAACTGATGAATATAAAAAATCACAGGCTTATAAAGCCACCAACTACAGATTTGGGATTTGGTCTTCTCTATTTTCATTGGTCTTAACCTTAGCATTTCTTTTGTTGGATGGTTTTGAATATGTGGACAATATGGCCAGAGGTTATTCAGACCAACCTATAGTTATCGCTTTAACTTTCTTCGGAATCATTATGGTTGCCAGCGACATTATCACTACACCCTTTGCCTATTACAAAACCTTTGTTATCGAAGAACGCTTTGGATTTAATAAAACCACAAAGAAAACTTTTGTGTTAGATAAGTTAAAAGGATTGTTAATGATGGCTATAATCGGAGGAGGTATCATCGCATTAATCGTTTGGTTTTATCAAGTGACAGAAGATAAATTCTGGCTTTATGCTTGGGGAATAGTAACGGTTTTTACGGTGTTTATGAATATGTTTTATTCTAAATTAATTGTACCTCTGTTTAACAAGCAGACACCTTTAGAAGATGGTGAATTGCGCCATAAAATTTCGGACTATGCTAAATCTGTTGGGTTTAGTTTAAATAAAATTTTCATCATCGATGGCTCAAAGCGTAGTACTAAAGCTAATGCGTATTTCTCGGGCTTTGGAAGCGAAAAACGTGTTACCTTATATGACACCTTAGTTGATGATTTAGAGGATGAAGAAATCGTTGCAGTTTTAGCCCACGAGGTTGGGCATTACAAACGTAAGCACATCATTTTTAACTTGGCAGCTTCTGTATTACTCACAGGATTAACACTTTATATTTTATCCATATTTATTTCTAACCCTTTATTATCTAATGCCATTGGTGTGGCAACACCAAGTTTTCATGTCGGACTAATTGCATTTGGATTACTCTACTCCCCTATTTCTGAACTTACAGGTTTAATAATGAATTACGTCTCACGTGTATTTGAATACCAAGCCGATGATTATGCCAAGAACACTTATAAAGCAGAACCATTAATTAGCGCGTTAAAAAAGCTATCTAAAAACAGTTTGAGCAATTTAACACCTCACAAAGCCTATGTGTTTATGCATTATTCGCATCCTACGCTTTTGGAACGCTTTAAGAATTTGAAAAAGTAAACCTTGACTTTTTGAAAATTTTCAACGAACTTCGTTAATGGCTGATATAAGTACATCTTGCAATCATATCACTAAGTTACATGCAAACAAAAAAACCACCACACGTTCAAGCACATTTCATTTTGTTTGTACCTCTCAAAATAAAAAGAGTTTTTACCTCCCCTCCACCACCCGAAGCAAATCAATACAATTGTAACTTATTTACATACTTTTGTGTAGTTAATCGAACCTTTTGTTTACTTTTACGGAACAATCTCAAAATGATTAAATATGACTGTTCTTGGTAAGTATCTTACTAATAAATCGATAAATAAAGCAGAGGTCTCACGAAAAACTGGGATTGGAAAATCTCGACTTAGTCAACTTAGCACAAAGGAAAATACTAATCTAAAAGCGGAAGAATTGTATCTAATTTCTAAAGCAATAGATTCTGACCCTAATGAGATTCTTGAAAAAATTTACGGACATTTAAAACTGAATAAATAATATGGAAGAATTGAATTTCATAGATTTATTCTCAGGTGCAGGTGGCTTATCTGAAGGTTTTATCAAAGCAGGTTTTAAACCTATTGCTCACGTAGAAATAGACAAAAAAGCTTGTGACACATTAGAAACTAGATTGATATATCATAAATTAAATTCCGAAAACAAAACAGAAAAATATTACGATTACATTTCAGAAAAAATTACCAGAGAAGAGTTTCTAAAAGAATTTGGTAGTTCTGAACTTTTCAATTCTGTCATAAATATTCCAATTGGAGGAGATAACAATAAGGTAATATTCGAAAAAATAGATAAACTCGCCAATGGAAAGCAAATTGATTTAATTGTCGGTGGACCACCTTGTCAAGCCTACTCTCTTGTTGGAAGATCGAGAGACAAAGATGGTATGAAAAATGACCCTCGGAATTTCCTATATAAAGAGTACGCAAAATTTCTAAAAAAATTTGAACCCAAAGTATTTGTCTTTGAGAATGTTTTGGGGTTAATAACTGCTGAGAAAGGAAGTTATTTTAAAAATATGCGAGCATACTTTAAACGTATTGGCTATGAATTAGATTATACAATTCAAAAGTCTGAGCATTTTGGAGTATTACAAAAAAGAAGGAGGATTATTTTAATAGGTTGGCAAAAAGGTACAGATTTTAAATATCCAAATTTTGATAAAGTAAATGAGGAATTCGCTTTAAGTCAAATTCTATCTGATTTAAAAAAATTAAAACCAGGCGACCAAAAAAATGTCACAAAATATACTAAACCTAGAACTTCATATCTTGAAAGATTTGAAATAAGAAATGGAGTAGATTTTGTTACTCAGCATATAGCTAGACCTCATAATGAAAGAGATTTAAACATCTATAAAATTGCGATAAACAAATGGTTAAAAAAATCAGAACGATTAAAATATCCTGATTTACCAACTGAACTCAAAACCCACAAAAATGAAAAATCATTTGTTGACAGATACAAAGTTGTTGACATTAATGGTCTTTCTCATACAATGGTTGCTCATATAGCAAAAGATGGTCATCATTATATTTATCCTGACACTAAGCAAATAAGGTCCATATCAGTAAGAGAAGCTGCAAGGATTCAATCTTTTCCAGATGATTATTTCTTTGAAGGTGGTCGAACTGCTGCTTTTAGACAAATAGGAAATGCTGTTCCACCTTTAATGGCTATAGCAATAGCCAAATCAATTAAAGAACAACTATGTTAGAAGAGAATAAGATAAAAGACGGTCTATATCAAATACGTCCTGCGGGAAGACATATCATTACCATTGGTAGGGACTTAATTAAGGATAAATATGCTGCAATTGTCGAATTAGTAAAGAATTCCTACGATGCTGATTCGCTAAATTGCAAAGTTTCTTTACTTCCATTTAAAAAAACCATCATTGAGAAAGATGAAGAGATAGAACAAAGAGGAATCAAAGTAGTAATTAAAGATGAGGGACACGGTATGACCTTTGAAACAGTTACTGAAAAATGGATGGTTCCATCTACTGATGATAAATTAAATAGAGGTGTGAGTCCTAAAGGCAGAATAATGCAAGGAAAGAAAGGGATAGGAAGATATTCTGCATCAATGATTGGTGATGATATGGTTCTACAAACCATTGATGAAAGCGGTGACCTCACAACTTTATATCTTATTTGGGAACATTTTGAAAAAGCTAAATATTTAAGTGACGTAGATGTACTCATTGAGAACTACAAAACAAATGAATCAAGTGGTACAGAAATAATTATAGTAGGAGATGAAAACCATTTGGAAGAATGGTCCGCAAAACAAATACAAAACTTAAAATTTGAATTAAAGAAATTAATTCCGCCAATAGAAAAAGATGAAGATGAGGAGACAACTTCTGAAGATATTAAGAAATTTGAGATTCAACTTGAAATAGGTGATTTTCCCTTTGGTGAAGGATATGCTAATTATACTGAAATAATAGAACCATATCCACTATTCGAACTTTTTGATTACAGAATTTCTGGTACAGTTAATAACGAAGGTACAGCCAAATTAAAGTTTGAAAACAATCGAGTTAAGAATGCACCAAATGAGATATTGCCGTCATTTGAAATACCGTTGAACATTGAATCCGATGATGATATAACAAAAGGCAAATATTGTGGAAATGTAAAATTCGATTTTCGAGTTTTTGATAGAGATCCAAATTCAATTGATGGATTAATTGAAAGAGGTTTAAAAGACCCTACTACTGGAAAATACGTTGGAAGAAGAGAAGCCAGAATAATACTAGACAAATTTAATGGCATAGGAGTATATAGAAATGGATTTAGAATTCGTCCATTGGGTGATGCTGGTTTCGATTGGTTATTGCTTGACAAACAAAGAGTTCAAAACCCATCCTTAAAAGTTGGTAGCGACCAAGTTATTGGCTTCATTCATATTGAATCAGAAGATAAATCTGGATTGATTGAAAAAAGTGCTAGAGACGGTTTAAAAGAAAATTCACAATATGCTGGATTAATCCAAATCGCTAAAAGTGTTCTAAAAGAATTAGAAAACAGAAGGTTTGCATATCGTCAAAGTGTTGGACTAGGGCGAAACAATAGAGATATAAACGAGAAAATAAAACGTCTTTATAATTTTCAAGATTTACACGAAAAAATTAATAAAGAACTTGATACACTTGGTGTTGAAAAAACCAAAAGAGATGGTATCAATAAGTTAATTTCTGATAAAGAAAAGAAAAATAACAAGATTGCTGATGAGCTAAAGCAAGTTATTGCTCTATATCAAGGTCAGGCAACTGTTGGTAAGATTGTAAATGTTGTCTTACACGAGGGAAGAAAACCTTTAGGTTATTTTAAAAATCAAATTCCTTTAATTAAAGAATGGAGTGAGGAATTAGAAAATGAATTCAGCCAAGATTTACTGGATAAAATTTTAAACAGACTTTCAGTCATTGATGAGCAAGGTAAAATCTTTATCGATTTGTTCGGAAAGTTAGACCCATTATCGGCTAAGAAAAGAACTAGAAAGAAAGATTTTAATATTAGACAAGTTATAGAAAATGTAAAAGACGTGTTTTTATCTGAGTTACACTCTCAAAATGTTGATTTTAAAATAGATTGTGATATAAACTTAACAGCTTTAGGTTGGAAAGAAGATTTTTATATAGTTTTTACAAATCTAGTTGATAATAGTCTCTACTGGTTTCAGAACATTACAAATAGAGAAAAAAGAATATCCTTTAAAGTCTATGAAGAAGAGGAAGATGATTTATTAATTATCGAATATAGAGATAATGGACCAGGCATTGATAAACACCTAATTGAAAGTGAAGTGATTTTTGAGCCTGAATTTAGTAATAAAACAGGTGGAGGAACTGGACTAGGATTAGCGATTGCTGGTGAAGCCATAGACAGAAATGATGGTGAATTGAAAGCCATCTATTCAGAGGTAGGTGCATTTTTTAAAATCGAAGTAAAGTTACAATAAGAACAATATGAATTTACTAATAGTTGAAGACGACAAAGCGACAATTCAGTCCTATATTGATAATATAGAATCATTTAACAAAACCTCTGAAATACAAATTGAGCCCGAAGTAAAGGAAAACTTGGCAGATGCTAAAAAATCACTCATTAGTCCAAATTATGATGCTGCAATAATAGACTTAAAATTATCGTCAACTTCAGGTGATTTAGAAGGTTTAGAAATTGTTGAAGACATTCAAAACAAATTAAGGTTTCCGATTTTTATTGTGTCAGGTAGTTTAGGTCAAGTGGAACAAGAAGAAAATGCTTTTTTAAAAAAACGTTCCAGAGATGGCAGCTTCAAAGATATTTTAACTGAAATAATAAACATTCATAAAACTGGTGTAACAAAAATTTTAGGTAAAAAAGGTACTATAGAGAATTACTTAAATTCAATTTTTTGGAATCATATGTCCAACTCGATGGATTTATGGGTGAACGATACAACAAGAACCGCTTTAGAAAAAGAAAAATCACTTCTTCGTTACACTTTGCTACATATGCAAGAATACATAGATGAAGAATTAGAAAAATATCATCCAAGTGAGTTTTATATAACTAAACCAATTAAGAAAAATCTTTTTACTGGAGATATTATTACGTTAGAAAAAAATAGATTTTTAATACTCACACCATCTTGTGATATTGTACTTCGCAAAGACGGTAATAGAAATGCGGATTTCATTTTATTTTGTAAAATTAGACCACTTCAAGATATAGTTGAAAACTATAATCTTCTTAATCACGATACATCACCAAACAATTCTAATAGAAAAAGATTGATTGGCTTTTTTGAAAATAAAAAACAGAAATATCATTTCATCCCAAAAGCAGAAGGAACTGAACCAGGTCTCATAGATTTTCAAGAAAAATTAACCATATCTAGCGATGAAGTAGATGAATTATTGAAAGCGAGAAAAATAGATAGAATAGCAACTATTTCTCAACCTTTTTTGAAAGATATAATTTCTAGATATTCAAACTATTATTCTAGACAAGGCTCACCTGATTTTGATTCGAATGAAATTTATAGTTCGATTTTTAAGCCCGAATAATGTTTAAGCATATTGAAATCCTCGTTCTTGCGGTTGCAGAAAACTTCACGCCAACGCTAGCAAGTTTACGAAAAAAAGCCAGTGTACAACAATGCATAAAATAATAGCTGTTTAATCGCTAAAACCAAAGTATATAATTATAAAAGGGTCTCTGTTTAACCGAAAAGTTAGCGCTTTAAAACCCGTTACTTTTTACATACAAAACCCTAAAAAACCCAAAAAAATTTCCCTCAAAAAAACCATTGCACATTACATAAGCTTTCATTACTTTAGTTCTATGACCGAGGAAGCCATAGAAATAGAAAATAAAGCCATTACTAAAGCTTACAAAGAGCTATTAAAAGTAAGCTACCAGACCTTAACTGCAGATGATAAAAAATTGATTCGTCATGCTTTTGAAGTCGCTGTTGATGCACACAAAGACCAACGGCGTAAGTCTGGTGAAGCTTATATTTTTCATCCTATAGCTGTGGCTAAAATCGTAGCCCAAGAGATTGGTTTGGATGCTACATCCATAGCAGCGGCATTACTGCACGATGTTGTTGAGGACAACCCCAATTACACTATCGCCGATATGGAACAGCTTTTTGGGGAAACGGTAGCTAGAATTGTCGATGGACTCACCAAAATCTCATCGCTGAAAAAGGATATGGATGTCTCGTTGCAGGCTGAGAACTTCCGTAAAATGCTATTAACGCTTAATGAAGATGTAAGGGTTATTATCATTAAGATTGCAGACCGTTTGCACAACATGCAGACTATGGATTCCATGCGGTCGGACAAACAAATAAAGATTGCTTCAGAAACACTTTATATCTATGCACCTTTGGCACATAGAATCGGACTCTATAACATTAAAACCGAGCTCGAAGATCTAGGTCTTAAATATACCGAACCCGAAGTCTATAATGACATTGCAGAGAAAATGCAAGAAAGTAAGGAAGAACAAGATGCTTACATTAAATCATTTTCAAAAGTTATAGAAAAATCACTGAACAAAGAAGGGCTTAGCTACGAGATTAAAGGACGACCAAAATCCATTTTTAGCATTCGGCGTAAAATGGTAAAACAAGGAGTTTCATTTGAGGAAGTCTACGATAAATTTGCGATTAGGATTATCTTTAAGTCCGACCTTGACAATGAAAAGTTCCTCGCCTGGAAAATATATTCGGTAGTTACGGATCACTTTACACCCAATCCTATTCGGCTACGAGATTGGATCTCTTCACCAAAGTCTACAGGTTACGAAGCCTTACACATTACAGTTGTAGGCCCAAAAAGCCGTTGGGTAGAAGTTCAGATTCGTAGTGAACGCATGAATGAAATTGCCGAAAAGGGCTATGCCGCACATTACAAATACAAAAATGCTGATGATAAGGAAGACAATCTAGACCTTTGGATCAACCGTTTACAAGAAGCGTTGGAGAATAATGAAGCCGATGCCGTGGATTTTGTAGAGCAGTTTAAACTCAACCTCTATTCCAAGGAAATTTTTGTATTCTCACCAAAAGGTGACTTAAAATCGTTACCAAAAGGAGCGACTCCGCTCGACTTTGCTTTTAGCATTCATACCGAAGTTGGTATGAAGACACGTGGAGCAAAAGTCAATGGTAAATTAGTGCCACTGAGTCACGAATTACAGAGTGGTGATCGTGTGGAAATCTTAACATCCGAAAATGCCAAACCAAACGTTAATTGGTTAGACTATGCAACAACAGCCAGAGCACGTAGCAAAATAAAATCGGCCTTAAATGCTCATACTAAGGAGATCGCTGAAGAAGGCAAGGAAATCTTACGACGAAAATTAAAACAGCTAAAAATCACACTGAATGAAAAATCTATAAATGAGCTCGTCAATTATTTTAAGCTAAAAACATCGTTAGATCTATTTTATCGTGTTGGCATTGGCACCATAGACAACACCAAACTCAAAGCTTATGCTTCATCTCGAAGCAATATGTTTATGAGTTACATCAAAAATAAAATCCGAAAACCAGAAACCCCGAAGGACATAAACAAAGACGAGATTACCTCCAAATATGATATGTTGGTTTTTGGCAAAGAGGAAGAACGCCTAGATTACACACATGCCAACTGCTGCAATCCTATTCCTGGCGATAAAGTATTTGGCTTTGTTACAGTTAATGACGGTATTAAAGTACACAAAAAGAATTGTCCAAATGCTGTAAGTTTGCAATCTAACTATGCGTACAGAATTATACAAGCCAAGTGGATCGACTCTTCTCAACGTACGTATACGTCACACATTAGACTTTCAGGAATAGATAATTTAGGGTTGGTGAATGATATTACCAGTCTTATTTCCGAAAACCTTCATGTTAACATGAAAAGCCTTAGTTTTTCAAGTGACGATGGGATTTTTAATGGTGACATTACAGTCGAAGTAAAAAACCAGACCATGCTAAAAAACCTTATGGAAAAACTCAAAAAGATCAATGGGATAGATAAAGTCTCGAGAGTCTAATCTTGATTATTAAAAAAGTCTTGAAAACTTGTTCATTTCTTTCGGCTTTAATAGCTATTTTAATCATCCATATCCTATAAATTTACGTAAATTTGCACCTTAAATTATGAATGCAACAACAGAAGAAAGTAATCAGGAAATCGTAAAGCGTGTTTTTACGCAATTCCTTGAAGACAAAGGTCATAGAAAAACACCTGAGCGTTACGCTATACTTCAAGAAATATATGATAGCGAAGAGCATTTTGATATAGAATCCTTATACATCAAAATGAAAAACAAAAACTATCGTGTAAGTAGAGCTACACTTTACAATACCATAGAATTACTATTGGAATGTGCTTTGGTTCGTAAACATCAGTTTGGACAAAATCAGGCGCACTACGAAAAATCATACTTCGACAAACAACACGATCACGTAATACTTACGGACACAGGAGAAGTTATTGAGTTCTGTGACCCACGCATTCAATCCATCAAAAAAACCATAGAAGAGGTTTTTGATATTGAGATAACTAATCATTCACTATATTTTTACGGCAACCGTAAAACAGACGACTAACTAATTTTTTAAAATGGCAGTAGATTTACTACTTGGATTACAATGGGGCGACGAAGGCAAAGGAAAAATTGTCGATGTATTCACCTCAAAATACGATATTATTGCACGCTTTCAAGGTGGGCCAAATGCAGGTCATACCTTAGTTTTCAATGGTAGAAAGCATGTGTTGCACACCATACCATCTGGGATTTTTCATGACAATACGGTTAACCTTGTTGGTAATGGTGTGGTGATAGATCCCGTCATTTTTAAAAAAGAGCTCGAAAAACTCGATGAGCAAAATGTGGATTATAAAACCTCCCTTTGCATCTCGCGCAAGGCACATATCATTTTACCTACGCATCGCCTATTGGATGCTGCGAGCGAAACTGCAAAAGGAAAAGCAAAAATAGGCTCTACACTTAAAGGTATAGGCCCAACCTATATGGATAAAACTGGTAGAAATGGTATAAGAGTTGGTGATATTGAACTGGCAGATTGGAAAGATAAATACAGAGCTTTGGCCAATAAGCACGAAGCAATGATCGATTTCTATAATGTCGATATTCAATACAATTTAGATGAGCTTGAAGCAGATTTCTTCGCTGCTATTGAAACACTCAAGACATTAAAATTTATAGATTCCGAAGAATTTATACATCAATCGCAAACCTCAGGAAAATCTATTTTAGCAGAAGGAGCTCAGGGCTCACTTTTAGATATCGACTTTGGAACTTACCCTTTTGTAACTTCTTCTAATACCACAGCTGCTGGTGCTTGCACAGGATTGGGTGTAGCGCCAAACCAAATCGGTGATGTATTTGGAATTTTTAAGGCCTATACCACTCGTGTAGGTTCGGGACCATTTCCAACTGAACTATTTGATGAAGCTGGTGAAACCATGGCACGGGTTGGTCACGAATTTGGTGCCACTACAGGTCGCCCAAGACGATGTGGTTGGTTAGATTTAGTTGCTTTACGCTATGCTTGCCAAGTAAATGGCGTAACCCAACTCATTATGATGAAAGGTGATGTCCTTTCGGGTTTTAAAACCTTAAAAGTTTGTACAGCATACAATTACAAGGGAGAAACGATTCATCATTTGCCTTATAACATAGAAGCAGAAAATGTAACTCCGATTTACACAGAAGTAAAAGGATGGTCTGAAGATTTAACTGCTATGACAAAAGCTTCAGAATTACCCAAAGCGTTTAATGACTATGTAGCATTCTTAGAAAAGGAACTCAATATACCAATTACCATAGTATCTGTGGGTCCAGATCGCAAGCAGACAATTGTAAGACAAACGGTATAGTTTTTGAAATTCTAGATTCTGTTAAAAAAACTGTTAACCAATACTAAAGCTAATCTGATAGGTGTTACTTTATACAAGACATATGGTTATGAATCCGTTGAAGAATCTATTTTTAATACTTACATTTTGCCTTTCAGTATTTGGTTTTGCGCAAGAAAAGCAAAAGATTACCATAGAATATGCTGGTATCGCAGCCTCTGACCCAGAAATTGAAGATGGCGCCTTGGTTTTTCTGCGTGACGAATCACAACAAGTACACTTTATCCACAAAGGCGTTAATATGTGGTGCGATAAAGCTATTTATTATGAAGATCAAGATTACATAGAAGCGTTTAGCAACGTCAACATGAAACAAGGTGATTCTATTAATATGGTCGCCAAATATGTTGAGTACAGTGGTAAAACTGAGTTAGCTTTTGCCCAAGGTGATGTAGTCTTAACAGAACCACAATCTGTATTAACAACAGATAAACTTTATTTTGATAGAACACGTCAATTGGCCTACTACAATACCAATGGCGAAGTAGTTCGTGATTCCTCTGGAACAATTACAAGTCAAATTGGTCGTTATTACATGAACGCCAAAAAATATCAGTTTACCAAAGATGTGGTCTTGGTAAATCCAGATTATACATTAAATACAGATCGTCTCGATTTTTTCCCAGATAATGGACATGCATATCTGTATGGACCTTCTACAATTGTTGGAGAAACAAGTGAAGTATATTGTGAGCGTGGTTTTTATGATACCAATAACGATATAGGTTATTTTCAGCGTAACGCAAAAATTGATTATGAAAGTAGAACCGTAGAAGGTGATAGCCTTTTTTTTGATAGAAACAGAAGTTTTGCTTCTGCAACCAATAACATTACAGTTACAGACACTATAAACAATAGTATTGTTAGGGGTCATTATGCCGAAGTTTGGCGCGATAAGGATTCTTTATTTATAACCAAGCGTGCTTTGGCAATAACAGTTCAAGAAAAAGATTCTGTGTATTTACATGCAGACACTTTAATGGTTACAGGTAAAGAAGATAATCGTATTACAAGAGCATTTTACAATGCAAGACTTTACAAGAGTGATTTGGCAGGCAAAGCAGATTCCATTCACGTCAACCACCAAACTGGATTAACACAATTCATTAACTTAGATCGCTTTAGCTCTACCGATGCATTTGCAATAGCCAGAAAACCTGTACTATGGAATATAGACAACCAAATGACAGGAGACACCATTCATTTAATTTCTGATGTCAAAACTGAAAAACTTGATTCACTCAAAGTATTTAACAATGCATTTTTAGTAAGTAAGGATACGATTAGCGAAGATGGATATAACCAAATCAAAGGACAAAGACTCATAGGTTTATTCAGGGAAAATGAACTTTATAATGTCGATATTATTAAAAATGCTGAAACGATTCGCTATATGCGAAATGATAAAAATGAGCTTATCGGTATACAAAAATCAAAATCTGGAAGCATTAATATTCAAATTGTAGAAAAAGCCATTGAAGAAGTACGGTTTATAAACCAAATCGACGGTAATATTTTTCCCGAATCTGAATTTCCTAAAAGCGGAAGACGACTTAGAGGCTTTGATTGGAGAGGTGAAGAACGTCCGATTTCTGTAGAAGATTTATTCAAGGACGATCCACCATTAATTTTACCTAAAATAAAAGGTCTTGAAGATTATATACCACCAGAGGAATTTACTAATGAAGACCTTGAAAAACGTATAGAAGAAGCAGGAAAAGCCACACCGAACAAAGACAATAAAGCAGCTAGAAATGTACCCAAAAAAAGTACTTCTAAGCCTTCGAAGCATAAGCTTGTGCCTTTTGATACGTCACAAAAACAATAGTAATACTTGCAAGACGATTTTATTAAATATCAAGCACAGACGACACCGCATCCATTAGCAATGGAAGTCAGTCATGCAAAAGGTTCTTACATTTATGACAAAAACGGAAAGGCCTATCTCGATTTTGTAGCTGGTGTTTCCGCATGTAGCTTAGGGCATTCGCACCCTAAAGTAATCCATGCTGTTAAAACACAATTAGACAAATATCTTCATGTGATGGTTTATGGAGAATATATTCAAGAACCAGCACTAGAGTTATCTAAGCTTTTAGCAAAATATTTACCAGCACCCTTAGAAAGTACCTATTTGGTCAATTCTGGCACGGAAGCTATCGAAGGAAGCATTAAATTAGCTAGACGATATACTGGCAGAAGCGAAATTATTGCAGCTAAAAATGCTTATCACGGCAATACAATGGGCGCGTTGAGTTTAATGGATTATGAAGAGCGCAAAACCCCCTTTCTTCCGTTAATTCCAAATATAAAGCATATCACGTTTAATGCTGAAGTCGATTTAAACCAAATTACAGAACAAACTGCGGCAGTTATTTTAGAAACTATACAAGGAGGCGCTGGTTTTATAGAACCTCAACACGATTATTTAAAGAAAGTACAAAAACGTTGTAATGCCGTCGGCTCTGTTTTTATATTGGATGAAATTCAGCCTGGCATAGGCAGGACCGGAAAGCTTTTTGGTTTTGAAAATTACAATTGCCAGCCAGACATAGTGGTTACCGGCAAAGGATTGGGCGGCGGGTTACCGATTGGTGCTTTTACAGCTTCAACAGAGATGATGCTTACGTTAAGTGATGCCCCAAAATTAGGGCATATTACTACTTTTGGAGGTAATCCAGTGATAGCAGCCGCTGCTCTTGCAACTTTAAAGGAAATTACTGAAACCGATCTTATGCAAAAAGCTCTAGAAAAAGAGCAGTTGATAAAAAAACATCTTCAACACAAACATATTAAAGCGGTAAGAGGTCGTGGCCTAATGTTAGCAGCAATTCTCGAAAATTCCGAGCTTGTCAATACTGTAATTCTTAAGGCACAAGACCAAGGGTTAATTCTATTTTGGCTACTTTTTGAACCCAAAGCCATCAGAATTACCCCTCCACTAACTATTTCAAACGAAGAAATCATCAAAGGTTGTAAGGTGATAACTTCTATTTTGGATTCCCAATAAACTATACTTTTGATTTCAATCAATTGACTCTCAATGTAAAATAAACTTTAAATGAAGTTTTATTTCAATGTTAATTAATTTGTTAAAAACATTAGCTCAACAATCGACAAAAAGCAAACGATAACTGTAATTTTAGATAGTGAATCATTAAACCGCTTATGAATTACAGTCACAACGACGAAAACTTTCCGCTTACCCGATTTGAATCTATGCTAAAAACAAATGATATTTTGTTTTTTGATTCAAGTGAATTCGAAAACATCATCCACCACTACCTAGAAAATGGTAAGATTGCACTAGCAAAGCGCGCTATTAAACTCGGTCTTGAGCAACATCCAACATCCATCAATTTAAGATTATTTAAGGTAGAAATATTAGTCATTGAAAATAAATTTGAAGAGGCAGATGATATTTTAGATATGCTTCATAATTTAGAGCCTACTAATGAAGAAATCTTCATTCAAAAAGCAAACGTACTGTCCAAACAAGATGAACATAAAAAAGCTATAGACACATTACTTATTGCCATAGAAATGTCTAGCACACCTAGTGATGATGGGGATTTGTATGCTTTAGTAGGTATGGAGTATTTGTTTTTAGACCAGTTTGAGAATGCTCTAATTTACTTTAAGAAATGCTTAGAGACTGATACTTCCGATTATTCTGCACTTCATAACATAGTTTACTGTTACGACTTTTTAGATCAGAATAACGAAGCTATTGCATACCTTAATGATTTTTTAGATTACAATCCGTATTGCGAAGTCGCTTGGCATCAATTAGGGCGCCAATATTTTGCCATAAAGGACTATGCCAAAGCTAATGCTGCTTTTGATTTTGCCATTATATCTGATGATACTTTTGTAGGTGCCTATATTGAAAAAGGTAAGGTACTAGAAAAGCTAAAGTATTATGAAGATGCCATAGAAAACTACAAAATTACCTTAGCACTGGACGAACCAACATCTTTTGCGCTCTTAAGAATTGGACATTGCTACGAAAAACTGGGACAAGAAGATATGGCCTTGCAATTCTTCAAGAAAACTGTTGAGGAAGATGCGCTACTAGATAAAGGATGGATAGCCATCACCAAGTTTTACATGAAACGGTTAAATTTTCCAAAAGCTTTACACTACATTAACAAAGCAGTAAATATTGATGGCGAAAATGTTTTATACTGGAAACTTTTCGCAACTATAAATAAGCGTTTAAGTTTCCTTGAAGAAGCAGAAATTGGCTATAAACGCACTTTGGAATTAGGCAACTATGAACTGGAAACCTGGTTAGACAGAAGTGATATTTTAACAACATTAGGCGAGTACGAAGCGGCTATTTATAATTTGACCCAAGCGGCAGAGTTTTACCCGGAAAATACAGAAATAGAATACAGACTTGGCGGCTTACATTTTACAATACAGCAAACTGAAAAAGGACGTTTTCATCTAAAAAATGCGGTTTCGTTGAATTCTGATTATAGTTTTATCATTTCAGAATTGTTTCCTAAACTTAATGAAAACTTGATGGTAAAAGCTATCATCTCAGAATCTAAAAAGACTTCCAACTAATACAGCTTCTTCCATAAATTTAAAGTAGAACTCGTATAAAAAAACCATACCTTAGCAGTTCTTATTATTTTAGGAATGCACAGACGATTTTTTGATTATTTAATTATAGCCTTCAAAGGCATTGCCATGGGAGCTGCCGATGTTGTCCCTGGTGTATCTGGCGGAACCATTGCCTTTATTTCTGGTATCTACGAAGAACTAATAGAGAGTATCGACAAAGTAAATCTTGGAGTTTTTAAGGTGTGGAAACACGAGGGTTTTAAAACGGCATGGAAATCTATAAACGGAACATTCTTACTGGCATTATTTTCTGGAATAGCTATTAGTATTCTATCTTTGGCCAAACTCATAAAATGGTTATTGCACAACGAGCCTATTTTATTATGGTCATTCTTTTTTGGATTGGTTTTAGCAAGTATCCTTTATATCGCCAAACAAATTAAAGGTTGGTCTGCAAAGCTTATCGTAGCCATTGTAGCAACATCTGGCCTTTCTTACTACATAACACTTGCAGAACCTTTTGCATCTCCAGATAGCCCTTTTTATTTGTTGTTTTGTGGTTTCATTGCCATTATTGCTATGATTTTACCAGGTGTTTCCGGCGCATTCATACTATTAATTTTAGGTGCGTATCAAACCGCCATCGATACTATAAATAATCTTAGAGACGGTTTATTTAATGGAGACATGGAGCTTTTTAAAGATGCGCTTTTAAAGTTTGTATTACTTGCAGTTGGTGCTGTAGTAGGTCTTAAAGTATTTTCTAAAGCTTTAAACTGGATGTTTAAGCACCAAAAGAATCTCACACTTGCCATTTTAACTGGTTTTATGATTGGATCATTGAATAAAATATGGCCTTGGAAAGAAGTTCTAAAAACCAGAGTTAACTCAGAAGGCAAAGTGGTTACCTTGCTAGATAAAAGTATTTTACCTTCATCTTACGATGGAGACAATCGAATGGTATTGGCTTTGATATTTATTATTATAGGTTTTGTAACGATCTTAATATTAGAACGTTTAGGTAATCAAAAAAATAAAGCCTAATGCAAAGTACCAGAACATTTAAGGATCGTGTTTTTTTGGTCATTAAAGGTCTCGCTATGGGAGCTGCAAATAAAGTTCCTGGTGTTTCAGGTGGTGTTGTAGCTTTTGTTGCTGGTTTTTATGAAGAGTTTATTTATTCACTTCAACGTGTTAACAGTACGGCATTCAAGCTACTTTTCAATGGTCGCTTTAGGAGTTTTTATCGTTATATAAACGGCAAGTTTTTAGCTTTACTTTTCCTCGGAATGGTTGTCAGTTATTTTAGTGTTTCTAAAATACTTGATTACCTCATTGTTAATTACGAGCTGTATGTATGGAGCACATTCTTCGGAATGATTTTAGGTTCCATCTATTATATCAGTAAAGATTTTAACGCCTGGAATGCAAAAACGATTACGGCGCTCATTTTAGGAACTGCAATAGGTATAAGTATAAGTTTTTTAGATCCTGCAACGGAAAATGACAACCTTTGGTTTGTTTTTTTCTGTGGTATTATCAGCGTTTCAGGCATGACGCTTCCTGGTTTTTCGGGTTCATTCATTCTTATTTTATTAGGTAATTATGTTTTACTTCTGGTAGATTCTGTAAATGCTTTATACGACTCCATAGCTGATGTGTTTACAGGTAATTTTGAGTTTGTAAAAAATGAGCCTAGAATCCGCATGTTAAAAGTTCTTGGCGTATTTACTTTAGGCTCTGTTACGGGTTTAGTGACCTTTTCCCATATTCTAAATTATATCTTAAAACATTACAAAAATATAACCTTAGCAACTATTGCTGGTTTTATTATTGGATCGCTTGGTGTGGTTTGGCCGTGGAAAGAAACCATATACAAAACGTACACAGATGGAACTTTTATTTTAGATTCTACTGGAAAACAAGTCATTGCAAATTATGAGCGGTATTTACCAGAATTCAACAGTGAAACTTATATCGCAATTGCTTATATTGCCTTAGGAATCCTTATTGTATTAGGGTTAGAATGGTATGGACAACGCACAAGAAAAATCAAAACTTAAGTTTGGTCTCGTAGGAAAGGATATATCCTATTCATTTTCAAGAGATTATTTTGCAAAAAAGTTTAAACATGAAAATTTACCTCATTGTTATGTGAATTTTGATATACATTCCATAAGTGGGCTTGACGATATTATAAAAAATACACCTAATCTTAAAGGTCTTAATGTTACTATCCCGTATAAAGAAGATGTTATCCCATTGTTGGACGATTTAAATAAACGTGCCAAAAAGATTGGAGCTGTAAATACAATTAGAATTACACGTTATCAAAAACTAATAGGTTATAACACCGATTATTACGGTTTTAAAAAATCGCTTAAGCCACATCTCAAAAAACACCATAAACGCGCTTTAATACTCGGCACTGGAGGAGCGTCGAAAGCTGTGGCCTATGCACTCAAAAAACTGAAAATCCAATACGATTATGTATCTCGCTCAGAAAAGGAAGGTGTGAAATTTTTATATTCTGATCTCACAGAAGATATTATTTCAACCTATACCATTATCATCAATTGTACACCAATTGGCACATTTCCCAATGTGAATGAATGTCCCGACATTCCGTACGACGCCATTACCGAAAATCACATTCTTTACGATCTCATCTACAATCCTGAACAAACTAAATTTTTGAGCTGTGGAGATATTAAGGGAGCAACAACAATTAACGGGCTAGAAATGCTAAAACTACAAGCAGAAAAAGCTTGGGATATATGGGGTAAATCTTAATAAGTATTAGGTCTAAAGTATTTCTAAAGAACACTGAATAATTACTTAAAAGAAAGTAAGTATTTTAAATTAGTTCATAAATTCCACATGTCTTAAGTATTTAGAGCGTAAGCTATACTTGTATTTCCTTTGTAGTTCAAGGAGTTGTTAGTATCTTTAACATCCTAAAATAAATTTACGACTTATGTCTGAGACTGATAACCTGCAAGATGCAGATGGAAAAAAAGAAGTAGAAACTCAAAACTCTACGCCAAAACAAGATGCAACCAAGTCCGTTGAAACTAAGGTAGAAGCTGAAGCAGAAACTGAAACCGTTGTTGAGAATGCAGCTACTGAAGAACAAACTGATGCCGAAACCGAAGCTGTAGATCCTAAAGAGGAGCATGTAGATGAGATTGAAGCGTCTAATGCTGAAGATGCTGAGGACGAATCCAATTCTGAGCGCCATGAAGTAGAAGAAAAGGACTATCATGCTATGCCTATGCCAGACTTGGTAACAGAACTCAATCGGCTTTTAAAGCATCATAAAGTTCAGACCATATCAAAACAGGTCAATCAAATCAAGGCAGAATTCAATGCCAAGTTTAATGAACTGCTCGAACAGAAAAAGGAAGAATTTTTAGAAGATGGCGGAAACGAAATTGACTTTTATTACACCAACGAAACCAAAAAGCTTTTCAACCAACTCTATAAAGATTATAAGCAATCCATAAATAGCTATTACAAAGAACGCGAGGAAAACCTTAAGCAAAATCTAGACAACAGGTTAGCTATTATTGAAGAAATAAAAGGCTTACTTACAGTTGAGGAAAATATGGGCACGACCTATAAAAACTTCAAGGAATTACAGGAAAAATGGCGTAATGCTGGCCCCATACCGAGAGATAAATACAATAATGCCTGGAATAATTACCATCATCATGTAGAACGTTTTTATGATTTTTTACATCTCAATAACGATTTGAGAGATATGGATTTTAAGCATAACTATGACCAAAAAATCAAAATCATAGAACGTGCCGAAGAACTTGCTAAGGACGACAATATCAACAGAGCTTTTAGAGAGTTACAAGTGCTTCATAAACTATGGAAAGAAGAGCTAGGCCCAGTTGCAAAAGCACATCGAGAGGAAATCTGGGAGCGTTTCAGTAATGCTACGAAAGCTATTCATGAAAAACGCCAAGAGTATTATTCAGATTTGGATAAGGCCTACGAAAAAAATCTCGAAAAAAAGGAAGAGCTTATTTCTAAAATTCAAACCATAGCAGAAGATAATTCCAGTTCGCATGGTGCTTGGCAGAAAAAAATAAAGGAGGTCGAAGCTTTAAGAGAAGCCTTTTTTAACGCTGGCAAAGTCCCGCAAAAGGTTAATGAAGCCACATGGGCTAAATTTAAAGAAGCCGTTAGAGCATTCAATCGTGGAAAAAATAAATTTTACAAAGCATTAAAGAAAGACCAATACGAAAATCTTCAAAAAAAGAAAGAGCTCATTAAAATCGCTGAAGACAATAAGGATAGTGATGATTTTAAAGCGGTTACTCCTTTGATGAAAAAAATACAAAGTGATTGGAAAAAAATTGGTCACGTACCGCGACGCGATAGTGATAAAATATGGAAACAGTTTAAAGCGGCCTGCAACCATTACTTCGATAGAATGCATGCTGAGCGCAAAGCTGAAAACCAACATCTCTATGATGCTTTTGATAAAAAAGTGAAATTATTAGACGAAATTAAAACCATGGAGCTCAGTGGTGACAATAAAGCTGATGTTGAGACTTTAAAAACAAAAATTTCTGACTGGAAGGCTATTGGCCATGTACCACAAAACAAACGTTATATTGATGGCAAATTTTATAAAGCCATTGATGATGCCTTTGATAAATTAAAAATGGACAAGGCTAAATTAGACATGGTAAAGTTTGAAAGTAAGCTCGAAAATTTTACCAGTAATGACAACGACACTAGATTGCTTGACAATGAACAAAATTTTATCCGTAAAAAAATCAGTGAAGTCCAATCTGAAATCACTCAGCTAGAAAATAACCTTCAGTTTTTCTCTAATGTAGATTCTGATAATCCTCTTGTAAAAGATGTACACAAAAATATTGATAATCATAAGAAAGAATTGGATACTTGGAAAGCGAAATTGGCTAAGATTCGTGCTATGTACTCGTAAAAATCAAAACCCATCTGTGTTCTACAGATGGGTTTTGCCCTAACTAAACTAAATTAACCTTAATTATAACCGCTTAATAATAATTAAGATCTCCTACTAAGATTATAAAAACATTTTTTGCTTCTATATTGTAGTTACGCATAGAAATTAATCTTGGATGTTTCATTCCTTAATTTTTAAGAATTTTAACAGAATTGACGTTTTATTATTGAATCACGCAATTGGTTGACGTTAAAAATTTGTGATATAAAAAAGAATATACCTACACAAAATTTTACAAAGATTTCGCTTCTTCCCAAAAGATGTCCATTTCAGATAATGTCATATCTTTTAGTGATTTGTTTAGTTCTTTGGCCTTGTTTTCAAGATATTGAAAACGCTTAATAAATTTCTTATTAGTACGCTCTAGGGCATTTTCGGGGTTTACTTTAAGAAAGCGTGCGTAATTAATCATGGAAAATAATACATCACCAAATTCACTTTCAATAGCATCTTTATTACCTTTTTCAATTTCAGATTTAAGTTCAGCTAGCTCCTCCTCTACTTTTTCAAAAACTTGCTCTGGCTGTTCCCAATCAAAACCTACACCAGCAACTTTATCTTGTATGCGATTGGCTTTTACCATAGCTGGTAAACTTTTAGGAACTCCCTCAAGAACACTTTTTTTGCCTTCTTTAAGTTTTAATTGCTCCCAATTACGCTTTACATCGTCTTCGTTTTCGACCTTCACATCTCCGTAAATATGCGGATGGCGTTCCACTAATTTATCACAAATACTATGGCAAACATCTGCAATGTCGAAAGTATGAGTTTCGCTACCTATTTTAGAATAAAACACAATGTGCAGCAAGACATCACCGAGTTCTTTTTTTACTTCGTCTAAATCTTTATCTAAAATGGCATCTCCCAATTCGTAAACTTCTTCAATGGTTAAATGACGTAAAGATTCCATGGTTTGCTTTTTATCCCAGGGACATTGTTCACGCAACTCGTCCATGATAATTAACAAACGCTCAAAAGCTTTTAATTGGGCTGTTTTATTGGACATTATTCTTCTTCTGAAGTGTCTTTGTCTTCATCAGGTGCTTCCAATGCATCCAAAAGATTATTTTTTTGTAGCAAGTTGTACCATTGTACTACCTTTTTAATATCTGAAGGGTAGACACGGTCTTCGTCATAATCTGGCAAAACTTCAAAAAAGTATTCTTCCAAAGTATCTTTTCCATCCTTATGGCTTATGGATGTTGGCGCACCATTTTCTTTATTCTTAACTTTTTTAAGAACCTCTTTCAAAGGAACCTCTTCAGTTAATGTATAAATAGCGATTTCGCTCAAAATACTAATGTTGCTGTGCGCACCAACTGTAATACGTTTTTTGTCTATTAGAGATTGAACCACGGCACCTGTTCTGGTTTGTGTAACAATTTCATATAATCCTGGCTTCCCAGAAATGGCTAAAATTTTATCTAAGCTCATGTATATATTGTATTAACGTTTTCTGCTCATTGCAGGAAAACGCATTTTATAATCTATTTTAATTTTTCCTTTTGAAATATTGGTCAACTTTCCTTTTATCAGACGCTTTTTGAATGACGATAGTTTGTCCGTAAATAAAATTCCTTCAATATGGTCGTACTCGTGTTGAATTACTCGAGCAATTAACCCATCATATTCCTCAACATATGTATCAAAATTCTCATCTTGGTATTGAATTTTAATTTTTGGTTGTCTAAAAACATCTTCCCTAACATCAGGAATGCTCAGACAGCCCTCATTAAAAGCCCATTCGTCACCTTCTTCCTCTAAGATTTTAGCATTGATAAATGTCTTCTTAAAGTTTTTCATCTGTTCTTTATCTTTTTCAGTTAGGTCTTCATCTTCAGAAAAAGGTTCTGTATCTACTAAAAACAAACGAATAGGTAAACCTATTTGAGGTGCCGCTAAACCTACTCCATAAGCACCATACATGGTTTCGTACATATTCTCAATCAGCTCATCTAATTTAGGATAGTCCTTATCAATTTCCTTAGCTTTTTTTCTAAGTACTGCATCGCCATAAGCTACTATTGGTAATATCATAATTTGTTTATTTTCGGATGCAAAAGTACAATACTTATTTAAGAATTTGAAGAAAGGTAACTTTGTAATATCAACGTGGCGCTAATTTCGTCAATTAGAGCTTTATTTTGTCTTTGTTTTTTCTTTAAGCCACCATCTATCATAGTCTGAAACGCCATTTTAGAAGTAAAACGCTCATCTACACGTTCAACGGGAATCTCTGGAATAGCTTTGGTCAATTGTTTTAAAAATTTTTGAATAAACACCTCACTTTCTGAAGCTGTATTGTCCATTTGCTTAGGCTCACCAACTACAAACTTCACCACATTTTCCGATACTGTATAATCTTTTAAAAACACGAGTAAATCTTTAGTTTCAACAGTTGTTAGACCAGAAGCTATGATTTGCATCTCGTCAGTAACTGCTAATCCTGTTCGTTTTGTTCCGTAGTCTATGGCTAAAATTCGTCCCATGTTTTGCAAAGGTAAGTATTAATGATGGTTAAATTGAAGCATTTAGCAATATATTGATTTTGTATTTTTAAAGTTATATGTATGTACTCTTAAAGGTTGTTCAAAAATCAAATTTTGTCAATAAAAAAACGCTTCTTAACAAAAAGAAGCGTTTAAAAATAGCTATTAATCAAATTATGAATTTATTCCCTCTAAAAATAAATCAAATTAACTACTCTTAAGACCCAACAAATTTGATTAGGTCACATTTTTCTTATAAAAAGAAAACCCCTCAATCTTAAGGGGAGAGGAGTTTTCATAATTAGCTATTAATTAAATCCTCCGATAAGCTTATTAAGAATAAATTATCATTGCATTTAATACTATTAAGACACCTCTTTTTTTAATAAGTCACTTTTTTTCCAAAAAGAATTTTAGCCTGTGTCATTATAGAGGTATCTTTGAAAAATTAATTATACTTTTTTTGCATGCAACAATTACAAACCATCATAGAGAGCGCTTGGGAAGATCGCACTCAATTAACCAATAGTGTTACCATAGATGCCATTAGAAATGTCGTTAACCTAATTGACGAAGGCACATTACGTGTCGCAGAACCTACTGATAAAGGTTGGCAAGTCAATGAATGGGTAAAAAAAGCTGTGGTTTTATATTTTCCTATTCAAAAAATGGAAACTTTTGAAGTCGGTATTTTTGAGTACCACGATAAAATTCCACTTAAACGCAATTATAAAGAAAAAGGCATTAGAGTCGTTCCGCATGCTGTGGCAAGACATGGAGCTTATATTTCCAAAGGTGTTATTATGATGCCAAGTTACGTTAATATTGGGGCTTACGTTGATGAAGGTACAATGGTAGATACTTGGGCAACAGTTGGTAGTTGCGCACAGATTGGAAAGAACGTACACCTTTCTGGTGGTGTTGGCATTGGTGGAGTTTTGGAGCCTTTGCAAGCCGCTCCTGTAATTATAGAAGATGGTGCTTTTATTGGTAGCCGTTGCATTGTTGTTGAAGGCGTTAGAGTAGAAAAAGAAGCTGTACTTGGTGCCAATGTGGTTTTAACTATGAGTACAAAAATTATTGATGTGACCGGTGATGAACCTAAAGAGATGAAAGGTGTTGTACCTGCACGATCTGTCGTAATTCCCGGTAGCTACACTAAAAAGTTTAAAGCTGGGGAGTTTCAAGTACCTTGTGCTTTAATCATAGGAAAGCGAAAAGAGAGCACGGATAAAAAAACATCGCTGAATGATGCTTTACGTGAATATGATGTGGCTGTATAATTATGGAAAAAGTTATGTATTTTCTATGGACTGGTGGTTGGGATTCAACATTTAGAGTTGTTCAACTTTATCAACGCGGCATTACTTTACAACCCATCTATGTTGTAGATCACAACAGACCTGCGGCCCAAAAAGAGATTGAAACCATTGCTTTATTAACCAAGCAGATAGAGAAAAGGTTCAAAGATGCTAATGGTAAAATCCTACCTGTTCAGCTTATAAAAAGAAAGGAAATCGCATCGAGTATTTACCTAAAAACAATCTTTAAGTTAATTAAACGTCGTCGTCCCATTGGCAAGCAATACTATTGGCTATCTTGTTTAGCAAGAAAGTATGATTCTTTAGAACAGTGTTTTCATAAGGAAGATAGAGATCAATTGATTAGTATAGAAGAGCTTACTGAAATTAAAGATGAAACTGGTGGAAGAAACTGGGTTGTAAGCCCCAAAAAAATAGGTTTTTTGAGAAGTCAGCTGTTTAAGAACATAAGGTTTCCATTAATTTATCTATCAAAATTAGAAATGAAGTACCATGCAGAAAAACATGGTTTTATTGATATAATGAACAACACTTGGTTTTGCCATAGGTCTGGCGAAAAGCCATGTGGTAAATGTGCTCCTTGCAAACAATATGTTATTGATGGCTTTGGCTACAGGCTTTCACAACTGTCTTGACTGCGTGTTAGGACTATTAAGTTTAATCAATTATCTTTACTAACAAACATTCCTTGCATGCTAAAAAAAATCAGGCGCTTTTTTCTAAGACATCTTCGCAAAATGCGTTTTTTACCGCCAAAACTGTATGCAAAAATTCATTATGAGTTTTTTTCGGGTAAAAAATTAGACCTAGATAATCCACAAGATTTCAATGCAAAAATAGAATGGTACAAAGTATATTTTAGACCAAAAATATTAACCGCCCTGGTCGATAAATATAAGGTTAGATCTTATGTAAAAGAAAAGATCGGTGAGCAATATCTCAATGAACTTTATGCTGTTTATGATAGTCCTGAAGATATAGATTTTAGCAGCTTACCTAACAAATTTATCATAAAAGCAAACCATACCAATGGTCATAATCTTATTGTAACGAACAAAGAAAATCTCAATAAGAGGAAAGTTATCAAACTATTTAAAAAATGGTTGGGTAAAAATCAATATTACAGAAGAGGACAAGAATGGGCTTACAAAGATGTAGAGCCAAAAATAATCATAGAAAGATTCTTAAAGGAAGACGACAAGAATACTTTGGTAGATTATAAATTTTATTGTTTTAATGGAGAGCCAAAATTTATCGATGTTCATTTAGATAGAGAAGAAGATCATAAACAAGGTTGTTTTGATTTGGAATTCAATCTACTTCCTTTTGGAAAAAGTAAAAGCTATAAAAGCATTTCTTCTGAGTTAGAAAAACCATCGAACCTTAAAGAAATGGTAGATTTGTCTAAAATCCTATCTAAAGATTTGCCTTTCGTTAGAGTCGATTTTTATTCTGTAAACGGACAAACAATTTTTGGAGAAATGACCTTCTATCCTTCGGATGCGAGAAAGAAATTTTATCCTGAAAAATACAATGAAGTTATTGGTGATTATTTTAAATTACCAAAGCTTAACTCTAATAATGATGTGATTAAGCACATAGAAGATATCACTTACTAAAACTTCTTTTTTATAATGACTACCAAAACTCTTGATGCTATAAAAGTAGATGCTGTAATATCTTGGGTAGATGGTAATGCAGATACATATAAGAAAAAAATAACCCCATATTTAAAGAAACAAGCCAACTCTGCAAGAAGTTTTAAATCCAGATACGCACAAGTTGATGAAATTGAATATACGGTAAATTCAATTTTAAAATATGCTCCCTTTATTGATACTGTATATATTGTTACGGATAATCAAATACCTCAATTTCTTACACAAGCTAAGTCTAAACATAGATATGATAACGTAAAAATTGTTGACCATACTACTATTTTTAAAGGCTTAGAGCATAATCTACCAACTTTTAATAGTAGATCAATAGAGACTTGTATACATAGAATCCCAAAATTATCAGAACATTTTATATATCTCAACGACGATTTTTTTATTATAAACCCAACAACTAAATCCGATTTTTTTACAGAAAACGGCTTCCCCATTTTAAGAGGGTTTTGGCAGACATTTGAATCTCAAAAACGCTTCAAGAATAACAAAAAAGAAAAAGCAGGACATAAAAAAGCCCAAGATAAGGCTGCTGAGTTATTAGGTTTTAAAAAGTTATATCGATTTAAGCATACACCACATCCAATGCGCAAATCTACATTGGCTAGTTATTTTAATGACAACCCTGAGATTTTCGCTAAGAACATTAAATATAAATTTAGAAATAAAGCACAGTTTTTACCTGTAGCACTTGCCAATCATTTAGAAATAAAGCACAAAACGTGTAAAATTCAAAATAACTTACAGTTACTATATTTTAGATCGTATAAAAAGCCATTGGTATGGTATAAATTGAAACTAAACGTTAGCTCAAAAAATAAACTTTTTCTAGGTTTACAAAGCCTAAATAAAAGCCCAGATAATATTTTAAGCTATATCTTAGATTGGCTTAAAAAGCGTACGGCATGATGTTTAAATTATTATGAATATAGAAATCAACATTGTAAATGAACAAAACTATATTTGAAATTACTAAAATGGACTGCCCTTCGGAAGAAAACCTCATCCGAATGAAATTAGACGGCATTTCAAGTATTGCAAATTTAGATTTTGACATTGCCAATCGAAAATTAACAGTTTTTCATAGTGGAGATATTGAGCAAATTGAAAAATCCATTCTCGAACTAAATTTAGGCGGCAAAAAAATTTCAACCGAACATACTGATCAAACAGATTTTCAAAAAAATACAAACCAAAGGAAACTACTTTGGTCTGTACTAGCCATAAACTTTGTTTTTTTTATTATTGAAATGACAACGGGAATCATTTCCAAATCTATGGGACTTGTTGCCGATAGTTTAGATATGCTGGCAGACAGTTTTGTTTATGGCATTAGTTTGTTTGCGGTTGGTGGAACACTAACCAGAAAAAAACAGATTGCTAAACTTGCAGGTTATTTTCAAATTACACTAGCTATTATTGGATTCGTAGAAGTTTTAAGGCGTTTTTTTGGATCAGAGAAACTACCTAACTTTTCAATAATGATTATCGTTTCGGTTTTTGCACTAATTGCCAACGGTATCTGTCTTTACATTTTGCAAAAATCAAAAAGCAAAGAAGAAGCCCATATGAAAGCAAGTATGATTTTCACCTCGAATGATATGATTATTAATTTGGGGGTCATAGTAGCTGGTGCTTTGGTCCACTGGTTAAATTCAAGCAAACCCGATTTAATTATCGGCACCATTGTTTTTGTGTTAGTGATTCAAGGTGCGTTTAGAATATTGAAACTGAGCAAGTAAAGCACAAAGCCTTCATTAAAAACTACTTCTTCTCATCTCTCATTAAAAATTCCCTCTGCGCATCCAAACTATCAAAATGCCATTTGGTAAATGTGCGATTGACCTTCTTTTTAGAAAAATAATGAAACCAATCCGCAAAAGGAAAAAAGTCTCTATGACCTATGCCATCAATGATAACAAGCTCAATAGAATCATCTTTATTGATTTTACAACAAATATTTCTGGCGCGTAAATCTCTTGTAAAAATTCTATGCTTGGTCATTTGTTGTTTCAAAATACTTAAAGCATCTTCTAATTTTTTATCTTCAAGAGTGTTATTTTCTATGAGATAATATTCTAAGGTTTTTGAGATTTCACCGTTAGTTTCGTCTCGCACCAAATCAAAGATTTGCCCAAGACCCAAATTAGTTTCTACCTCACCATTAAAATCAGAATAAAATGGATACCTGTATACAGATTTGTTACGTTTAGAAAGTTTTTTAAAATACAAGAGTTCTTTTTCGGTATACTCTCGCGTGGTTTCTGGTCGTGGAATTTTTATGCACAGCTGACTATTTTCTGGATGCTCATAGCAAAATCTTATCTCACCTTCACCAATATAATACTTGTTTTGCAGCTCTATCATAAAACAAAATTAGAAGTAATAATTCTGTCAACAAAAAAATAGACAATTTTAATTTAATGTTACCATTTTGTTACTTAATTATTAGCTTTATCTTTGAGCGCACTAAAAAATGATGTCTATATGAAAATAATAATTCTTGCTGCAGGTATAGGTTCTCGACTAGGAAACCCTTTTCCAAAACCATTAACGCCACTAAAAAACGGTAAGAGTATTATGAAAATGCAAACCGATAACATCGCATCGCGTTACGATATAGACGACATTAATGTTGTTGTAGGTTTTAAAAAGGATTTAATCATGGAACGTTTCCCAGAATTGACCTATGTCTACAATCCATTTTTCGACAGAACCAATACATCCAAAAGCCTATTGCAAGCCTTAAAAAAGCATAAAGATAAATCTGTACTTTGGTTTAATGGTGATGTTGTTTTTGATGAAAATTTGCTTGATATTTTGGATCCCTACATTAAAAACAATGCATCTTTTGTAGCGGTAAACACCAGTAAAGTTGCAGATGAAGAAGTAAAGTACACACTAAAAGATGGTTATATTAATGAATTGTCTAAAACAGTTAAAAATGGGTTGGGTGAAGCTGTAGGTATCAATTTTATCTCATCAAGTGATATTAAAACTTTTATTTCACGCTTAGAAGAGTGTGATGATAACGACTATTTTGAGCGTGGCCTTGAAATAGCAATAGAAAAGGATAATCTTAAAGTACAAGCAGTTGACATTTCTAAATACAATTGTATGGAAATAGATTTTGTTGAAGACCTCAATGAGGTAAACAAGACATTGTAATGCGGTTTGTGCTCTTCTGTCTAAATAATTATGCCTTTGCTATCCTAAACCCAATTAAAGAGGTTTTGGCAGAAAGAAATCATGATTTTATTTGGTATGTTGCACCTAAGATTACCAATAGTTTCCCTTACCATACCGACCCCAATACGTCTTCTATAAAAGCAATAAAAGCTTTTAAGAGTGATGTTATTTTTGCTCCGGGAAATGAAGTGCCTTATTTTCTGAGAGGCTTAAAGACTCAAGTTTTTCATGGTTTGGCAGGTGAAAAAAAAGGACACTTCAGAATACGAGAATACTTTGATCTTTACCTAACCCAAGGGCCATATTTCACCAACCGATTTAATGAACTAAAAAAAGAACACAAAGATTTTGATGTTATTGAAACAGGTTGGCCCAAACTCGATGTTTACTACAAAAATCATAATAAACTTAATACTGAGAAGCAAGATTTGCTAGCCAAGTACAATGCCAAAAAAATTATACTCTATGCACCAACGTTTTCACCTAAACTAACATCTGCTCCTCATTTGTTAGAGGAAGTAAATTCGCTTGCCAATAATAAAGACTACATAATATTGTTAAAATTTCATCCCTTGATGGCCAAAGAATGGGTTGATAAGTATAAACAACTTGCCAATGATACTGGCAATATTATATATAAGAACGAAAAGGATATTACGAAGTTTTTGATTATAGCAGACTTGCTTATAAGTGATACTTCTTCTGTGGTTTATGAGTTTTTATTATTAGACAAACCTACCATAACGTTTAATAGCATTTCGAGCAACATTGTATGGAAGGATTTAAAATTATATAAAAATTTAAGTAAGGAAGTCTTAGATACGCTTAATAATGATAATAATGCTGAGTTACGAAAAAGTATCATAAAAGATTATCACCCATACAACGACGGGAAATCTGCACAACGTATGGTTGAGGCTGTTGAGAATTATTTAATAACACATCAAGTTCCAGAAAAACGAAAAATATCTACCTTTAGAAAATTGAAAACACACTACAAACTTTTAAATAAAAAGTACTAACATTGCTTATAGCAAAATGATAAAGTTTTCTGGAGTCATAATTACCTATAACGAAGAACGCTACATTGAAGAGTGTTTAAAATCTCTTGTCAATGTTGTTGATGAAATCATTGTGGTGGATTCTTATTCTACAGATAATACCAAAACCATTTGTAAAAAATATGATGTAGTTTTTATTGAGCAAGAGTTTTTAGGTTATATCGAACAGAAAAACTTTGCGTTAAGTAAAGCCTCTAACGATCATATTATTTCCTTGGATGGTGATGAATCACTTTCAGAAAAACTTCAGCAATCCATAGTAGCATTAAAAAACAACTGGAAACAAGACGGTTATTATTGCAATCGTTTCAATAATTTTTGCGGTCAATGGATAAAACATTCAGACTGGTATCCCAATAGAAAGCTACGTGTTTTTGACAGACGTAAAGCAACATGGAAAGGTATTAATCCGCATGACCATATTGTAGTGGATTCCAATAAAAAAATTGGACTATTAAAAGGAGATATTTTGCATCTCACCTACCAAACTTATTCTGAGTTTAATCTAAAAATGGAGCACTTTTCTTCCATCTCTGCTGAAGCTTATTACAAATTAGGTAAAAGCGCTCCAATATGGAAACTTATCTGGAATCCGACCTGGGCATTCTTTAAAGCTTATGTTTTAAGATTAGGGTTTCTAGATGGTTTTAATGGATTTATGATATGCTACCAGACTGGTCACCTAACGTTCTTAAAATATGCCAAGCTTAGGGAACTATATAGAAAGTAAGCTCCTAGCCTATTTCTTTAGGCGCTTTTTCAGCTTCTTCTTTCTATCAACTATAGCTCTAAAGGCTTTTACTTCTTTCCACATGGCTTTAAAAACTTCGTCATAAGACCTATCGATACATTTGGCATACTCGTCGCTCATTATCTCAACCATGTGCTTATATTTCGATAATCTCGCAAAATTCTTTATACGTTTATTAAAATCCAGGGGTCCAAACTTCATCCTATTTAAATCCACTAAAGCAAAACTGTATCCTTCATCAGTTTTTGTAATTAAAGTATTGCCCGGTGAATGATCTAAAAACTCAATACCCTTTTCGTGCAAATCAAAAGTAAACCTTGTAAATTGGCGTAAAATATTGTCGTAATCTTCATATTCAAAATCATTGATTAACTCACGATAGGTTAAATCGCACTCCAATTGTTCACTTATATAGAAACTTTTTTTAAATAGAAACGGAGTGTAAAATTCATAATAGGCTATAGGATCTGGTGTACCTATATTTAGTGATTTTAACCTCAAGGCATATTCAAACGAACGCTGCGCCTTACTCTTTCTAAAAAACCTATAGGCAATTTGATTAAAAATATTTGGAATTTTAAAGGACTTAATATTTACGGTTAAATCCCCCATGGAGAACAATTTAAGCGAATTGCGCTTTTGATTTCCAAAAGGTTCACCTTTAGTATCAAAATTGGTTATACAATCATCCAAGAAATCTTTGTACTGGTTGTAATCTGAATTAATCTTGTACCGCATGGTGCAAAACTACAATTAGTTTTTTTCTTTTAATACGAATTGATTTTAAAAGATTACAGCTGTGTCGTATCTTTGCAAAACCATTCACAAATGGGAAAAAATGAACCACACACGAGCTTTACAACATCCTGTTTTCCAAATTATTTCGCAATCTGCAGAGGCATTAGAGCTAGACTGTTTTGTCATTGGTGGTTTTGTACGCGATTATTTCCTGGAGCGAGGTAATGCAAAAGATATTGATATAGTCGCCGTCGGAAGCGGTATTGAATTGGCGCAACAGGTTGCCAATAACTTACCGAATCAGCCAAAAGTTCAGGTATTTAAGACATATGGAACCGCAATGTTGCGTTATGACGATATTGAAATTGAATTTGTAGGTGCGCGTAAAGAAAGTTATAATGAGAATAGTAGAAATCCAATTGTTGAAAACGGAACTTTAGAAGATGATCAAAATCGTCGCGATTTTACCATTAATGCGCTGGCTCTTAGCTTGAACAAAGCCAGTTTTGGTGAGTTACTAGATCCATTTGGTGGTATTTCAGATTTAGATAAAGGTATTATTAGAACACCTTTAAATCCCAATGTTACATACAGTGATGATCCTTTGCGTATGATGCGCGCCATCCGTTTTGCGACACAATTAAATTTTAAAATTGAGGACGCCTCACTTAAAGCAATTGCTACAAACAAGCATAGAATAAAAATCATCACTAAAGAACGTATCGTTACAGAACTGAATAAAATTCTCGAAAGTAATCAACCTTCAATCGGTTTTATACTTTTAGAAAAAACAGGACTTTTAGATGACATCTTACCAGAATTAACGGCACTAAAAGGTATTGATGAAATTGAAGGGCAACGTCATAAAGATAATTTTTATCACACTCTAGAAGTCGTTGATAACATTGCCAAAACTACAGATAATCTATGGTTACGTTGGGCTGCTTTGTTACATGATATTGGCAAAGCCCCAACAAAAAAATTCCATAAAAAAATCGGATGGACTTTTCATGCTCATGAATTTGTGGGCTCTAAAATGGTGTATAAACTATTTAAGCGTCTTAAAATGCCATTGAATGATAAAATGAAGTTTGTTCAAAAAATGGTATTGATGAGCTCACGACCAATTGTATTGGCTAGCGATGTCACTGATTCTGCCGTAAGGCGCCTAGTTTTTGATGCTGGTGAACACGTTGACGACTTAATGACACTTTGTGAAGCAGATATAACGACCAAGAACCCTAGGAAATTTAATAGGTATCACAACAATTTTAAAAAAGTACGAGAAAAGATTGTTGAAGTTGAAGAACGTGATCGTATTCGTGATTTTCAGCCACCAGTTTCCGGGGAAGAGATTATGAAAACCTTTAATCTAAAACCTTCAAAAGAAATAGGTATTATAAAGGAAGCTATTAAGGAAGCTATATTAGAAGGCGATATTCCTAATGAGCACGAAGCCGCCTTCAAATTGATGATTGAAAAAGGAAAAGCATTGGGATTGACAATCGATGTATGATAAAATTAGTCAGAACAAATTCAGATAACTCAGATTTTGTAGCATTAGTGAAGCAACTGGATGCTTATCTAAAAATTACAGATGGAGATGAGCACGATTTTTATAATCAGTTTAATGCCATTGAGAATCTTAAATATGTTGTTGTAGCTTATTCAGATAAAAAACCTATTGGTTGCGGTGCTTTTAAACCTTTCAACGATTCTAAAGCAGAAATTAAACGCATGTACACTCTAACTGAAGAACGCCAAAAAGGAATTGCTAAACTCATATTAAAGGAATTAGAAACCTGGGCTTTTGAATTAGCTTATACTCATACTATACTTGAAACCGGAAAACGACAAATTGAAGCTGTAAGCTTTTATAAGAAATGTAATTATGTTTCAATTCCTAAGTACGGACAATACAAAGCGATGGACAATAGTCTTTGTTTCGAAAAAAAATTATTAAATAATGAAAAAAGATAATAACGCTGTCATTTATTGGCTTCTAACAGGCTGTATTTTAATTTTTATAATGGTCATCGTTGGTGGAATAACCAGATTGACTCATTCTGGATTATCTATTTCTAATTACAAACTCATTTCTGGCACTATTCCTCCCATGAATGAGATGGAATGGAACGAAGCTTTTGACCTCTATAAGCAGTACCCAGAATACCAAAAATTAAACTATGGTATGTCCTTAGAGGAATTTAAGGACATTTATTTCTGGGAATGGATTCATCGTGTTATTGGTCGTTTTATTGGACTAGTGTTTATTATACCTTTCATATATTTTTTAATTCGTAAACAACTTTCAAGACCCACAATTAAAAAAGCAATTATTCTATTGATAATGGGGAGCTTCCAAGGGTTTTTAGGTTGGTATATGGTAAAAAGTGGATTAGTGGATAGACCAGACGTTAGCCATTATAGATTGGCAGCACACTTAACTACCGCCTTCCTAACCTTTGCTTATACGTTTTGGGTGGCTTTAGATCTTATGTTTCCAAATAAAAAACAGGTTGACAAAAAGTTAAGAAACTTTATTCGCATTGGGTTAGTTGTGCTCGTTATTCAAATCATTTACGGTGCATTTGTTGCTGGCTTAGATGCCGGTTGGATACATAACCATTGGCCATTTATGAATGAAGGTAAATTGATTCACGAAACTGTTTATACAGAACAAAATCCAACCTATCTCAATTTTATCGAAGGAAAAAGTGGTGTGCAATTTGTACACAGAACCTTAGCATACATTGTCGTTATTTTCATTCTGGCGATATGGTATAAGGCAACACGACATGACTTAACTTCTTGGCAGAAAAAAGGTGTCAACAGCCTGTTGATTATGGTCGGAGTTCAGTTTTTTCTAGGTGTTTTAACACTCCTACTTGCCGTCCCGGTTTGGTTAGGTGTATTGCATCAGGTTGGTGCTTTTATTTTGCTAAGCAGTATGACATTCACACTGCACAGATTTAGTAAGTAATTTATTCCATCTAACAAATAACTTATCAAACCTCAAAAATTTTCAACATTCAAACGCATTATATTATCTTTGTCGCATGATTTATAGATTTAGAGTTATACTAGATAACGACACTGAAGATGATGTCTTTCGCGATTTGGAAATTCGTGAAACAGACACAATGGAAGACTTGCATAATATCATTACACAATCTTTTGGATTTGATGGCATGGAGATGGCATCATTTTATATTAGTGATGAGAAATGGAACCAAGGTGAGGAAATTGCCATGTTTGATATGAGCGAAGCAGACAATGAGGTTAAGATGATGAGCACCACCATAATAAAAGATGTGGTACACGAAGCGTCCCCTAAGCTTATTTATATCTACGATTTTATGAACATGTGGACGTTCTATGTAGAATTAGCAGAAATTGTAGATGAAGCACAAGGTACGGATTATCCAAACTTAATGTTTGTACATGGGCAGATCCCAGACGAAGCACCAGAGAAAACATTCGAAGCAGATGATGATGACGAAGATGATTATGGAGAGTTTGAAGATGGCATCGATGTAGACGATTACAGCGATTTAGATTTTGACGAAAACTGGAATTAAGACCAAATAACCATTGAATAAAAGCATCTTATTGATGCTTTTTTTATTTTCATGTAACAAATAATGAACAGAATCGTCTTACTTACATAACCAATTTATGCTGAACTTATTTTTCAGTATTTCAGCAACTAAAACCAATCATATTTTGGAGCCAATCCTTACAATTAACAATCTTACTAAAAAGTTCGGATATTTAACAGCCGTAAAAGACCTAAGTTTCACCATAAACAAAGGTAATGTCTATGGCATTTTGGGACCTAACGGAAGTGGTAAATCCACTACACTGGGAATAGTGCTTAATGTTGTCAATAAAACTGCTGGAGATTTCCATTGGTTTGATGGCAACACCTCAACCCACAATGCCTTAAAGCAGGTAGGTGCTATAATTGAGCGTCCAAACTTTTATCCGTACATGACTGCAGAACAAAACTTAAAATTAGTATGTAGAATCAAAGGTGTAGATCATAGCAAAATTGCCGAAAAGTTAGACGTAGTTGGCCTCTTAGACAGAAAAGACCATAAATTTAAAACCTATTCTTTGGGTATGAAACAGCGTTTGGCAATTGCCTCTGCGCTTTTAAATGATCCAGAGATATTGATTTTAGACGAGCCCACCAATGGACTCGACCCACAGGGAATTCACCAAATACGTAAGATCATAAAAGCGATTGCAGCAAACGGAACAACAATTTTATTGGCTTCACATTTACTTGATGAAGTTGAGAAAGTTTGTACACATGTAGTTGTTTTACGTAAAGGAGAAAAACTATACTCTGGTCGTGTTGACGAGATGATTAATAGCCATGGTTTCTTTGAGCTGAAGGCAGAGCAGCACCAGGATTTATTAAACCTATTAGAAGTAGACAATAATTTTGGAAAAATAAAAGTTGAAAATGAGCTTATTACAGCCTTTTTAAATGCACCTATGTCAGCATCAGAATTTAATAAATTGATGTTTAGCAAAGGGGTTTTGCTTTCACATTTAGTTAAACGAAAAGAAAGCTTAGAAGAGCAATTTTTACAATTAACTGACAAATTAAATTAAATATAAAATCAACCTGTCCTAAACGTTATGGAAGGGCCGAGAAAAACAGCATAATTTCACCATCATTAAGCACAACCAATCCGCAGTATGTTAAGATTATTAAAAATAGAATTTGATAAATTAAAGTATAATAAAGCTAGTAGAATACTAATACTAACCTATTTTATTCTACTCGTTTTAATTGCTCTTTTTGCAGTAATAAAATTTGATATCGGCCCCGTAAAATTCCATTTAGCAGAAATGGGTATTTTCAATTTTCCATATATATGGCATTTTAATACTTTTATTGCTGGTTTATTAAAATTTTTCTTGTTGTTGGTTATCGTTTCCATGGTTTCCAACGAATATAGCAATAAGACCTTAAAGCAAAACCTCATTGATGGCTTAAGTAAAAAAGAGTTTATTCTATCAAAATTTTATACCGTCTTAGCTTTTGCTTTTATATCCACCATATTTGTATTTTTGGTATCCTTGGTCTTAGGTTTATTTTATTCTAGTTTTGTAGAATCGTCCATCATCTTTACCGATTTAGAATACCTACTTGCCTTTTTTGTAAAGTTGGTAGGCTTTTTCGCTTTTGGTTTATTTCTAGGTGTGCTTGTAAAGCGTTCTGCATTTGCAGTGGCTACAATGATTGTTTTATTTCTTGTAGAGTTTATTAGTTACAGTGTGGTATCAGCATATAATCGAGGTACAGATTTAGCTGATAATATTTATCAGTTTTTACCATTTAAATCTTTGTGGAATCTTATCGACCAGCCTTTTTCGAGATTGTCAGCAGTAAAAGCCGTTGCCAATCAGGTTGGAGAAGACTTATCTTACGATTATGCTGTACACTGGTACGAAATAGCAATTGTATTGTGTTGGGCTGCACTTTTTATCTTTTTATCCTATCGATTATTAAAAATGAGAGATTTGTAATAGCTTTGTAGTAATTGCTATGTAGTTTTTGATACTAATCTAGGAGTTTTTAAGTTCTAGTTGTTATATTGTATTGAAACGTGTAGTCAGTTCACCTAAGTTATTATGAAAAAGAATTACCTTTTTATATTATTATTGCTTCTCAGTGTACTAGCCTTTGCACAAAATGAAGCATCTTATTGGTATTTCGGACAAAATGCAGGCTTACGTTTTAACACAACTACAGGAACGGTTACTGCTATTACCAATGGGCAAATCAATACTTTAGAAGGTTGCACATCTATTTCTGATGAAAATGGGACACTTCAATTCTACACCGATGGTAGAACGGTATGGAACCGTAACCATCAAATCATGGCCAATGGAAATTATTTTGGCAATACAGGACTATTAGGTGATCCATCAAGTACATCGTCAGGCCTTATTGTTCCCAAACCAGAAGACCCAACACAATATTACATCTTTACCGTAGATGAACCGCATCATAATAATGCAAGTGTATTTCCTAATCAATTTACTGGAGGTTATGATAGCGGTGGAACTGTACCAGGATCCGATGATGGTTTTAATAATGGCTTTAATTATTCGCTAGTAGACATGACCCTAAATGGTGGCTTGGGTGATGTTGTGGATACAGAAAAAAATGTACCTCTCATAACCTATGACACCACCAGTACTTTAGAAGCAAGTTATAAATGTTCAGAAAAAATAACAGCAGTGAGAGCAGAAGATTGCTCTGCCTTTTGGGTAATTACACACTTTGGAGATTCATTTTATAGTTTTAAAATTGATGTTAACGGTGTAGATACTAATCCTGTAATTTCCACTGTTGGACCCTATATTCCTATTGAAGGTTACAGAAGAAACTCGCTTGGTTACATAAAAGCATCACCAGATGCTTCTAGGTTGTTAGTTGCTCATTTTGGTGAATCTAACGTAACGGCTGGAGATGCTGGTGGAGGTGTTTACTTATATGATTTTGATAATGATACAGGAATTGTATCCAATAATATTGAACTTTACAGTGCGCAAAATAATGATAGTCCTTATGGAGTTGAGTTTTCTGCCGAAAATCGTAAAGCCTATGCTACAGTTGGTATAGGAGTATCAGGTAATGGTGCTAGCCAGGTATTACAATGGGATTTAGAAAGTGCAGATATACCAAACTCGCTTCAAATTGTACATTCTTCAAATAGCATAAGTGCTGGAGCATTACAATTAGGCGTGGACCGACGTATCTACAGGGCTCAATTTAGCTTTAACGGTAACACTACAATTTCAAGATATATAGGCGTCATCAATAATCCTGAAGCAGATGGTGCTGCAGCCAACTATGACGAACAAGGGGTTCTTTTGGATGTAAATGGATTTAATCAGAATACAGGTAGAATTGGATTACCTCCGTTTATTCAATCGCTATTCAACTCACAAACCGATATTATAAGAAATGGTATTAGCACTACGGAATTGGCACTATGTGTAGGTGATAATTACACTTTACAAGCTGATGATATCACAGGCGCAGACTACGTTTGGTCTTTTAACGGAACTCCACTAGCTGAGGCAACATTTCAGCTATTAATCGATTCACCTGGTTTCTATGAAGTTTATATTGAGCCAAATAATGGAGACTGTCCAATTGAAGGTAGTGCTGTGGTAGGCGTATTTGATATTCCCATAGCTAATCCAGTAACAAATGTTGGTGTCTGCGATAATAGCGGCAATGATGGCATTTTTGAAGGATTTGATTTCACGGATAAGAATGGCGAAGCCCTATTAGCTCAAGCTCCTTCGCAATATAATGTGCGTTATTTTGAAACACAAGCTGATGCCAATAACCTAGAAAACGAAATCACATTTCCCTATACCAATACTAGCAATCCGCAAATAATTTATGTACGTGTTGAGAACAACGAAAACCCTAACTGCTTTGACACCAATACATTTCAAGTTGAAGTCTTTAATACACCACAGATTGCACAATTAAACAATATTGAGTTTTGTGATAATGAAGCAGACCTAATGGATGGCTTTGCAACTATTGAACTTGGGGATTTAATCCCAACCATTCGTGGTACCCAAGAGGAATCTGAGACTGCTGTTACATTTCATCCTACCCAAACAGATGCAAATGACAATACCTCTCAATTACCACTCACCTACACTAATACCACAGCATTTAATGAAACTATTTTTGTTAGAATTGAAAATACCACCAACACAACGTGCTACAGCACTGGTAGTTTCCAAATAACTATAAATGATGTACCCATTGCCAATGATATTTCAATCATACAATGCGATGAAGATGGTATTCCAGAAGGTTTCACACTATTCAACATAAATCCATTTATTGAAGAAATTATAGCTAATGCCGCAGACAGAAGTACAGCGTTTTACCTATCTCAATCAGATGCAGAGAATGAAGAAAACGAAATCAATGCTGATGCCTTTGAAAACTTCTTCAACCCCCAGGTTGTTTATGCGAGGGTCACCAACACCAATACGGGCTGTGTCAGTTTCAGTGAGGTGTCACTGGAAGTCAGCACAACCGCATCCAACAACGCCAGCATTTCGGTCTGCGATGACGACGGCACTGAGGATGGCCTCGCCACATTCGACCTCAGCAACACCAATGCCATCGTACTTGCCGGTGCGCCAGCTGGCCTGGACCTCCAGTACTACGAAACCTATAACGATGCCCTGTTGGAATCCAATCCACTCGGCAGCAACTATACCAACACAACGCCCTACAGCCAGACCATCTACGGGCGCGTCGAAAATTCCAACGCCTGCTATGGCATCAGTGAGATTGAGCTTACCGTTTTTGAACTGCCAAACATAGAGACTGAGTTCGAGACGCTCTACTGCCTCAACCTTTCCCCTCAGACCATTGTGCTAGATGCGGGGATCATCAACGATTCGCCCAGCAACTACCTCTTCGAGTGGTCCACGGGAGAGGATACCGCAACCATAGAGGTCAGCTCACCTGGGACCTACACCGTAAGGGTGACCAATACCAATGGATGCTTTAAGGACAGAACCATATCGGTGCTGCCGTCCAATATCGCCACGATAACCAATATTGAGATCATAGATGCATCGGACAACAATTCCATAACGGTCTTTGCCACAGGAGAGGGAGACTATGAATATGCCCTGGACGATATCAACGGCCCGTACCAGGACTCGAACGTTTTTGACAATGTAAGGCCGGGACTGTACACCGTATATGTGCGCGACAGGAACAACTGCGGCATTGTCGAGCAGCTGGTATCCGTGATCGGTTTCCCAAAGTTCTTCACGCCGAACAACGACGATGACAACGATTTTTGGCAGGTCGACGGCATTGCCAACCAGTTTCAGGCCAATTCAAGCATATATATCTTTGACCGCTACGGAAAGCTCCTGACAAAGCTGGACCCGCTTGGACCGGGATGGGACGGTACCTACAATGGCGCAAGGATGCCCGCCAGCGATTACTGGTTCAGGGTGGTTCTGCAGGACGGTAGGACATTTACAAGCCATTTTACTTTAAAACGATGAATTTGAAACCATACATTTCTTCAAGATTTTCAGTTTTACTTTGTTTTTTGTGCCTTTGCCTGCAGATAAGTTATAGTCAAGAGCCTAATGATTGCGTAAATGCTGTAACCGTATGTGGAAATTCTAGTTTTAGCTTAGATGTAAGTGGAATAGGCTCGCAGGAATTAACAGGTTCAAATGCATGTTCGAGTCAAGAAAACAATAGTATTTGGCTCGAAGTGACCATAGCGACATCAGGTACTTTAGCCTTCACGCTAACACCAGGAAGTAATAGTATCAATGAAGATTATGATTTTTTTCTTTTTGGACCAAATGTAACCTGTGGAAATATAGGTCAGGCTATTCGTTGCTCTACTACAAATCCAGCTGCCGCAAATCAAGGAAACAATTTAACAGGGATGAATTCTACTGATCCAAGCCCTAGTGAAGGCCCAGGAGCAGATGGCGATAGTTTTGTAAGTGATTTGGATGTACTTGCAGGTGAGACCTATTTTTTAGTAATCGATAGACCAGTTGGCAATAGTCCATTTTCTTTGGATTGGACGGGCACAGCAACATTTCCAGACAATCCGACTAACCCTATTTTACCAAGTCCCAGTATTACAACTTTACCAAGTATTGATATTTGTGATGGATTAGATCCCTTTAATGATAATATAACCGAAGTTAACCTTACAAGTTTAACCCAAGATATTGTCAATGGAGAAAGTGATATTGCCGTAACCTATCATAGTTCGGAAAGTGATGCTAATATCAACGCAAATCCAATAGGTAGTGTGTTTAATACATCGGGTATTAGTCAAACTGTTTTTATTAGAATTGAGAACACTACAACTGGTTGTTTTATTATTAATGATGTTACTATTAATGTCACTACACTATCAAATTTTAATACGCCTACGACTTACGAATTATGTGATGATGATACAGATGGGGATGACCAAAATGGCATTACTACTTTCGATTTTGACTTTAAAACACAAGAAATTATCAATGGAATCCCTGGAGCCAATTACAATATTAGCTATCATTTAAATTTAGCTAATGCAGAAATGGATACTGCTCCATTACCGACAATTTATACCAACACAGCTCCAACACCAACAGAAATCTTTGCTCGTATTGAAGATCTTGATAGTGGTTGCGTTGGCTTCACTACTTTTGATATTGTAGTCGCCGCTAAACCTATTGCCAATAACGTTTCACTAATACAATGTGACGAAGATGGTATTCCAGAAGGTTTTACGACATTCAATATTACCGAAGCTGCTGATGCCATTACTGATAGTGACCCTGATGCTTCAGTGAGTTATTACCTATCTCAGATTGATGCCGAAAATGATGAGAATGGTATTGATGGTAATGCCTTTGAAAACTTCTTCAACCCCCAGATTGTTTATGCGAGGGTCACCAACACCAATACGGGCTGTGTCAGTTTCAGTGAGGTGTCACTGGAAGTCAGCACAACCGCATCCAACAACGCCAGCATTTCGGTCTGCGATGACGACGGCACTGAGGATGGCCTCGCCACATTCGACCTCAGCAACACCAATGCCATCGTACTTGCCGGTGCGCCAGCTGGCCTGGACCTCCAGTACTACGAAACCTATAACGATGCCCTGTTGGAATCCAATCCACTCGGCAGCAACTATACCAACACAACGCCCTACAGCCAGACCATCTACGGGCGCGTCGAAAATTCCAACGCCTGCTATGGCATCAGTGAGATTGAGCTTACCGTTTTTGAACTGCCAAACATAGAGACTGAGTTCGAGACGCTCTACTGCCTCAACCTTTCCCCTCAGACCATTGTGCTAGATGCGGGGATCATCAACGATTCGCCCAGCAACTACCTCTTCGAGTGGTCCACGGGAGAGGATACCGCAACCATAGAGGTCAGCTCACCTGGGACCTACACCGTAAGGGTGACCAATACCAATGGATGCTTTAAGGACAGAACCATATCGGTGCTGCCGTCCAATATCGCCACGATAACCAATATTGAGATCATAGATGCATCGGACAACAATTCCATAACGGTCTTTGCCACAGGAGAGGGAGACTATGAATATGCCCTGGACGATATCAACGGCCCGTACCAGGACTCGAACGTTTTTGACAATGTAAGGCCGGGACTGTACACCGTATATGTGCGCGACAGGAACAACTGCGGCATTGTCGAGCAGCTGGTATCCGTGATCGGTTTCCCAAAGTTCTTCACGCCGAACAACGACGATGACAACGATTTTTGGCAGGTCGACGGCATTGCCAACCAGTTTCAGGCCAATTCAAGCATATATATCTTTGACCGCTACGGAAAGCTCCTGACAAAGCTGGACCCGCTTGGACCGGGATGGGACGGTACCTACAATGGCGCAAGGATGCCCGCCAGCGATTACTGGTTCAGGGTGGTTCTGCAGGACGGTAGGACATTTACAAGCCATTTTACTTTAAAACGATGAATTAAATATCTTAACTTAGTCTACCAAACTAAAACTTTGAAAAGCGCAAAACACATATTATGCATTCTAATTTTTGGTATTACCACCGCTACGATACACATGTATAAAAAAAGTAAAATTGAAAAACTTAATATATAGATAGTAAATGATATTGAAGGATTTGATAAAGTTAAAAATTCTAACATTCTCTATCGCTTTAAAGCAAAATGACTGGTCTTAGTATAACCAAAGTTTGTTTCAAATATAATCCAATAGTCATTAGCTGGCATAGAGACACCATTTGCCGTACCATCCCAACCTATTGTATCGCTTGGTCTAAAAGATGCTAAAACTTTACCATATCTATTGAAAATTGTTATTTTGGACCCTTGCATTAATCGTTCAGAAATACCTTTAACATTCCAATAATCATTTACGTTATCGTTGTTTGGCGTGAAGAACTTGGGGAAAACTATATATGCTGTTGATAAATTATTTTTAATACAATCATAAAAAATAAAAAAGTTAGATATTGAAAAGCATCCGTTTGTATCGATAACTTTAATGAAAATTTCCTTATTCTGCTCTGTTAAATAATAAATATTAGAAATTTCATTCAAACCAAGTTCCGCATCTGTATAACTTAAATAGTATTCAAAATTATAGTTAAGATAACCTTGTGTAATTGTACTTTCGATTTCAGAAAGATCAAAATAACCACCACCCAGCTCAACATCTAAATGACAGTTGGTTAATTCAGTTGGTTCTTCTAAAGTCGACAATTGAGCTATACTCGGAGTTCTCCTATTGATAATGTTAAATGGATACACCTTATAACAACCGCCTTCTAAATTTTTAACTTTTACAAATATAGATTGTGTTTCAAGATAGGGCTGATAATTAAGCGGAAGTGGTATACTAGATTCATGGAAGAACGGATCAGAATCGTGATAGGTAAACTCTAAATTTTGTCCATTTTCAATAATCATTTGGTTAGTGACTTGGTTGAAATCAAAATGCCTATATTCATCGACATAACATTCTTCTAAATCTATAGGAGGATTAACAACAGGTGTATCATAAATAAAGAGATCGATGTGTACTAAATCAATGGCTCCTGTAAGTGTATTTTCGATTCTGAAAAATATAGTCTGCTCATACGGCAACGTATTAGTCCATTCACCCGTTAATGCATTATTACCCGTTTGGGCGTCGTCTAGATTAGAATGTAGCGTCAGATTAAATGTAACCGCTTCATGCAATCCTGCTGCTCCATACCATTCTACTTCAGTATTGGGATTTTCGTAAATATCAGTAAATGAAAAATCTTCTACACTTATTTCATATAACTTCGTTGGGGTGATACCGTACAATCTTCCAAATTCTTTAGCTAAACCATAGGTTTTATTTGGTAATTGGCCAAGATCTACGTGAGAGATGTAATCTCTATTTTCATTTACAGTCACTTCATATAGTCTATAATTATTACTGCCCAATCTCCAGGATATATAAATTTTTTCATTAAAAAGCACAAAATCGCCTCCTGCTGTTCCAACGTTAAAGTCATGCCAAATTTCACTGTATGTTATTGTACCTGTTGGCACACCTTGCCGTCTCGTTACATATGATTCACTTCCATAGCCCATATATAGCTGGTCGAGATCATCAAAAGATAAGGAATTAGCGTGCCACGGATTCACACTATAGGAGTAAACTAAACAATCATCATCAATTCTAAACAAACCCGTTAAATAAATATTCTGATTGGAATCTACCGCTACATCATATGCAGAATATTCGTCACATATACTAACTATATTTGGAGAAGAAGATGGATTATTTATTGCAAAAACACCAGATGAAGAAGATACTACTATTTGTTCTAATAAATGATCGTTATCCATACCATTTATCTGTATAATCTGCTCAATTAATTCCTCTGAATCAAAGATTAAGTAGCCATCATTATTATCATCACAATAAGTGAGTTCTACATTGTCTTGGGCAAAACTAATACAAGTGGAGAATATAATGAGAATTAGTACTATTATTTTTAGCAAACTATTGATTGACATATGCATAAATTATATGGGTTTAAAAATACATTAATATTTGAAATATTTTATGAATTTTTCTACAAAAAAATACATATAATCGATATTTTTATGTACTTAAATTAATTGTGGTTATTTGATAAAATTGTATTCCAAAACTCGAAAATGATGTACATAATACTTTAAACTTGAATTGATTTTTTGCTTACTACGGATAAAAACTAATTTTTTATCCCATCATTATCTATCCAAATTAAGTTATATAAGAGTAAAGTCCTTTTAAATATTCATGCGAATAAAAATTACTATTTTAGTACTATCAATCTAAACTTTGAAAAGCGCAAAACACATATTATGCATCCTTATGTTTGGTATTACTATTCCTGTACAGGCACAAGACATCTCTTTGTTTCAACAGTTAAATGGTAGATATGATTATACGGCTATTGGCAATACACTGAATCCTGATGAAAACAATGTAGCAGAACCCGAATTTTGCGACATATTAGAGTCATCTGAGGCAACGTTAAGCTTAGATTCAAATTATCAGATTATAAAAGCCTATTTGTATTGGGCAGGTTCTGGTTCTGGTGATTCTGAAGTCTCCCTAAACGACACCCCCATTATCAGTGAGGCTACTTATAATGTACTGTACAATGATCCTTTGTATGGTCAACTGGAATACTTTTCTAATTATGCCGATATTACACAATTTATAATAGATCAAGGCAATGGTGTTTATGAATTTTCAGATATGGATATATCATCAGATCTATTGACTTATCCAGGGTTTTGTGAAAGAAAGACAAATTTTGGAGGTTGGTGCATTTATATTATATACGAAGATAGCAGCCTACCATTGAATCAAATTAACCTGTATCAAGGTCTAGAAATAATAAATGCCAATGTGCAAGAATTAGAAATAACGTTAGATAATGTTAATGTTCTAGATAATGAAAACGCAAAGATTGGTTTTCTTGCTTGGGAAGGAGATAATAATCTTAACTATGGCGAGTCCCTGTCCATCAATGGTAATATAATTTCTAATCCACCTCTAAACCTTGCAGACAATGCTTTCAATGGTACTAACACTTTTACCAACTCCAATACATTCTACAATGCAGATCTAGATGTTTATGATATTGAAAACAATATCAATATTGGAGATACCACCGTCTCAATTAAGCTAACAACTGGTGGAATTAATGAGAATGGCACCTTTAGTGCCGACCTTATAATTGTAAATAACATTATTACCGTTCTTAACAGCCAGCTACCAGACGCCACAATAGATATTGATGACTATATTGTTAATTGTGGGAATAGTGATGTTGAATTGTTTTATACCGTCAATAATTTTAACAGTACCGCTCCACTTCCGGCCAGTACTCCAATAGCATTTTATTTAGATGGTGTTTTGTTGGGGCAAAGCCAAACCATAAATGAAATCCCTATTGGTGAAAGTGAAAGTAGCTCTGTAAACGTTACTATACCCGAAGATTCTGATTCTGTTTTAATCATCATAGCTATTGTAGATGATGATGGCATTGCAGGTGGAACCGTCTTAGAAACTAATGAAGACAATAACATAAATATTACTGATGTTGAATTGCTTGTCGTACCAGATATAGTAACACTTCAATTTTTAGTAAGTTGTAATGAAGGTTTTGAATCCTCAACATTTGATTTATTTGAAGCTTTGACCGAAATAAGCTTTGCCGAAGAGAATATTTCTTTTTACCTTTCTTTAGAAGACTTAGAAACAGCATCCAATCCGATTTTAATTCCAAATAACTATAACAATATTAATAATCCAGAAACTATTTACGTTAGGCTGGAGAGTCCACCCTGTTATGAAATTTTTCAATTCGATTTAACTATAGAAAATTGTCCGCCATACATACCAGATGGTTTTTCTCCAAATGACGATACATATAACGATTGGTTTAATATTCAGGGACTGTACAATATTTTTACAGAGCACGAACTTCAAATTTATAACCGTTATGGAGATATTATTTTCGAAGGCAGCAACGACAAACCCTGGTATGGTAAAATAAATAGAGGTTTAAATAACCATGGTAATACTGTTCCTGTGGGCACTTATTATTATATTTTAAATCTCAATGATCCCAACTATCGACCAATGGTAGGTTGGGTGTACGTAAATTATTGAAAATGTTAATCTTTTTGTGCATTCATCTTATTCTTTTGCACATATCAATGGCTTAGTTTAATTTTAAGACTAGCGTCTAATTTTTACATACTTCCCTCAAAAACGCTACATTTTTTAAGAGTTAAGGATATAATGCGCTTCTAATACAAAATATTATGATATTGAGTTTTCGGGTAAATTGCATTATGTATTGAGGCACTAATGCTTCGAAATTTCAATTTGGGAAAAAGACCTCTTTTTGAGGTCTTTTTTAATGTTTTATACGATTAAAAGTTATCAAATGTTAACATTTAATGCATTTCATCATGTTTTATTTGCATTTAATCTTTATTGTACTTACTTTACAAACTACAAAGTGGTTTTAGCCCCAATCTAATTCCATTTGTATCTTAAAACTTAACCCTAACATATGAAGTGCATCAAACCTTCCCTCTTCATAACCCTATGCATTATTTGCAGGTTATCTTATGGACAACAGATAACGGTCGATAATACAATTTCAGCTCAAGATTTAATTGAAAATACACTGATTCAAGGTTGTGTGGAAGTGTCTAATATTAATTCTCCATCTAACGGCAACTCTATTGGTTTAGGAAGCTTTGGCTATTTTGAACGTGGAGCGTCTAACTTTCCTTTTGAGAACGGAATCGTCTTAACAACTGGTGATGCTAGCGCTGCAGGTAATGGACAAAATGATACCATTTTAAATGATGGTAACAATAATTGGACGACTGATACAGATTTAGAAACCGCCTTGGGCATTACTGAAACTCTTAACGCCACATCCATTGAGTTTAATTTCACATCTATTTCTAACCAAATCCAATTCAATTATATATTAGCATCAGAAGAATATTTTGGTAATTTTCCATGTGAGTACTCAGATGGTTTTGCCTTTTTGATTAGAGAAGCGGGTTCTGGCAATCCATATACCAATATTGCATTGGTACCTGGAACAACCACGCCTGTGAATACCAATACGGTTCACGAAGAAATTGTAGGTTTCTGCAACGCTTCTAATGCGGAATTTTTTGAAGGCTATAGTATAGGAGACACTAACTATAATGGCAGAACTACTGTACTTTCTGCTACAGCTTCAATTCAACCAAATGTGCAATATCAAATTAAACTTATTATAGCCGATCAAACTGATGAAAATTATGATTCTGCCGTTTTTATTGAAGGCAACAGTTTTAACGCTTCTGTAAATTTAGGAGAAGATTTTTCAACCTGTGCAACCGAAGTGACACTAAATGGTGATATCGGAAATCCACAAGCCACTTATGCTTGGTTTTTCAACAATGTTCTTATTCCATCAGAGACACAAACAACTTTAGATGTTACAGAAACCGGAAATTATCGTGTTGAAATTTCAATTCCGCTATTAGATAGTGCATGCATAATTGAAGACGATATTAATATTACGCTTAGCTCTACACAATCTTCTGATCCAATTTTGGATTATGAACTGTGTGATGACATTAGTAATGATGGTATTGAGACTTTCGATTTATCAACCAAAGATGCTGAAGTCCTAGCTTCGGTGCCTCCTTCAAATTATATCATATCCTATCATTATAACAACGCTGAGGCTCAATCTGGGAGTAATTCAATTTCAAGCCCAATTCAGAACACATCGAATTCACAGTTAATACATGTAAGAATTGAAGATATTGATAATGGATGTTTGGCGTTTTCAACTTTCAACCTAAGAGTTAATCCATTGCCAACCATTACAGATCCTACACCACTAAATGTATGTGACGACCAAACTGCTGATGGTTTTACTACAATTGATTTGAACATAAAAAACGATGAAATTACCAATGGGCAAGCCAATTTGGCTGTGACATATCACAGTACGGCTTTAGATGCCGAAACAGGTTCTAATCCCTTATCCATGCCTTATGTTAACATTAATGCTAATGAACAAGTATTTGTAAGCGTACAAAATCCGCAAACAGGATGTATCAGTACAACAACTCTGAATGTTACAGTTTTAGCCAACCCTATTATTAATACTGAGGATCATTATATTGATGCTTGCGACCAAGATCATGATGGATTTGCAAATTTTGATTTAACCAGTGTCATACCAGATGTGTTACAAGGTTTAACAGGTGTTACAGTAACGTTTCACGAAACTAATGAAGATGCACTCGCTGGTACTAACCCTATATTAGATGACACAAATTACACTAACATAATCATAGAAGAGCAAGTTGTCTACATCAGAGTTGAAAACAACACTACCGGTTGTGGGTCTGTAACGCCAGTTGAAATTCACACTAATCTGTTACTTACCGCTACAAATATTAGAAACTTTTCTAACTGCGATATTGACAATGACGGTTTTGAAGAATTCAGCCTATCATCTATCGCAGAAACCATTATCAATGACATCCCAGATATTTCTATTGCCTTTTACTTAAATGAAAATGATAGGGACAATCAGACAAACCCAATAGATGAAACGGTTCCTTTTGTGCCCACAAGTAATCCGCAAATTATTTATATAAATCTTTTTAGTCCAACTTGTAGTGATATCGAAGACATTGAACTATCGCTTACACCAGTTACCGAATTTGAAAATATTATTAACCAATCCGTTTGTGATGAGGATCAAGACGGAATTACCACAACAGATTTATCGCAGTTTGATGTTTTAGTTACTGATGCTCAAGACGATTTTAGCGTCACCTATTTTCTTACCGAAGATGAGGCTTTAAATAATACCAACGAATTACCAAACTTTTATACCAATACCACAAATCCATTTAGAGTTTATCCAAGAATTTTATCGAATGTAACAGGGTGCTCCGATGTTACGTCTTTTGAAATCACAGTTTTAGAAGCTCCCATCACCTCTACTCCATCAGATATTATTATATGTGACGATAATCAAGATGGTTTTTCAGTGATAAATTTATTGGACGTTATTCCAGAAATTGTAAGTAGTACCAATGAAAGAGCTATTAGTTTTCATACAAGTCAAGAAGATGCAGACAACGGTACAAATGCTGTTATAGATGAAAATAGCTTTAATGCAGAAACCCAAACCTTATTTATTAGAGTTGAAAATACAGTAACAGGTTGTTTTTCTACAGAAATACTGAATGTCACAGTAAATACAACTCCTGTTTTTTCTGCAATAGATAACTATAAAAATTGTGAAGACAACAGTGATGGTTTTAGTGATTTTATATTCAACACTAAAGATGTAGAAATTTTAAATGGACAAACGGGTAAACAGGTCTTATACTATCTAAATCAAGAGGATGCCGATAACCGTATCAATACAATCGATAAAGATGTTGCCTTTCAAAATTTAAGTAATCCGCAAACCATTTTTGTAAGGGTTGAAAATCTAACAGATCAGGATTGCTATGGCACATCAAGCTTTACAATTGAAGTTGGAACTAATCCACTTTTTAATCAACCCTCAGACTGGTTTGTGTGCGACAGCATAGAAAATGATGGTTCTGAAACTTTTGATTTATCTACTAAAATCAATGAAATTTCAGAAGGCATTGCAGATAATTTAGCAGTTACATTTTACTTATCGCTCTCTAATGCTGAAAACAGTGTTGACGCCTTGCCTCTTCAGTATACCAATACCACGAACCCACAAACCATATTTGTCCAGATAGATAATGGCAGTATATGTAATTCCATCACTACTTTTGAATTAAACGTCATACAAATACCAGAAGTCAATGAATCTCCTCTAGTCACTGTCTGCGATGATGATTATGACGGCATAACCGAATTTGATTTAACCCAAACAGAGTTTGACATTCTTGACGTAAGACAAGATAATATAGAGATTACTTATTTTGAGAGTGTTGAGGATGCTGAAGTAGATACAAATGCTATTTCTAATCCCGAAACTTATACTAATACAAGTAATCCCCAAACAGTTTACATTAAAATAAACAATACCATTTCTGACTGTTTTGCGCTGTTGCCAATAGACTTATTAGTGTACATGCCGCCAGTAATTAACGATTTTCAATCTTATGATATTTGCGAAAATGAGAATAACAGTTTTGATTTAAGTGAAATCAACAGTGTGATAATGGATGAAAGCTTCAACATACTCTTTAGCTATTATACCAATGAAGCTGATGCTTTAGCAAATACAAACCCTCTGGATTTAAATTATACTTATATAAGCAATAATGACACATTATTTGCTAGGGTAGAAATCAGTACAACACATTGTTACACCGTTCATGAATTTAACCTAAATGTAAATCCTGCACCAATAGCAAACCAACCTAATGATCTTATGGCTTGTGATGACGATTTTGATGGACTTTTAGAGTTTGATCTTACACAGCAAAACTCAAGCATTTTAGGAAATCAAAATTCTTCAAATTTCACCATTACTTATCATAATACCGAATCACAAGCTAACGAAAACGATTCAGCATTAGATACAAATTATATTGCTTTTGATAGCGAAATTATATTTGCCAGAATTGAGAACAATACTACAGGCTGTTTTGCCACTACAGAATTCTCGGTCATAATAAACCCATTACCTGTAATAGATATAGAAGATCAAGTTATTTGTTTAGACAACCTACCGTTGGTGGTTTCTGCCAATACCAATATTGCGACAGATCAATATTTATGGTCAACTGGTGAAACAACTTCAGAAATAGAGATTACGGAAATTGGTACCTATTGGGTGAGTGTTACCACAGAGTTTGGTTGTGAAAGCACTCGTGTTTTTACGGTATCGGAATCTGAAGCTGCAACAATTGAGTCCACAGAGGTTGTTGATTTCTCAGACCCAAATAACATTACTATAACCATTAGCGGAATAGGCAACTACCTTTATCAGTTAGATGATGGCGAACCACAAGAATCTAATGTGTTCGAAAATGTGGCCATGGGTTACCATACCATTACCATTATTGATTTAAATGGCTGCTCGCAAGTTACAAGAGATGTTTTGGTTATTGACATACCAAAACATATGACACCAAATAATGATGGCCAGTTTGATAGATGGCATATCGTTGGTGTAGAAACTTTACCAGGAACGATTATTCATATCTTTAACCGTTACGGCAAACACCTAACAACATTAAGGCATAATACTCCTGGCTGGGATGGCACTTTAAACGGAAGTAAGCTACCTGCTAGTGACTATTGGTTTGTTGCAGAAGTAAGACGAGGCAATGAATCGTTTGAAGTTAAGGGGCATTTTGCCTTAAGAAGATAATGTTCATATCTTAAATTTCATTTAACATCTTATTCAAAATTTAGTCTATATAGTATGCTTATCTTTGCACTCCTTTATAAGACAAGATGAAATATAAAATCTCATTTTTCATTATGCTTTTATCTCTACTGAATTATTCTCAGAATATAACAGTAGATAGTCAAACCTATAGTCCGCAACAGCTTATAGAAGATATACTTATTGATAGCGATTGTATCACTAATGTAGTTGTTACAAATGTCTCTGGAGGTAATTTTGGAGGTGCAGATCAAAGCTATGGTTTTTTTAATGCAGCAGGAACCAATTTCCCTTTTCAAAGTGGCATTGTAATGAGTACAGGTCGGTTGGCAAATGTACCAGGTCCGAATGATAACTTGAGCGATGATAATGCCCCAAATTGGCAGGGTGATACAGAATTAGAGATAGCACTTAATGAAGCCAATACGTTCAATGCTACTATTTTGGAATTCGATTTTACATCTGTGGCATCACAAGTAAGTTTTAGATACCTTTTTGCTTCCGAAGAGTATCAAGAGAACAACCCTAATAGTTGTCAATTTTCAGATTTATTTGGGTTTTTAATTCGCCCGACTTCTAGCCAAAATCCATATCAAAATATTGCATTAGTACCTGGCACTAATATTCCCGTAAAGGCAACAACAGTTACTCCAGGAGTACCAGGATCTTGTCCGCCACAAAATGAAACCTATTTTGGTAGTTATAATGGTGTTAATTCACCTATAAACTTTAATGGACAAACTGCAGTACTCACTGCTATAGCTAATGTAATACCTAACCAATCGTACCATGTGAAATTGGTTATTGCGGACGAGCAGAATTTTCGTTTTGATTCGGCTGTATTTTTAGAAGCAGGTAGTTTTGAGCTATCTACAGACTTAGGTCAAGATCGACTCATTGCAACAGGCAATGCCTTATGCGAAGGAGAAACTTTACAGCTTAATGCGAGCAACCAAGTTGGTACACCTTCTTACGATTGGTTTAGAGACGGTATATTGGTACAGTCTTCACCAAGTAATTGTACAGATTGCGGTGTTTACGAAGTAACGCAACCAGGAACTTATACTGTAGAAGTAGGACTCAATGCTAACTGTATTTCTTACGGTGAAGTAGTTATTGAATACACACCAGCACCAATAGGCGAAGATTCGATTTTAATTGAATGCGATGCAGATACTGACGGTTTGAGCACGTATAATCTTTTTGATGCCGAAAGTGATCTAACCAATAATGACAATAGCTTAGATATATCAAATTTCTTTCTCACTGCAGATGAAGCTAGAGATAATAACAATCCCATCACTAACCCAGCTAATTTTCAAAACACAGTGCCTTTTCAAACGGTATATGCACGTATTGTTAATCAGGCTAATTGTTTTGAAGTAGTTGCATTAGAATTACAAACTTCAAATAATGTTATCACCATTCCAAATTTAGAAGCTTGTGATGGAGACAATATAGATGGTTTTGCCGAATTTTCCTTAAACGGTATTGAGACTTCAATTCTAAATCAAATTCCAATCGGTGCGCAAGTCAATTATTATGAAACCGAAGCAGATGCTTTTAGTGAAACAAATCCGCTTCCAAATAATTACACCAATACAACAGCGGATGCCCAAGTTATATTTGTAAAAATTAAAAGTAATAATCAATGTTTTGGCATTTCTACGGCTAACTTGGAGGTACTTTACACGCCTTTATTAGAAGCAGATGAATCAGTTCTTTATTGCTTAAACACGTTTCCTGAAACCATTACACTTGTAGGTGGTGTGATAGATGATCTACCAAATAACTATTATTACGAATGGTACTTTAATGGCACACTAACTGATGTAGACACATCTTTTAACGAAGTGAACGAAACCGGAACTTACACCGTTATTGTTACAGATCCCAATGGTTGCTCATCTAGTAGAACTATTATGGTAAGCTCATCTGAAACTGCAATAATAGAGAATATAATCATAGAAGGCATTGCGCCAAATAATACCATTACCGTAAATGTTTCAGGAGGAGGTTTTTACGAGTATGCTATAGATGACATAAATGGATTTTATCAAGAAAGCAATGTATTTACTGACGTATCTGAAGGTGAACATCGCATTTATGTAAGAGACAGAAATGGTTGTGGGATAGTAGAAGAAACCATTTCTGTTATTGGTATCCCCAAGTTCTTTACTCCAAATGGAGACGACGACAACGATGTTTGGGAGATTATTGGTACCAACGACCAATTTAGCCAAATAGAAAAGGTTCAGATTTTTAATCGTTATGGGAAGTTGATTGCACAGCAGACTGTTTTAAATTCGGGATGGGATGGCACATACAACGGTCAGAGCCTTCCTAGTGATGATTATTGGTATATCGTTAAATTTTTAGATGGTAAAACTTACACCGGTCATTTTGCACTTAGACGCTGATTGATTTCTGGTAATCTTTATCGTAACTTTGCAATATGCGTTTTAAAATTGAATCAGAATTTCAACCTACAGGCGATCAACCAGAAGCTATAAAACAATTAGCCGAGGGCATTGAGAGTAAAGAAAGATACCAAACCCTACTTGGTGTAACAGGCTCAGGTAAGACCTTTACGGTTGCTAATGTGATACAAGAAGTGCAACGACCAACATTGGTTTTAGCACATAACAAAACCTTAGCTGCACAGTTATATTCTGAGTTTAAACAGTTTTTTCCCGATAATGCCGTAGAGTATTTCGTATCCTATTACGATTATTACCAACCCGAAGCCTATATCCCTGTTTCTGGTGTCTATATCGAAAAAGACTTATCCATAAATGAAGAAATTGAGAAGATGCGTTTAAGCACTACATCTTCCCTACTTTCTGGCCGTCGTGATGTGTTGGTAGTAGCTTCTGTGTCTTGTTTATATGGTATAGGAAATCCGGTTGAGTTTCAAAAAAATGTAATTACAATTGAACGCGACCAAGTTATATCGCGCACTAAATTATTACATCAGCTCGTACAGGGTTTATACTCAAGAACTGAAGCAGAATTTAAAAATGGAAACTTTAGAATTAAAGGAGATACAGTTGATGTGTTTCCAGGCTATTCGGATAATGCCTTTAGAATCCACTTCTTTGGAGATGAAATTGAAGAAATAGAAGCCTTTGATGCGCATACCAATGAAATTATAGAACGTTATGACCGTTTGAATATTTATCCCGCAAATATGTTCGTTACGTCACCAGATGTACTTAATGGTGCCATAAAAGATATTCAAGATGATTTGGTAAAGCAGCACGATTATTTTAAGGATATTGGCAAACACCTCGAAGCAAAACGTCTCAAAGAACGTACGGAATTTGATTTAGAAATGATTAGGGAGTTGGGCTACTGCTCTGGTATCGAAAACTATTCGCGTTACTTAGATGGCAGAGCTCCGGGTACACGACCGTTCTGTTTACTGGATTACTTTCCAGATGATTATTTAATGGTAGTTGACGAGAGCCACGTCACAATTTCTCAAGTTCATGCTATGTATGGTGGAGATCGAAGCCGTAAAGAGAATTTAGTAGAGTATGGTTTCCGTTTACCAGCAGCTATGGACAATAGGCCTTTAAAATTCGAAGAGTTTGAAGCCCTACAAAACCAAGTGATTTATGTCAGTGCTACACCTGCGGATTACGAAATGCAAAAAACAGGAGGTGTTTATGTCGAGCAAGTTATTCGTCCAACAGGATTATTAGATCCGATTATAGAAGTACGCCCAAGTTTGAATCAGATTGATGATTTGATTGAGGAAATTCAAGAACGTGTGGAAAAAGACGAACGTACTTTGGTGACGACTTTAACCAAAAGAATGGCTGAGGAATTAGTAAAATATTTAACTCGAATTTCAATCCGTTGCCGTTATATTCATAGTGATGTTGACACTCTGGAACGTGTAGAAATAATGCAAGATTTGCGTAAAGGTATTTTTGATGTTCTAGTTGGTGTTAACCTGCTTCGTGAAGGATTGGATCTACCAGAAGTGTCTTTAGTCGCTATTCTAGATGCTGATAAAGAAGGGTTCCTTCGTTCTAACCGTTCATTAACACAAACCGTTGGTAGAGCAGCAAGAAACCTTAATGGAAAGGCAATTATGTATGCGGATAAAATTACCAAAAGCATGCAGAAAACTATCGACGAAACTGAGTACCGACGTGATAAGCAAATTGCTTATAACACCAAACATAATATCACACCTAAGGCTTTGAATAAAAGTTTAGATAGTGCATTGGCAAAAAACTCTGTGAGTACCTATAGGACAGAATTGGAAGCCAAACTCGCTGCCGAACCTGAGAGTGAGTATTTAACAAAATCACAGCTCGAAAAGAAAATACGAGAAAAACGCAAACAAATGGAACAGGCAGCCAAAGCTTTAGATTTTATGGAAGCGGCACGTTTTAGAGATGAAATTACAGCGTATCAAAGTAAACTAGAACAGTTGAAGGTGAAGTAGGTTAATGTTGGCGACTCTTTATTACTTCTATTCTGTTAAATACTTTAACCAATGAATCAAAATGCTTCATAACTGAGATTTTACTTTGAGAACCATCAAACCCTGAGTCTCTAAAATCGAATAGTATTTGTTTAGAGTTAGGTAATACAGGTTTAATCCTTATTTCATAACTTACTACAGTCTCATCATCAATTTCAAAATTGAAAATTTTCCTTTGAATAAAACCATGATTTTCAATATCTAAAATACTTAAAAAGTCATATTTATCATAATCAATGAAAAAACCTTTTTCGTCATAAACTTTGCATTTTTTTAAAACAGAAATGAGTTCATAGTGATTGTCATTAAACATGAACAGTAATAAATCATATAGTTGAGTTAAATACAAATTATAGTTATAATAAGAATGATTTAACTCATAAATCACAGGATAATATAGCCTATTAACCGATCTTTGTAGAAATCTTAGATTTATTAATTTAAGGTCAAAAATACAGTATAATATTTTTGAGAGGTGATATCTAAGATCATGATCTTTATCCGTATTTAAGTTAGAGGCTAAGAAGTAAGTATCATGATTATGGGTCGAAATATTCGTAGAAATTTTTTCGATTGATTCATATATAATTTCTTCAATTTCAAAATTGAAAATATTTTTTGAATAAAACTTATCTATATATCCATTAAAATCAGTATCAATGCCATACTTATGTTTATAAATCGATTTAATGTTTTCAATATCACATACTAAAACTACTTTGTCAAATCCAAACTTATTTTTATCAGAACCATCACCAAAACTATCAACTTGAGATGAAAAGATATTTAAAAGTCTAAAAATGTGCTCTGGATCAATTCTATCTAAATCATCAATTACAAGAACAATTCTCTTTTCACCTCTTAATTTCTCTAATAGACTTATTATTAATTCTGTATAAAAATCATTTTCATAAATCGTTCCTTTCTTTTTAGAAAACTCATTAATAAAATTTATAATTTCTTTTTTTTCATCAAATTCAACATCATCTTTAAAAGTTTTTAGCTTCTCTTTTAAAACTAATAAATGTTTAGATATTTTATATAAATCACCACCTACTTCAGGAATAAACTTTACAAATGGTAATAATATATCTTGGTAGTTCTGTACAATATAATTTTGAGCAGTCAAATTCAAATTGAATTCAACTTTTTCATACTCAATATTCTTGCCTAAGAGTTGAAACAAAATATCAAATTTAATCAACTCAAAAATATCTTCATTTGATGCGATAGAATAATTAACAGGAAAAAGATGTATATATTCATAGTCTTCTAAAATCTTATCTTCTTGAAAAAACTCTTTTAAAAAAGTTGTCTTTCCAACACCAAAAACTCCGGAAAATAATACTCGATAATTATCTTCAAAGTCTAAATGAGTTTTAAACTTTGACTTATACTCGCTAAGAATGTCTATTTTAAATTCTGGCAATTTCGTTTAAGTTCAATTAATTATACTGAACCTTAAATATATCAATTAAAAAATCGGGAGGAACAATTTTATTAGGGAAACTATCCATTAAATCCAAAACACGATTAATAGACTCATGGCTTAAACCCATTCGCAATCCGAAGTTATGGATTTTTACCAATTGCTTATGCGATACCTTATGGTCTAAGTTCATTAGAAGTACCAATCTATGAAACTGTACAATACGTTCGCTATGCGATTTTAAATGCACATAGGTAACGGGATGATTAAAAAGGTATTCAAAATCTTCTTTAGATATATCTAGTTGCTTAGCGATACTAAATAAGAAGTTATACTCAATGGATTTTATATTTTCATCTGTTTGGGCAAAAGCAATCATTTCTGATAGCAAGCTCAATTTTTCAGCTCGGTTAATCATATTTTGAGGGAATTATTTATAGTGTAAAGTTAACGAGGTACATTATTTTATTGTCGTTGATATAATGTATCTTGTCGAAAACTTAAACGTATTTAATCGACATTATTCAACTTTTATCAACATTAAACGCTACTAATAATATGAGATTGAAGATTTTTTACATCTTATTTTTTGTGTTTTTCTTTACCACAATTAAAGCGCAAAGTACTGCATCTAAACAGGTTACAAAATTCACTATCGCAGCTCCGCAGCTAGATACACTAAAGACAATTTGGGTGTATTTGCCCAAAGATTATCAAAATTCCCAAAAATCGTATCCTGTTGTGTATATGAATGATGCTCAAAATTTATTTGATGATGAAACTTCTTATATAGGAGAATGGGGAATTGATGAATATATGGACCAACTTACCGAGCATAAAAGTATCATCATAGGTATTGAGCACGGCAATAAAAAACGTCTCGATGAATTATCACCTTATACCAATGAAAAATATGGAGGTGGAAAAGGAGATGCCTATCTTACCTTTATAAAAAATACATTAAAGCCTCATGTAGATGTTACTTACAAAACGAAGCCCGAGGCTGAGCACACAACTATCTTTGGTGCTTCGTTGGGTGGTTTAATCTCATTTTATGCAGCGATAAAATATTCTGATACATTTGGAAAAGCTGGAGTGTTTTCAGCATCGTTTTGGTTTAGTGAAAACATCTACGATCTAGTTAAAACTACTGAAATACCAAAATCTTCGCGATTTTATTTTTTAGTTGGAAGTGACGAAGGAGAATCTATGGTACCCGATCATCAACGTATGGTAGAATTATTAAAATCTAAAGGTGTAAACACAGAACATATCGAAAACCATATCATAGAAGGAGGCAAACATAATGAAGCTTTATGGAAGTCTCATTTCCCAAATGCATACCAATGGTTAACATACAACAACACGCAATTAACGACTAACGACTAATATAAATACATGACAAACAACGACATATTTAAGAAACTAAGAGTAGCACATAAATTAAGAGACGAGGATATTGTAAAGATATTAGAGCTTGTTGATTTCAGAATTTCTAAAAGTGAGCTCAATGCATTTTTTAGAAGAGAAGACCACCCAAAGTATATGGAATGCGGGGATCAGATTCTAAGGAACTTCCTTAATGGACTTATCATTCATTTACGAGGACCAATGCCAAAAAAGCAAAAAAAGACACCTTAAATTATCAACTTCGTAAAAATAAAGTCGTAATTTTTTTGTTATAGCTTAAGCATATAACTTGCAGTCTCTAATTATTTTAATAGATGTTTGAAACAACCTCAAATCTTTCGCCTTTGTTGGATATTTCCACAGAGGACATTGAGAATCTAAATAAAAAATATAAACCCTTAACGGCTAGGCAGCGTATTAAGCAATTGTATGCTGACTTTGACATTACCGACATAATGCTTACCAGTTCTTTTGCCGCAACTTCAGCGTTTTTATTAAAATTGGTTTCAGACATCAACACTCAGCAAGAGGTGTTTTTTATCGATACAGGCTATCACTTTGATGATACACTTACTTACAAGTCCGAACTGGAGAAAAAATACAAACTCAATGTGACCTCTATTTCTGCTATAAAAGAAGAACACGAGTTTACATCAAAAGATGAAACATGGAGAAAAAATCCTGATTTTTGCTGCTCCATTAATAAAGTAAAACCTTTGGATCTTATAAAGCAAAACTATAAGATTTGGATGTCTGGACTTATGGAATGGCAGAGCGACCATAGATCTACTTTAGATATATTTGAGCGTCGTGGGGACATCGTTAAATTTTACCCGCTATTAGACGTTACAAAGGCGCAACGCGATGAATATATTGAAACGCATAACTTACCATTTCACCCACTTGTAGCTAAAGGTTATCACTCTATTGGGTGTAAACACTGTACAGTGCCTGGGGAAGATCGTAGTGGACGCTGGAACAATAATCCTAAAACAGAGTGTGGATTGCATTTATAAAAAATGCGCCTTAATGTAAGACGCATTTTTAAATATTATGTATGAAATCTTATGACTAAGAAAGTACAGCTTGTACTTTGTCAGCAGCTTCTTGAAACTCTGTAGCACTCAATACATCTAAGCCAGAATTATCTATCAACTCTTTAGCAATATCTGCATTGGTACCTTGCAAACGTACAATAATGGGCACATTAATATTACCCATGTTTTTATACGCATCGATAACACCTTGCGCTACACGATCGCAACGTACAATTCCACCAAAAATATTAATAAGAATAGCTTTTACGGCTGGATCTTTTAAAATGATTTTAAAAGCCGCTTCTACTCTAGCCGCATCAGCTGTACCACCAACATCCAAAAAGTTGGCTGGCTCACCACCTGCTTGCTTTATCAAATCCATTGTTGCCATTGCTAAACCAGCACCATTTACCATACAACCAACATTACCATCTAGGTCCACATAGTTAAGTCCCAATTCACCAGCTTCAACTTCAATAGGGTTTTCTTCACGCTTATCTCGCAATGCAGCCAAATCTTTATGTCTAAATAAGGCATTGGCATCTAAAGTTACTTTAGAATCTACCGCCATTATTTTATCGTCACTGGTTTTTAAAACCGGATTAATTTCAAATAAAGACGCATCAGACTTTACGTATGCCGTATACAATGCCGAAACAAATTTTGTCATTTCCTTAAATGCAGTTCCAGAAAGTCCTAAGTTAAATGCCACACGACGTGCTTGGAAACCAAGAAGCCCTAATGCGGGATCAATTTCTTCAGTAAAAATTAAATGTGGGGTTTCTTCAGCAACAGTTTCGATATCCATTCCACCTTCTGTAGAATACATAATCATATTTTTACCATTAGCTCTATTTAAAAGCACAGACATATAATACTCTTCAGGCTCATTATCCCCTGGATAGTAAACATCTTCTGCAATTAAGACTTGGTGTACCTTTTTACCTTCAGCAGAAGTTTGAGGCGTCACCAAATTCATACCAATGATTTGCCCTGCTATATCTTTAACTTCATCTAGGTTCTTAGCGAGCTTAACACCACCACCTTTTCCACGTCCACCTGCATGTACTTGCGCTTTAATAACGTGCCAACCTGTACCTGTTTCCTCTGTTAATTTTTTAGCAGCAGCTACAGCTTCATCAGCGGTTTGGGCAACAATGCCACGTTGTATACGTACTCCAAAACTGCTTAATAATTCTTTTCCTTGATATTCGTGTAAATTCATAATAAATAGTCTATTTATAGTTTCCTTAACCAAGGAAATCTCTCAAATTTATTTCGTGGCACAAAAATAATCAACCATAATCGTATTACCAATATTTTAAAAACTATTATTGGATATATTATTGTTTTAAGCATTTTATCACAGAAAATGCCTTATCAACAAGATTGTCTTCTACTAAAACCGTAAACTCATTGGTTGTAGAAATGACTTCATAAAGCGTAACACCTTCCCAAGCTAACCGCTTGAAAATATGATAATACAGACCGACAACTTTTGAATTTTCCTTTGGAAGAGATATTGTTATGGCAGATAAGTTTTCTTGCAAACCAATTTGCTCTTCATCCTTAAACTCATTTAATACCGTGATTTTTTCTGAACTGGATATTACAATATTACTCTCATAAATACCACGGGTAAAAGCATAGAAGATATGATCCTTTAAGTTTACCCTATCCAAAACCTTGGTATTACAATTAATTAGGGTTTTAGAGTTTTTAAAAGTAAAATCACTTAAGCCTGATCGTACTGTAATGTCCCCCAAATTATTAAACACCTGCTTCAATCTTATTGAAGTACTTGCTTTAATGGGTTGGTTATAACGTCGCAAGGCCATCATTATTGCTCCAGTCTTTACATCCTTTCGAAGCATTTTAGATACAGGCATTTGCAAATTACTAGCAAGTGCAGAGAAATTAATGATTTGCTCATTAAGCGCCTCTTCAATAAATGGTTTTGAGGCAATTATGTCTTCTACACATGATGAAATAGTTTTCATTATTGTTTATTATTTAACAATTTGTGTAAAATTAGTAAAATCTTAATGATTTCATTTTTTAAATCCTAAGAAATTATAGTTTTGAACTCGAAAAAATTGAAATAAAACATGAAGAATAGAACCCTCCTACAGATTGCTAAAGAGCACGGTAGCCCTGTTTACGTTTATGATGCCGAAACTATAATTGCTCAATACAGGCGTTTGACCAATGCTTTTGGAAAAGTAAAACACTTAAAGCTCAACTATGCGGTTAAAGCACTTTCCAATATTTCTGTATTAAAGCTATTTAATTCTCTTGGATCTGGATTGGATACCGTTTCTATACAGGAAGTACAATTAGGCTTAAAAGCTGGCTTTAAACCAGAAAGCATAATTTACACACCCAATGGTGTTTCGTTAGAAGAGATTGAAACCGTTTCTAAGCTTGGTGTACAGATAAATATTGATAATCTTTCTATTCTAGAACAGTTTGGCACAAAGCATCCCAATATTCCTGTATGTATTAGAATAAATCCCCATGTTATGGCTGGTGGAAATACTAATATTTCCGTTGGACATATTGACAGCAAATTTGGAATTTCAATACATCAGATGCCCTTATTACTACGTATTGCAGAAAATACAAACATGAATATCAATGGCATACATATGCATACCGGGAGTGATATATTAGATATCGATGTCTTTTTATATGCCAGTGAAATCCTGTTTGAAACTGCTAAACATTTTAAAAATTTAGATTTTATAGATTTTGGCTCAGGGTTTAAAGTACCTTATAAAACTGGTGATATTGAAACCAATGTGGAAGAATTAGGAGAAAAGCTATCAAAACGTTTCAACGAATTCTGCAAAGACTACGGAAAAGAATTAACCCTAGCTTTTGAGCCCGGCAAATTCTTAGTTAGTGAAGCTGGAGTGTTTTTAGCTAAAGTTAATGTGGTAAAACAGACCACGTCAACAGTTTTTGCTCAGGTAGATTCTGGTTTTAACCATTTAATACGTCCAATGCTTTATGGTTCTCAGCATGAAATTATTAATATCTCGAATCCGAAAGGAAGAGAACGTTTTTATTCTATAGTAGGTTATATCTGTGAGACCGACACGTTTGCCAACAATCGAAGGATCAATGAAATTAACGAAGGAGACATACTTTGTTTTAAAAACGCCGGTGCTTATTGCTTTACCATGGCCAGCAATTACAATTCGCGCTACAGGCCGGCTGAAGTGTTAATTTATAAGGGAAAACCGCATCTTATAAGAAAGCGGGAAACTTTTAATGACATATTGAACAATCAAATAGAGATGACTTTATAAAAGTTGAAAGCATTACAGTATGTAATGCTTTTTTTGTAACATTCGGCATAAAATGCAATCTTATATATGAATCATATTTTTACCGATGGCAAAAAATAATTCAACGCTTTTAATACTTTTTCTTTTCTTTACATCCCAAGCTTTAGCGCAAGATGTAAGCTATACCAAAAAAGATTCTAAGGATTCATTACACATCAATTTAATAAATAACACCTATACTCCAATTAAAATAACGCTAGAAGCAAGAGATAGTCTTGAAAAATTTATTAGAGTTGAACCATACAGCATATTGCCTCCCAAGGACTCTTTAATTAATGTTATCGCAATTCCTAAATTAAAAATTCCTGATTCGAGTGATTTTAAATTTGGATCATATATAAAGTTTTACTCTGTGTATGGTGATCCAAAAACGATAAAACCAGATTTAGATTATCTGTACACACTTCCTTTTTCCAAAGGCAAAAAGTATAAAGTTACACAATCGTTTAATGGTAAAAAATCCCATAATTCTATAAAATCTAAATATGCAATTGATTTTAATTTAAAAATTGGAGATACAGTATGTGCTGCAAGAGGAGGAATTGTGGTCAAAACCATTAGTCATTTTAAAAAAAGTGGAGGAAAAGACTATATACGTAAAGCCAATAAAATAGTTTTGATGCACAGTGATGGTACTTATAGTAATTATGTACATTTAGATTTCAATGGAGTAATGGTCAATGAAGGTGATATTGTAAAAGCGGGAGAAGCTATTGGTATTTCTGGTAATACTGGTTATTCCGGCGGACCTCATTTGCACTTTGTTGTTAGGAAAGAAGATGATATTGCTATTCCCGTGTACTTTAAAGGTTATAAAAGAAAAATTCTAAAACAGGATAAAAAATACAAGCGGACAAATTAAACAACTTCTATATAAATAATGGCTTGCATTTTGTGTGATAATAAAATTCTACAGATTTCCCTACGGTTCATTTTCTTTTGCTAACTTAGTTCTTGCCAACCCAACTTACCTTCTAAATATAACGCAGATGACTGGATTTGATATAGTTATGATAATAGCTATAATTCTTTTTGCAAGATTAGGCATACGTTTGGTATCTAGGTATATTAAAATGAAACAAGAAAATGAAAAGGAAAAATAAGAAGAAATTATGATTAGTATTTTTAAAAAAATCAGAAGAAAATTCTTTTCGAATAAAGTAAGCAGTTATCTGCTTTATGCCATTGGAGAAATTATTCTGGTAATGATTGGTATTTTGTTAGCCTTACAAGTGAACAACTGGAATGAAAAAAGAAAGCACAACAAAGAATTAATAGGTGTACTGCAAACCATACATAGCGATATGGTTGTTGATACAACTACCGCTTCTGGAATAATTAAGTTTTATAAAGAAAATTCAAAGAATAGCATTAAGATTATCAATAGAGAAGTTACTATGGAAAATTTTAGAGATAATCTTCAGTGTTTTGGATTGGTCACCACTTACCAACCTTTTAACATTCAACGCAGTGGGTTCGAACGTCTAAAAATGATTTCTGAAACCAACAATATTAAAAAAGATTCATTGATTAATGATATTGTAACCGTTTATTCACAATTTTTACCATTGTTGGATAAGAGCAATGAGCGTATGGAAGATGAAATTATGTCAAATTTTAATGCATATAAAAGCCATGAATGGTTTGTTGATTTATTTCAAAATAACTTAAATGAGAAAATTGTTGAGTATTTTGTTTTAAGTGAGGATTACAGAAAAAGAGTTGTTTCCCATAATATTTTAGCTGCAAGAAACCATTTGGCGTTAACCGAAAGTTATGTGCTAAATGCCAAAAAAATTTTAGAAAGTATTGATGACCAAGTAAAAACAAACAAACATCTTTTGGATTAAATGAATTTAAAGTCAAATAAAGCAGTTATTATGATTTAATTGGATCCTTGGTTTTCTTTAATGGCGAATTCACCCAGTAAGTATTGATATCAAAATTTGGTGAATTTGTACTTGTTGATGGTAATGGCATGTTTTTGTCTGCATAAATAAGATTTGGCAGAGGTTCTTTACTCTCAAAAACCTCTTGTGTAAAAAACTCTCTAAACTGAAATCCTCGAAGTTTGTTTTCTTTATTTAGCGTAACTCCTGATGCATCCTTTATATTTTTTATTTTATAAGAAAAATCAACTGATTCTACTTTGCTCTTAGATGTTTTTTCGCCAGCTGACCAATCAACAACTTTTACTTTAACAATTTTATCTTCAATTAACTCAATACTTTTTACTGTTAATTTCTTATTCCTATACTTTATTCTAAATCTATTTTTTTTATTTAATGAAGATTCATCTACAGGTTTGTTAAAGGTAAAATAAAATGCTTCGTCATTTAGATTAAACTCAAGTTCTATAACTTTAAATGGGTTTGGTTCTTTTATAATGAACCTATTATTAAAAGCCATATAGTTTAAGTACATCTTATTATTTACTTGCTTATATTCTACGTTGACTTCATACAGAATTCTTAATCTTTCTTTAGGCTGAAAATCTGTTCTGTTATTTGTCTGCGATTCTATCTCATTAAATTGTTCATTTTCTATAATTCTATAGGCTATCTTGTAGATGGAATAATCCGTCTTAGCTATATAAATTTTACCTTTTGCCATAAATTTTGCTTTTTCGGGATCTTCCGACACAAACGAAATTTCATATAAAGGAGTATCATTAATGTATTTAATCTTTTCAAATTTAAATATGTGGTTTTTTATAAAGTCATCCTTAAATCTATCCACATAAGAAAAACTAACTTTATTATAGTTACGAATTGGATTGTGAATATTTAATATCTCTAATTCATTACTCAGAGCTGTAGTGAATTTTGCACTTTTATCCTTGTTTATAATTTTAGAATCCCCATAAACACTTTTCTGCAAAAGAGAATCTTGATAATAGTTTTCATTTCTATTATAAGAATACATTGCCGTAACATTTTTGTCAAACCAATATTTACTTGTTTGAAAACCTGCATCAAATGTTTCTAGAATAAATTCATTTAGGTTATAATAATTGTTGTTCACAAGCTGATAATCCCTGTAATAGGCCATATAAGAATGTGGTGTTTTCGGATAGTTTATTGGAATTCTTTTAATAGCTTCTTTAATAATACCTTCTGGTGTGATATTGCCTTTTGGAGTAGATAATTTAGGGGTTTTCTTTTTTTGTGCAATAATTAAAACTTCATTTAATGCCTCAACTTTTGGCTTCAGGTATATAGTGTTTAATACATTGATATCAAATGTACCTAGACCAACTGTAAGCGTTTCAAAACCTATTGACGAAATGATTACGAATCTGTTAGAGATCTTATATTCTATTGGCAATCTAAATCCACCATCTGCATCTGCGATAATGCCTTTTTGCTCTCCCTTAAATTGAATAGTTGCATAAGAAACCGGAAAATTTGTTTCAGCATCTAGAACTTTACACAAAACTTCTTTTGAATTTTGGGCATTCGATACTGAGAAAATACAAACTAAAAATAGCAGACTGAGAATGCATTTAGTTTTCATAAAAAGTTTGATTGGTTAGTATTTTATATACAAAAATCATACTGCCTTGGTATTTAAATATTCTTGTAAAAGGCCAATCCATTACCATACAAGTCATAAAAAGCAAACTCCTTGGTTCCCCAAGGTGTTGTTTTTAAAGATGTATTATTATGAAATATATTTTGAGTTTTGTACTCGTCGAATAGCGCTTCTATTCTATCAACAAAAATTCTTAGCATAGGTCTATCTAAACCAGTAATCCATTCGTTTTCGTGGTGCCATTGCAAATGAATCTCAATTGCATCTCTTTTTATACCGGCGTAGCCTTGGGCACTTGTTGTATCTGTAAAGGCCAATTTAAAGCTCAGTTTTTCTACATAATAAGTACAAGCTTTGGTCACATCTTTAACTGGTAACACAGGATGAATTTGCTTTAGATAACCCATTTTATTTTTCTATAATATTTATCTTTATAAATGTAACAATTTAATTAAACGTTACTCTTTTATATATGAAAAGATTACTGCTTTTGTTTTCGTTAGTTAGTTTTAGTCACAATGTGACAGCACAAAACATAAAGATCACTAAACGGGTAATTAAGGATTCCATCCATTTGGATTTTATCAATCCTTTCCATGCATCTATGGAAATGAATTTACATCCTTTAGATTCAACAAAATCTATCATAAAAGTAAATACTTATGGTCTTCTAAAATATAATGACACACTAAAAAATGCTTTGGTCATCCCTATCAGTAAGATTGAAGACACAACTAAAATAAACGTCAAATCCTATATAAAATTTAAAGCAAATTTTGGAGATCCCAACAGTAATATCGACAAGAATTACAGGTATACATTACCTTACCCAAAAGGCAAGAAGTATAAAATCATTCAGTCTTTTGGTGGAAAATTTTCGCATAATAAACCGCACTCAAAATATGCCATAGATTTCGGAACAAAAATTGGAGATACAATTACAGCAGCTAGAGGCGGCATTGTATTTTTTGTAAAAGAAGATTCTAATGAATATTGCAAAAGCAGAAGATGTATTGATAAAGGCAATAAAGTTTTAATTCTGCACAATGACGGTACCATGGCACATTACGTGCATTTAGATTTTGAGGGTGCGCTTGTAGACGTTGGTGACAAAGTTAAAGTCGGACAACCTATCGCAATTTCTGGTATGACGGGTTTTACTACTAAGCCACATCTGCACTTGGTGATGTACAAATCTGGAGGTATATCGATACCTTTTTACTTTAAAGGGCAAAAACGTAAAAAGTTGAAACAGGGAAAATATTATAAAAGACTACAATAATTATTCACCTACCTTTCCTGAAAAATGATTCACTTTCGGGTTAATAGGGTTTCCTGTTGTACGTCTATAAATTACAATTTGCCCACAATGCCAAATGGCATCAGCTATTGGTCCATTTACTTGGTTCCAAAATGGAATTTCTCGCTCTCCAAAAATGATTTTGTATTGCGAAATATCATCGCTTTCTCTTAAAATATCTGCAGCAGTTTTAAGATTATTAAGAGTTTTTACTCTCATTTCCTCATAAGATAATGCTTCTTCTATTCTGGTATTTTGTTTTTTAAGTGTTGAATTGACGATAATTTTGGACAAGTCATAAATATGTTTGATGGTTTCCTCAGTAGAACGACCGTCTTCATTGGCTTTGTATACCAAATCCTTTTCCGTTAAACTATCCGTTGACCAATAAAACCGAAATCCGAGAGCATCAACCATACGAGCTGCCATTGTGCCTGCTGTAAATTCTTTAGGATAGTCTGGGACTTCATAATAGGGTAGTTTGTTTTGTAAGGTTTCTTGTGCGAAACTTGTAGTTGATATAACTACAGTAATGATAAACAGCAAATACTTCATTTGTGTAAATTTTTAACAACCTTTTTTATTATTTATACTGATTACTACATAGACCTTTTTTACCAAATGCTCGTTATTGGCTTTTATAATGTGTTCTGCTTGTTAATCTTTAATTTCTTGCGCATTAGTTATGGTCTCTACACCATACTTATCCACTAAAAACACCAAAGCTGTCATAGTAGCAGCACCTAATTCCAACTCGCGCTTGTTAACATGTTCAAAGGTATCATTGGCAGCGTGATGATGGTCAAAATAACGCTGTGAGTCAGGTCGTAATCCCGCTAAAACTATATCATTGTTCTTTAGCGGTCTAATATCTGCACCACTGTAGCCTTTTTCAAAATAGTGAATTAAGTAAGGTTTAAATAAAGGTTTCCATGTCTGAATTTTAGACAACATCAATTCACTACAATCAAAGCTGAACCCTCTAGGCGTAAAACCCCCTGAATCACTTTCTAGAGCAAAAATATGCTTTTCGTCTTTTTCGTTGGCCACCTCGGCATATTTTCGTCCACCACGCAATCCGTTTTCTTCATTCATAAATAAAACCACACGAATACTACGTTTGGGCTTTATGCCACTTTCTTTTAATAAGCGCAATACGTCCATAGACTGCACCACTCCTGCACCATCATCATGCGCTCCGTCACCTAAATCCCAAGAATCTAAATGTCCTCCCACAATAATGTATTCGTTAGGAAACTCGCTTCCTGTAATTTCTCCAATTACATTATAGGATTGTACGTCATCAAATTTCTGACAACTCATCTCGAAGAAAAACTCTAGATTTTTATCCTTTTTTAAAGCTTCGCTCAGCTTTACAGCATCGTTGGTACTTATCGCTGCTGATGGAATACGTTGCGCAACGGGCAAATCCCCATAACTCATACTACCTGTATGTGGATAATCATCTTGACGAGAGCTTAAAGAGCGTACCACGGTCCCAACGGCACCAAATTTAGCTGCTTCTGCTGCGCCTCTGTAACGCTCTGACGAACACCCTCCGTAAGCTTCAAACGTATTGATAAGTTCGGGTTGCAATGCTTTATTTATAAACACAATCTTGCCTTGTATCTTTTCCTTACCCAGTGTTTCTAAATCTTTGTAAGTCGCAACTTCAATAACTTGAGCTTTAACACCTTTTCCTGGTGTCGCTACTGAACCTCCCAATGCACAAATATTGACTTTATTTATTGAACCAGAGGTTTCAAAATAAGCCATTTCCTTTTCACCTCTTACCCATTTAGGCACCATTACTGGTTGTAGCCACACTTTGTCCAACCCCAACTTTTCAAGTTCTTTTTTGGTGTATTGAACGGCAAGCTCAGCGTTAGTTGAACCCGAAAGTCTTCCGCCGATAGTGTTAGATAAATAATCTAACCACTCATAGCTTTTGCCATTGGTGAGTGATGTTTTATATACTGTCTTTAAGACAGCCTCATCTGTTTGACTATAATTGAAAGCAAAAAAGCCTAATAGAATTATTGTAAATAGTTTAGTCTTCATTTTCCAATTCCTGTTTATATGAATCTATATTAGCTTTTTCCTTGGCAGGTAATTCTGGCTCTTTAATATCTTTATACATTTTTAATGTGTCGTAAAGAATTTTTGCCACTATATAACGTGCTGTAGGCTTATCATCAGCTGGAATATTAAACCATGGCGCATTTGGTTTAGAGCTTCTATTTAAAACATCTTCGTAACAGCTTTGGTATTTGTCCCATAGCTTACGCTCTTCTAAATCATCAGCAGAAAACTTCCATTGTTTATCGGGTCTATTCAATCGTCTTAACAATCTATGCTTTTGCTCGTCTTTAGAGAGGTTTAAGAAAAACTTAAATATAATGGTGCCGTTATCAGCGATGTGTTTTTCAAAATTATTGATTTCATTAAATCGTCTATCCCAAAAAGCTTCGTCAACATCATCTAAACTATCAATGCCCGGCATGTTTTCGTACATTAAATAATTGGGATGTACACGAGTTACCAAAACATTTTCATAATGTGTTCTGTTGAAAATCCCAAACTTTCCTCTTGCTGGCAATGCAATGTAATGTCTCCAAAGATAATCGTGCTTAAGCTCTAGTTCTGTAGGTTTTTTAAAACTGTGTGCTACGATACCTCTAACATTGAATTCTTTGAACACCTCACGAATTAAGCTATCCTTGCCGGCAGTATCCATACCTTGAATACAGAACAAGACCGAATATTTTCCATGTGCGTACATCGCATTTTGAATATCTGCCAAATCTTCACTGACGTCTCTTAAGGCTTCTTTCAGTTCTTTTTTATCGGCTTCTAAATCGACATGTGTTGGTAAATCCTTAATGTTGATTTGAGATTTGATTCTAAAATCTTCAATGTTAATGTCTTTCATAATAATCTGTAATTATTTTGAAGCAAATGCCTTTACATCCGCCTCACTGACTTCTTTTTCTCCTAGAATAATTAAACGTTCCACAACATTACGCAGTTCTCTGATGTTCCCTGTCCAATCATAATTTTGAAGCAGTTTAATCGCTTTAGCAGAGAAGCCTTTCTTGGCATTACCTTGTTCTTTGGATATTTTTTCGGCAAAATAGTTTACCAATAACGGAATATCCTCTCGTCTATCGTTTAGTGCTGGTACCTCTATTAAAATTACAGCCAATCTATGGTATAAGTCTTCACGAAACTTTCCGTCTTCAATTTCCTTTTTAAGATTTTTATTGGTTGCAGCGACAACTCTTACATTCACTTTTATGTCTTTATCGCTACCTACACGCTGAATTCTACTCTCTTGAAGAGCACGAAGTACTTTTGCTTGGGCAGAAAGACTCATGTCCCCGATTTCATCTAAGAAAATTGTACCTCCGCTTGCGGCTTCGAACTTACCAGCTCTGTCTTTATTTGCTGATGTAAACGCACCTTTTACATGACCAAAAAGTTCGCTTTCAATCAACTCACTTGGTATAGCTGCGCAATTAACCTCTATCATAGGCCCTTTTGAGCGTTCACTTTTTTGATGCAACCAATGTGCCACCAATTCTTTACCTGTACCGTTAGGGCCAGTTATTAAAACACGAGCATCTGTCGGTGCTACCTTATCAATCATATCTTTAATACGGGCAATGGCATCACTCTCACCAATCATCTCATAGTTTTTGCTCACTTTTTTCTTAAGCATCTTGTTTTCTACTACGAGTTCTTTACGGTCTAGGGCAATGCGTACTGTATTTAATAATCTATTTAAATCTGGCGGTTTTGATATATAATCGAAAGCACCCAAGCGCATGGTGTTGACCGCAGTATCTAAATCCCCATGACCAGAAATCATTACCATTGGTGTTTCTGGTTTCATCTTTCTAACAGCTTCTAACACTTCAACACCATCCATTTTTGGCATTTTAATGTCACAGAGTACTAAATCGTAATCGTCTTTTTTTATCTTTTCAACACCCGCTAAACCGTCTTCGGCTTCTTCGACCTGGTAGGTATCATTTTCTTCGGAAAGTATTTTTACCAATACTCTTCGAATAGCAGCTTCATCTTCAATTATTAATATTTTTGGCATATCTATATTTTAAATTTTAATCCTGTTCTTAAATAAAAAGCATTTAGATCATCTAGTTTAAACACTTCATCTCTGTTGTTATCACGCAATACATTGTTAAGCCTAAAAGTATAACCTGCATAAGCATAAGCTACCAAATGTTTAGTAAATAAATACTCGTAGCCTGCACCACCAACGATAACAGATAGTGATATATTATCAACTTGCTTACCATTTACCACAGATGGCTCCTGGAGATGTGCAAAATATCCATCTAAACTCACAAAAGCCTGTAGTGTGTTCTTAGGGCTTAAAAACCGTTTGATATTAGATTTTGGTACACCTAAAGAGAATGAATACTTTTCATTTGGTTTCCTGTAATAACTTATAAAGGGCAAAGGAAAGGGCAAACCCGTTGTAGCATTAAACGTAAGACCTAAAATTAGACGATAAGGGCGTTTAGAGCTTTCGTCTTTGGTTCTGTCGTTAATGGCAAATGCTCCGCCATTTAAAAAAAAATCGTCTCCTGTAATACTTTTTGTCAAAGTGGAAGCGATTCTAGGGTTAAACCTAAAGCCAAGCCTCCATTTTTCACTCGTTTTGAAAGTATATCCCAAGTTAAGGTCAATAACACTTATAGTTCGTAAAAGTGAGGTATCGAAAGGATAGTTGTCTTCTAAATTAAGAATAATACGGTTGTACTCTGCACCGATAATAAAATAACAATCTTCCTTGGTCTGTATGGGATAGTTAAGTGCCAATCGCAATCTTGTGTACTGATCTTCTGAATCACTTTTCGGAATAAAGGAATATTCCAAACGTGCCAAATCTGTAAGCTGTGCATGCAACGTTTGAATACTTAACACAAAAGTTAAGCTCAGTACCACGAGATGTTTGACGGGACTAAAAATCATTTCTTATCCGTTTCAATAATATGAATATCGCGTTGAGGGAAAGGAATTTTTATGTTATTTTCCCTAAAGAGTTTATCAATTTCAAAACGTATATCGCTTTTAGGAAATGTGGCCTTAAAACTATCATTCAATGTAAACACAAGTCTAAACTTTAAGGCACTTTCACCAAAATCTGCAAATATAACCGTTGGTTCAGGTTCAGGAATTACATTAGGGTGCGTACTGGCTGATTGCAATAGAAGCTTTCTAACCAATTCTACATCACTGCCATAAGCCACTTGTACACTGACACTCTCTCTGGTTATTGTTCCGTTTTGTGTCCAGTTGTATAGTGAATTGGTTAAATATAAGTGATTGGGAATTACCAACACTTTATTATCTATGGTTACAGCTCTAGTCGTTCTTAATTTAATCTCATCTATCCTACCAACTTTCCCTTCAATCTCTATAATATCTCCAACTTGCACGGATTGGTCGATAAGAATAAACACTCCAGAAATAATGTCTTGAAACAAAGTCTGCAATGCCAAACCAATACCGATAAGTAAAGCTGCTGATGCCGCAAAAACAGCAGTAACATTAACACCAACGGAATGTAATGTTATGAGTAGTATTATCAAATACACTAACCATCTAAAGTAATTAAAGACGACATCGAATTTGTCCTTATTGGATTCCGTTAAATTTCTAGTCAGTATTTTAAAAACCAACTTTAACAATAGTGTGGTAATGGCAATTGCCGTAATAACAATCAGTAAATCTAGAATTGAAATAGAAATATCCTCACCAATATCTAAGTGCATTCTGAGAAAATCTTTTGTCTTCTCCCAAGCCGAACTTTCAGTTATCTTTTCTTCTATTTTACTTAAATCTTGTATCATGTAAGTTAATATTTTAACCATTTGAAGAGTTCTTTGTAAGTCGGTTTTTTGCCATACATTAAAATACCGACCCTGTAAATTTTAGCTGCAAACCAAACTGCAAACATAAATGTACCAATCAACAAAAGTAGTGACAGACCTTGCTGCCATAAAGGTACACCAAACGGAATTCGCATTAGCATCACCACTGGTGATGTCAACGGAATAAACGAAAACACTGTAGAAACCGTTCCGTGCGGGTCTTCAATTACTGTAAATACACCTACATAAACCGCTAAAATCAGTGGCATTAAAATTGGCAACATAAACTGTTGTGTGTCTGTTTCATTATCTACTGCCGCACCAATGGCAGCGTAGAGCGAACTATACAATAGATAACCACCGATAAAAAAGAATAAAAAGGCAATTATAAGATTGACAATTGGCAAATTTCCTAAGCCAATAAACACTTTCTGTGCAAAAGCCCGCCCTCCTTCGGATTGCATGGCTTGATTAATCATTTCTTGCTGCGGTGTTTGCAATTCACTCAAATTAATTCCCAAAATAAGAGAAACTACAATCATTAAAACTCCTCCCAATATAACCCAAATTACAAATTGAGTTATACCTGCCAAAGATGTTCCTATGATTTTACCTAACATTAATTGAACCGGTTTTACCGAAGATATTATAACCTCAATAATCCTACTGGTTTTTTCTTCAATAACGCTTCTCATAATCATATTTCCGTAAATAATTATAAACATAAACAACAAATAACCAGCAATACCACCAAAAATTAACTTAATTATATTGCCCTCTTTCGAGCTTTTTTCACCGTCAAAATTCTCCTGTACAATATCAATATCCGTTTCGGAAGACTCAATCATGGCTATGCTCACACCATCTTTCCTAAGTTTTAACTCCTTTAATTGCTCTTCAATTTTTCTCTCTAAACTAGACATAATTGATAATGAAGGAGACTCTTCAGAATAAAACTTAACATTATCGGAAATATCTTCTAATGAATCAACTTTTGCTATGTGCAATAGTCCATAATCTTCTCTTTCTTTGACTAAAGCCTTGGCTGCTTCTAAATCTATATCATTTAAATTGGTATAAGTTGTGTTCTCCGTATTTTGAAATACACCTTCTAAATATCCTGTTTCGTCCAATACAGAAATAGTACGTTGCTTATCGTTATTTAATTGCGACAAATAAGCAACTACCGCAATAAGGGCAATCATTATTAATGGACTCAAAAACGTCATCACTATAAATGACTTGTTTTTTACCTTAGTGAGATATTCGCGTTTTATAATGAGTGGTAAATGATTCATTCTTAGTTATTTTTTACAGTTTGAATAAAAATATCATTGGCCGATGGGATCACCTCAACAAAGTGATGAACTTCGGCTTTTGAGGTTAAAAATGAGAGCAAGTCGTTAGATGATGTGTTTTCATTTATTTTAATATTCAATTTTATATCATCATTCAAATTTCTAAAAGTGGCAGGAAGTACTTCAAACCTATTTTTTATTTCCGTAAGTACCGCATCACTATTGCTAGATTGCAAACCGACCTCGAATGTGTTGGTTTTATATTGACGCTTAATATCATTAAGCTTTCCGTCCAATATCTTATTAGATTTATGAATCAATGCGATATGATCGCACAACTCCTCAACCGATTCCATACGATGGGTCGAAAAAATAACTGTAGCGCCTTCGTCCCTTAATTGCAAAATTTCATCCTTAATAAGGTTTGCATTTATGGGATCGAAACCTGAGAAAGGTTCATCAAAAATAAGGAGCTTAGGCTGATGTAAAACAGTAACTATAAATTGAATTTTTTGAGCTTGTCCTTTACTTAGTTCTTGAATTTTCTTATTCCACCAATCTCCTATTTCCAATTTTTCAAACCAGTATTTGAGCCTGTTTTTTGCTTCCGCTTTACCCAATCCTTTTAGTTGCGCCAAGTACAGACATTGCTCACCAACCTTCATAGACTTGTACAAACCACGCTCTTCGGGCAAATATCCAATATCTCTAATATGCTCTGGCTTTAGAGGTTGCCCATCTAGCAGAACGTTACCTTCGTCTGGCATGGTGATTTGATTGATAATACGAATCAATGTTGTTTTCCCAGCTCCATTAGGCCCAAGCAATCCAAAGATGCTACCTTTTGGCACAGCAATGGACACCTGATTTAGTGCTTTAAAATTTCCAAAGTTTTTAGACACGGAATCAGCAACTAATAAGTCATTCATAAAGAACTTAATTTTTATATAGGGTTAGTCCGTAAATATATTAAATGTTGAAGAGTTTTACGGTATGCTACGTTTACAAATTCCTTACTTTATTGACTTAAAAGCTATATTTTTTGATGCGAACGCTAAACTTAAAAATTCATTTCAATTTTATCTTATAAAAAATAAAGCTGATAAGAAGGCCTTTACTTCTGTAATTTTGAGTGCAATCGAAAAACCTAACCATTTGATTTTAATATATTTCGACTATACGTTATGTGAAGGTTTTAATTTTATTAGCTTTTTAAACGGCCATTCGTTCGAGTTATAATCTATAATCTTGCCTAAGTTGATGAGACGCTGAAACGAGTTTAATGACTAGAAAAACAAAACCCACCCTTATGGTTAGATAAGGATGGGAAAAAATTGCTATGAAAAAGAAAAATTACCGCTAATTAGCATTAGCGATAATTCAAAGATAATATTTTTTCTTAAACAGAGGCTTTTTATGAAAACATATCTTTAACCTTTTCAAAAAAAGATTTGTCTGAGCTCTCTGGTTTAGGCTCAAAATGCTCATCCTCTCTCATACTTTCAAAAAACTCTTTTTGCTTTTTGTTTAAAGTCTTTGGTGTCCATACATTTACATGGACCAGTAAGTCTCCTTTACCATAACCGTTGATACTCGGAATACCTTTTCCGCGTAGTCTCAATATTTTTCCTGATTGCACACCAGCTTCGACTTTTATCCTAACCTTTCCAGTAACTGTGTCAATTTCTTTGGACGTTCCCAGAACTGCATCAGGTAAACTTACGTACATATCGTAGTGTAGGTTATCCCCTTCGCGCTTTAGAGTTGGGTGGTCTTCCTCAGATATCACCACCAATAAATCACCTGCAATACCATTTCCTGGAGCATCGTTCCCTTTTCCTGTGACTTTTAGTTGCATGCCATCAACGACACCGGCAGGAATCTTAACCGATACCGTTTCTTCGACTATTTTTAGACCTTGAGCATCTGCGTCAGATGGTTTTTTATCAATAATTTGTCCAGATCCACCACAAGTTTGGCAAGGAGAAGCTGTTTGCATTCTACCCAAAATAGTATTGGTAACTCTGGTTACTTGACCAGTACCGTTACAGGTTCCACAAGTTTTATAGGTTGTACCTTCTGCTTGTTTTTTGCGCTTTACCTTTATTTTCTTCTCAACTCCATTGGCAACTTCTTCTAAAGATAACTTTACTCTAATTCTAAGGTTACTCCCTTTAACCATACGCTGTCTGCCGCCTCCACCGAAACCGCTAAATCCGCCTCCACCAAAAGCTCCACCAAAAATATCACCAAATTGGCTGAAAATGTCATCCATATTCATACCGCCTCCACCGAAGCCACCTCCACCTTCAAAGGCTTGGTGACCAAACTGGTCGTAACGCGCTTTTTTGTCTGCATTACTCAATACTTCGTAAGCTTCTGCTGCTTTTTTAAATTTTTCTTCTGCTTCTTTATCGTCAGGATTTTTATCTGGATGATACTTTAGAGCCATTTTACGATAGGCTTTTTTAATCTCCGAGTCGGAAGCATCTTTGCTTACTCCTAATATGTCGTAATAATCTTCTTTCATCTTTCGTTTCACGCTTTGGCGTGATGTCTTTTATTATAATTTACTTTTCGTTTTCAGCCCATCGACTGCGCTCAGGGAAACAATTAAGAGTGTTTCTTTATTGCCCAATAACTACTTTAGGAAAACGAATCACCTTATCTCCTAATTTATAACCACGCTCAACAACATCAATGATTTTTCCTTTTAAATCATCACTTGGTGCTGGGATTTGTGTTACCGCTTCGTGATCGTCTGCATTAAAAGCATCACCTTTATTGACTTCAATCTTAGACAAGCCCTTTTGTTCTAAAGTTGTTAAGAGTTTATTATAAATCAACAAAACACCTTTACGTAATTCCTCAGCTTCCTTATCTTCTTCTATGTGCGTTAATGCACGTTCAAAATCATCTAAAACAGGCAGCATCGCTAACATTACTCCCTCACTAGCTGTTTTGAATAATTCTATACGTTCTTTGTTTGTTCGTTTTTTATAATTTTCAAACTCAGCAAACAAACGCATAAACTTATCTTTCTCAGCTGCTAACTGATCTTGCAATTGTTCCTCTGCGGATTTTTGTTCCTTCTGTTCTTCAACTTCTGCAGTCGCTGTTGCAGCGTTTTCTAATTGAGATTCTTCAACCTCTTTATTTTTATTTTTTTTACTCATTTTGAGTTGTGTTTTAAAACTTAATTTTAAATCTTCGATTTAGGTGTGCAAAAGTACTGCCATTATTATTAAAATGTCAAAATGTCATTAACATTTTTTTAATACTAAGTTGGGGCTTCTAATTCGTAACTTTGTGACTTAAACAAAATTTAAAAAACACTAACATGAAAACATCATTTTTAAAAATTTTCACTGTAGTAGCTTTAGTTACTTTCTCTAGTTGTAAAGACAAGGCCAATGAAGCAGAAACTACAAAAGCCGAAGAAGCTGCAGTGGCAGAAGCTACAGCAGTAACTTATAATGCAGTTGCTAACAAATCCTCTATTGCTTGGAAAGGTTTTAAACCTACTGGTTCCCATAATGGTACCATAGCAATTAGTGAAGGACAAGTAAAAGTTAACGACGGTGCTATAGAAAGTGGTACGTTTGTTATTGACATGAGCAGTATTGACGTTTTGGACATACCAGCTGATGACGAAGGCAATGCCAAATTAAAAGGGCATTTAACAAGTGCTGATTTCTTTGATGTTGAAAAATATCCGAACGCAAAATTTGAAGTTACTGGTTTAGAAACTACTGATGGAAAAACGATGCTATCTGGTAACTTAACCATGAAAGGTAAAACCAACAACATTAGCATTCCTGTAACCACTTCAATGGATGGTGACTCCATGACTTTAACCAGTGAAACATTTACTATTGACCGCTCTAAATGGAATGTGGAGTATGGATCTAAGTCATTTTTTGATAACTTAGGTGATAAGTTTATTAATGACGATATTGAGTTAAAGGTTAATTTAGTGGCTACAAAAGCTTAATCAAAACTTGTCCGTTCGAGTTTTTCTGAAAGAAAAGTATCGAGAACTTTCTAATTAAAAAGACTTCTTGACATATCCTAACAGTAAACGTGAGGACACTCGAAGTGACAACACTAATAAAATTAAAAAGCACTTACATCACTGTAAGTGCTTTTTCTTTCATAGCAACTTTATTTCTAAAATTGCCTTGCTTTACATCAATCACCATCAACCTAAATATTGATGTATAGCGTTTGTTTGCAGTAATGCGCTAATAAACTATTAACACTAAAACATTACTTAGGCATTACTACGGTGTCAATTACATGAATCACACCATTGCTTCCTTCTACATCTGTCGCAGTGATTTCACTGTAATTACCTGCTTGGTCTTTCAACCAAATTTTTCCATCTTTTTGCTTTACCGTTAGAATTTCACCAGCCAAAGTCTTAACTTCAACCATACCTTTCCCTTTCTTTAAAGCCGCTACAACGTCACTTGCCATTAGTTTCCCTGGTACAACATGGTAAGTTAAGATTTTAGCCAAGGTCTCCTTGTTCTCTGGCTTTAACAAACTTCCTAAGGTAGCTTTGTCAATTTTGGCAAAAGCATCATTGGTAGGTGCAAAAACCGTGAATGGTCCATCACCCTGCAAAGCCTCTACCAAATCTGCTGCCTTTAATGCAGTTACCAAGGTTGAAAAATCATCATTACCAACTGCTGCGTCTACAATGGTTTTTTGTGCCATAACGGTTTGTGAAAATACCAAGGCCACTAAAGTTGTCAATACAAATACTAATTTTTTCATAATTGTTTTAAATTTTTGGTTAAATTAAACGATGCACTTATTTCATTTTTGAAGTGCTTTCATTTATATTTACACAGGCTTATTTGTGATGGATGAGCAACATCTTATTTTTGGGAAATCTTTAACATTAATGCAAAACGACAACACTCTTATTCAACAGTTGAAAAACAAGGATGAGCGTGCGCTATCATTACTGTACGATAAATATTCTGGTGCCATCTATAGCGTGATTTTAAAAATGATACGTGATGAAGGCAAAGCCCAAAACTTATTGCAAGACACTTTTATGACGGTTTGGGACAAAGCCGAAAACTACGATGCTGAGAAAGGCCGTTTTTATACTTGGGTATATCGTATTGCCAAGAATAAAACGTTAAATATGCTTAGAAAAAGTGACCCGCTCATCCAAACTGATGATTTTAGTGTATATAATAATAAAGAAGATGCTATTAGTATAGAACCTAAGTATTTAGAGCTCAATGGGGCTGTCACCACACTAGAGGCCCACCACAAGGAAGCTATAGAGTTGGTATACTTTAAAGGTTTAACCCATAGAGAAGCACACCAAGAAATGAATGTGCCTCTAGGGACGTTTAAATCTTATGTACGACAGGCTCTAAAACAACTTAAAATCACTTATGCCAAAACACTAAGTTTAATTCTACTAATACTAAATGCGCTGTGATGATGGATAAGAAGACGCTATTAGAAAACGGATTATTGGAGCAATACTTGCTCGGAGAACTCAACGCCAAGGAGTGTGAACAGATTGAGCAACTCTTGGCATCTGACACTGAGCTTAAAGCTCATTTTGACCAATTGGAACAAGACTTTGAAACCCTTGGTTTAGAAAATGCCATTTCTCCGCCTCCATCGGTAAAATCACAACTTTTAGAACATATTGTTTCTTCCACAACGAAGACGTCTAAAGTTGTAGAACTTAACCAAAACAATAACACAAAATTCTATTTGGGTATTGCTGCAAGTGTAGCTGTACTATTAATGATAGGAAGTTTTTGGATGTACAGCCAACTCAATACTGTAAAACAACAATTAGAAACGGTTAAAACCAATAATACAGAACTTAATACCACAATCGAAGTCTTAAATAAAGAGCTAGAACAAACCAACACGTTTTACACAGCCATTGTTAACCCAGATACGGAGCAATACATTTTAGAAGGTAATGACTTATTGCCTGAAGCTAAAGTAGTGAGTTATGTAAATCACAAGAACAAATCTGTAGTGATTAACACCGAACGCTTACCCAAATTAGATGACGAGCACGATTACCAAATGTGGGCAGATGTTGAAGGCGAAATGATAAATATGGGTGTCATCGCTAAAGACAAAACCCTAATGACCATGGCCTATATTGACCATGCCGAATCCCTTAACATTACCATAGAACCTGCTGGTGGTAATGACCATCCTACCGTAGAGAAATTAGTGACTAATGTGTATTTAAATTAGTCTGAAAAATACGTAGGGTTACGTATAAAAGCATACTTTAAAATTTCTAACTTTATCACGTTGCTAAGCGTTAAGTCTGTATTATGGAAAGTATCGATGAATTTTTAAAAAAAATAAGGGAATTAAATAGTAACAAAAAATATGATGAAACCGTAAAGCTGCTTCCAAAAGAACTTTTAGAAAAATATAATGACTCTTATTTATATTCTGAAAAAGCAGAGGCCTTGTGGAGACTTAATAACCACGAAGAAAGCAACTCATTGGCTGAAAAAGCCATCAATCTAGATTCAAAAAATGCAAAAGGATGGAATTATATTGGTAATTACCTATCTGAAACCGGACATAAAACCAAATCGGAATCCAAACTAATAAGAGCTAAAAACGCCTATAATGAAGCAATAGAAATAGACAAAAATTATGTGGCACCTTATAATGGTCTAGGCAGAATATATTTCGACCTAAAAGATTATAAAAAATCTGAAGAGTATTACCAAAAAGCTGTTGAAATAGACCCAGAATACTTATTTGCATATCATGGGTTAGGAATAATTTACTCAAATAATTATGATTTCGAAAAAGCAAAGAGTTATTTCTTGAAAGCACAAGAATTAGATCCTAATTATGCTAAATCTTATAATTTTTTAGGTTGGTTATATGATAAACTTAATGAACCTGAAAAAGCAGAGGATTATTTCCTAAAAGCATTAGACATAAATCCAAAACTCTGTTATTCCTATAATGGTCTTGGGTCTATTTATAAGCAAAAACACAAATATGAAGAAGCAGAATCTTACTTTATTAAATCTCTTGAATTAGATTCCTCACAAGATACACCCCTATACAATCTAGGTCAAATATATTTTGATAAAGGAAATTACAATGAATCAAAAATTAAATTTGAACAATACTTAAGTGTTAATCATGAAAACGATTTCTACCGTCAAAATGCATTATCAAAAATCAAAGAAATTGATAAAATTATTGAAAACAGTAGTTATAAGAGAATAAATGGGATAGTTGATGAATTAAAAGAGCTTTTAAAATTCACGGGGAAAAATGTAACTCACTATACAGGTATTAGCACTGTCCAATTTTTAGTTTTGAGAAAAAGTCCATTTAGGCTTTCTGAAGGAAGCTTTCTAAATGACACCTCGGAGGGTCAAGAGTTATTCTCGTTTTTAGATTATACAATTGAGGATACTGAAAATGCAAAATGTAATAAAGAGACATTTACTAAAAGTCCTTTTATAGGAAGTTTTGTAGATTCTAAAAAAAATAATGATTTGACATTATGGAGAATGTATGGAAAAGAAGGCCTCGAAGAAGCAAAAGGATGCTCAATCACGCTTGATTCTAAAGAGATAGTCTCAGAAATTAAAAAGAAATTAGAAACTAAGCCAGGCATATCGATTTCTAATGTTGATGACATCGAATTCTACAGAGTGGCATATAGAGATGACAATAAATTTAATTTTGCTAATTCCACCTCCAAACAGAGAAAATCTCTAAATGAGTTAATGAAAAATCTGAAATCAATTATAGATGAATTCAAAGCTGATAAGGAGAAGGATTATACGGAAGAAGTAGAAATTATTGAACTTTTAAACCAAATCGCTTATCTTTTTAAAAGTATTGAGTATCAATACGAAAATGAGATAAGGCTAATTATTAAAGAAGCGATAGGGTTTGAAAGAAAAATAGATTATAACGAAGATAGTTTTATTCCATCAAAGTTTCCAAACAAGGTATATATTGAATTAGTGCCTGTATATGATTTACTAAAAACAATAACCATAGGCCCTAAAGTGGACAAAGGTGAAGAATGGGCTTCAACCTTTTATTATCATTTAGCTAATCAAGATTTATTTCCAGAAATTCATATCTCAACTTTACCATTTAAGTAAATTACTACCCCAACAAATCCTCCAAAGCTGGTCTTAAGTTCGCATATTTAAAATGAAAACCTTTATTTTCTATTTTTTGCGAGCTGACGCGTTGGCTTTCAAATAAGAGAATATGCATTTCGCCTAAGGCCAATTTCATGACGAATTTTGGGATATTCGGTAAAATCAAAGGGCGTTGCAAAATATTGGCTGCTAGTTTTGTGAGTTCTTGGTTAGATACTGCATTTGGTGCTACTCCGTTGTAAATGCCTTCTAATTGGTATTGCAAGGCATAAACAAAAATACCGGCCAAATCTTCAACGTGTATCCAACTTTGCCATTGTTTCCCCGATCCGAAAGCAGCTCCTGCACCAAACTTAATGGGTTTTACAATCTCTGGCAAAGCACCACCATCTTTGGCCATGACCAATCCAATTCTAATCTTGGCGACTTTACAACCGAGAGTTTTAAAGACATCTACTGCAGCTTCCCATTGCTCCACTACTTCGCCTAAAAAAGTGTCTGAGACTTCGGCATGGGTTTCTTCATAATAATTGGTAAGGCTTGTTGGATAAATACCAATCGCACTGGCAGAAACCAAGTAATCTATCTTATAGCTATGTGCTTTTATGGTGTCTTGTAATAATTGTGCCGTTTGAGTTCGACTTTCGAGGATTTCTTTTTTGTAGCTGTCCGTCCAACGTTTAGAAATTGATGCCCCAACCATATTGATAATTGCAGAAACACCTTTAAAACAGTTATGGTCAATCTCGTTATTCTTGGGATTCCAGTAAAAGCCTTTGTAGTTGTCTTCTGTGCTTAACTTTGATTTAGATGTGGTTAAATAGTGGACATCTATACCTTCGGCATGACATTGTCTTACAATCTCCTGCCCTATTAATCCTGTTGCTCCTGTTACTAAAACGGTCATTACCTTTTCTTTCTACAAAGATACGAAAGGCTAAAAGTGTTGCTATGGACTTTAGTTTGGATTTAACGTTTGTAAGACTGAAATGTCAGTTCAGGTTGTTTTGAGTTTATAATAAATGTCTCGACACCTCATGCAACTTCAATAAGATGATGCTGTCAGTTCGAATGGATTTTAGACTCCATAGAGGAAAAAATTGTATCGAGAACCAGCTTTTATAAGGCTTCTCGATACAATTCCTCATCCTTCGGAATCACTCGAAGTGACATAAAAGACAACTAAAGAGAAATATCACCGCGATTTGAAAAGCTTCTCGATACAATTCCCTCATTCTTCGGAATCACTCGAAGTGACAATATTGATTTATTTAAACTTCTTTTTTGACAAATTAGGTAGTTTATCAAATTCATTGTTAATCAAAGCTCGTTTCTTAACTTTTGACCATTTCTTAATTTGCTTTTCAGTGTCTATTGCCAACTCTACGTTAGTGAATTCAGCATGAAAAACCAATTTTATAGGTCGTCTTGAATAGGTGTAACTATCTTTATGTTTTCCAGATTGATGTTCTGTAATTCTTTTTTCTATATTAGAAGTTATTCCGGTATAATAAGTATCATCAGAACATTCCAATATGTAGACGTAATAGATTTCCATGTAATTATTATATGATAAGCAAATATACGACTATGTCAGTTCGAGTGGATTTTAGACTCCATAGAGGATAAAATTTGTATCGAGAACCAGCTTTTATAAGACTTCTCGATATAATTCCTCATCCTTCGGAATCACTCGAAGTGACAGATAGTTTAAGTATTGGGTATACCGCTCTTTGCCTAATGCTTTGTTGCACGAAGCATTTCGCGCTTGCCAGGCGGCCCAGGGAGGCGTTCTACCTTAAAACCAACAGTTTGCATAGCGCGTCTTACACTTCCTTTTGCAGAATAAGTGACCAATACACCATTTACTTTTAGTGCTTTAAACATAATGGAGAAGATGTCTTCTGTCCATAGTTCGGGCTGTACTCTAGCCCCAAATGCATCAAAATAGATGATATCGAATTCATCTTCTGCATTAATAGCTTTGAAAAATTTCTCCTGCTTTTCCAATTGGAAATATGGAGTAATTTGGTGTTGTTTCTCCCAAGATACTTGGTGCATGTTGTCAAATTCAGTTTTATGCACCTCAGAAATCAATGCTACATAATTGAGTTGCGTAATTTCATCTTCTTTAACAGGATATGCTTCTACTCCAACATAATTGATGCGTTGCTTTAGCTTTTCCGCTTCAATCAGGGTTAAAAACGCATTCAATCCTGTGCCAAAACCAATTTCAAGGATATTTATATCATTTGAATTTAGATTATGCTTTATGTGGTGCTCAGAACGACAATCTTTATGAAATTCTGAAATAAACTCAGAATAAAAAAGCAAACCATGTTTTAAAAACACATGATTTGCTTCTTGTATGGCACCATGGATGGAATGGTATTGCTCATTCCAATCTTCTATCTGAATGGTTTTGGAACCATCTGATGTGGTGATGATTTTTCGTTTCAACTATTTAATCAGTAGTTTTTTGATTTTTGGTATAGGCCCAACACATTCAGTCTTATGACAAGCTAAGCAATTATTTATAGCTGTGTTATAGCGTGATTTTAAACTGGCACTAGAAAGTGTGTCTGCTACAGCCTGTTGAGATTCTATAAAAACATTGACAAAACTGTTCCAAATCTTAGTTCTTTCCTTACCTTTTGTCATTTCAGCTGAGTGCAACTTCAATAGATCTAAAGGAATTTGAGTAGGTGTTTCACCGACAATAATCTGATTTCTAGTCTGTAAATTAAAAGCGTATAACGCATTCATAAACATTGCCATTTCCGAAGGCTTGTGCATTATCAGCTCTGGCTTTTTGCCTTTAGACTTCTGGGTCGGTTCTTTTTTATCACCACAACCAAAATTAAACAGAAAGCTTAGGATTACTATAAATAAATACTTCCTATTGCTCCAATAGTACGCCATCTGCTTCAAAACGATATTCAAATTTTGGCTCAGTAATAGCAGCTATTTCTTCTTCAGATTTACCAGCATCTTCAGCATAGTGTCTTAATTCATCAACAGAAGTTTCCGTAACAAATGCTTTTCCATTTACCACGACATTGCCTTCAGCATTAAGCGGCATAAAAAACCCATAATCTTTAAACCTCACCATCACCTCATTTTCTCCATCCATGTCTAAAGTCATCCAACAGCCTTTCTTGGAACATACGTCGACGATTTTGGCTTTCATTTTTGCAGGTACCGTATCGCCAGCTTTTAGTCCTTTGTAATGTTCCATCATGCGCTCTGATGATAAGGCATCGGCATCGTTGATTTCCATTCCGAAAGATGCATAGGCAAGTTCTTTTTTCACTTCTTCAGCATTTTCTTCAGTAGTTTTTGTTTCATTCTTACATGAAAATAATACAACTCCAAATGCTAATAAAAAAACTATTTTTTTCATATCTAATATTTTCTGATGGTTTTATTTGAGCACCAAATTTAAGCATTTTAAGATAATATTACCTTTTTTTAACGCTAATGATTTCGTAGTTTTGCAGAAAAATAACCCAGCCTTTTCATGATAGAAACAAACCCTAACGAAATCGTTATCGTAAAATCGGAAAACTCTAAAATCAATACCGTTGATTTTAGTAACTTAATATTTGGTCGTGTTTTTACAGACCATATGTTTGTTTGCGATTTTGAAGACGGTAAATGGCAAACACCACAGATTATGCCTTACCAAGCGATGACGATGGAGCCTTCTGCCAGAGTGTTCCATTACGGGCAAGCTGTTTTTGAGGGCATGAAAGCCTACAAAGATGAAAATGGTAAGATATTTTTGTTTAGACCAAACGAGAATTGCAACAGAATTAACAAGTCTGCTGCACGTTTGGCAATGCCAGAGTTTCCTGAAGATTACTTTTTTAAAGGTTTAGAAACACTTTTAAAATTAGACAGTGAATGGATTAAACCAGGGGTTGGGAACTCATTATATATACGTCCGTTTGTTATAGCTACAGAACCCGCTATTTCTGCTTCACCTGCAGCAACTTATCGTTTTATCATTATTTGCTCACCTGCCAAAGCTTACTATAACAAGCCTGTACGTGTTTTATTTGCAGAAAAGTATAGTCGCTCTGCTGATGGTGGTGTTGGTTTTGCAAAAGCAGCCGGTAATTATGCAGCACAATTTTACCCTACGAGCTTAGCTCAAAAAAAAGGGTTTGACCAAATTATATGGACTGATGCTTCTTCACATAAATACTTAGAAGAAGCCGGTACAATGAATATTTTCTTTAGAATAAACGATAAACTAATCACTGCACCAAATAACGATAGAATATTAGATGGTGTAACACGTAAAAGTGTGATTCAATTAGCTAAAGATTTGGGTATTGAATGTGAAGTGAGACGTGTTAGCGTAAAAGAGATTAAAGCTGCAGCTAAAGATGGTAGCCTAAAAGAAATTTTTGGTGCTGGTACTGCTGCGGTTATAAGTCCGGTTTCAGCATTCGAGCATGCTGGTGATGTCTTTGAAATTGATCAAATTAAAGATTCCTATGCTTCACTTTTTAAAAGCACATTACTAGACATACAGCACAATCTCTCTGACGATAAGCATGGTTGGAGACATGAGATACGTTAGTTAGGTGTTAGGTGTTAGGTGTTAGGTGTTAGGTGTTAGGTGTTAGGTGAAGTAATAAATAAAAACGCTAAATTCTGAATTCAACTATTTAGAATCTTAAGATTCCAGAATCTGTTTAATATTTGGCTTAAAATAGTTTGGCCCTTTTAAAACCTTGCCATCCTCTCTATAGATAGGCTCGCCATTTTCACCAAGCTTGCTCATATTACTGCGTTGGATTTCCTCAAATACCTCTTCGATTTTATGTTGCATACCGTGCTCAATAATGGTTCCGCAAAGTATATAAAGCATATCTCCAAGTGCATCAGCAACCTCTACCAAATCATTATTGTTTGCGGCTTCTAGATATTCTTCATTTTCCTCTCGCATAAGTTTGTAGCGCAGCATATTTTTCTCTAGTCCTAAATGGGCTTTTGGAGTTTCTCTATGACCTATTTTAAAAGCGGTATGAAATGCCTTAACAGCATTAATTTTATCTTGCATTGGAAAGAAATTTTCATTTCCGCAAAAAAACGGAAATCTTAGTATTTATATTTAAATTTGCATAAAAATAAACTAATGTTCACAACTGGTCAATTGATTTTCGGAATTTTATTCTTCATTGCTTTTGTTATAGCAATCACCTACCAATACCGAAAAGATATTAAGATTCATAAAGCGCATTATAAAGGCACAATTTGGGTGTTGATAGCTTTTATAGGCTTTATTGCCATGATTGCTACCGTGAAGTTTATTTTTATGTAATTAGCATATTACCTTTAATTTTAACATAAAAATTTTAGGAGTTTATAATCGTAGGCTGTTCTATTGCAAAAGATACTATGATTCTACTTTATGTTGTTTTGGGCTTAATTATTGTTAACGGTCTTCTCTTGATATTGAGCTCAAACAAACCTGATGATTTTCAAGAATAAAATCTAAAATGGATAAATTGCATTCATTTTTTGATTTCTTTGTCCATAATGTATTCTTTCACAATCATTCAGAATATTTGAAAAATAATTTTGAAATCAACCTCCTTACAACTATCTTTAGGACACTACCCTTAATTAGTAACAATTAAATATACCCAATATTAGGTATGTTTTGCTGTGCTTTTATAGCACAAATTTGTAATGTTAACTAATTAAACCAACCCTCATGAAAAAATTAGTCTCTCCTGTCACCATGTTTCTGTTTGGTGTTATTGTTTTTGCAGTTATAATGATAATATCAAATAAGTTGCAACTAATTCATACACTTGAAGTAGATCCGAAAATGACCGTAGATCAGAAAATAGAATTAATGCATAGCCATTCATTATTTTGGTTTTATCGTGTTTTAACTGCTCTAGCAGCAGCGTCCATTAGCATTTCTATCCCTGGTATGATTTCCTTAAACCATAAACCCGATGGTAATCAATTAATGCGCACAAAAGCAGATGGCAGTGAAGAACCCAACACAATGTCGCTCTTAGAAAAAGAGCCGACTATTAGTGCTTCTGGTGCTATTGCGGTTTTTGTTTTGGTGTATTTGTTTAATCCTTTGGTGTAGATATGGCTACCATAACCCATAAGGATAAAATAGACCAAGTAATTGATAATCATTATTTTGAATTCTTTAATGATTACCCAAACGCAGTTTATATCGCTTCAGTACCTGTTAATATTAAACGGCCCGATCTAAATAATTTTTACTTTGAAATGGGTGTATGGAACAAATCCAAAAAGAAAACCGAAATAAAGATTTTAAATATAAGTGAGTACTTAAAAAAATCTAATTACAGAAAAGTATTATCTACAATAGAATCCATAGTAGATAGTGCTACCTATAATAAAATAATAAATGAGGATATTGAGCTTAATATTAAGACTAAAAATGTTGAGCCTTTTCAACTGCAAGCAGAACGAATAACACATAACACAATAAGACCAGCTTCGGGAGGATGTGCGATTAGATACGAAGAAAGTAACTCCATAGGCACACTGGGCGCTATCGTATCTCTCGATGATGGTAGTGACGATTGGTATATTTTATCCAATTATCATGTAATGTCCCCTTTAAGGTTTGAACCTGGAAAGCTAATTTTTCAACCAACTGAAATTAGTAGACAAAGAACCACAGACTACTCTAAAGTAATAGGTCGATTAATGTTTGGCAAATTTGATGAAGGAGCAGATATAGCATTAGCCATTGTTTTAAATAAGGATAAAGTAAAAGGCGGAACAATTTGGGACGATAATCCTATTTTAGAACCTAAACCTCCAATAATTGGTGAAAAAGTAAAATTACACGGTGCTACTTCTTATAAAAAACATGGAACGATACGCTCAGATAATGCCTATGTAAAACTTAAATATAGAAATAGGTATAACTATTTCCACAAACAAATATTGACAACAAAAATGAGTTGTTCTGGCGACTCAGGTAGTATTCTAATCAATGCGCAAAATAACGGCGTAGGAATGCTAATAGGTGGTGATTGTTCCAAGTATTCTGTTTTTAATAATCTAAACTCCATTTTTAATTATGGAGTTGAGTTAAACCCCAATAATGTAAAAATTAAAATTAAAAAGTTCATTAATCCAAAAGAATATTAATTATGAGTAAAGTTGAAATTAAATACGGAGATTGTTTAAAAAAACACGAATTGGCGATAAATAGCCTAATACTAGACTTTGAAGTTCACGGAACATTTTGTGACTGGAAATCTATATCCAATAAAGATTATTCTGAGCTAATAACCATTACCTTAGAAAAAATTACCTCAGGAAAATATTATCACATATCAAAAGTGAATTTTTGTCCGAAAAAGCGTATACTTGAGATTCATGTAGAAAAAGTCAGTTATAATCAACAGCAAAATAAGTTTGAATATAAGTCTGCAGTCAATGATGGGTTTGACTTAACCGAGTCTAACCCTGAAGTAATTAACAAAGTAAGATTAGTTATTTATAACAGAAGTACCGAAGATAACTTTTATACTATTTGTGAAAAATTGACAGAAGAATGTTTAAAATATCCTCATGACCCGAAAAAATGTGACGATAAAACTCTTGCTTATGAGGGAGAACATCAACCCGAAACGCATAAGGGAAATATATTAGTAGGAAAAAAATAAAAAGTAAAAACAAAATATCATTAAACTTTGTCAAACTAGTAGTCGTGATCATTTCTACTAGTTTTTGCCATGCGCAAAATATTGATATTCAAAAAGGTCTCGAATTAATATCAAATGAAAAGTATTTAGAAGCTACTATCAATCTCAAAAATATAGATACTTCTGGCCATAGTACTTATGATAAAGCATTATGGTCTTTTTACCTTGGTTATTCATACAACTTCATTGATGAACAAGATAAAGCATACTTAACTATGATTCATTCAAAAACTTTATTTAATAAAATTAACAAGATTGATGATGTTAAAGATTGCAATCTGCAATTGCTAAAGATAGTCAGACATCAAAACAACCTAAAAATTGATACTGCACCAATTATTAAAGAATTAGAGGATTATATAAAATATAAAAATGATCCCGATCCAGATATTCTATTTACAATTTATTTGGATGTAGGCTCTACTTTGTTAAAAACTGGATTTCCAATTGAAGCAAGAAAAACTTTTGAAAAGAGTTACCAACTATCAAAATCAATAAAAGATTCTTTGCAAATGGCATTTGATAACATGAACCTAGGATCTGTATATAAAGACTTAGGTAAATATGAAACTTCACTTAGTTATACCAAAGCTGGCCTACCCTATTTGTTAAAAATAAAAGACACCACAAATATTGCATATAACTACAACAATCAAGCTGAGGCATATAAATATCTTAAAAATTATGATCTATCAAAACTTTATTTTCAGAAAGCTCATGCCATGAACATAAAGTCCAATAAAACAAAATCGAAAATTATTTTTTATGAAAACATGGCTGATCTCTATGCAAAAGAAAATGAATTTAAATTGGCATATCAATACCAAAATAAGTATAAAGCCCTAAGTGATAGTATAAATGATAAGGAGCAAGATTTAAAAATTCAAGATTACAAAACCAAGTATCAAACTGCTGAAAAAGAAAAGGAAATACTACGCCTTAGTAACGAAAATTTAGAGATTGAGGCAAAACGTAGCGAAAGTGAAGCCAAAAGAAAAGAAAACCAAAATCTAGCTATTGGTTTGGGAGGCAGCCTAGCCCTAGGAAGTATTATTGCTTTTTTAATCTTTAAAAACACCAAACGCAAACAAAAACTAGCCGAACAAGAAAAAGTACTTGAATCCCAAAAATTAGCCACAGTTTTAAAAGAACAAGAGCTCAAAGCCATTGATGCCATGATAGAGGGACAAGAAAAGGAGCGGCAACGTATCGCCAATGATCTCCATGATGACCTCGGTGGGCTTATGGCAACTGTAAAATTACATTTTAATGCTCTAAAAGATAAAGACTCACCTGAGCTTTATGAGAAGACCAATAATTTAATTGAAGAAGCTTATCAAAAAGTACGTAGCGTTGCACATGCCAAGAACTCTGGAGTTATTGCCAAACAGGGCTTATTAAAAGCGGTGCGTCACATGGCCGAAAAAATATCGGCTTCAAATGAAATACAAATAGATGTTTTGGGTCATGGTCTAGACAACCGTTTAGAAAATAGTTTAGAACTCACTTCGTTTAGAATTATACAAGAGCTCATAACCAATGTTATAAAACATGCTGAAGCCAGTGAAGCTACGATTCATCTAACCAATCATGAGGATAGCATAAATATTATGGTTGAAGATAACGGAAAAGGGTTTAATCCAAGTCAAGTGACAAAAACCAAAAAAGGTATGGGGATAAGCAGTATTGATAAGCGTGTGGAGCACTTAGATGGTAAACTCACTATTGAATCAGAAAAAAACAAAGGAACAACTGTTATAATAGATATACCATTATGATACGATTAGCTATAGCCGAAGACCATCAGTCACTTATTGACGGCATTAAACTGCTATTAGAATACGAAGGCGATATAGAAATTGTTGGCACGGCCAATGATGGCAAAGCACTTTTAGATTTGGTACGCTTAAAACAACCAAACGTTGTCATTACAGATATTAGAATGCCTAAAATGGATGGTATAACCGCTACAAAGCAAATAAAAAAAGAGTTACCACATACCAAGATATTAGGTTTTACAATGTTCGATCAAACTGAGGCTATACAACAAATGTTAGATGCTGGTGCTTGTGGTTATTTGTTGAAAAATTCACCTTTAGGGGAAGTTTTAAAGGCTGTACGTTCTGTTTATGAAGGCAATACCTATTTTGATTCCAACATTAAAGTAGAGGCAGAAAATGATAGCAATAAAAAGAGTAAGGGTATTTTAACCAAACGCCAAACCGAAATACTTGGTCTGATAGCCAAAGGTAAAACCTCCCGAGAAATTGCCGATGAACTTTTCATTGGTGTTCATACTGTTGACACTCATCGTAAAAATATGGTTCGCATTCTAGGCCTTAAAGGCAAGGGTGAACTAATGCGCTATGCCATAGAAAAAAAATATACATTTTGAAATTTACCTTTCATTAGGTATAGTTTCGCCATTAATGGATAATTAGATTTGATAAATTAATCAAACTATTATTCGTTATGAAGAAACCATTAATTTTAATACTAAGTATTTTAATCACTTGTTGCTCTAGTGATGATGATAACTCTGAATCTGATCCTATCTATGGCTGTACAGATGAAAAATCGCTAACCTTCGATTCAATGGCAGACACTGATGATGATAGCTGTATTTATTCTGATTTAACATTATACGCACGTTATAATTTTTTCCAAAATATTCCTATTACCAATATAGACATATCAATAGATGGTGAGTATATAGGGAGTATAGCCAATGGTTTTATATGGCCCAACGGACCTGGAAACTGTAGCTCAACAGGGACAGTTCAATACCAATTTCAAAATTCAGAATCTATTGATTGGAATGCGACTATATTTCTTGCTAATGGACAAACAATATCTTCGAGCGGAACTAAATCTCCTAATAGGTCTATTGAGTGTATTAAGATAAGCGTCACCAACTAAAAAATTAATACAATTTTTAGTAAAAAAAGCAGCCATATGGCTGCTTTTAATATTTAAAACTATAAAGAGAATCTTAATTCACCTCAGGCAAATGACTGTACTTTTCACTGTATGCTAACATTTGTTCCGCAAAACCAACAGGCTGCGTAACTTTAATGGCTTTTATCTCACCAGAATCATTCATTTCTGGTACTAAAACAGGATTTACAAAGCCACTGTAAGGGGCAGATGTAAATTGCTTATTACGTTCTAAAACCTCGGCGTGGATCGCTTGGTCTACTTTTACACCATAACCTTCTACCAAAGCCTCAACGGCTTCATAATCTCCTTCAGACTTAATACGTTGGGTTTCTCTTAATAACTGACCAAACAAGTCGTGTAATTTCTCATAATCATTAATGTTGAAATACGTCTTTCCGTCTCTGGTTACTTTTTCAATCACATTATCCGCTTTTCCTTTTTCATAAGCCCAAGCACTTACCCATTGTCTGTTTCTCATGTGAGCTTCCTCAACATCATCACCAAGGTTTAAACGGATCAATTGCGTCATTAAACCATTTCTTATATAACCATCGTAAGCAGCCATACCTACTTTTTTCCAATCTTCTACCAAACCTAACTCTTGCAACTTTGAGTCGTACAGATAGTATAGACCAACCAAATCCGCTCTACCTTCTTCTAAGGTAGATGCGTAATTCTTTAGAGTTTCTTTGGTTTCACCTACGCCAGGGTTTAACTGACCCGATGCATGGCCTATTACTTCGTGAAGTGCCGTATGTAATTTATCAGCTAACTTTCCATAGTCTTCTTCAAGTTTGTATTCTTCATCATCGTGTACAAACTCTTTTAAACGTCCACTTCCACCTGCATTATTGTAAGCATTGATAATGTTTCCAAGAGACACGGATTTACTTCCTACTTCTGCCCTAATCCAGTTGGCATTTGGTAAATTTACACCTATCGGTGTGCTTGGAGACGCATCACCAGCTTCACCAGCAACGTTAACAACCTTATAAGTTACACCAACAACATTCTTCTTTTTATGTTCATCCATCAATGGAGAATTATCTTCAAACCATTGGGCATTATCAGATAGTACCTTCATCTTTTTTGACATATCAAAATCATTGATTTGTACGATGGTCTCATAAGAACCTCTATAGCCTAATGGATCATTATACACTTCTATAAAACTATTAATATAATCTACATTACCAGCTGTAGCAGCCGTCCAAGCCACATTATAATCATCCCAAGTTTGTAAATCTCCTGTTTTGTAATATTGAATTAATAGACCAATAGCATCACCTTGAGCTTTGTTCTCAGCAACTCCCTGCGCTTTCTCCAACCACTTTACAACTTCATCTATTGCAGAACCATATAAACCACCTGATTTATATACACGCTCTTTTAGAACGCCATTTTCTTTAACTAATTGAGAATTTAAACCATAAGATAATGGACGCTTTGGGTCTGGAGATGTTTTGGTTGCATAGAATTTTTCAACATCTGCATTGGTCACATTTGGTCCATAAAAATTTACTGCAGACAATGCAACATTGTCAACACCTTTAGCCTGATTTACTTTTTTAGAATCCTTATCATTAAAAATAACATCAAAAGCTTCTCCATCTAACTTTGTATTTGTTGCTAAAAGCAGTTGATTTAGATATTCCTTAGAAAACTCAGGCTTCAACTTATCGTTTGAATAATGATGATGAATACCATTGCTAAACCATACACGCTTTAGATAAGTTTCAAAAGCTTTCCAATTGTCAGACGCTTTGTCTCCATCGTAATTTGTATAAACAGCCTCTAAAGCCTTTCTGATTTTTAGGTTATGTCTGTAGTTTTGATCCCACATCATATCGCGACCAGAAAGACCAGCTTCAACCAAATAGTATACAAGTTTCTGTTCCTTTAAACTAAGATTTTCCCATCCTGGAATTTGGTAACGAAGAATTTTAATGTCAGCAAATTGCTCTACATTATAGTCAAATTTTGCTTCTGTCTTTTCCGTTGTATCATCTTTTACAGGTTCTTTTGCATCATCTTTACAAGACAAGGCAAACAAAGCAATAAGGCAGACTATTAATATTGATTTTAGTTTCATAAATATGTTGATTTTTTAATGTAAGCAAATGTAACATATATATTACATATCATAAAATTACTATCTTTGGGTAACTACTAAATCAAATAAAATGAAAATACTTAAATACATCTTGCTATTGCTGTTGGTTTTAATCATAGGCTTTTCAATTTACGTTGCAGTGCAACCCAATTCTTTTGAAGTAACAAGAACAAGAACCATAAATGCACCCCAAGCTGTGGTTTACGATAATATCATAGACTTTAAAAATTGGGAGTCTTGGAATTCTTGGATTGAGGCCAATCCTGAGATAAAAGTTACCTTACCCGAACAGACCAAAGGCATAGGTGGGTCTTACACTTGGGAAGATGAAGATGGTGTTGGCACCATGAAAACTGTAGATGCCAAACCAAGCAGTTCCATAACCCAAGAAATGCAATTTGCCGATTTTCCGACTAATGAAGTCACTTGGAATTTAGAACAAAATGCCAGTGGTACAACTGATGTTACTTGGTCTATTTCTGGTAAAGATTTGCCTTTTATGTTTAAGGCATTTTCTGCTGTAATGGGTGGTATGGAAAAACAAATTGGGCCACATTACGAAAGAGGTTTGGAGATGTTAGATAGTGTTGTGCAGAAAGAAATGAAAGTTTATAATATTGATGTTAAAGGAGTAACGCAACACAGTGGTGGCTATTATTTATACAATACTACATCTTGCAAGTTCAGTGAGTTTGAAACCAAAATGAAAGAAATGCTGCCAAAAGTTGGTGCTTATGCCATGACAAACAATGTTACCATGGCCGGACCACCATTTATTTTATACCATAAATGGGATGAGGAAAATGATGCTGTAATTTTCTCGTGCTGTGTACCCACAAATTCTAAAGTAGTTTCAGTTGAGGAAGGTATATTAACGGGGCAATTAGAATCATTTAGAGCAGTAAAGACGGTTTTAAAAGGAGATTACAATAATCTCAAAGAAGCTTGGGAAACCACCATGAAATATATTACCGATAACAATTTAGAAATGATCGAAGTCGGACCAATGCTAGAAACTTATTTAACAGACCCAATGAGTACACCAAACCCAGCAGACTGGGTTACCGAAATTTATGTGGCTGTAAAGTAATTGAGATTTTCATTGAGTATACATGAAACAACTCTTAATAGTCTTTATCGGCGGTGGCTTCGGAAGTATACTTCGTTTTTTGGTTGGAAAATGGCTTAACAACTCTGGCGATGGCATACCCTACGGCACTTTTGCCGCCAACATTGTTGGCAGTTTTTTGATAGGTATTATTTTGGGATTGGCAGCAAAACATAACAGTCTTTCTGAAAATCAAACCCTTTTACTGGCCACAGGTTTTTGTGGTGGATTTACCACATTTTCAACCTTTGCATACGAAAATCATGTGTTATTAAAATCTGGTGATTTTACCAGTTTTGCCATTTATACTATTGCAAGTTTTATTATAGGATTTTTGGCGGTTTTCCTTGGTATGTATTTGGTGAAGTAAAAGCCTGTCATAATCTTTCCAAAGAGCAGACTTTCAAAAATTGCTTTTAAAATATGCCGAGTAATATATATAATCCTTAGCCAAATATATTGCGACTAAAAACTGGGGGCTTAAGATTTCTTTTTGAACGCTTTAACACCTGCCTTTACTTCTGTAGCAATATAGTTTTCCCTTGGCACAATTGGGCAAGAGTATTTTTCATTATAAACGCAATAAGGGTTGTATGCTGTATTAAAATCAACAGTCATGGTATCTCCCTTAGGAATTGTTAAATTGATGTAACGCCCACCTCCATAACTTTCATTTCCGTTGGTATCGTCTAAAAATGGTAAGAATAAATCATCTTTGGAATCTTCGGTTTGCAATGATTCTTTTCCTTGGTATACATTGAGGTGATATTTGGCTCCTTTTAATTCAAAAGTAATGATACCGAAAATGCGCTCTTTAGATACACGATCGGTAGTGGTTTTCATGTTAAACCATTTAGAATTTGGGGTTCTTTTAAGGTTTGCATCAACAATATAGGTAGAATCGAACTTGAAAAAATCTAAGCCCTTAAAATTTTTCAAATCCTTTTTCTTAAGCGGTGACTTTGAAGCATCCTTAAACTCAGCGTTTTGCTTCCTTTGCCATTCGGTATCTTCGTTATGCATTTGTTTACCTTGGACACAGCTCAAATAAAATATCATTGAAAAAAGTAAAAGCAAATTCTTCACGCAAATAGTATTTTAAAGCTCAAAAATACAACTTATCATATTTTATTGTAGATTTGAATTGTTAAACAAACAAAAATAATGTTAAGAACCAATAGATATACAAAGCAAACTTGTGTGATTTCTTCGCAGAACATTCGGATGCATTATCTATTGTAGCTATACTTATATACCATTAAACAATATTTAAAAGTCCGACGATACCGTCGGACTTTTTATTTTTATAACACAACCAACATGAAAACATTATTCAAAAATTACATCGGTACATTCAATGGACTTTCAAGAGAAGTTTGGTGGCTTGCACTAATTACTTTTATAAATAGGTCTGGTACCATGGTTATACCGTTTTTAACCCTATACCTAACTGAGGACTTATCATTTTCATTACCACAGGCAGGTTGGATAATGAGCTGTTTTGGTTTTGGGTCTGTAGTCGGAACTTGGTTAGGTGGTAAACTAACCGACCAAATAGGTTATTATAAAGTAATGGTAAGAAGTTTATTGAGTACGGGCATTTTGTTTATTGCTCTTCAATTTTTAACATCATTCACTCAAGTATGTATTGGGATATTTTTGGTTATGGTTGTTGCAGACACATTTAGACCGGCAATGTTTGTTGCCATGAGCGTTTACAGTAAACCTGAAAATAAAACGCGTTCAGTAACCTTGATAAGACTGGCTATTAATTTGGGGTTTTCGGCCGGGCCAGCAATTGGTGGTCTCATAATTTCAACATTTGGTTATGGAGGTTTATTTTGGATAGACGGCATTACATGTATATTGGCAACACTGCTTTTAATTAAAGTCTTAAACCCTAGAATGGCAAAGCCTTTGGATGATGAAGAAACTGAAAATCCCGAATCAGCTTACAAAGATGGCCCATATTGGATATTCTTTTTTGCAATGTTCTTGTTTGCCGTAATCTTTATGCAGTATTTTTCTACAATGCCTTTGTATTACAGAAATATACACAAACTCTCCGAGTCAGAGATAGGTATTCTATTAGGCTTAAATGGATTCTTGATCTTTGTGTTGGAAATGCCATTAATTCACTGGTTAGATAAAAGAAAGTACGATAAAATACGTTTAACCGCAATAGGAATTTTACTCACAGTATTGAGCTTTGTGGTCTTAAACGTTACGCTATGGACCGGTATTTTAGTAATAAGCATATTATTTATGACAGTAGGAGAAATGATAGGTTTCCCTTATTCCAACGCTTTTGCCATGGATCGTTCCAAAAGAGGAAAAAGGGGTGAATATCTCGCAATGTATTTAATGGCCTTTTCTCTTGCCAGTGTTTTTGGACATAATGGCGGGATACAACTTATTAATGAATTAGGTTACGACAAAACCTGGTACATTATGATCGGCCTAGGTACATTAGGTATACTGCTTTTAATTTATCTAAATGTTAAATTAAAAAAGGAAACAACATGAACTTAAACCAAATAACCATTCCGTCATTAGACGTAACGACTGCAACGGAATTTTACAAAAAACTAGGCTTACGATTAATTGTTGATGCTTTGCCAAGATACGTAAGGTTTGAATGCCCAACCGGAGATAGTACATTCTCAATTCACAAAGTTGAAAAACTTCCTGTAGGAGAAGGTATTACTATTTATTTTGAAGTAAATGATTTACCAAAAACAGTTTCTGAACTTAAGGAAAAAGGTATTACTTTTAAAACTGAAATTACAGAACAACCCTGGCTTTGGACTGATGTGAATTTAAATGACCTTGACGGAAATCATCTCATTATTTTCAATGCAGGAAGCAACAGGAAAAATCCACCTTGGAGAGTGAATTAACGTTTGCTATAAATTTCCCTGAATGTTTGCTTATTGAAGTGGTTTAACCTCACTGTGCTTTACCACATGAGACAATACAATTTGGGTTTTAGTTTCCCCATAGGTAATCAGTTGGTCTATAAAAGACTCCAAGTGCTTCTGATTTTTTAAAACCACTTCCATCACTATATTTTCATTACCAGTTATTCTGTAACAATTAACCACTTCGTCATAGGTTTTTACTTTTTCCAAAAAGGGCTTAAGCATCCCCATAAAAGCACGAAGCGTTACAATAGCCTTTAACTGATAGCCAGCTTCAAATGGTGAAACAAAAGTCGTATAGCCCTGAATAATTTCTGCATCCTCCATCTTCTTAATACGCTCACTTACAGCCGGTGAACTTATCCCAACACGTCTGCCAATTTCAGCATTGGACATTCGTGCATGTTCTTGCAGACACTTTAAAATCTTCCAATTTAGACTATCTATACTCATTTAAAGAAATTATATGTTAATTATATAAATATTAAAGTAAATATACGATTTTACTTTAATATTTAAAGCAAAATATCGCATCTAGTCCGTAATTTCGTTGTAATTGCTATTTAAAATGAATTATAACCTACCATCACATTTATCGGATTTGCCTGTATACAGAAAGGCTATGGATATTATTACGCTGTCTCGAAGCATATCTACCTATTTGAGCCACGACCTTTCGTATTTAAACAGCGATGGTTCGGAGGATAATGATATTTATTTCTCTGGAGATATTGTTCAACAATCCACTAATTTAGCACCAGAAATTATTAATGCTGAGCGTGAGCGTTATTCTGAAAAAAAACACCAACACCTAGAAAGTTTGGAACGTTTAACCTCAAAACTATATAGTAATTGCAGACGGTTGGAGCGTTCAAAAAGCAATGGGAAAGACTTTTTACCGATCCTTAAAGACGAACTCAGAAAATTTAAAACGTTGCAACGTAATTGGATGATGACACTTTAGTTACAAATCTTACAGTCTTCTTTTTCCTGAAGTTCACCAACCAAATACCCTTTTTTATTCATTCTATAGCCACAACAATCCATAAATCCTTGGGCAATTTGTTTTCGTCCACGTTGAATTTGAGATTTTACAGTTGGTAATGGTAATCTAAGTCGTTCCGCCACTTCTTTTTGTTTAAAACCCATAATATCAGATAGAAATATAGGGTCTCTGTATTTTTTTGGTAGATTTATTAGTATACCTCTTAAACAATCTTTTTCTGTATGCTCTGTCGGTTGCGCATCAATTTCGTCCTTAAACTCATTTAATTCAACCATCTTTTTTGAGGTTTTAAAATAATCGAGAATAGTATATCGCGCTACTGAAAACAACCATGGCTTTAACTTAGCATCTTCCTTTAATGTATAAAGTTTGGTATGCACTTTAATAAAAGTATCCTGAAGAATATCATCAGATATTGTTTCATCCTTAACCTTGCTTAAAATGAAGCGTTTTATATCTGCTGAATATTTATCCCAAACAGTTTTTGTGGTCATACTTTAATATAAAAAAATCAGCTCAGATTTAAAAGCAATCAAAGCTGATTAATAATTAACAATTACAATTGGTACATGTACAATTATTACAAGTACAATCCTTGCATTTTCTGTTATTACAAGGTTCGCAATTGCAAGTGCATTCATTTATAGTTTTCATAATATCAATTTTAAATTCATCTAATAGACGATGATACTATGAAAAAGATGCAAGTAAATTAAAAAATTTAAGCACTACATGTTTCTCCTATACTGTCCACCAACTTCAAACAATGCCGAAGTAATCTGTCCTAAGGAACAGACCTTACAAACTTCCATCAAGGCTTCAAAAATATTTTTGTTGTTGACAGCCTTCATCTGTAGATCTTTTAATAATTCCGAGGTGTCATGAGCAGTATGTAAATGCTCTAATGTTTTTATCTGAAATTCTTTTTCTTCCTCAGTTGCTCTTATCACCTCAGCTGGTTGTACCGTTGGAGATCCTTTACTGCTTAAAAATGTATTAACACCAATAATTGGGAACTCACCGTTATGCTTCAAAGTTTCATAATACAAACTCTCTTCCTGAATTTTTGAACGTTGGTACATCGTTTCCATAGCACCAAGTACTCCACCGCGCTCTGTTATTCTGTCAAATTCAGTTAGGACTGCTTCTTCAACTAAATCGGTTAATTCTTCGATTATAAATGAACCTTGAATTGGGTTTTCATTCTTAGCCAAACCTAATTCCTTATTGATAATCAACTGAATAGCCATGGCACGACGAACCGACTCTTCAGTTGGCGTGGTAATAGCTTCATCATAAGCGTTAGTATGCAATGAATTACAGTTGTCATAAATCGCATAAAGTGCCTGAAGCGTCGTTCGTATATCATTAAAATCAATTTCTTGAGCATGTAAGCTACGTCCAGAGGTTTGTATATGATATTTTAGCATCTGTGCTCTAGGATTTGCACCATATTTGTGCTTTAGAGCTTTTGCCCATATCTTTCTGGCTACTCTACCAATAACCGCATACTCTGGATCGATGCCATTTGAAAAGAAAAAGGATAAGTTTGGTCCAAACTTATTAATATCCATACCTCTACTTAAGTAATACTCTACATAAGTAAAACCATTGGCCAAGGTGAATGCCAATTGTGAAATCGGATTGGCTCCGGCTTCTGCAATGTGGTATCCAGAAATGGAGACCGAATAGAAATTTCTAACCCCATTTTCGATAAAGTATTCTTGAACGTCTCCCATAAGGCGTAAAGCAAATTCTGTAGAAAAGATGCACGTATTTTGCGCTTGGTCTTCCTTTAAAATATCTGCTTGAACAGTTCCTCTAACTTGAGCAATCGTTTTGGCTTTTATATCTTCGTATATGGCTTTTGGCAGTACCTGATCTCCAGTGACACCTAAAAGCATCAATCCAAGGCCATCATTACCTTCAGGAATATCTCCGTTGTAACTCGGTCTTGTTTTTCCTTTATAGATTTTTTCAATCTTTTTCTCTACGTCACCTTCTAGACCATTTTCCTTAATGTAAATTTCGCATTGTTGGTCGATAGCTGCATTCATAAAAAAGCCTAACAACATGGGTGCGGGACCATTAATTGTCATACTTACAGAAGTCATCGGATCTGCTAAATTAAAACCAGAATACAACTTTTTTGCATCGTCTAAACAGCAGATACTTACACCGGCGTTACCAATTTTTCCGTAAATATCTGGTCTATAATCCGGGTCATTTCCATAAAGCGTTACACTATCAAAAGCAGTAGATAAACGTTTTGCCGGCATACCCAAACTCACGTAGTGAAAACGTCTGTTGGTACGCTCTGGTCCACCTTCGCCTGCAAACATACGTGTTGGATCTTCCCCAGTTCTTTTAAACGGATACAGCCCTGAGGCATAAGGAAATTCACCTGGAACATTTTCTTGCAAACACCATCTTAGGATATCTCCCCAAGCTTCATACTTTGGTAATGCGACTTTTGGAATATCTGAATGTGATAAGGATTTAGTATGCGTTTCAATCTTTATTTCCTTATCTCTAACCTTAAAGGAATAGATTGGCGCTTTGTAGCGATTTACTTTTTCGTCCCATCCAGTGATTATTTCCCAGTTATAGGGATCTAAGTTTAACTTAACACGATCAAATTCCGCGAAAAGTAGTTTCAAGAAATCTTCATTGTCATTCTGAGCAGAGCGAAGAATCTCTTCTTGATCTATTCCATTTTTTGTGAGATTAGATTTCTCACTTTCGTTCGAAATGACAGCAACGGAGCAAATGGTTTTATAAATACCATAAAGCTTCTGAGCTACTTCTACCTGAGCATCCGCTGTTTTGTCGTAAGCACGATTATTTTCAGCAATTTCAGACAAATAGCGTGTACGGGCTGGTGGAATTACGAAAATCTTTTCGCTCATTTCCTTAGAAATCTCGAATGTTGATTTTAAATCTGCTTCGGTTTTCTCAACCAATTTATCAATTATCGCCTTATAAAGCGTATTCATTCCTGGATCATTAAACTGAGATGCTATTGTACCAAACACAGGCATTGTATCTGGGTCTGCATGCCACATATTGTGGTTACGCATATATTGCTTTTTCACATCACGAAGCGCATCTAAAGCTCCTCGTTTATCAAACTTATTAATTGCGACCAAGTCTGCAAAATCGAGCATATCGATTTTTTCCAATTGTGTCGCCGCACCAAATTCTGGTGTCATTACGTAAAGTGACACATCGCTATGCTCAAGAATTTCAGTATCGGACTGCCCAATACCGGATGTTTCGAGTATAATTAAATCGTATTCAGCTGCCTTTAAAACTTCAACCGCTTCATTAACATATTTAGACAAGGCTAAGTTAGACTGACGTGTTGCTAAACTGCGCATGTAAACTCTAGGTGAATTAATGGCATTCATTCGGATTCTATCTCCCAATAATGCACCTCCTGTTTTACGTTTAGAAGGGTCGACCGAAATTAAACCCACTGTTTTTTCTGGAAAATCTATCAGAAAACGTCTTACCAATTCGTCAACCAATGAGGATTTTCCAGCGCCACCAGTTCCTGTGATTCCCAGTACCGGTGTTTTTGAGTTTTTATTTTTTGCATGAATGATTTCAAGTGTATCTTTTGCTACATCTGGAAAATTTTCAGCTGCCGAAATTACCCTAGCTATAGATTTTGGATCCTTTTTATGAAGGACTTTCACTTCACCGTTAAGCTGATCTCCTATGGCATAATCCGACTGCATTACTAAGTCATTAATCATACCTTGAAGTCCCATTTCCCTGCCATCATCCGGGGAATAGATTCTGGTAATCCCATAATCCATTAAATCCTTGATTTCTTCTGGTAGAATTACACCACCTCCACCTCCAAAGATTTTTATATGCCCAGCTCCTTTTTCTTTAAGCAAATCATACATGTACTTAAAGTACTCGTTGTGACCACCTTGGTAAGATGTCATTGCAATAGCATTGGCATCTTCTTGTATAGCTGTATTAACAACTTCTTCTACACTTCTGTCATGGCCTAAATGAATAACTTCTACTCCTGTAGATTGAATTATACGACGCATTATATTGATGGCTGCATCGTGTCCATCAAACAGTGATGCTGCAGTTACAATTCGTACTTTATGTTTTGGCTTATATGGCGCAACTTGTTCCATTCGTAAAAATCTTGCTTAATTGAGAGGCAAATTTACGGAATATTCAAAAAAATATAGCTACAATCATCAATTATCTAAAATTTAAGGAAAGTTAAAATAGCATTATATTTTAATCTATTTTGGTAATTCATTTAAATTCATTCTTATGCATAAAATTACATTATTGATTCATTGTGAAGACCAACCAAATATAATTGCTTCGGTCACCAATTTTATGGCCAATAACGATGGCAATATTGTTTACATCGATCAACATGTAGATCGGGAGCAAAATATCTTTTTTATGCGTTTGGAATGTGAATTTGACTCTAATTTGTTTTCGATTGAAAATTTTAAGGGTTCATTCAACACTGCTTTGGCTGACAGATTTCAACTAAAGTGGCGCATGTATGCTGCCGAGAAGAAACCTAAAATGGCTTTATTTGTCTCTAAATACGACCACTGTTTGTACGATATTTTAGGGCGGTATAATTCTGGTGAATTGTTTCTGGAAATCCCTTTTATATTGAGCAACCATAATGATTTAAAACCTATTGCTGATAGTTTTAACATTCCTTTTTACCATGTTCCTGTTTCAAAAACAACTAAACGCGAAGCTGAGTTAAAACAGTTAGAGTTATTAGAATCTTACAGTATAGATTTTATTGTCTTAGCAAGATATATGCAAATAGTTTCTGGGCTTCTCATTGACAAGTACACTAATAAAATTATTAACATTCATCATTCTTTTTTACCTGCTTTTGTTGGTGCAAAACCTTACCATTCAGCTTACAAGAGAGGTGTAAAAATTATAGGAGCGACAAGTCATTATATAACGGAAGAGTTGGATGCTGGTCCTATTATAGAACAAGATGTTGCACATGTATCGCATTCGTATTCTATTAAAGATTTAATTGCTAAAGGACGTGATTTGGAAAAGATTGTTCTATCTAATGCCATAAAACTTCATGCCAACCGAAAAGTGATGGTATTCAATAATAAAACTGTAATATTTTCATGATAATTGGAATAAATAAAGATTAAAATTATTTAAAATAAATACCCGTATTTTATCAACTTCTTACATTTTCAGTATATAACATAGGTTTTACGCAACAAAAACAAACCAAACCTGCTAAAACCAATCATTAGCTTACATCCCAACTTCAAATTAAAAGTGACTATTGCTGGATACATGTGTCTAATCTATGTACGTGGGATAAAAGACCTACGCTAAAAGTAAACTATAACCATTAACTAATTATTAATTTCTTATGAAACAAAAACTATTATTATTAGTATGCTTTGTTGCTGGAATTGGATTTTCTCAAGCGCAAGGTTTACCAACAAATCCTGAACCAGGTAAATGTTATGTAAAGTGTATCACCAAGGATACATTTAAGGACGTAGAAGAGACTATACAGACGTACCCTGCTTACTCTACTTTAAAAGTGGTTCCTGCAACTTACAAAACTGTTGAAGAGCGTGTTTTAGTAAAAGAAGCGACTAAAAAATTCGTTTATGTACCTGCTACTTACGAAACTGTAGAAGTACCTTACGTTAAGAAAGAAGGTCGTACAGATCTTAAAGTTGTTCCTGCTACTTTTGGTAGTGACTCAAGGACTTTTGAGGTATATCCTAAAACATCGGGTTGGGAATACAAAGTATTGGAAGATTGTCCTTCTGTGAATAAAGAAGACTGTGTTGCGGCTTGCTTTGTTGAGTATCCTGCACAATTTAGAGATGTACAATTTACAACATTAGCTGCTGATGCAAGTACAAATTCTATACCTGTACCAGAACAATCAACAACGTACAAAAAACGTGTTATTAAGACTCCTGCTAGAGTGGATGAAATTGAAATTCCTGCGGAATACACAACTATTACGAGAAGAGTTGTTGACACACCTGCTTCTACAACAAAGAATACAATACCAGCACAATACCAAACAGTAACAAGAACTGTATTGGACAAAAAAGGTGGTATTACAACTTGGGAAGAAGTAGATTGTGAGTTATTAGATCCAAACGTATTACCTGTATTTTACGAATTAGGTAGTGCAAGATTAACTCCTGCTTCTAAGAAGACTATTGATGATACTTTATTGCCAATCTTATCTGGCAGCAACGTAAGCATTGAAATTATGTCTCATACAGATTCTAGAGGTAACGATGCCTTTAACCAATCATTGTCTCAACAAAGAGCCAATTCTGTTGTAAACTACTTAGTATCTAAAGGAATCTCTAGAAGCAGATTAACTGCAAGAGGTTTTGGTGAAACAAGATTAACTAACAGATGTTCTAACGGAGTTGATTGTTCTGAAGCACAGCACCAAAGAAACAGACGTACTGAGTTTAGAGTTATCAATAACTAAAACTTAGATTGTTTTTAGATGAAAAAAGCTCCTTTAAGGAGCTTTTTTTTGTATGTGGTATACAGGATATGTAACGACCTTCTTCTCAGCTATAATACCGTAATTATCTTCAAGATCGGACTGCATAAGCTGAAAAAATTTATAATGAAAGTCCCAGTCATGCAACGTGAGGTTTAATTCAGTATCATCTGGAATAATCACTGGCATATCTAAAACGTAAGCCAATTGATAAGAAACATCCTTTAAAGACACATTATCTGCTTTAATTTGCGAGTCGCCAATTAAATATTTGGCATTTCCCTTTCCCCAATCTATTTGATTTGTATCCCAAAATTTAGGCGCATCTATCGTAAAGCTTATTCCTTCACCTTTATTAGACTTTCGCTCTATGCCTAATTTCATTTCAGAAATTAGCTTGTAAGCTAAATTTTCATTGGCATTAAAAGGCTTTTTAAAATAAACTTCAAAATTAGTATCTAAGCCTTGCTGTAAAATAATTTGATTCTTATAGATTTTTGCCAAATAGCCAACAATAGATTTTAACGATCCTGATAATTTTAAATACTTACTATTATCAACAACAAATAACTCATTATTATTATCGCTTATGGGCTTAATTTCTAAAGCGCTTGTCGGAATATATTCAGTACTTAATTCTTCAGCTATATCTATAACTTGGAAAAACGATTTTAGTGATGTTTTAGACTTTTCCTGTCTCAAAAATTTAGCTATTGTTCCCGCTTTTAAATCAGGCGCACCACCTTGCCAAAGTACTTTTCCTTTAGCATTAAACAATACGCCATCTGGAAGCACTCTAACATTATACGCTTTAAATGTTTCCTTATTATAATCTATGGCTACTGCTAAATCGTTGGGTTTGCTCTTTAAGAACTTTTCAACAGTTAAAGGGTTTTCACTAGACAATGAAACCACATAAAAGTCATTAGGGAATTGCTTTTGTAAAACACCCAAGTGTTCTTTTGCAGTGATACAAGGCCCACACCAAGTCGCCCAAAAGTCTACAAAAAACAATTTATTGTTATCTGGTGAAGCAATTTTGGATTCTTGAATAAACTCTGAAATATTCACCTGCCCATAAGAATAAGCCACAGATATTACACAAATAATTACTGCTGAGAGATATTTTTTGAGAAAACAATTCATCATAAATTATGTAATTTTCTAATAGATACACAAATACTGTGCTAAAAATAACAATTTGAAAATTTAAAAATACGTTTACAAATAATAGTATAAACAATTATCGGTTAATAATTATAACCTACTTCAATAAGTATTATTATATCTTTGAAAAAAATTATCATGAAACGACTATTTGTATTTTTCCTATCTATTTCAATTTTAACATCTTGTGCTGAACTACAGCAAGTTGTAGAATCTCTTCCTCAAGGTGGTGGACTTAGTAATGCAGATATGGCAGCTGGTTTAAGACAAGCACTAGATTTAGGCATTGATAAACAGGTTACCAAGCTTACAAAAAAAGATGGGTTCTACAAAAATGAACTGGTTAAGATTTTACTACCTGAAGAATTACAAAAAGTTGATGACGCACTCAGAAAAATTGGTTTGAGCAGTTTAGCAGACAGCGGCATAAAAGCTCTGAATAGAGCTGCAGAAGACGCCGTAAAGGAAGCCACTCCTATTTTTATTAACGCTGTTAAGGATATTACATTTAACGATGCAAAGAACATTCTTTTAGGAGAAGATGATGCCGCAACAAATTATCTAACTACCAAAACCCAAACCGAATTGTATAACAAGTTTAAACCTGTAATAAATAATTCGTTTAGTAAAGTTGGTGCAGACCAAATTTGGACCAATCTCATCACTAAATACAATAACCTTCCACTTACAAACAATGTTAACCCAGATTTAACAGATTACGTAACAAGTGAAGCACTAAATGGTGTTTACAAAATGATAGCTCTAGAAGAAAAGGAAATTAGAAACAAAGTGTCTTCACGTACTACAGATTTGTTGAAAAAAGTGTTTGCTTTACAGGATTGATGTAAATTGTTGATTTCTTTTGTTGCTTTTTCAAACAATTTTTAAAATCGTATCTGAATATTTACTAACTTGACGTAGTAAAACCAACATGCTTTAATTGTGCCTAATTCAGAAAAGTTGCTCCAAAAGAAAACGAGACTAAAACAAAAGTACTTGCAACTTATTGAAGATGCTTATAACCTAAGGCAAACAGATCATGCGCTTAGTGATTTTTCCGAATACCAAGCAACCAAAGTGCTTTACGAGCTAAATAAGCTTAGATTCGTTATCGGAGGAGATACAAATTTTAGAGTCAATTAATCCCTACGTTTATACAGCTCCGTCAAAAACTTACGTAACCTCTTTACCTTCGGTAATGGTTTTATATAATACCTTACCGCTCCATCTTAATTATCAGTCCATGTAATACGATGAAAAAATATTTTTCTTTTGGTATTGATTTCATCATCAGCACTTAAAATCATCTAATTTTTAATTTTATTTCCTTTAAAGTGCAATTACAACAAGGCCTATTTTGGGCCAGCATTACTAAAGTAAAAACTAGGGCAATAATAATTGAGATATTGTTTCATAATCTATATGACTTCAATTGAGGTTATTAAACTACATTTAATTATATGCTAATGTTAGCATAACATTAAAACCATGAGAAGGAGGCATCTTTGTATAGCAAAAGAAAACACTCTTTAAAGAGATTGGGAAGTTAGTTAGATTAAGTCGGTATTTTAGTTAGGTGCCGACTTTTTTATTACCTGTTTACTACCTGTCATAAAGGGATTCAAAATATTTAAAAGATCGCTCTAGTCGACTTCCGTACCAAGAAAACAACTCACCATCCACAATTTTAACTTGTTTATCAGGAAAGTGGGATTTTAATTCTAACACATGCTTTTCCTTAAACGGATAAGGTTCGCTGGACAGAAAAATAACATCTGCATCTCTTAATTTTGAATGACCCAAGCCAATTTCAGGGTAACGCTCCTCATTATCAAAAACATTAATAAAACCTGCTTCATTTATCATATAATCAATAAAGGTATTAGAAGCAGCAACCATCCATGGTGCTTTCCAAATGAAATAAGCTATTTTTTGTTGTTGTGATTTTTTAATTGAATTTTGAAAACGTTCTCGCTCTTTTTTAATGTTAGACACAAGACTTGAAGCCCTATCCCCAACCCGAAACAATTCACCATACATAGTAATAATCTCATAGCAATCATCCATAGTATAAATATCACTAATATGTATCGGAGCTATGTTTTGTAATCTTTCAATTATTGATTTCGTATTCTCTTCCTTATTACACAGAATGATATCTGGTTGTAGTGCTTTTATTTTTTCAATATGAATTTGTTTGGTGCCACCAACAACAGTTTTCTCTTTTCTCAAATGTTTTGGATGAATGCAAAATTTTGTAACGCCAACTATTGAAGCTTCTAAACCCAAATCAACCAATAATTCTGTTTGGGATGGTACCAGAGATACGATTCGCTTTGGTGTTTTACTTATTTTAAGTTTACGGTTGAGCTGGTCTTTCATTTTTCGTCACTCTATTAGTTCTCAGTCGCAGTATTCAGTTTTACACAAATGGAACAACTGTGACCGTTACTGAGTTTGCCTACTTAAAATAGCCTTCATTTGCAACTGTAGCACTTCGGCGTTTTTTGCAGCTGCTTCAGCAAAATCTTCATCTTGGGATGCATAAATGATTCCTCTTGAAGAGTTTATTAATAGACCTACAGAATTATTCATGCCATATTTACAAACGTCTTGTAAATTTCCACCTTGAGCACCAACGCCGGGCACAAGTAAAAAACTATCCGGAATAATTCTACGAATATCTGCTAAAAACTCTGCTTTTGTAGCACCAACCACATACATTAAGTTTTCTGAGTTATTCCAGAATTTTGAAGTTTTTAAAACTTCTTTATATAACTCCACTCCATCAACAAACTTGGTTTGAAAATCAAATGCTCCTTCATTAGATGTCAGTCCCAGAAGAATAGTATGTTTGTCCTTAAAGGCCAAAAAAGGTTCTACAGAGTCTTTTCCCATATATGGTGCAACGGTAACACTATCAAAGCCTAAATCTTCAAAAAATGCCTTAGCGTACATGGTACTTGTGTTGCCTATATCTCCACGTTTTGCATCCGCTATTGTGAATATATCTGGATGATTTTTATTAAGGTAACTAATCGTCTTTTCTAAAGCTTGCCAACCTTTAATTCCGTATGCTTCATAAAATGCCGTGTTGGGTTTGTAAGCCACACATAAATGATGTGTTGCATCTATTATTGCTTTATTAAAAGTAAAGATCGGATCATCTTCGTTTAATAAATATTTTGGGATTTTATTTAAATCCACATCGAGTCCAATACAGAGAAAGGATTGCTTTTTATGGATTTGTTTTATGAGTTGGCTTGTTGTCATTTATTTGTCACTAATTCACGAACAATCATTAGTGTATTCGTGGTTGGTACAAGATTCCTACATGAACAGAAATTTAGATAACATCATCATTAGCTTTTAACAACTCTGTATTTTCGGCTAACATTAATTCGTCTATTATTTTTTGAATATCACCATTAATGATATTTGATAAATCGTAAAGTGTTAAACCAATTCTATGATCGGTTACACGGCCCTGTGGATAATTATAAGTTCTAATTTTAGCGCTTCTATCACCAGAACTTACCATGCTTTTACGCTTTTCTGAATCGGCAGCTTGTTTTTTTGCCAATTCTAATTCATATAATCTAGAGCGTAATACCTTTAGAGCTTTTTCTAAATTTTTATGGGACGATTTTTGGTCTTGACAGCTTACAATCATTCCCGTAGGTTCGTGATGCAGCTTAATTGCCGAATAGGTTGTATTTACCGACTGACCGCCAGGACCTGTTGATGTGGTACGTTCTATGCGCACTTCTGTCATATCTAACTCAACATCAAACTCTTCAGCTTCTGGCAATACCATTACCGTTGCCGCACTTGTATGGACACGTCCTTGTGTTTCGGTCTGTGGTACACGCTGTACTCGGTGTACACCAGCTTCAAACTTCATGGTACCATAAACATCTTCTCCAGAGACTTCAAAAATAATTTCCTTAAATCCCCCAGATGTACCGTCACTCTGGCTTACCACATCTACTCTCCAGCCTTTATCACTGCAATATTTAGAGTACATTCTAAACAAATCCCCAGCAAAAATACTAGCTTCATCGCCGCCAGTACCAGCTCTTACCTCTACAACTACATTTTTAGCATCGTCTGGGTCTTTAGGAATTAACATAAAACGAATGTCTTCCTCTAACTTAGGAATTTGCTCTTTAGCTTCGTCGAGCTGCATTTTTGCCATCTCAACCATTTCAGCATCAGTGCCGTCAGCAATGATTTCTTCAGCTTCAGAAATGTTGTCTAAAAGTTCTTTATAAACTTCACCTTTGTCGACAATCTGCTTAAGGTCTTTATATTCTTTATTAAGTTTTATGTAACGTTTTTGATCCGAAATAATATCGGGTTGAATGATAAGGTCATTGACCTCATCAAAACGTTGCTTCACCATCTGTATTTTCTCTAACATCTCTCTTCAAAAAATTGAATTTCAAAAGTACAATTTTTTATGGATTATTATGAGAACGTATTTTATAGCAAATAAGAAAATAATTTTAACTGTTTTTGCGTTGTTAGTTATATGGTAAGGCAGTTCACCTCTATACTAAACTACTATAAACCACTTGCGCTTTGGTCATTTTTAGTGACTATTGCGATTACGGTTATCAATCCAGAATTGATATTGGCACTATGCACAAAATTATTTTTGGTGTTTTTACTTTGGATAATGATAAGCGATAGAAAGCTAAGGCAACGCTTAAAGTTCTATAAGATTAGAGGTGTATCTCACTTAAAATTTTTTAGCATAATCTTTATACTGGATAGCTTGATTACCTGTACGTTTTTGGTGCTTATAAAAGGATTTATTTAAACTAATACTCAAAAGTCCCATACTCACTTTTTATAGTAAGCTTTTTGACTTCGGAAGCTTCTACTCTACCAATAATCTTGGCGTTTACATTAAATGATTTTGAAATGGCTATAACATCTTCAGCAATTTCTGGTTTTATGTACAACTCCATACGATGTCCACAATTAAATACTTGGTACATTTCCTTCCAATCTGTTTTAGATTGTTCTTGTATTAATTTGAATAAAGGTGGAATTTTGAACATATTGTCTTTTATAATATGGAGCTTATCTATAAAATGGAGAATTTTAGTCTGTGCTCCACCACTGCAATGCACCATTCCATGAATAGAATCACTATTGTAAGTATTTAAAATGGCTTTTATTATTGGTGCATAGGTTCTTGTGGGAGATAAGACTAGCTTACCAGCATCGATAGGTGAATTCTCTACTGAATCGGTGAGTTTTGTTTGTCCAGAATACACTAAATCCTGTGGTACAGCAGCATCAAAACTTTCAGGATATTTTTCAGCTAAGTATTTTGAAAATACATCGTGTCTGGCAGAAGTTAAACCATTACTTCCCATACCACCATTGTATTCAGTTTCGTAAGTGGCTTGACCAAAAGACTCTAAACCTACAATTACATCTCCTTCACTAATGTTGGCGTTATCTATAACATCAGAACGTTTCATCCTGGCGGTAACTGTAGAATCTACGATGATGGTTCTAACTAAATCACCGACATCTGCCGTTTCACCTCCTGTGGAGTGAATTGTTACACCAAAGGATTCTAAATCTTTGATTAATTCTTCAGTTCCGTTAATAATCGCAGAAATCACTTCGCCCGGAATACGGTTTTTATTTCGTCCTATGGTAGACGACAGCATTATATTGTCTGTAGCTCCTACACAGAGCAGGTCGTCAATATTCATAATTAATGCATCTTGAGCTATACCTTTCCAGACAGAGAGGTCACCTGTTTCTTTCCAGTACATATATGCTAAAGACGATTTTGTACCTGCACCATCTGCATGCATTATTAGACAATAGTCATCATCATTGGTTAAATAATCTGGAACTATTTTACAAAAAGCTTTGGGAAACAGCCCCTTATCAATATTCTTTATGGCATTATGTACATCTTCTTTAGATGCAGAAACGCCACGTTGTGCATACCTTTTACTAACCGAATTACCCATTGAAGAATTTTATAATTGGTTTTGCAAAAGTAAGAATTGATATCTATTATTTAATTAAATTGGAATTAATTATAGTTTTAATACCATCTAACAGTTTTTGCTTTCTCTTATTACCACCAAAATAAAAGTTTAAGCCCAATCCCGTTCTGATGAAGCTAATATTACTTTCAGCTTGGATAATAGGATTGGACTCATCAGAGAAAACGTAATTATATTCACCAAATAATTTTACACCAAATTTTTCTAGCACAATGAACTCTATTCCCAAACCTCCTTGAGCTTTAGCTGCAGTGGTTTCAAAAGAAGTATCTGCATTGTATCCATAGCCACCGTAAATAAATGGACTGATATTATGGTATGGGTTTATTAAATATTCTAGGTTTAAATCAAAAGACATAAATCCTTCGTGGAACGTTTCATCAAATGCCAAATTGTATCTATTAAAAGTTAAACTGATACCGAAATGTTCAGTAACATGGCGCTTGTAACCCAACCTAAAATAAATTCCTAATTCTGGCTGCGGAAAATCACCAGTAATCAGTGCCGTACCAATAGCCATATCAGCAGCATTAGTGCCACGTAAATCATAGAACTCAATCTTTTTATAGAGCTTTTTATTTGTTTCTTCATTTTCATCTTGCGCATAAGTACTGTTTAAAAGAAAAACAGTTAATAATGCTGTTAGCAAAATGTACTTATATTTGATAATCATATCACCTTAATTAGCAAATAAGTTGGTATCATTTAAGGTTATGGAGCTATGCAATATAGAAAATTATTCTACAAAATGTAACAAAATGAGAGGTTTACGGCATTAAAAAAGGATAGAACCAATATTATTGATTTTATCCTTTTTTTCTTTTTAAAGGCCATTAGCCTTATAATATAATCTTAAGATTTTAAGATTCCGTCTGTAACTCAGGTTGAACATTTACAACATCATCCTTGATAACATCCTTTATGTCTTCTGAATTGTCCTGAGAAAGAATTAAAGTCGCACCCATAAGAATAGCTACGCTTAATAGTAACTTCTTCATTTTTACAAATATTGATTAATAGCACTACAAACATACTAAATTAACTCTTTGCTTAAATGACTATAACCTGTTTTTTGCCTAGAATTAACACGTTTTTCGACAATACGATAGTTGTAATCGACGAACTACACAGATACAGGATTTAAAATGATTTCTTCTACGTATCATTACTTATACGTTAAGATAGGGTAACTTTGTGTTAATATACCTTTTGTCATTAGAGGTTCTATATTTTGAATAAAGCCTTATTTGGTAAATAAAAGTTCCCTATACTTGGTCAATGGCCAAAGCTCATCATCAATCATAAGTTCCAGTTTATCGCAATGATACCTTATATCTTCAAACAAAGGCTTTACTTTATTACAGTAACCGTCTGCTTTTTTCTCAACATTATCTATTTTATTTAAATTTCTACGTTCGTTGGTCATTTTTGTAACTAATGAGTTTATGGCTTCAATATGGCTAGATATCTGTTCTATTAATGCAAGTTGTTCTTTGGCAAAATCTTTAAACTCACTGCCATAAATTGTCTTTAGACCTGTTACATTTTCAATCAATATGTTCTGGTATCTTACAGCGGTAGGTACAATATGGTTGCGGGCTATATCCCCTAGAACCCTACTCTCAATTTGCGTATGGAGAATGTACTCTTCCATCTCAATCTCGAAACGCGCTCGTGCTTCAATCTTATTCATGACTCCCAAGCTTTCGAAAAGCTCTAAAGACGACTTTGATACTTTTACTCTTAAAGCCTCTGGTGTCGTTTTATTATTACTCAAACCTCGCTTCTTAGCTTCTTTTTCCCATGCTTCACTATAACCATTACCCTCAAAAAGAATATTTTTTGAAGTTTTAATATATTCTCTCAATACATTAAATATAGCATCATCCTTTTTCATGGTTTTTTTATCTATCAACGCATCAACTTCTGTTTTAAAATCTATCAATTGTTTTGCCACTATAGTATTTAAAACTGTCATAGGGTTTGCACAATTAGCTGTAGAACCTACAGCCCTAAACTCAAACTTATTACCTGTAAAAGCAAATGGCGAGGTTCTATTTCTATCTGTATTATCTAGAAGTATTTCAGGAATTTTCCCAACAACATTAAGCTTTAAATCTGTTTTTTCTTGCGGAGACAACTTTCCTTTAGTAACAGTTTTTAACTCCTCTAACACATTGGTCAGTTGTGCTCCTATAAATACAGAGATAATCGCAGGTGGAGCTTCATTTGCCCCCAACCTATGGTCATTACTTGCTGATGCTATTGCCGCTCTCAATAACTCTTCATGGGTTTGAACCGCTTTAATTGTATTAATGAAAAAAGTCAGAAACTGTAAGTTACTCATCGGTGTTTTACCTGGTGATAAAAGATTAACTCCCGTATCCGTACTTAAGCTCCAATTATTGTGCTTTCCAGATCCGTTGACACCTGCAAATGGTTTTTCGTGCATAAGCACCATAAAGCTGTGACGCTCTGCAACTTTTTGCATTACATCCATTAATAAGGAGTTATGATCAACTGCTAAATTGGCTTCTTCATATATAGGGGCCAATTCAAACTGGTTTGGAGCCACCTCATTATGTCTCGTTTTTACCGGAATACCCAATAACATGCACTCATTCTCCAAGTCTCGCATATACGCCATTGCTCTATTTGGTATGGTTCCAAAATAATGATCATCAAGCTGCTGTCCCTTTGCTGGCGAATGTCCTAAAAGTGTTCGACCTGTCAACACTATGTCTGGTCTTGATGTGGCGAGGTCGTTGTCTATTAAAAAATATTCTTGTTCCCAACCCAAAGAAGCATTTACTTTCTTTACATTTTTATCAAAATATTTACAAACATCAACTGCTGCGTTATCTACTGCTTGAAGTGCTCGCAATAGTGGCGTCTTGTAATCTAATGCCTCGCCTGTATAAGCTACAAAAACTGTTGGAATACACAAGGTTGTACCATATATAAAAGCTGGTGATGTCGGATCCCAAGCGGTATAGCCTCTAGCTTCGAAAGTATTTCTAATACCTCCATGCGGAAAACTGGAAGCATCAGGTTCTTGTTGCACCAATTGGTCTCCTCCAAATTTCTCGATAGCTAAGCCATCACCAATGGTTTCAAAAAAAGCATCATGTTTTTCAGCAGTTGCACCTGTTAAAGGCTGAAACCAATGTGTATAATGTGTTGCACCTTTAGAAATAGCCCATTCTTTCATTCCCGTAGAAATATGGTCTGCAATTATACGATCTATTTTGTTACCCTTTTCAATAGCCTCAACAATACTATCCAAAGCATCTTTAGTTAAATATTGCCGCATTGCCGTTGCATTAAATACATTAAATCCAAAAACTTCGGAACGACGTTTAAACTCTTCAACCTTTAATGGCTTTCTTTTTAAAGATTCTTTTATTGCATTAAATCTTAATGTTGACATAATTATAATCTGTTTTAGTCTACAAATCTAAATAAATATTAAATACCCTTAAAAATTTAAGGGTATTAACAACTGTTAATAAGATTTTTTAGCATTTAACCCTATTTTTTTTGGGGTATAATTAAATTTTAATGAAATTTGCCTATCAAAAATTCATAATCCTATTATAATGAGCAAATCAAAATTAGAATACATTTGGTTAGATGGCTACAAGCCAACTCAAAACATGAGAAGTAAAACCAAAGTTGAAGATGACTTTAGTGGTAAATTAGAAGATTGTCCTATTTGGTCTTTCGATGGTAGTTCTACCCGACAAGCTGAGGGAGGTTCTTCGGATTGTTTATTAAAACCTGTAGCAATTTACCCAGATCCTGCAAGAAAGGATGGTTATTTAGTAATGACAGAGGTTTTAAATGCAGACGGAACACCTCACGAGTCCAATGGTAGAGCGACAATTGAAGATGAGGACAATGACTTCTGGTTTGGTTTTGAACAAGAATACTTTATCATGGATAGAAAAACACAACTGCCTTTAGGGTTTCCTGTTGGTGGTTATCCTGCACCTCAAGGCTTGTATTATTGCTCTGTTGGAGGTCGAAATACACACGGAAGAGACTTAGTTGAAGAACATGCAGACTTATGTATTGCCGCAGGTTTAAATTTTGAAGGCATTAACCAAGAAGTAGCATCTGGTCAGTGGGAGTTTCAACTATTTGCTAAAGGCGCTAAAAAAGCCGGGGATGAAATTTGGATAGCACGTTACTTATTGGATCGCCTTACCGAAAAATATGGATACTATATTGAATACCACCCAAAACCTCTTGGAAAAGATATGGATTGGAATGGTTCTGGTATGCATGCCAACTTCTCTAATACAACCTTGAGAACCTGTGGTAGCCAAGAAGTTTATGAAAAAATATGTGAAGCATTTAGACCTGTTGTAAAAGAACACATTGCTGTATATGGCGAGTTTAACGATCAACGTTTAACTGGTGACCATGAAACAGCGTCTATTGATGACTTTAGTTATGGTATATCAGACAGGGGTGCGTCTATTAGAATCCCAATCATTACTGTAGAAAAAGGCTGGAAAGGCTGGTTAGAAGACCGACGACCAGCTTCTAATGGTGATCCTTATAAAATTGCAGGTAGAATTATAAAAACTGTAAAAAGTGCTGATATAACAGCATAATCCTTATACAAAACTATTTATTGAATAGCCTTGAGAGTAATCTTAAGGCTTTTTTATTTCAAAGTTAAATATATAAAAACCATATACGCCCCAAACAAAAGCATGCCCTTGTAGCGCCCTATAACAAACCGCTTGGGAATTAACATTAATGGGACTAAAATAGCCGCAAAAGCAATCATCCAAAAAATATTTGTGGACAATATTTCTGGAGTTTGAGGATTAACCACAATAGGCTTTACAATAGCTGTTAAACCTAAAACTGAAGCAATATTGAATATATTGGATCCTATTAAATTTCCTAAAGAAATTGCCTTTTCCTTTTTAAGCGCAGCAATAACAGAAGCTGCTAGTTCTGGTACGCTTGTTCCTATGGCAATTACAGTTACCGAAATGGCATAATCGCTTATACCTATGGCTTTTGCTAATTGTTTTGCACCTTCAACCAACCACTCAGAACCAAAATATAGACCAGCAGCACCAATTAACAACCACATTACAATTTTAAAATTTGAGACCTCAGCTAACGCATCGTCAACCTCTTCAAGATTAGCTTTAGTTGATTTTCTTGAGCTACGGATCAATATGAAAAGAAAAACGATAAGCGCAACAAATAATATAAGGCCTTCAATAGCTGTTAATACTTCATCATTCTTCAAAAAGTAATAAAGCACAAAGGAAACCAACATCATCATTGGCCAGTTAAGTTTATAGAAATCCCTATCTACTGCCAATGGGGAAATAATTGCGGTAATACCCAAAACCAAACCAATATTTGCAATGTTAGATCCAATAACATTACCCAGGGCTATATCCGATATGCCATCAAAAGCTGCTTGCAAACTTACCAACAATTCTGGCGCAGAAGTTGCAAAAGACACCACGGTCATACCAATAACCAGTTTGGAAATTTTTAGCTTAAAAGACAAGCCAACGGATGCTCTTACCAAAAAATCACCACCTACCACCAGCAACGCTAAGCCAGCTATAACAAGGAATACACTCATTTACTTTATAGATATTTGATCTGCTCTTTTCATTAAATCACGAAGATAGCATTTCATTTTTAAAGCAACAAAAACTAAAAATTTCGTTAAATAACTATTATTTTAGTTTAATAACTATAAAAATAGTTATATTTGGAATCAAGATAATTTAATTCATCACTTCAATGCAAAAACTAACAAATAAAGAAGAGGAAATCATGCACATTTTATGGAAGCTCGAAAAAGGGTTTGTAAAAGATGTGCTAGCAGAAATTAAAACCGACAAGCCGCATTACAATACCCTATCCACAATTATTAGAAATTTGGAAGAGAAAGGCTATGTGAGTTATAATGCTTACGGAAAAACACACCAGTACTTCCCTATTGTTTCTAAAGAGGATTACAAAAAACGGTTTATGACCACTGCTATTGAAAACTATTTTAATAGCTCTTATAAAAATGTGGTGTCCTTTTTTGCCAAAGAAGAAAAGATAAGCGTTGATGAGCTTAAGGAAATTATTGCACTAATCGAAAATAAAGATTAATTATGGAGTATCTTTTGAAAGCATCTGCTGTAGTATTTATATTCTATATTTTTTACAAGGTGCTGTTACAGCGTGAAACATTTTTTCAGACCAACCGCCTATATCTATTGTTGGGATTATTGACCGCTATATTAATTCCTCTAATTGTTATACCAGTTTATATAGAATATGTGCCTGTGGTAGCAGACAACAGCTTCACAATTGTTACAAATACGGAAGCTAACCAAAACGTTTCAGAGCCCACTTACGATATTTGGCAACTGCTATATACCATTTATGGTATTGGCCTTGCTTTCTTTTTGGGTAAATTACTCATAGAACTTGCATCACTTAAATTCTTGCTGAACAAGCACCAATATTACAAAAGTGGGTCGCATGTTTTAGTTGAAACCGATAATAATGTTCCTCCTTTTTCATTTTTTAATTGGATTGTTTACAACCCTAAAAAATATTCAAAAGAAGAACTAAGTCACATCTTGAATCACGAAAAAGTACATGCCAAAGAATTACATTCTATCGATATTATCTTAACACAATTGGCCTGTATAATCTTTTGGTTTAATCCTTTTATTTGGCTTTATAAAAAGGAAGTACAGCAAAATTTAGAGTTTATAGCCGACAAAAAAGCACAGGATTTTTCTGAATGTGAAAAGAGCTATCAGCGTATATTATTAAAGTCCAGCGTTCCTAATCACAAGTTTTTAATCACAAATAATTTTTACAATTCACAAATCAAAAAACGAATAATTATGTTACACAAATCGAAATCAAAAAAGTTAAATGCTTTGAAATATTTGCTAATTCTACCAGCATTGGCACTCTTTTTAATGAGTTTTAATACAAAAGAAATTTTTATTGAAATTGATAATCCAAGAGATCTAAACGAAGTAGCACCAATTGAGGCTTCTGCTCATCTCAACGATTTCTATGATACTATAGAATTTGATGATAAAACAGATGCTGAGCCAAAAGGGAATGCCACAGCGACTAAGAACAATCAGAAAAAAGAGAATACGTTAATTGCTCAAGCCTCATCTAACACACGTAAAAATAACGCCAACGCATTAGACAATACTTCTGTTGTGGTAATTAACAAAAACACATCAGATGCTGAGTTAGACATAATTAAAGAAGATTTAAAAAGAGAAGGGTTAACCGTTAAGTTTAAAAGCATAAAACGTAATAGCAGAGGAGAAATTACTGGTATTAAAATTGATGCCAAATCAAAAAAATCCAATGCCAGTTATAATGTAAACTCAGGTGAGGCCATTGATCCTATAAAGATAGTTTTTGATGAAGACAGCAACAGTATTTCAATTGGGAACGGACATACACAACATGGCAAAACCACTTACGTATATGAAACTCATACAGGAAATACACACAAAATCAATAAATCTGGCAGCGGAAGCAATGTCTTTGTAATCACAGAAACAGAATATGAGGATGACAATGGACAGGACACAAAATATATAGTAAGAAGCAATGGCAAAAAAGGAAAAGTAAAGGCCATTAAAACCTCTAAAAATATTGAACTGATTTCTGGAGATGATGATATAGTCGAAGTTATAGTTGAAGGTAAAAATAATGATACGCAAGAAACCATAATAGTTAACGGAAAGAGGATTATTCTTGAAGAAGAAGACGACAATATTGTTGTTAAAGGCAGTGCCAAAGTAAAAACGCTACATAAATTAAATAACCTTACGGATAGCAATAAAGACATAATTATTTTAAATAACTCTGGCAACAAAATCTATTTTTCTAGCGATGACGGTAAAGCACCATTAATTATTATTGACGGTAAGGAATCTACAGAAGAAAACCTGCTTGAAATATCATCTGACAACATAGAATCTATGACAGTATTAAAAGACAAAAGTGCCATAGAAAAATATGGAGATAAAGCTAAAGATGGTGTTGTTATTATAAAAACAAAAAAGAACTAGCTAAATTTCATCAATCAATTAAAACGAAAAAGTCAAACTATTTATTTAGTTTGACTTTTTTTAATCTAACAATCTTGCACCAGATTATATTTGATACTATTTTATAATAACCTTCTTAATCATAGAACGGTTATTGCTAGAGAACTTCAAAAGATATAAGCCTGGTGGCAAATTTAAATCTATATAATTATCTATAGATTTAAAGTGTTTCAAAAGCTTACCATCTATAGAAAACACTTCTGCGTTTGGTTTATTATTAAAACCATAAACATATAGCCTCCCTTTTGTTGGGTTGGGATATACCAATACTTCCGAAAATTTATTTCCATCAACACTTAATGACTGATCCCAAGCATCACCAATATTTGTTCCCCAAATATATTCTACTAAAAGCGGCTGATCTATAAAAGGATTTCTGTTTTTCTGCCATTCATAAACAATATTGTTTCTGTTCATTTCAAAATCATCTGGCGGATCGTTTCTGTGCCAATCCAAAAGTGTTGCTAAATCACCCAATTGACCTACATTAGTTGGAAAACCATTGACCACTTCTAAATCGTTATACCTTATTTCCATATACAAAACACTACGTGCCACATCGCCCCTAAAACTTCCTAAAGTACCGTTTGGCCCAACATATTCTCCATAATGCTGATTACCTCTTGAGCTATTCTCAGAAGCATCTGCAGCTCGCAAAGCATGCGCATCAGAGTTACCATGACGGAGAGAATCCGCTTTAGTTGTCCAGAATACATCTATACCATCTGCAACTTCATCCTCTTCAATATCAAAAAAACCACCTCTAGATCTAGGATAAGTGTGCTCTCTGTTCCATTTGCCTGTATTACTACTTCCGGTTTGCAAATCTAATTTAGCACGACCTTGCTCAGTATATAACAGCCAAACTTGATTACTGTTCTCTGGGTTTTGATCTGCTTCCAAGAGAATATCAATTACATCTGCATAAGTTTGTGCTCTTACCACAGTTGGATCCGCAATAATATCTTGTAAAGCTTGCCTTAAAGCTGTATCTGCCAGACCATCTAAACTATCGTAATATCCCACAGGCTGAGTACTTTGCACAATTCCTGTAGTTGGGTTAAGTGGAGTTCCCCAAGCTGCCATTGTAAAATCGTTATCCACGACCCTAACCTCTACTAAATTATTGGACGGCACTACAGGTTCTTCTAAGTCTACAAAACGAATTTGAAGCACTTCATCACCTTCGTCTAAATTGTCATCAACCAAATTAATAGTAGTACTCGTAGAGTTTTGACCATTCAAAATAGTTAAATTTAAGTTTCCCGTAAAGTCCGAAGCATCAAAACCAAAGTTGCTTAAACCAATGGTAAAGTTTAAGTCTGAAGTAACATTAGTTTCTGAAGTAAATATAATATCGAAACTTGCACCCTCATCATATTGTGTCTCCATTACTGAAATCTCCACTGGATTAATAGCAATGCCTGAACCATCATTTTCGCGTCGCGGTGTTGGCGTAGCTGATGAAAAAGACTCGACTCCCATACCATCTACAAAGCGTTGAATCGATCTTGGGTTAGCATTTGTCCCATTATCATTATACTGTATTGTTTCACCCATTAATCCCAATAGAACTGCATCATCCGCATCATTGGTTCCATATACCATAGCGTCAATAAGATTAGTTTGTGTAGCCAAAGTTCCTTGTGGAAAATCATTTACAGAAGCTTGATAAATCCCTACCGCATCAGCACCGTTCTGAATTACACTCTCAGAGGTTAAAACCTGGGGAAAAGGTGAAACTTCCTCACCACCTATAACCAACAAACCATTATTGTCAGTTGTGTAACCATTTAAATCAATAACCATATAACTAGAATCTGCACCACTACTAGAGCCATTAAAAAAAACAAGAATATAGCCATCAGTAGAAAAGTTTGGTGTTTGTGACTTCAATTCTATAAACTCTGCAGTATCTGTACTTGGAGAATCAGGATCAAGCTCGTTTATAATTAAATCTTGAGACCAAACCAAAGTACAAGAGAGTAACACAAATAAAATTAATACGCGTTTCATAATGAAAATTTTAACAAATATAGGTGTTATATGTTGTCTAAATGTTAAAACCCAAAATACTAAAATTTATTACAAAAAATATGCAAAAAATACTATGATAAATATCAGTAAAGTAAAACCCATAAAAGATGAAATGCCCTAAAACTGATAGTTTGAAGATGAAATGCCTCTACGTTTTAAAAAAACATTCAAAATACACCCTTGAAACATATAAATTTGTAATAACAAAATCTATTTATTATTATAAATTATAACTTATTTGTAGACAAGTCACAAATTTTAGTAAACATTATCATCTTTTCACTTATAAATATAAATGCAAATTCATCGATTTTTATAAAAACGTTTGGAAGATTATTTGTTGTGGATATATATTGAAAACTCAATCAAGAAACATAACTGATTTATTAACCTCTAAACCAAAAAATTATGATGACATTAGCAAAATTGATTATTGATATTATTTTTTCAATATTCTAAATTAAAATCAACCAAAAACCAACCATCAAAAAAGTAGAACTTAGTTCTAGAATAAGTTTTACTATTTTTGTTACAAAGTAATTTTAGACCAAAAAGTCTTTGTTATTTGTACAATGAAGAAAACGATCTTTAAGGGTTTAGCTAAATTAAACAAAGCTATACTACCATCTTACACAAAAAAGCAGTTAGACCTAAGCAAGGCATCTAAACTACAACTTGCCATAATAGGCTGGCGCGTCTATGTAACGAAAAATGCATTGGACGAAAAAAAGACTACCGATTGGTAGCCTTTTAAAAACTCAATTTAATCTATCGCATTAGCGGCAAATTTTCTTTTTCAATGAAGTACATCTTAATTTCGTGTTACCGATCCCATAGGCAACGATCCTAAATTCTGATCGAATGCATGTGTTGCTGGTGCAGTATCGTTTCCTGCAGTTCCTACCAAAGGTTTTAATACAAAAGGTGCAGGAGAATCATCTGGAACCGGCTCAACCGAAATCACAACAGTGCGCCCTCTTACATCTAAAGGAAATGTTTCACCAGCTGGTACATTTTCAAAAAAGTCCTCGCCTGGCACTGGTGGCCCAGCAGCAGATCCGCTAAATGGCGCAGCATTATCAGCTGTATTAAATTGGGTAAATGTTCCTGTACTTAATGGCCCTGAGTCACCTACTACCCAACCTTCATAAGCCCAACCTGCTGGCAATGTTGGTAAAACAAAGTTTGGTGTTGGAGGCATTCCAGGGGTGCCAAACCATACACCATATTCATCGTTACCATTGTTCATCCCAGATTCATCTGTTGGAGTTCTTAAAAAGAACGAGCCGGCTGCATTAGAAAAATCTCCTACAATACCAGTATTTACTTGTGCTGTGGTACCGTTAAAATCACCTACCAAAATCTTTGTGTCTGCTGGCGCAGGATCTGGATCAATTGCCGGTTCAATAGATAATACAAAACGTGTTGCACTAGCTAATTGTGAAGCATCTACTGAAAACACTTGTGGAAATGCAATACTGGTAAATGTCCCCGTGCTTACAGGTTCATCTTCTACAATTATCCACCCTTCATATACATAATCGGCTCCCAAAGCCTCTAAACCTTCAAGATTTAATATTAAATCTGATGTTGTTGATGTACTATTATCGTCATCGCTACTACAGGACATAGCAACTAAACCAATTGCCAATAATCCCAAAAATGTTTTTTTAATCATTGCTTATTATTTAAATTATTTAAAGCAAATTTAGATTAGCAACAATGATTAAAATGTTAGGTGGCTAACAGTTGATGTTTTTCTAAAAAAAAATTTTAATGATGAAACACCATTAATGGCAGTAACAGGTTTTTACTAATTTTTGTTTTGCTAGGATCGGTAAATAATCGCTCAAAAAAACCTTTGAATAGACCTACTAGAGTTATCATGTCGTCTCCCTTAGATAAATTATCATCGATTAGAATTGTTGACAACGGCAAACCATAAACCGTATCATAAGTGAACTTTTTCTCATTCATCAACTTTAAAAACAACTCTTTATCAAGGCTTATTTTTGCTTACAGATTGTCTTCAGAAGATAAAAACCTCAGCATTTTAATATCAAAATCCAGTTGTTTAACAAGATTCATAATACCCGTAACTATTGTTGAGTCTGACATTAAAAAATATTACCTAATCTTTTTCCTCCTCAAAAGAATATTGTGCCATATTGAGATTTTGAATTCATAAATTTATATATTGTAATGCTGAACATAAGACCAAATTTCATCGCTGATGATTGATGTAGATACGCTTGTTGAACAATTTAGGAATAAGGACGAATATGCATTTGAAAAACTATATCAAATGTATGGAGCTAGTATTCATGGCGTAGTGTTTAATATTGTAAAAAATAGAGCCATAGCAGATGAGTTGGCACAAGATGTGTTTATTAAGGTATGGGATAAGGCGGACACCTACTCCCCATCAAAAGGGCGGTTCTTTACGTGGATATTAAATATTGCTAGAAATGCAGCTATCGACAAGACTCGTTCAAAGGCATTTAAACAATCTAAGCAAAACCTGAATGCCGACTTTTTCGTAGATATTATAACAAGTAATGACAATTTAGACCGTAGTACGGATGCCATTGGCATAAAGAAATATGTCACCAATTTGGGTGAGAAGTGCAAGCACATCATTGAACTCCTCTATTTTAAGGGATTTACACAGAAAGAGGCTTCAGAAGAACTAGATATTCCAATTGGCACAGTAAAAACAAGAAACAGAAACTGTATTCAAAAATTAAGGGACGCAGTATTATAAAATGGATATTAAGGCATACATAGAATCAGGTATTTTAGAGCTATACGTAGCTGGTCAACTTTCTGAAAAAGAAAATCAGAAAGTCTATGAACTTATGCAGAAACATCCCGAAATACTTCAAGAAGTATTGGAGATAGAAGCTGCAGTCGTAAAACTAACTGCCGCTGTATCCCCTAAAATCTTAGATCTCACTTCATTTAAAGCTAAATTGGGAGATACACATACTAAGGTTGTTGACCTTAAACCTAAAAAACCTTGGATAGCTTACACGGGCTGGGCAGCCTCTATACTAATTGCAGGAGGCTTGATCTGGACATTCAATAATATGAGCCAATTGGAGGAAGAACTGAGAACGGTAAATATCGAAAAGCAATATCTTGAAGTTAAGATTGAAGAAGCCAAAAACAATCTTGCAGCCACCAAAAAATTACTCGATGCCATAAGAGATAAGGACATTATTACCGTGCCACTGGGAGGGCAAGGTGATTATGCTTCTAGTTTTGCAAAAGTCTATTGGAACAAAGCTGATAATACCATTTACCTAGATGGTGAAGGCCTGCCAAATGCACCTAAAGGTAAGGTTTGGCAAGTATGGTCCTTAACCTTAAACCCTTTAACCCCAACAAGCTTAGGAACGATTGATGATTTTAATACTGATGACAATAAAATCTTTGCTATAGCCAACGCTAATGAAAGTCAAGCGTTTGGTATTACCCTAGAGCCTGAAGGTGGCAGTAAAAGCCCAACAATGGAACAATTATATACTTTGGGTATTGTAGAAAGCACACCTTAACTTACATTTTTTTCATCTATCTTTACTAATTGTATCTTGCCAATGTGGCAAACAATTCTAAAATAAAACACCCACGCTTGTTGCGTGGGTGTCCCAACTAACAAAAAAACTCAAAAAATATCATGGATTTCCATGATACCGATTAACTGTAATCAGCAGTTAATCTTTCTTGCTAGCAACCAATCAACCTAACTTAATTTGCTTCCCTTCAAACTAAGTGTTGACTCCCCTAAAAATTATAGCTTACCATCCCTTTTATAAAAAAAGGTGTACCGGGTGTAAAATGTATTTCCTCTACAGGTTGTATCTCGTTTTGTAGGCGCGATTCTGTTGCAAACTGTGTTTCGTTCCAATCTACATCTAATAGGTTTTCTACAGCTATGCCCAATGTGATATTTTTTAATTTGTAATTGATATTAAAATCGGTTACAAAATAACCCTCCGCTATGATAGAATTATCTTCGTTTGCTGGTCTATCATCTAAATACCTAAAGCGCAACCCACCGGAAAAACCATCTAAATTATTGACAGACAAACCACCTACAAATGTTAAGTCTGGCGCTAATGGAATATAATTCTCCCCATCAGGATCATCAATACTTCTGGCATCTGTATAGGTTGCATCTGCATCTAAAAATAACCAATCGTTTATTTGGTAACGCATTCCGAGATCGATTCCGTAACGCCTTGTTTTTCCACTTGGCTCCACAATACCAGCATCACCTACATAAACAAACTCTTGCTCTAAGAACAAATACCATAAAGCAGAGTTCACCACCAATCGTGGAAATGGTTTCCAGACCGTACCCAAATCTACTCCATAAGAGCGTGGCAAAATATCTTCACCTCTATTGGCAACAACTACTCTGGTATCATTTGAGTGAAATCCCAAACCTGATTTTAAGTACAGTTGTAAATTATCTTTAGCGTTGTAATAGAAATTTAATTTTGGGCTGAGAATGGTCTTTGTTTCCGACTGAGTCTCATAATCAGTCTGTAATTGGTCGTTATATAAAAACTTGAAGTAATCTAAACGCAAGGCTGGCGCCACTCTGAACTTTCCGAATTCAAATTCAGCATTTACAAAAGCGTCAATATTGGTCTGATTGATATCCCCAAGTTGAATAACCTCAAGTGTTTCGACTCTATTTAAGGTCTTAGACAATTCTACATCATCAACAATATCGTGCCTTACACCCAAGCCTGTTGTTAAATTTAATTGCGTATCACCTAGGTATGTTGTGTAACTTAAAGCAGTGTTGGCGCCAAAAATATTTCGGTCTTCTTTCTGCTTTATCTGATCTCCATTCACAGGATCCTCTAAAAAAAAGGTGAAATTAGAATATAACTCAAATGCATAATGTGAATAGTACGCATTGGTACTAAGCTTAGTATTTTCGGAAATATACTTATCGAACGTTACGTTAAAATTAGTACGCTCGGTTGTGCCTCCTTCGGTATCATCAATAGCACCAAAACGGCTAATGTTTCCGTTATCAACTTCACGCTGTGGTATTTGCCCAGACGCATCCCAACGGCTTGTAAAGTGTGATGCCATAAGGGTAAGCTTATCATTTTCTGGTGAATACATTACATATTTACCAAAAAGATTCAATCGGTTAAAACTCTGAGGAGACTCAAACGGGCCGTCAGTAGCAATATATTCCATTGCCAAATATGCGTTTTGGTTTTTTGTGTTTTTCAAAAGATCGAACAACCCGACAGATCTTAAAGTGTTAAACTGACCTGCCGAAAATGAAATGCTACTCTCCTTTAAGTAATCTTTTGTTTTAAAGTTAACATAACCAGCGGTATTGAAATCTCCTTCTGAAGCATAATAACTACCTTTACCAAAATCAATCTTGTTAATGGTCTCTGGGATTACAAAGTGCAAATCACTATAACCTTGACCATGGGCATGAGATACCATATTTACTGGCATTCCGTCTACGGTGATGGAAACATCAGTACCATGATCTACATCAAAGCCACGTAGAAAAATTTGTTCTGCCTTACCGCCACCAGCATGCTGACCGATGAACAAGCCTGGCACTTTTCTTAAGATTTCTTGCGAAGAATTTACAGGTGTAATATTTAAATCTATTCTCGAAATTGTGCTAACCGTATTTAACTCTTCCTCTATAACCATTTCGTCCAATTGAAACGTTTTCTCTTTGAGTACAATTTTTAAGTTATCGATTGATTCTACTTTAATTATTGCAGTCTTGAAACCTAATAGGCCTATTCTTAATGAATCGCTTACTTTAGTATCTGCAATGACAAACACACCACTTTCCGAAGTATGCGCATGCGTTTCGGAATTAAGGTTATAAACATAAGCCGCTTCCAATGGTTGGTTAAGCTCATTTATTACTACTCCCTTAACATTCTGCGCCTGTAGCATAACCGAAAAACAAGTGAGCATCAGCAGTGCTAAAATTTGTTTGCTCATAATTACAGTTGATTAATTTTTGATGCCATTGTTGGACCAAGTTCGTATATACTGGCAAACAGTTCATCCTTTAATGCTTCAACTTTTTCTGATTTACCTACTGCCTTGTAGATTTCGGCAGTATGATAAAGCACTTCTGGCTCTGAGGTTCGTCCTTCTACATAAGTCTCTACAATGGTATTGGCTTTTTTTAGTTCTCCTTTTTTGAAATAACTCCAAGCCAATAAATCGTAAGATTGCGGTGTTGGTCTGTTTTTTACTTCTTGTTTAGCAATTTCTAAAGCAATTTTTGGTGAAGAAAAATCCTCTGCATACAGCATAATGTTGTATTTGTTGTACATCTCACCATATAATTTATTACTTACTGCTTTTTTATAATTGCTTAAGGCTTCGGACTTTAATTCTGTATTGTTTGTAAACTCTGCAATTTCAGCCTTTAACAAGTCGTAATCTGGTGCTTTGTAATAGGTTGATATGTGATCTAATATATTTAGCGCATCCTCAGCATTGTTTTCGTAAGAATACAATATCCAAGCAATTCCTTTTTTAGCGTATGCGTCGTTAGGATCTAACGCTAAGGCTTTTAAATAATAGTTATACGATTTTTCTATGTCACCAGCATGGCCGTAAAAGTCTGCTAAATTGGTGTAAGACCACTGCTTAATCCCTTTTAGGTTTGAAGCTTCTGCTATTGCCATAGCCTTTTCCATCTGCAAAATTGCATCTTCTAAGTTACCATTATGATCTTTCCATTTTGACAATCGAATGAGGTAATCAAAATCCGATGTGTTTTTTATGTCTTCTAAATAAGCTTCCGCATGTAGATAATTACCCAATTCTAAATGCACATCGAAAAGCATCTTTTTGGTACCATTTAATTTTTCCCCGTTCTCTTCCGCTTTTTTTAGTAACACCAATGCTTCTTTAAAACGATGCTGTGAAATGTAATTTGCCGCTAAGCTCTTTAAATGTGAAGCATAAATACCATTAGTAATTTCAATGGCTCTGATTAAATCCTCTTCAGCTTTGATCAAATAACTTATCTCACCTGTTGTATTAAAGACTTGTGTATATGCATTTGCACGTTTGGTAAGATAAGGGAATTGATTCGGTGCCATCTCTATTTTGTCTGTCCACAGTTCAACGCTAGACATTAAGTTTTCTTTATCTATAGTCGTTGATAAATAGGCGGCATAATCTTCGGGATTGGTAACCCTATTATAATTACAGCTAAAGATCAATACCAATAGAATGAATGGAAAGGTTTTTTTCAGTATCATGATTTTATGAGTTTTTATATGTTAGTTAAAAATCCTGAAGTAAGAGCTTTCATCTTACCTCAGGACTGGGTTCAGTATCTTACCAAGGAGAAGCTAGGTAAGGAAAAGATGTTAAAAATGGTTTATCATTTCCATCAACATTGTCGTCAGTTAATCCTGGTTTTTCGGTACCATTTGGCCCACCAAATATTAAAGTCAGCTCAACAGTTATTACATCGTCGCTTAACTGTCTTCCCGTTAATACAGTGGACAAATCTGCACTGGCAAATGTAGTAGGGCCATCTAGATCCACAGTTAATACATCTGTTGCCAATGCCCCAGTAAATGTAGCAGCATCGAATGTTAATAAATTAGTTGTATAGTCTGGATTTAAAGCCAATAGTTTAGCTTCGAACATACTTTGAAATACAGCACCTTGGTTAGATGGTATTGTGGTATTGAAGTTATCTTTCATATTGTCTTCAACAAAAACCGTGTTAATTGCTGGTCTCCCCATTTGGTCTTGCTGAGCGTAAGTTCCTGTAAAATCTGGATCGGTTGGCCCATCACCATTGTCATCGTCATTACTACAATTAAATGCCGTTACAGATAGCAAAATTGCAAAAGCGTATAATTTTATATTATTAAATTTCATGTGTTCTTGTTTTTACGTTTATTATTGTTTTCTTTTAGATTCTACCCAAGTATTGATGGTACCAGAACCACCAATCATTGATTTTGGTACCTCTACCACTACAGACATTACATTGGTATTTGCAAAAGTGTCCATACCGGGGTCATTAAAACTTGTAGCGTTACCTGCTATAATTTCACCATAACGCCCAAAATCCATAAAAAACGGATCGTCTCTTGGACCTGCAAATGCCATTATCCCACCAAAACTCTCAACAATAGCTGGTTGCCCATAAGGGGTGATATCTACCACTAATTGATTTGAAGATGTAGTGGCAATTGTACTATTTAAACCTATTTGGGCTGGTGCAGTAGGCCCAAAAATGTACATCTTGCCATCTCTAGCTACAGCTTGAATGATTAAATTTTCAACAGCATCGCCATTGGTGTCAATGTTAAATTCTATCATTACATTCTCATCAAAAGTTGCATTTTCTGTATCACTACCAGAACCTAAAAGTCCCTGTACATTAGCCACAAACGCGATGTTTGATGTGTTTTCGCCTTGAAAGGCGTAAAAATCCGTGATGTCGCTTGTACCACCTGCTACGGCTGGAGCATCAATATGGTCGGCTGCGATTGCAACTAAAGTTGCAATACCCAATATTGCTGTTGCGATTAAAAATTTTGTTTTTTTCATAATTTTGAGATTTTGTTAATTATTTGTGTCTCTATACTACCTACGAAAAAATCAAAGGGGCGGTTTTATATTTTTTAATATTGTGTAACGGTACGGATTTATTGAAGAAGAATATGAAGATTAAAAAATGTAAGGGTAAATTCCAGATTGGTACTATTTTACATCATGCTGAAGGCTTCCCTGTTTTTCATACAGTTTAAAAATCAATTATTTTTATATTATGAAGAAAAGCAGAAATACCAAAGCGCAGATAGTATCGATGCTTCAACATTATGATTCAGGAACTAAAGACACCACAAAACTAAACAGTGTTTCTAAAAATTTAAAAAAAGAAGGCTATTATTTATCCCCAAAAGAGAAAAAATGGTCATTAAGCTCTATGAGTTATGATGAACTAAAACATACAGCAAAAACTTACAATCAAAAGAAATGGATTCCTGAACAAGCAACTAAAAGAGTAGAAATATTAGATATAGATGAAAGAATAGCAAATGTCAAGATTTATGCTATCTGGGGGTTTGATTATTTATTAATGACAAAAAATAACGATGATATTTGGGAAATTGCTCAAATCCTATAGCAGAGTTATACATTTGACCAGCACAAAAAAATGGTTCAAAGACTTAAAGAATATAAAGACTAGAATGATTTCCAAGCCTCTAAACGCATTAAATATGCTAAATTTGATATTCAACAACAAATGCTTTTTCTCTTTACTTTTTAGTTTATTTACCCTCTAGATTATTTTCTACTCAACTAAAGAACACCTTACTTTTAGCAATTTTTCTTTCAAGCCATCTTCAGAAATAAAGCAGACTACCAATCCTCAAGGGAGGACTTATTATCTCTCCAGGACCATTCTACATCTTCCATAAACCAATGGAAAGCTTCGATATCAGCTATATTCCAATCCTTAAACTCTCGGACACTTTTGAATAATCGACTTGCATTTTCTACAGTAGGCTGGTTTAAAACCTGATTCATCTGTTTGATTAGGTTCTTAGGTTTGACTTTGCATCTGGATAAGTATTCGTAAAACCATTTGTGGTATGGAAAAAACATACGATTATATGCGAGAATTAACCTGCCTGCAAACAGGACAAGCTGTGATGCGGCACGACTTTTAGTATAGGTGTTATCGTGTCGCTCAGCTTCACCCATTAGCCAATTCTGAATAAAAGCCATGGAATAGAACTTTCGTATTTTTTCATCTCGTTCAGCTTCAGAATATTGCTGAATAGAATGGATGATACTAGTCAGTTCCTCTATTTTTGAAAAGGCTAAAATTGCTCCATCAAATGCCGCTCTAGTTGGTTCATTTCCCTTGTCTACAACTTGCCTGAGGTAATGCATGTCGATGACCTTACCATCCACATAGCCTCCAGAATAATCTGTTAAGTCCGTTCGGTTGATAAAAAAATCTCCTGCTCTTTGTCGTTTTTTAAAATCCTTATCTGTAGCAACTATCATAAAATCGATATCTGAATCTGGTCTTGCGCATCCTTTAGCAACAGACCCGCCTATGATTAAGGCTGAAAACCGCTCATCATCCTTATATTCTTTCACAAGGTTTTTAATTGCTTGCTGATGATGTGGTAAGATATTAGTGTTCATAACTTATAAAATTTATATTACGCAATATTCTCTCGGTTGGAATGAATGTCATTAACTATGAATAAATTGGACACCTTAAGTTGTTTTAACAACGCCTTTGAAACTAAAACTTTACCTAATCTTGAAGTTTCATTAACTATTTTAATCATTTTACTTCGATTTTAAAAAGGTTTAATCAATCCACAAGTTACCTATAGCATAGGTTTTTGCTCTACCACCTATGATTACTCTATCTTTATTGTTTGTACATTTTAATATTCCTATTCTTTCTGAAATTTGTTTAGCTAAAAGTTTCTTCTTCCAAAGTCTGGATACCCAAAATGATATCAACGAGCAATGCTCAAAACACTTTACAGGGTCTTCTTATATTGAGGCTTGAGGTAAAAAAAACTTAAAACAAAATCCTATTTTTCACCTTTAGAGGTAACTATTATGCCTCCTGGACCGAGATCGATTTGATTAAAAAAACGTGTATTTATATTAATATTCTTAATATATTTTTCAGGGCCATAAACAGGTAAATAATCTCTTGATTTATATACTTATTTATTGTTCTTATTTTTTCTTATCTTTTTGAGCTGCTGGCTTTGAGATAGAATTTTACTTGATTTGGGATGAATAGCAAAACCATTACTAATTTCTAAGTTTTGATTGCATATTGACCTATCACTTTGCGAACAAGAAAAAAAATATCAGTAGTATAAGAAGGCTGTATTTAATCATTTATTTAAGTTCTTAATTTACTTTACTTTAATCTTACCACCCTATTTTTTAAGTCAAATGAAAGATTTCTGTCTTTAAATGTTCCAAACAAGAAAACGATATTGAACTTCTCATCAACTATTCTTCCGCCATAATCAGCAAACTCTAATTCTGTATTTGACAGGTTAAGAATTTCATCTACCAAAAGCGTTGATAAGCCATAAGTGAAGTTGCCGTAATTCCCTTCTCTTGCTTCAAATACATTAGATTTTTTAATTACATCTTTGGTAAGAACGTGCTTTGGTGAACCAGTATCAATGAAAGCTTTTTCCCAAGAGTTATTAACTTTAAACTGAATCGCTGGTTTACCACTAACCCTCATAAAATTAGGCTTGACATTTGACGATTGATTAATACTTTTTATCAATGTTAATTCTCCATCCATGTAGTTAAAATCAATTCCATCAATTAATCCATAGAAAACATCAAGTCCCATAATAATATCAAATTCTTCAACACCAGCAACATTCATTTTTTTTAAGTCTTCTTCACTTAGGTTGTCAAAAGTTGCAGGAATGTTATAAAAATGAGCATCTCCAATACTAAGATTTGGAATTAACACAGGATATCTTTTGTAAGTAACATTAAGCATTCTTATTGATGCATCATCGTAATACGTTGTGTCCTTTTCCCAATTATACTTTTCCACCAAACTTTTGTTTATACTTATACCTGGTGCGCCTGTATCAAGCATTACTTTTAAAGTATCTGATTTATTTACAATAGCCTTAAAATAGAAATCGTCAAACTTGACAGTTGTAGAATCACTATTCATTTGAAGTCTTGGTTTACCAAAAATCGATTTGGCATAATCTGTATTGCGGTTTTTATCGTAACCGAGTTTTTGGGATTTGTTAAGCTCAAAGGCTTTATTGGCTTGTCCAGTTTTTACATAGGCTTTAAAAAGTAGCTTACTTATTTTCTTATTATTACTCTCCTTTCTTTGCGCTTCTTCAAGATAGATTATATATAGGATTTCGTTTCCTTTAACCCAATTTTTAAAAGCCTTGTAGAGTGGTCTATCTTCGTATTGAGTATTCTTTTTTGTAAAAAAAGGAATATCAACATTGTAATAATGCTTCAAAATATCATTATTCAACTCATCTTGAGCTATAACATTTAATGAGTATATAGTTAGAATTATTACTATTATTTTGTGCTTATTCATCTTTTAAAATTGTTTGCTGTGAACCATCTTTCGTATTGTACTTAACCATTTTGTTATTGAATGTTGAATCTTGCACAAATGAAAACCTTCCTTTGCCCGGTGTATCTATGTTCAAAAATTTTTCGCCATTTGTATTAGCCCCTAAATAAAATAGCTGCCCTCCTTTTTGCGGATCATTAATTAGAATGCCAACTTTTTGACCATTCAAATCTTCTTTTGGCACAAACATTACAATACCCTCACCACTGACACCGTCTAATCCAAATGCAGATAGACCTTTATCAGAATAATAGCCCATCCCGCCTTTCTCAACTCCATTTTCGTCATTGAATACTATACCATAAGGCCCTTTAGACGCTCTTTTAACAATGTCATTCTGATTTGTTTTTATAAATGGTGACGCCCCCAGCACTACCCTATCATTTCCACTTTCATCTAATATCAAAATACCACTTAGCGAATCTTGCCTTAAGCGCGACTTAGACTTAGTGATATTTGAGGAAATTAAAATTCTATCTCTACCATGTTGGTCCTTAACTGATATTTGATTCGTTGATATCTGCTCAAAAAAGACCTTATCCGACAATAAATACTTATAACCAACTAAAAACATTAAAAGCAAAATGATAACAAGATTGAACACATACAGTGTTTGCAGTCGCTTGACTTTGCTTTTCCACTGGTCATTATCAAAATATGAATTGCTATTAGTCATAATTATCTTTCTAAATTTTACAAACTATCAAACTCAACAAACTCAAATTCAGGTGAAGCTTCAATAAACTGCCTTAGTATTGATGCATGACCATTTCCAATAACCACTATGATTCTATCGCCATTTTGAGCCATATCTTGAATATTTCTTAATATACGTAAGTTTCTATTTATCCAATTTATGGATAATGCGTCAGCCCCTCTACTTTTACCTAATTTGAAATCTCCTGTTAAATAAATACCAAATCCATAACCATGGCTTTCAATGGTATTGATATTTTTTAGGTATTTTAATAGGTTGGTTTTTGAGATCAACTTTGCTTGATGACCAAACCATTTTTTTGCACTTGCGCTGTAAATCGCGTCATTTGAGTAATCGTAGTCTTTGAATAGCCTTTTTACATAAGTAGAGTCCAACTTTTTTAAATCCGAATACATCGACCAAGAATTAATCCCGTAAATAGTGTCATGATTCATTTCACTGGCAATTCTGGCACCCAGTTGATAGGCTTCATCACGATTATTATTAAACTCACCATCTTGATAACGTTTAATTATATTCTTATTCCATTTTGTAGATTTTTCAACTGCTACTTTAGTTGGTTCAAACTTTTTTAAATAATTGACTACTTCTGTTATTTCAGATTTTTTGGGTTCTTTAAGAACATCTATTTTATCCTCATCTGTGATTTTAATAGCATCTAGGTTTGGATAGTTCATATGGAATGTACCAACTAAAAGAACTTTTGCTTTAGGTTTTGGAAAAAACTTTGATGGTTTATTGAAGTTTGAATTAGGACTACTCTTTACATCTTGGTTTTTATTGCCGTTATTACATGATAAGGCTAATAAACTTAGTAGTATAAAACTAAAATTATTACTTTTCATTAATAACATAATATTTGTTTAGTTTATTAAGGATCAATTTCTGTTTTATACCAGAAGGCCACTCGATAGTCATAGAAACATTTCCGTTGTAATTGCCCAATCCGAAATGTGCTACTCGTTGCGGATAACTTCTTAAACCCATATTAGATTGAATTTCTCGGTATTGTAGTTTATCGTCAGCATATTTAATGGTCACTTTTGCACCAATGGCATCACGATTGGATATTTTACCAACTAATTCAAAAACCAACCAATTATTGTTATTTGGTACTCCTTCTAGGAATATATTCTCCTTGTTTTCCCAATTGGCAAGAACTACATCCAAGAAGCCATCGCGGTTGTAATCTCCATATGCCATACCAGAGGTTAGGAAAGGTTTATCGGTTATATGCGGGATATTGATTTTGATGAAATAACTTCCTTTGTTTTCATAAATTGAGTTGGGTTGATCGTAATTGGACACCATTAAATCCAAATCTCCATCATTGTCATAGTCTCCCCAAAGACCAACCCATGAACTCAATTCTTCACTACTAAACAAAATATCACTAAAAGAAAAAAACTTATCATTATCATTTACGAATAGACTATTCTTTTGGTTATTGAGATTTGCAATAAACGCATCTAAATCACCATCGTTATCATAGTCACCGAAACTAACTCCAGCAGTAAAGTTTTTATATTTTATGGTTTCTCCTAAATATGTATTATCACTCACATAATTGTCAGTTGCTTTGTTATACACGAAAAATTTATCATTTGCTCCTGCTATGGATAGATAGAGGTCTTGATAATTATCTTTATTCATATCTAACCAAGATGTACCACTATGGAAACCTACAAGCTCAGTTATGACATTATTGATTGGAACGAATGCGCCCTTCTTTTGTTCAAATAACTGCGTTACACCTGTTTGTGCATTCGGAATAAAACAATCTAGCAAGCCATCATTGTTAAAGTCTATCCAATTGGCGTGGTAAGTGTCCCCTTTTTCAAAGGTTTGGCATAATTTGAAGCTGCCTCTATTATTTCTATATAATAAATTATCCTCACCATGCTGGTTTGCTAATAATATATCCTGGTAACCATCGTTATCAAAATCTGCCCAAGCGGAAGCTGATGTACTCGATTCATCATTGGTTAAAAACTCAACTTCTTTCTTTTTAAACCCTTTTCCTTTTTGATTGATGTAGAGTATATTGTTCTGTTTTTGTGCGTTACTTATATAAATATCTGGATAGCTGTCATTATCGAAATCTAACCACGAAATACCAGCACTTGTATTGTTTTGTCCTTTGAAGTAATCTTTTATCTTAAAATTAATATTTGATTCAATTTGTATGCTATTTAATACCTCAGCAAGTGGCATTGAGTATAAATCCACATTATTCCAATTGGCCACATTATCCTTGGGACGATTACTTGCAAAATAGAAAGTGTTTCCATGAATCTTAGGTGTTAAGTCACTACCTACAGAATTAAGGCTGTTTTTAAAATGAATAGGCTCTTGCCATTCACCATTCTTCTTGAAGGCAATATATAAGTCTCCCGCTTCAGATTGGTTTTGTGGCTTACCTGAATTTTCAAATATGATAAACTGTCCATTTGGTGTAATACAACTTCCCCATTCGCCGTGTTTTGTGTTGACTTTATTTCCTAAATTTTGTGGTGTTTGGTATTTTCCTTCTTTAAACTCCGAATACCATAAATCACCCCAACCTTGTCCACCCGAACGATATGACCCAAAATAGAGATTGCCTTCTCTGTCTACAGATGGGCTATATTCGTTTTTATCTGAATTAACACCTGGTAGGTATATAGGCTCACTTTCTGTTCCATTTTCTAGATTTATATACCAAATATTCGAATTTGACACCTTCAGACCTTTAACCGGACGTCTTGAGGTAAAAAATAAACGTTTGCCATCTGGTGAAATAAAGGGTGATGAATCGGAATATTCGCTTGAGAAGCTTACTTTTTTAGGTGGTATCCATTTGCCATTGGTATACTTTGATTTGTAAATAGCTTTGGGTTTTGAAACGTAAAACGAATCGGTTTTTACGAAATAAACTGTTTTCTTGTCTGGCGTTATTGTTACACTATACTCAACATTAATCTGAAGTAAATCTTTGAGGAACAATTGGGGTTCCTGAGCTTCACTCATGGTTATTGGTAGTATGCAAAACACGATATAAAATCCCCTTTTAAGTTTCATTATAATTTTGATTTGTATTTTTTATATTCTCCTTTTGTCATGAATCGTTGTTAAAAGTAGTAGGCTTTAATTCAAATTCAGATTTACGATTAAACCTATCGTTTTTACAAGAAAAACCAATACTTAAAATAAATATTAAGAGAAATAAAAAACTAATATTTTTAACCTTCATCTTTAAAAATTTTAGCTAACACTTGGTCTAAATTACTTTCTCGCAACTCTGCATCCATAACAATTATATGTCCTTTTCTATCAATTAAAATAGGCTTAGGAAGTGTTACTAATTGGAACTTTTTTGCTAAATCTGATTTGAACTCACCTTCAGAATACAAGCTATATTCCCATGGAAAGGGCTTTTTATTCAAGAAATTATCTAGTCGTTTTTTATCCTTGTCCACCGAAATACTAACCACATTGAATCCTTTATCCTTATATGCTCTATAAGCATTTTTAATTTTTGGAAATTCTTCCATACAGGGTTTGCACCATGTTGCCCAAAAGTCAATTAAGGTAATTTTGCCTTCTATGTCCTGGTTGGAAATGAACTTACTTTCATCTTGGGCAAGAGGCAAATTGAATCTTGGAATTGGCTTACCGACACCTAGACTAACCCATGACTCATCTAGCTTAAAATTATCCTCAGAAAAACTTGGATTAATCTTAATATCAGAATAGGTCATTTCTAGTTTATAACCAGCATTAGGAATGTTAACTTCTTCTTTGAAAGGTAAAATAAAGCCATCAACCTCTCTGTAATCTGAATAGGTCATTGTTGATTTACCATAACGGTTATCCGATATGTAGGCAATGAGATAATTAGTCTTTTTATCAAAAATGTAGTCTTCGTTAGGATTGGTTTTGGTTAGTTTATATACAGGCTTGTCATTCCAAATTGTATCTTCAAAGGCAAAGTCATCTGCATTTTTCATAAGTTCGAGAACAGGTGTTAGTTGCAACGATTCATTTGTCACTGTGTTAATACCAAAGAATTCTCCTTTGTCAAATTTCACAAAAGAACTTCCTTCTTTATTTGTAATTGTAATATCTGTAATTGTATCGTTAGTTTTAGTAACCGTTTTTTGAAGAAAAGGCATATCTGTTGAGATGGTTTTTTCTACGTTACTTACCATGTTGCCTCCTATGAAAGTCTTAAGGTTGAATGTAGACTTCTTAGACTTAATACTATCCCAATCATTTGTATTTGATGTGGATAGCAAATTCGCCTCAATTATTTCTTCACTGTTAGTAATATTACTTTTGCATGAGAAAACAGAGAAGCTAAACAATAGCATTAATAAATAGTATACGTTTTTCATAATTATATGGAATCAGGTGGATTAAAATCATCTTTTAATAAGTTAGCATTAGGGTTCAGCTCATTCAAAATAGTAGCATTTAAGAATTGACCTGTATTTTCGTTGCGCTCTATTTGGGTAAAGGGGTAAAGTACTCCATTTACCCTTTTATAGTCTGAATAGGATACCAAAAAATCAACATCGTTACCTTTTGCGTGAATTGGCATTACCTTACGTTGCGCATTAAGCAAGCCAGATTTTTTATCGAAATAAAAATTGGTAATATATTTTGAGTTTTCAAATGGTATGGTCACCTCAATATCATAGGACTCCAAACCATTGATAGTTTTAGAACCGTTAAATTTTAATTGATAGCCTTTTTCTTCTGCATCAATAAAAGGGAAGTCAAAATCACTTGCCACAATTATGGCTTCTTTTGCTTCTCCTTCGCTGATGATTAATCCTTTTGCTTCGTGGTATTCCCAAGCAGAACCGTTAAAGTCCTCTTCAAAGCCTACTGCCTCTAAGTTTCCAACTTTTCTAAAATTTGGTCGCATTCTCAGTTGTTGGGCATAAATAACCAAATTATATGCAGGTTCTATGTAGTGTCCTTTTTTAACAAGCTTATTAGTATTTTTAAGCTTATTGTAACCACCTATTGCTCTATAGTACTCTTGTATAATACTATTTGAAGTTATAACAACTCCTTTTTTCTTGTTATTACAAGAAAGCAAAATGAAACAGCCAAGAACAACATATTTAAAGTGAGAGTTCATAGGCTTTTTCTAAATATTGTTTTACCAAATCGCTAAAGTCATCCTTTGATTCTATTCTAATGCGATGCGTGACCATTGCATTAAAACTTCCAGCAGGTTCAATAGGCACTAAAATATCCTTTGGGAAATTTAAACCAATATCGATTCTTGATTTTGTAGATGGTTGAATAATAGCAAACTGCTTTTTTGCCCTTACGCTTACATAAGCCTTTTTAGGAACTAGCTCAACACCATCTAGGGAGTTTAAAAAAGAAGCTATGTGCTCATAGATTAAGAACAAATACTCTTTGTCTTTATATTGGTTAGCCACTAGGTCTTGCGTAATATCATCTTTGCTTTTCAGTGCTAATAAATTGGCAAAGCCATGAGACAAACTATATTTCTTTTTTACAAAAGCAATTTTTTGATTGTGTTTTTCTAAATTTTGAGACTTGATATCTTTGAGGATTACATCTGCTTTCAAACCTGTTTTTTCCTCAATGTTCTGCAACATTTTTTGTTGTCTTTCTTCTGTACTACTCATTGGTAATTGCTTTAAATTATTTAGTATCTATTTGCTATAGAATATTTATAATTTTCCATTCCCCGTTAACCTTACCTACGTGCACATAATCTACCCAACCCTCAGCTATTAGTTTTACACTAGCCGTTTTATCCATCATATATAAAACGACGATGTCTCTTTTTGAGCTGGTATTGTATTTTCCTTTTAAGTTAAATACTTTACCTAAATTCACCATTTCTTCGTACGACATTCCTTTTAAGAATTCTGAACCATCACAAAACTTCTGAATTGTTTGCCAAGCCGATAATCTATGGACACTTTCTTGACCTTTTTCTGGTTGCACTAAATAGAAACTTTCAATGTATTTTGTAACGGTTTCTTTTACTCGGATGGAATCATTCTTTGTTTGGGCCGATATGAACTGACTGATTAAAATTGTGAGCAGTATTGTTATTTTTTTCATGTTAACTTCTTCTAGCTTTAATTTTTACTCTTGTTTGCATTTTACCGTCTTCTAATTTGAAATCCCATTTCCAATCGAAACTATCCTTGGTGATGTTAAAGAATTTGATTTCCCAATTTTTAGCATCATCATGTAATATGATTTCATTCTTATCATTCATGTAGGATGTCCAAATCCCTTGCATATCATTGGACCTATATTCTAAACATACGATTTTCCATTCTTTTTTATCAGGGTTGTATATTCTAATATTAGAACCAAAATAGTCTTTACTCTTGTCATCATTTGATTTTGCTAATCGAGTCCAATAATCTTGCACTGCATACCCACCCATTACATATTTAAATACCCAAGTCGCTTTTCCTTCAACCCAATTACCTTCCCTTGTCAAATTTGAAACCTCAACATCCCATTTGCCAACCAATTGCCCATATTGTTGGGTTTCTTTTGGTGCACTTGAGTTTAATGTTCTGTAGTCTTCATTAACGCTTTTGGTATTATCTAAGGTAAATAAGCCTTTTTCTGTCATCCATTTTTTTAAAGTATAAGTATTGATACTGTTTTTTATAGTGGGGTCAGCTTCTATCCATTTTTTTGCTTGTTCTTCATCTGTTGTATTTAAAATGAATAGTCCTCCACCAGAAAGATATGGACCAGCTAATACCAATTTCTTTTCTTTTGCCAACGATTGAATATATTGCATATGCTCTCGCTGAACTTGTATTTTTTTAGAAGCCTCTATTTTCGCAGATTTATTAGAGATAAATTCAGCAATTATATATTGCTTTATGGTATGGTCGTAGTTTATGTCTTGCGATAATCCGCTAGTATTGCCCAATAAAAATAGGATAAGAAGAGCTAAACCGTGTTTTAAATGTTTTATTTCCATAATCCTAATATTAGTCCCATAACAATAAACGACACCACAATATAGCCTGCATTAATAGCAAACATTTTGAAGCTCCTCCTTTCAAAGAGATATATAATACCAATGCTCATAGCTATCCAACCTAAACCTGCTAATACACCACCTATTAAACCCCAAGTCCAAGACTCATAACCACTTATAAAACCTGCTAGATTAAAAGCCATTATCAATGCTAAAACAAACGCACCACCAAAAATGATTTTCATATTTCCAGTTTCAAGGAAGGATTTGTCTTTACCTAATTCTTTGAGCCATTGATTACCGAATAGTTTTGGTGAATACCAAAAGCCACCGATTAGGAACATTGACAAAGCCGATACAATTACAGCAATAAAGTTGATGTTAACATTTTCCATTTTATTTTTAATTTTAATTTTTATAGTTGATTATTGAATTTTGGTATATAAAACCCTATAATTTGAGTTAAGCTTTCCATTTTCCATAGTTAATTCACAAGGGGTCATCTGTTGCAGCACCCTGTTCAAAATACCTTCTGTAGGTACCAATATATTTATTGTCTTCAAATTTTACATTGAATATTTCATATCCTTTTTTCAAAATGTTCACTTTACCAGGATCCAATACCTTAGCCATATATTGCCCATTATTTTCAGTTACCTTAAAAATTACACCGCTTGGACCTTTCCATTGACCAAGGATATTTCCTCCTTTTTCTTGAATTAAATTTTTTATCTCATAGTTTTTTATCTGATTCTCTGGACTAAAAGGCATATAACTACCCCCTAAATAATTATGTAAAAATTCTTCGGCATATCCCCAAAAGGATGTCCAGCTGTTTGGGTTTCTATAATCGTGTGCTTCATCTGGGTAATAGATATAAGTGACGTCTTTACCCACTTTGGTCATCGCATCTGCCATTTTGTGTGATTGAGCATACGGAACTCTTTGGTCTTTACCTCCTGTTGATAATAGCATGGGCGCTTTAATTTTATCTATATAGTTTATTGGTGAATGCTTCTTAGCGATTGCTTTTCCTTTCTTAGAGGAAATATCTGCTACTCGACTACGCCAAGTATCATTATCTGCAATAGGTAATTGTAAAAACGACTCCAAATCTGAAATACCATACATTGCTATTCCACAAGCATACGTATCTGATGCAAAGGTTAAACCTGCCATTGTTGCATAACCACCATAAGACCAACCAAAAAGTCCAACCTTGTTGGGTGCAGCAATTTCATTTTTGATTGCCCAATCAGCAATTGCTTTTTTGTCTTTGACCATACCATCACCCCATTGGTAATTAGATTTATCTAAAAAGGATTTCCCATAGGTTGTTGCACCTCTAAAATCTGTATAAATAACAGCGTAACCTCTATTGGCCAGAAGATGTAGATTTCTAGTCATTAGCCAATTGTTATTTCCCCATCCAATCCAAGGACCCCCATGAACATAAAGTATAGTTGGGAGGGGTTTATCTGGTATACCATTTTTATCCTTGTCTAAGTCTTCTCTTATGTAGACATTAATTGGCAATTCTAATCCGTCAAATGATTTTATGATAAAAGAGTTTCTGTAGTTAGTTGGATAATCATCAAATACAGGAAAGTCGTTGAATAAGAATTCTATATGTCTTGTTTTTGTATCATATAGGTAATATTGATTTGCTCCACCAGTCATATTTTCTACCAACCAAAATTTACCATTATCGGTTAGGTCTAAAATGTGAAGTTCTTTTATGGTTTTATTTAGCCCTTTTAGGTGTTTTTCTACATTTTCTTCGTCAAGGCTGAACCTGTAAGGCTCACCAAACAAAGCCACCATAGAAATCGGTTTTTTATTTTTGCTAAATATTGCACTGTTTGGAATAAAATCTGCCTTTTCAGGAATTAAAATAACTTTTTCTTTCTGAGAGTTTATATCAAACTCTTTAAGAACTGTTAGGTCGGTGGTGGAATTATCTGTAAAATAAATCTTTGAGCCATCTGATGACACTGAAATGATATTGTTAACACCTCTGACAAACATATCTTCTCTGAAGGGATACGCTCTTAAGGTTTGCCATTCATTGCTTTTTAAATAATGAAATGATTTGGATCTATCTTGAGTCGGTTTTTCTCCAGCTACGATATTTAGTTCCTCATCGAAGTAAAGTCTTAAAAAACCTTCTGCCTTTCGTAGAAGAGTAAATTCATTATTAAAGTTAAAGCGATATACGCCTTTTTCTCCATTAACACCGACAATTATAGCTACAGCCTCATTGCGGTTTCTATTAATATTGTAAATCTTACTCCTAGAAATTGGAAAACTTTCTAATCGCTCTGTCTCTTTAGTCCTAAGATTATAAACACCAAAATATTGTTCTTGAGAGGTTCTAAAGTTGATTAGGATATTATCATCATTGAATACAAAGTAATTTTGAACTACGTCTGTGAAAGTAATTTCTTCTTCTGATTTATTTTTTACATCAAACACATATAACTCGTGACCTGGTTGATATAAATTTTTAATATAAAATACCTTTGAGCCTTCAGGGTTTATTCTAAATATTTCTTTACGTTCATCTTCATTAAAAAATACTTCTCTTGGTATCAGTTTTGAATTCTGAGAAAATCCTAGGGCAGAAATTAAAAACACTATCACTAGAATTTTATATTTTGTAAGCATTGATTGCATGTTGTTCACTTATATGATTTCTATTAATTACAGATGGATACTTTGCCAATTATTGATATTATATCTGATTGAATCTTTTGGAAAGCATACCCCTGATTCCTTACCATAGATATCTTTTATTTCTATATAAATCCTAAAATTTGCACTCGCTAACTTCTCTTTTGATATTTTGAATTCGTAATCGTTATAGGCATTTAATTGACTTTTATTAAGGCTTTTCAAATCTTTTCCTCTTAGTAATAACCTATTAGCTGCCCAATTTTTATTATTGCCCCAATTCCACTTTGGTATAGTGTCATTCCAACCCTCTGTAAGTTTGCGCTCACCAAGTTGCATAGATGCATGAAGGTTTATCGTGCCCGCTTCACTAGCAATATAGACATCAGCATACCTTAACACGTTTTCATTATTATCTAATCCAATAAATACATTTTCACGGTTTTGAATTATCAGTACTTTATTTTTATCTTCTAATTGAAAAACTGAAGCTTTCTGCCATTCAACTTTATCAAGTGTGCCATCTATCTCTATGGACAGGCTTTTACTATATGGCACTTTAGTTTGTGGGTTAAATAACCACAACAGGGCTATAAATGATAATGTTAATGGTTTCATAGGAACTTGCATAAACAGTTATTTTTCATCTTACAGGCATATAGAAGTCCCTGAATATTTTATACTCGCCTTTCTCTTTTTTAAGAGTCAACATTGCCTTTGATTTTACCTTAACTATTTCATCGCCTCGCTTATATGCGATGTCAAAACGACAAATTGCCAAAACTTGTTCTCCAATACTTTCAGTTTCTAATATTTGAGTTTTCCAAGACACCCCCATACCATCTAATTGCTTCCAATACGCAGTTACTCCGTTTATACCCCTTATTTCATTACCATTTGGATGGTAGATAATTGCATCTGAAGTGTAGTAATTAGCAACTTCCAACATTTTATTTGCTTCATAAGCTTCTGCCTGTTTGTCTAATAATACTTTTACAATTTGATAGTTAAGACTATATTGTTCTTGTCGCTTTTGTGTTTTTCCATTGTCTAACCAATGCATTACATTGAGAACAAACTGCTTGTTTTGCGGTGCTCTTGGTGAATTAAAACCTACTTTAAACTTATCTTGTACTATCTGCGCCGTAAACATGGCCGCTTCAGTGAAGAATGCTACTTTCCCTTTACCATAGGACATGATTGCACCCATTACTAAATCTGACACATCTAATCTTTTGGTGCTATCTTCGAATTGCCATGCTACTTCTGGGATTAACAACTTGTGCGTTTTAGGGAAGCTTGCAATTTTGATAGCTCTCTTTGGTGCTTTTAGGCCAGAACCAGTAAATCCTGCAAGAGAATCTATGTTTTTAGTGATAACTGTTTCGTATAAATTCCCTTGTTTTTTAGAATATACTTCTGGTGGCCATACTTGTTTTTCGTTCATTACAAAACCATCTTCATAACTAAAACCAAATGCCTTAGCTAGCTCGTTGGTTGCACCAGCATAAGGCATATGGTCAGCAATAACCATCAAACTACCTCCGTTTATTACAAAAGTTTTTAATACTTCTATTTCTTGAACATTGAATGCATTTTCAACTGGACGTTTCCATTCGCCTATGTTAGATTCATGAATAGGATTCGCAATTATAAATGTGTTTAGCATCTTTAGATTCTCTGATGTAATGATTGATACGGATTGTAATTGATAGCCATCTGCTCTTAATAATTTAGCAAAAGGTTGGAATCCGTTATTAATGGTATGCAAATTATTGTGGGAAGCGTCCACACCAATAAGTACTGTATTTTCACCTGTATATTTTGGATTTGCGACACTTAAGTCAAAATCTAAATCAGGCCTTTGCTGTTGCGCAAAAACTTTAATAGAAAAAATACAAAGAACTAGTATTAGAAATTTGATGATTTTCATTGAGTGAAACTTATTTTAATCAAAAATGGCTAATAAATTCCACTTTAAAACTTAAATGAAACTTCCTGTTAGGAATATGCAATTAACTTCTAGTATTTTGCAATTAATTGATTAAAAAGCTATTTGCAACAGCAAAATGAGGTTTATGTTATGATTCGATTATGTGGAAAAACAAATAAAAAGACAATTGAATTTTAACTCAATTTATTGCTAGCAACTGTTTTTTACTTCCAAGGATCGTTTGTTATTACAATTATAGTTTTCCCTCATTATCAATTTTTGGAAGTTCTAAATTTTTACTCTATTCAAAATAGATTGTGTGCTCTTCAAAATGTTTAGACAACTCTTTCTCTTGGCAAAAAAGAGTTAAACCGATTAGAATGAAAATACATTTAACAAACCTCATAATTTCATTCAATCATTATTCCTGCAAACTTTATACCGCCATCATTATCCCTTTCAAAGTTCACGACTAAAGTTTCAATAGTATTTGGGGTTTGAACTTTTACAATGATTTCATCATTATCTACCTCAACGTCTGCCAATTGACCATTTTCTAATTTGTTATGGAATTTCTTAAACAATTTAAGGTGGATATCCATTGGTGCCAGATTAATAAAACTTTTTGTACCCTTTTCGGTAATGAGCTTTTTCCAAACATTTTCATCATCTTTTTGCAATGCTGAGACAATAGATTCAACTAGACTGTCTATTTCAGTAGAATTTTCATCTGAATCTTCTATTTGCAAACGAGACATATCTTGTGGAAGCATTGGCTTATAATGATCTATGAAATATGAAGCCGCTATTTGCGAGTTGATGATTTCTGAATATTGTGTAAACTTATTAGTTATCATAATAATACCAATATCATCATCTAAGTAGCGCCAAAAGTCCGCAAAGAAAATTCCGTTACTTCCATTATGGGCAGCCACCCTCGTATTGCGCGAAGATTTGTATATAGCCCAACCATAACTGTACATTGAGTCTTCTTCACCTTCTTTTACATAAGGGGTAAAATACTTTTTAATAGCATCATTAGATAAGATTTTGTTAGCCCTCAAAGCAAGATGCCATTTTGCTAAATCCTCGGCTGTCGACAATACACCTCCATTAGCCTTTAGATGCCAATATGGCGCATCCTCAGCCCAAGGCTGTTCGTTGGGTTTACCAAGAGCCATATCATTTTTATTATAACCTACGGCAATCTTACTACTCTTATAATTTGGTCTTGAATAGCCAGTATTTTCCATTCCAGATGGCTTCCAAAGGTTTTGGTATAGATAATTCTCATAGGACATACCAGATACCTTTTCAATTATCAAGCCTAATAGCGAATATCCTACATTAGAGTATTCATAGGCGGAACCTGGTGTAAATAGTAATTTCTGAGCAAACGTTTTTTCAATAAACCCATCATCACTAATCGCTTCATAGTCGTCACCAATCGCTTGAATAATACCAGATGAATGTGTTAATAGGTGGTGAATGGTGATGTCGTTGTATGCTGAATTTGTATTTTTAAAATACTTAGAAATTTTATCTGAAGTTGATAATTTCCCTTGCATTTCTAATTTTAGAATGGCAGCAGCTGTAAATTGTTTAGTTACAGAGCCAATATCGAAAACAGTACTAAATGAATTTCTGATATTAGCACTTTTATCACTGTAGCCATAGCTTTTCTTTAAAACAATTTCACCACCAACAATTAATGTAATTGACCCAATGAAGTTTGATTCGCCAATTTGGTCTAAATATTTTGAAACTTTTTCAACAGACTTATTGGAATTTGAAACCTGCGCAACCGTTTTTAACTCTTTTGTTTTTGAATGACAACTTATAGTTATTAATACCAACAATAAGAGCATTGTTAAGCGTGAATATTTCATGATTAAAATTTTTGATTGATTACTTGCAACTCAAATTTATGTGCTATTAAAAATCAATTCGTATTAATGAAACATTGTTCAGCAATTTTGAAATAAAATTCTAGAACTTTGCAATGAGATTCTTGCTCTTAAGTCAATTTTGTTTTGATGACATTTCCCCTACAATGTAATATTGGGTACGCAAGTAGTAATCAAGTCACATCATTCCTTACCAACTTGATATTCTTCGTTAATTACACTCAGTGCGTCGATGTAACCAATGAAATGTAATGATAACATCTCACCAATATTAAGAATATTATTATCAACCAAAGGATATATACCTATCGATTGACTTTGTTGAATGAGAGAAGTGTTTAATAAGTCTGGTTAAATATTTTGGTTATTTTCCAGATTTATGATTTTAAATGAATTAAGTGCAATAGGTTAAAAGTTTGAATTTTTTATACTTATTGTAATTGTACTTAGAACTAATAGACGTGCTATATTATCTTCATTTTTTGAACAATTATAAAGTGTAATTGTCAATACTGATACAAATACAAGAATATTGATACATAAATTTTTCTGTTTTTTCATCTTTTTTTATTCGTACGTAATAGGCAATTATATGATACTTTAGTCAATCTTACCCAGTTAAACCAATTAAATAAGCCTAAAGCTACTAAACCAAATATTTTTGAAACAAAACTCAATTATTTTGCAATAAGGCCTAAATATAATGCTACCAACATGACACAGATAGAAGATTTATAAATTTTAAAATTCTGATATTTGCTAAAAAAAGGAATGGTGGCCTTTCATAAGATATTTAATTCCAGGTTTAGGTACTTGCTTTTAGCCTGGTCTATTATTGTTATTTTCATTTTGATGCAAATGAAACTTGTTGGTTTATACAGACCAGAATTGCATTGGCCATTAAAAGACTATTTTGTTCTATTCATTAGTCAACTTATTATTGGAACAGTCTTAATTTATTTTTATGTGATACCATTTTATGATATCATAAAAAAACAAAAGTTAATTTTTTACAGATTAATGCTATTTTTATGCCACGGAACAATTTTTGGTGTTGTACATGTTCTACTCGGTAGTTTATTAAATGAGCTAAAAAAAAATAACGCTATAACTGCTGAATTTAAAGAACGGTTTTATAATTTGTTTTTTACGGATTTGCATAATTCCATAAAAACCTACCTTATTCTCATCAGTATCTTATTTGCTTATGATTTTTTTAAAAAGAACACCCAATCTATCATCAGGGAAAAAAATCTAGAAAACGAAATGGATAGAGTAAGACTTCAATCTTTGCGTGCGCAGTTACAGCCTCATTTCTTATTTAATGCCCTTAATAACATTGTTGCTTTAATAGATGAAAACAAACAAAAGGCACAACGCTCTCTTATAAATTTAAGTGATTTATTACGTTATACGGTAAATTTAGAACCTTCAAAACTTATAGGTATTGAAGAAGAAATACAGACCTTAAAGACTTATCTTTCTATTGAAAAGGCAAAATATGAATCACAACTTAATATTGACTGGAATGTGTCTGAAAAATTGGATAGCTTTATGGTTCCACCACTAATCATACAACCCTTAGTAGAGAATGCCATAAAGCACGGTTTTAAAAATAATGACAATGAACTCACCATTAAAATTATTATAAAAAAAGGATATATTGAAGTTAAAAACAACGGCTATGGTTTAAATGAACCTGTAATTAAAGGTAATGGTCTACGCTTAGTAGAAAAGCGGTTACAAGTTCATTTTGATAATGACTTCGATTTTATTATTGAACAAATCGATAACTGGATAGTAAATATAATTAAAATCAATGAAGTTGTTTAAAACAATAATTGTAGAAGATGAAGGACCTGCAAGACGTAGATTGGAAAAAATGGTCGAAAAACATCCATTTTTGGAACTTTTTATGTCTTTAAAAAGTGGGCAAGAAGCCATTGATCAAATACCTCAACATCAGCCGGATTTGTTGTTATTAGACATTCAACTAAAAGATAAAACTTCATTTGATGTATTAGCTCAAATACAAAACTCAATCGACAGTAAGATTATATTTATTACCGCTTATGACAAATATGCTATTAAAGCCTTTGAGGTTGAGGCGATAGATTACCTGTTGAAACCTTATGACGAGATTCGTTTTGATACTGCTATTTCTCGCGTTATTAAAAGCAACAACCCACCTTTAGACGCTACTATTCTTAATGTTTTAAAGCAGAGTTTACTAGGTGAAAGTTCAAAAATAAATATCCCAGAAGGTAATAAGTCCCATATCTTTACAGCAAATGATATTCTCTACATACAGTCTGATAAATACTATGTATACATACATACTAATTCTGAAAAAAGACTCATCCGCATAACGCTAAAGCGACTGGAAGCTATATTGCCCAAAAAATTTATTCGTATCAATAAATCAGTTATCATCAACACTCAGTATATCAGTCAAATTGAATATCAAAAAATTTCGAGTAAAATACTTCTAACTAATGGTGATGAGTTCTTTTCTTCGAGGACTTATAATAAGGGGTTGAGGTCTAGAGTGTTTTAAGACACACTAATGAAAAGGTTAGAATTAATTTAGATTGAAAAACAATTGACAGTTCTTAACTCCAAGATTGAGTCCATAGAAAAACGTTTTACTATTGGCGAAATAAATATTGATATTTACAATATATTCAAAACTAAATTCTTCAAAAAAAAAAAGTTGAATTAGAGGATCAATTATAAAGATTCTACTATTTCGAGTTCAAACCTTAAAACTGCCACTGGCAAAGCTATTGACATGTGCTCTAATCTCAACAAAATGTGGATGTTAATGTTAGGTGATTTGAAACAGAAAGCTAAAATTCAGAACTTGGTTTTTCCTAGTGGAATGAGTTACAACAAGCAAAACAATAGAGTTCAAACCAAAAGAATGAATTCCATTTTCGCTGCAATCTCTTTGATATCGGACAAATCATCTAAAATGAAAAACGGAGAATATATCAATTTTGATAAATTCTCCGCTCGAGTGACCACGGCAGGATTCAAACCTGCAACCTCTTGAGCCGTAATCAAGTGCGCTATTCAGTTGCGCCACGTGGCCTTTTATCCTTTTTATTTTAGCACAAGACTTCAATTGTAAAAGGGGTGCAAATATAGAACTTTTATTAAAAATAATCCAAACTATTTATTTCAAAATTCTAATTGTATTTTTGAAGTATGATTTCCACCGAACTTCTTAAGCCTTTTAATTATCTATTCGATTCAGAAATAATTGAAAACATTACTAAAGTTTCTTTTTTAAGAACATATAATAAAACTGATATTATTATAGACATAGGACAGGAATTAAACTTTATTCCACTACTTATTAAAGGAAATATTAAGGTTCTAAGGGAGGATGATAATGGAGATGAGCTCTTGCTATATGTTCTAGAATCGGGAGATACCTGCGCCATGTCATTAACTTGCTGCATGTCTAAATCGGCAAGCAAAATAAGAGCCATTGCAGATGAAGATGTAATAGTAGTAATGATACCACTTGAAAATATGAAGCTTTGGTTTAACTCCAATGAGAGCTGGCGAAACTTTATTTTACAAAGTTATCAAATTCGGTTTGACGAAATGCTAGAAACCATAGATACTTTAGCATTCATGAAAATGGATGAGCGTTTGTTTAAATACCTTACGGATAAGGTTAAGCTATCTGCTTCTACTGATTTGGAGATAACACATCAAGAAATTGCGGAAGATTTACACACTTCTAGAGTGGTTATATCTAGACTTTTAAAGCAACTTGAGAAAGAACTTAAAATTAAGCTCGGAAGAAACAAAATTAAAGTCTTAGAGTTTTAGTAACTATTGTAACATTGGCTTAAATACATAACATTATTTTTGTATCAAATTAAATTTATGGAATATATTTTACAACCTTGGCCTTGGTACGTTTCTGGGCCGTGTATTGCGATTGTCATGTTTCTACTACTCTATTTTGGTAGGACATTCGGTATGTCATCAAACCTTAGAACATTATGTGCTATTGGAGGAGCTGGAAAACATGTTGAGTTTTTTAAATTCGATTGGAAAAGTCAGCGCTGGAATTTAGTGGTCGTACTGGGAGCTATCGCAGGCGGTTTTATGGCGCACCACTACTTATCTAATCCCATAAATATAGATTTGAGCCAAAATACGGTTGAAGACTTAAAAACGCTTGGTTTCGAAAACGCAGGGCAAAGCCTCCTGCCGCCTGAGCTATTTAGTTGGGATGCTGTTTTAAGCATTAAAGGTTTGTCCATACTCATTATTGGAGGATTTCTTGTAGGCTTCGGTACACGCTATGCTGGCGGATGTACTTCTGGCCATGCCATTACAGGTTTAAGCAGTTTACAAAGACCTTCGCTAATCGCTGTGATTGGTTTTTTTATAGGCGGTTTAATTATGATTCATATTATTTATCCAATACTATTTTAAGATGGGAAAGTATATAAAGTTCTTTTTAGTAGGTCTGTTTTTCGGAATCGTTTTAGTAAAATCCGAAGCTGTGTCGTGGTACCGCATTTTTGAAATGTTTAAGTTCCAATCTTTCCATATGTATGGCATTATAGGTACCTCGGTAGCTACAGGTATAATATTACTCTTAGTGTCAAATCAATTGAAGATAAAAACCATAAATGGCAACAACTTAAAAGTACCGCTAAAGGAAAGAGGATTGACACGCTATATCTTAGGAGGAATTATATTCGGGTTAGGTTGGGCATTATGTGGCGCATGTCCTGGCCCAATGTATATACTTGTAGGCACTGGTGTTTTTTCGATAATCATAGTAATTGCTGCTGCACTTTTAGGTACCTATGTTTATGGTTTGCTAAGAAACAAACTACCGCATTAGATGGAAATTACCGAAATTTTAGGATTTTTAGGAGCATTGATTGTCGGTTTGGTCTTGGGTCTTATTGGAGGAGGAGGATCCATACTAACCGTTCCAGTTTTAGTGTACCTTATTGGTCTTAATCCCATTACCGCAACAGCATATTCTTTATTTGTTGTTGGCGTAACCTCAGTTATTGGCGCTTTCCAGAATTTCAGAAAAGGTATGGTAGATATAAAAACGGCTGTCATTTTTGCCATTCCTGCTTTTATTGCTGTCTATCTCACAAGACGTTTCTTGGTACAGATGATACCAGAAGTTGTCTTTTCAGTTGGAGATTTTGAAGTCACCAACAACATATTTATCATGGTGCTATTTGCTGTCATTATGCTTCTCGCAAGCTATTCCATGATAAAGAATAAACCTAACAAGCTAAAAAACATTGAAACAGAAACTCAAAGTTTTAATTACCCTTTAATTGCTGTAGAAGGTTTTGTGGTTGGAATTCTCACTGGCATCGTTGGTGCTGGCGGAGGATTTTTAATCATTCCCGCATTAGTATTATTGGCAAAGCTACCCATGAAAAAAGCTGTTGGAACATCGCTGTTAATCATTGCCGTAAAATCATTGATCGGTTTTTTGGGAGACATACCAAATATTGAAATAGATTGGACTTTCTTATCAACATTTACATTCATATCAATAATAGGTATCATTTTAGGGGTTTACCTTTCAAAATTTATCAGCGGAAAAAAGCTAAAGAAAGGTTTTGGTTATTTTACACTTATCATGGCGATTTATATCATTTACAAAGAGCTCTTATAATACTTTGTGATAAATGTCACATTACAAAAATTGAAGTTTTGTAAATTTGTACTATTCAAAACTATAAAAATGAAAATCGAACAATTATATACAGGATGTTTGGCTCAAGGTGCATACTACATTGAGTCTGAAGGAGAAGTTGCAATCATTGATCCACTTAGGGAAACACAGCAGTATATCAATAAAGCAAAGACCAATAGTGCAAAGATTAAATATATTTTAGAAACACATTTTCATGCCGATTTTGTTTCTGGCCATGTGGACTTAGCTGAAAAAACTGGTGCTACCATAGTTTTTGGTCCAGGAGCAACCACAGATTATGATATCCATTCTGCAGTAGATGGCGAAGAATTAAAGTTAGGAAAATTGACTATCAAGGTACTTCATACACCTGGACACACATTAGAATCTGTAACCTATTTATTAAAAGATGAAACGGGAAAAGACCATGCCATATTTTCTGGAGATACTTTATTCTTAGGTGATGTAGGTCGACCAGATTTAGCCATAAAATCAGATTTAACAAAAGAAGATTTAGCTGGTATGCTTTTCGATTCTCTACGTACCAAAATAATGCCGCTTGCTGACGATGTTATGGTGTATCCTGCACATGGCGCTGGTTCTGCATGTGGAAAAAATTTAAGCAAGGAAACCGTTGGCGTTTTAGGTGAGCAAAAGAAAACCAATTATGCATTACGTGCAGACATGACAAAAGCTGAATTTGTAAAAGAAGTACTCGATGGTATTGCTCCACCACCACAATATTTTGCCAAAAATGCAATGATGAATAAAATGGGATACGATGCATTTGATACGGTTTTAAAGACTGGTGATACACCATTGAACCCCGAAGAATTTGAAGCGTTGGCCAATCATGAATCTGCTTTGGTATTAGATGTAAGATCACAGTCAGATTATATAAAAGGTCATATTCCCAACTCTATATTTATTGGATTGAACGGTCAGTTTGCTCCTTGGGTCGGAGCACTAATTACAGATATTAAACAACCTATTATTTTAGTTATTCCTGAAGGAAAATCCGCAGAAGCTGTAACACGATTATCTCGTGTAGGTTATGACAACACGTTAGGTTATTTAGAAGGGGGGATTGAAGCGTGGAAAGCGTCCGGTAAAGATACCGATACGCTAGAATCTATTTCTGCAGAAGAATTTGCCAATAGAGCCAAATCATCAGATATTAACATTCTTGATGTTAGGAAAGATGGTGAGTATACGTCTATGCATTTAGAAAATGCGCAACATTTATCTTTAGATTACATTAATGAGAAAATGAACGAAGTTGACAAAGACAAAACTTATTACGTACATTGTGCTGGTGGTTACCGCTCTGTAATTGCAGCTTCCATACTAAAAGCTAGAGGTTATAATAACCTTATAGATATTGCTGGTGGTTTTGGCGCCATTAAAAAAACGGATTTACCGACTACAGATTTCGTATGTCCGTCAGCTTTATAATTAATCATTACGTTAGGTTGAGCGCAGTCGAAACCTTATAGGTTATTATCTTTCAAAGACTTTGACTGCACTCAGTTTTACTAAATCGCAGAGTATTATGATCTCAACAGTAAAAATTCAAAATTTAAAATGTCATGGTTGTGCCAATACCATTGTTACGCAACTTTCAAAATTAGATGGCATAGAAAACGTAAGTGTTAACAATGAAACTGATGAAGTTAGTTTCAGTCATAATTCGGAAACTACGTTTAAAACTGCTAAAAAGAAACTATCGGATTTAGGTTATCCTATGGAAGGTGAAACCAATTCCCTACCCAAAAAAGCCAAATCTTTTGTGAGTTGCGCAGTTGGTAGGATGAGTAAATAGACTCTTAGTTCTTTTTTGAATACAAATTATTACATGCAATTGAAGAGTCTAAAAACGAAAAATTCAGATTAAATGATTTCAGCACTAAGTCCAGCCTGTAAAAGCTTAGAACAGCGTGGCTTTAAATCATCATAAGAACCAGTTTTTACAGTACACTTTCCTTTATAATGTACAATGATAGCGCATTGCTCGGCTTGTTCCGGAACATGATCGCAAGCATAAATAAGTGTATCTATAACATGGTCAAAGGTATTGACATCATCATTAAACAAAACAATTTGATTCTGTTTTATAACCTCTTCTTCAAGAAGTAATTCTTCGGATTGTTTTTCTTTTGTCATAGCTTTAACGGATTTGAGGATTTCTCGTTATACTAATTTATAAATTTTAACGATACCCACTGCCCTCTTTGTATAATTTCATCCAATTTTAACATGTGTTCGTTACATTTGGCTTCGATTAATGGAATATCGTCTGCATAAAACCCACTTAAAAACAGCATACCGTTATCATTCAGGCTTTTAGCATATTCTGAAATATCTGCTAAAAGAATATTTCTATTAATATTAGCAATTATATTGTCATAACTTCTTCCATTAAGTAAACTTACGTCCCCTTTATAAACCGAAATATGGTTACAATTATTGCGTTCCACATTTTCTATACTATTGAGGTAGCACCAGTTATCAATATCAATCGCATCTAAGTTAGTGGCACCAACTTTTTCTGCAAGAATTGCCAAAACACCCGTACCACAACCCATATCTAAGACTGATTTTTTATTAAAATCATTTTTCAGAATGTGCTGTATCATCATATGAGTGGTCTCATGGTGACCAGTACCAAAACTCATTTTGGGCTCAATAATAACATCGTATTGGGTATTGGGTTTGTCGTGAAAAGGTGCACGGACTGTTACCAAATCATCAACGACTATGGGTTTAAAGTTCTTTTCCCATTCTTCGTTCCAATTGGTTTGCTCTATTTCGTTAAACTCATAGGTAATTTTAAATTCGTCTGATTTTAAAATTTGAATACCATCTAAAATAAAGGCATTCCAATCGTCTTTTTGTATGTAAGCCGTAAGACCTTCGTCATTTTCAACAAAACTCTCAAAACCTGTATAACCCAGTTCCGCTATTAGTATTTCTGTGGCTGGCTGAAGCGGACTTACCTTAAAATCATAGCCTATATATATTGTATCAGACATTACTAAAATGCGTTCACTATGGCATAAAAATCTTCAGCTTTTAAAGAAGCACCACCTATTAATCCACCATCTACATCTGGCTTTCCAAAGATTTCTCTAGCATTATTGGGTTTTACACTCCCACCATAAAGGATTGAAACTGAATCTGCAGTGGTACCTCCATATTTTTCGGCTAATGTCTTTCTAATAAAAGCATGCATATCTTGTGCTTGTTCTGGTGAAGCGGTTTCACCTGTGCCAATAGCCCAAACAGGTTCGTAAGCCAAAACAATATTTTTAAATGCATCCGCATCTAAATGAAACAATGCATTCTTAATCTGGCTTTCCACAACAACTTCTTCATTTCCTGCCTTACGATCCGATAGTTCTTCACCAAAACAGAATATTACCCTCATGTCATTAGCTAAAGCAGCATCAACTTTTTTAGCTAGAGATTCGTCTGTTTCATTAAAATAAGCTCTTCTTTCACTATGACCCAATATTACGGTTTTAATACCTATACTCTTTAGCATACCCGCGCTTACTTCTCCTGTATATGCTCCGTCTTCTGCAAAATGCATGTTTTGAGCAATCACTTCGATATCGTGTTGTCTTGTAGACTGAAAAGCATGCCATAAATTGGTAAATGCAGGGGCAATCATCACCTCTGCATCTGAAGTTTTGGTTTGCTTTTTTAATTCTACAATCAATGACTCCGCCTGAATTAGGCCATTATTCATTTTCCAGTTTCCGGCTACTATATGTTTTCTCATATTATAGTGAATTGAATTCTACTTTACTTTAAGATTACAAAAATAAGGTATTAAAGAAGAAAGACGGTTGATAATTGTCAGGTAATTGTTAAGACAACTGTACTCTTGGATCTAACCATGCGTATATTATATCAACTAGGATATTAATTGTAATAAAAACAATTGCAATGACCAGAACAGCTCCCATAATTACTGGTAAATCTAGTGTATTTAGAGCATTTACGATTTCTTTCCCTAAACCGTTCCAACCAAAAATATATTCTACAAAAACAGCACCAGCAAGCATTGAAGCAAACCATCCAGATATGGCAGTGACCACAGGGTTTAATGCATTCTTCACAGCATGATTTTTTATAACCTGAAACTCGCTCAATCCCTTGGCTCTGGCTGTTCTAATATAATCTTGGTTCATAACTTCTAGTAACGAATTACGCATCAATTGTATAACCACAGCCAATGGACGAATCCCTAAAACAATAGCTGGTAGAATTAAATTTTTCCATTGGATGGTCATCTTTTCGCCAAAATCATCTAACTCATAAAGGCTACCAGTCATTTCTAAATTGGTGTATTTATGAAGTACGAATCCAAAAAGCCATGCGAATAAAATAGCACTAAAAAAAGAAGGCACGCTCATGCCGAACGTACTCAAAATCTGAATGGCTTTATCGATCCAGGTATCTTTATAAAGCGCAGAAATAATTCCGAAAATAATTCCGAGGCTAATAGCTATAAAAATTGCAGAAACCGCTAATACAAATGTATTTGGGATGGTATCTCCAATGACCTCTGTTACCTTTTTACCTTGTTTGGTAAAGGATTCTCTAAGATATGGTGTTTTTATAACCGTAGTGGCACTTCCTATTGTAAACAAACGGGAAGCATTATATTTATTTGTCCTTAAATAGGTGTAATCTTCTGAATTGTTAGAATGAAATGAAATGGGCGATAAATCATTTAAATAATATAAGAACTGAGTTCCTAATGGCTTATCAAATCCATATTTTTTTTTGACTGCTTCTACCTGCGCTGCCGTTTGGTTTTGACCAAGCATCATCTTTGCAGGGTCACCAGGAAGTATTGTAAACAAAAAGAAGATAACAGTAACGACACCTAATAAGGTGATAAAGGCATAAAATAGTTTGTTTATTAAATAACGAATCAAATTTTCTTAATTCAAATACATTGCAAATCGCAAGAACTAAATTGTAATATTCAATTTATCAAAAAAAGGAACACTGTAACTTATTATTACAATTCAATATCTTCAATATCGTTCCAGTGTGCTTTGTTTGTAACTGTTCCTTTTTCTAAAAGTACAACTCCTGGGTTAGAACGTACAATGGTTTTAACCACTTTTTCATCACAGAGGTAAAAATCGAAATTAAGATTATACTCTTGCTTTAAATTTTGCTCAGCATCTTCACCTGATGATGTTAAACCAATAACCGTATATCCTTTCTTTATAGCTTCATCTGTAAAAGATTTTAGCTTTGCCACTCCATCCGCTTCAGCTTTAGAAATATTATACATTGCTACCATAACAAGATTATCCTTTTCCAAGAAGTAGGATGTTAAATCTTCATCATTAGATTCAATAGAAAAATCTTGAATTGGTGGAATATAACCTTCGTCTATAGTTTCTGTATCAACCCCAATAAATTCTCCGTCAACCTCTGGGTAACTACCAGTGGTAATAAATTTCTCTTCCGCTCCATTAACCTTAAATGTCCATGTATACTCTAAAACAGGCTTAGCTGCATCTTCAGGAATCTCCATTTGTTCTTGTAGATTTTTTCCAATAGCATAAGCTCTAAAATCAATTGCTGGTAAATGCATCAATACATGATACCCAAACCAAAGCGATACAATAAAACTTAATAAAGCCAATACAGTAGTCGGTAATTTTGCAAAAATAGGCTTGATGTGTTTTAAACCGTAAACCAATATTAAAATTAAAACCAGTAGAATAATATCTTTAGTAAAGCTCTCCCAAGGTGTTAATTTTAAGGCATCCCCAAAACAACCACAATCTTTCACTTTATCAAAGTATGCCGAATAAAAGGTTAAAAACGTAAAAAACACAATCATTGCCAACAAGCTATATACCGTAAATTTAGGCTTATAACCAATTAACAAAAAAACACCTAAAACAACTTCAAAAACGACAACAAAGACAGAAATCAACAATGCGTAAGGAATCAAAAACTCTAGATTTAAAACATCTTCACCAAAATACTCTTGAAGCTTATAAGAAAACCCCAAAGGATCATTGAGTTTTATAAATCCTGAAATAATAAAAAGGACTCCAACGAATACTCTACTTATCTGTACTATGTATTTCATAAAATATAAATTCCATAAAAATCAAGACTGTAAACTCCGGTATTTAGAGTTTGGCTCTTGGATTTTGATTATTAATTTAATTCTCCTAAATGGATAAGAGCAAACACCGCATAATTAATCATATCTTGATAATTGGCATCAATACCTTCACTAACAAGTGTCTTACCTGCATTATCCTCTATTTGTTTGACGCGCAATAGCTTTTGCAGTATCAAATCCGTTAAAGAACTCACACGCATATCGCGCCAGGCCTCACCATAATCGTGGTTTTTATCTAACATCAACTGTTTGGTTAAGGCTATCTTTTCATCATAAAGCTCAATTGCTTCTTCCGTATTTAAATCGGGCTGTTCAACCACACCTTTTTCTATTTGAATTAATGCCATTAAACAATAATTGATAATGCCTATAAATTCACTTACCTCTCCTTCATCAACCTTTCTTACTGAGTTTTGTTGCAAACTTCTTATGCGTTGTGCTTTAATAAAAATCTGGTCTGTAAGCGATGGTAATCTTAGAATTCTCCATGCACTACCATAATCACTCATCTTGTTTATAAAAAGCGCTCTACATTTTGCGACAACTCCATCGTATTGTTTTGATGTTTCTTGCATTAAGTTCAATTAAAATTTGCGTAAATTTCGCTTAAATAGTTCAAAGTTCAAAGTTCCGAGTTCAATGTTTTGGAAAGCGTTTAAAAATTTGGAAATATGTTGATAACTTTGAATTTTAAATTTATAATCTTGAATTATACCACAACCATAAACTGCAAAGGCAAACTCATAGACCTCACCTCACCTAAAGTGATGGGAATACTTAATGTTACTCCAGATTCTTTTTTTGATGGTGGACAACACAAAGATAAATCTGCAATTCTAAAACAAGTAGAAACCATGCTTAATGAAGGTGCGACGTTCATTGATATTGGCGGCTACAGTTCGCGACCAGGTGCTGACTTTGTTTCTGAAGAAGAAGAATTGAATCGGGTTATTCCGGTAATTGAATTGATTTTAATCCATTTTCCTGAAACACTGATTTCCGTTGACACTTTTAGAAGTCAAATAGCTAAAAAAAGTATTGAAACTGGTGCTGCACTTATCAATGATATTTCGGCTGGGAAATTAGACAAAGCTATGTTAGAAACCGTTGGAAAATTAGGTGTTCCGTACATAATGATGCATATGAAAGGAAATCCTAAAACCATGCAACAACAAACCGATTATGAAGATTTAATTAAGGATATTAATCTCTATTTCGCAAAACGAATTGCAAAAGCACATGCTGAAAATATAAACGATATCATTATTGATCCAGGTTTTGGTTTTGCAAAAACCTTAGAACAGAACTATGAGCTACTCCATAAAATGAATCTACTTAAACTTACAGATAAACCTATTTTGGCAGGGATCTCAAGAAAGTCCATGGTTTACAAAACGCTCAATACAACAGCAGATAAAGCTTTAAACGGAACTACGGCACTGCACATGGTGGCACTGCAAAAAGGCGCAAAAATTCTACGTGTACACGATGTAAAAGAAGCTATGGAATGTATAACCTTGCATAATCAATTAACCGTCGGCTAAATGAATCGCTATTATTATTTATTATTGATTTTATTGACTCTAAGTTGTAATAACGAACGTATTTTACAGCTACCCAAAATTGAAAACGCAGAGATTACTGAAGTCTTGGATGTTTCACCTGCTTATATTTTTTATGACGAAACACAACCAGATTCTACTTTATTGAATAGAAAAAACCTCATTAGCACAACCAATTGGTTAGTTAATGTAGACAAACGATTGACGTTACGACAAGCCATTCCACATATTACATTTCTACAAGATAAAAAGCGAAATGCAGAGATACATAAGAATGAAAATGCCAAAAATTATTTTACTTGTAACGATACAAGCATTGGGAATTTGGGATTTGTTGAGTTTACGGATGTTAATTATTTAGGAAAAGATGGCTTTGTAGAGGACAACTCAGATGAAATATGGAAATTAACAGTATTTAGTCTTTCTAATATTAGGATAATCTCTGCTAGTAATATTATTCATGAAGCCAACGTATCAAATCTAGAAGATGTTATTACAAGAACTTTTGAAAAAGATAATAGTTTTAAAAAATTATTTTTATGCTTTAATAAAAATTTAAGCTTTCAGGAATACATAACTATAAAAATGAAACTTCAACTTTTTGAAAAAAATATCCTAAAAGATGAACTTATTTTTCATCCTTAAATTCTTAAATTAGCAAAAACACTAACCTTTGGAGAACTTACAACTTTGGGATTTTAGACTTATAGACTTTGTTGACGTTTTTCTCGTTGCCATTCTACTCTATTACATCTACAAACTTGTAAAAGGTACTGTAGCCATCAATATTTTTATTGGCATACTTATTATCTATTTTGCATGGCGCTTAACAGATTACCTGCAAATGCACATGCTTTACAGCATCTTCGATGGCTTTATGAAGGTTGGTATTATTGCACTTATTGTAGTCTTTCAGCCCGAAATTCGAAAATTTTTATTACTCGTCGGATCCACAAACATTGGTGGCAAAAAGGGCATTTTCAAGAATTTTAAATTTCTTAAAAATGACGATCAAACCACAACAGATGTAGATGCCATAATTAACGCCTGCAATAAAATGGGGACCACAAATACTGGCGCACTTATAGTCATTGAGCGCAACAATAATCTAGATTTTCTTACAAATACTGGAGATGAAATGAATATTTTAGTCTCGCAACCTATTATAGAAAGTATCTTTTTTAAGAATAGCCCTTTGCACGATGGTGCAATTATTATTGACAACAATGTGGTAAAGGCAACACGTGTTATCCTTCCTGTAAACAACGAAAAAAATATTCCTGAACGTTTTGGCCTAAGGCATAGAGCTGCTGTAGGTATTACCGAAAAAACAGACGCCTTGGCTATCGCAGTAAGTGAAGAAACTGGACAAATTTCCTATTTTAAAAGTGGGGAGTTTGTGATGTTTAAAGACACGGACGATCTTACAAAAAAGATTAAAGAAGACTTGGCTTGATGAATTGTAAAAACTGTAACAAAGTCCTTAGTGACACGCAAAAGTATTGTGATGAGTGCGGAGCAAAGGTTATTCGAAATCGGTTGACTCCGAAAGTGTTGGCTATACAAGTTAATCAGGAATTTTTATCTTTAGACAACAAGTTTTTAAGAACATTAATTTGTTTGTTTACAACTCCCGAAGATGTTATTGGAGGATTTATAGATGGTACACGCAAAAAGTATATTAATGCCATCACCTATTATGCGATTTCTTTGACGTTATTGGGATTTCAGATGTTTCTCTTAAAACAATTTTTTCCTGAATTTTTAGAACCGCAATTCGAAGCGTTTAAGGAAACTTTTAAAGTGAGTGGTACTGGAAATGAAAATCCATTTGCTAATTATGGAGACTTTTTTAGTAATTCTCAAGGTATATTCTTTTCTGTGTTAATGCCTTTCACTGCCATTGGAACATGGTTAACCTATTTAGATAAAAGAAAATACAACTATACTGAGCATTTAGTGATTAATCTTTACATAACAGCACAAACAATTTTTGTCAATTTTGTTGTTGTTATTATTATGGCAGTTTTTAATGTTTTTGATTACCTCATAGCTTCCATAATCATAACCCCTCCTATAATTTTATATGGAGCATATGTATTTAAGAGATTATATAACTTATCTTATATAAATTCATTAGTTAGATATATTGGGGCTTACATTATGTATACGATTGTTTTCTCAATCATAATTGCTATTATATCAGTAATCGCAATAATTTATTTGTTTGCAACAGGAAAAATAAATCTTTAATTGAACTGCAAAAACTGTCATACCGAACTACAAGAACAAGACGACTATTGTAAAAGTTGTGGTGGCAAAGTGATTAGAAAGCGTTTAAGCTTCAAAAATCTTTTTGAGCATCTTAGCGAAACTTTCTTTAACTACGATAATAAATTATTACGGACTTTTGTACAACTCTTTAAAAACCCTGAAGATGTTATCGTTGGTTATATCAATGGTGTTAGAAAGAAATATATTAACCCCATTAGCTTTTTTGGATTATCGCTAACCCTATCTGGTATTTCTGTATTTATATTGAAAAAATTCTATATTCAGCATTTAGATTTTTCAACATTATTTGAAGGAGTAAAAGCAAGTCAGGATCTATTTGACGCTACATCTGGTGGCGCTTTAGAATATAACTCCTTATTCTATTCATTTTTAATACCGCTATTGGCTTTAATCTCCTGGATTACCTTTTTAGATAAAAAGTACAATTTTACTGAGCACATTATTATTTATCTATACTCCATGTCTTTAATGAGTATTCTTTTGGTATTTGCAGCTCAGATTGCACTTTTAACCATACCAGAGTACTATCTTCTGTTTAGTTTCTGTACATGGCCATTAATGTTTTTGTACCACTGTTATATACTTAAAAGAATATTTAAATTATCTATAGGAAAGTTAATATTTAAAGCTTTTATTTCTCTAGCCTTATTTATGGTCGCCTATATTATTATATCTGTGGCGGTATTCTTTATTATGGTTGCAACTGGTGTGGTAAACCTTGAAGATTTTACCCCCAAGAAATCACCTTAGATAGCTTCAGCCTTTAAAAACTGAACTTCGTAGAGATTTTTGTAATAGCCATCCTTCTTTTTAAGTAAGGACTTGTGCGTACCCATTTCCACGATTTGCCCGGCATCCATTACAATAATCTTATCGGCTTGCTGAATCGTAGCCAAACGGTGCGCAATAACTATAGAAGTTCTTCCTTTAGTTATGGTGTCTGTTGCATCTTGGATTAATTGCTCCGAATAAGAGTCTACAGAAGATGTCGCTTCGTCCAATATTAAAATACTAGGATTGGTGACATAGGCTCTTAAAAATGAAATTAATTGGCGTTGACCAGAAGACAACATAACACCACGCTCTTTTACATTATAATGATAACCACCAGGAAGCGTAGAAATAAAATCATGTATACCAATGTCTTTTGCAGCAGTTACAACATCTTCTTCCGTTATATATTCATTGTTGAGTTTTATGTTGTTAAGAATGGTATCCGCAAATAAGAACACATCTTGTAGCACTACCGCTATTTGATTGCGCAAAGAATTTAGCGTCATATCTTTTATATCGGTACCATCTATACAAATTGTGCCAGAATCAATTTCATAAAAGCGATTCAACAGATTGATTATCGTAGATTTACCAGCACCTGTAGCACCAACAATGGCAACTGTTTCGCCAGCTTCAACATTAAAAGATACACCTTTCAGTACCTCTTCATCTTTGATGTAAGAGAAACGTACATTTTTAAATTCAATCTTTCCTTTAAAATGATTTGCTTCTATGGTACCCAAATCATCAATATTAGATTCTGTATCCAATACCTTAAATACTCGATCTGCTGCCACCATGCCCATTTGTAAGGTATTGAATTTATTGGCAATTTGGTTTAAAGGCCTAAACAACATGGGAATAAACATGGTAAACGAAATTAAATCTCCCATTGTTGTACCTGGAACTTCCGAGACTACATCAAAACCACCAACTAAAATAACTAAAGCTAAAGTTACCGAAGACACAAATTCTGCAACTGGAAAGAAAATAGAATTATACCAAACTGTTTTTAACCAACCTTTTTTGTGACGCTCATTTATGGCCTTAAATTTTTTGTACTCAGTGGTTTCTCGCGTAAACAATTGTAAGATTTTCATGCCCGTAACACGTTCTTGCACAAAGGAATTTAGGTTAGATACTTCGGTACGTACATCTTCAAAAGCACGTTTCATATACTTCTGAAAAATCTTAGTAGCAATTATTATTATTGGCATAGTCGCAAAAACAATCAAACCTAATTTTAGGTTTATAAATGCCATAACCATGGCTACAACTAACATCTTTAAGATATCACTGAATATCATAAAAAGCCCTTGACCAAAAATATCTGCAATACGCTCCATATCAGTCACAGCTCTGGTAATAAGGACTCCAACAGACGACTTGTCAAAATAAGTCATCTTAAAATTAAGGATGTGCTTAAATAGTTTTACACGAATATCTTTAACTACAGACTGCCCGAGCCAGCTTGCGTAATATATAAAGAGTAGTTGCGAAACAACTTCAAAAACCAATAAAGCAAACATAATAGTGATGTAGAGCACAAAACCATCGTATTCTTTATTAGCAATTTTAACATCAATCGCTTCTTTTAACACATAAGGTCTCATGGCTCCAAAAACTGCAAGTCCGATTACACAAATCAAAGAAATCGCAAAAATATTACGATACGGTTTTATGTATTCCAACAAACGCTTAAAGAGCGAAACATCAAATATTTTTTTTTGTTCTTCTGCCATATTTAGCCTCCGCATGCGCAGAAATCTCTTTTTTAAAATTAACTTTTTAACCTAAATGATTCCGGATAAACAACTTCTACCAAATACAAGCCATGTGCTGGTACCGAAAAACCCGCTTTGCCTCTATCCTTAGATGCGATAATATGGTGCATATCTTCTGGTTTTAATTTTCCTAATCCAATGTTTACCATAGTACCAACAACAGCTCTAACCATATTACGCAAAAACCGATCTGCTGTAATTGTAAATATAAGTTGATTCGTGTTTATAGTCCAAAATGCTGTTTTAATATCACAATTATAAGTCTTTACATCTGTATTACTTTTAGAAAAGCATTGAAAATCCTTATACTTAAATAAGATTTTACAAGCTTCGTCCATGGCATCAACATTTAAAGGTAGTTGCACCTGATAAGCAAAATCATAATCAAACACATTTTTGGAAGTCGAAATTTTATAATGATAGGTTCGACTTGTAGCATCAAATCTGGCATGTGCGTTGGGCTGTACTTCAAAAATATCAATGATGGCAATGTCCTTGGGCAAATACGAATTGAGTTTATAAACCAAATCCTTTGGGCTAAACGTTTCTGTAAAATCGAAATGTGCAAACATTTGCTTGGCATGTACACCAGCATCTGTTCTACCTGCCCCAACCACGGATATTCCAGTCTTCAAAATTGTACTTAATGCTTTTTCCAACACTTCCTGCACGGAAATAGCATTAGGTTGAATTTGCCAACCGTGATAGGCTTTACCATTATATGAAAACTCAATGAAAAATCGCAATAGAAATCTTACTTTTGTAAAAGCACAAAGATAACGGTTTTAGTTGCTAAAGAAATGCTAAATTATAAAGATGAAAATTTCTGATTTATCGGAAAACAAGTATGAAAAAAATACTATTATTGTCAGATACACATAGTTATATTGATGCTGCTATTCTTAAGCATGTAAAACAAGCAGATGAAGTATGGCATGCTGGAGATATTGGCAATTTAGAGGTCACGGATCAAATTAAAAAGCTAAAACCATTAAAAGCTGTATATGGCAATATTGATGACGCTAAAGCTAGAACTGAATTTCCACTTCATAACAGGTTTACATGTGAAGGTATTGATGTTTGGATAACACATATAGGCGGGTATCCTCCTAAGTATAATAATCGTATTAGAGAGGAACTGAACTCAAATCCTCCAGATCTGTTTATCTGTGGACACTCTCATATACTTAAGGTAATTCCTGATAAAAAACTAGATCTTCTTCACATGAATCCTGGTGCAGTTGGTAAACATGGCTTTCATAAAAAAAGAACCATGCTCCGATTCAAAATAGATGGTAAACAAATAAAGGATTTAGAAATTATAGAATTTGAAAGACGATAAAAATAAAAACCCCAGACGGCAGTGTCTGGGGTTTTCACACTAATATACTAAGATTTTAGGTTCATCGTAGTCGATCTACAGATTTTACGAGATCTTCATCCTTTTTAATAGCCTTGTTAGCCAAGACTAAACACACAATAGAAAAAATAGGAAGAAGAATCCCAATACCTTTCTCAGAAACGTTAGTTTCTCCAGATAAATTTAGAGATTGAGTTACAAAGATTCCTAGTAAAATAAAGTTTAATATTATATTAAGTCGTCCCAACATAAATTGAGACTTCCTGTTTTTAAACATAAAAATTGAAATTAAAGATAAAAAAGCAGAACCCAAAAACAAACCTAAATACAAATAGTTGTCTAAAGCATATACTTTAGCATCTTCGTTATTAGTCCACAAATGAAACACAAAAATTAAGCCTGCAGAGATACCAGCAGCCAAAATTAAATAGAGTGTTTGTATACGTTGAATCATATCCTTAATTAAAAAGCATTGCAAAATTAGTAGTTTATTTTTTAAAAAGATAGAAATAGTTTTAAAATAAAGTTGTATAATTGCAATAGAAAGGGTAACGCACTGAGTTGCATCTTTCTAATCTTCCAAATTAATTTCACTTTTTTTCTTTTTATTTCATTTAGAAAATCTTGAATTAATAATATCAAAATTATAATACATTATATAACATACGAATGTTTGAAATTTCACAGTTAAAAGCTAAGAAGCTTCCCGAATTACAAGAACTAGCCAAACAACTCAAAGTACCTAAGTACCGCTCAATGAAGAAGCTAGATTTGGTTTACCAAATTTTAGATTACCAAGCTGCAAACCCTGATGCGGTAAAAGCTACAAAAGATACTGACAGCAGTTCTGAACCAAAACAAAGCAAGCCTAGACAAAGTAGAGCTAGAGTACAGAAAAAAACTCAAGACAACAAAGATCAAAAATCTTTAGAGTTCTCCGAAAAAAAGGAAGAACCTAAACCTCAAGAACGCAAATCTAACAACGACCAGTCTAGTAACGACAAACAAAGTCATAAAAAGCAAGACAACCGTAAAGACGATAATCGACGTTCTAATAATCAGAACAACGATAAAAGGCAAAATCAGAATCGTTCTAAGGATAATAATCGTAATAACAACAACAATTCAAAAAACAATGGTAATAAGGATAACAGAAACCGTTACCGTGAGCCAGATTTTGAATTTGATGCCATTATTGAAAGTGAAGGTGTTCTAGATATTATGCAAGATGGTTATGGTTTTTTAAGATCATCCGATTATAATTATCTAACATCGCCAGACGATATTTATGTATCACAATCTCAAATTAGATTATTCGGTTTAAAAACTGGAGATACAGTATTAGGTCATGTAAGACCTCCAAAAGAAGGTGAAAAATATTTCCCACTTATAAAGGTGAGTAAAATCAATGGTCAAAATCCCAATGTAGTTAGGGATCGTGTAGCTTTTGAGCACTTAACACCATTATTTCCAAAAGAGAAATTTAATATTGCTGAAAAGCAAACCACAATTTCTACACGTATTATGGACTTGTTCGCGCCCATTGGTAAAGGACAACGTGGTATGATTGTATCTCAACCAAAAACAGGAAAAACAATGCTGCTTAAGGATGTTGCAAATGCAATTGCGGCTAATCATCCTGAAGTATATCAGATGATTCTTTTAATTGACGAACGTCCTGAAGAAGTAACGGATATGCAAAGAAATGTTCGTGGTGAAGTAATAGCGTCTACTTTTGATAAAGAAGCACACGAGCATGTTAAGATTGCTAACATTGTTTTAGAAAAAGCAAAACGCTTGGTGGAATGCGGGCACGATGTTGTGATTCTACTAGATTCCATTACGCGATTGGCAAGAGCCTACAATACGGTACAACCTGCTTCTGGAAAAATTCTTTCTGGTGGTGTTGACGCCAATGCTTTACATAAACCAAAACGTTTCTTTGGTGCTGCTCGTAATATCGAAAATGGCGGTTCTTTAACAATTATTGCCACCGCACTTACCGAAACGGGTTCTAAAATGGATGAAGTTATCTTTGAGGAATTCAAAGGTACAGGTAATATGGAACTACAATTAGATCGTAAGATTTCTAACCGTCGTATTTTCCCTGCAATTGACCTTACTTCATCGAGCACTAGACGTGACGATTTATTATTGGACGACAATACCATTCAAAGAATGTGGGTAATGCGAAAGTATCTTGCAGATATGAACCCTGTTGAAGCAATGGAATTTATTAATGACAGGTTTAAACAAACAAGAAACAATGAAGAATTTTTAATTTCCATGAATGGATAGTAGTTCTTCTGTCATATTATAAAAAAACCTTGAAACTTTACTGTTCAAGGTTTTTTTTATGGATAGCTATATTTAAATAAAGAAAAACAAAAAAGTCTTTCCAAAAGGAAAGACTTTCAAATATCTTAATTATGTATATCACTAATTATAACGCTGCAACATGCTTAGTCAATTGCGACTTTAAGTTACCAGCTTTGTTAGCATGAATTACATTTTTCTTAGCTAATTTATCAATCATACTAATAACAGAAGGTAACATCTTCTGTGCTTCCTTAGCATTGGTAATTTCACGTAACTTCTTAATAGCATTACGTGTTGTCTTATGCTGGTATCTGTTAAGCACGCGTTTCTTTTCGTTACTTCTAATTCTTTTTAAAGCTGACTTATGATTTGCCATTTTATTTCTCTTATTAAAAATTGTAGCCCGTAGGGGAATCGAACCCCTCTTACCAGGATGAAAACCTGGCGTCCTAGCCGATAGACGAACGGGCCATTTGGTTATTTTACTAATTAAATGAACCTACAATGTTTCCATTGTAAACTAGTCCGAT
>CAYVNR010000002.1:0-277711 GCA_964453045.1 uncultured Flavobacteriaceae bacterium
ATCATCGGGCAACGAGAGCTTTACGGCTGGCAGCGGCACGTCCTCGGAAGGGGATTCCTCCATTGCCATGGGGACTTCAAATACGATCAGTGCCGACGGCGACAATGCCCTGGCCCTGGGGAGCGGTAACGACGTAACGGCAGTGGGCGCGGTTGCACTGGGTACCAACAACGCGGTTTCTGGATCTGGAGGGTTCGCGGGCGGTAGCAACAATATAGTTTTGGGATCTAATGCGACAGCTTTGGGATTAGGTTTACGTGCTAACTCTTATGCAGAGACTGTTATTGGTTATAACAGCTCAAATTATGTGCCTTCAAGTACAACAAGTGCAGTGGGAACGGATCGCTTATTTGTGGTTGCCAATAATACATTGAGTAATGCAATGACATTATTAAAAAATGGCCGTTTGGGTTTATCTAGAATTCCAACTACAAATATTTTAGAAGTAGAAGGCAATGCTTCAAAGAATGCTGCGGGTGATTGGTTAGCCAATAGTGACCGACGTCTAAAGAAAAATATTAAAACATTTACAGAGTATGATGCTTTACATAAGCTATTGCAAATGCGTGGTGTGACTTACGAATGGAATGACAAACAGACGGGAACCAATAGACCCAAAGGTCAACAATATGGTTTTGTGGCTCAAGAGCTTATGGAAGTTTTTCCAGAAAATGTAGTATTAGATAACCAAGGCTTTTACCAAACGGCTTATGGAACCTATGATGCTTTATATGTACAATCAATTAAGGCTTTACACAATAAAATTGAAATTTTAGAACAAGAAAACAAAGTACTAAAAACTAAGCTTGACGAATTATACGAAATATTTAAAAAAGAGTATGGACAACAATAGATACCAATTCAATATTAATTCTTTTATATAACTTCTGTCTTGCTGATTACTGAATGGGGATATAAAACTCCGTCTTTAATTTCTCTTCAGCTACTCGGTCTGGATGACTAATATACTTTTCTCTACAGGGCGCATCTCTCAATTCGTATTCAGTGTTGAGTAACCACTCGTTAAACATATAGTCGTAGACTTCAGCAAAGTATTTGTAACTTCCTTGATATAAGAACACAGCGAACTTCCCGCCTTTAAGTTCCTTAATGCCAACGTCGCCATTGGGTTTGGCATCTTTATGAATGATGAGACAAGCATCATAACGTGTTTTTTTTGGGTCAGTTACATTTGGATCATCGTACGGTAAGCCAATATGTTTAATACCCTTTGTAAATAGTTTTTGTACTTTTACCTCTGCCCAAAGCTTTTGCCATGCTGATGCATAATCTAATTTTTGATATGCGCCATACATGGTGTAATACAAACACTTTTGATTTTCTAAGTCTACAATTTTTGGTTTTTTAATGTTTAATGTTTTAGTCTTCACGATGTTCTGTTTTTTGATTACGAATTCTTTTTTGCTACGGTGTGCACTTGGGGATATTCCAAAATAATTTTTAAATGCCTTGGATAGGGAAGAAGGTGTTTCAAACCCCACACTATATGCAATATCTTCAATGGAGTTATCTGTATAGCGAATCATTTTAGCGGCAGTTTCCAAACGTGTTCTACCAATATAAGCACCTAGAGGTTCCCCGAGCATAGCACGTGTGATGCGGTGAAAGTGATAAGGTGAAAAATGTGACAACTCTGCTAAACTTGCAATATCAATTTTAGCATTTAAATGGTTATGTATATAATCTACAACACGATTAAGATTTTGCTGATAATAATGCTTTGTTTTTGGTTGTTCTGCCATTTGGTATCGGTTCTGTGAAGACAAAATTAAAGATAGTGTCTGGATATTACTTTTCCAATCTTGCTATGTTGATTGAAAATACGTAACGTTACGTATTGACTTTATGCTTTTATCACTCTAATTTCGTTTACGTTTACTGAATTTTTATACAGAGCTTATCAGTTTTGCTTTAGTATCACCTTGTATAAGACATTAAAATAGGACTTAGTACCACAAGCTTTATATTTTTGAAAACAATATCTAAACAAAAGAAATTGAATGAACGAATTGGTAGAACAAAACGAATCGTTAAAAGAAATTCATTGCATATTTAATAGTGTTGAGCCTAAAATAATTGGAATAGTATACAGAGTTATTAATGGATCAAATCAAAGCTATACTTGGGAAATCAGTCATTATTGTAGATTGCACAATGAAAAGGATTGCTGTATACCTTCCGTACCATACAGAGATTCATTAGAAGATACAGAACACGAATTAATGACTTATATGAAAAGGTTTGAAAAGGCAGTAGAATGGAAGGAAAATGAATGTTTTTGAATGTAATATTTAGCTAAGGAGGAAATTTAAACCCTTTTAAACTGTTATTATCTTTACCAAATTGTAACAAATCACCAGACTTTGCTACCTATAAGTAAACAGGTTTAACTTAAAAAAGAAAAGATATGATTCAGTTTAAAGGAGCTTTAGTCTTAGGAGCAATAATTGGGGCAGGTGTTGCCGTTTTATTGGCACCAGAAAAAGGAAGTGTAACAAGGAACAAGCTTAAAAAAGAAGGCAAGGATGTAAAAGATAAAATCACCCAAGACTTTAAAGAAGTTAAGGACGATTTATCCAAGGCAGCAGCATCAGGAAAAGATAAATTTAAAGAAGACTTAAAAGACTTTGCTTCTAAAACAAGTTACAAAACAGAACAAGCGATTACGTTTTTAGAGAAGCAATTGGCAATTCTTAAAGAGAAGAACAAAACACTTCAGCAAACAAGCTAAATTTCAATGTCATTCACAGTAAAAGCAACAACTCTCAACATATAACAAATTGAGTTATACATTGATTGTTTTGTTTCTAAATAGTACTTAGTTATTTTTTATGGTGTTTTGCAGATTTGTCTTTATACCTGGCCATTCTTCTTTTAAAATTCCATAGCAACACGTACTGCGTTTAAAACCATCTTTCATAAGGGTGTCTTTACGTAAGATACCTTCTAGTGTTGCGCCTAATTTTTCGACAGCGCGTCTCGATTTTCTGTTGCGCTCATCAATTCTAAATTCTACTTTTTCAAAACCTAAAGTTTCAAACGCATATTGTAGCATTAAAAATTTCATGTTAGCATTCAATCCTGTGCCTTGAAAACTATGTCCTATCCATGTCCAACCAATGTGCAATACTTTATTTTTCCAATTAATGAGTCCAAATCTCGTAGAGCCAGCATAAGATTCTTTCTTTTTGTCGTAAACTATAAATGGAATTATGGTTTTATGATAATACCCATCAACAGCAACTTGTACATAAGACCTTAATTTTTCTGGTGTAGAAATATCGGAAGGTGAGTAGAAGATGAGATCTTTTTCTTTGGCCACAGTTTCTAAATGACTGTAATTACTAAGATCTAATAAACTTAATTTTACGCTTTCGTTTTCTAGGGTTGGAGCTTTCATGTTGTGTAAAGGCATCTTTTTAATTAAACCAATTCATTTATGTAATCTACATTAACCACGTGCTTTCCTTCAAAGGGGATAATGCTTACTCTATTGCCAAATAAGTCCTTAACTCTTAACGATTCTTGCGCTGTGCGAGTTTCATCTAAGTATTCGTCCTTAGTACCATAGATTAATTTCACTTTGGTATTTTTTGATAAGTATTTAAAATCTTCTGATGTTAATTCTTTTGGGATTCCGCCAGAATGTAAGACCAACTGAGAGCATTGCAATTGGCGTTTGGACATATAGCGCATTGCAACACTAACACCTTGTGAGTAACCTAATATAATGAGGTTTATATCTTTCGGAATTTGCTCTGCATCAAAAATGGCATCAAAATAGTTGAGAATATTTTGCATTCCGGCTTCAGTTTCATCTCTAGTTAACCAATTGGCACCGACATGCATTTTTGGCTGAATGTAATACTTGCTCGGTGCTTGCGGCGCAATGATATAATTATCTTCAGAATCTAAATCTTTAAAATACCTCAAAAAATAACGACTGAGATACCCCATACCATGGCAAACAAACCAAACGGTTTTGGTATGTGCTGTAAGCTTGTTTAAAGTTGAATAAGAATTAGTGGACTGGTAGTCAACTTGTTGCTCAGTAGACTTCATCTATTTAAATTTTGTAATTAACTGTTTTAATCATGTAATTATGCCAGTTGGTATTGATTATGGTCTACCAAATGTTCATTATAGGTTTTCATATATTCAATATTTAAATCGAAAACCATAAATCGTTTATCGTAAATCAAAGAATGAGTATCTTTGCTTTCGACTATAAAAATACTGTATTTCTATGCAACAATCTAAAGAAGAATTCCTGGCCAAAGTTAATGCTGTGAGTAAAAATACGCTGATGGAAACCTTGGACATAGAAATGATAGATTATGGTGATGCTTTTTTGGTGGCAAGAATGCCGGTAACACCAAAAGTGCATCAACCAGACGGTGTTTTGCACGGAGGGGCGACAGCAGCTTTAGCAGAAAGTGTCGGTAGTTTTGCATCCCATATTTTTACAGATATTGAAAATTACTTTGTTAGAGGATTAGAGATTACGGCCAATCACCTTAAAAGTGTAAGGGATGGCTATGTTTATGCAAGGGCTACGTTTTTGCATAAAGGGCGCACCACACAATTGTTAGATATAAGGATTACAGATGAAGCAGATAATCTCGTCTCTATTTGTCGCCTGTCGACCATTTCATTACCCAAAAAGAAATAGTGGATGACGACTATTAATTCATTCTTTGAAGCTCTAGAAAATCAGTACAAAAATCAATTGCCATTTGTAGTCTATAGCAGGCCTATTAATTCTGTTATTAAATGTTGGTTACAAGAAGATGATATACTACATGTAACTTCTAGTTTTACTGAAAGCGGATTTGTATTTGCACCATTTAACTTAGATAATGACAGTATTTTGTTTCCTCAAGATTCCTGTAAACATCACACATTAGAGACCAATCACCTTAAAACTACTAGTAATTATGTTGAAGTCGAAGTAGATAAAACCAATAGTGACAGTCATATTAAGCTTGTTAACAAGGGAATTGAGCACATAAAAAATAAAGATTTAGAAAAAGTTGTATTGTCTCGGCAAGTTGAAAAAAATTTGAGTAGTAATAAACCTTTGGAAATTTTTAAAAGGCTATTCAATACCTATAAAAATGCAATGGTGTACTGTTGGTACCATCCTAAAGTGGGGTTGTGGTTAGGTGCCACACCAGAATTATTATTTAAAGTAGAAGGAAAACGCTTAACAACAATTTCATTGGCTGGTACTCAACCTTATTCTGAAAACTCTGATGTACAATGGACGTATAAAGAATACGAAGAGCAACAAATAGTTACAGATTATATTAGAGGTCAAATAACACCATATACAAGCCAAGTAAATGTTTCGAATGTAGAAACCGTAAGAGCAGGAAATTTGCTTCATCTTAAAACATATATTACCAGCCTTATAAAAGATACTTCTAGCTTAAAATCAGTAATAGAAGCATTGCATCCCACACCTGCAGTTTGTGGTTTCCCCAAGCAAGAAGCAAAAGATTTTATTCTAAAAAATGAAAGTTATAATCGTGAATACTATACAGGTTTTTTGGGAGAGCTGAATTTAAAGCAGGTAAGATCGAGAAACACTAATGCTCGTAATGTAGAAAACAATGCCTACGCTACAGTAAAAACAGCATCTAACTTTTACGTTAACCTGCGTTGTACGCAGATAAAAGAAAGTAAAGCATTAATTTATGTTGGTGGTGGAATTACTAAAGATTCCAATCCCGAAAAAGAATGGGAAGAAACCGTAAATAAAACCAAAACTATAGTTAACGTTTTAATTTAAAACGAAGAGATTTCTTATTTTTACAGTTTAATGAAATACTCTAAAATTCCCTTATCCCAAACGGTAACCACCTTATGCAAAACGCATAACGTGAAGCATATCGTTATTTCACCTGGTAGTCGAAATGCACCATTGACTATAGGTTTTACTCACGATGATTATTTTACATGTTATAGTATAGTTGATGAACGTTGCGCCGCTTTTTTTGCTTTAGGTATCGCACAGCAGCTACAAGAACCAGTTGCTGTTATCTGTACCTCGGGAAGTGCATTATTAAACTATTACCCTGCAATTTCCGAAGCTTATTATAGCAATATACCTTTAGTTGTATTATCGGCAGATCGGCCAAAGCACTTGGTAGATATAGGTGATGGACAGACCATAAAACAAAAGAATGTTTATGGTGAACACGTGTTATATAGTGTCAATCTTAAGTTAGATCTAAGAGAAGGAAAGTATAAGAACGAAGAAGAGTTGCCTATTTTTAAGAGTATAGAACATAAATTAGAGCTCTTTTTGGGATTGCAAAAAGATATTCAAACTTATAATGAATCTGAGATCCATGAGGCCTTAACTATTTCTCGTTTAAAAATGGGACCTGTACATATTAATATTCCATTCGACGAGCCTTTATATGAAACAGTTGATGAATTATCGATTGTACCAAAACCATATATGCTTAAGAGTAATATTGAAAAAATAGACGAGTTTGAAATAAAAAGTCTACTGAATGTTTGGCAAAATGCCAAGCGAAAAATGATTTTAGTAGGTGTGCTTTACCCTAATTCTGTTGAAGTAGAATGGTTACAGCAAATAGCTGATGACGATAGTGTTTTGGTGTTTACGGAGACGACTTCAAATTTACATCATCCCGATTTTTTTCCGGGAATAGATAAAATTATAGCTCCATTAGAAGAAGATGAGTTTCAACAACTTCAACCCGATATTTTGTTAACGTTCGGCGGTTTGATAGTTTCAAAAAAGATAAAAGCATTTCTACGACAATACAAACCCAAACATCATTGGCATATTGGTTTAGGTAAAGCAAACGATACATTTTTCTGTCTAAATGAGCATGTTAGATTATCTCCAAATACGTTTTTTAGTACTTTTTTGCCACTTGTAGAACACTATGCTAAGAGCGATTATAAAATCTCTTGGTTAACCCTAAGACAAAAACGAAGAAAGCTGCATGATGCGTATTTAAATACGGTTCCTTATTCAGATTTTACGGTATTTAATTCAATACTAAAGAGCATACCAAAACAAAGCCAGTTGCAAGTTGGTAATAGTTCTGCCATAAGATATACACAGTTGTTTCAGTTAAGAAAAGATATTGATGTATTTTGCAATAGAGGTACAAGCGGTATTGATGGCAGTACAAGTACGGCAATTGGTGCAGCTGTAGCTTCAAAAAAACGAACCACTTTTATTACGGGAGATTTAAGTTTTTTCTATGATAGTAATGCGCTGTGGAACAATTATATACCAAAGAATTTTAGGATAATAGTTATTAATAATAATGGTGGAGGAATTTTTAGAATTTTACCGGGTCATAAAAATACCGATAATTTTGATACGTATTTTGAAACCAAACATTGTCTAACCGCTGAGCAATTATGTGATATGTATGGGTTTAGCTATTTGAAAGCTGATGATGAGATCAGTCTAAAAGATAAACTCGAAACATTTTACGGAGCATCTAAACAACCTAGGCTGTTAGAGGTTTTTACACCTTCAACCATAAATGATAAAGTGCTATTGGATTATTTTACTTTCATAAAGTAAATTTTAGGTTAAATAGTGTCAAGAAGTGACCAATCAACTTTTAACGTGTCTAAAAAATACTTACCTTAGTGAGATAATATAAATAAACTTAAAACAAATTATTAAAATGAGTAAAAGAGATGAATTAATCGCAAAGTATGCGGCAGATTTAAAAGATAAATGTGGCGTTAACGCTGACATGGATTTATTAACTAAAGTAACTGTAGGTTTAGGACCTTCAATTTATAATGCAGATTCATCAACAGTATCTGGTTCTGATGAAAAAGAATTAGCTACTGTAAAGAACAACTTTTTAATAAAAAAATTAGGATTGAGCGATGGTGCTGATTTAGATAAAGGTATTGCTTCTGTTATGGATGCTTATGGTCAATCCAACAGAAACAAATATAGAGCAGTTGTTTATTATTTATTGGTAAAGCATTTTAATAAAGAATCTGTGTACTAGCAGACCTATTTTAAAAAGTATTAAAGCGTTATAATTTTGTTATAGCGCTTTTTTTGTGTTTAATTGCCATGCTGATAGATGAAATAAATTTCAGTATCTCACTAATATCAATACCTTTGTATTATGATACATTTAGGCGAATACAATACACTCGAAATTTTAAGAGATACAGAACCAGGTTTGTTTTTGGGAGATGGAGAAGAGGGAGAAGTTTTATTGCCCAACCGTTATGTACCTGAAGTATTTGAAATAGGTGATAAGATTGACGTATTTGTATACTTAGATAACGAAGAACGACCAGTAGCTACAACAGATCAACCTTACATAAAAAAAGGGGATTTTGCTTTGTTGCGTTGCAATCAAGTAACAAAATTTGGAGCTTTCTTAGATTGGGGTTTGGTAAAAGAACTATTCTGTCCATTTAAGGAGCAAGCCTTTAAAATGAAAGCTGGTGGCTGGTATTTGGTACATTGTTATTTAGATGAAGAAACTGAGCGTTTAGTGGCTTCGAGCAAAACCAATCACTTTTTAGACAACAAAGCGTTGACTGTTTCTCAGTTCGATGAGGTTGATTTAATTGTTTCGCACCCTTCTGACATCGGAATGAATGTTATCGTCAACAAAAAACATTTAGGTTTGGTGTTTAAAGATGACATATACAAGGACATTAGTGTTGGTGACCGATTGAAAGGTATTGTAAAAAAAGTACGTCACGATAACAAGCTAGATATATCTCTTAATCAAATAGGCTATAGAAATATAGAACCTAATGCAGAGCTTATAATAAACGATTTAAAAGATAATAACGGCTTTATTCCTTTGCATGACAAATCTAGCCCAGAAGACATAAAGGAACAGCTTCAAATGAGCAAGAAGAGCTTTAAAAAGGCAATAGGATCACTTTATAAGGATAGACAAATAGACATAAAGGAAGACGGCATTTACCTTAAATAACGTGAGTTTGACATAAGATTCATGTGCCTCATAATTTAAAATACTGTTATTCAAATAGTTGAAATCGTCACTTCGAGTGTTTTTCGATCTAAAAGAGAAAAATGTATCGAGAAGTTCTTTTTTTAACAATTCTCGATACAATTTCTTTAGCTACGCTCTGTATCTTCAATCAAAATGTATTTTGATTTTGATAATCTCAGAAATCACTCGAACTGACAATCAGTTTTTTACATTTTGGATGTTCTATTATTGTATAGAACTCACGTTAAATAACGTAAATTTGACATAAGATTCATGTGCCTCATAATTTAAAATACTGTTATTCAAATAGTTGAAATCGTCACTTCGAGTGTTTTTCGATCTAAAAGAGAAAAATGTATCGAGACGTTCTTTTTTTAATAATTCTCGATACAATTTCTTCGTTCCTCAGAAATCACTCGAACTGACAATCAGTCTTTTACATCTTAGATGCTCTATTATTGTATCGAGCTCAAGTTAAATAGATATTAGACTTTATGAGAAAGCGATTCTTCGATCCAAGTTACCGCTGAGTCTATTTCTTTAAAAACAGATCTGTTAAACGTAAAGAAGTGATTTTCAATTTCAAAAACACGTTCTGTTATAGTATTATATACTACAACAGCATAAGCTTTTAAGTTTGGGAAATTAGCATTAAATTTAGAAGCATCTGTTAAATTTATAGAATAGGAATTTACTCTATTTGCAATAAATCCAAAAGGTCTGTCTTCGAAGTAAACTTTTATAATCTCTGAGACTTCATTGAAATTATCAAAAGTAATATCAATACCTTCTTTAAAATCTGTAATAATGTAATTGTCAAAAAGATATACACTCCCTAAATTAGTTTTAAGGAGCGTATGATCTTTATTCATAAGGTTAGGGCTATCAATCATAATAATTATGAAAGGATGCAAATATATTATGCTTGCATAATAAAATCAAATAAAATTTACTCATAGAGCATTATTATTAATTCCTTATTTTTGCAGTCAAAATAATGAGAAATATGAGTCATATAGATTGGAAAGTTGCCAAATCTTATGAAGATATAACATATCATAAATGCAACGGAGTTGCAAGAATAGCATTTAATCGTCCAAATGTAAGAAATGCCTTTCGCCCTAAAACAACTTCAGAACTTTATGATGCATTTTATGATGCCAATGAAGATGTAAACATCGGTGTTGTGTTATTGAGCGCAGAAGGACCATCGACAAAAGATGGAGTTTGGAGTTTTTGTTCTGGTGGTGACCAAAAGGCTAGAGGACACCAAGGTTACGTAGGTGAAGATGGTTACCATAGATTAAATATTTTAGAAGTACAACGTCTCATCCGTTTTATGCCAAAAGCAGTAATAGCCGTTGTGCCCGGATGGGCAGTTGGTGGTGGACATAGTTTACATGTGGTTTGTGATTTAACTCTGGCCAGTAAAGAACATGCCATTTTTAAGCAAACAGATGCTGACGTTACAAGTTTTGATGGCGGTTATGGTTCTGCGTATCTAGCGAAAATGGTTGGTCAGAAAAAAGCACGAGAAATATTCTTTTTAGGACGTAATTATTCTGCTCAAGAAGCTTACGAAATGGGAATGGTCAATGCTGTTATACCTCATACCGAGTTAGAGACTACAGCCTATCAGTGGGCGCAAGAGATATTAGCTAAATCACCAACATCAATAAAAATGTTAAAGTTTGCTATGAACCTTACAGACGATGGTATGGTTGGCCAACAGGTATTTGCTGGTGAAGCCACACGATTAGCTTACATGACAGAAGAAGCAAAAGAAGGAAGAGATGCTTTCTTAGAGAAAAGGAAACCTAACTTTCCTAAGAAATGGATACCCTAATCTAATTAACTTACATGAAAGAAATTAAACCATGGCTAGCTGCCATGCGCCTCAGAACTTTACCACTTTCCGTTTCTGGTATAATTGTAGGAACTTGTTTTTCTTACTATAATGGTCATTTTAGTTGGTGGGTTTTAATATTGGCGATATTAACAACAATTAGTCTACAAATACTTTCCAACTTAGCAAACGACTATGGAGATAGTATCAATGGAGCCGACAATGATGAGCGTGTTGGACCAAGGCGTGCTGTGCAAAGTGGTGAGATAACCCCAGATGAGATGTTAGATGCCATAAAGTTTAATATTATTGTAGTCATTATTTTAACCTTATCTCTTATTTGGGCTGCTTTTGGATCTACTAATTTCCTTTTTTTATTACTGTTTATATTCCTCGGAGGTATTTCGGTATATGCAGCTTTAAACTATACTATGGGAGATTCGCCTTATGGTTATAGAGCTTTGGGTGATGTCTTTGTATTTGTGTTCTTTGGACTCGTAAGTACTATCGGAAGTTATTTGTTGTATTTGCACAAAATTGATCACGTGGTTGTACTTCCCGCAATAGCTTTGGGTTTATTGAGTGTGGGTGTACTTAATTTAAATAACATGCGAGATCTTGATGCTGATGCTAAAGTTGGTAAAATAACTCTTGCCGTAAAATTAGGTGCTAAAAGCGTAAAGAAATATCATTTCTTTCTTATCATTGGTGCCATGGTCATTACTGTAATATTTTCGATTTTATATTATGTGAAACCTTATAACTTTATGTATTTATTGGCTTTTATCCCGTTGATTATTCATTTAAGGAAAATCAAGGCAGCCAAAACACCAGATGATTTTGATAGTCAATTAAAAGTATTGGCATTATCTACATTTCTCTTTTCATTCTTGTTAGGTATTGGTTATATTTTATATTAATTTTAGAGGCAGATTATCTCTAAAGAAAATATAAATGAAAATTACGTTCTACGGTCATGCCAGTCTAGGTATTCAAATTGAAAATAGCCACATTCTTGTTGATCCATTTATCTCTGGAAATGAGAAAGCTTCACACATAGATATCGAAAGTTTAAAAGCCGATTATATTTTAGTAACCCATGCGCATCAAGATCATATCTTGGATGTAGAAACCATTGCAAAGCGAACGGGAGCTGTTATTGTGTCTAATTATGAAATCGTAACACATTACCAAAACTTAGGATTAGAAGGTCATCCCATGAATCATGGTGGTTCTTGGAATTTTGAATTTGGTAAATTAAAATACGTAAATGCCATACATACATCATCTTTTCCTGATGGAAGTTATGGTGGACAGCCTGGAGGTTTTGTATTGCAAGCTGACAAAACTATATATATCGCAGGAGATACAGCATTAACATACGATATGAGATTAATTGGTAAGCAATTTGATTTAGACCTGGCCATTTTGCCGATTGGCGATAATTTTACAATGGGAGTGGATGATGCCATACAAGCAAGTAAATTTGTAGATTGCGATAGGGTTTTGGGGTATCACTATGATACTTTTGGCTATATAGAAATTGATAAGGTGAAAGCTAAGGCTAAGTTCGATTCTAAACTAAAATCATTAAAGCTTTTGAATATCGGAGAAAGTATGGAGGTTTAATAATATATAACATGAAAGCAACACCAGAGCACAATGAGCGTATAGCCAAAATGACATTTGCGTCGGTTTACCCGCACTACATCAATAAAGTTGAGAAAAAAGGGAGGACAAAAGAAGAGTTGCTTCAAGTAATTGAATGGCTTATAGGTTTCGACAAAAATAAATTGCAAGAGCTTATAGACAGTAAAGCTACATTCGAAACTTTTTTTAAAGAAGGGGAATTAAACCCCAATGCCAATCAAATTAAAGGCGTTATTTGTGGCTATCGTATTGAAGATCTCGAAAATCCCTTAACCCAAAAAGTAAGATATTTGGACAAGTTGGTAGATGAATTGGCAAAAGGTCGTAAAATGGAAAAAATACTTCGTAGTTAAATTTAGTTTTTTGTGTTTTAGTTGGTGCCTTTTTCAAATTTGTTATCTAACCACTCTTGCCTTAAATCATCACTGATTTTACCTGTGCCATCATGTTTCCACCCTGGTGGTTTAACTAAATATTGAAATCGATTTTTTAATGATTTTTTTCCTGTAAAAGCATCTTTAAGCATATACCACCATTCAATAAAAGCAATCTTTATAGGATTAAAGGTTTTAATATTTTTTACCAAACCATAATTTACTTTTTCATCTTCAAGCTCGGGCTGAAAAGTGCCAAACCATTTGTCCCAAATAATTAAAATACCTGCATGGTTGCGGTCTAGATAAATAGGATTACTGCCGTGGTGAACACGATGGTGGGAAGGCGTGTTAAAAATAGCTTCAAACCAACTGGGCATTTTGTTTATAGCTTCTGTGTGAATCCAAAATTGATATAAGAGACTAATGGACATTTGCAATAAAATCATAGCAGGATGAAACCCAAGTAAAGGTAGCCATAACCAAAAAATAAAAGTATAAAAACCACCAGACCAAGTTTGTCTTAATGCAGTACTTAAATTATAATGCTCAGAAGAGTGATGCACTACATGCGAAGCCCAAAATAAGCGGCATTCATGAGAAATACGATGAAACCAATAATAGGAAAAGTCATCAGCAAAAAACAACACTATAAAAGACCACCAAGCTACAGGAATTTCAAAAATTTTAAAATTGTCATAAATCCAAAAGAATGTCAGTAAAACCAATGCTTTACTGCCAAACCCTAAAATTACATTTCCCAATCCCATTGCGATTGAAGAAAAAGCATCTTTGGCTTCATAAGTTTTAATGTGCCGTTTTGTGGTCACATATAATTCTAGCAACATGGCTAAAACAAAAAAGGGAATGGCATACAGTATAATATTGGGGAAATCTGGCATTTCATTGTTTTTTAAATACTTAATATGGCAAATTTTGTCTCGATCTCAATTAGAAACTAAAATATACATTTTTAAAAATAGAATTTTTTACTGATTTGTAATGCGTTAATTAATAGTTAAATTTTTTATGTATTCCATTTTATTGAAAGTAATACTATTATTTTTGCAATCAAATTAACTAAGTATGAAACTAAAACTTTTTATTGTTACCTTCTTTTTTATATTCGGTACAATTAATGCTCAGGTAGACGAATCCCAAACAGGTGCATGGTTTATGTACTTCTACAATCATCAATTTAAAGACAGTCAATGGGGAATTCAAGGAGATTTTCAATATCGTGATTGGCAAGGTATAGGTGATATGGAGCAACTGATGCTAAGATCTGGGTTAACATTTACACCCAAAGATTCTGGTGTAATGTTCACATTTGGATATGCAAATATTACTACAGGGCAATTCGGTGATGGCGATGATACTTTTGTTGAAAATCGTATTTATCAAGAAGCTCTATTTCCACAGAAATTGGGAAATAGATTTTACTTAACACATCGCTTTAGGTACGAACAGCGTTTTGTGGAGGATCAAGATTTTAGAACACGTTACCGCTATAATCTCTTTTTAAATGTGCCTTTAAACTCTAAGGAATTGAGTCCAAAAGCCTATTATATAGCATTGTATAATGAATTATTCATTAACGGTCAACAAGATATTGGTGATGGAGGAGAAGTAGAATTGTTTGATAGAAACCGTACCTATCTCGGTTTGGGATATGTTTTAAACTCCAAAATTAGATTTCAGTTAGGCTGGATGAACCAAAAGACGGATAACTGGGGAAAAGGTCAATGGCAAATAAGTATGCATCATAATTTTTAAAAATATTAAACTTTAAATATATACACATGAAAAAGAAACTTAAACATTTTGTAGTAGTATTATTGGTTCTGGTAAGCTACGCTTGCAACGAAAAAACAAACGGTTCTGAATCAAATGCAGAGAAAATAGAATCTGATATTATAATAGAACAAAACCCAATAAAAAGTATTTTAACAGCAGAGGAGCAGGCAGACATGAGTCCAGATGAGATCATTGGACGACTAAAAAAAGGGAATGAGAATTTTGTAAGTAATAATCTAACCAGGCGAGATCACTCTGCACAACGAAGAGAAGCAATGATCGGTCAGTATCCTAAGGCGATAGTACTCTCTTGTGTAGATAGCAGAGTGCCAGTTGAAGATGTATTTGATTTAGGTATAGGTGATATTTTTGTAGCACGTGTTGCAGGCAACATTGAGAATAAAGATATTGTAGGTTCAATGGAATTCGCAACAGCGGTTGCAGGCTCTAAAGTTGTCATAGTTATGGGGCACACAGCTTGTGGAGCCGTTAAGCATGCTATTGATAATACAGACGCTGCTTCAATGGAAATGAATTCGCTTCAAGATTTATTGGATGAAATAAAACCCTCAGTAGTATCTGTGGAAGCTAATGGGGAAGTGTCTTCTAAAAATACAGAGTTTACCAATAAAGTGATTTCTAATAACGCGCTTAAAACCGTTGACGATATTAGAAAGCGATCACCAAAGATGGCTCAACTAGAGGAACAGGGTGATATTAAGATTGTAGCGGCTGTATATGATATGGCTACAGGTAAAGTGAAATTTATGTAGGTAGATTTCATAAATTGATTGATTGGTCAATGACAGTTAAGGCATCAAAAAAACTTGATGCCTTAATTTTTAGGTATAGAAAATATAATTAATCCCTTATGCTTATTTTTGATGAGTGATGAAAGCAAGTTATCATAAATACATTCTCAAATTTAAACAGCCAAGTGGAACATCAAGAGGTGTCATGACCACTAAGGAAACGTGGTTTATTCAATTAGAAAAAGATGGTAAAATTGGGATAGGGGAATGTGGAATCCTAAGAGGCTTGTCTATTGATGACACACCAGATTATGAAAACAAGCTAAAATGGGTTTGCAAAAATATTAATTTGGGGTTAGATAAGTTAATCGGTGAGCTTATTGAACTGCCAAGTATTCAATTTGGAGTGGAGATGGCTTTTAGATCCTTAGAAAGTAATACGCCATTTTTACTTTACCCTTCTGCATTTACCAAAGGATTTGACAACATACCAATTAACGGATTGGTTTGGATGGGCGACGAAACTTTTATGCGAAAGCAAGTCAAAGAAAAGATCGCGGCTGGTTTTGATTGCATAAAACTAAAGATTGGAGCTATAGATTTTCAAACGGAATTAAATATTTTGAAATCCATCCGAAAGGAATTTTCAATAACTGATATTGAACTTAGGGTCGATGCCAATGGAGCGTTTTCTCCTGATGAAGCATTAGAAAAACTAAAACGACTTTCAGATTATCAGTTGCATTCTATTGAGCAGCCTATAAAGCCGAAACAATTTGAAGCTATGGCAAAACTCTGTGAACTTACACCGTTGCCAATTGCACTAGATGAAGAATTGATTGAGGTCTTTAAAATTAAAGACAAACAAAGCGTATTGGAAACCATAAAGCCACAATACATCATTTTAAAACCGAGTTTGGTTGGTGGGTTTCTGGGAAGTCAAGAATGGATCGGTTTAGCGGAAAGTCAGAATATAAAATGGTGGATAACAAGTGCGCTAGAAAGTAATATTGGTCTCAATGCCATAGCACAATGGACTTATACTTTAAAAAACATGCTACCTCAAGGTTTGGGTACAGGGAGTTTATTTATCAATAATTTTGATTCGCCATTAAGCGTAAAAAATGGTACTTTGCACTACGATTTAACGCAACATTGGAAATTTAACATATAACAATGAATTACATACAACAAGCCTATAAAGGACAGCGCGATCTATGGATGTTTATTTTAACGACATTTTTAGTGGCTGGTATTTTCCTTGCCAATTTTGTAATCTATTTAATTAGTGACCCAGCTGATTTACAACTGGCCATGGATATGATGAAAAATTGGCCAGCAAATCTCTCTTTAATTGTTAATTTGGTACCATTTGTATTTTTATTACTGCTCTTATTTATATTGGTACGATATGTACATCAACGTAGTATTTTGTCCTTAACTACAGCACGACCAAAGGTAGATTATAAGCGTATTTTGTTCTCTTTTTTAATGGTATGTACATTTACATTGGTAACCTTTTTTATAGGCTATTCAATAGATTCATCAGAATTGGTTTTTCAATTCGATGCCAAAAAGTTCGCCATATTGTTTCTTATCAGTATTATCTTATTTCCATTTCAAATTAGTTTAGAAGAATATTTATTTAGAGGTTATTTAATGCAGCATATAGGTGTTATGGTAAAGAATAAATGGTTTCCACTAATACTAACTTCTATTCTATTTGGTATAGCCCATGCTGCCAATCCAGAAGTAGGAGCAGTAGGGTTTTGGAAAATGATGATTTTCTATGTTGGCACTGGGTTATTATTGGGCATCATGACCTTAATGGACGATGGTTTGGAGCTCGCTCTAGGCTTTCATTTGGGCAATAACTTGTTAGCATCTCTATTGGTAACTGCAGATTGGACAGCATTACAGACCGATGCTATTTTTAAGAACACAGCTGACCCATCCATGAGTTTACTTTCAGAAATCTTAATGCCAGTATTGATAATATATCCAATTATGCTGTTGATTTTATCCAAAAAGTATAACTGGAAAAACTGGCAAGACCGTTTGTTCGGCAAAGTTACCGAGCCGCCAAAAGAAGATTATAAAATTATTGAATAGATGACACCAAGGTACAACAAGGTACATAACCGTTTTAAGTATAACGGAATACATTTTAATCATGAAGAGTTAAAGGAAGTTGCTTATAGTCTTATTAAAGAAGGTGAGGCTTACGAAAAGGCTACAGGAAATTTTTTAACGGATTGGTTAAGCGACAAAGATTACCTTATTGTAAATACGTCTGGTTCTACAGGTCAACCCAAATCCATTAAGCTAAAAAAACAGGCTATGGTAAATTCAGCTATTGCCACAGGAGATTTTTTTGGCTTAGAACCCGGTAACTCTGCATTACATTGTTTACCCAGTCATTACATAGCAGGTAAAATGATGTTTGTACGCGCTTTGGTCTTAGGTTTAGAATTAGACTTTGTTGAGCCAAGTTCTCAGCCTATTTTCGATTATAAAACACACTACGATTTTTGTGCAATGGTGCCTTTACAATTAAAGCACACCATAAATTACGTACAGAACATTAAAACTATTATTGTTGGTGGTTCCATGGTGACAAAACCTCTGCTGAAAAAAATTTCCAATAGTAGTTCAAGATTTTATGAAACCTACGGAATGACGGAAACCGTAACGCATGTCGCCGTAAAACAACTGCAATCTCTAGCTAATAATGGAGAAACGCACTTTAAAGCACTGCCAAATGTCACTTTTAGTAAAGATGAAAGGGATTGCTTAATTATCAGTGCACCAAACCTTGTAGAAGAAGCCTTAGTGACTAACGATATAGTGGATTTAAAATCTGAAACCAGTTTTAAACTGCTTGGTCGTTACGATAATGTCATTAACTCTGGTGGGGTAAAACTGTTTCCTGAACAAATTGAAGAAAAACTTCAGCCCATAATAAAAGAACGTTACATCGTTGCCGGTGAAGCTGATGATACACTTGGTGAAAGATTAATTCTTGTTATCGAAAACCCTTCTGAATCTGTAGGCGATATTTTGTCTAAACTTCAGAAATTAAAAACCTTGGATACTTTTGAAGTTCCCAAACATATCTATTCCATCGATAAGTTTAAGGTGACCAATACAGGGAAAATTCAACGTAGCAAAACCTTAAAAGCAGTTCTTGGATAGTTAACTCATTCAAAGACTAACTTCACTCATTACCGATTTTATATTTCAGGTAAGGCGTATAGTTTTATATCAACTTTAAACGCCAAACCGATGAAAATGCTATTCATACTTATACTTGTAATATCATCACTTGTATCTAACGCACAAGAAAGAAACGTAGAAACTGAATCTGTAACTCTAGATGACCTCATTACGTTTGTCGTAGAACATTACAGTATTAAAACAGATTCTACCAAAACAAAGAACATCACATTTTTGATCGAAACCTATGCCGATGATTTTAATACGGAAGATAAGGTGATTCTAAAACAAGCTTTTAAGTTATTGTCAAATCGCGTTACAGAGAAGGATCTAATAAGTATTATCGTTTATTCTGATTTAAATGGAATTGCACTAAGCCAAGTCAAAGCAACAGATATTAAGTCGTTACTTTATGTTATTGAACATCCTAAATCGAGTATAAAAACACTCGAAGATAACGGTATTGAAATTGCTTATAAGTTCGCAGAGGAGAACTTTGTTGAAGGTGCAGAAAACTCAGTGGTGATGGTACGTATTCCCGACCGCAAGTCAGAAGTAGCCAAAACTGAAGCAACAAATACCAATACAACAACTAAAAAGAAAAGTAATGCTGTGGTATTGACCGCCATTGCACTATTGCCAGAGTTAATCTCTGTTATTAAGGATTAATAAATAAAAGACTGCTAATAGTAATATTGCGGAAAAATTAATTTCCAAGATTTCTATCAGGTTGGCGACGTTGATCGTATTTTAGATCTTTCAGTAAGTTTGATTTTATACCAATAAAGAAGTTCCAAGATGTATTGATTCCAATAGGAACCCAAGAAAAATTCATACGCCAACTCAGTAAATCACGTTCAAACCGCAATTGGGTTTGCGTGACCCCTTGGTTTAAGAAATCGTAACCAGAGGATATACCAACGCTCCAACGAGGAGATAGGTCTACATCTCCAGAAAACATCAATGAGTGCGAACTTATTTCATTTTGCCTTCTGGTATTGCTGTAATTGGCTGCATACGCCAATCGTAAACTCCAAGGGATTTTATAGTTATAGAACTCGTTGTTGTTTTCTTCTTTGTTTTTATTGCGATCATTATCACCTAAACGTTCATTTGCAAAATCTTGGGACACACCAAAAAGATCATCGGTTCTTGCATTGGCGTTTGCCGCACGTCGTTTTTCTTCTTCGTCTTCCTTATCATCTTCAGGTTTACCTGAAAAAGTATCGTTGGATAACGAATAACTGATATTTAGATTGGCAGATGTCAATCTAAACAGGCTTCCACCATTGTTGACGTTAAATGTATTAATGATATTGTTATTACTGTCTAAGGCATAAGGGTTAAGCGTCATGCCAAAGTTGATGTTCATTTTGTTATTAAGAATCTGGGTACCACCAGAAACACGTACCGGACTCCAGTTTAGAGAGTCTGCTGCAAGATCATAAGAAGTAGCAAAATTGAGGTTACTTAATAACATTACTTTCTCAGGTTCTGTTTCGGTAGAATCTTTAGCACGGACTTTAGCTTCAAAATTATTGCCTAAAGAAAGTCCAATATTACTTGAGTATCTATTAGCGGGAGAACCAAATAGTGAGTTCTCAAAACGCGTAAATTCTACTTGGTCAGTCGTGTTACCATCGGCATCTATAACATCGTAGGTTTCGTAATATTGATCAAAAGCGGGAGTAACACTATAACTAATAGTGGGTCGCATAACATGTCTTATAGCCTGTATTTTTGGATTTTTGTCTTTCTTCTTAAAGTTGTACATACCATATAGAGTTGTACCGATACTTGCACCAAAATTGTAGGTTAAAAAACGGTCAAAGCCATTGATGTCTATACTTACCTCCTCTTGGTTGGTTTGATCCCAAAAACGTCTGACGGTTTTGAGAGTCCAAGATTCTTCAAAATTAGCATTGGCACTAACACTGAAATGGTTAAATACTTTAAAGTTGGTGGTTACGGGAATACTGTGTCGCATGCCTGCTTTGGCATCATCAAACATCTCACTTTTTCCAAATAACGAATCGGTAGTGTTGATACGGTATTCTCCTCTAGTATTCAACTGAAAGTTAATATTTTGTATCGCTCCTCTTTTGGCTCCAGATTTTGGCGCAAAAGGAAAAACTCTACTCATCGAAGCCTGCAAGGTCGGTAGGGTTAAATTTATAGCTTCAGTATTGGTATTTTGGTTGTGGGTAGCCGTAAGGTTTAAATTAACTTGTGGCTCGCCTTGAAAAGTTTTAGAATAGGAAACCGAAGATGCCAATGTATTTGTAAGTGCATTGTTTAGATTGACCTGATTAATGGATTGTTGAAAGAACCGACTACTACCCAAGTTAACGGAAGCAGAAAACCTTGAGTTTGGATTTGCCTTTGCATCCTGATTGTGCGACCATCTTATGTTGTAGATAGTTCGTTGGTTAAAGTCTGGGAAACCACGTTCACTATTTAATAAATTCTCGTACCTAAATGCTAGATTACCTCTAAACTTATAGCGGACTGCATAATTGCTTTCTATACGTAAGCCGTAACTTCCGTTAGTATAATAATCACCCAAAACCGCCAAATCTACATAATCATTAATGGCAAAATAGTAACCTCCGTTCTGTAAAAAATAACCTCTATCGTTTCCGGTATCTTCACCAAAAGAGGGGAAAATAATACCAGAGGTCTGTTTTTTGGACATTGGAAAATAAGCAAAAGGAATTGCTATTGGTGTAGGCACATCATAGATGTACATCTGGCTCATTCCGGTAACGATTTTTTTATCAGGTACAATTTTGGCCCTATTCATTAGGATGTAATATTCCGGGTCATCCAAATTTTCTGAGGTAGTAAACTTTCCTCTATATATAAAATATACTGAATCATTTTCACGCTTTGTACGCTCAGCAATTACAGTTCCACCGCTTTGCTCAGTCACGGAATTAAAAATCAGTGCTTTTCGAGAATCTGTGTTAAAAATAATGGAGTCGGGTTCTATAACATTAGCACCTTGTGTAAAGACGGGTTTTTGAGTATAACCCGTAGAGTCTTTTATACGACCTGCATATACCAAATTTTTGCTATAATCAATTACAATAACTCCAGCTGTAATTTCCATACCATCATACAGCACTTTAGCTTCGTTATAAAGACGAATTCTCTGCTTTCTTTGATTTACTGAAACATAATCTTTGGCAGTGTAGGTTACCGTGCCCTTTAAAAACTCATCCTTCTTTAGAGAGTCTTGCTCGGTAGAATCTACCACCACAGTATTTTTTGGTTGCCCTAATAATGAATCAATAGGGATGCTAATCTTATCCTTAACAACAACTGTAGTATCATTTTTTTTCTCAGCAGGAATTTCGTTGTTGTTTTTTGGTAATTCTTGTGCAAAGCTAAAAGTGTTGATAAACACTGTAAAACTTAAAGTAAAAAGTATGTGTAAGCTATTTGTACGCAATCCTTTTAAATGTATTTTTGTAAAAGTATGGCTCGGTTTTTGAAACGCCAAAAGTACAGTTATTTTTTTGTGATTATATTATTATGGCACTAAAGTTTAAAAATACTGTTTTACTAACAATAACGTGTAATAATAAGAGTCTATAAACCGTTAGATTACATATGCAAACGAGGCTAAAATATATAATAGTATCCCTAATTCTCACATTTATCACTTCTTTAACATCATTTGCTTCATTACAAGCACAAGAAGATCGTTTCGTGGTAGTACTAGATGCAGGTCATGGAGGGCATGACCATGGTAATTTAGGAAATGGCTATAAAGAAAAAAATATAGCCCTTAATGTCACTCTTGAGGTTGGTAAGGCTTTAGAAAAGAATAAAGATATAAAAGTTATTTACACACGTAAAACAGATGTGTTTGTAGAACTACACGAGCGTGCAAATATTGCTAACAAAGCAGATGCGGACCTGTTTGTGTCTATTCATTGTAACGCGCACCATTCACAAGCTTCTGGCACTGAAACTTTTGTGCTGGGCGAAAAAAATACTGAACGAAATTTTGAATTCATTAAGCGTGAAAATGAAGTTATATTTTTAGAAGATAATTACGAAGAACACTATGAAGGTTTCAATCCGAGTTCGCCAGAATCAAGTATAGCCATGACTATTGAACAGGAAGTTTATGTCGAACAAAGCATTATTCTTGCTCGTAAAATTGAAGACAATTTTATTAATAAAGCTAAACGAAAAAGTAGAGGCTTAAAACAAGCTAGCTTACTTGTTATTAGAAACACATATATGCCTAGTGTTTTAGTTGAAGTTGGTTTTTTAACAAATAACAAAGAAGGTGCATACCTTAATACAAAAGCTGGGCAGTCTAAAATGGCAAAAGCTATTAAGGATGCCATTCTTTCCTATAAAAAAGAACTTGATCAGAATGTTGGTAGTAATATAACTGGTGTTAATTCTGAAATTACAGAAACCTTTGAGAATATACCCCTAATTTATGAAGGTGTCACTTTCAAAGTGCAGATAGCTGCGAGTTCAAGAGATTTAGAAGCTAAGCCCTATAATTTTAAAGGATTATCTAATCTTAGTAAAGAAAAGGTAGGCCAGCTTTATAAATATTATTACGGAAGTACTTCAAATCTAGAAAAGGCAAGGCGACTTCAGGATGAAGCTAAGCAAAAAGGTTATACGACCAGTTTTGTAGTGGGTTATAAAGACGGAAAACAAATCGATATATCGAAGCTCTGAAAACTATTGCTGATTAGAAGCATTTTTATTATTATTTTAGCAATTATATAAACTTAAAATAAAACAAATATGTTAGAAAGCAATTTAAATCTTAAAGGGGCTACATTATTAAGTCGTTCTGAACTGAAAAAAATTAATGGAGGTAATGCAGCGTTGCAAGGAGCCTGTACAGCATATGCTATGAATATCGCTGATCGATTTATGTTAACTCAAGAAGCATTAGATTTTGCAGCTATGGGAATGACAGATCAAGAAATATGGGACTTAGCTTATTATCCAACCCAAAGTGATTGCGTATTGGGAGTTTAATAATATGTTAAGATAAACTATAATTTAATCCGTAGTGTATTTTGATAAATTATGTAAATATTTCTAATATTTTTACCTAACAAAACATGATTGATTTAATATATTTATTTCTATATTTTGTTTTTAATCAAAGCTTAGCCCATTGAAAATCTCAAGAGAAGTTAAAACAGCCATACTCGTACTATCTGGTATCGCACTTTTTATATATTTAATGTCATTCTTAATGGGTGAAAACCTATTCGACAATTCCAAAACATATTATACCGAATTCGACTATAATGCATTAAGCCCATCATCAGCGGTGACTATTAATGGTAATAGAGTTGGTAAAGTTGAAGATATTAAATACGATTTTGAAACTGGTAAAACCAAAGTTTCTTTTTCGGTGACACCAAAACTAAAATTTTCTAAAAATAGTGTTATTCGTTTATACGAAACTGGCTTAATGGGTGGCAATGCATTAGCTATAATAAATGCCGATGATGGAGAACTAGCTGAGCCTGGCGATTTTATTTTGTCAGAAGTAAAACCTGGACTTATAACATCCTTAAAAGGTAACTTTTCAGATATAAGTTCAGATTTAGACAGTACCATTAGATCTGCCGATACATTAATGACCAACCTTAATGCTTTGGTTGTGGATGAAACAGAAACAGGTTTAAAGAGTACTATTGCAGAATTGAATTCTACTCTAAGATCATTTAAAAATCTTTCCTATTCAATACAGGGCGTTATTAAAGAAAATGATACTAAAATTGCTTCAGTGCTCGATAATTTTGAAAAAACCAGTAAGGATTTAAGTGAGCTTTCAGCAGAATTGAAGGAAGTAGATTTATCTAAAACTGTAGATAACCTTAATAAAACCCTCACAGGTATTCAAGACATAATGTCTAGTATTGACAATAGTGAAGGAACAATAGGAAAGCTTCTTAATGACGACGGACTTTACAATAATCTTGAAGCTGCCTCCAAAGAAATGGAAGAGTTGCTATTGGACATTAAATTGCACCCAGCGCGATACAGACGAATTCTTTCTAAAAAAGAGATTCCTTATAAACCACCAACAGAAGACCAAAAAAACTAGACCATTTTCAATATGGAATATTTACCAAACATTCTTTTTGCCATTATCCTCGTTTTGGGTATTGGCTATTTTGTTAGAAATATTAAAAAATTAATCAGAAACATTAAACTTGGCCAAGAAATCGATGTTAGTGATAATAAATCCGAACGTTGGAAAAATATGGCGCGCATAGCCCTCGGGCAAAGCAAAATGGTGAAGCGACCAATTTCTGGTTTTCTCCATGTTATCGTTTATGTTGGTTTTATAATCATTAATATTGAAGTTTTAGAAATTATCATTGATGGTTTGTTTGGGACACATCGTATAGGTTTAAAAGTATTACCAAAATCTGTTTATGGATTTTTAATTGGTTCTTTTGAAATACTTGCAGTATTGGTTTTGGTCTCTGTTATTGTATTTTGGCTACGAAGAAATGTTATAAAGATAAAGCGGTTCTTAAGTTCTGAAATGAAGGGTTGGCCAAAGAATGATGGTAATATCATTCTGTATTTTGAAGTAGTGCTGATGTGTTTATTTTTGGTAATGAATGCAACGGATACATCTTTTCAAGCGATCAGTTCAGGTAATGTCATCAGTCAATTCATAGCACCTTGGTTCGAAGGTCTGTCAACAGAAACACTTCACATCGTTGAACGCACCGCATGGTGGTTACATATTGTCGGTATATTGGTTTTCTTAAACTATTTATATTTCTCTAAGCATTTACATATTCTTTTAGCATTTCCGAACACTTATTTCGGAAGCTTAGATCCAAAAGGAAAGGTTAACAATTTAGAAGCGGTAACTGCTGAGGTAAAACTCATGATGGATCCAAACGCAGATCCTTTTGCGGCAGCACCAGAAGGTGCAGAAGATGAGGTGCCAGCAAAGTTTGGTGCTAGTGATGTGATGGATCTTAATCAAGTTCAATTACTAAACGCTTATACTTGTACAGAATGCGGGCGCTGCACTTCGGCTTGTCCTGCTAATCTCACAGGTAAAAAGCTTTCGCCTCGTAAGATAATGATGGATACCAGAGATCGCTTGGAAGAAGTTGGTAAAAATATTGATGCCAATAATGGTGAGTTTAAAGATGATGGTAAGCAACTTCTCGGTGATTATATTACTAATGAAGAACTTTGGGCATGTACAACCTGCAATGCCTGTGTAGAAGAATGCCCTGTTAGCATTAACCCATTATCCATTATTTTAGATATGCGTCGCTATTTAGTGATGGAGCAAAGTGCTGCACCGATGGAATTGAATAACATGATGACCAATATAGAAAACAATGGTGCACCTTGGCCGTATAACCAAATGGACCGTTTAAATTGGAAAGATGAGTAATATTATATTCAAAAGTTATTTTGACATAAAACTTTTGAACTCTAAACTTTTAAACTTAAAGGATGAGCGAGCAACTTAAAGTGCCAACAATGGCAGAGTATATGGCAGAAGGCAAGCAACCAGAAATCTTATTTTGGGTGGGTTCTGCCGGTAGTTACGACGATAGAGCAAAGAAAATCACAAAGGCCTTTGTCAAAATATTAAATAAAGCCAATGTAGATTTTGCAGTTCTAGGAACAGAAGAGAGCAATACTGGTGACTTAGCAAAGCGTGCTGGCAATGAGTTTTTATTTCAGATGCAAGCCGTTATGAATATTGAAGTGCTCAATGCTTACGAAGTAAAACGGATTGTGACTTGCGACCCACATTCCTTTAATTGTATTAAAAACGAATACCCAAGTTTAGGTGGCAACTACGATGTAGTTCATCACACACAGTTTATAAGGGAATTAATAAGCTCTGGACGTTTAACTTTAGAAGGCAATACTTATAAAGGAAAGCGTATTACATTTCATGATCCATGCTATCTAGGTCGTGCCAATAGTGAATACGAAGCGCCTAGAGATGTACTCAAAAAAACCAATGCCAATTTGGTAGAAATGAAACGCCATAAAAGTACGGCATTATGTTGTGGGGCAGGTGGAGCACAAATGTTTAAAGAACCCGAAAAAGGCGATAAGGATATTAATATATTGAGAACCGAAGATGCTTTAGAAACAAAGCCAGATATTATAGCAACAGGTTGCCCGTACTGTAATACCATGATGACCGATGGTATTAAAGCCAAGGAAAAAGAAAATGAAATTTCGGTTATGGATATTGCCGAATTAATTGCTAACACATAAAATTAAATGCGTAAAATTATTTTACTAGCCATAGTATTGGTCATTGGCAATAGCCTAAGTGCTCAGAAAAAATCGAAAAAAGAGGTTGTAGATCTTATGGCTGAAGATACCTGCGAATGTATCTCCGAAAAAAAATTAAAAACTTCAGATAGTACGGAAGAAAAAGAAATGGCTCTTGGACTTTGTCTCATTACAAGCTTTAATGAACATAAAAGCAAATCTAAATACTACAAAAACAAATCCTTAAATGATATAGAAGAGATTGGTCAAGATGTAGGTGTAGTGATGGCAACTATGTGTGCAGATGATTTTCTATCCATCTTTTCTTCGGAAGAATTGGTGGATATCATTGATGATGATGAAGATGATATTAACGGTTTTGCCAATTCTAAAGAAAGTGATCTCTCTATAGAAGTAGAATTGGTGTCCATGAACAATGATGCCATATCTTATATCAATGCCAAGGACGATTTTGATAAAAACCATATTTTCTTAATAATCGAAGAGTTTGAAGGTTACGACTTACTCAAGAAATCTAATTTTGGTAAACCTTTTACTATCACTTTTAAAGAAATGGAATTATTCGATTTAAGCGAAAAGCAGTACATCACCAAAAAAGTAATAACTAAGATAGAAGCACTTTAATGCTAGTAGAATTTGACACTTTACCAGAAGAATCCAGAGTATGGATCTATCAAGCTAACCGTTCGTTTTCTGATGATGAAATATCAGAATTAAATTCAAAGATTGAAACTTTTATTAAGGCTTGGACTGCTCATGGTAAAGATTTACAAGCTGGTTACAAAATTGTTTATAAGCGTTTTATTGTTATAGCTTTAAACCAAAACTTAAACAATACCACAGGATGTTCAATAGATGCTTCGGTACACTTTATTCAAGAATTAGAAAAAGCCTATAACGTAGACTTAATGGATAAAATGAACGTATCCTTTAAGCAAGGTGAGTTTGTGGCATATAAACCGTTAGTTGATTTTAAAAAAATGGCAAAGAATAGATCGGTTTCAAAAAACACCATAGTTTTTAATAATCTTGTTACCAATATTGCAGAGTTTAAAGAAAATTGGGAAGTACCAGCGAGCGAGAGTTGGCACAGCCGTTTTATTAAATAACGTGAGTTCGATATAATAATAAAACATCCAAAATGTAAAAGACTGATTGGTCAGTTCGAGTGATTTCTGAGTAACGAAGAAATTGTATCAAGAATTATTAAAAAAAGAACTTCTCGATACATTTTTCTCTTTTAAGTCGAAAAATACTCGAAGTGTCGATTTCAACTATTTGAATAACAATGCTTTAAATTATGAGGTACATGAATCTTATGTCGAACTCACGTTAAATAGCAACTTCGCATTACAAATTTTGTAGATAATTCAATTAATTTTTATAAAATTCTCAGTCTTAATAATTTTTATTTTTCGGAAAGAATATTGACTTTTACAGCGTATTGAAATTAAAAACTGCAAAAGTGGAAACAGATATTTTCTTATTGAATATTTCAGGACAAGATAAACCTGGTTTGACTTCTGGTTTAACTAGTGTTTTGGCTGAGTATGACGCTAAGATATTAGATATTGGTCAAGCTAATATTCATGATACTTTGTCTTTAGGTATTATGTTTGAAATAAAATCAGGGAAAAAATCAGCTGCAGTTTTAAAGGATTTATTGTTTAAATCTTACGAGTTGGGCATTACGGCAAAATTCTCACCAATTTCTTTAGATGATTACGAAGATTGGGTCAGCTTACAAGGGAAAGACCGTTATATTGTTACCATTTTAGGCGAAAAATTAAAAGCAGAACAGATTTCTGAAGTTACCAAAATCATTTCAGAAAAAAATCTAAATATAGATTCTATTAAGCGTCTAACTGGGAGAACATCTTTAGTTAAAACTGAAGAATATCCAAGAGCTTCAATACAATTATCAATTCGAGGAAAGCTGAATGATAAATCTGAATTCACTTCAAAATTCATGGAAATTTCAAGAGAGTTAGATGTAGATATTGCCTTTCAGGAAGATAGTATGTTTAGAAGAAACCGACGACTGGTCTGTTTCGATATGGATTCCACATTAATACAAACCGAAGTCATAGATGAACTTGCAGAACGTGCTGGTGTTGGTGATGAAGTAAAAGCTATTACTGAGTCTGCGATGCAAGGTGAGCTAGATTTCAATGAGAGTTTTAAAAAACGAATGAAACTTTTAGAAGGTCTAAGCGAAGATGTGTTGCAAGATGTTGCGGAGAAACTTCCAATAACAAAAGGAGCCAGGCGTTTAATAGATACATTGCATTATTATGGTTATAAAACCGCAATTCTCTCTGGTGGATTTACGTATTTTGGACATTACCTTCAAGAGAAATTGGATATAGATTTTGTTTATGCCAATCAACTTGAGATTAAAGGTGGTACTTTAACAGGAAACTACATAGGTGATATTGTCAATGGAAATAAAAAAGCGGAATATCTTCAAAAACTTGCTGACGATATGGGTATTGATATTGCACAAACCATTGCAGTGGGTGATGGTGCCAATGATTTAGAAATGCTTAATTTGGCTGGTCTCGGTATAGCTTTTCATGCCAAACCAAAAGTTAAGGATAACGCCCAAAATTCAATATCAAGCATCGGTTTAGATGGTGTTTTGTATTTATTGGGCTATCACGATAGGCACATAGATTTGGTGACTTAGCCGTTCGTAAAACTGTTAATTATACAGTTTATAAAAGTATCATAAAGTCTTTTTACTTCTTATTAATTATGCTATTTTGGCATAGTATTCGTTACATATCAAAAAAACGATAAAAGATTTTATATGCGCTATCTGTCCCTTATCATATTAGGTTTTTGTGTTCAAATAAACTTTTCGCAAGAACTCATTAATAATCCTTTACTTTCCGAAGATCCTATTGAACAACAAAAATGGGTTGATAGTATTTATAGCTCAATGTCTGTAAAAGAACGTATAGGACAGCTCTATATGGTTCAGGTAATGTCTAAACATAGTGATAAAGTCAATAATGAAATCGTAGATCTGATAAAAAACCAACATATTGGAGGTGTTATTTATTCCAATGGTGGTCCTTACAGGCAGGCAAAACTGAACAATCAATTACAGGCTGCATCTAAGATCCCTTTATTGGTTGGTATGGATGCAGAATGGGGATTGAGCATGCGATTAGATTCTACTTATGCTTTTCCTTGGAATATGACATTGGGTGCAATATCGGATAATAGTTTGGTTGAACAAACTGGAAGGCAAATTGGTGAGCACTGTAAGCGTTTGGGAGTACATTTTAATTTTGCGCCTGTTGTAGATATTAATACCAATCCTAAAAACCCTATTATTGGCAACCGTTCTTTTGGTGAGGATAGAGATAATGTTACAGCCAAAGGTTTAGCATTTATGAAAGGGATGCAAAGTGCTGGAGTATTGGCAAACGCCAAGCATTTTCCTGGCCATGGAGATACCGAAGACGATTCGCATAAAACCCTGCCAACAGTTTCTTTTAGTGAAGAACGTATTGATTCTATAGAACTATACCCATATAGACAACTTATAAAAGAAGGTTTGTCAAGTGTAATGGTAGCACATCTCAATGTACCAAGTCTAGAAAAGAGAAGAGGATTTCCATCTTCATTATCTAAACATATTGTTACCGATATGCTCAAAGAAGAGCTAAACTTTAAAGGCTTAATATTCACTGATGCACTAACCATGAAAGGAGCTGCAGATTATGTGGAAAAAGGTGTCGACGGTATTACTCCAAAAAGTCTGACAACAGGAGGAGAAATAGATTTAATGGCATTTATGGCAGGAAATGATGTTATGCTCATGTCTGAAAATCCAAAAAAGGGTATTGCAAAATTTGTTGAAGCTTACAACGAAGGTATTATTACTGAAGAGCGTTTGGCGCATTCCGTAAAGAAAATTTTAATGGCAAAATACAAGGTGGGGTTAAACAACTATTCGCCAATTGGCTTATATGACCTATCCAAAGATTTAAATCGTATCAAAGATGATTTGCTTTACGAAAACTTAATGGAGAGTGCAATTACTGTTTTAAAGAACGAAAAATCACTATTGCCATTAAGGGACTTGGAAACTAAAAAAATTGCTTACGTGTCATTAGGAACTGATGATGGCTCTGTTTTTCTGAGCGAGTTGAAAAAATACACAAAAGTTCATGAAATAAAAGCTGATAAGTTAGATGATCTTATTTCTAAACTTCAAAATTATAATACTGTTATTGTTGGTTTTCATAAACCTAATGGTAACCCTTGGGAAAAGTTTAAATTTTCTCAGCGTGAAATGGCTTGGCTCTATGAGATTGCCAGAACCAATACCGTTGTTTTAGATGTATTTGCCAGACCATATGCTTTAAACGATTTATTATCCATTGAGAATATTGAAGGAATTGTAATGAGCTACCAAAACAGTAGAATAGCCCAAGAGAAATCGGCACAGCTTATTTTTGGTGCTATTGGAGCTAAAGGTAAATTGCCGGTAACTACCGGGCAGTTTTTTCCTTTAGGAACAGGCGAAACCTATAATCCTTTGATGAGCTTGAGTTATGGGTTACCAGAGCGCGTGGGAGTTGATTCAAAACTTTTAAACAGAATAGATTCCATCGCAAATTACGCCATAGATAAAAAAATGACACCTGGCATTCAGTTGCTAGTGGCCAGAAAGGGTAAAGTTATTTACAACAAGAATTTTGGCTATCATACCTATTCAAAAAAGAATAAGGTCGATTTTGACGATGTATATGATGTTGCATCACTTACAAAGATTTTGGCAACACTTCCTATTGTTATGGAATTGGAACAACAAGGATCACTATCCTTAAACTCTAAGCTTGGAACATTGCTTCCTGAGTATAAAAAAACCAACAAGAAAGACATTACTTTAAAGAAAATGTTATCACATTATGCACAATTAAAGCCATGGATACCATTTTACTATGCAACTTTAGATTCAGTAACCAAAAAACCAGATGCTAAATACTACAGGAGTACGCGAACAGATAACTTTAATGTAGAGGTTACCAATACGCTGTTTATGCGAAATGATTATCAAGATTCTATACAAGAGATTATAAAAGAAAGTGAATTGTTGTCTCGCTTGCGCTACCGTTACAGTGATTTACCATATTATATATTGAAGAATTATTTAGAGGGCTTTTATGATAAATCCTTAGATGAGATCACTCAAGATCGTTACTATAAATCCTTGGGAGCAAATTACACTACTTACAATCCACGAAAAAAATTCAGTTTAAAGGATATCGTACCAACAGAAGTAGATAACTATTATAGATATAAAGAAGTACATGGCTATGTGCATGATATGGGAGCGGCAATGCAAGGTGGTATAGGTGGCCATGCGGGTATTTTTAGTAATGCAAATGATGTTGCCAAGATTATGCAAATGTATTTGCAGAAAGGGTTTTATGGGGGAAAACGTTATTTTAAAAACGAAACTCTAGAGAAGTTTACAAAATGTCACTATTGCCATGCTGATAATAGAAGAGGTGTGGGATTTGATAAACCCCAATTAGGTGAAGAAGGTCCAACATGTGGCTGTATATCCATGACCAGTTTCGGTCACTCAGGTTTTACAGGAACTTACGCATGGGCAGATCCAGAAGAAGAAATTCTCTATATTTTTCTAGCTAACAGAACGTATCCCGAAGCTGGTAAAAACTTGTTGTTACGGGAGAATATCAGAACAGAAATTCAGCGTCTAATTTATGAAGCGATTATTGAATAATAGAAGTGCTAGTGGTTGTAAGTTAAAAAGGACTTAAAGTTAATATTCAATCCTTTAAAACCTCTAACTTTATAAATTGAATTCAGAATAGAAGATTAAAAAAACGTTATCACTTTTAAATATTTATAATTCATAAATGAAAATAGGAATCGTTTGTTATCCAACATTTGGTGGAAGTGGAGTAGTTGCCACAGAATTGGGTTTAGAGCTTTCTAAACGTGGTCATGAGATTCACTTTATAACTTACAGTCAGCCTGTAAGACTAGAGTTGTTAAGTAACAATTTGCACTTTCACGAAGTACATGTACCAGAATACCCTTTATTTCACTATCAGCCTTACGAATTGGCATTGTCAAGTAAATTAGTGGATATGGTGAAGTTGCACGATATCCAGTTATTGCACGTGCATTACGCCATACCTCATGCTTATGCCGCATACATGGCACAGCAAATGTTGTTAGACGAAGGTATACATGTGCCAATAGTTACAACCTTGCATGGTACGGATATTACTTTAGTCGGAAGTCATCCGTTTTATAAACCCGCAGTAACATTCAGTATTAATAAATCAGATGCAGTGACTTCAGTTTCAGATAGCTTAAAGAAAGATACGATGCGTCTTTTTAATATTGAAAAAGATATTCATGTTGTCCCAAATTTTATAGATCTAGAGAAATATCAACACAGTTTTACAGATTGCCAACGCGAAATGATGGCAAATGAAGACGAACGTATCATTACCCATATTAGTAATATGCGTGAGGTAAAACAAATACCAGACGTTATCAAGATCTTTTATAACATTCAGAAGGAAATCCCTGCTAAATTGATGATGGTAGGTGAAGGGCCAGAAAAAGAATCAGCCGAACGTCTAACAAGAGAACTGGGAATCTCAGATAGAGTCGTATTTTTTGGTAACAGTAGCGAGATAGATAGAATTCTTTGTTTTAGTGATTTGTTCTTACTGCCTTCTCAAACCGAAAGCTTCGGATTAGCTGCTTTAGAAGCTATGGCGAGTGGAGTGCCTGTTATATCTACAAACACAGGAGGTTTGCCAGAAGTTAATGAAGATGGTTTTTCTGGTTATTTAAGCGATGTCAATGCGGTTAAAGACATGTCGGCTAATGCTATTAAGATTTTAAAGAATATTGAGACGCTAAATCAGTTTAAGGTCAATGCCAAAGTTCAATCCCAAAAATTCGATTTACATAGTATAGTTCCTATGTACGAAGCCATTTATGAAGAAACCTTGAAGAATTTTCTAGTCATTAATTAAACCATACGGCATAACGTTCTCTTCGTAATTCTAAAGCAATTTGCTTTTCCGCAACTAAGGCTTCTTTCCTCAAAAAGAAAGGATCGATATGATTGTAAAGACTAGGTCGTAAATACAATCCATATTTTTCTACAATGTTTGAGGATAGTTTGTGTCCCTTCTTGTTCCTATAGCCCGTTTTGTGTTGTAAAAAGCGTTCTTTGGGAGTTTTACTTGTCATACCAACGTATAGGCATTGAAGTACACCATTAAACTGTGGGTTGGCAATTCTGAATTTTGTGTTTTCCGTATATACGCGTTTAGACAACTCAACAACGTAAATGCGATATAGTGTTTTGGGCATTTTACTCTAAAAATAAATCTATTGCACTTCTTCAGGTAATCTGTGTGCGATTACATCTAAATATAGTAAACTTCTTTAGAATTAAAATCAGGAATTGTAAGGTAATTTTATTATAACCAAATACAGAATAGCGAAATATTCTAATCCTTTTTTGTTTTCTGCTTTTTAGGCTTTTCCACTATTGTTATTGCTGCAATTAAATCTTTGGTGTCCATGTCTTTTAAATCCTCATCCGCATAGAAAGCAGCAAGTTTATCTTTGTTGTAGTTGTAGATTTTCCAGCGTTTAAACTGATATTCCAAAGCAGTGAAATTCTCTACCCAATCACCAGAATTTAAATATGTGGTTTTGCCATTTTTATTTTCCTTCACCAGCATTTTTGGCTGGTGTATATGACCGCAAACTACATAATCATAACCATTTTCTATGGCTAAATCTGTAGCGACTTGCTCAAAGTCATGTATGTATTTTAAAGCACCTTTAACGCTATTTTTTATTTTCTTCGAAAGCGAATAACGCTCTTTTCCCAATTTTTCTAAGCACCAATTAACAAAGCTGTTTAACAAAATCAATACATCATAACCATGACCTCCCAGTTTTGCCAACCATTTGGCATTTTGTATGGAAATATCGAACACATCACCATGAAAAAACCAGGCCTTTTTTCCATCGAGATTTAAAACTAATTTATTTACAATCGAGATATTACCAATCTCTGTATCTGTAAATTTGCGTAGCATTTCGTCATGGTTTCCTGTAATGTAAACGACTTCGGTACCATTGGCAGCAAAATCCATTATTTTTTTAATAATGCTGAGATGAGATTTCGGAAAGTACCGTTTTTTAAATTGCCAAATATCAACAATATCCCCATTAAGAATAAGTTTTTTTGGTTCAATGCTGTTGAGGTAAGTCAATAGCTGTTTAGCATGGCAACCATAAGTACCTAAGTGCACATCAGAGATTACTGCTATTTCTACTTTCCGTTTTAGATTCAATACTATTAAAATCAATTTTTTACAAATAACAACAACTCATATTAACAAGATGTCAAGACACAATTAATTAACCATAAGGAAAATGTTAAGCTAACGTTATGAGAGTTGTCTGGTTAAATATTGATTTTGGTTCGCAAAAATCCTATTGCAATTTTTGTTTCTGTGATAATACAATTACATTAGCGTAAAATAAGTTTTAATGGCAGGAAATTCCTTCGGAAAATTGTTTAAGCTCACCACTTTTGGTGAATCTCACGGAAAGGCTATTGGTGGAATCATAGATGGTTGTCCATCAGGTTTAAAATTAAATATCGAAGCCATTCAAAATGAATTAAATAGGCGCAAACCTGGACAATCTAAAATTGTTACGCAACGCAAAGAACCTGATACTGTGGAATTCTTATCAGGTGTTTTTGAAGGACAAACTACAGGAACCCCAATAGGTTTTGTAATCCATAATACCAATCAAAAATCCAAAGACTATTCGCATATAAAGGATGTTTATCGCCCTAGCCATGCCGATTATACTTACGATAAAAAATATGGTGTACGTGATTACAGAGGTGGAGGAAGAAGCTCTGCACGTGAAACAGCTTGTCGTGTTGTGGCAGGAGCGATTGCAAAGCAGTTTTTGACGACTATTAAAATTAATGCGTTTACTTCTTCTGTTGGCGATATTTTTATTGATAAGCCCTATCAAGATTTAGATTTCTCTAAGATAGAATCTAATGTTATTCGCTGTCCTGATGAAGCTTCAGCAGAAAAAATGATTGCAAAAGTACAAGAGGTTAAAAAGCAAGGCGATACTATTGGAGGTACAATAACTTGCGTATTGCAAAATGTACCTATTGGATTGGGTGAGCCAGTTTTTGATAAACTACATGCAGAACTAGGTAAAGCAATGTTGTCTATAAATGCTGTAAAAGGCTTTGAATATGGTAGTGGTTTTTGTGGTGCTAAAATGAAAGGCAGCGAACACAACGACCAATTTAACGAAGATGGCACTACTAAGACTAATTTATCTGGCGGTGTGCAAGGAGGTATTTCTAATGGTATGGATATTTACTTTAGAGTGGCATTTAAACCTGTAGCAACGACACTTCAAAAGCAAGATACCATAAATAGCAAAGGCGAAACTGTAGAAATGCAAGGTAAAGGACGACACGATCCTTGTGTAGTGCCAAGGGCGGTGCCAATTGTTGAAGCTATGGCAGCTTTGGTTTTGGCGGATTACACACTCCTTCGACGACAAGAGTCTAGAGATTGGTAGTAGTTCCTATATGTCACATTGAGCTATTGAACTGTCGAAGTGAGAGTAGGGATCTAAGAGTAAATTGATTTTAACTTAACAAAACTCCCTTTCCTTGGGAAAGGGTTACGGATAGGAATGAAAAAACTAGCATTACACTGGAAGATTATTATAGGAATGGTACTCGGTATCATTTTTGGATTTATAATGAATTCCGTAAGTGGTCAACAATTTGTAACGGACTGGATAGCTCCCTTTGGCACCATATTTATCAATCTCCTAAAATTGATTGCAGTGCCTTTGATATTGGCTTCTTTGATTAAAGGTATTTCTGATTTAAAAGACATTTCAAAAATCAGGGATATGGGTTTACGTACAATTTCAATTTATATAGGAACAACTTTGGTGGCCATTATAATTGGACTTTCAATAGTAAATTTGGTCAAACCAGGGACTGGGATGCCACAGGAGACTATTGAAAAAATAAAAATGAAATATGAAAATGATGCTGGGGTCACTGATAAATTAGTAAAAGCAAGTGCTCAGAAAGATGCTGGTCCATTACAGGCTTTGGTAGATATATTTCCGAGCAATATATTTCAGGCTATGGGAGAAGCCAAAATGCTTCAGGTGATTTTCTTTGCACTTTTTGTAGGGATTTGTTTGCTGCTCATTGGAGAGAAGAAAGCTAAGCCTATGATTGATATTTTTGATTCGCTCAACGAAGTCGTCATGAAGATGGTAGATCTGATTATGTTGTTTGCTCCTTATGCAGTTTTTGCATTAATGGCAAATGTGATTATCGCATTTGATGATACCGAAATTCTGTTGAAACTGTTGCAGTATGCGCTTTGTGTGGTCGGAGGTCTTTTGCTAATGATCGGGTTCTACTTGATTTTGGTTAAAGTATTCACTAAAAAATCACCGCTATGGTTTTTAAACAAAATTAGTCCTGCACAGCTATTGGCCTTTTCAACCAGTAGTAGCGCAGCAACATTGCCTGTAACTATGGAGCGTGTAGAAGAGCATTTGGGTGTAGATAAAGAAGTCTCAGGGTTTGTGCTGCCAGTTGGTGCTACGGTAAATATGGATGGTACAAGTTTATATCAAGGTATAGCAGCTGTATTTATTATGCAAGTCATATGGCCAGAAGGATTAACATTTACCAATCAATTAGTAATTGTGTTAACGGCTTTATTGGCTTCAATAGGAAGTGCAGCAGTGCCGAGTGCAGGTATGGTAATGCTTGTGATTGTACTAGAATCTATTGGCTTTCCCGCAGAATTATTGCCTATAGGTTTGGCTTTAATATTTGCTGTTGATAGACCTTTGGATATGTGTAGAACAGTAGTTAACGTTACAGGAGATGCTACAGTTTCTATGATGGTGGCTAAATCTTTGGATAAGCTTCATGATAATCCTAAGCCCAAAGAATGGGATGACAATTACGATGAGGTAAAATAAGCGGAGAACAAGTTCATTTAAGCTTAGAGAATACTTATTCTGGGTTTGTCTCAGAATGTTATCACTTTTTCAGTAGTTTTTGTATCGTAAAGTATTTGCTTATTTTTACTAGAAAGAATTTCTTAACCAACTAAAAGATATTTAGATGAATATTTGCTTTATAATGTATCCTTGGGAAGATATAGATCCAGAAAACGATACGAGTCTAGCCTTAATCAAAGAATGTGCAAAGCGAGGTCACGGTGTAGCTATGTGTACGCCTGCTAATCTTACCATTAGGGATAGTGTTACCAATGCATTTTGTAATGTGATTAGCAGAATGGATAAAGTACCTTCTACGCTAAAATCGTTTTATAATAAAGTGAAACTTAGAGAAGAAATGCTTCCATTGGCAGGTTTTGATGCTATATTCTTTAGAGCCAACCCACCTTTAGACCCTTTAATGCTTAATTTCTTAGATTCAGTAAAGGATGATGTTTTTATCGTGAATTCTTTACAGGGTATGCGAGAGGCCAATAATAAGTTGTATACAGCAGCTTTTGGAGATGCGCATAGCAATATTATTCCGAATACTCATGTATCTAAAAACAAAAAGTATTTGGTACAGCAGATTAAAGAGTCAAAATCTGATAAAATGATATTAAAACCTCTAAACGGTTTTGGTGGTTCGGGTGTAATTCTTATTGAAAAATCGGCCATGAATAATATTAACTCACTATTAGATTTCTATATTTCAACTGGAGATGGAGGATCTAATTATGTCATTTTACAAGATTATATAGAAGGAGCAGACCAAGGAGATGTTAGGATTTTATTGTTGAATGGCGAGCCTGTAGGAGCAATGAAGCGTATACCAGGTTCTGATGATCATCGCTCTAATGTGTCAGCTGGTGGTAGTATTGCCAAACATACGCTGACAAAAGCAGAAAGAGCTTTATGTAAGCAAATAGGGCCTAAATTGGTAAAAGATGGACTATACTTTGTAGGTATAGATGTTATTGGCGGAAAGTTGGTAGAAGTCAATGTAATGTCTCCTGGTGGAATTACATACATCAACAAAGTCTATAAAAACAAACGAAAAGTTGAAGAAAAAGTTATTGACTTTTTAGAAAGCAAAGTCATTGACCAGCTACAAGCTTTTGATAGACGTGCTCGATTACGTAAAGCTGTGGATGAAGCATAATTGGTATTAAATGAATCTTTTCAATTCAAAAAAGAGACTATTTAAAGTAATCATTTTAATAGTTTTAATTGTCGTTTGTTTTGGAGTAATAAAATCTAAAGCATTCAAAGATTATTACAACACATACCAATGGGAAAAGAACAGGATATCCAACCAAAATCTACAGGTATATTCTAAATTGGACACATTAAGGATTGGTGATTATATTCAATTTGAAAATATAGAAGGATTTAAAGCTAAAAAAGCATACAACTACGCAAGAGTTATCGAAGTTACAAACGATTCTGTAATGATAGCTCCCTTTAATTTTATGACAAGTATAAAATTAAGGGATATAGACCGTCATTATTTTCGAGAAAAAGAAAATCTAAAAGTCGTTAAACTAAGCCGTAAGGATTTAGCAGATGGTGTGTGTGATAACTATATTCCGTTAATTGGCTTTACATTTTGCGGAATACAACTTTTAGATTCAGAGGAAAAACTAAGGTTATCAAGTATTAATAATGCTAATGAACCTGTAATTAGATTTTCTGATCTCGATGTTAAAGATTCTGGTAAGTTCTATATATCGTTCTACAATGTAGGACAACCAATTTACATGCAAAATATAAAAGCATCGCATGACAGTATTAGTTTTTTTCAAAAACATAAATTTCCTTATTTTATTGGTAAAAAAGACTCTAAAAACAGTCATTTTGCGGTAGCTGGAAACGGTTGGGATAAAAGCTTAGATATATCGATAGAATTTACTGTAAAGGTGGATACCTTAAGTAGCAAAACATATACTTATAGGTTGTCAACCCAAGGAGAATCAACAAATAAGTTTGAACATATATATTAAACCCTAATGCTATAATAATGAAATCAATCGACTGGACCAAAGACGAGTTATTGGCTTATATCTTATTGTTTGCGGCTAATGCAGACTTTAAGGAAACGGCCAACGAGCAAAAACTAATTTTATCTAAAGTAGATATTGACACATTCCTTGATATAAAGGAAGAATTTGATAACGACAACGATTATCAAGGTCTAAAAAAAATAATGACCAGTTTAGAGCAACATCATTATGGAAAAGATGACATAGATATTCTTATCGAAGATATTAAGGTGCTATTTTTTGTAGATGACGAGTACACAGTTCTCGAGCAAAATATGCTATTGGCATTAAAACGGTTATTTAAAGCAGTATAATGGATCGACTTTCAGTTCAACAAATCATATCTAAAATAGAAAACGAGGAGACGTTTTCTGCGGTTTCAGAAGATTATGCATTTACACTTAAAATAAGCAAGTATGTGCCTTATGCCTGTGGTGCTGTGCATGATGGGCATCAGTTTCGAAAAGACCTATGGGACAATTGCTTACATTCTGAATATGACAGATGGTACGAGGAAGACCCAGAAACTAAGAATATGGTGATTTCGCACCCTATTGTAATTGCAGGATGTGACTCTCGTTTTGAATACGACCTTAATCGCGATCCAGAAAATGCCGTTTTTGATACTGCTTGGGGAAAGCAACTCTGGAAAAATCCTTTACCAAAGAATGAAAAGGAAAAAAGTTTACAAAAGCACGCCAACTTTTATAAAGTTGTAAACGCTTTAATTGCTAAGCTTGAAGAAAAATTTGGTGTATGTATCGTTTACGATATGCACAGCTACAATTGGCAACGTTGGGATAGGGAAGTACCTACTTGGAATTTAGGGACTACCAATATTGATAATGAACGTTTCGGAGAACAAGTTGAAACCTGGAGACAAGCTTTGGCTGGCATACAACTGCCACATGGTATTAAACAAACTGCTAAGGTAAATGACACTTTTCAAGGCAATGGCTATTTCCTAAAATATATTACCAATAACTTTAAGAATACCTTAGTTTTGGCAACCGAAATAGCAAAAGTATACTGTGATGAATATAAGCAGATTACTTATCCAGAAGTTGTAGCTGCTGTTGAAAAACAATTACAAATGCTTTTGCCAAAGCATGCAAACGAATTTTACAATACCTTTAAAATATAATGTCCCAAATTAAAACAACGGAAGAGTTTCAAGATTTATTCGATATCGATTCTAATCTTAACCGATTGGTCAGAAATATTGAATTGCTTAATTATATCAATCCATTAAATATAGCTTCAGAAAAGAAGAAATTCTTTGCTTCAAAATATAATTACGAACCAGCATTTAAATATAGAAAAGTACGGTTCAACGGGTATAAGTTGCATCGCTTGTTTTTTTCGCAACGCTTAGAACGCATAGAAGATGAAGATATACGGCAGTTGTATGAAGACATTATCTATGAATACTCGGGTTTAATTGAGTGTGTAGAGACGATTGGTCAGGGCAGAAAATTTTACTTTAATAGCTTAAAAAGCTTTGGTACACCAACTGAAAAGGATATTGAAAATGCGAAGTTTATTTTGCGTTTTGATGACTCTGAATTTGATGGAGAAATGCTTCCCATGTACAATGCCAATGAGGCCAAAGATTATTTTAAAGAGTTTTCTAAACGTTACGAATTTAAATACAATATAAAGATATCCAATAATCTTTCTGCAGCAGCCATGGTGCTTAATAATATACAAACTTTGGTGCTCAAAAAGAGCCATAAGTATAGCTTAAACCAACTAAAAGTACTTACGAATCATGAAATTGGCGTACATATGGTCACGACATTTAACGCCTTGGATCAACCTCTAAATATATTTTCTAATGGATTGCCAAATAATGTTGAGACACAAGAGGGTTTAGCTGTTTATGCCGAGTTTATGAGTGGTTGTTTAACCATTGAGCGTTTAAAAGAGTTGGCATTTAGGGTCATTGCGGTAGATAGCCTAAATAAAGGTTACAGTTTTTCTGATACGTTTCATTTATTGCACAACCAGCATAAACTGAATAGAGATAAGGCTTTCGGAATTACACTTAGAGTCCATAGAGGAGGAGGTTTTACAAAAGATCATCTGTACCTAAGAGGCTTACGCAACATATACAAATACGCCAAAGCAAAATATGATTTAGGTATATTGCTCACAGGAAAAGTAAGTCAGGAATATATACCAACAATAAAAAAAATGCAAGATTTGGGATTAGCACTTGGGCCAACATACTTTACAGATGCTTACGAAACCAATGATAATACCAACCCGAATTTAGATTTTATCTTAAAGAGCTTAAAGTAAATATACCGAAAACGCTCATTAGGTGTTTAGACTTTAATTTTAGAGTAAAAACCCCAAAGCTAAATGTTTCCGTCTATCATTAGCTGACACTATAAAAGAGGTTAGACAAGTCTCTTTATAGAATTTAACTCGTTCCCAACTAACAGAAGCTAGGGTTAAATTAACATCATTTTGCTTTGAGGTTCAGAATTACTAAGCTTAAAAACCATTAACTTAAAAATAAGCTTAAATCTAAAGTACTACAGTTGTTTCAACTAAAAAACCAATACTGAGTGTACTGGCTTTTTGGATAAGTAAACACGATGTTTTGATAAGTTAAAGGTTAACCCGTTTTCCTTTAGGATATTTTACGGAATACGAGTGCTCAACTTTATCGGTTTCACCTGGTTCTAAATTAAAAACCCATTTCAGAATACCTTTTTCCTTATCATATTCTGAGGTGCCAGTTTCAATATCATCGAGTTTAATAGATTTATTTTGAGTAATGGGAACTCTATCCACAAGTGTTAACTGAATTTTTGATTGTTTGTTGTTTCTAAGTTCAATTTCAAAACCTTTATAAACAACTTTATTGTTTCCAATGAATGTGGTTTTCTTAAAGTCATTGCGTTGTGTGCGTTTTACAATGATATTCGGATCCACTCCAAGAGAAATTGTTAAGCTATCTGTAGTTGCTTCTGGATTTATATTTGTTTTACCAGAATAACTACCTTCAAAATATACATTGGCTTCTGCGGGTAGCAGATTATACTGTTCCCAGTTACCGATTTTTGCAGTTAAGAATACATTTTCGTTTAAAACGGGTGCTGTAAAGTACTCGTAATTTGCCGGTACACTGAACCTATCCACTTCAATAACGGTTACATCACCATCGGACGGTATGCTATATGTTTTATCGATTTTAAAGTTGGTGTTTGTTATTCCTGTTTCAATTATATTGCCATTAAATGTATAGTTTATGGGTTCTACATAGGGCTGTTCATCAAAATCATCCTCATCTATCATTTGCTGTACTCTGTTTGTACCATTTAATTCCTTCTTTTCAGTAACATATCCAACAACTACTACCTCTTCTAATAAATTATTTTCATCTAGTGCTACATTCATGGTACTGGAGTGGATAGGGAGCTCTTCGGTTTTCATACCTACATAAGAAAATACTAACGTGTTACCAGACGAAGTTTTTAAGGTGTAACGCCCATCAAAATCTGTTTGTACACCATTAGAAGTTCCTTTTTCAATAACATTAGCACCTGGTAGTGGCAAGCCATCATTAGCTGTTGTTACGACTCCAGTAACCGTCTTTACCAACGGATTATATTTGTAATTATAACTTCTTGTGGCACGTTGCGATTGGTAATTGCTATATGCACTAACAAAGTTTAAGTATTTAGGGTTAACTATCGGTTTTTCATTGTTGGTATTTGGGTCTCCTGTAGAGAGTGCCAAATTTACATCATTCCAATCGCAACCAGAACTTTGATAAACGTGCGCTTTGTATTCTAAGTTTATTGGTTCATTGATTTTATCGGCTTTTAAATCGTAAATAGGAAACCATCCGGCATTTTCTATATTGTAACTTATTTTTAGGTTTAAATCTATTGGCTTGTCACTGTTAAGTTTTAGGGTTATTTCTCCGGTTTGTACTTTGTCATCAACATTAAATTCTACAAGTTGTTGTTTTATATTTATTTGTGTTTTTTCATAACTTTCAATCATACGGTTAGATTTGTGAATCGCCATTTTTAGTTCGGTAATTCTTTCTCTATAATAGGTGGCAAAAGTTTTCAACTGCTCTAGACTTACCACTTTAGTGGCATTGCCAAGTTTTTTGTTATTTTGAATAAGGCTCACTTCTTCATTATAGCCAGAGATTAAATCGTATTGATTTTGAATTTTGTCTTTAAGTACTTTTAGTTCGTCTTTTAAAGCTGTAATAGAGTCATTCTGCTTTTGTTTAGATAAATAATTGATGCCATAATTGATAGATAGTATAGAAGCTTTTTTTAGCCCAGAAATCTGTATACTGCTTTCTTCAATATGAGGTGACAAAGCATTAAATGTAAATTCTGAAGTACCAGATTTTAAACTTACGTGAGCTGTTCGGTTGATTTCTGCACCATCGAGATAGACAGTTACATTTGTGATTTTACTTTCTGTTTGGGCATTTATCCATTGTATACTCAAAAGAATGTATAGAAGTTTTAATGCGTTTTTCATAATAGCTTAGAGTTTTAGTTTTATCAAAACTATTATGGTGTATATGAACTCAAAACTTAAAATGAGTATACGATTGAATATAAAAGGTAAACCCTACGTTTCAATTAGCGAGCTTTAAACTTTTGATGCTCCTTATGGATATTATTTACACTTTTAACTTTTAAAACAATTATAAATGGACTTATATCGATTTTTTTTATGTAGAAGTAGATGGTACTTTATTTTTGAGCAAACAAAACCATGTGCTATTAACCAATTCGTTATTATCCCTCTATACGAATTGAATTTTGTTTAAGTTAAATTAGTTTTAAGTAAGTTGTTAATTTAAGAAGCCTTTTAGAATGGATACTAAAAGGCTTTTTTATTCAAGAAACTTAGATTTTAACTCAGGTGTTGGTATCATGCACGCATCTTTTTTGCCGTACCATTTGTAGCGATTTTTGGCCACGTAGTGGTATACCCAATTCCGTATCAATTTAGGTACAATGAAAAATACTGCCATTAACTTCGTTGGGAAACTTAGCTGCTTTGCCACTTGCAGCGCTGCACTAGATTTGTGATATATCTTTCTTTCTTTAGGTTTATAAAGTATAATTGAGTCTGTTTTAGCAGTGTCTATGTTAAACTCATTAATGATTGACTTACCAATTTTGCTCTGTAACGGAGCAAATAAAAATGCGTTATTTGTATCGCGCTTTATAACATATAAAACACTGCTGTTGCATAAGTTACAAACACCATCAAACAGAATTAATTGCTTATCTTTTGGTATGCTATCTATCACAATGCAAAGATAAGTCTTATGCTTATAGCGTATTTAAAAATTGCGTTAAATCCTCATCTTTGCTTAACACCAATTTTTTCTTTAAGCGGTATTTGGATTTTAATACGCTATCTGGTAGTACATTGAGCATTGATGCAATTTCTTTAGTAGATAGATTCATACGTAAAAATGAAGCCAGTCGAATCTCTTTTTCAGTAATATCATTTGAAATAGCTCTTATTTTATTATCAAAATTATTGTGTACCTCTGAGAAATACGATTTAAAGACTTCCCAATCTTTATCTTCTGCACTTTCTTTTTTGAGCAGCATTACCAAACGTCTAAACTCTACCTTAAATAGTTCTGGTGATTTTTTAATCTTTTCTAGGTTTTCCTTTAGCTCTTGTATAAAGGTATTCTTCTGTACCAAATGTAAGGTCTGCGAAGCGAGTTCTTTCTTTTTAAATGCTATCTCCTGTTTATAAATTTCCTCTCGCTTTTCGCGTTCAATTCTGTTTTTCTTAATGCGTTGTTTAAAACCAAAGTAGAGTAGGCCAGCAATAGACAAGAATGAGAACATCCCTATTCCATAGAGTGTTTTAGTAAGTTTGTCGTTTTTGGCTTGAGCATTAAGTGTTTTAATTTCTTCTTCTTGCAACGCTATTTCTGCTTCTTTTTTATCGGTTTCGTATATTGTTTGAAGTTCTGAAAACCTATCTCGACTTTCCTTTCCGCTCACTTTATCTTCAGCTTTTTTATAGTCTTTAAAATACGCTAAACTCTTTTTGTAATTTCCTGTTTTTTGATAAGATTCAGACAGGAGTTTATTTATTGGAGGCAATGCACTTATTATATCATACTCTTTTGCTAGTACTCTGGCTTCTTTTAAATGATTAATTGCATCATTATAATCTTTAAGGGCAATTAGAGTTTTACCTAAATCTGTTTTAGAAATAGGTAAAGTATAATAATCATTCCTATTTACCTCATCTTCTATGATCTTTAATTGTACTTTTTTTGCTTCTTCGTAATTACCATTTGCGTATAAAAAATTTCCATACTTAGTGTAAGCATTATCGATTAAAGAAGGTGATTTAAGTTCTTCACTAATGGCAATACTCTTTGATATGAGTTCTTTCGTTTCTAGGTTTAGGCTTTTGTTTGGAGTTTGTAAACCCGATAAAATGGTCATGCTCACGCATAACTGACGTTTTTGGTTTTGTGTTTTAAAATGCTCAATGATTCTTTTATAATAACTTATAGCATTTATAGTATCCTTCATATTAGCATATACTGATGCTATAACCATTCTGTTTTGATTCAAATCGTTTTCGAGATTCAAATCTGAATATATGTTTTCACTTTTTGTTGCATTTTCTAACGCCAAATTATAGTATCCTTTTTGAAGATATACAACGGCTTTTGAGTTAAAAATATCAGCAACGCCTACTGTGTCATTATTCATTTCATAGTTTTTTCCTGATAGATCATAATAGTAAAATGCACTATCTAAATTACCTAATATGTTGTGGTCTTGACCCAAATTACGCAGTATACTTGCTTTTTTGCTGTAATTATTTTTAAGATCATACATTTTAAGTGCTTTTCTAAAGTACACTCCAGAACTATCAAATTGGTTCATATAAGCATAGGCTGTTGCTTTTCGTTCTAAACCTAAACTTATTATAGAGTCAATTTTTAAGGCTCTCCCAAGTTCTATCATATCCTCAGAATACGTCACAGCATTACTTATGTTATTATTTATGGTTTCACTCCAAAGATGATTGAGAATATGAAACCTATTCATATCTATTTTTGATTTAGAAAGCTTTTTCTTTAAGCTGTCAATTTTTGTTTGCCGCTGTCCAAAAAGATTGGAATAAAAACACAATGAAATAAGAATGAAAACACGAAGAATCATAGTGAATACGTTTTAATAGTTGGTTGAAACGAAGTTAATTAATTTTAAAACGCCATGGACAAGGTTAAATAGGCTGGTACTTATTAAAAATTGATAAGTCCATTAATTGTCCATATTCTAAAACTTCAAAATCACACATAAACATCTGTAAAACAGTTATTTGAAAAAATTAAGATATTTTCTTTTTTGCATGAAGTATATAAAATTTTTCATCTGCTGTCCATACTTTGTCCATGCCGATAATTAGATTTCAATGTAATTCATCTCTAGTTTTGATGTGTCATTAATAGATAATGGCATTAAATATTTTGTGGTGTCTTGCACTGGTAAGGCTGCAGACTTTTCCAGTTGTAAGTCGCTACAAAAATCAAAAACCACAAACCACAAAATTTTTATTACAATGAAAACAAAGATTTTTCAATTATGCTTTTGTTTCGGAATAGTATTGCTATTCGCATGTAATTCCGAAGATGATGATTCAAACGATCCAACAGGCAATATGATTACGATTAATATTGCTGAATACCCTAACACGGGTGAACTTATTACTACAATAGATTCTGGTTTAGAAGGCAATTTATCTTATGCTATTGTATCTGAAACCGCTTCTCAAGCAGCAATTCTAAATGGAAACGAGCTAAGGGTAGGAGACTGGTTAGCTTTTGATTTTGAAACTTATGAAAACTTATTTGTTACTGTAGAAGTTAGTAATGGTAACGAAACAAGGACATTTGAGTATAAAATTGCTATTCAAGATGTAGATGATATTTGGGCGTTTTTAAATACGTCTAGATCAGATTACGAAAATGCAAGTGCTGGCGATTGGGTTTGGATCACGGAAAGTGAATATAATGACCTAGCAAACTACCTTGCCCAAACCACAAAGAGTGGTGCTTCGGATAACCAGATTTTTAACAATACCTCTGTTGAAAATTATTCTGGAAATCGAACAGTTGCAAATGATAACAACAATTCTATACCATCAAACAGTTATGTATTTGCGTTTAAATATTATTCCTGGATTAATAATGTATCCTCTAATAAAGTAAAATTATCACAAGATGATGCAGGAGGACCATATTTTGATTTGGGTAATACATTACCAGAACACAATGATGAGTATAATCATTTTGTTTTAAAGGGATCTAATACACCAACAAGCTCTGAAGGGTTCATAGGAATGTATACAGCTGGAGCAATCGGTGTAAAAGATAGTAATGGTAATAGTTATAAATGGCGAAATGGTGATGTTGAAAATTTAGATAATACAAATTCTGGTATTGTCTTTCTTCACCAAGGTTTAAGTACAACATTAAAACAATGGGATTAATATTAAATAAATATACAATTATGAAATTTACAATACAGAATACTACGGTAACAAAATTAAGAATGGCATGGCTTTTAACCATTTTAGCAATTGCTTTTAGTTGTGATAAAGAAGAAGATTTTAATGATCCTGTAAATCCAGATGCAGAAAGCATAAATGCCTATATTTTTGGATTAAACTACGATCCCGAAGCAATGCTCAATGTGCAAGATACAGGCGGTAGTGCATCACAGCGCACATTAAACGGACAAACCAATGCCAATAATGTATCACAAGGAGTGGTCACAGGTTGTGTGATAAAAGATTATACTTTAGAATCTAACTTCGATGATGTGGCCATTTTAAGACCCGTAGCTGGGGTTATCTACCCAGGGGCATTAGTCGTTGGGAATCAAGACATGCTAGATGGTGCACCAAATCCTATTTCAATAGACAGAGCTCCTGTTACGCTGACTTTAGATTTGCCAGGAATTGGCTCTAATGGGGTTATTGAAATAGACGATCCTAATAACGCAAATGTGCAAATTGGTATTGATGAAGCTTTGGATTGGTGGAACAATAATGCCTATCAGAATGGCTATGTCAATGCGTCTAACTCCTCGTATCAAGCGGCAACGTCCTACTCATCTACACAATTGAGCTTGGATATTGGTTTAAACACCGCTTGGGCAACAGGTGCTATAGCATCTCAAATGGAACTAGAAACTAATACTGAACGCCGTGTAGCATCAATGGTCTTTAAACAAGTGTTCTATACGGTTACGATCAACACACCCGAGAGTATTAATCCTGCAGGTGTATTTGGACCTAACGTAAGCTTAGAAGACGTACAGGCCATCATCAATGAAGATAATCCTGCTGCTTATGTTAGTTCCGTAAATTACGGTCGTATTATTATGTTACGTATGGAGACTACAAACATGAATACGGATATTAGTTTGGAAGCCGTTATGCAGTATGCTACTGGAGTTAACGAAACGGATATAGATATAGACTCAAATTTTGAAGAAGTGCTTGATGAATCGATAATTAATATCATTACCATTGGTGGTAATGCCGAAGTAAGCTCAAGCGCAGTTAATGCTGCTAATATTTCAGAAGGACCGGGTTCTTTAAATTACATTATTACTGGAGAGAATGCGGTATACAGCACTACAAATCCGGGTGTGCCTATTGCATATACCATCAGGTATCTAGATGATAATTCTATTGCAAAAATGGGATATACAACAGATTATACGGTTGAGGAATGCGGTAGTAATCCTTACGAACATGCTTCCATAAAAGTTATCAATGATTTTGAAGTAAGGAATATGAGAGTTAGGTTGTCTTACAAATACAGAGACAGTAGTAATAATGTAGTTCAATTTCAAAGTGATTGGGTTACGGTAACTGATGAAGATCAAGATTTCTTTAACGCACCTGATGGTTCATGGAATGTCGAAATAGAAATAGAATATTTCACAACATTTGGCGGGTTTTGGGAAGACTTGGTTTCTGAAACTATAGGTTATGTGTCTTCACAAAAATGCTATAGAGGTTATAATCCATCAGGGTTTGAAAATATTGCCTGGGACGATAGTTGCAATTAAATACTAAATAAATAGCTTAAAGCAACATGATTTAAGGTTATTTATTTTTAGCCTCAACCAATTCTAATAAATCCAAATTTACGTTAGTCGTGAAAACGCCATAGTTTACTATGGCTTTTCCCTTTTCTATATCGTCAATACTACCAACGGCTTTACCATCGTACATCCTAACACGATCGCCAACTTTTAACACAGGTTTTGGTTTTTCGACAACAACTTCCTTCTTTTTTGCAGCTTTTTTCTTTTTACGGATTACTGCAACTTTCTTTTCAGCCTCTGCTTTTACCTGTTTTTCTTTCGCTTTTTCAGCACGCTTCTGTTTGGCTGAAAGCTTTTTGCGTTTGGAATTCTCAATCTGTACCAACCGAAATAATTCTGCCATTAACTCACGCTTCTTTTTATTATTCTGAAATTTTTCAGCTAAGTCATTAACTTTCTGGCCTAGATATATTAAGCGTTGATTAGTGTCGTACAATTCTTGAAAGCTTTCCAATTTCTTTTGGATTTTAGTATTGGTTTCTTCAAGTTTTTCGGCCTCAGAACGTTTCTTTTTTTCATTGGCTTTTAAAGATTGCTCGGTACGTTCTAGTTTACTGCGTTCTTTTTGGAGCTTGGCAATAGTGGCATCAAAACGTACTTTGCCACGCTCAATCTTCTTTTTAGATTTATTGATTAAACTGTAAGGAATGCCATTCTTCTGTGCCACTTCAAACGTAAAAGAACTGCCTGCTTGCCCCGTAACCAATTTGTACATGGGTTCCAAACTTCGCTCGTTAAACAACATATTTGCGTTTTGCATGTGTGGTAACTCGTTGGCCAATAGTTTTAGGTTGGAGTAGTGGGTTGTAATAATTCCGAAGGCTTTTCTATCGTAGAAAACTTCAAGAAAAGTTTCAGCCAATGCACCACCAAGCTCAGGATCACTACCGGTTCCAAATTCATCAATTAAGAATAAGGTTTTAGAGTTGCACTTTTTTAAGAAATAGTTCATTTGTTTTAAGCGATAGCTATACGTACTTAAATGATTTTCTATAGACTGATTGTCGCCAATGTCACTCAAAACCCTTTCAAATAAACAAACTTTACTACGCTCATGTACAGGAATCAACATAGCACTTTGTAACATTACCTGTAATAAGCCAACAGTTTTTAGGGTAATACTTTTTCCACCTGCATTTGGTCCCGAAATTACGATGATTCGGTTCTCTTCATTTAGTCCAATAGTTTGCGGAAACGTTTTTTCTCCTTTTTCTTTATTGGTTAAATAAAGCAGTGGGTGATATGCATCTTTTATAAAAATGTGTCGCTCGTTGGATATTTCTGGTAGAATGGCTTCCATACTGCGAGCATATTTTGCCTTAGCAGCAATGACATCAATCTTGGTAAGAAATGTTTGGTAGTCATTTAAAAGCGGTAAGAACAAACGAACAAAATCCGTAAGCTCTTTAAGGATTTTAATAACTTCTTCTTTTTCTTCGTACTCTAAGTTATTGAGTTCTCTGGTGTGTTGTAGTGTAGTTTCTGGCTCAATATAAACAATACTGCCAGTTTTGCTACCGCCCATTATAGCACCTTTAACTTTACGACGGTACATGGCTTTAACTGCTAGTACGCGTCTGTTGTCTACCACAGATTCTCTAATGTCATCTAAATAATCTAGACCATGATATTTATTTAAGGCCGAAGAAAAACTACTGTTTATTTTTCCTTTTAGCTTGTTTATTTCACGTCTCAATTCCTCTAGTTGCGGAGAAGCGTTATCTTTTATATCACCAAAACGATCCACAACGTTGTCTATTTGTTCGATTATGGCTGTAGTTATTTCTATATACTGACCGTATTGTTGCAGTTTTGGGTAGTAGTCTTTAAACTTTTCTAAGAACTTAACAATACTGTTGGCCGTAAGCGAAATACTTACCAATTTCTGAAGGCTGGGAATTTCTAAATATGTGTTTTCAATATTTAAAAGTTGGAGTTCTTTAGAGATAGGTTCAAAACCATGATTAGGTATTCTATTTTCATTGTCAAATGAAGAACGGTATTCATTGACATAATCCAATTCTCGAATAAGCTGAGCTTCAACTTCAATAGGGCGTATGGCTAAGGAGGCCTCTTTTCCTAAAGCTGTAATAGTATACTCGCTAATTTGTTCTAAAACCGTATAAAACTCTAAGTCTTTTAAGGTTTTTTCATGAATTCGTATCATGGAATGTTATAACTTCTAAAGTTGCAAATTTAGGTTAAATAATATGATATGACCAACGACAATAAATCCTTATTTTTGATGTAAAATCTATAGTATGAATGTAGACATACACCAGAGTTGGAAACCTTACCTTCAAGCTGAATTCGACAAACCTTATTTTAAGGATTTGGTTGAATTTGTAAAAATGGAATACAGAACACATAAGTGCTTTCCAAAAGGATCTGATATATTTAATGCTTTTAATCATTGTTCTTTTGATGATGTTAAAGTCGTCATTATAGGTCAAGATCCATATCATGGTATGGGTCAGGCAAATGGATTATGCTTTTCTGTTAATGATGGTATAGCTCATCCACCTTCACTTATTAATATTTTTAAAGAGCTTGAGCAAGACTTAGGTTTTCCTTATCCCAAAAGTGGAAATCTAATACCATGGGCAGATCAAGGTGTACTGTTATTAAATGCTACATTAACTGTGAGAGCCCATCAAGCTGGCAGCCACCAAAACAAGGGCTGGGAGCAATTTACCGATGCTGTCATTCAAATTATTAGTCAAAAAAAACAAGACGTAGTGTTTTTACTTTGGGGCGGATTTGCCAAAAAGAAAAAGAAACTTATAAACACGGCCATTCATTCTATTTTAGAAACAGGCCATCCATCTCCGTTGAGTGCAAATAGAGGTTACTGGTTTGGCAATAAACATTTTAGTAAAACTAACTCCCTGTTGCAGCAAGTTGGCGTGTCCGTAATCGAGTGGCAGCTAAAGTAGTTGTCGTAGGTTTTTGATTGCGTATCACAGTTGGTTTTTTATTCTCAGCTTTTTTAGGGGTTTTATTGCAACTAAAAATTAACAATAAAAAGTTAACACAGACCAAAAAAGACAAAATCAAGGTAATGGTTATAATCATAAATTTGTTCTTAATAGTGTTGTTAATAGCTAAGAGTTGGTAAAACAAATGTAACTAAAAATTTGAAATAGTGAAAGTTATAAACATAAACTGTAAGATTTGACTTTGAATGTTTTAAGAAAAATTAACACGCTTTATCGATATTTACTGATACTTTGACGTTTTTTGTATTCTGAAAAAAAATAAAAAAACCACATTTAAAATGTTAATTAATGACTGTTTTACCAATCAATTCTTTAACTAAAGGATGTGAGTTAAATCTTTATAACTAATTTTTTTTGGAATGATATTTAAGTCAAAAAGTTGTTTTTGCACATTTTCAATCGTCTTTTTATCAATTATATCTTGGGACCATTCTGTGAGTGAAAGCCACTCCTGTACATCTTCTAATTCTTGTTCGTAACGATTTGCAATTGTTCTGTCAATACTTGGTATGGATTTAAATTCTGTCGTTGTTTGGTTGATAATTTCTAGAATAGTTATTAAATCATTTTTATTGTTCTCAATGAACTCTTCGCGTACAGCAATAACAAAGCAAGGCCATGGGGAAGGGCAATTATCTATTCTTCTAAAGGTACCATCATCAACTAAAGGTTTTGTAGTGAATTTCTCCCACATAAAATAGTCTGCATCACCATTTGTAAGACCTTTTACGGCACCATCAAGATTTTTAATAACCTCAAAGTTGAGATCTTTTTCTAAATTCCAATCATGATTTTTTGCATTGATGTACGCCATTAAATGCGAGCCAGAGCCGTAACGACTTATCGCTGCTCTAGTGCCTTTAATGTCTTCAATAGTTTTAAATTTTGAATCTTTAGCAACATGGATTCCCCATATTAAAGGAGTTTCGACAAAAGTTTGGACTATTTTTGAGGGGTTACCAGCTATTATATCCTTAACGATACCTTCTGTAAGAATTACGGCCATATCGATGTCTCCAGAACGTAAACCTTTACACATTTCTCCGGTACCACCATAGTAGTCGTGCCAACGTAGATTTATATCTTCGGCTTTATATTCACCATTTTTAAGGGTTAAATACCAAGCCAAATTGAAATGCTCCGGTACACCTCCTATATTTACTTTTTTCATTTATGCTGAATTTGCTATTGCTGAACTTGTTTCAGCATTGATATTCTAAATATTAACGATACGTTCTAAAGCATATACTATAAGTTTCTCTACTGTTTTCTTTGGGTCTTTACTAAAATCGCCTGTAGCTCTATTGGCAATAATGGCATTTAGAGATAAAGCTTCATGACCCAGTAATTTTGAAAGGCCATAAATAACAGAGGTTTCCATTTCAAAATTTGTAATTCTAAAACCCTTATAACTAAAAGAATCTAGCTTAGCGTTTAAACCAGCATCGTGGAGAGGAAGTCGCAATACTCGACCTTGTGGCCCATAAAACCCACCAGCTGTTCCCGTCATACCTTTAAATATCTTATCGCTTTCAAAATACTTTTCTAAGTACTTACTGTTGTTGATGATTATTGGTCGTGCTTTATTCTCATCCCAACGCGTATGTTTAATAAACTCATCTTCAATCTCTGGGTTACTTATACCATCAATCTGATAAAAATGCAACATGCCATTTACATCAAGCCCATGTGTGCTTACTAAAAAAGCATCTACAGGAATGTCTGCTTGTAAGGATCCAGAGGTTCCTATTCTAATAATATTAAGGCTGGTTAGCTCTGTTTTCGGTCGACGCGTTTTTAAATCAATATTAACAAGTGCATCGAGTTCATTAAGAACAATATCAATATTATCTGGTCCAATTCCTGTAGAAAGCACTGTAATCCTTCGGTCTTTGTAATAGCCGGTTTGGGTTTTAAATTCACGCTTTTGAGTACTAAACTCTACGCTGTCAAAATGCTTCGTTATTTTCTCTACACGGTCTTGATCTCCTACGAAAATTATGGTATCAGAAATGTCCTCTGGTTTTAAATTTAAATGATAAACACTACCATCTGGATTTAATATTAATTCTGAATTTTTAATTGACATGCAATATGGTCTTTACAAGTTTATTTTGATCTACGCTAAATTGAAAACCTAAGCGGTCAACACCTCCATAGACCATATTATTTTTTATTTCTGAAGCAAAATTATTTTGCCTTAAAAGCGCTTCATGACCTTTTCTGTTGAGCTTAATACCTGTTTCGGTTTCATCTAAGAATATGGATAATTTATCAATGATTCGTCGCAATTGCGTATCGCCAAAACCATAATATCCTTGATAATTGAGACTGTAACCTAAAAGATGGTGTATGGATTTTATTTGATGATCTCTAACCAATCTTAAAATATTATCTTCCAATACACTAAGTCCACTTTTTTGATGCGGAAAGCGTTTTAGGTGTGCTTTAAGACAGTTGCTCATGTACTTAAAGTTAGACTCAGTAACAATGTAAGGCTTAAGAATATTGTGATCTTTACCGCAATATGTTCTCCAAAGCGTTATAGCCAATTCCTTATCGTCCTTAGTTAACAAAGTTCTTTCATGGTAATGTTCCATAAGTTGTTCTGGAGACAATTCACAGAGTCCTTTTAAGTTTTTCTCTCCTTCAACACGGCCACTACAGATTAAATAAAGTGGTTTACTAATATTTTTCTGATGTAAAAGATTGATGACACCTATAAGATTGATGTGGCAAAACAAATCGTACTCAAACCAAAGGTGAATTTCTGAATATTTTTCAGCTTCATCTAGTTTTGATAATTCATTTTTAAGTTCTTCGCTGTTAACTTCAATATTATAATATTCTTTGAGAAACTGGCGCCGTACTTCAAAAAAATTGTCTGATGCTATGGCAGGAATCGTTGGCCCTTCACAAAGCATTTCTTGCCAAGTCAATATATCTTCCGTAAAATCTAATTCTCTTAAATAATCGGTTAAAGCATTGCCATTGGTAATATGAAGAATTTGTTTTGTCATAAATTAACCACCAACACGTTTCACATTGAATCCTTTTTCTTTTAGTATTTCCATAATTTTATCACGATAATCCCCTTGAATAATAATCTTATCGTCTTTAAAACTTCCTCCAACACTGAGTTTGGTCTTTAATTCTTTAGCTAGTTTTTTAAAGTCTTCTATTGCACCGTTGTAACCTTCGAGAATGGTTATGGGCTTTCCTTTTCGTTTTTCGTATTTGCAAATAATAGGTTCATCTTGAATCCAAATACCATTTTCAACTTTTTGTGAATCATTTGTAGATTCATCTGATACATGGTCTGGAAATAAATTCTTTAACTGGTCTTGTAAATCCATTGTTTTTAGTTTTCAGTTGCAGTTCGCAATCGCAGTTTGTCATTAAAAAGGATGAAATCTGGGACCGAGGCTAACTACTTCTTAATAAGTCCCAGTTCAATAAGACGTTGATTTAAAAATTCTCCCGCTGTGATGTCTTCAAACTGCTTTGGATTATCCTTATCTATACAACTCTCCAAAACATCTAATTTCATTTCGCTTATTGGATGCATAAAAAACGGAATAGAGTAGCGCGATGTTCCCCAAAGCTCACGAGGCGGATTTACAACACGGTGTATTGTAGATTTTAATTTGTTATTGGTATGTCGCGATAGCATATCACCAACGTTAATCATAAGTTCGTCTGGTTCTGCAATAGCATCTAGCCATTCACCATCGTGCCGCTGTACTTGCAAGCCACGACCTTGAGCTCCCATTAAGAGTGTAATTAAATTAATATCACCATGTGCAGCTGCTCTAACAGCATTTTTAGGTTCTTGGGTAATAGGTGGATAATGGATAGGTCTTAAAATTGAATTTCCATTATGGATATAATTATCAAAATAGGTTTCTTCTAAATCTAAATGAAGTGCTAGAGCCCGTAAAACATATTTAGCTGTTTTTTCTAACATCTGGTAGGTTTGCTTCCCCACCTTATTAAATTCGGGAAGTTCATTAACTTCAACATTTTCTGGATATTCTTTTCTGCGTTCTTCATCATCTTCTACGTATTGTCCAAAATGCCAAAACTCTTTTAAATCCCCTTCTTTTTTACCTTTAGCACTTTCTTTTCCAAAAGATACATAACCACGCTGACCACCTATGCCAGGAATTTCATAACTTTCTTTAATCTCTAAAGGTAAATTGAAAAAATTCTTAACCTCATCATATAATTTATCTACCAATTCGTCATCTAAAAAATGCCCTTTTAATGCAACAAAACCAATATCTTGGTAAGCTTTGCCTATCTCATTGATGAATTTTTGTTTTCTATTTGGGTCATCTGAAAGGAAATCCTTTAAATCTACACTAGGTATTCTATCCATTGGTATTTTCGTTTAAATTTTAGTCAATATACAAAAGTAACGAAAATAGTGTTAAAAAATTGGATAGTAATTTTTGATAACTTGACCGCAAACACTACAATTTTGATACATTTTTATTTACATTTGAAGCATTACTTAATAAGAACTTATGCCTACCATAACCAAAAGCAATATAAATTACGATAAGAAAGATCTTAACGATAAGACACTTTTAAAGTTGTACTATAACATGCTGAAGCCTCGACTCATTGAAGAGAAGATGCTCATTTTATTACGCCAGGGGAAAATATCCAAATGGTTTTCTGGTATTGGCCAAGAAGCAATTTCTGTTGGTGTTACCATGGCACTAAAACCTAGCGAGTACATTCTGCCGATGCATAGAAATTTAGGGGTTTTTACTACACGAGAAATTCCTTTACATCGTTTGTTTTGTCAATGGCAAGGAAAAGCTAGCGGTTTTACTAAGGGCAGAGATCGTTCATTTCACTTTGGTACACAAGAGTATAATATTGTAGGTATGATTTCACATTTGGGCCCACAGCTTGGCGTAGCAGATGGTATTGCTTTAGCTAATTTGTTGAAGAAAAATGGACAGGTGACTGCTGTGTTTACTGGTGAAGGGGGAACGAGTGAGGGCGATTTTCATGAGGCCTTAAATGTTGCCTCTGTATGGCAATTGCCAGTAATTTTCTGTATTGAGAATAATGGATACGGTCTATCCACGCCAACAAGCGAGCAGTATAATTGCAAGCATTTGGCAGATAGAGGAAAAGGCTATGGTATGGAATCTTTTATTTTAGATGGCAACGATATTATAGAGACTTATTCTAAAGTTAAAAAATTAGTAGAAAGCGTGAGAAAGCGACCTAGACCAATTTTAATTGAGTTTAAAACCTTTAGGCGTCGTGGGCACGAAGAAGCTAGTGGTACTAAATATGTTCCTAAAGCTTTAATGGAAGAATGGGAAGCCAAAGACCCAATCGAAAACTTTAGAAGTTATCTGTTCAGTAAAAAGATATTATCTGCTGAGGTTGATGAAAAATATGTTGCAGAAATCAAGGCAGAAATTGACTCATCTCTGGAATCCGCTTATGCTGAAGATGATATCACACCTAATCCGACTACGGAATTAAATGATGTTTACAAACCATTTAACTATCAAGAAATACATCCAAGCTCAGAAACAAAAGAACTACGATTGATTGACGCCATTTCTGAAGGATTAAACCAGTCTATGAAAAGACACAAAGACTTGGTAATTATGGGACAGGATATTGCTGAATATGGTGGTGTTTTTAAAATTACAGAAGGTTTTGTAGAACAATTTGGCAGAGACAGAGTACGTAACACACCAATTTGTGAATCTGCAATTGTTGAAGCTGGTATGGGCTTGTCTATAGCAGGCATGAAAGCTGTTGTGGAAATGCAATTTGCAGATTTTGTAAGCTCTGGTTTTAACCCCATAGTCAATTACTTAGCTAAGTCTTATTACCGTTGGGAACAACATGCGGATGTGGTGGTGAGAATGCCATGTGGGGCAGGTGTTGCAGCTGGTCCTTTTCATTCACAAACCAATGAAGCTTGGTTTACCAAAACACCAGGCTTAAAAGTAGTATACCCAGCATTCCCTTATGATGCTAAAGGTTTACTGGCAACTGCTGTCAATGACCCTAATCCTGTATTGTTCTTCGAGCATAAAGCTTTATACAGAAGCATTAGGCAAGAGGTACCAACAGATTATTACACCTTACCTTTTGGTAAAGCTGCACTTTTAAAAGAAGGTGAAGAGGTAACAATTATTACCTATGGGGCCGGAGTTCACTGGGCCTTAGAGACCATAGAGAATAATGCAGACATATCTGCTGACTTAATAGATTTGCGTACTCTACAACCTTTGGATAAGGATGCTATTTATAATTCAGTTAAGAAAACAGGTAAAGCTATCATTTTACAAGAAGATTCTTTATTTGGTGGCATAGCAAGTGATATTTCTGCTATGCTTATGGAAGATTGTTTTGAATATTTGGATGCGCCGGTAAAACGTGTAGCGAGTATGGAAACACCTATTCCGTTTATTGGACAGTTAGAAGATCAGTATTTAGCTAAAGGAAAGTTTGAAGACGCTTTAAGGGAATTACTCAACTATTAGCACGTACTTACCTAAAAGTAAGTCGTTTAGCTGAAAAAATGTCAGTGTTTCTGAAGATTTTTCAGTTATTTTCAATTGGCATTTATTTTGCATTTTCATAAGTAAATTAATGTTTAATTTAAATTTTAAAACTTATGAGTAATTTAATTCCGACTGTAAAAAATGGTAGTGAAAAAAATTCTAATTTAGGTTTTAGATCACTACCGAGTTTATCATCTTGGATGGATGATATTATCAACAAAAGCTTTGGTAACGAATTCGTTTCAAATTTTAATACCGGTATCACTTTACCGGCAGTTAATGTATTGGACAACGCTGAAGAGTATATTGTAGAAATGGCAGTGCCAGGTTTAAAAAAATCTGATTTCGATATCAGTTTAGATAATCAAATGTTATCAATTTCTGCTGAGCGAAGCACAGAGCATGAGGATACTGACGATAACTACACAAGACGCGAGTTTGGTTATTCGTCTTTTAAACGTACATTTTCATTGCCAGAAACTGTAGAAACTGATAAGATTAAAGCCAAATATGAAGATGGTTTGTTAAAAGTTTTATTGCCAAAACGTGATGAAGCAAAAAAGAAACCTTTGAAGCAAATTAAAATCTCCTAATTGTCATAATCCATACATTGCAAAGCCAGTATAAAACTGGCTTTTTTTTATTGAAACAATCAGCACTTAACTAAGATTAAATAAAAATAGAATTGAAATTCAATCGTTTTAGTGTATTTAGTCGGCATTAAATGAATTTCACCGATTATTATACGGCAAAATTCATTTTATTATAAATAATGAAGTAAAGATTGTAATTTACCATACTTTTTAATTACGTAACCTTTAAAAAACCATGAAAAGAATTTTACAATCTACTTTTTTACTTTTGACCTTTGCAGTTTTTGGTCAAACAATACCCGAAAATGTAAAACCACCAAGTTGGAAAATAGACAACTTAGAAAGCGTAAAACCATTTAAGCTGCCAAGTTTTGATCTTAAAAAGCTACAAGACGAAGATAAGATCAATGACCAAAATAAATCGAAGCCTTGGAGGTTTGGTCACGATATTTATGTAGACCATGATTTTAACGATGTAGGTAAATGGACCACTCTAGAAAACGGCGACAGAATCTGGAGAATGTCCTATACTTCAAAAAATGCGCACACATTAAACTTTATGTTCGATGTATTTAAGATACCAGAAGGCGCAAAACTCTATGTTTACAATAATGACAAAACAGATTTGCTACGACCATTTACACACCATAACAATAATCCGGAAGAAGTTCTAGGGACTTGGTTGGTACAAGGAAATACAGCTTGGATCGAATATTACCAACCTGCTGGTGTCACTGGTAAAGCTAAAATTACTGTTGGGTCTGTAGTACACGGATACCGAACTGCAGAAACGTATCAAAAAGCCTTAAATGATTCTGGGGCTTGTAATCATGATGTGGATTGCGATATAACTCCTGCATCAGATCCTTTTGATATAAATACACGAAAGGAAGAGGTTAAAAAATCTGTAGGTATGCTTGTGAGCGGCGGCGGATTTTGTTCTGGTACTTTAGTTAATAATACCAGTAATGATGGTACACCTTATTTTTTAACTGCAAACCACTGTGGTGGAGGTGAAGCCGGATGGGCATTTCGATTTAATTGGAGAAGCCCTAATCCATCATGTGGCACAAATGCAAATAGCACCAACGGTACATTTAACCAAACCGTAAGTGGTGCGACCTTGAGAGCAGCGAGTTCTCAATCGGATATGGAATTGGTAGAAATTAATGATGTTACATTTTTCAATAATAATCCCGATGTAGTTTGGGCAGGATGGAACAGATCAACTACAGATGTACCGGTTATAAACTTTGGAATCCATCATCCTAGAGGAGATATACAAAAAGTATGTAGAGAAGATGATGGCGCTTACAGAACAGTAGTACCTTTTAATGGGAACAATAATACCCAAATGTGGTTTATCGATCAATGGGAGTTAGGGGTTACCGAACCCGCTTCATCTGGTTCTGGTTTATTTAATGAAAACGGTCACCTAATAGGTATGTTATCTGGTGGATCTGCAGCATGTTCAGGAACTAACAATAATGGTGGTGTCGATTTTTATGGCCGTTTTGGAGTGGCTTGGGATTTTGGTAGTTCTACGTCTACAAGATTAAGAGAATGGTTGGACCCTTCAAATTCTGGTGTGACGGTATTGGGCCAATTCCCACCTGTGGAAACTTTTGATATCGATGCAACTGTGAACGCTGGTTCTGGTAATAATACCACATTATGCAATGAAGATTTTACACCTCAAGTAACTTTAGTAAATGCAGGTGATTTAGCCCTAACTTCTGCCACTATAAATTATAACTTGGATTTTGGTACAAGTACAATTATTAATTGGACAGGTAATCTGGCTAGTGGTGCTAGTGTTGTTGTAGATATGCCAATTTACAGCAATATCAGCCCAGGCGGACACACATTTACAATTAGTGTATCTAACCCTAATGGTACAACAGATGAAAATACACAAAATGATACGTCTGTTTTTGACTTTAATGTACCGCCTTCTTATTCCACAGCATCGGTTATTTTTAATCTCTTAACCGATAATTTTGGGGATGAGACGTCATGGACATTAACTAACCAATCTGGTACTGTTGTTGATTCTGGACCATTATTTCCTTACAACGATGCGCAGTCCTACCAAGAGACTATTGCTATTCCTAGTTTTGATGAATGCTATACATTTACGATTTTGGATTCTGAGGGTGATGGTATTTGTTGCGGAATCTTTGGAAATGGAAATTATAATTTACAAGATGAAGATGGTAATATCATTATTAGTGGCGGACAGTTTGGTGGCAGCGAATCTGTAACATTTAATGTACAAGATCCATTAAGTATCGAAGAGTTTGGCTTAGATGATTTAGTTGAGTTATATCCTAATCCAGTAACTGATAAATTAAGTATAGTATTAAATAATATTAATGAAAATGTAGATTTTCAAATGTTTAATACATTAGGTCAATTGGTAAGAAAAGGCAGTTTAATGCCAAATAACACCAGTGCTGTTGATATGTCACAACTAGAGAGCGGTATTTATTTTGTTAAGTTATCTACTGCATCTCAATCACTTACAAGAAAAGTAGTTAAAAAATAAGTTTTTACTTATATAAATCAAAAAGCCCATTTTTAAAAATGGGCTTTTTGATTTAACACAACTTCACAATCTTAGCTGAGTTTAATAGTTTCTAAGTCATCATCTAAACTATTAGATGTATTGACGATTTTAGATAAAGTTCTCATAAGTATTCGGTTTTTGATTGATATGCCGAATTTAGTTCAGCATAGATTGATGAATTACGTTATTATCTGTAACGTCTTTTACTGTTCCAAGTAAAACTTTTTGTTTCTGTTGATGTACTTGATAATTGATTGTTGTTTAAAGTTCTCATGATTTTTTGTTTTTTAATTGATTTATACTTAATAGACGATGAATGGATTAAAATGTTACAGTACTTTGTATAACATAGTAGTTATTTAACAGTTTTTAACTATTTAACGTATCTTTAATCTGTGAAAAGCCATTGTGCATTTTCAGTTCATTTTAAAGTAAAGTATCAGTTTGAGTGATTTTGAGGAACGAAAAATCGTATCGAAAACCAATTTTTAATTCAAAATTCTTTTTCTCGATACAAATTCCACTCATTTTAATCGTAAAATTCACTCGAATTGACGAATTTTATCAAAAAGCACAATGGGTTGTGAGAGTAAGAATCTATATGTTGTTACTTGTTACAGTATTTACTTTTAATTGTAAATCTAAAGTAGAGGATAATTGCGTTTCAAAAACTTTTCAGGTCACTGCGACAGCTTACAATTCGTTGGCATACCAGACCAGTGCCGATCCAAATATTACGGCTTTTGGAGATAGCCTAAAACCAGGACTCAGATATATTGCTGTATCAAGAGATTTATTGGATTCTGGTCTAGTACATAATACTAAGGTTAAGATAGAAGGTTTTGATAGTTTGTTTACGGTAAAGGATAAGATGAATAAACGCTGGCGAAAGCGAATAGATATTTATATGGGCATTGATATTAAAAAGGCAAAGAAATGGGGCAAAAGAAAGGTACAGATTGAATACTGTATTCCAATAAAAGATACTATTCTTTAATCGCTTTTTAACATAACTTCAGAAACTATAAAAGGATATGCTTCTTTTACAATTGTAAATTCTGCATCAGTGATTTGTGCTGGTGCTTTATTGAATTTTTCTTTTATGTAACGTGTCCTTAAATCGTAAAATGCTTTGGTAATCTCATCTTGTACCGAAATAAACAAATGGTACTTTGTTAACGCATCATGATGCAAAGAAATAACAGCTTCACTTGGATGTTCTGAAGATTCAGATGATTTATTACCATTACAGTAGTCACAATCCGATAGGCCATTATTATCTACAAATGCCTTTACGATTTGCTGAATATCTTCAAGCTCAACAACTTCATCTTCAATAAAAATTTCCTGATTACTGTTTAAACTAATCCTTAGCAAATTTCTTTCCTTAATGTCCTTAATACATTCATTGATATTAGTGCAATCGCTGGGTAATTGCCTCAAAATGCCTTTGTCGGCAGAAATGGTCGTAGTTACCAAAAAGAAAATGAGTAATAGAAAGGCAATGTCTGCCATGGATCCTGCGTTGACCGTCGCAGAATATCTTCGAATAGATTTCATAATATAAATTTTTAAAATGTTAATATTTTCTTAAGCACAATAACAGTACCAATCTTGTTAAAGGTTATTAACAATTCATTCCAAAAACACTTACAATATGCTATTTTTGCAAAATTAACCTTCGAGGAAACAATAATATGTCAACAGGCACACTTAAGGAAAATGTAACTGAGAAAAGGCTCTACGATTATCAGATTAAGGATCTCAATCGTATTTTTGATGTGATGCAAGATGAGTCTGATGATTTTAATTTGTTGTATCAATTGCCCACAGGAGGAGGTAAGACGGTTATATTTTCGGAAATAGTAAGGCGTTACATAGAGAAGCACAGAAAAAAAGTAGTGATCCTTACGCACAGAATTGAACTTTGCAAGCAAACCTCTAGCGTACTTTCTGGGTTTAAGGTTAAAAATAAAGTCATTAATAGCAAGGTAAAAACTTTACCGGACCAAGACGAATATGAGTGTTTTGTTGCTATGGTGGAGACGTTGAACAACCGATTGTCTGATAAAGATTTTGAGCTTAAAAATGTGGGCTTGGTCATTATTGACGAAGCGCACTACAATTCTTTTAGAAAACTCTTTAAATTTTTTGAACATTGTTTTATTCTCGGTGTTACTGCTACACCTCTAAGTAGTAATATTAAGTTACCAATGAAAGACAACTATGATAAGTTGATTGTTGGTGATGATATTTCTACCTTGATTAAAAATGGATTTTTAGCCAACGCAGATGTGTATCATTACGATGTAGGGCTAACCACTTTAAAAATTGGTATCAATGGAGACTACACCGTAAAGTCTTCCGAGGCTTTGTATACCAATAGTCTAATGCAGACCAAATTACTATCTGCATATGAGGAATTGGCAAAAGGGAAGAAAACCTTGATATTTAATAACGGTATATATACGTCCAAAGAGGTATATTATACGTTTAAGAAAGCAGGTTATAACGTACGACATTTAGATAATACTGCGAGTAAACAAGAACGAAAAGATATTCTGCAGTGGTTTAAGACCACACCAGATGCAGTACTAACTTCTGTGAGTATTCTAACCACAGGTTTTGATGAGCCTTCTGTGGAATCTATTATTTTGAATAGAGCGACGCGATCTCTGACTTTATATTTTCAAATGATAGGCCGTGGCAGTCGTATTTATAAGAATAGGTCAATATTTCAGGTTATTGATTTAGGAAATAATGTAGCACGCTTCGGGCCATGGAACCAGCCAGTAGATTGGCAACATATCTTTAAGTACCCGGATCTTTATTTGGAGAACATAGTTGATGATGAATCCCTTGAGCGTGATTTTGTTTACGTCATGCCAGATACTTTAAAGGAAAAATTTAAGAATTCGGAGACTCTGGATTTTGATGTTAAAGCGCAATATAAAGATGTAGTAGGTTCTGGTAAAAAATCATTTACTGTTATAGAGCGTTCCATTGCACAACACTCTAAAATTTGTATTGAAAACAGTGAAGATGTTTACGATGCAAGAGATTTAACAAAACTGCTCCAAGATGAAATCGCCTATCGTATAAAGCAGTATTGCTATTGTATTATGAACAGTACCCAAAATTACAAAGACTGGTTATTTGAAGAGTACAACCGTAAATTGCGCATTAGTTTTAACGGTAAGTTTTAACGTTTTTTTGTAAGGTATTACAATTTTATACGTTTATTTTGAAGTAGGTATGGTTTTTGTACCACAAGATTAGAAACAAAAACGCATCTCAAATACAAGTGAAAGCTTTTAGGCACATATTACTCTTATTCTGTATGTTATGTTGTACCCTTGTTTTTTCTCAAGAAAAAGAGGTAAAAGATAAAGAGAATAAATCTATCCGAATTCCTGCTGAGCCGTCTAAAGTTAAGAAGGACTCCATGCCAGCAAAGGTTAAAGTTGCTCCCAAACTCGAAAAAGACGAAACAAAGAATAGTGGGGAATCTAAAAAAGACGAAAAGAAAAAGTTTGTAATCAGAGATTCTGAAAAACCGTTTTCCATGACGGATAAGGACGGGTTAAAAAGCCCAGGGGAAATCTTTGAAAAACGTTGGAATAAAGAACTTGAAAAGGGAGGTATTATAAGAACTATGTCCGATCAGTTTTTGGGTGAGCACAATGTCGATACTAAATTTGTAAATATTATATGTCGCGATCATGAGTATGTCGATGGTGACCGTGTGCGAATTTATGTTAATGATGTTGTGGTTAAACAAAATTTATACCTCACTAATAGTTACAGACGTGTCGAGGTCAATTTAGCGCAAGGTAAAAATACAGTTGAGATTGAGGCTCTCAATCAAGGGGACTCTGGTCCTAATACAGCTGAATTTTTAGTCTACGATGATAAAGGGGCACTTATTTCTTCCAAAGAATGGAACCTACTTACAGGTGTAAAGGCCATTATTGTTTTTAATAATGAAAAGGTAGTGATAAAAGAAAAATCTGCCGTAGAAGAAAATACAAACGACCAAGCCTCTAATAACTAAGAGGTAAAATATCGCCTGGGTTCATGGCTTCTAACTTGTAATTGCCTATACGAACTCTTACCAGTCTTAAGGTAGGAAATCCAACCTTAGCAGTCATTTTCCTTATTTGTCTAAACTTGCCTTCGGTTAAAGTGATACTTAGCCAAGATGTTGGACCATGTTTATCATCTCGTACAAAGCGATCAATTATATGTGAAGTGTCATCCAAGATATGGGCGCTACATTTTTTTGTGGTATATGGCTTTCCATTAACGGAGATTTCTATGCCATTTTTTAATACCTCTATATCAGATTTGTTAATCACGCCATCAACCATAAGATGATATTCCTTTTCAATTTTAGAACTCGTTATATGGCTGCTAAACTTACCATTGGTGGTCAATAGCAATAATCCCTCAGACCTTTCGTCTAGTCTGCCGACTGCCATAATTCCCTCTGGAAAATTATAAAATTCATTTAAAAGTTTTTTATTTCTCCGTTTGTTTTGGTTATTCACAAATTGACTTAGATAACCATAGGGTTTGTATATTTTGTAGTAACTATGCTTTACGCTATCTAAATTGTCAGACATTTTTGTGTTCAATAGTATGTAAAAATAAAAAAAGCGTATAATCTATATAGAGTATACGCTTCAATAAAGTATGTGTTACTATTTTATAATAAGTTTTTGAACACGTTTTTTATTTCCATTGGTTACCAGTTCAACAATATATATGCCAGCACTTAAATGGCCTACATTTATCACTTGTCTTGTGCTGTATAAGTCTAGTTTATTTGCTATCAAAGCACGACCATTAATGTCATAGAGCTTAAAATTGGTTTTGCCTTGCAACTGTCCTAGAATAACTATAGCTTTTTCTTTTTCAAGACTAAAAATACTCAAGTCTTCTAGGGCAGAAGCTGGTGTACTGAGCGATTGATTCTGAAACCTTAGATAAAAACGACCTGTACCTGTTAAATCACTCATTGCGGTAAAGTTATATGTATTTGTATTTAACAAGGTATAAGTATTGTTTAAATTATCTTCTAGATAGACGTTTATAGAAGACGGTATGTCCGTTTCAGAAATACTAATAGTTACATTTTGACCCTGCAATGCATGTAATCCAAGAGGAATAGTAACATCATTGATGGCATTACTATCTAAACTTTGGATGGCAAAAGCAGTATTGGAGCTATTATCCACTAAGTTTGAATATATTGAAAATTCTGGGGTATTTCCATTGAATAGTGATGCATCGTAACCAGAATCCAACCCTTGAGTAGCATTATCATTAAAATAAAAATCCGTACTGTAATCAGAGGTGCCAGAATTAGCCAATAATTTTAAGTACCCATGATGAGGAGACGATGATGATCTACCTTGAATAAAATCATCGCTATTTCCTGAAACTCTCATGTTAGGTGTAAAAGTTATTGAACCACCACCCGTTTTACTTTTTACAAAAAATGCCTGGCCAGGTGCAATGAGTTCAATTTCATTTTCATCATCTATTTTAGCTTGGTTCCAAATAGTCCAACCATTTGAAGCATCGCCATCATAACCATAAATGGATTGATATGTAGCGATATCTAATTCATCCTTATTGAGATTAAAAAACAGATCAAAATCTATGTATGAGGTGTATGGGTTTCCTATTAAATTCCAACCGTTAAAAGAAGTACCAAGTGTTGTCAAAGCTACATTGACACTACCAGTCTCAATTTCCCCGGTAAAGGTTAGAGTAGTACCATAAGTACCGTCCTCAGAACTGTCTCTTGCGACACGATAACCTATTCCAGAATTTATTACAGAGCCATTATTATTAGTGGTATCATAAATCTCGTAGCTACTTGCGGGCTCATTAAAGGGACCGAATAATTTTTGAGATGTATTGCCAGGGTTTTCAAATAGGTTTGGGTTATTTGTCGCAAAATCCCCGAATGTCTCACCCGTAACAGGTGAGGCGATTAAATCATTTCCAGTAACACCATTATAGGCATTGACATGGCGCTTATATTTAATATTTCCTGTAGTGATTCCGTTAACTATAAGGCTGGAATACTTATTAGAGATTGAATTGAGTATAACTTCGCCATTAACAGTTAAATTACCATTTATGGTTAGGCTTCCACCTTCCAAGATTTCTACACTCGCATTAGAATGTACTTCGTAATCATTATCAATTACAACATGCTCATCTATACCAATTAGCAAATCACTACAGTTTTCTGGTGCAGAAAACAATGCCCCGTTGCTTCTGTAAAGTGTTTTATATCCATCAGTAAATTCTGCAATGACTTCTACATCGTTACTGTCAGAATCTAACCCAGTAAGCGTTATGGTTTGTGGACTTGTTGTGATTGGAAACGTTTGGCCATTTACAACCAAAGTCCCAGTAGCAGGAGGATTGGTATAGCTTACAGTCAATTCTTGGGTGTAATAATTATTCATAGTGTCACAGCTTGTCTGTTGGCCGACCACAATGTTATCTATAGTTGTAGGGTTACTAAATGGCTTAAACTGTAAGAGTGAAGCTTTAGGTTCTGTACTTAAATCTCCAGTACCACTATTTGTAGTTTCACCTCCACGACCTCTTAAATGAATGTGTACTAAATCGTTGACCCCATCGCTGTATAATTGTAACCTCACAGCTTCTGCATATATTGGAGGTTGGTTGGTGCCGTCCCATTCATAAATACCAGAATCTATCCAACCACCTGTACCTTCTTCAATAATTATCCAAGAGCCTTCTCTTAAATAACTAACGCGCCATAATGTATTTGGCTGTGGTTGGTTTGGATAAGTACCGCCAAACGTAATATAGTTAACAAATTTTGGTTCTGTCCAATCCGTTCTCCAATAAAATCCATTGTCAATATCTACAGTTCCTAAGTTTACTCCGTAAGATTCACCATATTCACCAAACTGTGTTATAACTTTATAATTACCTGCCAAAGGATCGTACAAAATATCTAGAGGTGTTCCTCGACCATCACCTTGGGCTACAGAACCACTAAGTTGAGCAGAGGGAAGGAGTGCTAAATTAATTAATGGATTAGGATTGTTAATTGTATCTGTACTAATAGGGTCGAGCTGATTGATCCACTGCTCTACAAGGTCTACAGCTGGTTGATCTATAATTGTTTTTGAGATAGGAGGCATCATTACCGATACATCGACACTATTCATTCTGTGAAATAATATAGATTTTGATGCATCACCAGGAAAAACGATTTCTTCATTTGGGTCAATACCTAAAGGAGTCAAGATTCCGCTTGTTAATAACTCTGTAGCTTCTAATGTATTATACACTCTTAAATCATAATTGGTTCTTATGCTATTATCACGTCTATGGCAATAGGCACAATTTAGATCTAAATAGGATCTTGCCTTTTCATCTAAAGAAGCATTAGAATCCTGTAGCGATTTATTGGTATAAATATTTGGTGTATCCGAATCAGTTATAGATGCGTTGATTATACCCAAATGGCTCAGAGTTACTAATTGATTGGCCGTTATGCCGGTTTCGTCATAGGTATAATCTGTATTTAGATATCTGGATTTTAAACCAAGCCCACCTTTATTTGCATGGTTATGGCAATTTATACAGTCTGAATTAGAAGGGAAGTGCCAAGTTTGGGTTCTTGTACCTCCGCCAGTAGTAGCAATATCTACAGGCTCATCTAAACTTGAAGCTTGCAGTACAGCATCAGTTTCGTTCTCATTCCAGTTGTAGGTTAGGAAATACATTTCCCCGTTTTCATCTACAACAGAGACTCGGGTTTCAATTTTCTTTGTAATAGATGGATCGTTGTCATCTACCCGTAAATCAAAATGCTTAACGATAACGGTTCCAGCAGGGAATTCCCAATCCCCATATTCAGAATAGTTTATCTGTTCAGCTGCACCACTATGCACGCCATCGTTATTTGGCACAGCTATCCATCGTTTTTTTAAAGCACCATCAGACCAAAACGATTCATAGAGTTCGTAAGGGACATAGCCATCGATTATATCTAATGTTGATAAGTCGGAGAAAATTCCAGTTTGTGAAAGAAGTTGAGGGGCGGGTCCGTAATCTACATCGTCATCAATAAGTTTGTAAATATTTGTACTAAACCCTAATCTTAGGATAAAAAGCTCTTTATCATAATTTTGGCCAAAAGAAATAATATCTTCAGGTAAAAAAGTACCAATTTGCTCGTAATCACCCGAGCTAATATCTACAGAAAAAATCTCGTCACCACCGCCATAGTCAGCACAAATGTATTTTCCGTAAAGTTCTGGTATGCCAGTGCCTCGATATACAAAACCTCCTGTTATAGAATTAACAATATCGTGACCAAAGTCAACTAGGGGTTCTTTATGGTCCATTCCGTTTAACAAATCGGAATAGCAACCAGGACCTGTAATGGTTCCTTCAAACAATGGCCAGCCAAAGTTGGAATTGACATCTAAAACATTAACTTCCTCACGATTATTAAGGCCAACATCTCCAATGTAGAATGTGCCTGTTTGGCTATCCTTTGTCATTCTAAATGGATTTCTAAGTCCCACGCTATAATATTCTTCGAAGAAGTCGCCTTGTGTATATACATCATTCGGATCAGCAGTAGTTAAATTGGGTTGCCCATATAGGTTTGTTGTTGAACCCGGTGTTGTATCCGAAAACGGATTGTCATTTGGTATCCAATATTCTAAACCTGTAATTTCACCAGGAAAACCAGCATCATCGGGTTTTATTCTTGCAGGTGGGTGACTTTTTGTTGGGTCTTTATCTACATCAAGCCTTAAAACTCCACCAGCCAAGTTATTCTCAATATCCTGTGCTCTTTTCCAAGAAGCCATATCTCCTGTGGTTAGGTACAGAAAACCATCATCACCAAAATCCAAACCACCACCATAATGAGTAGTACCGTACATTCTATTTTTCAATAAAATAGTTCTTGAATTTGCAACTACGCTCATTGTAGCTGTATCTTCTATTTCAAATCGTTCTAAGATCAAATAGTTGCCTTGGTATTCATTGTCACTGTAAGAGCAACCTTGCCCCGTGTACTGCCCAAAGCCGGGAAGATCTTGCCCATTGCTATTTTTTGTAGCGTAATATATGTAGATGTAATTTTTTTCGTCTATCGGGGCACCAAAATCGGGATGAATGGTCAAGCCCAAAAAACCACCATCTGATACTAATCCAACCTCATTGGATAAGTCGAGTAGGAGGTTCTTGTTCATTGTAGCCTCATCATTATCAAACCAAAACATCTTGCCATCTAACTGTCCTACTATTATTTTATTTTGATTGGGGACAGGGTTAAACGTTATTGGGTAGAAAAACTCAAGGTTAGGAAACGCAACTCTGTAAGTAGCATCTAAATCATCGTCGATGGCTTGTGGAAAAACACCGTTAGAATAAGGGGCTATGGTTTTTGCAGACGACAAACCAGATCCTGAAAAGTAGGGGAAGGCAGCTAATAAAAATAATGAAGTCAGTAGAATAGAGACAATTTTAAGTGTCTTAGATTTGGTATTTATGTATGTCATAAAACTTCCAATAGGTTGTTTGGAAATATTAAATTTCATAAGATTGAGATTGAATAAATTAATAGCTAAGTAAATGTAGCTTATTCAATTATGAAGCAAACAAAATTTTCGATGAGAATGCATTAAATCGGTTGAAGTAGATTTTTGCAACTTCATCAAGAAGTAAATACTTGAATATGTTTATTTTACATAAATTTTAAAACACGTTGAAGTTTTGCAATTAGTCTATTGAATAGCATAAAAATACAATTTAATTTCACCGAGATATAATATATAAGAGGAAGTGTAAAACTACTGTTAATTAATCTACCATATTTGTAGGAATAAGGAACCGTATAATAATAAAGGCTTTGGCTAAATATCCTTTTCTAAACCCTCAATTTCTTTTAAAATCTCATCTAAAAGTGCTTTTTTTTCTTCGGAGAGCTCTTGGTTAATGCGGTCGTTGATGTAAGCTTCTATCTCTTCTTTAGACCTTATCTTGGGGGTATTGGGTTCAGCTGAGACAAACATCTCTCCCTTGCCCGTAATCAACCACACGAGATTAACTTGTGGATATTCCTTAATAATACGCTCAATAACATCACTACCTACCGAAGCATTGTTTTTTTGCATTCGTAGTGTATAACCGTTACCTGTACCAATAGACATGTCAAATTGCCTGGCACTGAGATTTAGAGCTTCTAATAATTGTATGATACGATTAATGGTCTTACTCATTACGTTTGTTAGGGTATGTTAGTTTCAGTACTCATAGAAAATTATAATGCAAATGTAATTTTTTTTGAATTAAATTTCTCACGTATAGAAAATTTTCTATATTAGCGATGTATTTGTTGATTTTGGTTATTACAAAGTCGCTTAAATTGGCAATTACAAAAACGGATTAATCCATAACCAGATCTGGTTTTTATTTTGACTTTGTAGACTTTGTAATTTTTAGACTTTGTTAGTAACAGTATTATTAACCAAATCCATTTAAAATTGAAATGGATTTTAAAATCTTAAATTATGAAGAAAAAAGTTTTTAGCCTTATGGTCGCAACAGTTTTTATGTTGAGCTTTACTAGCATGGCACCGGAGAATTTAGAAGAAGTTCCTGACCCGTCATGTTGGGAGGGAGCAGACCAGATTGCAACTATATTTGGTAAAGTTTTTCATTTAAGTCATTTAGCGGAATATAATGTTTTTGCCGCTTTCTATAATGCTTGTGAGGAAAATGGTGGCTGGGATGGACTAGCCGAATTTAATTAATTTTTAAAAAGGGTTGTCTAAAAGCTTTATTGATCTTAATAGCAGGTTATATAATGCTTTTTGGCAACCTCTTTTAGTAACATTATTTATATATTATTATGAAAAAAACAATTCTAATACTATCAATATTAACGGCTGTTAATTGTTCTTTTGGGCAAATAAAAAATGGTCATGCATATTACAGTAAATCAAAAATTTCAAATACTGACCTCCCAAAAGAGATTAAGCAAACAAAATTAGGTAAAGCTGTAAAAGAATCATCAGATAGAATAGGCAATTTAGAATATAAACTAAGCTTTAATGATTCTTTAGCAAAATATTTTTTTGTAGATAAAATGGTCAATGATGATGACGAAACAACCGGTAAAATTGTTAACGCAATATTAGGAATTAGGAAGAATGACGTATACTTTTCTAAAAAGGGTAATTTAATTACAACCATTGAAGATATTTTTGGTAAAACCTATAAAGTTCAGAAAAAGCTTGATGCAATTGAATGGGAACTAACAAAAGAGCATTTTGTAATAAATGATTTAGTGTGTTTCAAAGCTCTAACTACTATAACTGAAGAGGGTAGAAATGGTGTAAAAAAAATCCCCATTATAGCGTGGTATGCACCGAGTATAAATATACCATATGGACCTGATGGTTTTGGTGGCCTTCCAGGAATAATTGTTCAATTAGAAAATGATAAAATTGTTACATCACTAAATAGAATAGAATATACAGAAGAAGTCGTTAAAATTGATGAACCAAAAAAAGGAGAGAAAATTTCTGATGAGGACTTCAAGGCTCTAATTAAAGATATGGTAATGAATAGAAGAAAATATTATGGAAAACAATAAATTTTTATTCCTACTAATATCAGTCTCACTAAAAAAATCACTTTTATTATTTATGTTCGTAGCTCGTAGAATTACTAAATGATTAATAAACTTTTCAAATATAAAGTAATTCTTACCCTTTGTTTTTTTAGTGGAGTCATTTTTATATCTCAAGGCCAACAATTTCTAGTACAAGGAAAAATAACAGACAGTCTAGAAAATCCTTTGCCCTATGCCAATATACTCGCTATGCCAAAAGCAGACGGACAGAGTATGAAATTTGCTATTACAGAAAACAATGGAACCTACAAACTCAACTTGGTTAAAAATCAAATCTACGAACTTACAATAAGCTATCTAGGTTACAAATCACAAACTCTATTGGTTACCACATCTGGTCAAAATTTAGTTAAAAATTTTGTGCTTAAAGAAAACCCAGACCAATTAGACGAGGTTAACATTACCTATACACCACCAATTACCGTAAAAAAAGATACCATTGTTTATGATATAAATCGTTTTGTAACTGGCGAGGAGCGTAAATTACGTGATGCCTTAAAAAAATTACCAGGTGTAGAAGTGGATAGAGATGGCAATGTTAAAGTTAATGGTAAACAAGTGACCAAGCTCCTTGTAGAAAACAAAACTTTTTTTACTGGTAATAGTAAATTGGCCGTGAATAATATCCCAGCAGATGCTGTTGATAAAGTAGAAGTATTGGATAACTATAATGAGGTGGCTATGTTAAAAGGGTTACAAGACTCCGAGGACATGGCGATGAATATTTTGCTAAAAGAAGATAAAAAGAAATTTGTGTTTGGGGATATAGAAATTGGTGGCGGTATTGAAAATCGGTATCTATTGCATCCCAATCTGTTTTATTACAGCCCGAAGACAAACGTAAATTTTATCGGGGATCTTAACAATATAGGCGTTAAAAGTTTTTCTCTTCAAGATTACCTAGAGTTCGAGGGAGGATTTGGTAAACTTTTAGATGATGCGAGCAGTTATTTTAGTCTTTTTAGAAGTGATTTTGTACAGTACCTCAACAATAATGATTTTGTTGATAATACAAACCAATTTGGTGCGCTAAACATTAGGCAGTCAGTTACCGGCAGTACAGATATTAGTGGTTATGTGATTGCCTCTAACTCAAAGACCGAGACCTTGAGCAATACCTTAAATATTTACCAAAATATTACAGACCCATTTATTGAAGACAGAACGGTTAACGGTCAACTCAAAAACTTTTTCACTATCGGCAAATTTACCGTGGATTATGACCCGAGTTATAAAGAGGATTTTGCCTATAATGCTTTTGTAAAAGTAACCAATAATGATTCTAAGGGGCTAATTACTACTATAAACCCCAACCAAGACAACACCATAAATACTCTAACGGATGTTGTTGCACTAAATCTAAAGCAGAATGTTAATTATAGTCGTAAACTTTCCAAAGCGCATACAGCAACTTTAGAGGCAACTTATACCTTTCAGAATGATAAACCTCAGACCGAATGGCTCACCAACCAACAGGTTTTACAAGGATTAATTCCCTTAGAAGCTGATGAGATGTTTAATATTCTCCAGACAAAAAAGTCGCGCTCGCATAGTTTTAATGCTATTATAAAAGATTATTGGGTGCTTAACAATTCTAACCATCTTTATACAAGTATTGGTCTTAACACTTCTTTTAATGATTTTTTTAGCGAAGACTTGCAATTATTAAGTGATGGTACCCAGAACAATTTTAGTTCAACAGGTTTCGGCAATGACTTTAACTATAGTTTTATAGATACCTATTTGGGTTTAGAGTATAAATTTCAGATTGGTAAAACCATATTTAAGCCTGCACTATTTTATCATAATTATCTTTGGCGTACTAAGCAGTTCGAAGTTAAAGAAACGTTTAATAAAAATCTATTTTTACCTCAATTTACAACAAAAATTGAGTTTAATGATAGTGAAAAACTAAACTTTCGTTATAGGTTAAATGCACGTTTCCCAAGTATTAACCAATTAGCAAACAATTTTATCTTATCTAGTTTTAGCGGTGTGTATCGAGGTAACAACCGATTGGAAAATCAGCTTTACCATACGGTGTCTTTGAGTTATCATAAGTTTAGTTTATTTAGAAACCTAAATTTTAATCTTAGCACAGGTTTTAATAAACGCATTGAAAGTATTAAAAGCATCACAGAACTTAATGGCATAGAATCTTTTAATACGGCAATCATGTTTGATAGACCAGAACATAACTGGAATGTTAGCGGACGCATATCTAAAAAAATAAGGAAAATTCGATATAATTTAAAAAGTCGCTTTAATTATAGTGATTTCTATCAGCTCTTAAATGAGGGTATTAATCTCAACATTTCAAAATCGGTATCTGCCACAATTAGTGTTGAGACGTTTTTTAAGGAATATCCTAATCTCGAAATTGGTTATACAAAAGATTTTAGCAACTACAAGGCCAATGGCACTGAAAACATATTCGAAAATGACCGTTTTGAAGCTATCTTGGAATACGATTTCTTAAACGATTTTATTTTTAAAGCAGATTATACCTTTGATAATTATAACAATAAAAGCCAAGATCTTATCAATACATTTGATACCGCAAATGCCTCGCTGTTCTACCAAAAAGAGGATAGCCCATGGGGCTTTGAAATTTCTGCAACCAACATTTTCGATGTACGCTTTAAACAACAGAATTCCTTTAATGCTTTTGTAGTAAGCGATAACAGAACATTTGTACTCCCTAGAATAATGATGTTCAAATTAAGTTATAAATTGTAAATTGGGATCAATAATTTACGATATGAATCTAAAACAAAAATTTAAAAGAGATATTTGGATAATTATTGCTATACTTTTAATTCCTGTATTGGCCTATGCCTATTTATTGTTTCCTAATGAACCCGAGATAAAAATATTTGGCTTAACCTTAAATGGTGGATACTATGGAAATATTCAAGTTTTAGCATGGGTTATTGTTCAAAAGCTAATGTTTGTTATTACATTTATGTTGTGGTATTCTACAGTTAGACAATGGTGGCGAAATGGATTATTAGTTCCTTTAACAGTTTTTATATTTCAGCTTATCATGGTTCTGTACCCTCAAGAAACAATTGTTGATGAGTACGAAATTGTTTTTAGTGCAGTAATTTCAATTCCAATAGTATATGGCTTTTATCTATTAGTTATGAAGATAGAAAGAAAATTGGAAATTAGAAAAATGTATAAAGGTATTGAGTTAGAAGTTGAATCGCTTATTTTGGAATTATCAAATGATAATAAAGAACATTATAAAAATTTTAAGGAGCAGCTCAAACAACTGAAAATCTCAAAAAATAATATGGATAAAAACACGTATCTAAACAAGCTATTGACATTAAAGGATCAACTCTCGCCTTAGAAATACTGCTTTACCTTGCCCCAAAATGTTTTTGGTTTAATCATAAACTCTTCCTCCAGCTCTTCCATAGTCTTATCATGATTATTAATCTTATTAAACATCTTTGCTCTAATCAAATAAATAGAAGGGAATACAATTGCCATTAGTGGTAACAACCAAATAATATCAAACTCATCCATATACCTTGCATCAAAATTCAAAGCACTTATAAGTTGAAAAGAAAACATTGCGATTGGTACTAGAAGCGCATGATACCACCAGTGACGACAAGTAAAGAACCATACAAAAGATAATAACAATGGAACAACTTTCATTGATAATACCCACATTGCTACATTAGCACTCCCATATTCAACACTACGGTATGTCCCAAAAATAGTATTCCACTCTTCTTTATCAGGAACATATTCATATAAATAAAACAAAAAAGGAGTAGCAGCTACAAATGATGCAACTATACTCCCTAAAAGAATTTTTCTATTGTAAGACTTTTTATCCGTGAGTCGGAACTTTAAGTTTTCTTTTGTCAACTTGTGTTGTAGTCTGTCCATCTAAGTCAATAATGTTAGTTGCCTGTACAGTAAATAACATTCCTCCGAATATGGCAATTGCTAGTACTAATTTTTTAGTTTTCATAATTTAAGGGATTTAATTAATTAATTACTACAAAAGTATAGCGTATACCTAGCTTGCGAAAATCAATTAGTGTTAAAACCCTAGAAATTTTGAAGTTTCAATTACGGTTTTTCCGTAATTTGATACTCTTTCGGTAAAATGTTAGTGAAATTTATCTAAAATTTCGGTTCTGTCATAGCGTTATTTTCGGTTAAAAGTTTATTGTTTATAGTTAATTTGAGGGATCTTGTATTATTGTCAATCTTAGTTATCGTGAGTGTTTGAGCATCATCTAATAATTCAGAAATGCGCTCTGGCCATTCTATAAAAAGCCAATGATTACTTGATAAATAGTCTTCTATACCAAAATTATAGGCTTCGTCTATAGATTCTATTCTATAAAAATCGAAATGATAGATTTTGTCTTCAGGTAAAGTATATTCATTGACTATAGAAAAGGTTGGGCTAGTAGCAATATCACTGCTTCCCATAGCTTTTAACAGTGCATTAATAAAAGTGGTTTTTCCTGTTCCCATAGCGCCATCAAAAAGTAGGGTTTTAGATTCTAAATGCTCCAAAACCTGAGTTGCAATGGCATCTATGTCTTTTAAATGGTATGTTAGGGCAATAGTTTTCACTGTAACCTATTGTAAAATAGACGACAATGTTAACAATAAATATTGAGAAATCCTAGAAAAAAGTGTATTTCGTCGGATTTTTTTGCTTTTAGAGGATATTTGTTTATAGGGAATTATATTGATAGAAAAACTATTTAGGGTCTAAAACCACAAAAGGGATAATCATCTCCTCTAAAGACACTCCTCCATGTTGGTAAGTATTCCTGTAGTAACTTACGTAATGGTTGAAGTTATTGGGATAAGCCAAAAACAAATCCCCTTTAGCAAAAATAAACGAGCTGCTCATACTTAATGCAGGCAAGTGTATGGATTTTGGATTTTTAACCGCTAGTACATCTTTGTCTTGATATGTTAAGCTTCTCCCTGTTTTATAGCGCAAATTTAAGCTCGTATCTCTATCACCAATAACTTTAGAAGGAGCCTTTACATTAATAGTTCCGTGATCTGTGGTTAATATCAGCTTAAAACCTAATTGTTGGGATAGCTGAATCATTTCTAACAGAGGCGAATTCTTAAACCAACTAAGGGTTAACGAGCGGTATGCTTTATCGTTGGAAGCCAATTCCTTTACGACCTCCATTTCTGTTTTGGAATGAGAGAGCATATCCACAAAATTATACACTACAACATTTAAGTCGTTATCTTTTAGCGATCTAAAATTATCGACCAACTTTCTGCCAGATTTTAAATTGGTAATCTTATGATATTCGTATTTAATGTGGTTTAAACCCAATCGTTTTAATTGCTCTCTTAGAAAATCATCTTCGTGCATGTTTTTGCCACCTTCATCGGTATCGTTTTTCCAATATTGAGGATACAGTTTTTCCATATCCGAAGGCATTAAACCAGAAAAAATGGCATTACGGGCGTATTGTGTAGCAGTTGGCAAAATGCTATAAAATGAAAGCTCTGATACTTTCTTGTAGTAATTATTGACGATAGGTTCAAAAGCTTTCCACTGGTCATAACGCAGATTGTCTATAACCACTAATAGTGTAGGTTGCTTATCACTTAATTCTGGCACCACTTTATCCTTAAAAAGTGTGTGTGACATAACCGGTGCATCGGCATTTGGCTGAAACCAGTCTTCATAATTTTTCTCAATAAATTTACCAAACTGCATATTGGCCTCTGTTTTTTGAGACTCTAAAATATCAGTCATTCCAACATCTTCAATATCTTCGAGCTGCAATTCCCAATAAATAAGTTTTTGATATAGATCCTTCCATTCTTCAAAGGAATTAACCATAGACAAATCCATAGCAATTTTTCTAAATTCCTGTTGATAATTTGACGTAGTTTTCTCAGATACCAAACGCGAGTGGTCTAGGTTTTTCTTTAGACTCAATAAGATCTGATTGGGGTTTACAGGTTTAATCAAGTAATCTGCAATTTTGTTGCCAATGGCTTCCTCCATAATATATTCCTCTTCACTTTTGGTAATCATTACTACAGGAAGATTAGCCCTTCTTTCCTTAATTTCATTAAGGGTTTCAAGACCAGTGAGTCCAGGCATGTTTTCATCTAAAAAAACAATATCAAAATTTGTGTCATTAATAATCTCAAGCGCTTCAGTACCACTTTGGCAAGTTGTGACCTTGTATTGTTTTTGCTCTAAAAAAAGAATATGTGGCTTTAATAAATCAATTTCATCGTCAACCCAGAGAATATTTATGTTGTTCATGTATATTTGTTTTCTAATTAATGAATTTTTAGTTTGAAGCCCAATAATAAACTTAAAATATTTAACGATCCAATTTACGGATTTATTACGATTCCCAATTCGTTGATTTTCGAACTTATTCAGCATAAATACTTCCAAAGATTGCGTAGAATTAGCCAAATGGGTTTATCCTATTTAGTATATCCTGGTGCACATCACACAAGATTTCATCATGCTTTGGGAAGTATGCACTTAATGCAAAAAGCGATTAATATACTTCGTTTTAAGGGAGTTACAATTTCTAAGGAAGAAGAAAACGGCTTGTTGGTTGCTATTTTATTGCACGATATTGGCCATGGTCCTTTTTCTCATGCCATGGAACATAGTATAGTAAATGGTATTTCCCATGAGGAAATTTCACTGAAATTTATGGAAATTCTCAATACAGAGTTTAACGGAAGTTTAACGTTAGCGATTTCAATTTTTAAAGGTGAATACTCTCGTAAATTTATGTGTCAACTCATTTCCAGTCAAATAGACATGGATAGGGCGGATTACCTAAAACGCGACAGTTTTTATACTGGTGTAGCTGAAGGTAATATTAACAGTGAACGTTTAATTACCATGCTCAATGTTATAGATGACCAATTGGTAGTTGAAGAAAAAGGCATTTACAGTGTGGAAAAATTCTTGGTAGCAAGACGTTTTATGTATTGGCAGGTTTACTTACATAAAACGGGTGTGGTTGCTGAACAGTTGTTGATGCGAATTTTAAAACGTGCCAAAGAGCTTGTTGAGTTGGGAAATACGTTAAATTGTAGCAAGGCACTACTGTTTTTCTTAAAGTCTGATGTTAATAGACAAAGTTTTAATGCTGAAACCTTAGCCATTTTTGCACAATTAGATGATTATGATATTGTAGCTGCCATGAAAGGTTGGCAAAACCATGAGGACTTTGTGCTACAAAATCTTTGTCAAATGATTCTCAATAGAGATTTGTTGAAAATAAAGATAAAGAATAAGCCTATTAAAACTTCGGAACTGGTTACACATGCTAATGCCTTGATGGACAAATACAATATATCTAAGGCCGAAGCCGATTATTTTGTGTTTTATGATGAAATAACTAACCTAGCTTATCAGAATAAGAAAGCACCCATAAATATTTTGCTGAAGTCTGGAAAAATAAAAACTATCGTAAAAGCATCGGACCAACTCAACCTAAAAGCAATGGGTAAACCTATTACCAAATATTATATGTGCTACCCTAAAAAGAAAATGTGATGCTTTTTTTTTACTTTTGCGGAAACCAACCGACATATTAAAATCAATTAATTGAAATTTACAGCAGAACAAATCGCAGGTATTTTAGAAGGTACAGTTGACGGCGACCCTAATATTGAAGTTTTTAAACTTGCAAAAATAGAGGAGGGCACAAAAGGTTCGCTAACGTTTTTAGCTAACCCAAAGTATAAACCTTATATCTATAAGACTCAAGCGTCCATTACTATTGTGGGCTCTGATTTTGAACCCGAAGAAGCACTGACAACTACGTTGATTAAGGTTGAAGATGCCTATGGGGCGTTTACAAAGCTATTGGAATATTACAATCAAATTAAGTTAAATAAATCTGGTGTGGAACAACCAAGTTTCGTTTCAGACTCTGCTAAAATTGGTAATGATATGTATATAGGAGCTTTCACCTATGTTGGTGACAATGTAAAGATTGGTGACAATGTAAAAATTTTCCCTAATTCCTATATAGGTGATAATGTAACGATAGGAGATAATAGTATAGTGTTTTCTGGTGGTAAGGTTTATTCAGATTGTGTAATTGGAAATAATTGTGTCATTAATTCTGGTGCTATTATCGGAGCTGATGGTTTTGGATTTGCACCAAACGAAAAAGGAGAATATTCTAAAGTCCCCCAAATAGGTAACGTTATTTTAGAAGATAATGTTGATATAGGGGCTGGTACAACCATAGATAGAGCCACATTAGGTTCTACGATTATTAGAAAAGGTGTAAAGCTAGATAATCAAATACAGATTGCACATAATGTAGAAATTGGTAAAAATACAGTGATAGCAGCACAGACTGGTGTTGCAGGTTCCACTAAAATTGGTGAAAATTGTCAAATAGGTGGGCAAGTTGGTATTGTAGGCCATATCACTATTGGAAATAATGTAAGAATACAAGCGCAATCCGGTATAGGTCGTCATGTAAAAGATAACGAAGTATTACAAGGCTCACCAGCTCTAACCTATGGTGACTACAATAAATCTTACGTGTATTTTAAAAACTTGCCTAAGATTGTAAAAAATATTAATGAAATTGAAAAAAAAGTAAATGGCGATAGTTAAAACAGAAACAAAACAAAAGACCATTGAAAAAGAAGTTGAGCTAAAAGGTGTTGGGCTTCATACAGGTGCAGATGTAACGTTGGTGTTTAAGCCGGGTGCTGAAAATTCAGGGTTTCTATTTGAACGTGTAGACTTAGAAGGTCATCCAAAAATTGAGGCTGATGCAAACTACGTCACCAACACACAACGTGGTACATGCTTAGAAAAAAATGGGGTGACCATCCAAACTTGCGAGCACGTTTTGGCTGCTCTGGTCGGTCTGGATATTGATAATGCAGTAATAGAATTAAATGCTTCCGAGCCACCTATTATGGATGGTTCTTCAAAGTTTTTTGTCGAAGCTTTAGAAAAAGCAGGAATCGTAGAGCAAGATGCGGTAAGAGAAGAGTATATCGTAAAGGAAGTCGTTTCTTATTCCGATGAAGCTTCTGGCAGTGAAATTATTTTAATGCCATCTAACACTTACCAAGTTACTACAATGGTAGATTTTGGGACCAAAGTACTTGGAACACAAAATGCAACCATGACTGCTGTTTCAGAATTTAAGACTGAAATTGCAGATGCCAGAACTTTCAGTTTTCTACACGAAATTGAAATGCTTCTCGAAAACGGTCTAATAAAAGGAGGCGATTTAAATAATGCTATCGTATATGTGGATAAAGAATTATCACCAGATACCATGGAAAAATTACGGGTGGCTTTTAAAAAAGATAACATCGCGGTTAAGCCAAACGGTATTTTAGATAATTTAACCTTACATCATCCCAATGAAGCTGCACGACACAAACTACTGGATGTAGTTGGTGATTTAGCACTAATTGGTACAAGAATAAGAGGTAAGGTGATTGCCAACAAACCTGGACATTTTGTTAACACCCAGTTTGCAAAAAAGATGTCTAAGATTATAAAGAACGAAAGACGTAATAATGTGCCTCAAGTTGATTTGAATTCAAAACCTTTGATGGATGTCAATCAAATCATGAATATGTTACCGCATAGACAACCGTTTTTACTGTTGGATAAAGTTTTTGAGCTCACGGATAATTATGTAATAGGAATGAAAAATGTCACCATGAACGAAGAATTCTTCAAGGGACATTTTCCTGGTCAGCCTGTTATGCCTGGTGTTCTAATCGTCGAAGCTATGGCGCAAACAGGTGGTATATTGGTGTTAAGTACCGTTCCAGATCCTGAAAATTATTTAACATTCTTCATGAAAATGGATAATGTAAAATTTAAGCAAAAAGTAATGCCTGGAGATACACTTATTTTTAAATGCTCATTAATAACACCAATCAGAAGAGGTATATGCCACATGCAAGGCTATGCTTATGCCAACGGTAAACTATGTGCAGAAGCCGAGCTTATGGCGCAAATCTCAAAAGTAAAATAGAATGAACCGAGCGAATCTAGAATTTTTATTAGTTTCAGATAAGCTGATAGGCGAACACATTTTCACCTATTTGTCAAAAATAAAATCACGAAAATGAACCAACCCTTAGCATACGTACATCCTGGGGCTAAAATTGCCAAGAATGTAGTTATAGAACCTTTCACTACTATTCATAATAATGTAAAAATTGGTGAAGGTACATGGATTGGAAGCAATGTTACTATTATGGAAGGTGCCCGCATCGGAAAGAATTGTAATATTTTCCCCGGAGCCGTCATTTCAGCCGTTCCCCAAGATTTAAAATATAACGATGAAGATACCACTGTAGAAATTGGCAATAACGTTACCATTAGGGAATGTGTCACCATCAACAGAGGAACAACCGATAAAATGAAAACCGTTATTGGAGATAATTGTTTAATAATGGCATACTGCCACATCGCTCACGATTGTTTCGTTGGTAACAATTGTATTTTCTCAAACAATAGCACGTTAGCAGGTCATATAACCGTTGGCGATTATGTGGTTTTGGCAGGTATGACCGCTGTGCATCAGTTCTGTTCAATAGGAAATCACGCATTTGTAACAGGTGGTTCTTTAGTACGAAAGGATGTACCTCCTTATGTAAAAGCAGCTCGTGAGCCATTGTCTTATGTGGGAATTAACTCTGTCGGTTTAAGACGTAGAGGATTTACAACAGAAAAAATCAGGGAAATTCAGCATATATTCAGAATATTATATCAAAAGAATTATAATAATACACAAGCTTCTGAAATTATTGAAGCTGAAATGGAAGCTACTCCTGAGCGTGATGAGATTCTTCAGTTTATTAAGAACTCACATCGAGGTATTATGAAAGGCTACTTTAAATCGAATTGATTTCAGAAAAAAGAGCAAAAAAAAAATCCAAAGCTAAAAACCAAAGTGTTTAAGCTTCTCCCTTTTGAAAAAACGGAAGATGGAAAATAAATAACTAAACAAACGACTTAACAGCATTATGGCAAGTACATCAGATATTAGAAACGGATTATGCATTAGATATAATCACGATATTTATAAAATCATTGAATTCCTTCATGTAAAACCAGGAAAAGGACCGGCTTTTGTTAGAACAAAACTAAAAAGCGTAACTACTGGAAAAGTAATTGATAATACCTTTTCCGCAGGTCATAAAATCGATGATGTAAGAGTAGAGACCCATAAATTTCAATATTTATATAACGATGGCGAGTTTTATCATTTTATGAACGAAGCCGACTATACACAAATTAGATTACTAGAATCTGCGTTAGATAGACCCGATTTAATGAAAGAGGGAGAAGTGGTTACTATTCAGATTAATTCTGAAGATGGCATGCCACTTTCAGTTGATATGCCAGCAACGGTAATATTAGAAGTTACGGCAACAGAGCCAGGTGTAAAAGGCAATACGGCAACAAATGCTACAAAACCTGCAACAGTAGAAACTGGAGCATCTGTAAATGTTCCGTTATTTATCAATGAAGGTGATAAAATTAAGGTTGAAACCGAAAAAGGGACTTACAAAGAGCGTATTAAGGAATAGTTGTCATTCCTGACTATGCAGGGATTTTATATAATAAATTAGAACATTTGAAATTTCCAAAACCACACACTTTAAAAGAGATTGCCAGTTTAATTGATACTGAATATATCGGTGATGATGATTTTCCAGTTTTTGGCATCAATGAAATTCACGTTGTTGAAGCTGGCGATATTGTATTTGTAGACCATCCGAAATATTATGATAAAGCTTTAGAATCTGCAGCAACCATTGTTCTTATTAATAAAGAGGTGGATTGTCCAGAAGGAAAAGCACTCTTAATTTCTGATGACCCATTTAGAGATTTCAATAAGTTAACGCTTCACTTCAAACCTTTTAAATCTTCAAATGTCGCTATTGCGGCCGATGCAAAAATTGGTGAAGGTACTATAATTCAGCCCAACTGTTTTATTGGTAATAATGTAACCATTGGTAAGAATTGTATTATTCATGCTAATGTTAGCATTTATGATGACACCATAATTGGCGATAACGTTACTGTTCACGCAGGAACAGTTTTAGGCGCAAGTGCTTTCTATTACAAAAACCGACCAGAAGGTTACGATCAATTACGATCTGGTGGTCGTGTAATTATTGAGGATAATGTAGATATAGGAGCAGCTTGCACCATAGATAGAGGTGTTACTGGAGATACAACTATTGGGGAAGGTTCTAAGTTAGATAATCAAATACAGATTGGACACGATACGGTTTTGGGCAAAAAATGTCTGATAGCTTCGCAAACAGGAATTGCGGGTTGTGTTGTTGTTGAAGATAATGTTACCATTTGGGGCCAAGTTGGTGTAAAAAGTGGTATTACTATCTCAAAAGGCACAGTATTGTATGCACAATCTGGTTTAGGGCATACAACAGAGGAAGGCAAAACCTATTTCGGTTCCCCAGCTCAAGAAGCAAGAGCTTTTTTTAAAGATAGAGCCTATGTTAAGAAAATACCTGAAATACTTAAAAAACTAAAAGATTTATAAATGTCAGCTAAAGAAATTGTTAAAGCATTTTATGATTCTGATTTGGCGAACGACCCAACTGTGGTTTCGAGATTTTACCATAAGGAATGTGAATTGCATTGGAGCAGTAGTCAAGGATTTATGCATTTAGATTACGACGCTATTGTAGATTTTTTTGAAGGCACGAGAAAATCTTATACCAATCTCAGATTTGAATTCACACATTTTGTAGAAGCGGATTCTAAAGTATTTACTAGACATACATTGTTTGCCAATACTATTGAAAACCCAGATAATGAAACAGTTTTAGCCCATTTTTCAACGATTTGGGAAATAAGGGATAACAAATTGTACAGAGGTTACGAGATTAGTCAACAAGCAGATGAGAGTGATGAGGAAAGTATGGCATCCTATGCTGAAAGAAAAATATAAAAAGAGGTCGTAATTGCACTTCAAAACACTTATTTTTGCACAACTAAATTTACAAAACTTAAAAACAACAATATCAAATGAGCGTTTTAGTTAATAAAAATTCAAACATCATCGTACAAGGCTTTACTGGTAGTGAAGGTACATTTCATGCCAGTCAAATGATTGAATACGGAACCAATGTTGTAGGAGGAGTAACTCCGGGAAAAGGTGGTCAGACCCATTTAGACAGACCTGTTTTTAACACGGTTTCTGAAGCTGTTGAAAAGGTAGGTGCTGACACAACCATTATTTTTGTGCCGCCAGCATTTGCTGCTGATGCGATTATGGAAGCTGCTGATGCAGGTATTAAAGTCATCATAACCATTACAGAAGGAATTCCCGTAGCAGATATGATTAAAGCTGCAGATTATATTAAAGATAGAGATTGTCGTTTGGTAGGTCCTAACTGTCCGGGTGTAATAACACCAGGTGAAGCTAAAGTTGGTATTATGCCAGGTTTTGTCTTTAAAAAGGGTAAAGTTGGTATAGTTTCAAAATCTGGAACATTAACTTACGAGGCGGCAGATCAAGTTGTAAAACAAGGTTTGGGTATAACAACAGCAATAGGTATTGGCGGAGATCCTATAATAGGAACAACAACCAAAGAAGCTGTTGAGTTATTGATTAATGACCCAGAAACAGAAGCTGTTGTAATGATTGGTGAAATTGGCGGCCAACTAGAAGCTGATGCCGCAAATTGGTATAAAGAGAGTGGAAGTAAAAAGCCGGTAGTAGGTTTTATTGCTGGTGAAACTGCTCCTGCAGGCCGTACTATGGGGCATGCTGGTGCTATTGTTGGCGGTAGTGATGATACTGCGCAAGCTAAAAAGAAAATAATGAGAGCCTGCGGAATTCACGTTGTGGATTCACCAGCAGAAATAGGAAAGAAAGTGGCGGAAGTAATTAGCTAAAATTCTGTTAAAATATATCTAATTTATACACGTTATAAATCCATTGACTTTATTTTGGTCAATGGATTTTTTTATTCACTATAATCAACTCATATGAGACTTACTAAATTTTTCACGTTAATCATTGCATTAGTATGCTTTTCGGCTTGTAAAGACAATAGCTCAGAGCAAGAATATGCAATCAATTCAGAGACAGACGCTAACGGCTTTACTTACGAAACCGTTAACAATGACCCAACAGGTTTACGCCTATATACTTTAGACAACGGTCTAAAAGTTTATTTGGGCAAAAACGAAGAGGAACCAAAAATTCAAACCTTAATTGCCGTTAGAGCAGGTTCCACATACGATCCGGCTGATAATACAGGTTTAGCCCATTATTTAGAGCACATGGTTTTTAAAGGAACTGACGAAATCGGAACTACAGATTATGAAACAGAATCTAAGTTTTTAAAGCAAATATCCGATTTGTACGAAGCGCACAAAAAAGAGCAGGATCCTGAAGCCAAAAAAGCAATCTACAAACAAATAGATTCAGTATCTCTAGAGGCATCTAAAATTGCTATTGCAAATGAGTATGATAAAATGGTAAATTCTCTTGGAACCGAAGGTACAAATGCATTTACATCCAACGAACAAACAGTTTATGTAGGTAAGATTCCGTCCAACGAATTGGATAAATGGCTAATGGTAGAAAGTGAACGTTTCAGTCAATTGGTGCTTCGTTTGTTCCATACAGAAATTGAAGCTGTTTACGAAGAATTCAACAGAGGGCAAGATAACGATGGACGCAAGCAGTACTTTGCGACCCTTCAAGGACTTTATCCAACACATCCTTACGGCACACAATCTACAATCGGTATCTCTGAGCATCTAAAGAATCCTTCAATGGAAGCTATCAATGCCTATTTCGATAAATACTACGTGCCAAACAATATGGCGGTAATCTTAGTCGGTGACTTAGATTTCGATGAGACCATTAAAAAGGTAAACGATGCCTTTGGTGATTATAAAAAGAAAGAACTTACACACCCGACTTTTCCAGAATTAGAGCCTATTACAGAGCCTGTAAAAAAGGAAGTTTACGGACCAACTGCAGAATCGGTTTATGTGGCATTTAGATCAAAAGGTAAAGGCTCGGATCAGGAAGTTATGCTAACTTTAGTAGATTATATGCTTGCAAATTCCCAAGCGGGTTTAATAGATTTAAACCTTAACCAAAAACAGATGGTTCAGCAAGCGTCCTCGTTTACCAACTTTAATAACGATTATGGTTTCCATTTGCTTTATGGAAGACCAAAAGCAGATCAAACTTTAGATGACGTTAGAGACTTACTTTTAGAACAGGTAGAAAAAGTGAAGAAAGGTGAGTTCGAAGATTGGCTGTTAGATGCTGTAGTCAATGATTTACGTTTATCTCAAATACGACAGTACGAGAATGCTTCATCTACAGCTTATGCCTATTTAAGTGCCTTTATAGGGTTTCAGGATTGGAAAGACCGAATCGTGATGTTAGATGAAATGAAAAAAATCACCAAAGAACAAGTGGTGAAATTTGCCAATGAATTTTATGGTAACAACTATGTTGAGGTTCATAAAATAAAAGGTGAGGATAAATCTATAGTAAAAGTTGAAAACCCTGGGATCACCCCAATTGAACTCAACAGAGATAAAGAGTCAGACTTTCTTAAGGCATTCAACTCTAAAACATCACCAGATCTCAAGCCTCAGTTTATAGATTACAAAACAGCAATCAAAGAGGTGGAAATGGATAATGGAGTAAAAGTCTCTTATGTGGATAATCCTAATAACGATATTTTTAATTTGAATATTATTTTCGATATGGGTCAGGACAACGATCGTATGGTGTCATTAGCCGCTGGTTATTTGGATTATCTGGGTACGGACAAGTATTCACCAGAAGAATTGAAACAAGAGTTTTATAAATTGGGTATTAGTACTAATTTCTTTTCGTCGAGCGACAAAACCTATGTTGGAATTTCGGGTTTAAAAGAAAATTTAGACGCTGGCTTGGCCTTGTTGGAAAACCTTTGGGATAACGCACAGCCAAACCAAGATACCTATAACAAATATGTTGAAAGTATTTTAAAAGGAAGAGAAGATGGAAAGACCCAAAAGGGAAATATCTTTTGGAATGGTTTAATGAGCTATGCCCAATATGGTGAAAACTCAAGATTGCGCAACATATATTCAGAGGCTGAGTTAAAGAAAATTAATCCTGAAGAATTGGTAAGTACGATTAAGCAATTGCGTAACTACAAGCAACGTGCATTTTATTATGGTAATGATGTTGATGCAGCTGTAGCTTCATTGGAAAAACACCATAGCGTACCAGAAAACTTTTTGGATTATCCTGAGAAAACGGAATACGTTAATTTAGAAACGGGCGGTAATGTTTATTTTGTGGATTATGATATGGTGCAAAGTGAAATTATGTTACTGTCAAAAGGCGATACTTTCGATCCGAAAAAGATGGCGGCTTCGCGTTTGTTCAATACTTATTTTGGAAGTGGCTTATCATCCATAGTCTTTCAAGAGATTAGAGAGTCCAAATCATTGGCATACTCTGCCTTTTCTAGTTACCAAAATGCAAGTCAAGCCGGAAAACCAGATTACACAATGGCATATGTCGGTACACAGGCCAATAAATTAGAGCAAGCGGTTGATGCTATGATGGAGTTGATGACAAATATGCCAGAAGCCGAAGATCAGTTTAATCAGGCAAAAGAAGCGACTTTAAAGAAAATTGCTGCTCAACGTATAACTAAGTCTAATATTTTCTGGACTTATGAAGGTTTAAAGAAAAGAGGTATTACCAACGACAATCGTGAGGAGATGTACAATACCATTAAAAATATGACCTTAGAGGATTTAAAAACGTTTTTTAACGAAAACATTAGTGGTAAATCATATAATGTTATGGTAATAGGAAACAAAAAAGATATGGACTTTGAAGCTTTAAGTACCTTGGGTGAAATCAAAGAACTCGACATCGATTACTTGTTTAATTATAACCAAGAGGAAGACGTTAAGCTTTAATCAATTTATGTTTTTTACATTCCTTGATTAGAGGTTATCATAAAATGTAAACCTCATAGTTTGTTTAACATGAATTATGAGGTTTTTTTATTTCGTACAATTTGTAATTGGTATATTTGAAATTCAAGAAAAAATACGTATCAAATTGATTGTCTCCGAGATTTATCAATATGATATTTCAATAACTTAAATGAACTAACCATTAAATATTATGAAATTATTAGAAGGAAAAACAGCGATTATAACAGGTGCAAGCCGCGGTATAGGAAAAGGTATTGCTGAGGTTTTTGCAGAGCATGGTGCCAATGTGGCGTTTACGTACAGTTCCTCTGTTGAGGCGGCCAAAGCTTTGGAGGCAGATTTAAATTCTAAAGGTATAAAAGCTGTGGGTTACCAGAGCAATGCAGCAAGTTTTGATGAAGCTCAAAAATTGGCTGAAGATGTACTGGCCGAATTTGGTTCAATAGATATTTTGATAAATAATGCCGGTATTACTAAGGATAACCTTTTAATGCGAATGGGAGAAGCCGATTTTGATAAAGTTATTGAAGTCAACCTAAAATCTGTTTTTAATATGACAAAAGCTGTACAGCGAACCATGTTAAAGCAACGCAAAGGGTCAATTATTAATATGAGTTCTGTGGTTGGAGTTAAAGGAAATGCCGGACAGACCAATTATGCAGCTTCAAAGGCAGGAATTATCGGGTTCTCAAAATCTGTGGCATTAGAGTTAGGTTCTAGAAATATTAGAAGCAATGTCATTGCACCTGGTTTTATAGAAACTGAAATGACAGCTAAACTCGATGAAGAAACGGTTAAAGGTTGGAGAGCTGCTATTCCTTTAAAACGCGGTGGCTCACCAGAAGATATTGCCAATGCATGTGTCTTCTTGGCAAGTGATTTAAGTGCTTATGTAACAGGGCAGACACTCAATGTTGATGGTGGTATGTTGACTTAGTAAGTATCCATTTAAGCAGAACCCTTTTTAAAACAAGAATAAGATTTAATGAGTTCCGAAACGCTATTGTATATAATCATTGCTGGAGTAGCAGCGCTTTTATTAGCGCTGTTTCAGTATATGTACAAATCTAAGGTAAAGTCTAATCTTAGATATTTGCTTATGGCGTTAAGAACTGTTTCAATCTTTGGAATATTATTACTGCTCATCAATCCAAGGTTTGAATCTAAAACATATTATGAAGAAAAACCAACTTTGGTAGTTGCGGTAGATAATTCAGAATCTGTTTCTTATTTAAAACAAGACGAGAATGTCAGTTCGGTTTTAAACACTATAGCATTTCATTCAGAATTAAATGAACGCTTTAATATCGAAAAGTATAGCTTTGGCAAGTCCGTTAATAGTTTAGATAGTCTAAGCTTTGGTGAACATCAATCTAATATTTCGAAAGCCTTAAAGCAATTTGGTGAAGTCTATGCGAATCAAACGGCTCCGATTATTATAATAAGTGATGGTAACCAAACCTATGGATCAGATTACAGTTACATCGCAAAATCTGTGAAACAACCAATTTATCCAATTATTTTAGGAGACTCAACAGTGTATTCAGATTTAAGTATTAAACAGCTCAACGTTAATCGCTATGTATACTTAAAGAATAAGTTTCCTGTAGAGATTATTGCTAATTACAATGGATCAGAAACCGTAAAAACTGAACTGAAGATTTGGTCCGGTAATTCGGTTGTGTACAGAAAATCGATTCAATTTAATAGTTCTAAAACATCAGAAATTGTTTCTACGGCTTTATCAGCTAATAGTGTTGGTGTAAAAACCTATCGTGTAGAATTAACACCTCTTGCGAACGAAAAGAACACAGTCAATAATTCTAAAAACTTTGGAGTAGAGGTTATTGACCAAAAAACAAATATTGCCTTAGTTTCGGAGCGCTTACATCCAGATTTAGGCGCTTTAAAAAAGGCGATAGAGAGTAATGAGCAACGTAGTGTTTCAATCTTAAGGCCTAAAGATTATTTAAATAAAAAAAATGATTTTCAGTTAGTTATATTATACCAACCTAATAATAGCTTTAATACTGTTTTAAACCAAGTCTATAAACAAAAGTTGAATTCAATACTAATAACTGGTAGCACAACAAACTGGAGTTTATTGAATAATTCCCAATCGTATTTTAAGCAAACCATAACCAATCAAACTGAAGATTTTCAGCCTAATCTAAACAGAAATTATAGCATATTTATTATTGACAATCTCAATTTTGAAGATTATCCACCTTTGCAGTCCGAATTCGGATCCATAGAATTTTTAGTGCCAAATGACGTTATCCTCACTAAATCTGTAAACGGAATTGATACCAATCAGCCCATGCTTTCAACTTTTGAGGTTGATAATACAAAGCATGCGCTACTTAGTGGTGAAGGTATTTGGCGATGGAGAGCACAGGCCTATTTAGATGCAGAGCGTTTTAATAATTTCGATAATTTTATTGGAAAATTAGTACAATATTTAAGTACAAATAAAAAACGCAATCGCATTAATATTGACTACAAGTCGTTTTATAATGGTAACGATGATGTTATTATCACCGCACAATATTTCAACAAAAATTTTGAATTTGATAGTTCAGCAGCATTAACCATTATTTTAAAAAATAAGGATGATGATGGTGTTAAGGAAGTACCACTTTTGTTAAATAAAGGTAGTTACAATGTTGATTTAAGTGGTCTTTCATCGGGCTCATATGATTTCACCATAAAGCATAATACGGAATCCATTGCTGCCTCTGGTAGCTTTGAAGTGTTGGAGTATAATGTAGAACAACAATTCTTAAATGCAGATGTTGGTAAACTAGAATCTATTGCGAATGCAAGTTCGGGAAAAGCTTTTTTTAGCACTGAACATAATGATTTGATCGCGAACCTTCTCTCTGATAATAGATATGCAACCATTCAAAAAAGCACTAAAAATATCGTACCTTTGATAGACTGGAAATACCTACTCGGATTAATAACAATAAGTCTATTTATAGAGTGGTTTATCAGAAAATATAACGGATTAATTTAAAACATAAAGAGATGGAAAAATTGCCAAAAATTGGGTTGCCCATATTATTAGGAATTATTGTTTTTATTATAATTATTGCAAAATCAGCAGTAACTATAGGTTCTGGTGAAGCAGGTGTTTTGTACAAAACTTTTGGTGGCGGTGTGGTTACGGATGAGCCACCTTTAGGTGAGGGTTTTCATATCGTGGCACCTTGGAACAAGGTCTATATTTACGAAGTGAGACGTCAAGAAATCTTCGAAAAAATGAAGGTATTATCTTCTAATGGATTGGATATTCAATTAGATGCTTCTGCTTGGTACAAACCAGATGAAAAAAACTTGGGTAAGTTGCATCAAGAAATTGGGGAGAACTATCTAAATCGAATTATTTTACCTACCATTAGATCCGCTGCACGTAGTGTCGTAGGACGCTATACGCCAGAGCAACTTTATTCAAGCAAACGAGATGCTATTCAGAAAGAGATCTTCGAAGAAACCAAAAAGATCGTAGATGAACAATTTATAGTTTTAGATGAGATTTTGGTAAGAGATGTAACGCTCCCACCCACTATTAAAGAGGCAATTGAAAGAAAACTCAAGCAAGAGCAAGAGTCTTTGGAGTATGAGTTTAGATTGGTAACAGCACAAAAAGAAGCTGAGCGCCAACGTATCGAAGCCCAAGGTAAAGCCGATGCCAATAAGATATTAAGTGCATCATTAACAGATAAGATTCTTCAAGATAAAGGTATTGAAGCAACTAATAAATTAGCAGAATCGCCTAACAGTAAGGTAGTTATCATTGGTTCTGGTGAAAGCGGAATGCCAATTATTTTGGGTAATCAATAATTTTTTTGTTAAACACTTGGAATTGTAATTTTATTTTCTGAAACTTTGTTCAGAACAAAATAGAAATGAATTTTATTCAATTACATCATCATTTTCACTTAATCGCTCAAGCGAGGTAAGGATGTATTGATTAATTTCAACATAATATATTAAAACCCGTTTGAGAATATCAAATGGGTTTTTTTATTAGACTCATAGTATTCTCAGACTACAAAAAAGATTTCCGCTTTCTCGGAGAATGTTATGAGTAAATTAAAAATTGCTGTTCAGAAATCTGGTCGTCTTCACGATGATTCCATGAAAATCTTAAATGAAATCGGAATATCGGTAGACAATGGTAGAGACCAATTAAAAGCATCCGCTAGAAATTTTCCATTAGAAGTCTTCTATTTACGTAATGGCGACATACCTCAATACTTAAGAGATGGTGTCGTCGATGCCGCTATTATCGGAGAAAACGTACTTGTTGAAAAAGGTAATGATATCAACATAGTTGAAAAACTTGGGTTTTCTAAATGTAGGGTCTCTATTGCTGTGCCTAAATCTTCCAAAGTCAAATCATTAAAGGATTTAGAGCAAAAACGTATAGCAACATCATATCCAAACACTGTAAACCATTTTTTAGATCTAGCTGGCATTAAGGCTAATCTCCATATCATTAATGGCTCTGTTGAAATTGCACCTAACATTGGTTTGGCAGATGGAATATGCGATATAGTTTCTAGCGGAAGTACTTTGTTTAAAAACGGATTAAAAGAGATTGAAGTTCTTTTAAAGTCTGAAGCTGTATTAGCAACTTCACCGAGAATTTCTGTTGAAAATGAAACAATTATCAATAAAATTCAATTTCGTCTAAAGTCTGTTTTAAAAGGAAGGGAAAACAAGTACGTGTTGTTGAATGCACCAAATGAAAAACTAGATAGGATTATTGAAATATTACCGGGGATGAACTCACCGACCATTTTACCATTGGCTAAGAAAGGCTGGAGTTCACTACACTCTGTAATAAATAAAAATGATTTTTGGAATGTCATAGATGAGCTTAAAGCAAGCGGAGCAGAAGGAATCCTTGTTTGTCCAATAGAGAATATGATCCTCTAAATTCCTGCGAAAGCAGGAATCTCATAATTAATTGAACTGAATTTAGTCTTTATAAATGAAAACATATATAAACCCAAATAGATCCGATTGGAAGACTTTATTGCAACGACCTACTCAGGCTGTTGGTGATATTGAATCACTCGTTAACGATATTTTTGCGAATGTTAAGACTAATGGTGACAGAGCTATAAAGTCATACACGTCAAAATTTGACAAAGTAAAATTAGATTCTTTTGTAGTTACAGATGAAGAAATAAATGAAGCGTCAAAAGCTGTATCGGATGATTTAAAGCAAGCCATTCAATTGGCAAAATCAAATATTGATGCATTTCATAAAGCCCAAAGAACAAGTCGAGTTCAAGTAACTACTATGGATGGGGTAGAATGCTGGCAAGAAAAAAGACCGATTCAAAAAGTAGGTTTGTATATACCTGGTGGAACAGCACCTTTATTTTCTACTGTTTTAATGTTAACTGTTCCTGCTAATATAGCGGGTTGTAAGGAAGTTGTTTTGTGTTCACCACCAAATAGAGAAGGCAAAATCGCCAATGAAATTTTGTATGCAGCTCAGCTTTGCGGCGTTACTAAAATTATAAAAGTAGGCGGTATTCAAGCTATAGCAGGTTTAACTTTTGGTACAGAATCAATTCCGCAGGTCTATAAAATATTCGGGCCAGGAAACCAATTTGTTACGGTTGCAAAGCAATTGGCCACTAAGTATGGTGTAGCTATAGATATGCCTGCTGGCCCAAGTGAATTATTGATTATGGCTGATGACTCTGCAAATTCAGCATATGTAGCGTCAGATTTATTGAGTCAGGCAGAGCATGGTTCGGATAGTCAAGTGATTTTAATAACAACTTCAAAATCATTTGCTAAAAAGGTAGATACTGAAATTTCTGCCCAACTGGAAGTATTGCCGAGAAAAGAGATGGCTGCTGATGCCATCAATAATTCAAAATCAATTGTCGTAGATAATTTTGAAACCGCTCTAACATTAATTGATGAATATGGCCCCGAACACTTTATTGTGTCTACTGAAAACAACGATTACTTTGTGGATAATATCGGTAATGCAGGTTCAGTATTTATAGGTGATTATACGCCAGAAAGTGCTGGGGATTATGCTTCTGGGACAAATCATACCTTACCAACAAATGGATTTTCAAAGGCTTATTCTGGTGTGAATTTAGATAGCTTTCAGAAGAGTATAACCTTCCAAAAAATATCTCAGAAGGGAATTAAAAACATTGGTCCAGCAATTGAATTAATGGCAGAAGCTGAAGGTTTGCAAGCTCACAAAAATGCAGTGTCATTGAGGTTGAGTGATTTAAAAAAATAGTTTGTTATACAGAAACAGAAAAATGAAAGAGTTTAATTTAAATAATCTCATTAGAGATAATGTTAAAAATATCAAGCCTTATTCTTCAGCAAGGGATGAGTACAACAATATGTCTTTAGATATGGTCTTTATAGATGCTAATGAGAATCCATTTCAGACCGATGTGAATCGATATCCCGATCCGCAACAGACCAAGGTTAAGGAGCGATTAGCGGAAATTAAGGGAGTTTCAACATCTCAAATCCTTTTAGGAAATGGTAGTGATGAAGTCTTGGATTTATTGTTCAGAGCATTTTGCGAACCCAAAGACGATAACATTATTATTCTACCACCAACTTATGGTATGTATTCGGTCTTGGCAGATTTAAACGCTGTTGGTATTATTTCGGTAGAATTGGACGCAAATTTTGAACCTAAAGTTTCAGAAATTCTATCGGCGCAGAATAGTAATTCAAAAATCTTGTTTTTGTGCTCCCCAAATAATCCTACGGCTAATAGTTTTAATAGGAATAAAGTTGCAGAATTAATTAATGGATTTAACGGAATAGTAGTTATTGATGAAGCTTATATTGATTTTTCAAATCAGGAAAGTTGGCTCATTGGACTGAATGAGTTTCCAAATTTAATCGTGACTCAAACTTTGTCAAAAGCTTACGGTTTGGCAGGGATTCGATTAGGGATTTGTTATGCTTCAGAATTAATAATTTCAATATTAAATAAAATTAAGCCGCCTTATAATGTTAATCAATTAACACAAGATAAAGCACTTAGCCGCTTGAATTCACTCAACGAAGTCAACCAACAAATAAGTTCAATTTTGAAGGAGCGGGAAGTGCTAGATTCTAAGATATGTAATATTTCTTTTATAGAAACCACGTATCCATCAGATGCCAATTTCATTTTGGCAAAAGTGGATAATGCTAATTTGCGCTACGATCAGTTAATCAAAAAAGGTATTGTGACAAGGAATAGAACAACACAACCTTTGTGTGAAAATTGTCTAAGATTTACAGTAGGAACTAAAAGCGAAAATGAAAAATTAATCAAGGCATTAAAAGAATTAAACTGAGGTGTCATTCCGCATCAAATGCGGAATCCACTTTAAAGCATAAATAATATAGATTCCTGCCATGCAGAAATGATAAGAAAGATGAAAAAACCAGTACTATTTATAGACAGAGACGGAACACTAATAAGAGAACCAGCAGACGAGCAAATCGATTCGTTTGAAAAGTTAGAGTTTTATCCAAAAGTATTCCAATACTTAAGTAAAATTGCCAAAGAATTGAATTTTGAAATCGTGATGGTCACCAATCAAGACGGATTAGGTACAGATGTTTATCCAGAAAATACCTTTTGGCCAGTTCATAATTTTGTAGTCAAAACCTTTAAACACGAAGGTGTTGTATTTAAAGAGCAATTTATCGACAGAACATTTGCCAAGGATAATGCACCAACACGTAAGCCTAATACAGCACTATTAACAAAGTATTTTTCCGAAGATTATGATTTAGTTAATTCATTTGTTATCGGTGACCGTTTAACTGATGTGGAACTGGCGAAAAACTTGGGTGCAAAAGGGATTTTTATTAATGATAACACCAATCTTGGTACAGACGAAATTACAGTTAGCAACAATGAATTAGAAGCATACATTGCATTAGAAACCAATGATTGGGAAACCATTTATAGATTTCTAAAAACTACCGAGCGTGTTGGAGCTATTGAGCGTAACACAAATGAAACCAAGATTAAGATTGACCTTAACCTAGATGGAACAGGGAAGAGCAACATAGATACTGGTATTGCTTTTTTTGACCACATGCTAGATCAGATAGCACGTCATGGCCAGATTGATTTAAACATTGAAGTAGAGGGCGATTTAGAAGTCGATGAGCATCATACTATTGAAGACACGGCAATTGCTTTAGGAGAAGTCTTTGCAAAAACTTTAGGAAATAAACTTGGTATTGAGCGTTATGGATTCTGTCTGCCAATGGACGACTGTTTAGCTCAAGTAGCGATTGACTTTGGAGGAAGAAACTGGTTGGTTTGGGATGCTGAATTTAATCGCGAAATGATTGGTAAAATGCCAACAGAGATGTTCTATCACTTCTTTAAATCCTTTACAGACGGAGCAAAATGCAATTTAAATATTAAAGTTGAAGGTGTTAATGAACACCATAAAATTGAAGCTATTTTCAAAGCTTTTGCTAAGGCAATTAAAATGGCTGTAAAGCAAAATGTCAATAAAATGATTTTACCATCAACAAAAGGAATGTTGTAAATGTCATTCCGACAGAGTGAAACGATGAAGTTCTCAAATACATTAAAATGTCAAAGAATTAAAAATAAAAGTGAATTTAAAAATTATAAACTACGGCGCGGGTAATATAAAAAGCATTCAATTTGCTTTTCAACGCTTGGGCTATAATGCTCAATTATCTAATAATGCTGATGAGATAATTAATGCCGAAAAGGTGATTTTTCCAGGTGTAGGAGAGGCAAGTTCAGCAATGAAAATGCTTAAAGAGAGTGGTCTCGATTTGCTTATACCAAAATTGAGTCAACCTGTTTTGGGCATTTGCTTGGGCATGCAATTAATGTGCAACCATACTGAAGAAGGTGATACCAAAGGACTCGGTATTTTCAAGACGAACGTAAAACGCTTTTCTAATGATGTAAAAGTACCTCAGATGGGTTGGAACACTGTTAAGAATTTAAAGTCAGATTTGTTCAAAAATATTAATGAAAAGGATTATATGTATTTGATACATAGTTATTATGCAGAAAATTGCAAAGAAGCTATCGCTACTTCAGATTATGAAATAGAATATGCTTCGGCATTGGAAAATGGCAATTTTTATGGGGTACAATTTCATCCTGAGAAAAGTGGAACGACGGGAGAGCAGTTGTTGAAAAATTTTCTTGAGCTTTAATTTGAAATAAAATGTAACATTGAGCTTTCCTGTGCTTAGTAAAGCCGAAGCGTTTCAATAGAAATAGAACAGTAATTAAATGAGGTAAAGATTATGAGAATAATACCAGCAATAGATATTATAAATGGACAATGTGTACGTCTAACAAAAGGAGATTATGACACAAAAAAAGTATACAATGAAAACCCTGTAGAAATTGCTAAGACTTTTGAGGGATCAGGGATTGAATATTTGCATGTTGTTGACCTAGATGGTGCTAAAGCAAGCCATATAGTTAATTATAGAGTTTTGGAAGCAATAGCTACAAAAACCAATTTAAAAATAGATTTTGGAGGTGGATTAAAGTCTGATGAAGATTTAAAAATAGCATTTAATTCAGGAGCCCACCAAATCACAGGAGGAAGCATTGCGGTAAAAAATCCCCAGGTTTTTGAAAATTGGATTTCTAAGTTTGGTCCCAACAAGATAATCCTTGGTGCAGATTGTATCAACGAAAAAATAGCGATTTCGGGTTGGCAAGAGGAAAGTGATTTAGAAGTGATTCCTTTTATAAAAGCGTATCACTCAAAAGGTATCAATTATGTTATCTGTACAGATATTTCTAAAGATGGTATGCTAGAAGGTCCCTCTTTAGATTTGTATAAACGTATTTTAAATGAATGTTATTCAGAGAAAGGAGAGGAATCTCTTTATGTAATTGCTTCAGGTGGTATTTCAAAATACGAAGAGTTGCCTCAATTGGTAGAACTAGGCTGCGAAGGTGTAATAATAGGTAAAGCTATATATGAAAATAGAATTAGTTTAAAACAATTAGAAAACTTTATAATCAATAATTAATTCAAAGAGTTTTCCTGCAAAGGCAGAAATGAAAAAAAATATGTTAACAAAACGAATTGTTCCTTGTTTGGATATAAAAGACGGTCGAACCGTAAAAGGTGTCAACTTTGTAGATTTGCGCGATGCTGGTGATCCTGTTGTTCTTGCCAAGCAATATGCAGATTTAGGCGCTGATGAATTGGTCTTTTTGGATATTTCTGCAACACAAGAAAAACGAAAAACCATGCACGATATGGTTTTAAAGGTCGCTGAGCAAGTTAACATTCCGTTTACTGTAGGTGGTGGAATCTCTTCTGTGGAGGATGTTGATGATTTACTGCATTGTGGTGCAGATAAAGTTTCTATAAACTCGTCAGCTGTTAAGCGCCCTGGGTTAATTAATGAGCTATCAGAAAAATTTGGTAGCCAATGTGTTGTCGTTGCTGTTGATGCTAAAAAAATTGGGGATGAATGGTTAGTACATTTGGCTGGTGGTACTATCCCAACAGAGCTTAAATTATTTGAATGGGCAAAAGAAATCGAAGAACGTGGAGCTGGTGAAATTTTATTTACTTCTATGAATCATGACGGAACAAAAGCAGGATTTGCAAATGAAGCTTTGGCAAAACTCTCTGAGTTGGTTAATATTCCGATAATTGCTTCGGGCGGAGCAGGAACCATTCAGCACTTTGCTTATACATTTAAGAAAGGAAAAGCTGATGCGGCTTTGGCTGCAAGTGTTTTTCATTTTGGTGAAATTGCGATTATAGATTTAAAGAAAGAATTAAAAAGGCAAGGAATTCCTGTGAGATTATAAATAATATGTCACTTTGAGTGATTCTGATATACTTCATTATTATTCTCACAGATATAGAAATCTCAATAAAATAAAGATAAATTAATAAGATTCTGCATTAAGTGCGGAATGACAAACAGGTTTATAATGAACATAAATTTCAATAAAAATCCAGACGGATTAGTGCCAGCAATAATTCAGGATGCTACTACCAAAAATGTTTTAATGCTTGGTTACATGAACGAGAAAGCATTAGAAAAAACAAAGCTATCTGGATTGGTAACATTCTTTAGTAGAACAAAGAATAGACTATGGACTAAAGGTGAAGAAAGCGGTAATACGTTAAAACTTGTAGACATAAAACTAGACTGTGATAATGACACGCTTTTAATTTCTGTAAACCCAGTTGGCCCAACATGTCACAAAGGATCTGACACATGCTGGAATGAACCTAATATTCAATCCTTTGGATTTCTCTCAAGTTTAGAAGACGTAATTACATCAAGGATTAAAAACGCAGATGTCCAAAAATCTTATGTGGCTTCGCTTTTTGAAAAAGGTATTAATAAAGTGGCTCAAAAAGTAGGTGAGGAGGCTGTTGAAGTTGTCATTGAGGCTAAAGACAATAATGACGACTTGTTCTTAGAAGAAAGCGCAGATTTGTTATTTCATTATTTAATTTTATTACAGGCCAAAGGTTTTGAGCTTAACGATGTGGTCAATGTTCTAAAGAGTAGGGAAAAGTGATTATATTGCGAGCACATTTAAAATGCACTTTAATTAATGTTCGATAAACGCTTCTATTATCTCATAAAAATTCAATATTTGGGGTATCGTTTTCATGGTTGGCAAAAGCAACCAGATGTAAAAACGATTCACTTAATGATTGATAGAACTTTAAAGTACATTCTTGGAGATATTCGTTTTAAAACTTTAGGAGCTGGCAGAACGGATGCGATGGTTTCTGCCAATGCAGCGGCTTTGGAGCTGTTTATTTATAATGAACCTATCACAGATTTTGAAGATTTTTTAGAGCTATTCAATCACAACTTGCCACAAGACATAAGAGCGTTATCTATTGAAGAAGTGGATAAGGATTTCAACATCATCCAAGATTCTAAATTAAAGGAATACCATTATGTGTTTTCTCAAGGACAAAAGAATCATCCATTTTGCGCTCCAATTTTAACTACTATTTTAGAGCCTTTAGATGTTGAGTTGATGAAAGAAGGAGCGAAGTTATTTCAGGGTACTCATAATTTTAAGACTTATTGTTACAAAGCCACAGATAAAGGAGAGTATGTGAGAACTATAGAATCTTCCGAAATAGTAGACAATACAATTTACACGGCAAATTTCTTTCCTGAAACATCATATGTGTTCAAAGTTAAGGGCAAAGGTTTTATGCGAAATCAAATCCGTTTAATGTTTGGTTGTTTAATTAAATTGGGTAGAGGTGAAATCACATTAGAGTATATAAGTAATACTTTGAAAAAGGACAGCGTAGAAGTAATGGACTATATTGCTCCAGCCTCGGGTCTAATTTTACATGCTTTGGATTTTGAACAAAAAAAAGGTATTAGATAATTGTTCTAACACCTTTTTTAAGATTGGTTGGTTAATTCTTAATTGATCCAGCCTTTTTTTGCAGCATAGTTAGAAAACCAAACTAAAAATCCAGCAAAAACAATAATTATGTAGGCCATTATTGTGTTAGCACTAAAGTCTACACCATTTAAATCGGCAACAAACAAAAAATAGAGCATCTGTATCGTGGCGGCAATAAAAGATATTACCAAAAGTAATTTAGCAACCTTCTTTCTGAATAACAGAAGCAAGCAACCTATGGCACCAGAAAATACCGCAATGGCAAACAATGCCGTATACCACGTAGGGAGGTTGTTCATTACTTCGAGTTGTTCTGTGGTGTAAGCCTCAGTGTAAGCACTGGTTTTGTAAGCCTGACTTAAATAACCATGCACTCCCATACTGTTCCAAATAAGTGCGACCACACTCACAATCCAAAACCAGATTGCTGGTTTGTTTGAAGAATTTGTCATAATAAAGTTGATTTAATTTAGTTAGTTTTTAGCAGAATCAACTGCTTTTTAGACTAACAATTTATAAAAAAAATGAATACATCCTTACATATTGGCAAATTGTGATGCAACAAAAAAGGCGAAAACTAAGTTTTCGCCTTTATAAATTTCATTTATTTATAGTTAATCTACTACATGTAATTTTGGTTCTTTATCTACAAATTTTCCGTTTATAGATTCACCTAATATGATGACTTCTTTAGAACGCTCGTACATTTTTATTGCACGGTGCATCTGTAGTTTGGTGCCACTGTAAAGTTTTACACCCGATTTTGAACCTTTGTTTCGGATTTCTATATAGAATCCATCTTTTAGTTTCGTTGGTCTTGTTGCTGGTCTACCCATAAAATTAGTGTGTGTTTTAAAAGTTGTGCATTATACTGAAAATTCTGTCAACACGCAAGTTTATTTTTAACTATTCTAAACTAAAATATTAACACGCTAAAATTATTTAACATTTGGGGTTTCTGTTAACATAATTTTATGTTAATGTCTATACGATGTCGTTAAACCCTGTTAAGTCACTTGACAGGATTACTTATAGGTATATATTAATAATAGACAAATAGAAAATTAACCATTAAAATTAGAACAATAGTTATGAGTTACTTAAATATTAAAGACGAAAAATTATTACCAACTGTTGTAGAGCTGAACACTTTACTAGCAGACTATCACATTTACTATCAAAACCTTAGAAATTTTCATTGGAATATTTTAGGTGAGAATTTCTTTGAATTACATGAAAAATTTGAAGAACTATATACTGATGCCAGAGTAAAAATTGATGAAATTGCAGAACGTATTTTAACCTTGCGCTATCACCCGATGAGTAATCTAAAGGATTATCTCAAGACCGCATCAATAGATGAAGCCACTTCAAAACTAACAGATAAAGAAATGGTAAACATAGTATTGGATAACCATTCAAACCTTTTAAAGCAAATGTCTAAAGTTGTTGATAAAGCGGAAAAGGCAAATGATGAAGGTACCATAGATTTGATTGGCGCTTATATTAGAGAGTTAGAAAAGAGTAGTTGGATGTTAGATGCATTTACAAAAGAAACCGCATCGCAATTAAATGAGGCAGTTTTAGAAGCATAAGCGTTAAGCTAATTCTAAAATAAAAGTTTAATTGATTAAAACATTAATTATGAAAGAACAATTTAGTGAAGCCTTTGGTAATCTGGTAAACAAATTACAAGGCTGGTTTAATACAACGATAGAATATATCCCTAATTTTATTTTGGCAATCGGAGTTATGGTAGCATCATATTTTGCTGCCAAATACGTAAGAAAGCTAGTAAATAAGTTAGTATCTAAAAAAGTTGAGCAAGATTCAATATCTAATGCTATATCTAGAGTAACTGCGGTTGTAGTTGTTGCTCTAGGTCTTTTTATGGCTTTGGGAGTTATGAATCTAGGTAAAGCTTTAACCTCGTTATTGGCAGGTGCAGGTGTTGTTGGTTTAGCTATTGGTTTAGCTTTACAAGGTACATTGGCAAATACTTTTGCTGGATTGCTATTGTCATTTAGAAAGAAAATTAGAATAGGTGACTGGGTGGAAACTACTGGATTTTCTGGTGAAGTTATGGATATTAACTTAAAAGATTTTACGCTTAAAGAAGCAGATAACAATATTGTTATTATTCCTAATAAAACCATTTTAGAAAATCCACTTAAAAATTATTCGCTAACCACAAGAATGCGAGTATTTTTAGAATGCGGAGTAGGTTATGAGTCCGACTTGGAGAAAGTCGAGCAATTGACCAAATCCGTTATTGCCAATACTTTTGACCAGGTAAAATCTGAAGATGAAGTAGAGTTCTACTACACCGAATTTGGCGACAGTTCAATAAACTACTTATGTCGTTTTTGGATTGATGCAGAAAGCATTCTAGAAAAGCTAAACGCCAAAACTAAAGCCATTATTGAAATTAAGAAAGCTTACGATAAAGAAGGTATTAATATTCCTTTCCCTATTAGAACTTTACAATTCGATAATAAGCTTAATGTGAAAGCGCCAGATCTTCAAGAAGCGTTTTCAGATAATTAAAATAATTCAGTTCTACTCTTGTAAGTTTTATTGCTAATGCGTTAAAACTTACAGGATAAGAGCAAAGTAATGCACTATATCATTCCGATATTTGTATCGAAGGGTTTTGATAGTCAGAATCTTATAATTGTTAATCATTAAAAAACTAAAATATTATGTTACGTTGGACAATCACATTTGTAATAATCGCAATAATTGCCGGAATCTTAGGATTTGGTGGAATAGCTGGAGGAGCAGCTACAATAGCTAAAGTATGCTTTTTCTTATTCTTAATACTGTTTGTAATCTCTCTTTTTAGAGGCTCAACACGAAAGGTCTAGATTCTAGATACTAATACAATATAATTACTAACCACTAAAAATTATAACAATGAAAAAATTCACATATTTATTTATAGCCTTGTTTAGTCTAAGTTTAATGACAACAAGCTGTAGAGAAGAAAAATCTACAGGAGATAAAATTGAAGAAGCTGTTGATGATGCGGGAGATGCAGTAGAAGATGCTGCAGACGATGTAGAAGACGCAATTGATAACTAATAAATAAAAAAAGATGAAGAAGTTCACATATATTTTTCTTGCACTGTTTAGCTTGAGTATTATAGTATCAAGCTGTAGAGAAGAAAAAACAGCAGACGAAAAAGTCGAAGAAGCACTAGATGAAGTTAGTGAAGAACTAGAAGATGCTAGTGATGATGTAAAAGATGCTGCTGAAGATTTAAAAGACGAAATAGAAGAGGTTAAAGAAGAAAGTGGAAATAACGGTTAAAAAGTTATTCATACTAGCTTTAATCCAAATTAAAACAAAAAACAAATATGATGAAATATAAAATATTGGCATTGGCGCTTGTGGCATTTATAGGTGTACAAGCACAAGAAGAAAACAAAGATAAGATTGTAGAAACCAAAACAAGAATCATTAATGTCATGGAAGATGGTGAAATGGTACAGAAAAAAGTTATGGTTAAAACAACCAAAGAGCAAGAGATTAAAACTGATCCTAATTATAAGGGAACCATTGATGCACCAAGGGTTTTTCCAGCAACAAAAGTTTCAAAAGTAATTTACATAGACAACGACGACGACCCGTTTTATGATAAGGAAACTAAAGTAACTTACTATAAAAAAGACGGAATGACTTATACTTTCAATCCGACAAATTCAGGATTTGAAATTGTGGACAGCAAAACCAATAAAACAATTGGTAATGCAAGATTCTCAGCAAATTCCGAAGTCTACATTTTAGATTCTAAAGATTATTCAGGTATTGGGTATTTTGACAACGATATGTTTGTCGTAGAGTATTATGATGATAAAGGTACGCTAGTCATTGAAAAATTCAGTGATAGTAAACTGTAATTTACATAAAGTTTAATATTTAAAAAGCCATCAATTACGATGGCTTTTTTTATTTTTATACAAATCTTAAAAATTTATGAGCACTACGATCCCAAAAGAAACCCTTACATTTTTCAAAAAATTGGCTAAGAATAACGACAGAGATTGGTTTAATGAACACAAACCAGAATTTAAAGCTATCGAAGCTAAAGTAAAAAGTGCTTATAATCACTTAGGCGAATTAATGAATACTCACGATCAAATAGAGAAAATTAAAATCTTTAGAATTTATAGAGATGTTAGGTTTTCTAAAAATAAGTTACCGTATAAAACCCATTTTGGTGGCTCGTTTGCTAGGAAAAAACCAGAGCTAAGAGGTGGCTATTATTTACATATTCAACCTAATAATGAATCCTTTATTGCTACAGGATTTTGGGAGCCCAATAAAGAAGACCTTTTTAGAATACGTAAAGAGTTTGAAATGGACGATAGTGAAATACGCGACATTTTAAACAATAAAACTTTTAAAACGACCTGGGGTGGATTTGTCGGTGATGAATTGAAAACGGCACCCAAAGGATTTGATAAGGAACATCCTGCTATAGACTTAATACGCAGAAAGCAATTTATCTTTACTAAGAAATATACAGATAAGGAAGTCGTTGCAGATGATTTTCTTGAAAATGTAAACGACGCATTCAAAGCAATTAGGCCTTACTTTGATTACATGAGCGACGTGCTTACAACCAATCTTAATGGTGAATCTTTATTATAGTATAAAAGCCGAACGTTATGTTCGGCTTTTTTAAATATTGAGAAATACTTAGACCTGACTCAAGCCACCGTCAACTTCTAGTTCTACACCATTAATATATGATGCATCGTCCGAAGCTAAAAATAATGCTGCATTGGCGATTTCTTCAGACGTACCAAAACGACCTAATGGTACAGATTCTGCAAACCCTTTACCCATTTCCTCAACAACATCTTCTGGCAATCCCATTTTACCATAAATAGGAGTATCAATTGGTCCTGGAGCAATAGAATTAACTCTAATGCCTCTAGATTTAACTTCAGAGGTCAATACTCTGGCATAAGCTCTTAATGCTCCTTTACTTGCTGAGTATATACCTAAACCATCAAATCCTTTTTGATGCACAATGGAATTGGTAAATAATATGGTGCCACCATCATTAATATGTGGCAATGCCTCTTTTGTTGCTATAATCGGGCCTTTCACATTAATATCAAATATTTCATTGTAGTGCTCAGCCGTAATATCTGTTGTTGGAGTAGGTGGAGCAATGCCGGCATTTAGAAATAAGATGTCAATATTACCATAATGATTTGTAGTTTGCTCAATGAGGTTTTTATTGTCCTCATCTTTCGAAACGTCTGCTACCACTGTAATAAAATCTCCGTCTAATTCTTTGGCGACTTCATCTAGAGCTTCTTTTCGTCTTCCAGACAATACTACTTTTGCACCTTCTTTTAGGTATAATTTCGCTGTGGCCAAACCTATACCACTGTTAGCACCTGTTATTACTGCTACTTTGTTTTTTAATTTAGTCATGATGTGTGTTTTTATTTGAAACAATCGTTTCAAATTAGATTAAAAAAATTATTTTAAATTTTGCAAAGTCGTTTGGATTAAACCCTGCAATTGATTTTTGTCATTTACTAAAATACTTGTCATTCTGAATCCTTGCATTGAAGAAAATAAATACAAAGCATACGCCTCCTTGGATTTATTTTCGTTAATACTTTTATCTTTCTGACCTTTTTCAATTAAATCTTCTAAAAGCTGTAATGTTCCTTTTTGGTTGTTCAACAAAAATTTGTGAATTGCAATATCTTGATTGGCCATTTCAGACTTGCAATTTATAATCAAACAACCTTTGGTAGCATTATCGTTCAGGGATTCTTTTAAATAAATATTAAATAACGATTTAATTGCGTTTATTGGACTGTTGGATTCTAATAAAAGTTTAGAAATAACACGCTGGTATTTGTTTTCATATGCCTTTAAACACGCTACATATAGGTTGTGCTTACTTTTAAAAGAATTGTAGATACTCGATCTGTTAAGACCTGTCGCATCCACTAAATCTTGCATTGAAGTAGCATTGTAACCTTTAGTATGGAATACTTCCGTAGCTTGTTTTAGCACGTCTTCTTTATTAAAAACTTCAGTCTTTGGCATTTTATTTGAAATGAACGTTTCAAAATTATACAATTATTGAGTACATCAATGTTAAAACTTTAATAAAATTTAAAATCAACTTAAATGGCCTTTAATATCTGTGGTTTGGTAAATAGCTGAATACTATTGATAAGGCGTTCTTTCACAATATTCATCATACGTTTATTTAAAGCAGAAGAATTTTGAATGTAAAGCTCATACTCTTCAATAGTAAACTGGCCAATAATCATACCTTTAACCGAGTTTCTAAATTTCATGTCTTTATGAATCGCATTATCAATGTAAGCCAACTGTTTTGGCAGTGTTAATTCATAGAACACATTTTTTCTTTTGGCAATGTAATTTTTAAAAACAGCAATACATAAATTGTGCTGCATTTTTATGATTGGGCGTAGTGTTTTGTTCTGAAATAACTCCTCAGAACTCATGGTATCATAAATTTTTGCAGAAGTAATAACTGGTCTGATGGATAGTAGATCTTCAGTGCGTGTCGTCATGGTTAAGCGATTAAGGATTAATTCGGAATTAAATTTAGACAATACAACATAGCGTTTCATTGAAGCTTAAATATGTTGTTAACGGTCTTATTAACATTAGCGAAACTAAATATTGAGAAGTGCTTTCGATTGATTACTTGATGTTGTTGGTCTTTTCCACCAACATACTTATCTTTGATTAAAACAAAAATGCATGAAATTCGGAAGCGTAGACAATCCTGAAGCTATAGATTTTACCTTACCACCAGATCATCCAGATACCATTAAGGTATTACATAAAAGCCCTAGTGATACGGCCAATGTTTTTGTTGGCTGTGCAAAATGGAACAGAGCTGATTTAAAAGGCTTTTACCCAAGAGGGACTAAGGATGAATTGGAGTATTATTCGCGCCAATTTAATTCCATAGAATTAAATGCAACGTTTTATAGGATTTTTCCACCCGAACAGTTTGCAAAATGGTACGATAAAACACCAGGTAACTTTCGGTTTTTTCCAAAGTTAAATCAAGAAATTAGCCATTGGAAACGTTTAAATGATGATATTAATCCTGTTGTAGATAATTATCTTAACAGTGCCATTAATCTAAAAGAAAAACTGGGCTGCATATTTTTACAGATGCACAGCAATTTTGCACCAAAGGATTTTGATCGTGTGATAAATTTTGCTGAAAGTTGGCCAAAAGAAATTCCGCTTGCTATTGAATTTAGGCATACGGATTGGTATAATGACAAAACGATTGCAGAAGACTTATATCAACTTTTAGAAGAAAATAATATCTCTAATATAATAGTAGATAGCGCTGGAAGACGCGATATTATGCACATGCGTTTAACCAATTCCAGAGCTTTTGTGCGTTATGTTGGTGCTAATCATCAAAGTGATTATACACGTTTAGAGGATTGGGTAGAGCGTTTAAAACACTGGCAGGACAATGGTGTAAAAGACATTAACTTCTTTGTACACCAAAATATTGAAAAGGAGTCTCCTTTGCTCTCCGCTTATCTGATTAAGCAACTAAATACTGAATTGGGTACAGACTTGAAAATTCCTAACGAAGACTTACAGCAAAAGCTATTATAATAACCAATAGCGAATAACTAAAGACATAAATATTAGATGAGATTCCACACCAGAAAATGGGTAAAACCCGAAGATTTAAATCCAAATGGTACACTTTTTGGAGGTCAATTATTAGCTTGGATTGATGAAGAAGCTGCGCTCTATACCATCATTCAACTTGAAAACTCTAAAATTGTCACAAAATACATGTCTGAAATTAACTTTATGGCATCAGCCAAAAAAGGGGACATTGTAGAGATTGGTATCGAAGTGACCAAGTTTGGCAAATCATCTATTACCATGAAGTGCGAAGCTAGAAACAAAATGACCAGAGAAACAATTCTTACTGTAGATAATATTATAATGGTAAATCTTGGCTCTGATGGTAAACCAAAACCGCATGGTAAAACCGAAGTGGAGTTTGTAAAGGATCGCTTAGAAGGCAATGATTAATCTCAATGCGTTACAGCCAACTCATAGATTTCTAAATCAAAAAACGTTACGGAAGCTAAAACATGATCGAAAATATCTCCCATAATGTACTCGTAGTTCTGCCAACGAATATCGCTACTAAATGCATAAATTTCCATGGGAATACCCTGAGGAGTTGGTTCTAGCTGTCGTACCATTAACGTCATATCTTTATTAATGGCAGAGTGATTTTCCATGTAATTTTGAAGGTACTTCCTAAAGACACCAAAGTTAGTTAGATTTCTACCGTTAATTAAAACGGACTTATCAACTTCATTATCAATATTGTATTTTTTGATTTCATTAGAGCGACTTTCTAAATAACTAGAAACCAATTCAATGTTTTTAAAGCGTTCTACATCAGAATCATCCAAAAATTTTATAGATGACGCTTTAATAATTACAGAGCGTTTGATGCGTCTTCCACCAGAATTGGACATGCCTCGCCAATTCTTAAAGGAATCCGAAATTAGAGCGTAAGTCGGTATGGTCGTTATAGTTTTGTCCCAATTCTGTACTTTAACCGTTGCCAGAGTGATTTCAATTACATCTCCGTCGGCACCAAACTTTTCGAATGTAATCCAATCACCAATACGCACCATATCATTTACGGCAACCTGTATACTGGCCACAAAGCCTAATATGCTATCTCGAAACACTAAAACTATAATTGCAGAAGCTGCACCTAAGGAGGTAGCGAATTTCCAAAACGTAATACCAGTTATTATGGCAAATATTGAAAAAATACCCAAAAGCCAGGCAAAGATCATAAATACCTGTATATAGCTATGAATAGGTTTATCCTTATATCTTGGCAGTGTTTTTAAATAATCTCTTATAGAATGGAAAAAACTTCTTAAAATGCGAAGTGTAAGAAGTATTGCAATAACCTTTAATGTTTTTTCTATAATATCTTCAGCATATTCAAAATCAGAAAAAACTTGGGGCACAAATTCAATCAACAATATCAATGGAATAATATGTGCAACATTTCTGGGTAACTTATTCTGTATAAGAATATCGTCAAAGCTACTTTTGGTACGTTTGGCGATTCCGGCAGAAAATCTCCAGAGCAGACGCTTTGTGATAAAGTCTACAATGAACGCAATTACCATTAATGCCAATAAAAGCGCAAGCATATTAAGATATTCTGCTGTAGTTTCAGAAACACCTTGCTCTACAAGTAAATCGTATATATAATGCCTAATATTAAACATGAGACTTTTTTAAATATTTTTTATCGATATAAAATGTACCGAAAGGTATCACTGAAGCTATCAATACAACCCATAAGGTTCTTGTTGCCCATTTCATATCCTTACTTATCAAAACCGCTATCACTACATAAGCCATAAATAAAATACCGTGTGGCATACCAAGCATTTTTACATACTGAGGATCATCACCAAAATACTTTATAGGTGTAGCAATAAATAACAAAAGAATGTAAGACACTCCTTCTAACAGAGCAACAATTCTAAATGTAGGAAGCATTTTAGACATAAAACTATTTTTTGCAAAAGTACTTTAGAATTAAGGAATAGCCATACGATTTTAACAGCTTTTAAAGGTTATGTACAAATTATTTTTGGAGTATATTGAAAGAATAAATGTTATCTTAGACCCAAAATAAATGTTAATAACAAATGAAGCATCCGTTCTTTAGTTTCTGAGTGATACTAAAAAAGACACTGTAGATGTCCTATTTGACTTTAAAAAACAATAAAATTCGCAAATGAAATATTTAATTATACTAACACTGCTATTCAGTTTTTCGGCGACAAACCTTGTCAGTGCCCAATCTAAAGAAACACAAAAAGAGCAATTTCAGCCCACGTACAACGCAATGAAAGCTTTAGTGAAAATAAAAGAATTTAAATATGTAGGCGAGGTTGTTTTTAAAGCTGATAAAAGACAACGGTTAGACGGTACAACGAATATATTAACGGTAAATCAAGCCTATAGCTCTGGAAGTTTATCTGCATTAGATTCTAAGACTAAAGGCATTCAGATTGATGGTAAAATTTCGAATTACATAATTGATTTTAATGATGATTTACAGCGAATATCAATTCAGTTTACTGTAAATAATATGGAGATATATATCGATATAAAACCAAACGGAAATGCCTTTTTAACTGTTAAAGGTGCTGTTAATAATATTACACAGCGAGGAAAGTTGAAAAGCATATAAAATTAATTGTATCTTTGTTATAAGTTTATTGAAGATAACTACACTTATAGTCTTATCCTGAGATTATTTTTAGGTTGAAATTTATTCATTGTTAATTAAAATTAACTTGTCTGCATTATCAATATTTTCATAAGCATCAGTATTAATTTTAAAACAACTAATGGGTAGATCACAACAAACATTTAGCAAAAGCGAAAAAGAAAAAAAGAGATTAAAGAAAAGAGAGGACAAGCGTAAGAAGATGGAAGCGCGTAAACTCGAAAAAGAAGAAAATGGTTCAGCAGGCATTCCTATGGCTTATGTAGACCATAACGGAAACCTTACAGATACGCCACCGGACCCTTCAATGAAGATTAAGGTTAAAGCTAAGAATATTGTTCTTGGTGTTCCTCAAAAGGAAGATAGCGATGAGGAATTTGACCCAATTAGAAAAGGTAAAGTGTCGTTCTACGATAACTCAAAAGGATTTGGTTTTATCATCGATACAGAAACTAACGAAAAGCATTTTACCCATGTCAGTGGCATTATTGATGAAATTATGGAAAACGACAAAGTCACTTTCGAGCTTGAAAAAGGTCAACGTGGCATGAATGCTGTTAAAGTGAAAAAGTCTTAAAAGAGAATTTCTAATATTATATAATTATGCTATGCCATTATCATAACGATAGTGGCATTTTTTATTTTATTACTTTTAGATAATATGTCTAAATATAAAAAAGATAAGGCCTTTACAGATTATGTGCATAAAAATCTCGCTCTACCCATAATTTATAAACCTTTACAATGGAGTGAAGTTCAATTACGAAAAGATTACGCCAAGTACATTGATATGATGGATGGCATAGACTACGTTTTTAGAAATGGTGATGCAATTATGAGTGTACAAGAACGGTTCAGAGAATACCAGTATAAAGATTATTCAGATTTTACGATTAGATACCGCAGGGACAGCAATACGCTTAAAGAACGTCACGAATCTGAGTATTATAAAATGAAAGCACATTATTTTACGTATGGAATCATTAATAGTTCAAAACACAAAGTTGAAAATTCTACAGACTTCGTTAAATATGCAATAATCAACCTAAAGAAGGTTTACGAAAAACTGGATTCAAAAGCCATCTTTGTTTCAGATAATAAAAAGAACACCTGTGAGATTGTAGATGGAAATCGAATCGAATGTCCTGTGAAGTACAACACCGATGGTTCTTCATCTTTTTTTCCAATTGATATAACATATTTAATACAACTTTGGGGCAATGACATGATTGTAGCTCAAAAAGGCTTCTACTAAGCCAAAATTTAACTTTATTTTGCTATTAAATTTTCTGCATTTTTCATAGCTTCACGTGCTATGTCAAAAGAAAAGCAACTCATTAAATTTACTAAGAAAGGGATCTATTGTCCCCAAGGTAAGTTTTATTTAGATCCTTGGTATCCTGTTGATTACGCTGTAATTTCTCATGGGCACGCAGATCATGCACGTTGGGGTATGAAACGCTATTTGTGTCAGCACAACTCAAAGTCCATACTACAACATCGTATAGGTAAGGATATTAAAATTGAAAGTATTGCTTACAACGAATCCATAACTATAAATGGTGTTAAAGTGAGTTTTCACCCTGCAGGTCATGTTATTGGTTCTGCACAAATTAGGTTAGAATATCAAGGCTATATTGTTGTTTTTTCAGGAGATTATAAAACACAGCCTGATTTTATCAGTACACCTTTTGAATCTGTAAAGTGTCATACCTTCATTACAGAAAGTACATTCGGATTACCAATATATAAGTGGAAATCAGAAAAAGAACTTCAGAATCAATTACAGCAATGGGTAAAAACCAATAAAGCTAATCATAGAACCTCAGTTTTTTTAGGGTACTCCTTGGGCAAAGCGCAACGTTTAATATCACTTTTAGAGGGAACTGATGATATTTTTGTGCACCGCGCTATCCATAATTTAAACGAGGCCATTTCAAATTCAGGACTACAATTACCAAAAACCCAATTGTGGTCAGCAGATTTAGACAAAAAAGAACTTCAGAATAAGATTATAATTGCGCCGCCTGCACTTTTGGGCTCAAGGATGCTAAAACGTGTGCCAAATGCTGCAACAGCAATTTGCTCAGGTTGGATGCAGATTCGTGGTAATAGGCGTTGGCAAGGTGTAGATGCTGGCTTTACGGTAAGTGACCACGCAGATTGGGATGGTCTAATTTCGGCAGTTAAAGCTTCAGAAGCTGAGCAGGTTTATGTTACACATGGTTCGCAGGCGGTATTTTCAAAATATTTAAACGAAATAGGAATTAAGGCCAATGAGCTAAAAACTGAATATGGAGAAGATGCAATGGCTAAAGCGGAACAAGAATCTGAAACTCTTATCCAATAATGAAGCAATTTTCAGAATTAATAAGTGCCATAGAAATCACTAATAAGACTAATGCTAAAATTGCTGCTTTAGTTGATTATTTTAAGACTGCACCAGAAAAAGATAAACTTTGGCTCATTGCATTATTCACAGGAAAAAGACCATCACGACCTGTAAAAACTACCTTGATGAAGCAATGGTGTATGGAGCTTACCGAACTGCCAGAATGGTTGTTTCTTGAAAGTTATAGTACCGTTGGGGATTTAGGTGAAACTATAGCACTTTTATTGCCTCAACCAACGCATCAGTTAGATTTATCATTAAACGAATGGATGACAGAGCTCAAAGCTTTAAAGCCGAAATCAGACTCAGAAAAGAAAGCTTTTGTATTGGAAGCATGGTCCGGACTCCATCAACAAGAGCGACTTATTTTTAATAAGCTCATCGGCGGGAGTTTTAGAATTGGTGTTTCTAAAAAAACTTTAGTGAACTCCCTAGCTAAGTTAACCCATATCGATGCCAACCAACTTATGCACAGTATTATCGGTAAATGGGATGTCGATACTATTTCTTTTGAAGAATTAATTAATGGGTCACATATTAATTACGATAATTCCAAGCCATATCCATTTTGCCTGGCTTATGCATTAGAGAAAAATCTACCTGAACTTGGTAAGGCAAATGATTGGATGGTTGAGCAAAAATGGGACGGCATTAGAGGGCAAATTGTAAAGCGTAATAATGAAATTTATATTTGGTCGCGAGGAGAAGAACTGGTAACAACCCAATTTCCTGAGTTGGTAGAAGCTGTATCCAATTTTAAAGACGATTTTGTAATTGATGGTGAAATTTTAGCGATGAAGGACAGTACTGTTTTACTTTTTAATGATCTTCAAAAACGTCTCAATCGTAAGAATGTAACTAAAAAATTACTCGAAGATGTGCCTATCGGCTTCTATGCGTATGATATTTTAGAATTCAACGGAGAAGATATCAGATCACAAATTTTTGAAGAGAGGCGAACGCTTTTAGAAAACATATTCAATTCAGCAGCGTTGCCAGAACAATTAAAGCTATCATTTTTAGTTGAATTTACAGCATGGGAAGAACTCCATGCCATCAGAGAAAATTCAAGAGCTATAAATAGTGAAGGTTTAATGCTTAAACAGAAAGCATCTCCTTATCATACAGGTCGGAAAAAAGGAGATTGGTGGAAATGGAAAGTAGATCCTTTAACCATTGATGCTGTTATGATTTATGCCCAAAAGGGTAGTGGTCGTCGAAGTTCTAAATACACGGATTATACATTTGCCGTAAAAAAAGAGGACGCTTTGGTTACTGTAGCAAAGGCATATTCAGGATTGACAGACAAAGAAATTACTGAGATTTCGCGCTGGGTGAATAAAAATGCAATAGAAAAATTCGGACCGGTGCGTACGGTAAAGCCAGAACTTGTTTTCGAAATTGCTTTCGAAGGTATTGCACTAAGCAACAGACATAAATCTGGTGTTGCACTGCGTTTTCCGAGAATTTCCAGATGGAGGCGCGATAAACCCGTAGAAGAAATAGATACCATTGAAACTGTAAAACAATTAATCACAGCACCTTGAGTTCATTAAAAAACAGCGAAGGTTTACGAATTATTAATAGTTGGATGGCAGAGAAAGCACAAGCACCTTTTCCATTTCAGATGCAGACTTGGCGACGTTATGCCAATGGTTATAGTGGTATGGTTGTGGCACCAACGGGTTTCGGTAAAACATTTTCTGTGTTTTTAGCGGTGGTAATCGATTATCTTAATTATCCAGAAAAGTATCCCAAAGGTTTAAAATTGCTATGGATTAGTCCTTTGAGATCTTTAGCAAAAGATTTAGCAAAAGCTATGACCGAAGCTGTGGAAGACATTGGGCTTGATTGGTCAGTACAAGTGAGAAATGGCGATACTCCAACAGCAATAAGACGTAAGCAGGAAAGATTAATGCCAGATGTATTGTTGACTACCCCAGAAACGATGCATGTAATGTTTTCTCAAAAGAAAAGTTCTAAATTTTTTAAAAGTGTAAAATGTGTTGCTATAGATGAATGGCACGAGTTGTTAGGTAACAAAAGAGGTGTTTTGACTGAATTGGCGATTTCTCAGCTGCGTCAATATTCTAAGAAACTTCAAATCTGGGGAATTACGGCAACAATAGGTAATTTGGAAGAGGCAAAAAATGTATTGCTGCCTTACTCAGATATTAAAGTCACACAAATTAAAGCCAGACAAAAAAAGAAAATTGATATTATTTCGGTATTACCGAATGAAATTGAAGTTTTGCCTTGGGCTGGCCATTTAGGAGGAAAAATGGTAGATAAAATTCTACCTATTATTAAAGCCAATACCACAACGCTAATTTTTACAAATACAAGAGGTCAAGCTGAATTGTGGTATCAATTATTACTCACTGCAAATTCTGAATTAGCGGGTTTATTGGCTATCCATCATGGTTCCATAGATAAAAAATTGCGCAATTGGATCGAAGATAATATTTCCAATGGTTATCTCAAGGCAGTAGTTTGTACGTCGTCATTAGATTTAGGCGTCGATTTTAAACCCGTAGATTGTGTTATTCAGATTGGGTCTGCTAAAGGTATAGCAAGGTTTATGCAACGCGCAGGTCGCAGTGGTCATTCACCTTATGAACGTTCTAAAATTTATTTTATACCAACACATTCTCTAGAATTGGTTGAGGTTTCGGCTTTAAAAGAAGCGGTAAAACAACAACAGATTGAAACTAGAGATCCTATGGTTTTAACCTATGATGTATTGGTGCAATTTATGGTTACACTTGCGGTTGGCGAAGGATTTGATTCCAATGAGTTGTTTAAACAAGTTAAAGAAACTCATGTATTTAGTTATCTAACTGAGGATGATTGGCAATGGTGTTTGCATTTTATTACTAAAGGAGGAAAAACATTGAGTTCCTATGAAGAATTTCATAAAGTGATAAAAGATGATGCTGGTTTGTACAAAGTAAAGAGCCGGCGTATCAGTATGTTGCATCGTATGAATATTGGCGCAATTGTTAGTGAAGCCATGCTGATGGTAAAATTCTTTTCTGGTGGTTATATTGGCATGATTGAAGAATTTTTTATTTCTAAATTAAAACCAGGCGATAGTTTTATTTTGGCCGGTCGTGTTTTAGAATTGGTACATATAAAAGATATGAAAGTCTTAGTGCGTCGCAGCAAAGCTAAAAAAGCAGTAACCCCAAGTTGGTTGGGTGGCCGATTGCCCTTGACCTCGCATTTAAGTCATTTTATGAGATTAAAGCTATCTGATGCTTTAGAACCTGGGCGTTTAGAGAAAGAGCTACGGTTTCTAAATCCTCTGATTTCTAAACAAGACAAACATTCCCATATCCCAAAAGCAGATGAATTCTTAATAGAACTTATAGAAACCAAAGATGGTCACCATCTTTTTATGTATCCGTTTGAAGGCCGTTTGGTACACGAAGTGTTTTCTGCATTAATAGCTTATAGAATTAGTAAATTAAAACCTTTAACGTTTACAATAGCTATGAACGATTATGGTTTTGAGTTATTGAGCGATCAGCCCATTCCAATTTCAGAAGAAAATATAAAGCAATTATTAAGTCGAGATAACTTAATGAATGATGTAGTGGCAAGTATAAACGCCTCAGAAATGGCATCACGAAAGTTTAGGGATATTGCAGTTATTGCAGGTTTGGTAGTGCAATCGCAACCTGGAACTCGAAAAAATAATAAAAGTTTGCAATCTTCATCTGGATTAATATTTAGAGTTTTAGAAGATTACGAACCAGAAAACTTGTTACTTAGACAAGCTTATACAGAAGTGTTTAATCAACAGTTGGAAGAGGCCAGGTTACAATCTGCTTTTGAGCGCATTGCCAAAAGCAAAATTATAATAAAACATGCAAAATCGTTTACTCCATTGAGTTTTCCGCTAAAAGTCGATAGTCTTCGTGGTACAATGAGTAATGAAAATTTAGATAAGCGAATTCAAAGAATCAAAGCACAAGCTCTTAAAGTGGATTAAGTGCAAATAGCAGAACAACATATAGATTTTAAAAATGAAGATTTAGTGTTAACAAATCATCGTGCTATTTATTGGGAAAAAGAAAATACCCTCATTTTATCTGATTTGCATATTGGTAAAACGGCACACTTTAGAAAGCATGGTATCCCTGTACCAGATGATATATTTCAAAAGGATTTAGAGCGTTTAAAAATATTGGTGAATCATTTTAAGGTTAGCACATTATTAATTGTTGGCGATTTGTTTCATGCTGAAGCTAATATAGATTTTAATACCTTTAAGGTTTGGTTAGCACAGTTTGAAGATTTACAAATTCATCTTATCAAAGGTAATCACGATAGGGTTTCTAAACACCTAATAACTGATTTTAATATTAAGCTCGAAACTGAAGTTAAAATAAATGAATTGACGTTTGTCCATGAGCATTTGAAAGTTCATAGCAATAGCTTTACCATTTCTGGACATACGCATCCAGGGGTTATGTTGAAGGGAAAAGGTAAACAACGTCTTAAATTACCATGTTATCAAGTTACTAAGAACCAAATCGTATTACCTGCATTTAGTTTGTTTACAGGGTTAAATACACGTTCAAAACCTAAAGACGCCATCTGCTATGCGTTTACCGAAACGTCAATTTTTAAATTTTAGAACACATAATAATAATCTTATCGTTAGTTGCATTTATGGTAAAAAACAAATAGACATTTCCACCATCCTTAATTTTTAGTTTTTTTCTAATATCACTTACAGATAAAGGAAAGTTTCGCGTCGTTACATTGGCCTTAATAACATCTTCTTTTGCAAACACTTTCTTGTTAAAAGCTATAGTTTTTTCAATTTTAAAACGTCTTCCAGGGAAATCCAATAGCTGGTCAGAAGTATATAAATGAGAGTGTTTGTGTAGTTTAGAAATCTCTAATTGATTGCCAACGGAATTAAATGCACCAGCTTTGAGTACGGCAGCATTGGGTTCGTATAAATAGGTGAGTGGTTCCGAATAGTTTACTTTAGCATTAGACTCTTCATCGAAAAGAAATTCAAATACTTGCTTACTGGATTTTAAAATGTTTATAGTCCTAATTTTAAAGTCGAAATTAGAATTGCGCTCTAAAATCCAAAGTAATTCTTTTACCTCATTATTTACCGCTATAACATGTAATGCTTTTACATACTTTAAATCAGTCTTTGTAGCTTTAATATCTAACAGTGGAGATGTTTTTATCATTACATGCTTGGCATACTTTACAAACAACCCCTGAAATATTTTTACATTTGGTGTACAATCAGATAGCAAAAAGACTTTTTTCTTAGTGTCGTCTCGTCGAGAAGGATCGATATAAATCCAATCGAACTCTTTATCGATACGTTTTAGAGCATCAATTCCATTTTCGTTAAAGCATTTAATATTGGAAACATTTAAGGCATTATAATTATGCTTTACAATTTGCGATAATTCAGTATGTATCTCACAATACGTTACCGTATCAGTGCGTTTTGAAAAAAAATAGGCATCTACACCAAAACCACCAGTTAAATCGATTAACGATTTCCCTGTAACCAAATTGGCTTTATATTCCGCAGTAACTTCAGAGGAGGTTTGCTCAATATTTAACTTGTTGGGATAGTAAATGTTTTTGGCATTAAACCATGTTGGTAGTTTTTTTTTGCAAGATTTCTTAGCTTCAATTTGCTCAACTATGTCTTTAGGATTTACATCATCAAAAGGAATTCCTTTTAATAACAAACTCGCGATGTCAGTGTTGAGGTTGGAATTTATAAATTCTTGAATCTCAATATTTAAAATTGAAGTATTCAAATGCAGATTACAAATCTTTTGTGAGTTTGCCAACAACCTTGTACTCAGATAGAAATTCTTTGAGAATTACTTTAATTGCGGTATAAGCCGGTACAGCTACAATCATACCTACAATGCCAAATAAAATACCAGCAATAATAATTACTAAAAAGATTTCTAAAGGATGCGATTTTACACTTTTTGAAAATATAAATGGCTGGCTAAAGAAATTATCCACTAATTGCGCGATGATAAAACCTATCATTACATAGGTGGTTTTTGGCAAAATGACTTCACTAAAGCTTTCTCCTAAATTACTGGACATGCTTAATAATAGCATTAAAAAACCACTAATTAATGGACCAACATAAGGTACAAGGTTTAGTAATGCACATAAAAATGCAATGACTACGGCATTGTCTATTCCAAATATCAGAAGCACAATAGTGTAAATGAAAAATAGAATTAATATTTGAAAAATTAAACCTACAAAGTAACGCGATAATAGATCTTTTATTTTAGCGAAAGAGCGTTTGGTGCGTGTTTCGTTTCCACTAGGTATAAAGGTCATAATACCATCTTCAAATAAACGGCTATCTTTAAGAAAGAAAAAAGAAATAAACAAAACCGAAAATAGTCCCATACTAAAACTACCAAAACCACTGATTAAACCATTGAAGAAGTTGGGAATTAACGAGAAATCCAATTCTGATAATAGGTTTGAATCTTTTATGGATTGCTCCACATCAATGTTTTTCAATTCGAAATAAGTTAAAATCTCATTGTATAGATTTTCAACATTGATTTCTAGCTGTTTAAGATCAACAAGTGATAATTTCTGACCCTGATCTGCTATCAATGGGATAAACATACTAATTAATCCTAATAATAAAATTACAAATACAATCATAGTGACCACAACTGCGACTGTATTGTTAAATTTTAATTTACGTCTTAAAAATAAAATAATTGGTCTTCCAATTAACGAGATTACTGCTGCAATAGCGATATAAACAATAACGGATTGTATTTTGTAAAGGAAGAAAAGTACTAATGTTATGGCAAGTAAAATACCTAATGCTCTTAAAATACCGTTTGCTATTATTTTTGAATTCATGGTTTAAATATAAACTAATTTTTGGTTTAAGAGTTGAGTTGTTTTGTAAGTTCGTATAACATAATACCTGTAGCTTGCACTACGTTCATGCTACTATTATTGCCATACATATTAATATGTACAACGGCATCACATTGTCTAAGAATAGTTTCAGATACACCAAAATTTTCATCACCAAGAATCAATACTATGGGGCGATTTGTATGGAGTTTAAAATTATTAAGCTCAGTACTATTCTCTGTAATTTCTAGGGCGATTAGATAATTATCTTCTGCTTTTAATTTTTCTATAACCGTATTGATTTCAGTTTCAATTCTGTGTTTCACATAGTTTTCAGTAGATCGCGATGTTTTAGTCATGCGTTTTCCCAATGGAACGTGGTCTCCACAGAAAATGATTTCTTCAACACCAAACGCATCAGCAATACGAAATAGGCTTCCAATATTTGGAGCGTTACTTATATTATCGCAAACCAAAGTTATGGGATGCGTTAGCTTTTTAAAGTTTGAAGTGTAGTGTGTGAGTTGCAAGTCGATTTTTAGATATATGATTTATGATTCATTAACCATAAAACCATTAATTGGTAAAGGCATACTTAACAATATTAGCTCCCATTTTTAGAGCTTTTTCGCGTATTTCTTCTGGATCATTATGTACTTCCTGATCTTCCCAGCCGTCACCTAAGTCACTCTCAAAAGTAAAAAGTAATACAAGTCTTCCTTCGTGAAAAATACCAAAAGCCTGTGGTGCTTTGCCATCGTGCTCATGTATTTTTGGTAAACCGTTGGGAAAATTATATGCCGAATTAAAAATTTCGTGATCTTTTGGGATTTCTTTCAATTCGTTATTCGGAAACACTTTTTTGAGCTCTTTGGTAATGTAGGGTTCCATACCATAGTTATCATCAATATGAAGAAAACCACCAGATATTAAGTAGTTTCTTAGATTTTTGGCATCGTCATCATCAAAAAACACATTACCATGGCCTGTCATGTGCAATAAAGGAAATTGAAAAATATCGGTACTACCAACTTCTACCGTTTGAATGTTTTCATTAATGTTAGTATCAATGTTATCATTACAATATTTCACCAAGTTGGGCAATGCTGTTGGATTACTGTACCAATCGCCTCCACCTTTATATTTTAATATTGCAACGTCTTGAGAAAAAAGTAAACACGTAAATAAGGTTAAGTATAATGTGGTTAAGTATTTCATGTACTATTCATTGGTAAATGCTACAGAATGACAAGCAACAACAGCAGCAGTTTCAGTCCGTAAGCGTGTATTACCCAAAGTTACAGGAATATAATTATCAGCCAAAGCCATTTTAATTTCTTTAACGCTAAAGTCACCTTCAGGGCCAATTAAAATGGTACAATTCTCGTTTATTTTGAGTTGCGATTTTAAAGATTTTTTATCGGTGTCCTCACAATGTGCTATAAATTTTTGATCTGCAACATCTTGATTTACAAAATCTTTAAAGGAAACCGGTGGATTGAGTTTTGGCAAATAACATTGTAAAGATTGTTTCATTGCAGATTGAATAATCTTTTCAAAACGTTCTAGTTTTACGACTTTGCGCTCACTATTGTCACAGATTATGGGCGTAATTTCTTCAATACCAATTTCTGTTGCCTTTTCTAAAAACCACTCGTAACGATCGTTCATTTTAGTTGGGGCAACGGCTAGGTGAAGATTGTAATTTCGTTTGGATTTTAAATTCTGCGATAAGATGTTAACAGTACAATGCTTTATGTTGGCCAAAGTCAATTCGGCCTTAAATAGCCAACCTTTTCCGTTGGTAATATAAAATTGATCACCTACTGTTTTGCGGAGCACTTTTACGATGTGCCGACTTTCATCTTTATCAAAGTTAAATGTTGAATCGTTTTCGGTTATATTTGGGTTATAGAATAGTTGCATTACTCAACAGCTTCTGTATATTTTAAAACCGTTATTTCTTCAATGGGTTTGGCATCAAAAGTTTTTAAAACAATATAATACCAATTTTTGTCAGCGATATCTAAGGTAAAGATGTCGTTAGTGTTATGCTGTTTTACAGCGTCTTCAAATTCTAGATGCATTTGCCCTTCGGGAAACCAGCCCAAATCACCACCACGTTTAGAACTTAGATCCATTGAGTGTAGTTTTGCTAAAGCTTCAAATTTATAGCCTTGCTTGTATTGTGATATAATTTTATCTCGTTTATTGTTGATGTCTTCCAGAGTCATTTTGCTACCATCAAAATAGATGATACTTGCTCTGTAATGTAATACTTTATTTTTGTCAATAACCTTGTAATATGTTTTTTTGTAATCTGTCTTTACGACTTGTTTTCCACCTTTTGCAAGTTTAAAAAGATCGTCAGCTAAACGTGTTTTGTGCTTTTCTTTATTAAAAATAAAGAGCTTACTCTTATTTGCTTTTTTATGCGCTTTTGCAAATGTTTTGGCTTCTTCTGTAGTGTTTATGGAATCTAGTTCTTGTTCTAAAGTTTCTTGGGAAAAACAGATTATTGGAAAAACTAATAACAGTACGAAAAGTTGTTTCATTTTATTTTGAGATTGATTGTATCACAAAACAACTAATTTTTAGTTTTAAATTGAAGAAAAACAGTTTTGCTTATCAACAGATGTTTTAACAATCATATCTTCAACCGAGCCGTTGCCATAACATCGAAATCCGAAAAGTCTTTTTTCAAATACTTTAAATAACCAACAATAGCAATCATGGCAGCATTGTCAGTTGTGTATTCAAATTTTGGAATATAGGTGGTCCAGCCATGTTTGTTTTCGGCATCCTTTAGTGCTTTTCTAATTCCCGAATTCGCAGAAACACCTCCGCCTATAGCAATATGCTTTATACCAGTTTGTTTTACGGCGAGTTTCAGTTTGTCCATTAAAATACCAATAATTGTATATTGAATTGAGGCACAAATATCATTAAGATTTTCTTCAACAAAATTAGGATTGGCTTTGGTTTCTCGTTGTACAAAGTATAGGATTCCGGTTTTTAATCCTGAAAAACTAAATTTAAGACCATCTACTTTAGGCTTGGTAAATTTATAAGCTTTAGGGTTTCCCAATTGTGCACGTTTATCAATCTCTGGACCCGCAGGATAGCCCAGCCCTAATACTTTTCCACTTTTATCATAGGCTTCACCAACAGCATCATCAATGGTTTCGCCTAAAACTTCCATTTCAAAATGATGGGTCACCTTTACAATTTGAGTATGTCCGCCAGAAATAGTCATGGCTAAAAATGGGAATGGCGGCTTTCTGTGATTATCTTCATCAATAAAATGCGCAAGAATATGAGCTTGCATATGGTTAACATCAATTAATGGAATATCCAAACCATAGGCTAAGGATTTCGCAAACGAAGTGCCAACCAATAAAGACCCCATTAAACCAGGACCACGGGTAAAGGCAATAGCGCTAAGCTGTTCTTTGGTAATGTTAGCTTTTTCCAGTGCTTGATGAACCACGGGAACGATGTTTTGCTGATGTGCTCTAGAGGCCAATTCAGGAACAACTCCACCATATTCCGCATGTATTTTTTGATCTGCTACAACATTGCTTAAAATCCTATCGTTACATAATACAGCAGCCGAAGTATCATCGCAGGAGGATTCAATTCCGAGAATATAAATATTTTCTTTTTCCATAGTCGATGATGGCACTATAATTGTTAATTTTACAGGATATAATCCAATACCTAACGCAACAACGTATTATTACATGCAAAGGTAATGAAGATTTCATCAATTCTTAATCGTAAATCTTATCAAAAGAGTACTCAAAATAATAAGTAAAATAGTAGGCATATTTTTGCTGCTCTTCCTTATTGTTTTTTTAATTCTTGGCATTCCTGCTGTACAAACCAAACTTGGTAAATATGCTACAAAACGACTCAATGAAGATTTTAAAACCGATATTAATATTGGTAAGGTTGGTCTTCAGCTTAATGGTGATATAGAACTTAAGGAAATCCTTATTAGAGATTATAAAAAGGATACGCTTATTGCCATTGGCGAGCTAAACAGTTCTATCGTTAGTTTTAGTAATCTTTATAATAGCAAGCTGAACTTTGGTGATATAGATATTGAAGACTTAGTTTTTAACCTTAAAACCTATAAAGGTGAAGAGGATACAAATCTAGACGTTTTTGTTGCTAAGTTCGATGATGATAACCCAAGACAAGGGCCGAGCAAATTCTTATTCTCTTCGAGTGATCTATCCATAGAAAATGGAACTTTTAGGTTGATTGATGAAAACTTAGAAATACCGAAAGTGTTTGAGTTTAGTAATTTAAATGCGAATACAACCAATTTCTTAATTGATGGGCCAGATGTAAGTTCGCGAATCAATAAATTCCGTTTTACGGATAGTAGAGGTATTGCTATAGAAAACCTTATGGCAAATTTTGAATATACATTGGACCATATGAATTTTGGCGACCTAAATATAAAAACCAAGGGTTCTGAACTAAAAGGAGATTTAAGGTTTGATTATAAGCGCGAAGATTTAAAGGATTTTACAAATAATGTAAATGTGACTGCTAGTTTTAGGGATTCTGAAGTGTCATTAACTGAGCTTAATGTATTCTTTGACGAATTTGGTATCAACCAACGTGCAAGCCTAAATGCTGACTTATCTGGCACTTTAAACAATCTGGAGGCTAAAAATCTAAATGTTAGTACAACGAGAAATACAAGAATTATTGGTGATATTACCTTTAAAAACTTATTTAGTAAAGAAGGTGATAGTTTTGCCTTAAATGGTAGATTTCAAAATTTAGCATCCAATTATAATGATCTTGTAGCTTTGCTTCCAAATATTCTTGGCAAGTCTGTTCCAACAGTATTATCTAAGGTCGGTAATTTTAAAATTAGCGGAACGTCTTATATTACTGCAAAACGCATTGATGCAGATATAGCGATAGATACTGATTTGGGATTTGTAAAATCTGACTTAGAGCTTACCGAGATTGATGATATAGATAATGCCAGTTATATTGGTAATATTGTTTTTAATGAATTCAATATTGGCGAGTTAATTGAAGATCCCAAGGTTAAATATGTATCGGCCAATGTCGATGTAGATGGCAAAGGCTTTACGTTAGATAACCTACGAACCGATGTAAAAGGAGATGTGTATAGTCTAGAATACAATGACTACACTTACGAAGGTATCAATATTTCAGGAGATTTGGGAAACAAAATTTTTAATGGAGAATTAATTGCCGACGACCCAAATCTTAAAATAGACTTTAATGGTTTGGTGGATTATGCAGAAGAAGAAAAGAAATTCGATTTTAAAGCAAATGTTGGGTATGCCAACCTTAAAGTTTTAAATTTTGTAACCCGAGATAGTATATCAGAATTTAGAGGCTTGGTTAGTATGACCGCAACAGGTTCAACTTTTGATAATGCCAGTGGAGCTGTAAATATTAAAAATACCACCTATAAAAATCAAGATGGTGATTATGAATTTCAGGATTTTGATATCGTATCTTCTTTCAACGGTAATGAGCGTACAATTTCCGTGAACTCACCCGACATTATCAATGGCAAAGTTACAGGGCAATTTAAAACCAAGGATATTTTAAAATTGGTAGAGAATTCTATTGGAAGTATTTATACCAATTACGTACCCAATGAAGTGGAAGAAGGCCAGTATATGGATTTTAAGTTCAACATTTACAATAAAATTGCTGCAGTATTTTATAAAGATCTAACCTTGGCAAGTAATACCTTTATCGAAGGTCGTATCGAAACCAATGAAAAAGACTTTGAACTCACATTCAATTCACCAGAAATTAGGTTTCAAGAGTATTTTGCGAATAATATCAATCTCACCATCGATAATAGGAACCCTGTTTACAACACGTTTATTGAAATAGATACCCTAAGTGCGGGTGTTTATAATGCTTCAGATTTTAGTCTTATTAACGTTACCAAAAGAGATACCTTGCTCATTAAATCTGAGTTTAAAGGTGGTGTAGGTAATAAGGATGAATTTAACCTCAATCTATTTTATACTATAGATGAAGCCAATAAATCCATCGTTGGCTTTAGAAAATCCGATATTTTATTCAAGGGTTATGACTGGTTTATCAATTCTAAGAAAAACACTTTCAACAAAATACGTTTCGATAGGCAATTTAAGGCTTTCGATATTTTTCCTATTACCATAAATCAAGGAGATGAAGAGATCGAAATCTCTGGCAACATTAGTGATAAAGCTAATAAGAATTTGAAAGTTGATTTTAAGGATGTACAGTTGGTGAAAATTACGCCTCGCATAGATAGTTTAGCATTAAAGGGAGTCGTTAGTGGTAAAGTAGATATTACACAGACCAATGGAGTGTATCTGCCAAAATCTAATATAGAAGTTAGTAATCTTTTTGTGAATGATTATGATTTAGGAAACTTAACGGCCAAGTTAGAAGGCAATAACTCAATCACAAATTACAAGGTAGATGTATCACTCATTAATGATAACTTAACCTCTCTATTGGCAAAAGGTAACATAGATGTTGCAGAGCGTAACCCAAAAATTAACTTAGATGTTGCTTTTGAAGAATTCTTGCTAGATCCTTTAAACCCCTTAGGCGAGGGAGTTATTAATAATATAAGAGGGCTGGTTTCTGGTAATGCCAAGGTAACAGGTAGCCTTAAAAAGCCAAGTATAGATGGAGAGTTGTTATTGGATAGAGCAGGCTTGTCCATTCCTTATCTCAATGTAGATTATGGTTTTGATTTTGACTCAAAAGTGACACTTCGCGATCAACGCTTTATTTTCAATAACGTTGCCATGACAGATTCTAAATATTTCTCGCAAGGAAGATTGAATGGCTATATTGAACACAATAATTTTTCAGATTGGAAATTAGGCTTAGACCTATCCACCAGTCGTCTTTTAGTGTTAAATACAGAAGAATCTGAAGACGAACTGTATTATGGTACAGGTTTTATATCCGGAACTGCAAAGATCAACGGGCCAACCGACCAGTTGGTTATTAAGGTAGAAGATGGAAGAACCGAATCTGGTACAGAGTTCTTCATTCCTCTTAATGATTCAGAAAGTTTTGGAGACAATTCTTATATCCATTTTTTAACTCGAGAAGAAAAAGAAGCCAGAATAAATGGAGAAATACAAGAGCAGATAGCAGTAAAAGGTTTGGTTTTGGACTTTGATCTAAATGTAAATCAAAACGCAACTATAGAAATTGTAATAGACAAAGAATCTGGTAGCACTATAAAAGGAAGAGGTGAGGGTAACTTAAATTTTTTAATAAATACCAAAGGTACTTTTAATATGTGGGGAGATTTTTCCGTATTTGAAGGAACTTACAATTTTAAGTATCGAGGACTCGTAGAAAAACGATTTGATGTAGAGCAGGGCAGTAGTATTGTCTGGGAAGGCAACCCTTTGAAAGCAGAAATAGACATAAAAGCAGTTTATAAAGGTTTGGCTAATCCGTCCGTTTTATTAGACAATCCAATAAACCAAAGTATACCTGTTGAAGTAGAGATACAACTTACAGGTCAATTAGAACAACCAGATCCAGAGTTTAACTTTAGGTTTCCAACTGTAACATCTACTGTAAAGTCGGAGCTAGATTATAGATTGTCTTCAAAGGATGAGCGCGATAATCAAGCACTGATTTTTTTAGCAACTGGTGGTTTTGCAAGTGGAGTTAGTGGGCTCGACTTTAATGGAACAATTGCAGAACGTCTCTCAGGAATAGTTAATAATCTTCTGGGTGGTGATAGCGAAGACCTACAAGTGGGCGTGGATTTAGAATTAGGTCAGGACACCCCAGAATTACAAACCAATAGTAGAGTAGGTTTAACATTGCAAACTAAATTGTCAGATAAAATTTTGATAAACGGTAAAGTTGGTGTTCCTTTTGGTACGGCGCAACAAACTACAATTACTGGCGATGTGCAGATTGACTGGCTGCTCAATGATGATGGAACACTTCGCGCCAAGGTATTTAATCGAGAAAATACAATTAGAAACTTTGGTGAGGAAATCGGTTATACTCAAGGAGTGGGATTATCTTATAATGTAGAGTTCAATGATTTTAAAGAATTACTTGATATTATATTTTCAGGAAAAAACAAGAAAGATAAAAAGGTTGAAAAAGAAGAGGAAAACAAAGACGATGAGGAAGATGGTTTTATGCCAGAATATATGTCAATGAAAAAGAAAAAGACAAAATCTAAGTCTTAAAAACCACACCATTTTTCATTTTATTAAAATATTTATTAACGAAAACGTTTGAATTGATTATTGGTCAGTTATTTTATGACAATAGTCACATTTAACTGTGTATTGTTTATTAATTTTACTGTAAAGAATTCAAAAAAATGCTACATACAATAAAAAAAATAGGTGTAATGACTTCTGGAGGCGATTCTCCGGGAATGAATGCCGCTGTTAGATCTGTTGTTAGAACCTGTGCTTTTCACGATATAGAATGTTATGGAATTTACAGAGGTTATGAAGGTATGATAGATGGCGATTTTGAAAAGATGGATGCACGTAGTGTAAAAGGTATCATCAATAAAGGTGGTACAATTTTAAAATCAGCGCGTTCACAAGAATTTAGAACTAAAGAAGGGAGAGCTAAAGCGCACGAACAATTAAAAAAAGCAGGTATTGATGCTTTTGTAGTTGTTGGTGGAGACGGAAGTTTTACGGGAGCCATGATATTTAATCAGGAGTTTGGTTTCCCTGTAATGGGTATTCCAGGCACAATAGATAACGATATTTTTGGTACTACGCATACACTTGGTTATGATACAGCTTTAAACACAGTTGTAGAAGCTATAGATAAGATTAGAGATACCGCAAGTTCGCATAACCGTTTATTTTTTATTGAAGTTATGGGGCGTGATGTGGGGCATATTGCTCTAAATGTTGGTGTCGGTGCTGGTGCTGAAGAGATTTTAATTCCTGAGGAAGATTTAGGTTTAGATCGTTTGCTGGAATCATTAAGACGCAGTAAGCAATCAGGTAAATCTTCGAGTATAGTCGTAGTTGCAGAAGGTGATAAAATTGGTAAAAACGTATTTGAATTAGCAGACTATGTAGAAGAAAATATGACAGAATATGAAGTGCGAGTATCTGTTTTAGGTCATATGCAACGTGGAGGTTCACCATCTTGTTTCGATCGGGTTTTGGCAAGTAGAATGGGGGTTAAAGCCGTAGAAAGCCTAATTGTTGGAAAAAGCAATTACATGGTAGGACTTAAAAACGACATCATCGATTTAACACCATTTGACCAGGCTGTTAAAGGAAAGTCAAAAATAAATATGGAACTCTTAAGAGTTTCGGACATAATGTCCATATAAAAGATAACACTTAAATTAAACTAAGAAAAAATGTCAAATTTAAAATTAGGAATCAACGGATTCGGTAGAATAGGTAGAATAGTATTTAGAGCTACGGTAAAACGTCCAGATGTAGATGTTGTTGCTATAAATGATTTATTAGATGTAGAGCATCTAGCATATTTATTAAAATATGATTCAGTACATGGTCGCTTCGATGGTACTGTAGAAGTTAAAGATGGTCACTTGGTTGTAGATGGCAAAACTATCCGTGTAACTGCAGAGCGCGACCCTAAAAATTTAAAATGGGACGAAGTTGGCACTGATGTAGTTGCTGAATGTACAGGTATATTTACAACATTGGAAACGGCACAATACCATATTGATGCAGGCGCTAAAAAAGTAGCAATCTCTGCACCTAGTAAGGATGCTCCTATGTTTGTTATGGGAGTTAATGATGATGAATTAACAAGTGAGCATAAAATAGTTTCCAACGCATCTTGTACAACAAACTGTTTGGCACCAGTCGCTAAGGTTTTAGATGATAATTTTGGTATAGAAGAAGCTTTAATGACAACGATTCATGCATCTACTGCAACGCAACTAACAGTTGATGGACCATCACGTAAAAATTATAGATTAGGGCGTTCAGCTTTAAATAATATTATCCCTTCGACCACAGGAGCAGCAAAAGCAGTTGGTAAGGTTATTCCAAAATTAAACGGAAAATTAACAGGTATGGCATTTAGAGTGCCAACCGCAGATGTTTCTGTCGTGGATTTAACGGTAAGAACCAAAAACGAAACGTCTTTAGAAGAGATTAAAGCAGCATTCAAAAAAGCCTCTGAAGGTTCTATGAAAGGAGTATTGGGCTATACGGAAGAAGCGGTAGTCTCTCAGGATTTTGTTAGCGATGCACGTACAAGTATTTTTGATGCAAGTGCAGGTATTGAGCTTAATTCAAAATTCTTCAAAGTTGTATCTTGGTACGATAATGAATTTGCTTACTCTAATAAGTTGGTAGATTTAGCACAGAAGATTAATAGTTTATAATATTATTCATCATTAATTCAGAAATTCCGTAGGATTATGAATTAATCATACCTACGGAATTTTTAATTTTTATTACTATGATTTTAATTACAGATGGTGGTTCTACAAAATGCGATTGGATTGCAATTGACGAAAAAGGAAATCTCGCTGCCCAAAAAATTAGGACTAAAGGCTTAAACCCTGCAATACTCAGTGAGAAAAAGCTAGATAAAATTATAAGAAAGAGTGATGAACTCTTAAAAATAAGTAACGAAGTAACCCATGTGTTTTTTTATGGTGCAGGATGTGGAACTGAAAACCCGAGACTTATACTAAAAACCATTTTAGAAGATATTTTCCCCAATGCTAAAGTCGAAGTTCAAGAAGATACTATGGCGGCTGTAAGAGCATGTATCGACACTAATGACGAAGCAGCAGTTGTGTGTATAATGGGTACAGGATCTAATTGTTGTTATTTTGATGGTGAAAAACTCCATCAACGCGTACTGAGTTTGGGATATACCTTAATGGACGAAGCCAGTGGTAATTATTACGGTAAGGAATTGATTAGAGATTATTACTTTGATGTAATGCCTCATTATTTAAAGTTGGCATTCGATCATAAATATAATTTAGAAGCTGATTACATAAAATATAACCTGTATAAACAACCCAACCCCAATGCATATTTAGCAAATTTTGCAGAATTCATGTTTTTGAACAAAGATTCAGATTATATTAAAGATTTAATTAAACGAGGACTGCGAAAGTTTACTGAGCATATGATTCTTCAGTTTAAAGAAGAATTGAGTACAGGGATTCCGGTTCATTTTGCAGGATCTATAGCTTATTTTTCACAAGAAGAAATTAAGGAAATCGCAGCAGAGTATAATTACAAGGTCGGTAACTTTGTAAGACGACCAATAGATGGTTTGGTTGAGTATCACGTTAAAAATTTATAAATGGAAATTGCAATTATTGCTCATGATGGAAAAAAGGCTGAGATGGTTCAGTTTTTAAATGCGCATAGCGATATACTTCATCAGAAACAAATTTCCTTGGTTTCCACTGGTACCACAGGTGAAAAAGTTTTAAAAGCTGGCTTTAAAGTCAATGCACTTCTTTCTGGGCCACTTGGAGGTGATGCACAAATAGCTTCTAGAGTTGCAGAAGGTAAATGTAATATGGTTTTATTTTTTAGGGATCCTTTAGATCGCCATCCCCATGAACCAGATATTTTAATGTTAATGAGACTTTGCGATGTGCATAATGTACCTTTAGCAACAAATCCAGCAACTGCAGAATTATTAATTAAAGCAGTTTAGCCCACTGTTCATTTCATGTTAATAAATCTCAATTTTGCTATTGTGAAACTTATATTTTGGTTATATCTTTGCATAAGTAAAACTTAAACGTAATTATGTTCGAATTTGATCAGTATTTAGGATTTTTAGCTTTTTTAACCATATTGACCATTGGATTTTGGTTGATGATATTCCTTTTAACTTTTGTTATTCCTTACTGGGTCTTTGGTTCGGCAATTGAACGTTTTAAGGAGATTAGAGAAGAAAAGAAAGCTAAGCGCGAAAATACATCGCACTAGGTTTAGATTATAGATATAATTCAAAGAGCACATTTTGTGCTCTTTTTTTGTGCCTAATTTTTAGGATGTAATTTAATTCACATGATTCTTCTGGACTTGCTTATAAAACAAAAATGAAGCGGCTAAACCCACAAATGTAAATAGTCCCATTACACCAAAAGCATGCTGCAGACCAATGGCACCTTTATTTGCATCTAAAAAATAACCCATTAATAAACCTGCAAAAATATCTGGTGTATAACCAACTATAGAAATAAAACCAACAGCAGTTCCTGTTACAGCTAAGGGAATTTTCGCTTCTTCAAGTGTGGCAAAATATAATACTCGAGCTGAATATACTCCTAATGCCATTGTTCCTATGGAGAGAACAAAAAGAAGTGTTGTAGAATCATCGATAATACCTAAATAAAAAATTAAGCTTGTTATTGTCATTAATAAGAAACCTATAACAATCCACAATGAGGCTTTTGTTCTATCTGCCAATATACCGATAACAACACCAATAACGGGTCTTATGTAAAGTAGATAAGTGCCAACTTTAGCAGCCTCAATTTTATTGTAATTCATAACCTGTTCGGCGTATTTACTAAAAAGATCTGTCATTTTATAGCCATAGTACGCACAGAGAATAATAATCATGAGTAGCCAAACGGCTTTAAATTTTACAACTGATTTAAAATTCTCAAAGGTTAATAATTTTGAAGGTTTATCAGAATCTACAGTTTCAGTTTCAGGGAATTTTAAAAAGAAAAAAACAATGAAACCTATACACATTACTGCAATAGAGGTGTAGGTGATGACTTGTTTAAAAGCTACACGACGCTCTTCAATTGATGTTAGTTCAACTTCTTTTGTAATAAATAATGAAAAGATAACCACTCCTGCTGAGCCAAAAAGAGCTGCGACAAGACCGCGGCCACCGTCCAAAAACCCAAAGGCTATACCTTGTTTATTAGATCCGCCCCAAATTCTGGTAGCTTTTATCATTGCTGCCCAAAACAGAAAAATAGTTGTAAAACCCCAAAAACCATAAAGTATATGAAGATTATAAAGCGTAGGGTATGTCGCTAAGTAGAATCCACCTGAAGCTGTTAAAATTAGAGCAGCTGACATTAATAGATTGGGTTTAAACTTGTCTGCTAGCGGTCCGCCAAAAAGATAAGATACTAAAGCCACAGTACCATAAGCAGCAAAACAACTCCCTATTTCAGTATCGGTAATAGAAAACGATTCTAGAAAAGTAGTTCTAAAAATGCGCTGTAAAACAAAGGGTAAAATAAAAACAGCCTCTGCAGCTAATATTAATAATAGTAATACATATAAAGGCCGTTTTTTATTTAAAGTGTCTTGTTGCATATTATACTTGCAACACACCTAAGTTAAAAGGTTTCTCAATAGGTGAGTGGTCTGCAGCTTCAATACCCATACTAATCCATGTTCTAGTATCCAATGGATCTATAACTGCATCTGTCCAAAGCCTTGCAGCGGCATAGTAAGGTGATACTTGATTATCATATCTCGACTTAATCTTATTGAATAGTTCCTCTTCTTTCTCTTTGGTTATCGTTTCCCCTTTCTTTTTAAGAGACGCCGTTTCTATTTGCAATAGAACCTTGGCAGCAGATTTACCACTCATAACAGCAAGTTCAGCACTTGGCCAAGCAGCAATCAATCTTGGATCATAAGCTTTTCCGCACATGGCATAATTACCGGCACCATAGCTATTGCCAATAACGATTGTAAATTTTGGCACAACAGAATTACTAACTGCATTTACCATTTTGGCACCATCCTTAATAATGCCACCATGCTCAGATTTGCTACCAACCATAAAGCCTGTTACATCTTGTAAAAACACTAACGGTATTTTTTTTTGGTTACAATTGGCAATAAATCGCGTTGCCTTATCAGCTGAATCGTTATATATTACTCCACCAAACTGCATTTCGCTAGGCTTGGTTTTTGCTCCAGTAGTTTTTACTATATGACGTTGGTTGGCAACAATACCAACAGCCCAACCATCAATCCTAGCATAAGCTGTAATAATGGTTTTACCATAGCCTTCCTTGTATTCTTCAAATTCAGAATTGTCTACCAAACGTTTTATAATGTCTTTCATATCGTATTGGTCAGCTCTACTTTTTGGTAAAATACCATAAATATCTTCAGGATTTTCTGCAGGCTTTTTTGAAGCTACGCGATTAAAACCCGCTTTGTCATAATCGCCAATTTTATCAATTATGTTTTTAATTTTATCTAGAGCATCTTTATCGTCTTTAGCTTTATAATCCGTTACACCAGAAATTTCACAATGTGTCGTGGCACCTCCTAGGGTTTCATTATCTATGGTTTCGCCAATGGCCGCTTTTACTAAATAGCTTCCCGCCAAGAAAATACTTCCTGTTTTATCAACAATAAGTGCTTCGTCACTCATAATGGGCAAATAAGCTCCGCCTGCAACACAACTCCCCATAACTGCGGCTATTTGTGTAATTCCCATGCTGCTCATTACTGCATTGTTTCTAAAGATGCGGCCAAAATGTTCCTTATCAGGAAAAATCTCATCTTGCATAGGCAGAAAAACACCAGCACTATCAACAAGATATATTATAGGAAGTTTGTTTTCTATAGCGATCTCTTGGGCACGTAAGTTCTTCTTTCCGGTTATCGGAAACCATGCACCAGCTTTCACAGTGGCGTCATTAGCAACGACTATACATTGTTTACCACTCACGTAGCCTATTTTTACGACAACACCGCCAGAAGGACAGCCGCCATATTGTTCGTACATATCCTCGCCTGCAAAGGCACCAATCTCAATAGATTCTGCTTTTGGGTCTAACAGATACTCAATACGCTCTCTGGCCGTCATTTTTCCTTTGCCATGATGTTTGTCTATACTTTTTTGTCCACCACCAAGTTTCACCTTCAAAAAGCGCTTTTTAAGTTCTGATACCAAGAGTTTATTATGATCTTCGTTTTTGTTGAAATTTATATCCATATGTATAGTCCTAGAAATTGGTTTCTTTTGTTTATATCTAATTTTGGTTTCCACGAATTTACAAAACCAATCCTTGTATAAAAAGTGAATACTTTGTTAAAATTAATAACATGGAAATATATTCCTTGGAAAATAAATTTTTTTATTGTAAATTTGTCTTATAAAATTAACAGGATACATAAATGAAAAAAATAATAGCACTTGCAGGAAGTAATAGTAGTACTTCTATAAACAAACAATTGGCAACCTATGCGGCATCATTGGTCGACGGAGTAGAAGTTAAAGTTTTAGATTTAAATGATTACGAAATGCCTATCTATAGCTCGGACAGAGAAAAAGAATCTGGACATCCAAAAGAAGCTGTGGCTTTTGTAGATGAAATAAGAAACGCTAATGGCATTATTATTTCTTTAGCTGAATATAATGGTGCTTATTCTGGTGCTTTTAAGAATATCTTTGATTGGGCGAGTAGAGTAGAGCAAAAAACCTTTTTGGGGAAATCAATGTTGCTTATGGCAACTTCACCGGGCCAAAGAGGTGGGCTTTCGGTTTTAGGAATGGCTTCAGACCGTTTTCCAAGGCACGAAGCCAATATTGTCGGTAAGTTCTCATTACCTGGTTTTCATAAAAATTTTGAAAATGGAAAAATTATTAATGAAGAGCTAAACAATGAATTATTAGAAGAAGTCAAACAATTTAAAGAAAGCTTATAAATATGGAAATTCAACAAAACGATAACGAAAAGAAAGGAGAATTCTTTTATGAAGTAGACGGAAAGAAACTTGGGTTAATGACTTACAGCCATGCTGGCGCTGATAAAATAATAATTGATCATACAGAAGTTGATGAATCTCTTAAAGGACAAGGTGTAGGCTATAAATTAGTTGAAGCGTCTGTAATTTATGCCAGAGAAAACAATCTTAAAATTATGCCGCTTTGCCCTTTCTCCAATGCAGTTTTTAAGAAGCGAAGTGAATATGATGATGTAAGATTTTAATATGGGTGATTTAGCAAAAGATATCAATTCAAAGTTTGAGAATAACAAAATAAAGGCATTGCTTAATATTATTTACACGGCCAACTGGATCAATAGTTGCCAGAATGAATTTTTTAAGGAATATGGAATTAGCCCTCAACAATACAATATTTTGAGAATTTTACGTGGTGCAGGCGAACCATTAAAAGTTCAAACGATTAAAGATAGAATGTTGGAGCGCTCACCCAATGCCACTAGATTAATGGATAAGCTTTGTGCTAAAAATTATATAGAGCGTTTACCGTCTGAGCACGACAGGCGCGTGGTAAAGATCGCTATAACCCAAGAAGGTAAAGACTTGTTAGATGCAATACCTAAAAATTTAAACAAAGAATTGCTAAAGAACCTAAATGAAGAAGAAGCAGAACAATTAAGTAATCTTTTAGATAAAATGCGATAAGGAATCTTGTTGGTTCTTAATAAGAGCAATCTGAAAGAAAGTAATGTGAATATTTTTTTAACCAAATATTTTCCATGGAAAATATTTTAAACGAAAGGAAATCTAAAATGAAATTAAATTCAATAAAACGGGTAGGGCGAAGTGATTTTGTCAATATGGGACCATTGCGTCTACGGCAGCCATTACCAACTCAAGGTATAGAAATGGTAGATCCATTTGTATTGCTGCACCATTATGGACCTTATGAGGTTAATGCAAAAAGTAACCCTTTTGATTTGGGTCCACATCCCCATAGAGGTTTTGAACCTATTACATTTTTAGTGCAAGGTGAGCGCTTACATCGAGACTCTCTTGGTAATGAAACTGTGATAAGTGCTGGTGATGTACAATGGACAACGGCAGGTCGTGGAATCGTACATTCTGAAGGAGTGACCAAAGCATTTCTTGAAAAAGGTGGTGTGATAGAAGGTATACAATTATGGTTAAACCTTCCGGCTGAAAAAAAGATGATACCGGCCGATTACCAATATGTAAATAGTGAAGAGTTCAATATTGTCAAGTCTAAAGACCATAAAATTGAAACCAAGATTATAGCAGGTGAACTTGGAAACGTATACGGAAAGTTTGTGACACAGACACCTGTCAATGCTTTTATGTTAGATGCTAAAACTGGAGGCACTGAGTTCATTGCATTTCCCAATTCGCATCAAGGCATGTTATACCTGCTAAAGGGAAAGGTTAAGGTAAATGGAAAAACAACCTTAGAGCTAGATAAAAATCAACTCATCCAGTTTCATCAAGATGGTGAAGGGTTTTCAGTAGAAGCAGAATCAGATAGTTTAATGCTGTTCTTATCTGGTGAACCATTCAATGAGCCTGTGGCGACTTATGGCCCATACGTGATGAATACACAAACTGAGCTGTTAGAAGCTATGCGAGATTACCAAATGGGTAAAATGGGGTTCCTTCCAGCAAATTAATAATTGTTATTTCTGCAAAAGCAGGAATCTTAAACGTAAATAAAATAAAGTATAACAAATTTCCTGTTTCAGGAAATACAAAACAAAATAGAACATTATGAAAACTATAATTCACAAAGCAGATACAAGAGGTTATGCAGATCACGGTTGGCTAAAATCACACCATACATTTAGTTTTGCTGGCTACCAAAACCCAGAGCGAATGAGTTTTGGCATGTTACGCGTTTTAAATGATGATGTGGTACAGCCAAAAATGGGATTCGGTACTCATCCGCATCAAAATATGGAAATTATTTCCATTCCACTAAAAGGCGCACTGTCACATAAAGATAGTATGGGAAATAAGCGCGCTATTGAAGTTGGTGAAGTACAGGTGATGAGTGCAGGAACAGGTCTAACACATTCTGAATTTAATGACAGTAAAACCGATGAAGTTAATTTTCTTCAATTATGGATTCTTCCAGAAGAAAAGAGTGTAAAACCTAATTATGAGCAAAAGCGATTTTCTGATGATGGAAAGCGAAATAAAATTCAGACTGTAGTAGCCCCTAAAGATAAATTAGAAGGTGACGCCCTACCGATTAGTCAACAAGCTTACATATACAGAACCCATTTAGATATTGATAAGTCAATAGACATAAATCCTAAATCTAAAAATAACGGCATCTATGTTTTTGTTGCTGATGGTGAAGTAGATGTAGAAGGTAATTCTTTAACTAAGAGAGATGCCATAGGGGTTTCAGAAACAGATCAAGTATCCATTAAATCTACTGCCAATTCAGAATTGATAATTATTGAAGTTCCAATGAACTAGATTGATGGCAATTAATAAATAGCAGAAAAGCATTCTAATTTTAGAATGCTTTTTTAGTTTATTTCACGATATTTGTTTTAACTAACGATCTAAAACTAAGAATAAGATTATGGCGATGAATAAAAATACAGTATTAGCTTGGGCTACGGTTCTCATGTTAATAATGGGAGTGATACTAATATTAATGGGTGCATATAAATACGATGATGTTGCAGGCTGGGGTTTTGCAACAGTAGGATTTGGCTTTTTTGCTATTGCTTGGGTGTTTAACGCTTTAAAGGGGAGAGTATAATGAGTGACGATAAACAAATAATTTTCTCAATGTCTGGTGTAACCAAGACATTTCAATCTGCCAATACACCAGTTTTAAAAAACATCTACTTAAGCTTTTTTTATGGAGCCAAAATCGGAATTTTAGGTCTTAACGGATCTGGTAAATCAACACTTTTAAAGATTATCGCAGGTGTTGATAAGAATTACCAAGGCGATGTGGTGTTTAAACCTGGTTATACTGTTGGTTATTTAGAACAAGAACCTCAGTTAGATGATAATAAAACCGTAATGGAAGTTGTGCGAGAAGGTGCTGCAGAAACAGTTGCCATACTCGATGAATACAACAGTATTAATGATCAGTTTGGTTTAGAAGAGGTTTATAGTGATCCGGATAAGATGGAGAAGCTCATGAATCGTCAAGCTGAATTGCAAGATCAAATTGATGCAACCAACGCATGGGAACTTGATACTAAGCTTGAAATAGCCATGGATGCTTTGCGTACACCAGATGGAGACAAAAAGATTGGTGTATTATCAGGTGGTGAGCGTCGTCGTGTAGCATTATGTCGCTTACTGCTTAAAGAACCAGACGTATTACTATTAGATGAGCCAACCAACCATTTAGATGCAGAATCTGTCCATTGGCTAGAGCATCATTTGGCACAATACAAAGGTACAGTTATCGCTGTAACCCACGATAGATACTTCTTGGATAATGTCGCAGGTTGGATATTAGAACTCGATAGAGGAGAAGGTATACCCTGGAAAGGCAATTATTCGTCTTGGTTAGATCAAAAATCTAAACGTTTGGCACAAGAAAGCAAATCGGCATCTAAACGCCAGAAAACACTAGAACGTGAATTGGAATGGGTAAGACAAGGTGCTAAAGGAAGGCAAACGAAACAAAAGGCGCGTTTAAAAAATTATGACAAATTGATGAGTCAAGATCAAAAACAACTTGACGAAAAACTCGAAATATACATACCAAATGGACCGCGTTTAGGAACAAACGTAATTGAAGCCATTGGTGTAGCCAAAGGTTATGATGATAAATTATTATATGATGACTTAAATTTTAATCTTCCGCAAGCAGGTATTGTCGGAGTTATTGGGCCTAACGGAGCTGGTAAAACGACCATTTTTAGAATGATAATGGGAGAGGAAACCCCCGATAAAGGAGAATTTAAAGTAGGCGAAACTGCCAAGATTGCGTACGTAGACCAAAAGCATTCAAATATTGATCCTGAAAAATCGATATGGCAGAATTTTAGTGACGAGCAAGAATTGGTGATGATGGGTGGAAGACAAGTAAATTCTAGAGCCTATTTAAGTCGATTTAATTTCTCGGGAAGCGAGCAGAATAAAAAAGTAAAACTATTATCTGGAGGGGAGCGTAACCGTTTGCACTTAGCAATGACACTTAAAGAAGAAGGTAATGTGTTACTTTTAGATGAGCCTACTAACGATTTAGATGTCAATACACTACGAGCATTAGAAGAAGGTTTGGAGAACTTTGCAGGCTGTGCTGTTGTGATTAGTCACGATAGATGGTTTTTAGATAGAATTTGTACGCATATATTAGCTTTTGAAGGTGATAGTCAAGTGTATTTTTTCGAAGGTGGTTTTAGCGATTATGAAGAAAATAAGAAAAAACGTTTGGGTGGTGATTTAATGCCAAAACGTATAAAATATAAAAAGTTAGTAAGATAAAGCTTAGATAACTGTACAAAAAAAGCCTGTGAAAACAGGCTTTTTTTTGTTTTACTATTTAATTATTAATTGTCAACATCATAAAGGTGACTACTGGTAAAATCCTTATAGGAATCATCAGCATCACGAAACGCATTAGTCTCCATTAATTTTTTGTTTTCAGCTTTCAATTTATACATCTTAATTATAGCATGAATAATGAAAACAAGGAATATCGAAGCAACAGCTATTAAAATGATGGTAAGTTGCTCTGTAGTCACAACTAAAGCCTTGAAAAGCATATTGTTAAGCATGATCGGAATAGTTAGATTTGGGTTCTACTGGGCTAATATAGTAAAAAATCCTAATCTAAATACTTAATTTTAAATTATTTAGAATATTGTTTTCAACAATTTTACCGATGAAAGGGAAGTATAATGCGACGAAACGCACTATTTTAGGCTATGGAACATGATTTTTTAACTTATTAACAAGGTGGAAATTTAACATATTAATTCATTAATACCAGTCTAATAATTTAACATTGATAGAATCATTTCCATTAACAACGATTCTCTTAAACTTATTTACATCACTCATACCATTAGATCCTCTGTAATGGTAGGGATAAACAGTCTTAGGCTTAAATTCTAGGACAGCGTTTGCGGCACTTTCAACAGTCATGGTCCAGGGTAAGTTCATGCAAACAAAAGCTTTATCGATATGTTTTAGATTTCTCATTTCAGGAATATCTTCAGTATCACCAGAAATATAGATACGTTCTCCTTTAATATCTAATACATAGCCATTGCCCCTTCCTTTTGTGTGATATTGCAAAGCCTCCTCTCTTAAGTTGTACATCGGAATAGCCTCAACCTTTAGATCACCATGCATATAAGTATCTCTATTATTTAGGGTAATTATAGTTTTGCTTATGGTGCTTGGGATTTTATCGGTTACTGCTTTAGGCCCAATTAGTGTTGTGGTATTGAGATTTAATGATTCTAGCGTGTTTTTACTTAAATGATCGCCATGAATGTCTGTAACCAAAACCAACGTTGGCGCTTTTTGGTTCTTAAAGGCTTTTAAACCACCTGTGGGGTCTATGTATATAACATCATGCTCAGTTTCGAGAATTAATGTGCCGTGGGTAATAGGAATGACTTTTACAGACTCGTCAGTCACGACTTCTCCTTCTTTTTCGATAATGGCTGTATTTTCTTTTTCATTTTTACAGCAAAGTACAGTCACTACAAGCAATAAGGTCAATGCAGATTTTATGGATTTCATTTTTTCGATTTTCTATAAAGGTATTCAACATCTGTCTAGATATAAAATATTGTAACATTTTTATTACAAATGCTACATATAATTTGCAGGTAAAGTTTTTATAGTCTTAAAAAATTACCGAAATTGCTTATCCGAAAAATTGTTCAACTAAATAACACTAAACAATATGTCTGATGATTTTGATTTATTAGAAACTAATTCACAAGAAAAAGCTGAAAAAGTAGATGTAAACTGGGGTAAAGCCATAGACCAAATGAAGTCTAAGCTTGCTCAGGAGGATGATCCAGAAAGTCGTCAGAAAATTTTAAATGCCACATTAGATAATGTTGTGGACATGGCAGAGAAAGATAGAACAACACTTCTTGATGCCATTAAGGATTTAACCGACTATCAAGATGAAGTTGGTATTATGTTCGAAGGCTTTTCAGCACTCAATGCGGCAGAGCAAAAAATCATAGATGATGCTGTAAAACGTCTAGAACGTGCAAAAGTTGAGCTAGAAGATGCTAAAAATAAACCAGATACTTGGTGGAATAATCTTTGGGGACGTAAAGGAAAAATCAGAGATGCAGAGCAAGAATTAGCTACAGCCCAAAAGCAACGTGACGGAGCAGATAATAAAGCTAAGGCCATGTTTCAACAACGTATAGAGACTGCAGATGTACAAACCTTGCTAAACGAATTGTCTTTTAAGAGTCAGGCTGCTATTAAACGATTAAAAGATAGGGAGCTTGAAATTAAAGAGGTTGAAGAGAGTCTTAAAACCGCTATTGTAGAAGCGAGTAACAACCACACAAAAGCATTACAGAAGAAAAAAGAAGTCGAAGCAAAGCTTGAAGAGCAATATGCACTGTTAAAACAAGCACGCCAAGCTTTAGAAGAAGTTGCGGACAAGCAATCAACCGAATATTCTGAAGCTTTGGAAAAAGTAACACAATTAGAACAAAAGGTTGAAGAACTCGAAGGCCTTAAAAATGCTTATACAACTTTAGCGGCTTCAAAAGATAGTTTTGTGCATAAACATAACTTAACGATTAAGGTATTGACCTCTTTGAGAAGTAATTTACAAACGCATCGTGCTAAATTAAAATCAGACACGGACGAACGTTTAAAATATTATGATGGTTATGTGGTGGCTTTAAAAGCACGTACAGATCAAGAGTTTGCTGCGATATTAGAACATTTGGGTGTTAAAACAGATGAACACATTGGAGAAACATTAGCCGCAATGCATACAGCTAGTGCCAAAGCTCGTCAGGAGATGATGGATAATATACCAGTTCACGAAAAGGTGATGCAAGGTGTATATGGTAGTTATGCTGAAGCTTTGAAAGATATCCGATCTAAAGATGCAGAAATTCAGAAAAACTTTGCAGATCGTTACGGTATAGATATGAAAGAAATTTTTGACGAATATTATAAAGCAGATCCCAATGCACCTTCAGATGGTGGAGAGCCTGTTGGCGAGCCAAAACCAGAGGCTAATGAGGATGATTTACTTGGATAGTAATGGGTATAAAGTAGCAAGTCATTAGTTTTAAGTTTCTAATTTAGCTTGTTCACTTTACACTTCGTACTTAATACTTGTTACTAAAAAATGATTGTTACACCATTAGATTCAGCAGTATTAGACTCTAAAGAGCAATATGTGTTCTATCACAAAATGATAGATTTTACACTAAAGGAGTTGATTACTGCAGTACAATACAAACAAATACTGAACCAACAGGAAATTGTATTGCTCAAACAATACACCGATTTGTTGTTATACTCTATTGAAGCCATGCGTGTAAAGTATATGTATGACGATGAGGACAATATGAAAGTTGATCTAACCGATTCAAGCTTTCCAAACTATCTAGAGTTTCGTTATCTATTTAATGATTTAGAATTAAGAGAAGAATTCTTGAGTAAACTTACGGACATTGATGTCTTAAAAGATGAGTTTTTGGATACGTTGATGCGTAAAAAGCAACCGATTTCCAAGCGAAAATTATTTCAAGCTTCATCTATTGTTTACTATACATCGGCTAAAAAAGAATACATTTTTAATCGTTTTGTACAGGGAAAAATCATTGTAGCACCAAAAGGTTCCCCAACTGAGTATTTGGTGAGTTGGAGTTTCTATGATGTAACACACAACAGGCCATTTATATGTTATTTGTATTTTAACTATGATGGTAGGAATGTGCAAGATTATAAAGATGAAATTTATACAGTTTTAAAAAACACATCTGACCGAGAAATGGCTTTGGATACCATGGGTTATGCCATAGACAAACGTTTGCCAAAAGTTTTACCAAAGCTTATAAAACGTATTGATTTAGGGCCAATTCATAATGTTTTTGCAAAAGATGAAAATGAAGTAACACATGCCATATTAGATGGCGTGGCTAAGAAAACAATTCCATTGGAATCTTACGCCATATCACTTAAGTTAGATGAACTCAGCTCTAAAAGTGAATTTAAAGACGGTAACTTTTTTAGTAAGCAAACCTTTCAAAAATGGGATAACACCTTTAGGCAACGCTATATTTTTGCACCACATCGCATTATACAGCTATTGCACAACAAAACACCAGAAATTATGAATAAACTTGCTATTCCGCCTGTTCAGGTCTCTGGTTTAAAAATTAAGAATTAAAATCTATTATGAAAAATAAACTAAAGTTTTACGCACTTTTGCTCTGCTCACTCATTGTTTTTGGTTGTTCAAATGATGATGATGATAGTTCGTCAAATAACACAACGGCCATTAATCTTGTAACTGGTGTGAATGCAAAATCAGATGTGAATAATATTTTTAGGTTGGGCAATCCAAACGTAAGAATGCCAATCGGCTTATCTTCAGTAGCTATAATAGCCTACCCTAATCCAGTAATTAGTGCTCTAAGTATAGAGATTTCGCAGACCAATGAAGTTATGACCGATGTTTGGTTAGTTAATGCAAATGCTCAGCAAATTTATCAGGATATCGATTTTGACGAAATCCTAAATGAGAACACTTATACGGTAAACGAAATTTCCCAAGCTTCTGTGCAAGCTTTTAATGACCTGTCAAATGCCAATATTACTTTAAATCTAGATGGTTTTAATACAGGCTACTATCGGGTTTTCATTAAAACTAACCAAAGCTTATATTGGGATAATATTTACATAGACAACAATGGAACGGATATCACCGAGTTTTTCGAATCTTGGGAATAAGTCTATTCTTTTCAATATAATTACATAAATCTAAATGCAACACAATTCTACCTTTCCTATTAAACAAAATGAACTCGATATGCTTCGTGATGAAGCAACATCCTATTTAAAATCTATACAATGGGAACAAAGTCAACGTGCAAAGAATAAAGACAATGACGGCAAAGATGAATCGATTCTGTTGTATTTATCCAGGGCAAATAACGGGAGCAACGTTTCTGTAATTTCGGTGTCTAAAACTATTTTGGCTTTAAAAAAACGTTTACTGCCTGAGTCGGTAGCCATTCCTATTCATTTGAATCACACGTTATATGCAGTTCAAGAAGGTTTAACTTTGGGTATTTGGGTAAAGGACAGTTACTATGACGCATCGGGATTATCTACCTTATATGAAAACAGATCTGCATTAGATAGCGCAGGAAAACGCGAATATGAAAGTAAAATGCAGACCGCAACAGCATTTATGTTGTTTGCGACTGCTTACAAAATTTTGCATGACTTAAAACCACATGCATCAGACGATTTATCTGTAATGAAACAAAAGTTTGCAGGTATTCCTGAGGTGTCATTTATGTCTCCTTTAAAAGGTATTTCCTGTCAATTATTTTATTACGATAAATATTTAGGCCACCCAGATATTATTAAATCAGATAAAGATGTCATTGATTTTACGGTTGTTTATTTTGAAGCTTTGATTGATGAAATACAATTACGTAAAAGCACACTTGAATATACAGAAACGATAGAGGATAGAAGTTATAAACTAGAAAATTCAGATTTTGCAGTTGATGGTTGGAATAATGTGTTTGCAGGTACAGCAGTTAGCGTAGAGTTCAATAAGGTTAAGTTCGAACAAATCGTAGGAAACAAGGATGCCAAACATTTTGCGAGACGTTTAACCGAACGCATTTTGAGCTATGATTTTGAAGCTAAGAAAAACCCATTTCAAGAATTGGGAGGCTTTATGCCTGTGTTTATGGGCTATGGAATTCCTGGTACAGGGAAGAGTATGCTTATAGCAGCAATAGCAACACGCCTAAAAGAATATAGCGAAAATTTAGAAATACCATTTTTGTTTCACCCTATGCCAGACACCATTGTAAGTACGTTTCAAGGTGGTTCTGCAGAAAAAATGGTAGAGTGGATGAAACCATTACAAGACCCAACACGCTTAATTTTTGCACCAATAGATGATGCTGAAAACAATCTCCAAGAGCGAACAGCACAAGGAGTTTCAGCAGGTGTAAAAGAGGTTATAGGTGTGTTTTTAAGATATACCGAAGGTGCTTATGCCGTTAATTATGGCAATAGTTCTATTGGTTTGTTTACTAACCTTCCGGAGATGTTAGATAAGGCTGTAATTTCTCGTGTACAAGGACGCTTTAAAATTGATGGAGCACGTAACGAAAAAGATTTTGTAGATCAAGATTATTTATGGTGGAAAAAACTTGAAAATACCATGCCTGAGTTTGTTAACATGAGCAATCCTGATAATTACAACTATTTGGATGCACAACAAGTGGCTAAAAATTTAGGTGAAATTTTAGATAAGGTAGATAAACCAACTGAAGAGCGTGTTCTTGATACTTTTGAAAAAGTTTCAATGAAGTACAAAGATAACGAACATATGTTCTATGCACATTTGTATACGGAGATTCAGAAGGTATTTCCTTTCTTTTCGTCTCGTGATGTGCGTAATATTCAGAAAGCAGTTTCACTGAGGTTAACAGATTTTGATTTAGAACAAGATTGGTTCGAAAATCCTGAAGTGTATTTCAAAAAAGATTACGACACTAAATTCGGGATGTTACAAGAATTGATGCGTGCTAATATGAGAGGACTCGATTTTAGCGATATAAGACGACAAGAGGTTGTGCGCTATTTAGATAATGTGGCAACCATAGCAGATACCGACTTTAAGCGTAAAGTAGAGGCAAGGATTAATCAATTAAATATTGAGACTGAAGCGAGAGAGCAGTTTGGGAATCGTGATTAGCTCTTATGAAAAATATAAAAAACATAGAACACATCAATCTTTCTAATGCTTGGGCAAAATTAGATAGAATTGACTATGATTTTAAGTTCAAAAATAATGAATGGAAACGCTTATCTCGCGAAACCTACAATCGTGGAAATGGTGCGGCAATATTGTTATATAATAAAGAAAAAGGGACTGTTGTTTTAACGAAACAGTTTAGAATGCCTATATATGAAAATGATAAAAATGATAGTATGTCAATCGAAGCTTGCGCAGGAGCTATTGATGAAAATGATACACCATTACAAACCATTATAAGAGAGACAGAAGAAGAAGTAGGTTACAGCATTAGTGATGCAAAACACGTATTAACAGCTTATACGTCACCAGGAGCACTAACAGAAAAGATGTATTTATTTGTAGCTGAATATAACGACACAATGAAAATAAATGATGGTGGTGGTTTAGACAGTGAAGATGAAGAGATAGAAATTCTAGAGATGCCTTTTCATACGGTTATACAAATGGTACAAGATGAGAAGATTATTGATGCAAAAACTATAATGCTTATACAATATGCCCAAATTAATAAATTGGTAGAATAATTGTTATACCGACAGCGTGAGGTACGAGTGAAACGGAATCTCATTGAACAAAGTTTTTGAATTATTAAGATTACCGCCTTTGCGACAATAAAATGGACAAACTAAAACAAGCAAATCTATACAGAAGCGAACTCATCCCTGTGAGTGGCAAGTTGGTTGAGCGTTATAATAAATGCTTAAAGACTTTAGGGTTTAAGCAAACAAAGCTTAAGTCGTTTTCCATTGATGGAGTAGGTTGGAGTCCTGAGGTTGCAGAGGAGAAAAAAAATGTTCAGTACCTTAATCACGGTGATGCCAATCCTCATGGTATTATTATTTCTCCATTGCAAAAAGGAAAACCTGTGTATTTGCCATTCCATTCTTTTGATAGGGAAATGATGCAGCATATTTTTAGAACCCATGGTAGAAAGATTAATGACATTACCAGAGATTCTGCAATATGTATTGATTTCGATCAGGACATAGATGTATTTTACGAACCATTGGATGTATTAAAATATGATGATGTTAGCATTACATTCAGGCTTATAGATAATCTTGAAGAAAAGCAAAAGGAACAATTACGACTGGTCGATAAATTTAGAACAGGCAATAATTTTATAGACGAAAATATTCATCAGGAATTATTAGACTCAGCTAAAACTTATGGCGATTTACGTAATAGGGATTTAAATTTACACCCATTGCACTTCACTACAGGTTCTTTTTATACACGTGCTTTTGACGGAGTATATTTGTTAAGGGATTTTATAAAACCGATTGTGGTTTTTGAAAGTAAAGAAGCTTATAAAGAAGCCATAAGAGATACTGTTCACGATGTGCTGATCTATCACATATCACAACCAGAGCTAGTAGATAAACTCAAAGATCATATCATCATAGAATGCGATTTAGAATATATGGTAAAAACACCAAACTACGAACGCATTAAAAAATTTGAACTATACCGGTCGCTAAAGGAAACCGAACACCCAATCAAAGAAATTCTGAATAGTAAATCATTGTTTAAAAGCTATTTGAATAAAATCGATATAAAAGCACGTAAACAAGTTATGGGAGTAGAGTTATATCTCGAAAAGCTTGAACGAAGCAATACATATAAAATTGAAGATATGGTAGATCAATCCATGTATTTTGCTTTGCATCATCCACATTCATCACTCTCTGCCGAGCATCGTGATTTAATTCATAAGCTTTTGGTTAACATCTCGCCAAAAGATGTGTTGTTTTTGTATTGGTATGATAAAGAACAGTTTTATAAGAGCTATGATACTTGGGACGATTCTTTTAGGGATTGGGTAATAGAAACGATTAGTAACAATATTTAAGAAATTTAGACTAATTTTATAGTTGACTGTTATTTCGCACTGTTATACTGAACTTAGTCTAAGTAGAATGTGGAATTTAAAAGAACACTAGAATATTAATTAAGTTGGTTTGTGCTTCAAACGCTGTATCCAACTTATAATTTGTAAGCACCATGGGATTAGGACCAGACATTATAATTTTTATAGTAGCCATATTATTTGGAATTTTTCTGTATTGGAGAGAATCCAATGGCAATGGCGCCTACCGATTTGTCAATAAAATGATGAATAGCAAAGAGCTTCAGATGAGTACAGATAATCCAAAGGGCTTCATCTACAAACAACCCTTTATACCAAGGTTGTTGTTCATTGTCTTTTTTCTTTTAGTGATCGGATTGATATTACAATTTTTAACACCTATTGAAGTATTTACCAACTATTTTGCTCTATCAGGTTTTGCAACATTTGCTACAGGAACGCTAATCGGTACATACCTAGCTAATTTTGTTATTAAAACTACAGAAGTCGTTGAGGAAAAGAGCGATTCTATTGGTGATATGGTTGAAGGTGCCGTAGAAAAAGGAAAAGATTTTATTGAAGATTTAAAGAATAAGGATAACAAGGCTGTTGAAGTAGCTAAAGAGGAGATAAAAAATGACCCAGAACCTGAGGTAGATAAAAAATCTGCACGAGATAGGTTGAAGGATAAGGGATTGATGTAATTTGGGGTGTCATCCTGAGTTTACTCCAGAATGTCATCTAATATTTATGATTCCGCACTTGATGCGGAATCCAACATTAAGCTAATATAACATTGAAGATTCTGAACCAAGTTCAGAATGACAAAAAACAAAACATGATTAAAAACTATTGGAATAAAGGCCCAAAGCAAAAGCGAATTACAATTTTTGTAGCCTTATTGTTACTTATTTTATTATTCTTTTTTAGAGACGATTACCAGCCTGTTCTACTATTCATCAGAAAGTACATTTTTGTAATTCTAATAAGCCTTTTGGTACTAATATTGGGCTTGAGGAAATTTAGAAAAACAGCGAGTACAGGAGGTCGACTGGGGATTTTAGGTTTATTAATTGTGTTCTTCGGACTTTTATATTTTTTAGGTTGGAATCAAGGTTTATACGACTATATGAAAACCTATAACGTGTTTAACAGTCTTGATAAAGTTGAAATTGATGAATTGCCGTTAACACAGAATGAACGCATTCAGCCCTTACGAAATATATTTTCAATGGCCAATGAAAGTGTTGGTGAGACTAAGGATGTTTCACTACCGCATTTGGTAAGAATCGGTACGGAGAATAAATGGACCATGGCCATTCAGCCTAGTGAAAAGTATATTATGCAGCGCATCAGTGATAATACGGAAGAGATTTTTGCTGTAAGCAGTACAACACCATTTCCTAGATTTTCTAATGAAAACCGAATAGATGTAACCTTTTCAATTGGTGAATCTCTAAAGTTTAGTAGAAACACTTATAATGCTGTTGTGCAACGCTTCAACCCGTGGATGCTGTTTAATTATGAGCCAAGCGATACCTTTTATATGAAAAACGATGAAGGTGCTTGGGTACAAGTAGTAAGTCTCATAAAGTGGAAAGGCTTTTTCTTTCCTTATCCATCGTTTGGAGGTGTTATGATTATTGATAACGGCGAGCACGATATAAACGATTATTTTGAGCGTGTTGCTATTGGTAAGGGCACTTTTGTAAGCCCAGATGAGATTAAAAATTATCCATTTTTAAATAAGCAAAACACCTTAGCGGAAGAAGTGTCGCAACTTCAAGCAGAATCCCTAAAGTTTTTAGGTGGATTTAGCGATCCTTTACCTTGGAATATGGAGACTGCGGTTAAAATCCCTTTAATGCCAAAAGACCAGAATCAACAACCATACGTTACCGATTTTGATTTTGCAGGAAGCAATTCCGATGCGTATAGTGGTCTATATCATTGGTTTGGATTAGAGCCCGTAGGAAATGAGCGTACCAGTTTAAGCTACAGTGTATTTGTACCTGCGGATGGAACAGATCGATTATATTATTACGACCATGCCACTAAAAAACAGGGCTATGCCGGCGTATCTGCTATGCCGTTAAAAGTTAAGGAATCTCGTAAAGAATACGATTGGAATGCCAGTACACCTGTAGAGTTTAGACCATACATTAAGGATATTGCTGGTAGAAAACGTATGTTTTTCTTGGGTACAATTTCTTCAATAAGCTCAGAAAATGCACAACAATTCGATGGCTCAGCTACACCAGATTTGGTACTGATCGATAGTGAATACCGTGATGTAGTTTGGATAGATGTTAAACATCCTAGCACATGGGATAAAGCTGTTTACAATCAGTTAAATGAAGCTTGGAGATCTGAGGAAGGTATTGGGTATTATTACAATGAGCAACCAAAAGATGAAGACATTATTGAACAGGTTTTAGATTCACTTAAAACTATTCCTAAAGTAGAAGATAACTCCGAACAAATTGAAGTCTTACAGAGACAAATCGATTCACTAAAAGCTATTAGCAATTAATGCTAGATTGGTAGTGGCATTACAGAAGTAAAAAGTACAAATTATAGAAATATATGAGCTCAAAATTTTACGATTTTAAATATTTAAAAGGAGATTTAACAGGCGGTTTGGTTGCTGGTGTGGTAGCTTTACCTTTAGCCTTAGCTTTTGGGGTACAGTCTGGTTTAGGTGCCATAGCTGGACTATATGGAGCTATAGCTGTTGGTATTTTTGCTGCAATTTTCGGAGGCACTGCTACGCAAGCAAGTGGGCCAACAGGACCAATGACAGTAGTTTCAGCAGCTTTAGTAACAGCTGCTATTGAGCTTACCGGTAGCTTAGAAACTGCAATGCCAATAATTATTTTAACCTTCCTATTTGGTGGTATTTTTCAAATTGTATTTGGGTTTCTCAACATTGCCAATTACGTAAAGTATTTTCCGTATCCCGTGGTTTCCGGTTTTATGAGTGGTGTCGGACTTATTATTGTGATTCTTCAAATCTTTCCTTTTGTAGGATTGGGCTCTGCAAAATCCACATGGCTGGTTATGCAAGATTTACCACGTTTATTTACTGATTTTAACTGGCAAGCTCTAACATTGGGCTTATTAACGGTCTTAATTTATTATGTGTTTCCATATATTACTAAAGCTATTCCCAGTGCCTTGGTGGCTTTGATAGTTGCTTCAATTGCTGGTTATTTTCTAAATTGGGATGTGCCAATTATAGGTGAAATTCCTTCGGGATTGCCTTCTTTAAAAGTTGATGGTTTTTTCTCAATAGATTCTAGTGCTTATGTTTTAATTGGTGAATACGCTACAATTTTAGCCATTTTAGGATCTATAGATTCCTTACTGACTTCTGTTATTGCAGACAACATGACCAAAACAAAACATAACAGTAACCGTGAGCTTATCGGACAAGGTATAGGTAATGCCATATCAGCCATTTTTGGGGGAATTCCTGGTGCAGGGGCAACAAAAGGAACGGTTGTAAATATCAACGCTGGCGGACGTACAAGAGTTTCAGGAACTATCCATGGTTTATTTTTATTAGCTGTTTTACTCGGTTTGGGTAAGTTGGCGGGTTATATTCCGTTATCGGTTTTAGCAGGATTGTTAATTCCTATTGGGTTTAAAATAGTAGATACCAAAGGCTTAAAACATTTATTTGCAGTACCTAGAGCAGACGCTATTGTTCTAATATTGGTATTGCTTATGACTACTTTTGGTAGCTTAATACAGGCCGTAGGTGTAGGTTTATTATTGGCATCATTACTATTTATGAAGCGATCAAGTGATATTGGAGAAGAAGGTATGAAAGTTGGTACTTTAGCAGGTTTTGATGGGGAAAAACCATGGCAAGATGAGGTAGAATTTTATAACTCTTACAAAGATAAAGTCTATATAAAGCACTTATATGGACCGTTATTTTTTGGATTTACCTCTCACTTTCAGAATGAAATAAAAAATATTCCAGAGCAAATCAAAGCTTTAATCATTCGTATGGATCGCGTACCATATATAGACCAATCGGGCTTGTATGCTTTGGAAAATGCCGTTATGGATTTAGAGAAAAAAGGTGTTCAGGTTTTATTAACCGCTGTACAAGAGCAACCTAAAGATAAGCTCATTTCAATAGACATTGTACCGGATTTAATATCTGAAGCTCATATTTTTGACAATATACAAGAGGCTTTCGATTATTTAAAAACGACCCTAAAGATTTAATAGTTGTAACTTTTTTGATTGGCAAACAACTTATTTTGTAGTAATCATGAGAATTTAAAATTCTAACAACATTTTTATATCAGAACGTTTATAAGGACTATTTTGTTCGAGTTCCAATTCTTTAAAACCGTACTTTCTATATAAATAGATAGCATTTTCTAATTTAGTACTAGAGTAGAGCAGAAGAGCCTTTAATTGTTGTGCTTTGGCAAAATCTATACAATGCTGTAATAATTTCTGACCTATTTTTTGCCCACGTTCTTCAGGTAGAACAGCCATTTTTGTGAGTTCTAAAATGCCGCTTTCTTCAGTAGGCATTAGAGCAACAGTACCAACAATAGTTTTGTTCTTTAAAGCGAAGAATATATAGCCACCTTTATCGATTATGTATTTATCTGGTTTGCTCAAGACTTTTTCATCGTAAGGTTCTACATAAAAATGGGTTTTCAGCCATTCAATATTTAAATTATAAAACGCATTTTTACACTCGGTTTTATAATCAATTAGTGTTACTGAACCTTTCATGCTCGAATGCATATTATTTAAAATCAGTTGACTAAAATCGGTTTGATTAAAAGTATCTTCCATTTGATTTACGTGATCTAGTAGCGTATCAGATTTGTATGTTGTAACTTGCTTTATGGTCTTTTCTATAGCATTCCATATAGGCTTTATGGTACGTAGTAAATTTTCGCCTTTTTGAGTTAAAAGAATAGTTTTTTTTCGTTTATCAATTTTATCATTGCACTGTGTTACATAACCTTTTTTATTTAATTTGTTTACAAACTGTGTAATTGCTGGCTGTGTAAATTTTAGTTGCTCAACCAGTTCTGTATTTGTTATGCCATCATAGTTACTAATTGTTTTAAAAATTGGAAATAGGTAAGGGTCAAAATCAATGTTGTAAGTATCATAGACAATCTGCGTTTCGCGCATCATATAATCACTAATTCTTTTCAATCTCGATCCAATGCCCAAATAGCCATAACCTCTTAATGAATCCATAATAATAAATATTTATATAAGTACTTATGTAAATATACTATAAATGGAATAATTTTAAGCCTATCTAAGTTATTTTTTTTGTGCTCTAATAAAATCAGTGATGAGATAGGTGATAAACTTTCCGACCTTGGTTTTTGTCTTTTTTGTTGGTGAAGCTTCACAAATGTGAAGGTAACTTGCATTTGTATGTTTTCCCAAATAGCTTACAAACTCCCGTGCTTGTTTTGTATTGAAACCGCTTGGTGTCATAGCACTGCTTGGTATATTCTCAACAGCATCACAATCTATTTCTAAACCAAAATTTGTACCTGAAACATGATTTAATGCAGCTTCTAGTTCAGTATTAAAATCTAATTCATTTCTTACATTCAATGCTTCGTAGGTATTATGCCTTATATGTTTTACCTTTTTTAATGTTTTAATCAACTTTTCTGAAGTATAGTTTTCATGTAACCCAAAAATGAAATAATTTTCCAAAAAGCCTTCAGCATAGGCATAACTAAAGCCATTTCCGCTATGCCTACCTTCTTCTGGCCTAAAATCGGTATGTGCATCAAAATTTACAACATTAACTTTATTATTGGTACTTAATGCTAGGCCTTTTATATTTCCGTAGGCATTATTGTGTCCGCCACCAATGATAATCGGCGTTTTTCCTGCTCTAACAATAGATGATACAGTATACGCGATATCTTTATCTATGGTTTCAACCAGTTGACGGGCTTTGGAAATTACTTTTTTGGTAGGCTTCTGTGTTGTAATATCACGTTCCTTTTTATAATCTAAACGACCCAAAATGAGAACACGTTTTGCTTTCGTAAAACGATTACTTTGTATGTTTAACAAAATTTTAAGTGTAGCCTCCCAAGCTTTATAAGTGCCTGTTTTCCCGTAATTTGCATAAACTCCAATATCTTCGGAAATACCAAAAATTACATAGTCAACATCTAAATCAACAATGTCATCGTATATGTTAGTGAGGTTAGATAATAACTGAATATGTTCTCCGAATTTTGATTCTCCTTTACGAGGCTTTAAAAGTGTATCGCGGTCTTTTGAAGTAAATAATATGAGATTTTCCATTTGGAGTTGATGTTTGGCAAAATAAAAGTACAGTTTTATTTAATTATAATGACCCAAAATTAGATTTTAAAAACTAGAATTTACAATAACTTAAAACAAAGAATTTATGGAAAGTTCGCAAAAAACAAGTACAGGATTAAAAGTAGGATTAGGAATTTTACTGGTTTTATTTTTAGGAACAGCATTTTATGCTTCTAAACTTTACACAGACAAAAAAGAAACCGAAAAAACACTTGTAGCAGAAAAGCAACAAGTGATGAACGACTTAAACAATATGGCAATGCAATACGATGAAGCCATTGCTGAGAGTGAAATTAAAAATCAAGATTTAATAGCCGCAAGAGACCGTATACAGGGTTTAATGGATTCTCTTAAAGTCTCTCAAAATAGTGTAAATAGCTTATGGAGATATAAAAAGAAGTTCTTGGCTTTACAAGAAGAAATGGATGTGCTAATGGTAGAAAATGATAAGCTAAAAGTAGAAAACGAATACTTGGCATCATCTTTAGATAGTACTCAAATACAGTTAGCAGAGCGTACCGTATTTACAGATTCTCTTTTAGTACAAAATACAGAATTGGCTAATGTTGTAGAAGATGCTGCAGCTTTACAAACTGTTGGACTTGTAGGTATGGGTGTAATTGAGAGAAGAAATGGAAGACAAATTCCAACAGAGCGTGCGAGTAGAAGCGATAAAGTTAAGGTTTGCTTTACTGTGGCAAAAAATACACTGACTGAAGCTGGAGATAAGGAATTGTATGTACAGGTAATCGATCCTAAAAATAATGTACTTGGATCTAATGATCAGATAGAGTTTGAAGACCAAGTATTAAATTATAGTTTAATAAGCCGTTTTAATTATGAGAATAGAAACCTTGCTATTTGTGAGTACATATCTCAGGATAAGGATTCTAAGTTTGAAAAAGGACGTTACAAAGTAAACGTATTTAACGATAAAGCATTGATTTCTTCCTCAGAATTCGTTCTGAAATAAGAATTGATAATTTGATTGATTGATAGTTAAATCCGGAAGTTTTCTTCCGGATTTTTTATGTCCTTTAATTGCCCATTAATAATAACCTGTTCAACAGGATTATGGGCAAAAGCATACGGAATTTGGCTGTAATGATTTAGAGGTTTTGTAATGATGAGATTGGCTTTTTTTCCTCTAGTTATGCTACCATACATATTGCTAATTCCCATAGCATAAGCTCCGTTTATGGTTGCTGCATTAATAGCTTCTTCTGGAGTCATTTTTAATTTAACACAAGCTGCGCTTACCACAAAATTCATGTTACCACTTGGTGCAGAGCCAGGATTGTAGTCAGTAGCAATTGCCAATGGCAATCCAGCGTCTATAAGCTTTCTGGCTGGTGTATAGGGGATGCTTAAAAAATAGGAGCAACCAGGTAACGCTACAGGAATGGTATCACCACCTTTTAAAGCTTCAATATCAGCTTTGTTCAATTCTTCGAGATGATCTACTGAGAGCGCATCATATTTTACGCTCAATGCTACACCACCGAGAACATTAAATTGGTTAACATGTGTTTTTGGTCTTAGATTATACTGCTTTCCAGCTTTTAGAATAGCCTCAGTATCCTTAATATCAAAATAACCCTCTTCGCAAAATACATCGATGTAATGGGCAATGTTCAGCGCTACTGCTTTTGGTATTAAATCTTTAGTGATGTATTCAATATAATCTTGTTTCTTATCTCTGTAAGCCTTGGGAATGGCATGAGCAGCCAAAAGAGTAGGGGTTATCTTGGCTAAACTCTCTTGTTTAATTCGTTTTATAACGCGTAGCATTTTTAATTCTGCTTCAACCGTTAAACCGTAACCTGTTTTAATTTCAAACGCTCCAGTTCCCATTTTAATAAGCTCATCCAATCTATTCATGGATTGTTCATATAAATCTTCTTCAGCTGTTTCTTGAAGTAATTTGGCAGAGTTTAAAATACCACCTCCTTTATTTGCGATTTCTGCATAAGTTAGTCCATTAATACGATCTACAAACTCTGATGTTCTATCGCCAGCATAAACAATATGTGTGTGGGAATCGCACCAAGAAGGTAAAACAATTTTTCCTGTGGCATCAATGACTGTTTCTGCTTCAATGCCTTCACAGTCTTTCATTTCACCAAACTCAATTATAGTGTCATGTTCAACATATAAGTAGGCATTTTCTAATACGGGCAGCGTCTTCATGGCTTCACCCTTAACAATAGTGACATTAGAGTCGTGAACTTGCAATAACTGCTTAATATTAGTAATAAGAATAGACATGTTGTTGGCTTTTTGTAAAGTTGCCTATTTTTTTTGAATAAAAAAAACGCTAGACAAAATGACTAGCGTTAAGAATATTACTATTGATTTAGAATATTATTCTTTGATAAATTTTGAAGCAAATGTACCATTTATGTTTATAGTGTAAAGCCCATTTGCCAAACCTGAAACATCAAGTTGCTCATTGGTGTTATGCGATTGCTTCAAAACACGTTTTCCTTGTAAATCAAAGATTGAAACCTTAATATTTGAGCTAGTAAAACCTTCAAAATTCAATACATTTTTAGCTGGGTTAGGAAATATCTTTACAGTACTAAAATCTAAATTATCTACATCTAAGGTTTCAAATAAATTTTCAAAATAATTTAAATCATCTTCATTGTATGCACAACTCGCTATGTCCATATCTCCATCATCGTCAAAGTCATTTACTGAATAAACAAAAGCTTGGCTTTGCGTAGCATCTATAACCGCTTCATTATCAAAACTTCCTGAGCCGTTGTTTTTAAACCAAACCAAATCATTACCACCACCAGAAGTACCACTGCTAAGGATAATATCTTTTATACCATCTTCATCGATATCTATAAATTGGGCAACAGAAGGGTTGGTAACGGACGTGGTAAACGTTGTTTCAGTAAAACCAGAGCCATTATCTTCGTACCAAAATAAGTTGCCAGGTGTGTTACCACAAAAAGCACCACATGATACTTCGGTGGCTAGAATATCTAAATTCGAGTCTCCATCCAAATCTTCGAAAGTAGCATTAAAAATTCCTTTTTTACCTGTTGTTACTGATGTAGCATCTTTGGTAAAAGTAGCTGTTCCACTTGGTACTAAATCGTTTCTAAATATCTCTATAACATCTGTAGCGTAGTTTGCAGTTGCAATTACTGCATCTAAATCTCCATCGCTATCTATATCTTTCATATTAATAACCGCTGGCGAATTAAGCGTTAGGTCTATGCTAACAGCAGATCCAAAAACTCCAGAACCATTATTGGGAAACCAAACGACTTCACTACCAACTAATGATGTCACAGCAATATCTATAGTTGAATCCCCATCTATAGTACCGGCAAAAATACCACTCATACCATCATAAACATCAGTAATTAACTGTTCTGCACCAAAAGTACCATTGCCATCATTTTCAAACCAAACCAGTTTAGAATTTTGACCATAACCTGCTGCATAATTTCCAAAGCCTACAGCTAAAATATCCAAATCTCCATCCGTATTTAAATCAATTAATTTCAATCCAACAACATTAACTATAGTATTAGCCACGGCAGTTTGCTTTACAAATGTTCCATCACCATTTCCTTTGTACCATACAATAATATTATCTTCATCTGTACCCACTAGAATATCTAAGTTGGAATCTCCGTCTATTAAACCCGAGGCAATAGTGTAAGGGTTATTGCCGGTATCGGCGTCAACAGTATTTTTTGCAGACCAAACAGTTTGCGATTTTACGGTTGCTGTTGTGCAAATTGTTAATAATAAGATAAGTAAAGTTCTTTTCATATGAGGGATTTTAGAATTTTTATGTGTAAAAATATCTTGTTTTAATGGTATTAATATTATTTTAAACTGCCAACCATGTCTTCGGGCTTTACCCATTCGTCATAATCTTCTGCAGAAACATAACCTAAATTAATGGCTTCTTCTTTTAAAGTTGTTCCGTTTTTATGTGCGGTATTTGCAATTTCAGCAGCTTTATAATAACCAATTTTTGTATTTAATGCCGTTACTAACATTAAAGAGTTATTTAATAACTCCTTAATCACTGCATGATTTGGCTCTATACCTTGCGCGCAGTTTTCGTCAAAACTCACACACGCATCTCCAATTAATTGTGCAGATTGTAAAATATTGGCTGCCATTATTGGCTTAAATACATTAAGCTCATAATGACCTTGAGTACCAGCAATAGTAACAGCAACATCATTACCCATAACTTGGGCACATACCATAGTCAACGCTTCACATTGCGTAGGGTTTACTTTTCCTGGCATAATAGAACTTCCTGGCTCGTTTGCAGGTATAATGATTTCACCTATACCAGAGCGTGGTCCGGAAGCCATCATTCTAATATCATTGGCTATTTTGTTGAGGGATACGGCTATTTGCTTTAAAGCACCGTGGGTTTCTACAATAGCATCGTGTGCTGCCAATGCTTCAAATTTATTTTCTGCGGTTACAAATGGCAACCCTGTAAACTCTGCAATGTATTTTGCGACTAAAATATCATAGCCTTCTGGTGTATTTAATCCTGTTCCTACAGCAGTACCACCTAAAGCCAGTTCACTGAGATGCGCTAAAGTACTTTCTAGGGCTTTTAATCCATGATCTAATTGCGATACATAACCCGAAAATTCCTGGCCCAATGTCAAAGGGGTAGCATCCATAAGATGTGTGCGTCCAATTTTTACCACATCTTTAAAGGCAATTGATTTATTGTGGAGTGTATTTCTTAATTGAATAACTCCCGGAATTGTGGTCTCTAAAACTTTTTTATATGCCGCAATGTGCATTCCCGTTGGAAACGTATCATTAGATGATTGCGATTTATTCACATCATCATTGGGTTGAATGGTTTTTTCCCCTTCACCGATAACACCTCCGGCAATTTGATGCGCTCTATTGGCAATTACTTCATTGACATTCATATTGCTTTGTGTTCCAGAACCTGTTTGCCAAATCACTAACGGAAATTGGTCATCATGTTTTCCATCTAAAATCTCATCACAAACCTGCGCAATTAAATCGCGTTTTTCTTTATCTAAAACTCCAAGTTCGCAATTGGTATATGCTGCAGCTTTTTTTAGATAGGCAAAACCATAGACAACTTCCAATGGCATTGATGCTGGTGTACCTATTTTAAAATTATTACGAGAACGTTCTGTTTGTGCTCCCCAAAGCTTATCAGCAGGAACGCGAACTTCGCCCATAGTATCTTTTTCTATTCTGTAAGTCATAAAACAAGAGTATTTTGATTACAAAATTACAGCTTTTGAGAATTTTATTTAAGAATTCCAATCCTTTTATTTTAATATGGCACACCCGTTATGCATTTTGAGGTAAAAAAATTTTAGGTCTTGAAAAAATGAATAATTCTTTCGCATTAGACTTTCTGGATTTGCCATATTGTAGGGATTTCACTCCCGTAATATTTCAATTTTAATTTTTCGAAAACGATATAGTTAATAAAATTAACTGATTTACACCTATTTAGAACCAAATTATTTATTTTGGTTGATGAAAATACCATAATTTTGCTCGTTCAAAACTATAACTAACTAAAATAGAACAATTGAAAGAAGAACACTTTAAATGGTATTCGCCAACATTGAGTAGGGATATTGAGATGCTTGTGTTTGGCCACACGGGTTATCCTGTTATTTTGTTTCCCACTACAATGGGTAAACATAATGAATGTAGGGATATGGGACTTGTAGAGTCTGCTAGATGGTTTGTTGAGCAAGGCATCGTTCAGATTTACTGTCCAGATGGTATTAACGAGCTAAGTTGGTACAACAAGAATATTCATCCATCAATGCGTGTTAAAAATCACGTTGTTTATGATGAGTTTGTAATGAATGAGCTGGTCAATAAAATCTGTAGCGAAAAAGGATTGCAGAAAGTCGCTATGGCTGGACCAAGTTTTGGAGGATATCAAGCCGCAAATTTTGCGTTTAGACACCCGGAACGTGTAAGCCATATGTATAGTATGAGTGGTTCGTTTGACATTAAATCTTTTATGGACGGTTACTATGACGATAATGTATTTTTTAATAACCCAGTTGATTTTATGCCAGATGCCAACCATCCAGACTTATGGAATATGAAGATTGTTCTCGGTGTCGGTGAATGGGATATATGTTTAGATGCGAATAAAAAAATGGCCGAGATATTAACCCATAAAAATATACCTTTTTGGTACGACGAGCGTAAATGGGCTGAACACGATTGGCCATTATGGAATCAGATGTTTCCGCATTATTTATCAAAATTATAATAACTTAGAGATTAATCTAAAACCACTAATGAATTGAAAGCATGAAAAAAATTGGAATACTATTCGGTCAAGAGGACACTTTCCCTTGGGCGTTTATCGATAGGGTAAACGAAAAAATAAAAGCACAAGGTATAAAGAATATGATGGCAGAAGCTGTATCTATCGATACTGTAGAGCAAGCAAAATCAGATGAGTACGCTGTGATAATTGATAGAATTTCACAAGATGTACCATTCTATAGAGCGTATCTTAAAAATGCAGCCATTACGGGTACAGCAGTAATTAATAACCCATTTTGGTGGAGTGCTGATGAAAAGTTTTTCAATAATGCCTTGGCAGAAAAAATAGGTGTGCCAGTGCCAAAGACATTTATTTTACCAACATCTCACAGACCGCCAGATACGGATGAAAATTCATTTAGAAATATGAAATTTCCATTCGATTGGGAAAAGATGTTTAGTACCGTTGGTTTTCCTGCGTACATGAAACCTCACGACGGTGGAGGCTGGAAAAGTGTTTATCGTGTAGACAATCCCGAAGATCTGTGGGCAAAACATTCAGAAACGGAGCATTTGGTAATGATGTTGCAAGAGGAAATTCAGTTTACAGAATACTTTAGATGTTATGTTTTGGGTACGGATAAGGTACACATTATGCAGTACGAGCCTAGAAACCCACATCACCTTCGATATGTAATTGACGGCCCAGAAGTTGATAAAAAGTTACTCGATTTAGTGGAAAATTATTGTATAAAACTAAATAAGGCTTTAGGTTACGATTTTAATACTGTGGAGTTCGCTGTACGAGACGGAGTACCATATGCCATTGATTTTTGTAATCCAGCGCCAGATGCAGATATACATTCTGTAGGGCAAGAAAATTTTGATTGGATTGTAGAAAATGCTGCAAATATGGCCATTGCAAAGGCAAAACAGTACAAAAAAGGACAGATGAATTTAACTTGGGGGACTTTTGTGAAAGACCAAATAGCTGCACCAAAAGCACCAACAAGAAAAACCGCATCAAAAGTCAAAAAGGTTGCTGTTAAGAAGGCACCAGCAAAGAAAGCTGCGACTAAAACCACGTCAAACAAAAAGGCTACAGCTACCAAAACCGTTGCCAAGAAAACAGTAGCTAAAAAAACACCTGCTAAATCAGCGGTAACCGAAAAGAAAATTACTCCTAAAAGAAAAACTTCTAAGAAGTAGATATTTTAGAGACCTGATTAGCTTATTCTAGTCAGGTTGTATTTAAACCTTTTAATATGAAGTTTACATTAGGTATTGAAGAAGAGTATCAGGTCATAGACCCAGAAACTAGAGAGCTCGTTTCGCACGATCAGCAAATTGTTGCAGAAGCATCCAAGGTCTTGGGTGAGCAGGTTAAGGCTGAAATGCATCAAGCCGTTGTAGAAGTTGGTACTAACATTTGTGAGAATATCACTGATGCTAGGCAACAGATTAAGCACCTAAGAAAATCAATATCTGCTATAGCTAACGATTTGGGATTCAATATCGCTGCTGCAGGGACACATCCCTTTTCAAAATGGGAGACACAACTGCTAACACCAAATCCACGTTACGATCAAATCATCAATGAGCTACAGGATACTGCACGCTCAAATTTAATTTTTGGATTGCATGTGCATGTAGGCATTGCTGATAAGGATTTAGCACTTCATATTACAAATGCCATGCGCTATTTTTTGCCGCATTTGTATGCTTTGTCAACGAATTCGCCCTTTTGGGAAGGTAGAAATACAGGGTTTAAATCTTACCGATCTAAAGTTTTCGATAAATTTCCTAGAACAGGTATTCCTGGTATTTTTGATAATTATGCACAATACCAAAATTACGTAGATACTTTGGTTAAGACCAACTGTATAGACAACCCCAAGAAAATTTGGTGGGACATTAGAATACATCCTGTATTTCCAACGCTAGAAGTTAGAATTTGTGATGTGCCAATGACTTATGAGGAAACCTTGAGTATTGCAGCATTAATTCAAGCATTGGTGGCCAAACTTTATAAATTAAAATGTCAAAATCTTAACTTCATAACTTATCATAGGGCATTGATTAACGAGAATAAATGGCGAGCGTGCCGTTATGGAATAGATGGTAAAATGATTGATTTTGGTAAACAGATTGAAGTTGATACTAAAGTTTTAATGGAAGAATTACTAGACTTTATTGATGATGTAGTTGATGAACTAGGCTCTAGAAAAGAAGTTGAAAATGTACGAAACATGATGAAAATGGGAACGGGAGCCGATCGCCAGTTGGCAATATATGAACACGCACAAGACCTCAAAAAAGTTGTGGATTATATCGCAGAACAAACCATAACAGACCTTTAAGACCTGCAATTATTTATGACAAAAAACAAACTGAAATTAGCCATCTTAGACATGAACAACAACGAGCCCAATCAAGGCTTACGTTGCATTAGAGAGATTGTGGAGACTTTTAGTGCAGATACTTCCTTTAAAATATTTGATGTGAGGGCAAAGGGTGAAATTCCTGATACGTCATACGATATATATATTTCCAGTGGTGGACCAGGAAGTCCGTTAGAAGAGGGTGAGTGGAGGAAGCCGTATTTAGATTTAATGCAAGAGCTGTGGAATATCAATAAAACCAAAACAGCACAAAAGAAACATGTATTTTTTATTTGTTATTCATTTCAAGTCATCTGTGATTATTTTGAACTGGGCGAAATAAAGCCAAGGAGAAGCACATCTTTTGGTATTTTACAGGTTCACCAAACTAAAAAAGGGCATAACGATCTAATATTTGAAGGACTTAATGATCCGTTTTATGCTGTAGATTCTAGAGATTGGCAGCTTGTTCAGCCTAAACTCACCGTCTTTAAAACTCATGGTGCTACCATTTTGAGTTTAGAAAAAATTCGAACACACGTAGAATTAGAGCGTGCCATTATGGCCGTACGTTTTTCTGATGAATTTGTGGGTACTCAGTTTCATCCCGAAGCAGATCCTGTAAGTATGGAAGCGTTTTTTAAGTTCGAAGAAAATAAAAGGGTAGTCATTGAAAGTTTCGGTGAGAAAAAATATAATCAAATGATGGATAGAGTAGATGATCCCGATAAGCTCATCATGACATACAATACCATACTTCCAAAATTTATCACCAATGCCATAACGGATATTAAGCAACCAGTAATGTCTTAAAAACGATGATAAAGAGCAATAGAAAAATCTATAATGATAATTTTACCGAAGCTAAATACAATGCATTATTAAATGATATTAACAATGCGTTTAATTATATGGTAAGGTTTAAGATAGCCGAGACTCCTGTATTCATTCCTAAAACGCTTAAGAATAAATTGGTTGATGCCTGTGGTGAAATTATTGATGTCATCAATCAGCCTAATTTCAGTGAACTGACACAAAATGCATTTTTTGATAGTGATACTATTGTTCCCAATGAAGTGGGACCACCAAAATTCATACAGTTAGATTTTGGGATTTGCAAAAATGACCAAGGAGAGCTTGTTCCAAAATTGATAGAACTTCAAGGTTTTCCTTCGTTGTATTTTTTTCAAGAACTTTTAGGTCGCATGTATAGGAAATACTTTGGAGATGCCATTCCTAAAAACTATTCACAACACCTCAATGGCATGAGTACTGAAGAATATATTGATTTACTTAGAACGGAAATCGTTGGAGATACAGACCCTAAACAGGTAATTTTATTAGAAGTTGAACCACATGAGCAAGCTACAGCTATCGATTTTTATGCCACTGAAGCCATTTTGGGTATTAAAATATTGTGTATTACCGATCTGATTAAGAAAGGTAAACAGTTATTTTATAAAGATGATAAAGGCAATGAAATTAAAATTCTAAAAATATACAATCGTATTATTTTTGATGAGTTGCATCAACGAAAAGACTTGGATGGTCAATTCAGGTTTCAAGATGAAGTAGATGTAGAATGGATTGGTCATCCAAACTGGTTTTTTAGAATAAGCAAGTATACCATGCCATTTTTAAAAGGCGATTATGTTCCAAGATCCTATCATTTGGATAAGCTGGAAACAATTCCTGAAGATTTAGAGAATTATGTTTTAAAACCTTTATTTTCCTTTGCGGGTTCTGGAGTTTATATCAATGTTACTCCAAATATTATTGAAAGTATAGCAGATAAATCTAATTATTTACTACAAGAAAAAGTAGCTTACGCACCAATCATAGAGACTATGGATGTACCAGCTAAGTGCGAAGTACGAATGATGATGGTACACAACAGTAAAACCAATAAAATAGAAATTGCAAGCAATCTAATTCGCCTAAGTAAAGGGGAAATGGTTGGGGTTAAATACAATAAGGATAAAACCTGGGTTGGTGGTAGTACTGGTTTTTTTGAAAGTTGAAGCTTATTCCGATTTGTCTGGTGCAGGCAAACTCGCATGAAACTCTTTCCCTATGCGTTCCGTGTAATTATCTAACAACTCTAAAACGCGCTCGCTAGAATCAGACACTACAATGAGTCCAATATGCCATGCTTTGTTCATTCTCCATACAATTTCCTTGTCCGTAAAGCTCGATGTGTCTGGGTGTTCAAATCTGCTGAGCGAAACCACAATACCCGCATATGTATTGTTAACCTTAGGCAACTTATAAGTTACTCCTCTTAAATTGGCAACTTCTACGTTGGCCCATTCTGACCAAAGATTGACACCAGATGCGTATTCTACCATTTCAGCCAAGTTAGCACCACCAACTCGCGAAGAGGTTTCTAAAAAGAATAACTCTCCAGTAGATTTAGATTGAATAAATTCAGTATGTGAAGCACCAAATTGCATACCAAAAGCTTTCATTACATCCTTGTTCATTTTCTGTAAGGCTTTCTCAATTTTAGATCCAATCTCGCAAGTAGCTGATCTAAATATGCCCCCACCGTGAGCCACTTCAAAAGGCGTATCCAAATATTTGCTCACTCTAGAAAAAGCAACTTTACCATCAACATTAAGACCATCAACATGATATACGTCACCAGGGGCAAATTTTTCTACCAAATAGCCATCACGTTCATCACCTAGGGAATGAACAACTTCCCATAATTCGTCCTTACTGTGTATTTTTTTTATGCCCGTAGCAGATGCTTCCAAACGCGGCTTTATTAACCATGGCGGACTTACACGATCGGCATAATCATTAATAGTTTGGTCATTAAATAGATCTGAAAATTCTGGCACATTAACACCTTCGTCTTTAGCTTTCATTCGCATTGCCAATTTATCTCTAAAATAATGCGCGGTTGTGCGTCCCATTCCTGGCATTCTAAAATGTTCTCTTAGCAAGGCTACTTTTTCAACATCAAAATCATCTAAAGCAACAAACCTATCAAACTTTATGGAGCGAAACTTATAGGCAATGCCTTTTGCAACGTCTTCTTGGTTCCATTCTTCAATATAGAATGCTTCATCTATAGCTTCCCAAGGCCAAGGCTCGTGCTCTAATTTTTTCTTTGTTAAAAGAAATACATTATTGCCATCTGCTTTACAGCTTTTTAAAAAATCTGCTCCTTTAAAATATGTACAAATACAAAGAAAATTTAAGGGTTGTTTAGCCATGGTTTTTAGTTTTATAGTTATTTATTTTAGCACTTTAGTGTGTTTTGTAGACTGAAAGTACAAAAACTAATATTATTTAGACTCTAGAGTTTTAATAAATTCTAAAAACAACTGAATTCCATAGCCTGAAGCACTTTTCATTTTGGCATAAGGCGAATCTCCAAATGACACACCTGCTATATCCAAGTGCATCCAATTTTCATGATTCTCGGTAAATGCTTCTAAAAATTTTGCGGCATTAATAGCACCTGCTATGGGCTTACCACTAAAATTTCTAATGTCAGCTATATCGCTATGCAAATCACTTTCAAAATCTTCAAATAATGGTAAAGGCCAAACACGTTCGTTAACTTTATAACCAATCTCAGAAAATGTTTGTGCCATTTCTTTGTTGTGTGTAAACATTCCAGCAGCAGAATAGCCTAATGTTCTTACAACACTTCCAGTTAAAGTGGCAACATCGATAAGGTATTTTGGCTTAATGTTTTTAACAGCATAGCTTAACCCATCGGACATCACTAAACGTCCTTCTGCATCGGTATCGATGATTTCTATGGTTTTACCAGAATATGATTCTATGACATCGCCAGGTCGATAACTTGCTGCATCTACTGCGTTCTCTGCAGAGCAGATAATTCCTGTTACATTAACATTAAGGTCTAGTTTGGCTATAAGTTCTACAATACCCAAAACTACAGCCGCTCCACCCATATCACTTTTCATGTAATGTAGATTGGTTGAAGGTTTTATGGATAGACCACCAGAATCGAAGGTTATACCTTTACCGACCAAGACCAAATCCACATCTTTATCAGTTCTGCCCTTATATTCATTAAAAATTACTACAGGCTTATTTACACTTCCTTTTCCTACTGCAAGTACAGCTTTGAATCCTTGTGATTCTAATTCTTTTTCATCCAGAACCGTACATTTATAGTTTGTATTTTTGGCAGAATCATCAGACCATTTTGCCAAAAACTCTGGTGTTTTAATGTTTGGCGGAGCATCAACTAATGCTTTTATTCTATTTATGGTTTGCCCAATAAGTTCTCCTTCATTTATTACAGCATCAATATTTTCAGATGTACAGATGGAAACAGCATTTGTAAAATCCTTAGCTTTAGTAGATTTATACTCTCCAATTTCATATTGCGCCAATTGTAAACCAATGACGGCTTTACGGATTTGTTGATTATTTAAATCATAAGCATAAATTTGTACGGATTTACCCCAATACTTTTGAGTATCTACACAAAGTTTTCTAAATGCTTCTTCGAGTTTTGCATCGTGTTTATCTTCGCCGAGTCCCAAAAGATAAATACGATTTCCGTTTTTTCCATAGAGTAGTAGGTGCTCAGAAAAACTACCATCAAAATCTGGATTGACAATTGGTAATATGTCCTTAACGGTTTCAAGATTATTCTTCCTTATCGGTACTATATAATCTTTGGAAGTGTCTAACTGTTGTTTTTGGTTAAATGTCATAATTGTATCAATTAAAAATAGAGCCATTTTACGGCTAACGGAAACTCTTCACGCCAATGTACTTCAGCGTGACTGCCTTCTTCATTTATAGAAAAATGAAAATCGATATTGTAGCCTTTCACCATTTTTTCTTTAATGATTCCGCCAAGTTTTGTTGCGTTAGGCAAGTGTTCTATACTTTCCTTTCCACCAGCATAAAGATAAATCTTTGATTCTGCTAAAGGCTTAAATGATTTTGTATGGTTAAAAACAGTTTTTGAAATCCATAAACTAGGTGAAAAAATCATCATTTTGCCAAATATACCCGGATTTTTAAGCCCTGCATGCAAACTAATTAAGCCACCCATAGAACTACCACCAATACCTGTATTTTCAAAATCGGTCAATGTTCTGTAATGGCTATTGATATATGGTATTAGCTTTTCTATCATAAATTGAATATAGAAATTGCCTTTACCTTCTCCAAAGCGTGGATGGTAATAGGGCAAGTATTCATTAATCCGCTCTTTTTCACCATGGTCTACTGCAATGATGATAAGATCACCATGACCTTCTTTTGCTAACTTTGCCATAGATTTATCAATGGCCCAATCACCATAAGGTGCTAATGGATTGAATAAATTTTGACCGTCTTGTAGGTACAGTACTGGATAACGCTTTTCGGTTTCGTAGTAATTATGTGGTAATACTGCTGAAATCTTTCGGGTGGCATTAAGATGCGGAATTTCGTAGGCTTCTTCTAAAACTTCTATTATTGGATTAAACTCCGTCACTGTCATTGATTAATTTTTTAGGGTTGACGAAAATACTGATTTAAGAAATTAAAAACCATTAGTGTTACTAAAACTTTTCAAAAGCTAAGTAGTAAGTTGTTGACTTTATCTGTTTAGAACTTTTTGTCTTCAACCTTATCAAATTTATAGATAATATTTTTATCATATTCCAAAAAAACAACTCTGTTTTTTACAGATTCTACATTGATTTTCAGCGATATTAAACATATTTTGCTTGCTGTTTTCAGAATAAAATTAACTAACTCAACCAACTTATGATGGGAAAGAAAATCAACTTCATTGTCCTTACGATCATTGTATTATTTATTGCCTTTACCGCAACTAACTATCAAGAATTAACATCTAGTATAGATAAAGCCGATACAGCATGGATGCTTGTAGCTAGTGCCTTTGTTTTACTGATGACACCAGGTTTATCCTTTTTTTATGGAGGAATGATTAATAAGAAGAACGTGATATCTACAATGCTTCAAAGTTTTGTTGCCTTAGGTGTTATCAGTGTCCTTTGGGTATTAGTTGGCTTTAGTTTGGCTTTTGGTGATAGTATTGGCGGAATCATTGGTAATCCGTTAACATACCTTAATTTTAAAAACGTGGGCGTGGAGCCTAATCCTGATTTTTCTGGTTCTATTCCCTTTTTGTTATATGCATTGTTTCAATTAAAATTTGCCATAATAACTCCTGCATTGATTACAGGAAGCTTTGCGGGACGTATTCGCTTTAGGAGCTATATTTTGTTTATGGTACTTTTCAGTTTGCTGATCTATAGTCCATTGGCGCATATGACATGGCATCCTGATGGTTTGTTTAGAAATTGGGGAGTTCTAGATTTTGCAGGAGGAACTGTAGTGCATATGTCAGCAGGTTTTGCAGCACTTGCTGGTGCATTGTATTTGGGAAAACGAAGAGTTGCAGAAGAAACACATGCTAATGTACCCTATGTTATTCTCGGTACAGGTTTGCTTTGGTTTGGGTGGTTTGGGTTTAATGCCGGCTCAGCCTTAGGTGCCAATGGAGATGCTGTTATTGCATTTGCTAATACTAATATTGCATCTGCTACAGCTATGATTGCATGGTTGTTTTACGAACGCTTTATGGGACGAAAGATGTCTGCTGTGGGGGCTTGCATTGGTGCTGTTGTTGGTTTAGTAGCCATTACGCCAGCTGCTGGTTTTGTAAATATTGGGCAATCGGTTGTTATTGGTTTTGTGGCTTCAATTGTCTCTAATTGGATGATTCATTTAAAAAACAAATCGGGTATAGACGATACTTTAGATGTGTTTCCAAGCCATGGTATTGGTGGTGTTGTAGGTATGTTGTTAACGGCTGTGTTTGCAGCGAATGTTGGTTTGGTTTACGGGGAAACAGAAACGTTTTATTATCACATTATAGCCTTGTTTGTAACAGCTATTTTTACGTTTGGTGGAAGTTATTTGCTCTTTAAAATTGTAGACGTATTGCTAAAAATGCGTGTACGGGAAGATCAAGAAGAACGTGGTTTAGACCTAAGTCAGCATGGTGAACAAATAGAGTAGATTAAAACTTATATCCAAATTTAAACCCTAATGAAAAATTGAAATCATTACCTTCATTAATACCTTCTATATTATTTCGTCTAAAATCGTAATAACTATCCTCATCTAAAAGAAAATCTGTATCTGGGTTATAATTTCTGTTTGGGTTTTTAAGTGTTCTAATCCTTATACCAAAACCAGAATATAAGTCTATGTATAGTCTTTTGCCTATAGGATAGTTTAAACCATATTTAATATTGAAAATATCGATTGATTTTTGAACTACTAAAGTTTCATCAATAGTATATCTTATATCGTCTATTTCTCTCGAAAACCTTATGTCGTCATTAAATTGGTATCTCAAAAAACGAGCTTCAACACCTATGTATTCATTAACTCGAGGGTTGTTTGATATACTAATTAAATTATAATATTTGAGTTCGTACCTAAAAGCTCTTCCTTTGTCTTCAACAAGCTGTAATCTTGGATTTCTACCACTTCCCAATCTTTTGGTATAAACTGTACCGTATTCTGCACTGAAACTCATATTGTTTGTAAAAAAATATTCTGCACCTATCGTTAACATGGGTTGTGAAAAAATATCTATGGCTTTTAGAGGCGTTGTGTATATAAAGACATCATTTTTTTTAAACAAAAGCGGCCTCTTTCTAGGCATGTAAAACTTATTGTTGATGCTATCAATATCAAAATATAAGTTCCTTTTATAAGTAAATCTTTTACGGTTGGTTAGATCTACTAGAAATCCAGTACCAAAAGTGTATGGCAAAAAGAAATTTAATGCCATTATACCAGAAGTTTTTTTGCTTAATGCAAAATTATTAGAAATACTGTCGTTAGATACTATAAGCCTTAGCGAGTCTTTAGATCGATTAGGAAAAATTTTAACGCTTTCATTCTCCACAAAATGCGTTTTTCCATTAAGACTAACCTTTGTGCCATGAGGAGCATGTATTTTTACTTTAGTTGTTTTTTTGTTTAAAACAGTGGCGCAGGAATTTAGCAACAAGAAAAGGCTAAGCAAAAAACATAGCTTACGCATAGTTGGCTTTTAATTAAGATACAAAATGTTGTAAAAGGTTGCGTAAAAATTTATAGTATTTTACCGTCTACCATGGTCAACTTTCGATCTGCCATTTCAGCGAGTTCTTGGTTATGGGTAACGATTACAAAGGTTTGTTTAAACTCGTCTCTTAGTTTAAAAAACAAATTGTGAAGCTGTTCTGCAGATTCACTGTCTAAATTTCCGGACGGTTCGTCTGCAAAGATGATTTTTGGCTGATTTATTAAAGCTCTGGCTACAGCAACACGTTGCTGTTCGCCACCAGACATACTATTGGGTTTGTGGTGTATACGCTCTTTGAGACCTAAATAATCTAACAATTCCTTGGCACGTTTTTCGGCTTTAGACTTTGGTGTGTTACCAATAAACGCAGGAATACAAACATTCTCTAAGGCTGTAAATTCTGGTAATAACTGATGAAACTGAAAGATAAAACCAATATGTTTATTCCTGAATTTTGCTAAATCTTTATCATTTAAAGCTGTTATGGATTGGTTGTTGATAATGAGCTCTGTATCGGATTTAGAATCTGGTGTATCTAAAGTACCTAAAATTTGAAGAAGCGTTGTTTTACCTGCTCCGGAAGCACCAACTATGGAAATAACTTCACTTTCGGAAATGGTAATATCAACTCCCTTTAATACCCGAAGCGAACCGTAAGATTTATGAATGTTTTTAGCCTTAATCATATGGTTAGCGAAAATACTATTTTAATACGATTATTACATCATAATTTAAGGAAGCGTATAAAATGGCCTCACATTATTAAGCGTATTAACCTGTCTGTTTTTAGTCTTGTTCTTTTTTTTAAATAGAGATTTCACGTTATTAAAATCAATGAAATATTGTATGCGCAGAGAAAAAATATTTTGCATGGGTTCGCGAAATAATAAATCTAAACTTTCAGAAAAACCATCATCAGCATTTTCATCAAAATTAAAAATCTGATTTCTGTAAAGTGCTGTTAAAAAGCTTCCCGGAGCAAATTGCCATGAATAACTCAAATCCACGTTCCATGTGCTAAAGTTAATATTCGGATCTTCTTCAAGATTATCTAAATTAAACCCGGATTCTTTGGTTAAACGTCCATTGTCCAATAAGGTAAATAATTCATAATCGTAATTTACTGTGTCCCAATAGTGTCTAAACGTTAGCCCCAGAGTATGAAACGGATTAAATGTATAGTTACCCGAAAGACTGTTAGTAATGATTTGTCTGTTACGCTCACCAAGAATAGGTTCGTCATCAATTTCGGTAGCATAACCACGGTCACCATTTCTAAAATCGAAACTAAAACCATAAATTAATAATAACTTATCAGAGACCCTCACACGAGGTTCGATTTCAAAGTCATAACGGAATAAGTCTCGGCCATCTTCAAAAAGTGTAGCAATATTGGCGTTTCCGTCAATTGCAAAAACACGATTGTAGTTAGAGGATACCCAACCACCAGTACTTACAAAATTTTCAAAAATAAAAGGACGTCCATCTCTGGATTCAAAAAAATCATATTGTTTGCCAGGTTCAATATTTAAGCGAAATCCATAGGCATCTAGCTTTCTGGTAAAAGCACGGTAACCACCTCCGAAATTAAAACGCGAAAATGTATCTGGATTTACCAATCTTCTGTAATTTGTAAAAAAGTTGAAACGATAACTGTTTAATTTTCCTGAGGGTTCAAAGGTTTCATAAGATAGGTCAGCCCCAAAATCGTTTCTATTATTCCTGAAGTTTAGACCAAGATCATTGATTTCATATTTAGTATCTGCAAATCTATGATCGAAACTATAACGAAAATTGCCTGCCACTTTTCCAACAAACATAAAACTACTAAAGCCTGTCTCACTAGGTTCGTTTTGATAATTGACATTGCTCATCCGCAATTCAGTATCAAATCTAAAGGTGTTTTTTTTGTTAACAAGGTTGGCTACGAGTGCGGTTGCGTTACCATCCCTAAATTCACCTTCACGCATTACATTGGTATTGATAAGGCTAATAGCGGAATTTCCACCAAATTGCTTGTCAACGACCAAAATATTGTAATTGGCAAAAGGTTCTACAACTTCTCGGCGAGATTCACCAGTATCTGTGTTTCTAACTGTAGCAAATGTTTTTTCGGTAATAGCGTTAAATATACCAAGTCCCCAACCGTTTTTGGTTCTTCCTGAAACTTTTACGGCGTTTAAAACTTTTACTTCATTCGGTACATCTGCCTCCTCATTTTCTGCCAATTCCAGTTCTCTGGCAGGTGCGCCTCCAACACGTCTCGAAAAGAATAGTCCTCCTTTTGAAAATAGATCGACTCCTTCCGTGAAAAACTGGCGTTGTTCGGCAAAAGTCTGTTCAAAAGGGCCAAGATTGAGAACAAGATTATCAAAACCAGCTTGGCTGAAGTCTGGTATGAGTGTTGCGTCTAAAGTGAAATTATCAGTGATACCATACTTTACATCCATTCCCAAAGTCAATGATGTTTCCGTGTCCCCATCAAAATTATCGAGTATTCCAGTGGTGAAGGGATAAAAAATCAAGCGTGTTGGTGGCTTTAAACCACTAAGTCCGTGAAGTTCTCCATGGTATAAACCAAAATTACCTTTTGTCGGGTCTACTGGATTCCATGTGTATTGTTCTCGGTTACGTCTAAATTGTCGGCTAAATTGTAAGCCCCAAATTGGATTTTCCTCCTCAGCAAAGCGTAGGGTTCTATAGGGTATTTCAATCTCTACCGTCCAACCATCATCATGTAGCTTTACAGCACTTTGCCAAACGGCATTCCAGCTAAAATCTTCACCAATACTAGGATTTGCTATGGCATCCGCTTGTTGCCCAGAACTAAATACGAAAAAATTAGTGTCATTTTGCGAATCATTGTTAGGGTTAATAATCACAGAGAAGAAATCGGTCTGACCGAAATTATCGCGATTTACCAATTGTTTCATTATAAGATTTGGATCATCATAGAGATATGCTGCCACATATATTGCTTTATCGTCATAAGTGATTTTTACTTCGGTACGCTTGTCTTCTGGGAGAGTTTTACCAATTATGGGCCTAAATGAGACAAAGTCTGTTGCTATGTCTGCATTTTGCCATACTTGTTCATCAAGAATGCCATCGATTTTTGGCTTTTTATCGGTACGCTTTACATTTAGTGTTTTTTTATCAGCGGTATGTGCAGTATTTTCCTGTGCGAGAGTAAAATTGTATAAACAAAGTGTAAGTAATATAAATATAGAACGGATGTTCATAAAAAATGATTGATGACTACTTAAGTTCTTGTAATAAAGAAGGATTATTGAATAGTTGACGCACTTATAAAGTACAAATCTACGTTCTCGCGTTGAGCATTGCTCTTAATTAAAAGTTAAAAAGATTTCCGATATGTTGGTGGACAGTAGACGAACTGTCAGCATTGGTGGTTTGGAATGCTTATTGCTTTATTCATTATACATAAATTGAAATCTCAGGACGCATTAATGAGATTCTGAAATAAATTGAGGAGTAAATGAAAAAATACCAAAAACTTATATTAAGTCTTTTGTTTGATGCTATTGGTTACGTGTCTTTTATTATACCAGGAATAGGCGAGTTTTCAGATATTGTATGGGCACCGGTATCGGCTTGGTTAATGACAAAGCTCTACAAAGGGAAAATGGGTAAAATTGCCGGTGTGGTTACTTTTGTTGAAGAGATTTTACCTGTAGCAGATGTTATACCAACATTTACAATAATGTGGTTGTATACTTATGTTTTTACTAAAAATACAGTACAAAAAAAGGCTACTTGATAAAAGTAGCCTTTTATAAAACACTTGGTTGTTGTTTTATTGAATACTTACTCCTGTAAATATGATGTTAACATCTGTAGAACCACCAGTTTGTGTCCCAAACTCGTTAGTGTCATCGACAGATTCTGACTCATGGAACAATTGTAAAGTAATACTACCTGTACCAGCTGTATTGGCTACCCATGTGGTTCTGAATCCAAGATTGTTGCCGTCAGTTCTAACGATGTCATTAGCAGATCTTGAAAATGTCATATCCAATCCATTTACAGCGTAGATAAAGAAGTGCTCGTCTGGTTCATCAACCGTCACCTCTTCTGTAATATCTTCATTCTCTATAGAATTAAATAAATCTACCTCGGCAGTGTAAGTAGCACCTGCCGTAAACGATCCGGTTATAGTTTGTACTGGTACATCTGGACCATCATCTCCGTCTGGATCTATACTTTCTAAAGTAACGGTATCGTTAGGATCAATAATGTTAACAAATTCTACTGTAACATCAGTAATGACTTCTTCTTCATTAGGTTGTCCGTCATCATCGTCAGAGCACGATGCTAAAAGTGCTAAACCTAAAAATGCACTTGCAAATAATCGAGTGGTTTTCATAAAATTAAAATTTAAATAATTGATTTTCATTGTTTTAAAATTTGAGTTATTAATATTCATGTTTATTTATAGTTTAAAAATTAAGTTGCAATTGTAATGTTATATTTCTTCCTAAATCATCCGCAAAAAACCGTAAGCGGTTGAGATAATTTCTATATGATGTGTTGAGTATGTTGTTTACCCCAAACGCAACATTTAAATTGGTAGTTTCGTTAAAACTAAAAGTAGCCTCACTGTAGAAATGAAATAGATTGTATGCAGGTGGGGGAGTGCTTACGTCTAAAAGAACAGTTTCTCCTGTAGTTGGATTTACAGTTTCAAAATTAAAATCTGGAAATTCGTTCTGTTCAAAAACCCACTCCGATTTTAAGCTTACTGACAAATTATACCAATTACTGTTTGTATATGTTATACCGTTTAAAGTGCTAAATGCAGGTATGTCTATCAATGGTAAGTCCTCAGTAGTATCGTAACCTTTTATAAATGATGTTTTGTTAAGCCAGCTAAAGCTATTGGTTATATTGTATTGCATTGAAATGTCCATACCAAATAGTGTGGCATCGGTCTGTTCGTACTGCCATACGGGAAACGCACCTCTATTGCTTTGCTGAACACCAGAGGGTCTTAAATACATATAATTGTTTACAAGATTGTAAAATGTTTCGAAAACCCCATGAAATTTTGAATTTTCATAACTATAGGTTACAGAAAGCCTGTTGGCTATTTCAGGATCAAACCTTAAATCTCCCAATTCTATTCTTGCTGCAGAATGATGCAGACCATCACTGAATAATTCAGCAGGGTTAGGTGGTCTACTTGCTAAGTTATAGTTAGCCAATAGATAGCTGTTTTCATTTATATTATAACGTATGCCAGTAGCTGCGGATATGTTATGATAATTAAAAACGGGGTTTGTAAATACATCAGAACCAAAATCCCCTGGTATGATAAACTCTGGAAAATCCATATCATAACCACGTTCTTCCCAACGCGATCTTCTATAGTACTTTCTGGCATCAACTCTACTAAAATCATATCGGATGCCACCATCGAGTAATACATTATCATCCAATCTCCATTCTGAAGTGACATAAATACCAAAATCATATTTTTCATAGTTAGGTATCAGTCGTCTCACTCCCGTATTTGGCGCATCGTTGTCTTGGTAGCGTGTTAGAATACCAAAATTAACTTTCCTATCTAAATTAGCATCTAAATTTACATCGGCCATTAATGTGTGTGTCTGCAAGGTTAAGTCCAATGCAGCTCTTTCGTTAAGATCTCCACGTCTAATATCAAATTCTAAACGGTTATTGTTTTGATAGTCGTATTGTAGATTCAGCTTGCCAAAATTTTTAAATCGTTTGTAGTAATTTACCTTAAACAAATGATGTTTCACATCTTGCCTAGGGTTATTTATATCATAATCAAAGCTCCTTATAATTGCAGGTTGCGGTGAGTTAATCGCTGTAATAAGATCGTTGACGTTACCAATATGTGAAGCACTTAAGATGCCTATCTCGTTATCAACAAAGCTGTAGTATAGCTCAAACCCAGATTCGAATTGTCTTTTTCCAGCTCTAACTGAAAAACTATGGGATTTAACACCAGTATTGTTGAGATTATAGTCGGGTGCCTCAAAATCTCCATTCTGTTTTAAAGTACCCTGAAAGCTAGCAAACCAACCAGATTCATAATTCTTATGTACTGAAGTGTTTACATTATAACCCCTTCCGTTAGTTTGCCCACCGATTATGGTGCGACCATAGAGCGTATCTCTCCGTATAATCCTGCCAGGTTTAATTACAATGACTCCACCAATTGCATCACCACCATAAGCTAAGGCTCCTGAACCTTTAATGACCGATATTTGATCTGCACTATTTATATCAATATTTGGGGCATGCTCAATTCCCCATTCTTGGTCTTGTAAACGTACATTATTATTTATAATTAACAACCTACTACTGTGCAAACCATTAATCATGGGTTTAACAATTGTGTTTCCTGTATTGATTGATGATACACCAGATACTTCTTTTAAGGCATCACCAAGGCTTAATGATGAATACCTTCGTAATGTGTTTGATTTTATAACCGTTTCTTGAGCAGTTTTTGTTTCCTTTCTAGATGAATTAGTAGAAACAGAAACCTCATCGAGTTCCTCGACATGATGTTCAATCAAGATTTTTTTAAAAGTGTCTCCATCAACATCATAACTCACAGTTTTGGTTTCACAACCTACATGAGATATGGTTAATGTTAGGGTACCAGAACATAGACTTTCAATTTTGAATTTACCATCAAAATCCGAAACTAAATACTTATCAAGTTCTTTGATGAATATTGTAGCGGATTCAATCGGTGATCCATCATGAAAATCATTTAATTCTCCTAAAAAAGTATAGCTGCAATCTTGGCTGTAACCATAGCAAGAAGATGCCATAATTAGACCAATAATTAATCGTGTCATTTAAATAATTTCGTTAATACATAGTGCATATGAGCCTATACTAACGATGGTGGCCCTCTGAGGTGCCTAGTTAAATGCTGATGATCTTTTAAAGAAATATAATGTAATGATGATTCTGATGAGGATAAAAATGAAAAGTTGTCACCATAATCATAAACTAAAAAGTATTGATTTTTTGTAAGCTTAAATTTATAAAACTCGCAATCTAAATCGGTCTTATGGAAATGGGTGTATCCATTGTTGTCATTGTCACAAACATCATGCTTGTGATGATTAAATGCATGCAGCAATTTTACGGCAGACGGCATTAGCACTGCAAGCATTAGCACTATGGCAGAAACCCTTAAAAATGACGCTATGATTGTTTTTGTTTTCAATCTACAAATCGCTTTAGACCAAATCGTCTGAGCATTTTTTTTTCAAATTCCCAGAAAAATTTAAACTGACCAAAAAGCCATCCAAATGTTACCAATAGAATTTGATAGAAAATTAGCCCAATGATAATAAATAATATCCAATATAGAGTAGGATTTAAGTTTTCTTTAGTTATTCCGATAAGTTTCATAATTGGTCTTCCGACATAAAGCGAAGACGATCCTGTTACCGCAAATACCATAAATACACGAATCATTTCCCATCTATAATCTAGAATCCATTTGTTTTCTAGTTTTTTGAAAATAAAAAGCGTGAGTTTAAGTAGTAAAAAAAACACTACGATTGAAGCAAAAATTACAAACACTATTGCATAGTTGTTGAGGAAGGCATTTGCAATTTTATATGCAGAATATCCTAAAACAAGCAAACCAAAAAGGGGAAATAACAACTGCCAATTGTGTTGTATTTCCCAATGTGTTTTAAATTTCTCCATAGCACTTTTTAAAGTGCTGCAAATTTACATTAAATTCTTGGAACAAATGATGTTAATCGCTGGTTGTATTTTAATTGAAAATATACAAAGTAATTATATAGTTTATAGTTTACATCGTACCCATAATCAGTACGTGTATCGTAGTCTATACGGAGCTCATAAAGATCTGGATCGTAAACGCTAGGTTGCATATTTCTTTGATTCCATGATTGTACTAAAAGCGCATTTCTAGCCTCTAGCCATTGTTGAGAGTAATGTCCCCTAGGTCTAGCAGTACCAATTAGCCAAGCATTAAAGCCAGGTTCAATAATAATAATTTCGTAATCTGTTTCGTCACTACTAATTAAAACGGTATCATTATCAACCAGATTACTGTCGTTTCCATTATTTATGGTTTGATTACTGTTGTAAGATTTGCAACTTGCAATTAAGGCGATGAGAATAAGAATGGGTATAACCTTTTTCATAATTTTAAAGATATTAAAAATTTGTGAGTATTGTTTTATATTCAATTTGAATTTAACATTACAAACATCAGTAATATCTAGCTCATTTTAAACCATGGATTAGTAATCATAATTGTAGGGTTAGTAAATAGGTATTTTCAGCAAGTTTGAAACAAAAAAAGCAGTTCTAAAAAGAACTGCTTTTATACGTAATAGGATAAACTTTATTTTCCGAATAAGCCTCCTAGAAGCCCACCAAGTCCGCCTTTTTTATTTGATCCGCCTAATACCATGCCAGCGACATCATCAACAACGCTACCGTCACCATCGGCGTCCAATATTTTTTCTAAGAAACTTTGTTCTTGTTTTGTGTCGTTTCCACCTAGTAATCCACCAAGTAAGCCTCCCAAGTCACTTTGAGAAGATACGTTTTTTTCACGAGCTTGTTTTCCTAAAACACCCATTAGTATTGGTGCGGCTATCTTTAAGATGTTATCCACAGACCCCATATCCAAGCCCGATTTTTCACCTATAACTTTTTCAACACCTTGACGTCTTTGACCTAATACATGGCCAAGGATCTTATCTCCGTCCGTTTTTACTTCTTCATCAACTCCGCCGCCAAATAAACCACCTAAGTTGTCTAAAATACTTCCGTCATGCTTGTTGCTTAGAGCTCCCATAAGTCCTTGCGCACCTTCAGGAGTAGAAGCATTACGTTCCATAGCTTTCATTAGTACTGGTAGAGCCATTGTTAACACACTGTTTGTTTTGCTTTGGTCTGTTCCTGTAGAACCTGAAACACCATTTACTATGGTTTTTCCTAAGTCGCTGTTTAATAAGTCTAAAATTCCTTCCATTTCGTTATATAATAATTAGGCATTAATAATTTCTTCCTATAAGATACAAAAAAGTCCTTATATTAATAGGACTCATTTTATTTGTTTAGGTCACATTTATTAATTAACCAAGAATATTAATAATCTGCTGTGCCAGTTCCGTGCCAATTCTATCTTGTGCTTCATTGGTCGCAGCACCTGTATGAGGTGTTAAGGACAATGCAGGATTCATTAATAATTGCACTTCAGGCTTCGGTTCTTTTTCAAAAACATCTAGTGCAGCTCTTGCAACCTTACCGCTTTCGATAGCTTTTACAAGTGCTACTTCATTAACCACGCCACCTCGAGCTGCATTGGCTATGATGACTCCATCTTTCATTTGGCCAAACTCTTTTTCATCAATAACGTAATCCTTTTGAGCCGGTACATGTAGTGTTAAAAAATCAGCCTGTTTTAAAACGTCTTCTTTGGAGATGGTTTCAATTTCAAAATTTATTTTCTGTCCATCAAAAAACTCTAATTCAAGATTTGCCTTTTCCATAAATGGGTCGTAGGCTACGACTTTCATTCCAGCTCCAATGGCAACTTTGGCTGTAGCTTGACCGATACGTCCAAATCCAAGCACACCTAGTGTTTTGCCTTTTAACTCTGTACCTTTTGCGTAGGCTTTTTTTAAACCTTTAAAGTTAGCATCTCCCTCTAAGGGCATATCTCGATTAGATTTGTGTAGAAAACGTGCCAAGCCATAGAAATGACCAAACACCAATTCTGCAACCGAATGTGACGATGCTGCCGGTGTGTTGATAACATGCAAACCTTTGCTGCGTGCATATTCTACATCGATATTATCCATGCCAACACCACCACGGCCAATAATTTTAAGGCTAGGGCAGTTGTCAATGATGTTCTTTCTAACTTTTGTTGCGCTTCTTACCAATAAAACAGAAATCTCATTGTCATTGATATAGTTTTCTAATTGCTCTTGTGCAACTGTTGTTGTGATAACTTCATATCCAGCAGCTTCTAATGCATTAATTCCACTTTGTGAAACTCCGTCGTTTGCTAATACTTTCATTGAAAATTTTAATTTTCATTTCCGTTGAAACGGAAATCTTTTGTTTATGATTTTTTAGCTTGAGTAAGCACTGCAAATTGCAATTGATTACTGCAAACTTATTTTTTTATGCTTTACTCTCTAAATCGCTCATCACTTCAACCAATACCTTTACACTATCTAAAGACAAGGCATTGTACATAGATGCTCTGTAGCCCCCAACACTTCTATGGCCGTTTAAGCCATTGATACCAGCTTCTTTCCACATGGCATCAAAAGTTTCCTTAAGATTTTCGTTTTCTAAAGTGAAAGTAGCATTCATGTTAGAACGATCTTCTTTTACGGAATAGCCTTTAAACAACGGGTTTAAATCTATTTCAGAATAAATTAATTGTGCTTTTTTTTCATTTTCCTCTTCAATAGCCTTAATACCACCTAAGTCTTTTAGCCATTGCATGGTTAGCATCGATACATATACCGCAAATACTGGTGGTGTGTTAAACATACTGCCTTTACCGATATGTACTTTGTAGTCCATCATTGATGGAATTTTACGAGATACTTTTCCCAAAATATCTTCCTTAACGACAACTAGGGTAGTACCAGCTGGTCCCATATTTTTTTGAGCTCCAGCATAAATGAGATCAAATTGCGTGAAATCTAACTGACGCGAAAATATATCACTGCTCATATCACACACCATCGGAATTGGCGAGTCAGGAAAACGCTTCATTTGTGTTCCGAAAATGGTATTATTAGATGTGCAGTGAAAATAATCGTAATCCTCAGGAATATCGTATCCTTTAGGGATATAGTTGAAGTTGGCACTTTTTGAAGATGCTACTTCATAAATATCATCATAAATTTTAGCTTCTTTAATAGCTTTATCACTCCAAGTTCCAGTATTTAAATAACCTGCTCTTTTTTCCAGAAGGTTTAAAGCCACCATTAAAAATTGTGTACTAGCTCCGCCTTGTAGAAATAAGGCTTTGTAACCTTTACCTTCTAAGCCCAACAGTTCTAAGGCTAATGCCCTTGCGTTTTCCATTACATCTACAAAAGGCTTGCTACGATGCGAGATTTCTATAAGTGATAAGCCTTGGTCAAAATCCAAAAGGGCTTCAGAAGCTTTTTGCATTACCGATTTTGGTAGTACACAAGGCCCTGCGCTAAAATTATGTTTTTTCATTTTATCCTGAATTTATTTTCAGGGTCTCATAAAAACCCTGAACAGTCATTTTTTAAACAGCTACAAAGGTGCTAATTAATTGGTGATTAAACATTAATAAATTGATAATTTTTAGGTCAAATTTTTAACAAGAAATCAACAGTATCTACATTATCTGCATAATCCCAAAGTTGTGGCTTTTGGGTTTCTCCAAAGGCAATTTCATTTTCTGAAAAATTATGAGCCACCACACATTGTATTTTATCAGCATCTGCTTTTAGTTTCTGCTCTAAAACTTCTAATGAATCATAGGTTTCATAAAATATTGTGGCAATAGGCGAGGCATAGCTTTGATCTTCTTTTACCATTAAAAAACCATTTTCAAGCATTTCAAACTCGCTCATTAAATATACAGCTTTGTTGTAATCGTAATTGTTGGCATATTTAGCTTGATGTATAATAGGGTGCCATTTATAGACAGCATTAAAAAAAGCATCAAAATTATAGTTTTGTGGGACAAATAGTTTTGATACATTTCTACAGCCCAAACCATAGTATCTAAAAATATCCTCTGATAAAGCTTCGAGTTGCTCAGAAGTTTCATCACCAGTTAGTACAGCTACTGAGTTTCGGTTTTTTCTTATTATAGATGGTTTGTCTTTAAAATAATATTCAAAATAGCGTGCTGTATTATCGCTGCCTGTAGCTATGACAGCATCAAAGCCATTGAGCTTTTCTTCAGTAAACGTAATTTTCCCTTTAAATTTGGGCTCAACGACTTCTAAATACTTTGCTAAAAAGGGGAGAAGGTGCTTATCGTTTGAGGATTGTTTTACTAAAACTTCATGTCCAGAAATAAGTACGGATAAAAAATCGTGAAAACCAACCAGAGGAATATTACCAGCCATGATTATGGCTATTTTCTGAGTATTTAAACTATTGAAGTTATACTTTTTAACCCATTTGTTAATAGTACTATTAGTCAGTGCTTTATACCAGGACTCTAAGCTGAAAAGTATATTGTCTTCTGTAAACCAGCCATTGTGTGCTTTTGCCAATTTAATTTGATGCTTAAACCCATCAAAAAACAAATCATTGGCTTCTATGCCATTTTTTTTAGTAATGCCATCTGTAGTAAACTGACCTAAAAAAGTGCCTAATTTTATAAAAGCGTTAATTCTTTGTTGTAAATCCATCCCTTATTTGGTAAAACGCCAATTTGGCTCTATTTTTGCAAATGCAAAATTAAGCAATAAAAAAGAAAAATTACTATGGCAATTATAATCACAGACGAGTGTATTAATTGTGGAGCTTGTGAGCCAGAATGCCCAAATACTGCCATTTACGAAGGTGCTGACGATTGGCGTTATGCCGATGGTACCAGTTTAAAAGGAAAGGTAGTTTTGCCCAATGGTAAAGAAGTTGATGCAGACGAAACACAAAAACCTATTAGTGACGAAGTTTATTATATCGCACCAGATAAATGTACCGAGTGTATGGGCTTTCATGAAGAACCGCAATGCGCAGCAGTCTGTCCCGTAGATTGTTGTGTCCCAGACGAAGATATTGTAGAAACCGAAGAAGAGTTATTGGGTAAACAACGCTTTATGCATCCTGAGGATTAGACACTAAACACTATTTAGATATTTATAAATCCTGAGCTTTTGCTTGGGATTTTTTTTAACAATTAAGCTCAATGACTTAAAGTCTTTCAATCGCTTTGCTTATAATGTTTTTGATGTGCAGTTTTAAGCTTTCTGGCTCAACAACCTCAGCATAATCTGCAAAAGTAATATACCATCTCGAAAACCAATCCTTGACATTGGTAGTCATAAATGTCATTTCTACTTGCTTATCTAGCATTTTTTCAAAAATAAATCCATGTGCTTCTTTTGAGTTGTTTATATATCTAACTACAGATTTATCAACACGAATAACAACTTTAGTCTTCTCTATAGTATTGGTCTTATTCAAATAATTTTCTATACTTCCATGAGTTTTGGTAAATGGGATATCTGTTCTTTTGATATCAAGCATTCTATCGGTTCTGAATTGACGATAGTCTTTCCTGTAATGACAATAACCATATAAATACCAATTATTGTTTTCGTGATATAGTCCAACGGGTTCAACAAAGCGTTCCGATGGATGTTCACTTTGCATGGAATGATATTTTAAAAAGAACTGTTTATTTTCAGCGATACTTTCAAAAAGAATTTCTAAGGCATTAGGCAGATTTTGGTTAAATAGTTTCTGAGTAGAATCTACTGTAATTTGAGAATCTAAAGCAGAAATCCAATCTTTTTCACGACCTCTCAAAACTGATTTTATCTTTAGCATTGCAGATTCATGATAATTTCCAAGTGATTTATCTACGTACTTTTGCATCAGTTTTTCGGCAGCAACAAAACTACTGGCTTCTTCTCGCGTAAACATGACAGGTGGTAAACGATAACCTTCCATTATAGAATAACCAACACCAGTTTCACTGATAATAGGCACTCCAGATGCTTCTAAAGTTCTTACATCTCTGTAAATGGTTCGTAAACTCACATTAAATCTATCGGCTAATTCTTGAGCCTTGATAATGCGTTTAGATTGTAATTGTATCAGTATGGAAACAATACGGTCGAATCGTTTAATAGTGTCTGTACTCATAATGGTATAGCATATATCCCAAAGATAGGGTTTCAAATAAAAGTGTGATTTGAAATAGGTTTTTAATTTAATCATAATGACTCATCCATTAGAAGAACCTTGGTCTTTAAGTGATGCTCTCAATTATTTCATAAAGAAAGACCATGATGATGACAACCTATTGTCAGTAGTTAATAAGCTTTGCTTAATCATTACGTAACGTATTGATATGAAGCGATTTAAAATTTATTTGATTATTCATAATCTCTGCTGACATAGGGCTGTCACAATCAGTAAATACATTTGCAGTAATACTAATTTTAAACCAATAAATATGGAAACTACAACAAACCAAACTTATCCACAAGTCATTAGTCCGTCATCACTCCTAGAGCATTGGCAAGGTCATAGACGTGTAACCCGACGTGTTATAGAAGCCTTTCCTGAAGATGCTTTTTTTAATCATACCATTGGCGGTATGCGGCCTTTTTCTAAAATGGTTATGGAGCTTTTAGCTATTGCAGAACCAGGACTTAAAGAAATTGTAAATGGCAAACCCGAAGTTTTTGATGAAGAATTTAAGCATGATAATACTAAAGCAACATTTCTAAAGCTTTGGGACGATGCTACAGAAGCTATAAACACTTATTGGGCACAAATTAAGCTAGAGCAGTTTCATGAGATAGTGACTTTGTTTGGACAGTATGAAGGCACTGTTTATTCACAGATTTTATACTTTATTGATAATGAGATTCATCATAGAGCTCAAGCTTATGTGTATTTGCGATCTTTGGGTATAGAACCACCATTATTTTATGTACGCGATTAATAAATTACAGATGACATCACAATTAAACAATACGGTATTAGTCTTTAAGACTTCAGTTGAAAATAAAGAAGAGATTAGTAGGTTAAAACCAATTTTAAATACAGTAATGACCAAAAATGATTTTTGGAATTTTGATTTAGAAGACTGTGATAATATTCTTAGAATAGAAACAAACCATCTGCAGCCAGAATCTGTTTTGGGATTACTAGGTATGCATGGATTTTATTGTGAAGAACTTCGCTAAACATACTTTTATTTATATAAACCCAAGGTTATTAGCTTTGGGTTTTTTGTAAATATAATATTGACTAGATATTATAATAAACCATTAAGTAAAATAACAAATCACGTTCAATTTTTTCAAAAACCTTTTAGCTTAAATTATTCAGCAAATTAACTACATTTGCACTCGCAAAAAAGTCTAATTAAAATGAGATTCCTGCTTTCGCAGGAAATAAATATGAAAGCTGGAATTGTAGGATTACCAAACGTAGGAAAATCAACCTTATTTAACTGTTTATCTAATGCCAAAGCGCAAAGTGCCAACTTTCCGTTTTGTACCATAGAACCTAATATTGGTGTGGTAAATGTGCCTGACCCAAGATTGGCTAAGCTAGAAGAATTGGTTCACCCAGAGAAAGTGATTCCTGCAACGGTAGAGATTGTTGATATTGCTGGTTTGGTAAAAGGAGCGAGTAAAGGTGAAGGTTTAGGGAATCAGTTCTTGGCCAATATAAGGGAAACTGATGCCATTCTGCATGTATTGCGTTGTTTTGACAATGATAATATTGTTCATGTAGATGGTTCTATAGATCCGATTAGGGACAAGGAAACCATCGATATGGAACTGCAGTTAAAAGACTTGGAAACGGCAGAGAAGAAACTAGACAAAGTGAAGCGTGCCGCAAAAACAGGCAATAAGGAGGCGCAGAAGGAAGAGTCTGTTTTACTTAAGATTAAAGAAGGTTTAGAATCTGGGGTTTCTGTTAGAGCTTTGGAATTTTCGGATGAAGATTATGCAGAGTATGTAAAACCATCACAATTTATTACCGATAAGCCTGTAATGTATGTGTGCAACGTTGATGAAGGTGCAGCTACAACGGGTAATGCTTATGTAGAAAAAGTAAAAGATACCGTTAAGGACGAAAACGCAGAAGTATTGGTTTTAGCCGTAGGAACAGAAGCAGATATTAATGAATTGGATGATTATGAAGAACGCCAAATGTTTCTTCAGGATATAGGTTTGGAAGAACCAGGTTCGGCAAAGCTCATTCGTTCGGCCTATAAGCTTTTAAATCAGCAAACCTATTTTACAGCTGGCGTAAAAGAAGTAAGGGCTTGGACCGTTACTATTGGAGCAACCGCTCCACAAGCGGCAGGGGTAATTCATACTGATTTTGAAAAAGGCTTTATTAGAGCAGAGGTGATAGGTTACGACGACTATGTGCAATACGGCAGTGAAAGCAAAGTTAAAGAAGCTGGTAAAATGCGTGTTGAAGGAAAGAATTATATAGTAAAGGATGGTGATGTAATGCATTTCTTGTTCAACGTGTAAATACGTTTAAAATATGTAGTTTAGTTTCAATTTAAATAAGTTGAGATGAAAAAGTACCTTCTCTTTTTTTTAGTTTTCCCTAGCTTTATTTCGGGTCAAATCAATGAGAGTGATTCATTAAACATCAAAGCCAACTTATCTTTAACAGGCTTATGGCAAGATGGCAATGTCGAAACCTTAATTTTTAGAGGCCGAACAGATTTTAGTGTTAAGCCTTGGAAAAAATGGGTGTATAAAAACACAAATTCTTATGTCTATCAAGAATTCGGAAAAGAAAAAGCAGATTCAGATTTTTTAAGCCTTAACTTTTTGTATTTCAACCCTGAGCAGAGACTCTATCCACAGGTATTAGGCTTTGTGAGTACCAATTTCCGTAGGGAAATAGACTTTCGCTATCTGGTAGGTGCTGGTGCCACATATCAAATCATTAAACAGAAAAAGCATTGGCTTAAAGCATCGTTGACTTTTGAATATGAGGAAACCGATTTTAAAAGCAGTGTGTTTAATAATGCGGATTTTAATGGTAGTAAAACCATAAATACATTTAGAGGTACGCTTTGGGTCAGTGGCAAGTACGAATTGTTTAAGAAAAAAGTAGTGTTGAAACACGAAAGCTACTTTCAACCCTCCTTGTCTCAAAGTGATAATTACCGTTGGCGAGCAGACTTAAGCGTAGAATTTCCCTTGTGGAAGTTCCTAAGTTTTAAGATTAATTATCTTCAGATGTACGAAAGTGTTGTGATTCAAGATCAAAAAGAGGAAGATCAGTTTCTAACGTTTGGTTTTACGCTTAAAAGCTTTTAGTTAACGGCATTAGGAATTACAGTTGTAAGTACGCATGTGTTTTGCTTCATAACTTGTTAATTACTTTACCACAACCATATTTCATTTTTTAAGGTATAGTATTATATTAGCATTCTATCAAAATTTTCGTCCTAATTTCTATGGCAGAACAGACTAACTATACTGAAGCTAATATTCGCTCACTCGATTGGAAAGAACATATCAGAATGCGACCTGGTATGTATATTGGAAAATTGGGTGATGGCTCGTCTCCAGATGATGGTATTTATATTCTTTTAAAAGAAGTGCTCGATAACTCTATCGATGAGTTTGTTATGGGTGCTGGTAAAACCATTGAAATTTCTATACAGGGAGAACGTGTTATTGTGCGCGATTATGGTCGTGGTATTCCCCTTGGTAAAGTTGTGGATGTAGTATCTAAGATGAATACCGGTGGAAAGTACGATTCCAAAGCCTTTAAAAAGTCCGTAGGTCTTAATGGTGTTGGTACCAAAGCGGTAAATGCCTTATCTAATTATTTTAGAGTAGAATCGACCAGGGACGGTAAATCTGCCTCAGCTGAGTTTGAACAAGGAAATCTTACTAATGAAGAGCTTTTAGATGAAACCAGTAGGCGAAAAGGAACCAAGGTCACTTTTATCCCAGATGATAGTATTTTTAAAAATTACAAGTATCGCAATGAGTATGTAGTGAAAATGCTTAAAAATTATGTGTATCTCAATCCTGGATTGACCATAGTTTTTAATGGAGAAAAGTATTTTAGTGAAAATGGATTAAAAGATCTTTTATCCGAAAATATTAGCGAAACCGATTTACTGTATCCTATAATTCACCTTAGAGGAGATGATATAGAAGTAGCATTGACGCACAGTAAAACACAGTATAGCGAAGAGTATCATTCGTTTGTGAACGGACAGAATACAACGCAAGGGGGAACACATCTTGCAGCATTTAGGGAAGGTATCGTAAAAACGCTTAGGGAATTTTATGGTAAAAATTATGATGCATCCGACATTAGAAAGTCTGTTGTCGCTGCTATTGCCATAAAAGTAATGGAACCCGTTTTCGAAAGTCAGACAAAAACCAAATTAGGTTCCACGGATATGGGAGGCGATTTGCCCACCGTGAGGACTTACATCAATGATTTTGTAAAAACGTATTTAGACAATTACCTTCATAAAAACCCGGATACAGCAGAAAAGATTCAGCGTAAAATCCTTCAGGCAGAACGTGAGCGTAAGGAGCTATCGGGGATTAGAAAATTAGCTAAGGACAGGGCAAAAAAAGCAAGTCTTCACAATAAAAAACTACGTGATTGTCGTATCCATTTTGGGGATACAAAAAAAGATGGTTATCTTGATACCACTTTGTTTATTACCGAGGGTGATTCGGCTTCTGGTAGTATAACAAAATCTCGTGATGTCAATACACAAGCGGTTTTCAGCCTAAAAGGAAAACCATTGAACAGTTATGGGTTAAGCAAAAAGATTGTTTATGAAAATGAGGAATTCAACCTATTGCAAGCTGCTTTAAACATTGAAGAATCTCTCGAAGATTTAAGGTATAATAATGTGGTTATTGCTACAGATGCCGATGTAGATGGCATGCATATTCGATTATTGCTGATTACGTTTTTCTTGCAATTCTTCCCTGAAGTTATAAAAGAAGGTCACTTGTATATACTTCAAACACCATTGTTTAGGGTAAGAAATAAGAAAGAAACAATTTACTGTTATTCTGACGAAGAGCGTGTTGAAGCTATAGAAAAACTAAAGCCAAAGCCAGAGATTACCCGATTTAAAGGGTTGGGTGAAATCTCGCCAGATGAGTTTAAACATTTTATTGGTGAAGATATGCGTTTAGATCCTGTGATGTTAGATAAGGACATGTCTATTGAAGAGTTGCTGTCTTTCTATATGGGTAAAAACACACCGACCAGACAAGAATTCATTATTGAAAACCTTAAGGTTGAACTAGATGTCATAGAAGACGCAGTATGAGAACCGACAATAGAAAAGTAAAAAATACAGTTGTTTCTATCTATTTTCTATTGATAGTCTTTGCCATATTATTGGCGACTGTATTTAAATCATTAGAGTTTTTTTCAGATAGTATGTTCTTTGTGCTTCTGGGATTCTTTGTGTTGTTGGTTATATTTCATTCCATTGCTGGTTATTTTGAATATGATAGTGACGGTGCCAAAATCATCATACTCAACAAAGGTCTAATCCTAACAGAATATGTCAATTACAGAGAAAACAAGATTGAATTTACTAGACAGCAATTGGTTGGATTTAAGATAAGAAATTACATTTTTTATAAGTCTTTAGTAGTTTTGATTAAGACTTATGATGGAAAAAAAATAAAAGAACGCTTTAATGTTACGCTTCTAAAACCAAAGAAGTTAAAGTACGTAAAGCAATCACTTAGTAAAACAGTAAAAGCAAACAGAAAGCTTAAACACGGATAGATGGCAGAAGAACATGACGAAATGTTAAATGAAGACAACAGTAACCAGGAAACTATTACCAAGGTTACAGGAATGTATAAAGATTGGTTTTTAGATTACGCTTCTTATGTAATCTTAGAACGTGCTGTACCGGCCATAGAAGATGGCTTTAAGCCAGTGCAGCGCCGTATTATGCATTCTATGAAAGATTTAGACGATGGCCGTTACAATAAGGTAGCAAATATTGTTGGGCATACCATGCAATACCATCCTCATGGTGATGCCAGTATCGCCGATGCCATGGTACAGATTGGTCAAAAAGATTTATTGATTGATACCCAGGGAAATTGGGGAAATATATTAACGGGTGATCGAGCAGCAGCGTCTCGTTATATTGAAGCACGCTTGTCTAAGTTTGCTTTAGATGTTGTTTACAATCCCAAAATAACAGAATGGCAAGCCTCATACGATGGCAGACGAAAAGAACCGATCAATTTGCCAGTGATGTTTCCGTTACTTTTGGCACAAGGAGGAGAAGGTATTGCCGTAGGTCTGTCGACTAAGATTTTACCGCATAATTTTATTGAACTTATCGATGCTTCTGTAAAGCACTTAAAAGGGAAACGATTTACTATATTTCCTGATTTTCCAACAGCTGGTATAGCTGACATTACCAATTATAATGATGGTTTACGTGGTGGAAAAGTAAGGGTAAGAGCTAAAATTGCCCAACATGATAAAAATACACTTGCGATTACAGAAATTCCTTTTGGTACCACAACATCGTCATTAATCGATTCTATCTTAAAGGCCAATGATAAAGGGAAAATTAAGATTAAAAAAATAGAGGACAACACAGCCGCAGAGGTAGAAATCTTAATTCACCTGCCTTCAGGGCTATCGCCAGATAAAACTATTGATGCCTTATACGCCTTTACCAACTGTGAAACGTCAATTTCACCTCTAGGATGTGTCATTGAAGATAACAAGCCGTTTTTTGTAGGTGTTTCTGAAATGTTGCGACGTTCTACAGATAATACAGTTCAACTTTTAAAGCAAGAGTTAGAAATAAAGCTAGGAGAGTTTGAAGAACAATGGCATTTCGCTTCACTGGAGCGCATTTTTATAGAAAATAGGATCTACCGTGATATTGAAGAGGAAGAAACTTGGGAAGGTGTAATCAAAGCTATAGACAAAGGACTTCAACCTCATATTAAGCACTTGAAACGTAAGGTTACTGAGGATGATATTGTTAGATTGACGGAGATAAGGATTAAGCGTATTTCAAAATTCGATATAGATAAGGCTCAGCAAAAGATTGATGCTTTAGAAGATCAGATTGCTGAGGTTAAGCATCACCTTGCCAATCTTATTGAATATGCCATTTCATATTTTGAAAGACTTAAAAAAGATTACGGAGAAGGTAAAGAACGCAAAACTGAGCTTCGTGTTTTTGAAGACGTAGATGCTACCAAAGTTGTTATTCGTAATACAAAACTTTATGTCAATAGAGAAGAAGGCTTTATTGGAACTTCTTTACGAAGAGATGAATATGTTTGTGACTGTAGTGATATAGATGATATTATCGTTTTTACCAAAGAAGGTAAAATGATGGTAACTAAAGTAGATTCCAAAACCTTTATCGGTAAGAATATTATCCATGTGGCTGTATTTAAGAAAAAGGATAAGCGTACCATTTATAATATGATTTACCGTGATGGTAAAAAAGGACCATCTTACGTAAAGCGTTTTGCCGTGACGAGTATTACGAGAGACAGGGAATACGATTTAACCAATGGAAATAAAAGTTCGGTAGTTTGGTATTTCTCAGCCAATCCAAATGGTGAAGCTGAAGTTGTTACGGTATTGTTACGCCAAGTCGGAAGCATAAAAAAACTAAAATGGGATCTCGATTTTGCTGATATTCTTATAAAAGGCAGATCTTCAAAAGGGAATTTGGTTACAAAATATTCCGTTAAACGCATAGAACTCAAAGAAAAAGGCGTATCTACTTTAAAACCTCGTAAAATCTGGTTTGATGATGCTGTTCAGCGACTTAACGTTGATGAGCGGGGAGAGCTGATCGGTGAGTTTAGGGGAGAAGATCGACTTTTGGTCATTACACAATCTGGAATCGCCAAAACCATTATACCAGAATTGACGACACACTTTGATAGCGACATGATTGTGCTAGAAAAGTGGATACCAAAAAAACCTATTTCGGCAATTTATTACGATGGTGAAAAGGAACGTTACTACGTTAAACGCTTTTTAATCGAACAAGAAGGTAAAGAAGAGTCCTTTATTTCAGATCATCCCGATTCGCAATTAGAAATTGTCGCCACGCATTGGAGACCAATGGCAGAAGTGGAGTTTACCAAAGAACGCGGTAAGGATAGAAAGCCAAACATGGAAGTGAACCTAGAAGAGTTCATAGCCATAAAAGGCATTAACGCATTGGGTAACCAATTGACCAAAGATAAAATCAACCAAGTGAGTTTGTTAGCTCCGCTGCCATACGAAGCCCCAGAAGAAGTGCATGCCGATGAACTGGAAGTAGTTGATGAGCAAACAGTTTCGGTAGATTTAGAAGTCTCTAAAGATTTAGGGCAAAACGAGAAACCAAAAGAGGAGAGTCCGTCATCAAATAAAGATGATGATGAGGATTTAGATATTGATGATAAAGGTCAAGTGACTTTGTTTTGATAAAAAGCTAAATTGTACCGGCTTTAAGTGGAAAATCCTATAATAGTTTTGAAGACGAAAATTCGTAGCGAGAACTTAATCACGAATTACATCAAATACACAACAGATTGAACTATAGTTTTATCACCACTAAAGCTTCTTTTTGGTTTTATGATTTAAAAACTCGACAAACAAGGAAAATGCTATAGCGAAATAAAGATACCCTTTTGGAATAGCACCAACAGATTTTCCGAAAAACTCTGTGTGAGATAAATGTGCCGCTTCAGTAATAAGCATAAAACCAATAAGAATTAAAAAGGCCAAGCCTAAGATCTGCATACTGGGATTGCGGTCTATAAACTTGCGTATTGGATTGGCAAAACCAATCATAACCGCAATGGAAATCATAACTGCAATAATCATAAGTACCAATGTGTAGTTGTTATTTGGATGTAAACCATTGGTCATACCTACGGCCGTGAGTATAGAATCTACAGAAAAAATAAAATCGATAATCAAAATTTGTGTAATGGCCTGCGATAGTGATTTTATCACTTTTGATTTTACGCCATCCTCATCGTGAGATGGGCTTTCTACTTTTTCTCTTATTTCAGAAGTACTTTTATAAATCAAAAATAGACCACCCATGAATAGAATAATTGCCTGCCAGCTAATAGCTACAGTTAACCAGTTCAATTCAACAGTATAGAAAGGTTCACTTAGTCCCACCAAAAATGAAACAAAGAACAAAAGAACAATACGCTGCAACATGGCCAATAAAAGACCAATATTGGTAGCCTTATTGCGTTGCTCTTTTGGAAGTTTATTTGCGGCAATGGATATGAATACAATATTATCGATGCCAAGGATAATCTCTAAAAACGTTAGTGTAATCAATGCCATTATAGCATCAGAGGTCAATAAAAAGTCTAACATACTATTCAGTTTATCTTATGGGCGACACCTTTTTCTATGCGTTGTGGTCTGTTGGGTTTATCTACCGCCAGTTTATATTCAAATGTGTATGAAGATGCACCGGTAGTCGATAAGATTTTCATATGGATAGCTTCTTTTTCAGCATTGGTTTTTGGATTTAGCTTTTTGAGGATAAACTCGCAATCATTTATCCAGCGTACAGAAGAGGTGTCTGTTGTGTTTTCGTAATAATCAATATTTAAAGTTTCTGTACGGATAAATCTTCCAGTTTTTTCAATACCGTCAATGGTGTAGTTAAATTCAAACTCACCAGTTTTAAAATCGCTACAATTGCGCTCTACGTTGTAGCAGCCAAAAGCCATTAGTATTAGTGGAAATAAAAAAAAACGCTTCATTTTTAGTCTTTGTACAAAGGTAATGAATAGCGAAATTAAATTTAAGGCTTGTAGCTTTTAAAAGTTCCATCCCTGTAAAAAATAACAATCTTTTCAATATCTGAATTCACTTCAGATGGATTTGAAGTTGTCTCTTGAGTTGTCTCTGTAAAATTTGAACTTGGTGATTCTGAAATTTGGTTGGCTTTAGGAAAGCTGCCTTTTCCATTCAATAACCAATACAATTCAACTTCGGGATAGGAGTGAAGCACTTTCATTACAAAATCTAAACTGGGCTTATTTCTACCCGAAAGAATATGAGAAATGCTGGAGCGTTGTACACCAATTTTTTCAGCAAAACCTGACGCAGTTTCATCGTAAAAATCAATGACTTTTTGTAATCGTTCTATAAATTCAGTAGTGTTGACCATTGTAAACTCACTATTGTCTATAAATAACGATACAAATGTAAACAATAGTATTTAAATACGTTTGTATTCTAAAAAAATTACCATATTTATTTAAATAAAAACTTTGATTTTAAAACATAAATAACTGATATTAAAATATTTAATTCAATTAAATTTTATTTGTTGAATTTTTAGCAATAGGACTAGCGATTTGTAATGATGAGTCATGTTAAATTGTATAATATTGTAACATCTTTATTAATTTCTATTGTTTACAATTGTAAAAACACAAATGATTACATTTGTAATCAATTAATTTTTTAATGAAATCCGAACATTTAAATAGTCTATATTCTTTAGTAAAAAATCCAAAATTATTTGGACGTTATATCACCAATTCTGATATCGAAAAATGTCTAGCCAAATACCCAGAATCTATAATTTCTACTATTGGTTATTCTGTAGAAAAAAAGCCTATTTATGGTTTAAAATTTGGTAAAGGGTCAAAAAAAATATTATTGTGGTCCCAAATGCACGGTAATGAATCTACAACTACAAAAGCTTTGTTTGATTGCTTTAATCTCTTTTTCACCAATAATGCGATCCCTAATCTTATTTTGGAGGCTTGTACTTTAATGATAATCCCTATTTTAAATCCAGATGGTGCTGAACGCTATACGCGTTTAAATGCTAATGGTGTAGATTTAAATAGAGATGCCCAAGACCTGTCACAGCCAGAAAGTAAATTGCTTAGAGCGGTTTTTGAGGACTTTCAACCCGATTTCTGCTTTAATCTACATGGCCAACGAACGATATATAATGTAGCCACGAGTAATGTGCCCGCAACGTTATCGTTTTTATCACCTGCACAAGATAAAGAACGGTCATTAACACCGAATAGAAAGTTGGCTATGTCCATCATTTCAAAAATCAATGATTTGATGCAAACTGTAATACCTGGCGGTATAGGGCGTTATGACGATGGTTTTAACCTCAATTGTGTTGGTGATACATTTCAGAATTTTGGAGTGCCAACGTTATTGCACGAAACAGGTCATTTTACAAACGATTATAAAAGAGAAGAAGTAAGACGCCATGCATTTATGGCCATTTTAAAAGGTTTGTACACTATAGCTGAAGGTTTTGGTGAATCTGGTTATAAAGATTATTTTAACATACCAGAAAACGGCAAATTATTTTACGACATCATTATAAGAAACGCTAGGCTTAAGGAAAATGAAGATATTGTAACTGACATTGCAATACTGTATAAAGAAACATTACTTGATGGTAAAATTGAGTTTGTACCTGTTGTGGAAGTCATTTCAAATTTAGAAGGTTATTTTGGGCATCGCGAAATTGATGCGAAAGGAAATCTACTTATTGCATCGGAAAAAGCGGAGCTAAAAGTTACTAACGAAATCGATTTCGTAGTGATAAATAATGAAAAAATCGCACTAAAACCTTTAAATAATTAAATTTTGATGCATATTTCTTAAATAAAATGTCTTAATTTTGCATTATCACTAATAATAATTGATTTATGGGAAAGTTTAAGTTAGACGAAATAGACCACCAAATTCTTGATATGCTTATTGATAATACGCGTATTCCATTTACAGATATTGCAAAAAAATTATTGATTTCTGCAGGTACGGTTCATGTAAGGGTTAAAAAAATGGAAGAAGCAGGTATCATCAAAGGGTCATCCTTAACTTTAGATTATAAAAAATTAGGCTACTCATTTATAGCCTATGTTGGTGTTTTTCTTCAGAATACATCACAGACCAAATTTGTATTAGAGCGTATTACCCAGATTCCCTATGTAACGGTTGCACATATTACAACAGGAAAATTCAATATTTTCTGTAAAATAAGAGCGCAAGATACCATGCATGCCAAGGACATCATTTTTATGTTAGATGATATTGAAGGCGTTTACAGAACAGAAACGATGATATCTCTTGAGGAAAGCATCAACGACAAAAAGCGATTAATGCATACTATTTTCAACGAACTTTAATGTAAAATTTATATAAAGATTATTTTAAAGCTCTTAGTTATTATTCTAAGAGCTTTTTTATTAAATTACATCAATGATCTCAGACCAACTCCATTCAACAGAATACGATCCTTATTACAGGTCTTATATCGATAATGCAGCTGATATAGATATTGTGAAAGGACTAAAACATAATCTAGACACGAATATAGAATTCTACTCAAAAATACCGTTACTAAAGCACAGCTATGCTTATGCAGAAGGTAAATGGACAATTAAAGACATTCTTTTACATATAGTAGATGCAGAACGTATTTTTGCCTATAGGGCGTTACGTGTCGCCAGAAAAGACAGAACACCTTTAGCAGGTTTTGAACAAGATGGTTATGTAGCAAACGGAAATACTAAAAGTAGGACTTTAGAAAATCTTTTAAGTGAATATAAAACGGTACGGCAGTCTACAATTGCACTTTTTGAAAGCTTTGAAGCAAATCAATTAGAATTTATAGGTGAGGCGAGTGGTTCACCTATATCGGTTAGGGCAATTGGTTACATTATTACTGGTCACGAAAACCACCATAACCAAGTAATAACTGAACGTTATCTTTGAGTTAGGCTATTGTAATACGTAAAAGCTTCGGTAATCAATTCATTAGTAACCTGACAATCAATTTTGGGTTCACCGATGGCTTCTAATAGTACAAATTTTACAATACCATGACTATTCTTTTTATCGTGCTTTAAGAGATCAATAATTATCTTCTGGTCGTTTTTATCAATCTCTACTTTCGAAAACGTTTTTAAAATACCTTCGGTTATCTCTTTTAGCTCATCATCTGATAAACTTTCAGATTTATTGGATATATAACTTTCTAAAATCATGCCGATTGCAATGGCTTCACCATGCAATAAAGGTGTTTTATCTGCATTGCCCAAAAAATAACTTTCTATGGCATGGCCAAGTGTGTGCCCGAAATTGAGAATCTTTCTTAAGCCTTGTTCCTTGGGATCTTCAGTGACTACCTTATTTTTTATAATCACAGAATCGTATATGAGACCATCTAATTCTGAAATATCCAAATTTTCAAAATCAATCAAGCTTTTCCAATAGTTCTTATCATAGATTAAACCATGTTTAAGCATTTCGGCATAACCGGAAACCATTTGATTTGGAGGCAATGTTTCTAAAAAGGAAGTGTCTATTAACACCATACTGGCCTCACTGACGATTCCAATTTGATTTTTCAATACTCCCAGATCAACTCCTGTTTTTCCGCCTACAGACGCATCAACCATTGCCAATAATGATGTTGGTATGTTAATATAGTCCATGCCTCTCATGTACGTGCTTGCCACAAAACCACCCAAGTCCGTAACGACACCTCCGCCTAAATTGATGAGTAAGCTCTTACGATCTGCATTGTACTCAGATAGGGCTTCCCATACGCCTGTACAAATATCTATGGTCTTATGATCTTCACCTTCGGGCATCTCCATAACTTCAACTATAATATTGCCAGACTCTAATTGCGCTAAGAAATTAGGTAGGCAAAAGTTATGGGTATTGGTATCTACAAGAATGAATATAATTGAAGGGTTGGTTTGCTTTATATAAGCATTTAACTCCTTGTAAACCTTGGTGTTAAAGTGAACTATAGAATTTTTGGTTGTTATCGAAGTCATATATTAATTGAGCCAAAATTTGAGCTGTTAAAATTACTGCCTTTTTTTAGAAAAAAGTAAGCCAAGGTTTAAATATATTTGTAATTATATATTTCCTATCAAATGATAAACTATTCACTCTTTGAAGACACTGGTACTGCGTTTGCCTTAAAATCTGATTCTGAATTAGAACGCGCCTATTTTTTGTTCAAAATGATTTCCTCACAGCCCTTAGTACGTATTGGCACAGCCGCAACTAATTTTGCACTCAAAGCCAATTTACCGGTTGAAGGTTTGATTCGATCTACAGTTTTTGACCACTTTTGTGGTGGCGTTAGTGAAGAAGATTGTTTGCATGTTATTGACAAGCTATATACAAAAGGAGTAAGTTCTGTATTGGATTATTCTGTAGAGGGTAAGGAAACAAAAGATCAGTTTGACAATGCACTAAAGAAAATATTGAAGATTATTCGATTTTGTGATGAGAGAGAAGCTATGCCAATCGTAGTCTTTAAACCCACTGGTTTTGGACGTTTTTATCTGTACCAAAAAAAGACTGAAGGTATTGAGTTTACCCAGGAAGAACAAGAAGAGTGGGATAGAATTGTCGGGAGATTTGATGCCGTTTGCAAACTCGCAAAAGAAAAAGATGTCGAGGTTTTGATTGATGGTGAGGAAAGTTGGATGCAAGATGCAGCAGACGACTTAGTTGAAGATATGATGCGTCGCTATAATAAAGACAAAACCATAGTTTACAATACCTTGCAGACCTATCGATGGGATCGCCTGGATTACCTGAAGAAACTACATCAACGTGCCAATAATGATGGGTTTAAAATAGGAATGAAAATTGTGAGAGGTGCCTATATGGAAAAGGAGCGCGAAAGAGCAGAGGGTAAAGGCTATCCATCACCAATATGCGAAAACAAAAAAGCGACTGACGATAACTTCAACAACACATTAAAATATATTTTAGAAAACCTTAGTGATATTTCTGTTTTCATTGGAACGCATAATGAGGAAAGCTGCTATCTGGCAATGGAACTCATGGAAAAATTTAATGTCAACAAAAAAGATAATAATGTATGGTTTGGGCAATTATACGGTATGAGCGACCATATTAGTTATAATTTGGCAGCTGCAGGCTACAATGTGGCTAAGTATATTCCCTTTGGGCCGGTAAAAGATGTGATGCCATATTTAATAAGAAGGGCAGAGGAGAATACTTCTGTTGCTGGGCAAACCAACAGAGAACTTTCTTTATTGAAATCTGAAAAAAGGCGGAGAAAACTATAAATGCCTCATCTATAAGACAAGGCATTTTTTATTTTAGATTTTTAGAATCTTAAATTAAGAAAATTGATACCACTTCTTTTTCTTATTTGGGTTATTCCCATAGCCGTAACCATAGCCATAACCTTTCTTTCCGTGTTTAACGCCGTTTAATAGCATTGTCATATTTGGTAATCGCTTCTCATCGTATAACGTTTTAGCAACATGCACAAGCTGTCTTTTGTCAACACCATCCGCACTGACAACATATATAAACATGTCTGCATATTTAGAAATCAGCAAGGTATCGCTTACCAAACCAACGGCAGAAGTATCTGCAATGATATAATCATACTTCTTTTCAAAATGCTTAAAAAGTTCCTCAACTCTATCGCTCATCAATAATTCTGATGGATTAGGGGGAATGGTGCCAGACGGTATAATATCGAAGAAACTATTGTCTTTTTGCTTCATTACTATATCTTGAGGCTTAACTGAGTCGTCCGCTAAAAAATCTGTCAGCCCTTTTTTAGGTTTTTCCTTTATATCTAAATAATCCAAAATTTTTGGAACCCTAATATCCATTTCTATTAATAAAACAGATTTGTTGGAATAAGAAATTGAAGTTGCTAAATTAGTGCTTGTGTGGGATTTGCCTTCTTGCGCTTTTGTAGATGTAATAAATAGTTTTTTAGCTCTACCGTTAACACCTTTGAGCATAAAGTCTATATTAGATCTTACGATTCTAAACGCCTCAGCTTTAGGTGAATAATCCGATTTTTTTACCAGCTTCATTTTTTTAGGTGATTTTGGAATATCACCTAAATATGGAACATCTAATATATTTACCAAATCGTCTTTTCTATAAAGTTTAGTATCCAGTAAATCGGACACATAAATTAGACCTAAAGGAATCATGAGGCCGAAAATAAACGATGCCAAATATGTAATTGTTTTATTTGGAGCAACAGGTTTGTACGACGAATATGCACTGTCCACAATTTTAGCACTTGGTTGGTACATGCCAAGTCTAATGGCAGATTCTTCACGTTTTTCTAATAAGTACAAGTAAAGCGATTCCTTAATATCCTGTTGCCTTTGGATACCTCTAAATTTTCTTGCCTTTGATGGTGCTACATAAAGTTGTCCGCTTATTCTATTGTTTTCGGAATTTAAGTTGTTTAATGTTAATTCCGATGTTTTCTTTATGCTGCTTAATGAGCTTTCAAGATTATTTTTTAACGCATCAATCTGATTGTTTAATTGAACAACCGTAGGGTTTTTTGCGGTAGAGGTTTTTAGTAGCTTATCCCGTTTTGCCACTAAATCATTATGACTTTTAATGATCTGAGCCGTATTAGAGTCGCCAATACCAACATTAGCAGGTAGCATGTCACTAATTTTGTTTTCATCATTCATTTCTTCCTGTAAATATGAAATCATTTGAATATTAGTGGCTGTGGTAGAAATCTGCTGCTCTAGTTGCTTCTTGGCTTGTAAGTTTAGATTGGTCTGCGAGCCTAGATCTGTAAGATTATTTTGTTGCTGTATCTGCTGTGCGCTTGATTCTACTTCTCCCAATTCTTCTTGTACTTGCTCCAAACGTTTATTAATAAATTCTGAAGTTACTCTTACAACCTCTTCCTTATCGTGCAAGACATCATTGTTATATTCGATAATGAGCTGATCTAAGAAATCGACAGCTTTTTGTGCAACAGTTTCTTTTAACTCTAATTCGACAACACTAGAACCTTTTTCGGTAAAAGCACTCACACTTTTTTGATAATGGCTTACAAGTTTTACAACAGGAGTAATTGTAATTTTAAGATTACTGCCTTTTCTGGGAGCATGAGAGCCTACATTAGGTACAACAACAATACCTCCATAACTTGTTTCGATTTTGTCTCCAAACGCGTAAACTTTACCTTCAGACTCATCTCTGTCTATAAATGATTTGCCATCATCTTTAAACAAGATAAATTCTGTGTCCGATTTAATTTTTAGGTAAAGGTTTGCTTTTACATTGTGTATAACGGAGTCGCTTTCAAAAAAACTTACACTGACAGGCGGGTTAACATATAGTTCTTTCTCCTTTATTTTGCCCTGTTCAAAAACTCTAATGTTTAAGTTTAGCGTTTTGATGATGTTCGCCATCAAAGTACGCGATTTTATAATCTGAATTTCATCCTTAATCTTATCTGTACCACCAGAAAATAAGCCTTCACTATTTATTTCTTCAATGCTGGGTAATTTAGTGGCTTGCTTTTCATCTCGTATTTTAATGGTTGCCGTAGCCTTGTATTCATATGTTGTATATCGCAAATAAGTAAAGCCTAATGCAATAGCTAAAACAACACAAAGCACTATCCATTTCCAATAGGAAAGGAAAAGCTCTATTTTTTGTTTTATATCTGCGGTTACTGAATTTGGTTTAGATTCCATAAAGAATATGAATGTGAAATTTTATCTTACTAAGAATACAGCTATAACAGTTGTTAGTGTACCAATAGCAGAGATTAATACTGAATTATTTTGGTTGTACGTAGATGAGCGAATCTTGGCATTGTTTGGCTCAACGTATATAACATCATTTTGTTGTAAATAGTATACGGGTGAGTTAACAACGTTAACGGTGGTAAGGTCTATTTTGGCATACTTCTTTTTTCCATCAACCTCTCTTATTAGCATCACATTTTTACGCTTTCCAAAGATGGTTAAATCATCTGCTAAGCCCAGTGCTTCTAAAACTGTGATTCTCTCGTCTTGTATAGTGAATGTACCAGGATTTCTCACCTCTCCTAAAATCGTTACGGTAAAGTTTGCTAACCTCACATTTACAATAGGATTGGTTACATATTCGCTTATTTTTTCGGTTAGCATATCTGTGAGTTCTGTTCTGGTCAATCCAGCAATTTGTAACGTTCCTAACACAGGAAACTCAATATTGCCATCGTAATCCACTAAGTATGTTTGTTGTTGCATTCCGCCTCTGGCAGAAACAATATCCGTATTACCACCTTGTACCAATGCTAAATTAAATGGTCTTACCGTATCTGGGTCTAAAGCAGCGACATTGATCGTTAAAATATCGTCTGGTTTATAAACTAATTGTTTGGGTTCGGACATTAAAACACCACTTTCTAAAGGCTCATCCTGAAAGTAAACAATATTTTTACGCGAGCCACAAGAGGATAACATAAAAATGGCTAACAATGGAATAAAAAAGTTACGAGTTTTCATTTGTAGTTTTTTGGTATAGTTTATAATTAGGGTTATTTCTTTGTATCCAATACTTCATATGTGGAATTATTAGAAATATATTCTGGTATTAGTTTTTTTATTAATGACACTATCTCTAATGGTTGCGTTAAGGTGTTGATGTTTGTAAGCGTATTTATTTGTTTTTCGACAGCGTCAATATCTACATGTCTTGATTTTGCAATCATTATTTTTTCGTGATATGTTTTTTTAGTGTTCTCTCCATCTGCCAAAAGTTCCTCGTAGATTTTTTCCCCAGGCCTTAATCCGGTAATTTTAATATCTATATCTTCAGGGTAACGTAAACCAGAAAGCACAATCATGTTTGTGGCCAAATTGAAAATTTTGATAGGCTCTCCCATATCAAAAACAAATATCTCACCACCATTACCCATTGCCGCTGCTTCTAATACCAATTGGCATGCTTCGGGAATTGTCATAAAATAACGTGTTATCTCTCTGTGCGTTACGGTTAAAGGACCGCCTTTTTCTATCTGGTTTTTAAATAGCGGAATTACAGAACCATTAGAACCTAACACATTGCCAAACCTTGTGGTGATGAATTTAGTATGTCCTTTGCCTTTAAGACAAGTAACGTAAAGTTCCGCGATTCGTTTGGTGGCACCCATAACATTAGTTGGGTTTACGGCTTTATCCGTAGAGATCAAAACAAACTTATCTACACTATGCTTCACTGCAATATCAGCTACATTTTTAGTACCTCCTATATTTACACTAACAGCTTCAAAAGGATTGTTTTCCATTAATGGTACATGCTTATAAGCTGCGGCATGGAAAATTATCTTTGGTTTGTATAGGTTGAATATTTGATCGATTCTAGATTTATTTCTTACGTCAGCAACAATGGCATCTATATTGGTTAGACCTTGTTGTCTAAATTCTTGCTGAATATCATACAACGCGGATTCAGCATTATCTACAAGAATCAATTTTTTATAATTGTACAAGCTGACCTTTCTACATATTTCGCTACCAATAGAACCGGCAGCACCGGTAATTAAAATCACCTTATTATCGTACTGATCTTCTAAATCTGGATTTTTAATATTGATTGGATCTCTGCCCAAGAGGTCTTCTATTTTCACCTCTTTTATTTGACCTACGCTTAAATCTCCATCAATCCAACTCTGTACAGGAGGTACTATTTTTACCTTAAGCTCTAAAGCGAATAAATTTCCTGTTATTTGTAATAGTCGCGTAGGGTCAATATTCTGAATGGAGATAATAACATATTCTACATTATTCTTCTTAATAAATGCTTCATTAATCTCATCAATGCTATAAACCTTGAGCAGGTTTATTTTTTTACCTATTTTACGTTCATCATCATCAATAAAACCAACAACCTCAATACCACTTTTGGTATCGTTTTGGATGGCATCATAAGTAAGCATACCAGAATTACCAGCTCCAAAAATCAACACGTTGGAAATTGTATTAAAATCTTGTGTAATCTGATTGTAAAGTGATTTTATAAACAATTTTGCTCCAATTAAAAATAGGATATTGAGCAACAAGTGTATATATATAATAGAGCCAGAAATATCAAAAAGGTTATTGTCACCCATAAATTTTCTGCTCAAAAATGTGCAGCAAATAAGAATCGTTGCTAGAATATTGGCTCCAATAATGACATTGACTATATCCTTAAACCCAGTAAACCTAACAACACCTTTGTAAGATCCTACAGCGATTAAACTAATTGCAGCTGCTAAGGCTACGTATGGTGTTTGTTTTAAGGCCGTAAAAAAATCGAAATCTATCTTAAAATTGTATCGAATTAAAAATGCCAGAAAAAAAGTGGCTATAACAATGCATACGTCAAATAATAGTACTAACCATTTAGAGGCGTACCGTTGAGATATTTTATTTAGAAACTCCACTAACATACTGCAAAATACGTATTTATGGCAGAAATTACTCTATCCAATTGCTCATTAGTAAGATTCGATCCACTAGGAAGACAAAGTCCTCTTTCAAATAAATCATCTGAAACACCATTTAGGTAACTAGGTGCATTTTTGAAAACAGGTTGTTGATGCATCGGCTTCCATAAAGGTCTCGATTCAATATTTTCTTTTTCCAAAGCCAACCTCAAACCTTCTCTAGTAGTCTTAGAATCTAATAATATAGTAGATAACCAGCGATTTGAGAAATGGCCTTCTGGTTCATTTAAAAATGTAATTTTATCATTACTTGAAAATGTCTTTTTGTACAGTTCGTGATTAGATCTACGCTTTGCTACATGGTTATCTAAAATTGTCATTTGTCCACGACCAATACCTGCAACGATATTAGACATTCTGTAATTATAACCTATATGTGAGTGCTGGTAATGCGGTGCATCATCCCTGGCTTGAGTAGCTAAAAAAACAGCTTTTTCTTTATGTTCTTTAGTTCTGGTTACCAAAGCACCACCACCAGATGTCGTTATAATTTTATTACCATTGAATGATAGTATTGAAAGATCACCATAAGTACCACAATTTTGTCCATTATAGTGACTTCCCAATGACTCTGCACTATCTTCAATTACTGGTATGTTGTATTCTTTGGCGATTTTATGAATTTCGTTGACCTTGTATGGCATGCCATATAAGTGTACCGGTATGATTGCCTTTGGTGTTTTGCCTTTTTCAATCCTATCTTTAATAGCAATCTCTAATTGCTCCGGGCACATATTCCATGTGTCTTTTTCGCTATCCACAAAAACGGGAGTAGCCCCTTGATACACAATTGGATTTGCTGATGCCGAAAACGTTTTGCTCTGGCAAATAACCTCATCACCATTGGTAACACCTAATAAAATGAGGCTTAAGTGCAGGGCAGAAGTACCAGATGCCAATGCGGCAACATATCGGTCTTCATTAAGATAAGATTGTAAATCGTTCTCAAAGCCATTGACGTTTGGTCCTAATGGTGCAACCCAATTAGCTTCAAAAGCTTCTTTTATGTAAGTCTCTTCAGCACCACTCATATGAGGTGACGATAACCATATTTTAGGTTTCATAAGCAAAAATTGTTAAGTAATTGATATTACTTTATCAATTTCATGTCTTAGAGGGATTTGGGACACGATCTAAAAATCGGTTAAATATGCGTTAATAAAGTGGGACTGCCCAAATAAAGACGATAAAAGGCAGATATTTACGTTGTTGATTGTGGGTGAGATTAAATGTTTATGCCAAGCTGTTTTAAGTTTGTTTATTAAATAATCTGTTCGTTTAAATGCAATAGTACAACACTGCTGTTAACCCATTTGAAGCCATACTTAACTCTATTGGGTAGCCAAAGTATTTTTAGAATAGTTTAATTGATGTTTCAACCAATTAATATGCTTTATATAGGAACAATTCTAAATAGTTGACTGACAAAATTATATTTGTTTTTCATTTCATTATCAATATTATTTTGCCCTTAACTAAATAAGATGAACATTTTAATTACTTCTGCGGGAAGACGCGTGTCATTGGTTAGATCTTTTCAAAAAGAGCTAAAGAAATTTTTCCCCGAGTCTAAAGTATTTGCTTCTGATTCTACGCCTCAACTCTCTGCAGCTTGCCAGATAGCTGACCATTATTTTGAAGTTCCAAGATTGAATGAAGATTTATATTTTGAAGAATTTATAAGTTTATGTCAACAACACAATATAAAACTTATTATACCAACTATAGACACTGAGCTACTTCAATTAGCACAAAATAAAGCGCGCTTAGAAGAAAAAGGCGTCTCGGTTGTTATCTCCTCGATAGACTTTATCACAAAATGCCGTAACAAAAGGTCTATACATAGCTTTTTTGAAACTAAAGGGCTGAGGGTCGCAAGAGAGTATGAGAAAGATAATTACGCTCTTCCTATGTTTATTAAGCCTTATGACGGTAGCAGAAGTGTTGATACTTATGTAATAAATGAAGAGCGTGAATTAACGGACTACCATTTTGAAAATGAAAAACTGATGTTTTTGGAATACTTAGACCATAATGAGTTTACTGAATTTACCTGTGATTTGTATTATGACAAAAACAATAAATTAAAATGTGCTGTGCCAAGAAAACGTTTAGAGGTAAGGGATGGTGAAGTATACAAGGCATTAACGCAAAACAACATATTGGTTAAATACATAAGACAACATCTTCTGCACATAGACGGAGCTGTTGGTTGTATTACGGCTCAGTTTTTTCTGCATAATAATGACGAATCCAAAATCTATGCTATTGAAATTAATCCTAGATTTGGTGGTGGTTATCCTTTGTCTTACTTAGCTGGCGCTAATTTCCCCAAATGGATTATTGAAGAATATTTGTTAGAAAATGATATTGAAGACAAATTTAACTCTTGGGAAAGCGATTTGCTTATGATTAGATATGATGATGAAATTTTAGTACATGGATATAAAGGTTAATGCTAATACGGTCATTGTTTTTGATCTCGATGACACACTTTACAATGAGTTAGATTTTTTAAAATCAGCTTACCAGTTTATTTCACAAAAACTTGAGGTAAAAAACCATAAGTCCTTGTATGTTAATATGTTTTCGTTATATCGTAATGGTGAAAATGCCTTTGAGTTTTTAAGTTCAGAATATAATGTTGAGATACAATTGTTAATCGATATGTATCGAAACCATATTCCCAATATTGAATTGTTTGAAGGTGCGATGGAAATAATTAATTCTGTTAAGGCTAAACAGGGTAAAATAGGAATTGTAACTGATGGAATATCTAATACGCAAAGGGCAAAAATCAGTGCTCTTGGCATTACTGATTTAGTCGATAAAGTAGTAATATCTGAAGATATTGGTACGGAAAAACCAAATATTAATAACTTTAGAATTATTGAATCTGAATTTCCGAATTGCAATTATTGGTACATTGCAGATAATTTAAAGAAAGACTTCATTTCGCCTAACCAATTAGGATGGAATACTCTTGGCCTTATAGATAACGGAAAAAACATTCATTATGCTTCACACAAATATATGGATGTAGAGCATAAGCCTATAGACTTCATTTTGAATTTAAGCGACATAAAAATCGTTTAAATATTCTTTGTTCCGGTAAATATTGGCATGTCATCATTATCGGAATGATTAACATCCTTTCTACTAATAACCTTATCTATAGTTTTAAAAATAATTCTTAAATCTAGTAAAAAAGACTGGTTATCAACATAGTAAACATCGTATTCAAATTTTTGTTCCCAACTTATGGTATTTCTTCCGTTTACTTGAGCCCATCCCGTAATACCTGGTGTAACCTCGTGCCTCCTGTTTTGTTCCTCAGTGTAAAGTGGCAAATACTTAGGTAAAAGTGGGCGAGGACCAACTAAACTCATATCGCCTTTTAGAATATTAAACAGTTGCGGAATTTCGTCTAAAGAATATTTTCTGCAAAAATCACCAATCTTTGTGATGCGATGTACTACAGGTAAAAGATTACCTTCACTATCGGTTTTATCATTCATAGTCTTTAACTTAATGATAGTGAATAGTTTCCCGTTTTTGCCAGTTCTGGTTTGATAGAAAAAAGGCTTACCTTTATTTGCTATGGCCAATATAACTATGAGCGTAAGTAATATTGGAGACGCAATAATTATATTAATCAATGCAGCGAAAAAATCAGCTGTACGTTTTATTATATGGTAAAGTTTCATAATTCTAAATATTTAGTTTTCAAATATTTGAAAAATTAATTAAGGGCTTTATTTATAATCTCTATAAGGTCATTATTAATAATATCAACATCAAAACGTTCCTCGGCATATGTTCTGCTATTAATTCCCATTTCCTTTATTTTATTAGGATTGGTGATAAAGTATTCCATAGGCTTTATCAGTGCATCTAAGTTTTGTGGCTCAATTAAAAACCCATTTACGCCTTCCTTGACAGCTTCTCTGCATCCTACAGAGTCTGTTGTAATAATTGGATTTCCACATGCATTTGCCTCTAAAGTGGTTCTAGGAAGCCCTTCTCTATAATAACTAGGCAATACAAAAATATCGGTTTTATGTAAATGCTCTTCAATATTAGATTGTTTTCCGTGAAAAATAATAACTCCTTCTTTGTGCAGTTCGTCAAGTTCTTCGAGACTAATAGCCGAAGGTGATATTTCTGGAGCTCCAATGACATGAAATTCTGTCTGAGGATATTTTTTCTTTAAAATTTTTGCAGCCTCTGTATATAGTTCAACTCCTTTTTCTTTGATTAATCGAGCAATAAAAAGAAAACTTACCTTATCTAAAGCATTCTTTTCCTTAAACCTAAACTTCTTAAGATTAATGCCAGAACCACTAACAAAATCTACATTCTGTTCTTTAGAAATTACGTTTCTATCTAAAAACAACTGATAATCATCTCTATTCTGAAATACAATGGATTTATTTTTCCTTATGGACAGCTTATATAGGGTTTCATTAAAACGTTGAAGTGTACGCGCTTTTTTAGTTAACCCAGTAAATGTATAACCTAAACCAGTAATTAAAGAAACTACAGGAACCTTGCACATATTTGCTGCCATTGAGCCATAAATAACTGGTTTAACAGTGTATGGAAAAACCAAGTCTATTTTATTGTCCTTTATGATGGATTTTAACTCTTTTATGGATTTAAAATCCTTTAAAGGGTTAAGACCTGTACGTTGCAAGTTAAATTCAATTGGGGTAGCACCAAGCTTCTTTATGTCTTGACTGTTTTTTTTAGCAAAACTTGGAGCGGCTGCAAATACTTCAAAACCACTATCTACAAGACTTTTTATAAAGTCACCTCTAAATCGTATAAGAGAGCCATCGTAAGATGCTATAAGTAATATTCTTTTTTTGTCCATCTCGTTTTAATTCTGCTTGAGAAAATTATACTTGTACCACTTTTGAAAACAATAATACGACCATACCCTAAATGTACTGTCTTTCTTGCTGTCTAAATGATCTTTTACCAATTTTGTAATTATCTCTATGTTAAATATACCTTGTGCTTTAAGCATATCAGCATCTATATAACTTTCTAATTCTTTACGTAAGCTTTGTCTTAGCCAATCGCCAGTTGGGCTACCGAAACCACTTTTGCCTTTTTCTAAAAACTCATCAGGAAATTGATCTCTAAACGCTTCTTTTAAAATGTGCTTTTTGTTCCAGCCTTTCATTAAGTAGCTTTCTGGTAATGTATTGGTAAACTCCCAAATCTCTCTATTTAAAAATGGAGCTCTACACTCTAAAGATGTCATCATGCTGGTTCTATCTACTTTGGCAAGCATTCCTCCTTCTAAACTCAGAATTTTATCTACCAACCTAAAGTCGGTTAAGCTTTCGATCTTTTGTTTGCCGAGTACATTTTTGTATTCCTGAAAAAGATTGTTTTCAAAATACTCTGGTTTCATAATTTCCTCGAGTTGATTGCTGGTGTTTGCTAAAGAAATAATGTCCCAATAGAAATCACCATCGTAGTCTATGGCATTTAATAATTTATTAATCTTAAAGTTTCTACCGCGTTTATCGTCTTTTTCAACAAGGTATTTATTGCTTAATCTCGATATAGTTTTGTGTATGCCTTTTGGTATCACTCCTGTGTACCTTTTATTCATTTTACCAATGTAATACTTGTTGTAGCCACCAAAGACTTCGTCACCACCATCGCCTGTTAACGCTACTGTGACGTGCTCTCTAGTCTTTTCTGATAATAGGTGAGTGGGCAGTGCAGCTGTATCAGAAAATGGTTCATCAAAATTGACTAATATATCGTGAATGTTATTCTTTAAATCGTCTTCATCAATAATAAATTCATGATGATTGCTATTTATCATTTTGGCTACAATTCTAGATTTATCGGTCTCATCGTAAGATGCCTTTTTAAACCCTATAGAAAATGTATCTATTTTTTTATCTGTGGTTTGGGAAAGACAAAGTGAAATAATCGACGAATCCACTCCACCAGATAAAAACGTACCCAAGCCAACATCTGCAATAGATCTACTATCTACGCTATTATAAACCAATTCCTTGGTTTTTGCTTTGGCATCATCAAAAGAAATATCTACAGTCTTTGGTTGAGGCTCTGCATTAATCTTATGGATTGTAGTTTGGTGAGATGCCAAATCGTATTCGATATAATGATTAGCTTCTAACTTATATATATTCTCATAGATTGTGTGCGGTGCGGGAATATACGTCAGTCTAAAATAAAGGTTCAAACCTTTTTTAGAAATGCTAGGTGTAAAATCAATAGTGTTGATAATTGATTTTAGTTCTGAAGCCCATATAAATTCCTTATCTGTATGTGTGTAATACAATGGTTTTTCACCAAAGAAATCTCGCGCAATAAATAATTTGTTCTTGGTCTTATCATAAATGCTAAAGCCATACATACCATCTAGCCATTGAAACGACTCAATACCATACTTTTCGTAAGCTTTTAAAATAACTTCAGTATCACTTGATGTTTTAAAGTTAACACCTTCGGATTCTAGCTTAGCTTTTATGCTTTTATAGTTATAAATTTCTCCATTGAATACGATTACAATCTGCTTATCATCAGAAAAAATTGGTTGCTGACCAGAAGATAAATCTATAATAGATAAACGTCGCATTCCCATACCAACAGAGAATGTATCGTTTTCTTCTGAAAACAAACCATCTTCATCAGGACCTCTGTGAATGATAAGATCATTCATGCTATTAAGAATAGAGGTTATCTCATTCTTATTTCGGTTGGTCTTAGCTATTATGCCATTAATTCCACACATATGTTTGGTTAATTAACTTTCTATAAACTGTTTAAACTTAGCGTATATATTTTCTAAATTATATTGCGTTGCACGCTGTAAACTGAGCGCACTAAATTTTTCTCTTTCATTTGGATTGTTATGAAAATAATCCATAGCCTTACTCAAGCCCATATGGTCATCATTATTAACGAGAAGCCCATATTTTCCTATGTAAAATTCGCCATCATTTATAATAACCTCTTTATTCTCATTTAATAACTCCAAAGGACCCGAAAGACAATTGGACGAAATGCAAGGTAACCCAATCGCCATGGCTTCTAGCAAAGCGTTTGGAAAACCTTCAGTAAATGAACACAGTACAAAATAGTGGTTAGATAATAAGTGTTCATTTACATTTTTTACTTTACCACCAAGTATCACACTTTTTTCGAGATTGGCTTTACGAATTTCTTCTGATAGGTAGTTTTCTAAATCCCCACCACCAAGAATGGTAAAATCATAGTTTAAATTAGAAGCTTCGATAGCTCTAACAATCATAATTTGGTTTTTTCTCTTATTGAGCGTACCAGCTGTTATGCCTTTTAGTTTTTCTGCATTTATATTAAGACTGACAGGTTCTATGGTTTGTTTTGGTAATTCAATAGGATTGTATATAACTTCCATCGGAATTTTAATACCGAAATTATCTTTTAAGTCATTATTGATATGTACCGAGTTGGAAAACAATTTATGGCACTTATTATAAAAAATAGGGTAGAACAGTTTTGAAATATAAAATGAAAGTTTACTCGTTACATTGTCTGAAGGAAATCCTCTTTCGCTTATAATTGTTTTTACTTTTTTATTGAAGGTTGAAACGATTCCGTTTATAAGATTTGGAAATGCAAGAAATGATATTGATATACCAATCTTATTGCGTTTAACAAAGCGGTAATATTTAATGATATATTTAAAAGTATCTATAAACTTTAAATAAAATGCTCTGTCTGGCGGATTATCTGAAAGTATTTTTATTGCAACATTATCTGGAATGGGAAAATGTATAGAATTATGAAAAAGCACCAAAGTAACATTGTAATCCTTCCTTAGCTCTTTTAAAAGAAGACTTATAACCTTTTCTGCGCCACCACTACCCAGAGTAATACTAAGTATGGCTATATTTTTTTTGGTCTTTGGGGCCATTAATTTATTGTATTTAACTATTTGAAACAAAAGCAGTTGCTTAAATGCAAATTAGCTTAAAATCAATAATTTTCAATCGTAAGTTCAATAAAACTGAAATCTAGTAGGCAGATTTTTAGAGCTTGAAAATTATTGATTTTGTTTCTTGGTCAAATATAATGGTTACTAACTGTAACTATATATTTCTTCGATTTGTTGAGCATTTTTCGTGTTTAATAGCTCAAATGCCTACTATTATTTGGTCTTTCTCAAATTTTCCCAACCTAAATCTTTAAAATTTGGACCCGATGTTGTCTCATTTAGTGTAATTCCGTTGTGCCCGCCATTGACTTCAATTATTTTAACCTTATTATGTTTGTCTAAAATAATATCCCATCCTGTGCACCTTATAAAAGGTATTTGGCTGTGCGCTCTTTTAACTTCTGCTAGGCAATCATTGAATGATGGTAATTCTTTTCCGCCAAAAGCAAAATCATTACCAGGAAGCTGTTTTAGTAATTTCCAATAATAAGTATAGGCTTCGTGACTGAGTTTACCGGTTTTAACATCAAAAGGAATATAGATTGCAGAACTCGACTTTATATATTCGTCATTTTCACTACCAAATTTAAAAAAACCAGTCCTTGCCTGCGGTATTCCATTATCATCACACATAGATGTAATGCGGATTGTAGCTACTGATGATGTGCTAAACTGCGAGAAAAAGGGATGCTGTTCTATAAATTTCTGAAAAACACCATTGCCCAGCTTTCTTATTTCATTAGCATCAAAAGATTTTTCATTAAGTACATATATACCTTTTCCCTGACGTGAATTTTCAAGCTTAAAGACGACTTTTTCATGTTGAGAGAAAAGTAATTTTTTTAATGCCTCGTCATTTAATACTTTATAATCCGTGGTTAAAAAATACTTGTTGACATAGTAGCAAATATCTAAGGTGTCTTCCTCTTTTAGCAATTGGGTGATTACTGCATTTCGGTTACTGATTCTTCCGTATTCGCCATTTAGCTGGGGGAGAACAACTTCTCCATAGTAATTATCAGGAATCCAACCTTCTCTAAACTCTCTGGTATAAGTTGTGTAGACGATTAGCCATTGTGCGTACCTCTCATGTCCAAATACATCTTTTGCATATTCTTTGCACAGTTTAATATTCTTTGCATCCAGCTTTCCCTTTGCTGCTTCAATATTTTTGAGATGTTTCCTAGCAGTATTGTTTTGTTCTTTATGAAAGGCATATAATCTGCCTTTTTCAAGAATGTTTTTGGTTGCATCGACAATTTTTCTCATAATTCTGTTGGTTTAAGTTGATAAATAAATAGGCTAATCAATCAATTATCTTTTTCTTAAAACCTCTGTGAATAGATGTTCGTAATCCTTTATTATTTTGTTTTTATTAAACTTCTTGTATACAGATTCCCTTATCACTTCAGGGTTCCAATCTTTGTTTTCCGAAAGTCTTTTTACAAATTCGTCTTGGTCTTCAACCAAATATCCGTTAATTCCGTTTTCTACGATTTCTTTAGTTCCACCAGGAGAATTAAAAGCGACTACGGGCACACCAACGACACAACTCTCTAAAAGTGCATTGGGAAAACCTTCGGAATATGAGCCTTGTAGAAACATATCGTGCTCAATTAAATGATCGAATACTTGATCCGTAAATTTAATTAGGGTTACTTTTTCTTCTAATCCAAATTCTTTTATTCTGTTAACTACGTCATCGTATAAAGAACCATCACCAATAATTGTATAATGAAAAGGAATAGTAAGCTTTTTTAATACCTCAAGGATTCTCATTTGACCTTTTGTATGGCTTAATCTGCCAACCGTGATAAACTTTTTTATGCCAGTTTTGTTGGTATTGGTTTTTATAATATCCGTTTGGGTGATTGGGTTGTTGATTATGCTAATAGCGTCACTATCTATATTATGAAAATCAATTATACTTTGCTTCATGTCTACTGACTGACAAATGAAATGATCTAGTTGTCTTGTACCATATGAAAAGTAATCGAAAAATGATTGAAAAAATGATTTCTTTTTAGCATGGTCTTTATTGAGTATACTTGCATGTCTCCCGATAAAAATGATTTTTGGAAACACAATGGAAATTAGACCCATAAGGGCATTTAGATGAGAAATTGAGCTGACTACAATCTGTGGCTTTTGTTTTTTTATTAAACGCGAAAGCGAGAAAACACCTCTCATTACGCGTTTTTTGTTTAAATGTATTACAGGTATGCCAGATACAGGATATTTGCTTTCTTTTTCTAAACCGATTACAACCAGTGTAACATCAAACTTTTCTTTATCTAAATTTTGCGAAACAAAAGACATGACTCTTTCTGCGCCACCTGCAAAAAGTGTTGGTAAAACGAAAAAGATTTTTATTTTATTTTTCATTAAATTTCTTAATATTTAACTGCTTGCCAAATTTATAGTCCCATTCTTTTTGAAAAAACTTTTGAAGCCCAGATGCATGATGAAACGTTAACTCCCCAAAATATGTTTTACCACGAACCGAATAGAAATCTACTCTTACATATATAAAATCTTTGGCAATTTTTTCAGCAAGTTGTATCATTTCCTCTAGATTAGATGGTCTCTCAACATCGTCACCATTTGGTCTTCCCCAATTACAGGGCAATAGATTCCATTCTTTATCATATATATTTCTATATCTTTTATCACTATGCCTTCCCAAATCGACCATTATAAATGCTAGTTTACCATTAAAACAATGCAGTTTAAAGTCTTCTGGTATGCTACCGTCACTATAGGTTAAAAGTTTTTCTACAACAATCCTCGGTTCAATATTTTTATATTGCCACTCTCGTGTAGAATAATAATGGTTTTCATTCATCAACCGTTTTAGTTTCTTTCTTACTTTTTTCCATTTAACCTTAGACTTATCTCTTACAATGATACCTCCTGAGCTATTGTGATTTGTTTTTATAATGAACTCCGTATCTGGTAAGTTCTTCTTTTTTATATCCCTTGCGTCTTTCGTGTGAAAAAGCAAAGGAATTAAATACTCACCGCCAATAGTTCTTTCAATATAATCTCTAACTTTATATTTGTCTGCTACTTTTGTGTGCAGTTCTTTCCTTTCATACAGCTTTAACCAATTAATTTTTTCGTTTAATGTTAGTGGATTATCTAAATCTATAGAATAGCCCATGTGTTTTTTAAAGCTGTTTTTAATAATAAACTTGTCCGAAACCAATCTTAGTCCAAGCTCGTATGCTTTATAAAATGGTTTTAACATTAAATAGCCTAAGTCAGTTTCTCTATAGAAATCAGATATTGCTTGTCTCATTTTTTTCATGTCTTTTTGTTTTGTTGTGCGTTGGGAAACAAAACAAAATTCATGATTTCTATATTAAGGGCTTGTTACTTTTTTATTAATTAAATGTTTAATATCCAGTAATTTCCCGAATTTTTCATCGCATTCTTTTTGCCAAAATTTTCTAAACCCAGAGGATTGATGTAAGGTTAATTCACCAAAATAGGTTTTTCCTTTTACGGAATAAAAATCGACTCTTAAATACACAAAATCTTCAGCTAGTTTTTCTGCCAAAGCTATCATTTCCTCTAAATTTTCTGGTCTTGGTAACTCTCTTCCGTTTGGTCTTCCCCAATTGCATGGCAAAAGATTCCAGTTAGTGTCGTATATATTTCTACCTCGTGTTGGTAAATGCCTATCTACATCTACACCAAAGAATTGTACCTTACCATGAAAACAATGTATTTTGTAGTCATCAGGAAGGTTGCCATCTTCCATGTTCAACAGTTTCTCTACAACAATCCGTGGTTCGATATTTTTGTACTGCCATTCCCTGGTACTGTAATAATGGTTGGATTTTAGGAGACGTCTGAACCGTTTTCTGGTTTGTACCCAATCTATTGCAGACTTATCCTTTACTACTACACCGCCAGAACTATCGTGATTACATTTTATAATATGATCTACGTCTGGTAGGTTTTCTGGTCTAATATCTTCTGGGTCTTTGGTGTGATAGAGTAGTGGAATTAAATATTCTTCTCCAATCTTTTCTTTTACATAAGCCCTTACCTTATACTTGTCTGCTATGATAGTGTGTATGTCTTTCTTATGATTAACTTTTAGCCAATTGATTTTTTCATTTAGGGTTTTAGGATTGTTAAGATCTAACGGATAACCCATATGCTTTTTAAAACTATGCTTTACCAAAACATCGTCTGGTATCATTTTGAGCAAAAACTCGTATACTTTATAAATAGGCCTAATAATATAATATCCAATATCCGTACCATAGATATTTGACAGCCTTTTTCTCAAGCCTTTTTTTCTTAAATCAGTACTCATCAATTTAGTTAGATGTGTTTTATTATTTTTTTAATATCAACGCTACCAATAGGTTTTGCAGGTACACCAGCAAGCGCTACATGTTCTTGTTCACAAGATTTATTAACCACGGCATTGGCACCAATGGCTATATTGTTGGCAATTGTAATGTTTCCATAAATTTTTGCACCTGGAGCTATATAAACGTTATCACCAATTTGTGGCGCACCACTTTCTCCACCAGAAGCGCCAATATTGACACAGGCATGCATTCTGCAATTACGGCCAACTTTTGTGTTTCTATTTATTACAATTGTACCATAATGTACTATAGATAAACCTGGGCCAAATACATTGATTGGTATTGAAAAGCCTAGCTTTAATGATATATTTTTAAACTTATACCTTAGATATAATACATAGAACTTACTCAGTCCTCTGTTTTTGCAATTGGTATAATATTCAAGCTTTCGCATGGTTTTTTGAAACTTCCAAATGTGGTTAGGAGAAAAGTAACTCATTATCTTACCTGCCACACCATGAGGTTTTATACCAAGTGCTTTTTTATCTTGATTTAGATAATCGTGATATTCTGTTTTAGAACTTATCATACCTCTAAAAGTTTTTCTTCTTTCTCTTCCTCTCCGTTATCCAGCTTAAATATTTGATGCTGTATCCACATTGCTGCAAATGTCATGTAATAAAATGTGAAAAAATTATGATTGGCCAACAAAAATACAGCTAATGAAATAGTTTGCATTATAAGATGTGGAGCAGGTTTAAAATATATAAAACTCTTAAAAAAGAGCCGTGCTATGTATACCAAGAATAGTAAAAAAGGTATTATGCCTGCTTCTCCAATTATCATTAAATATGTGTTATGAACTCCCATGGAGTTGATTTTTCCAGAAAATGTACCATAACCATTACCAATTAAGGGTGCATCCAATATTTGATCGTAAAACTTTGCCCATGTTTCTGTTCTAGAATCTTCACTGATTTCTTCACTGGACACTTTATTCTCGCTACTTACTATATTTTTAAGTTGTTCAAACCGTGGATTGTTCAGTCCTACAACTTGATCGATAAATAACAATGTTGAAAAGATTAAAAAAGCGATACCAAAAATTCTAATATTTTTGATACTGACTTTTAATGAGATAACGTTTAGCAACAACCAAATGACTATAAATGTTCTTGAAAATGTTAATAACCCCATTAAAGTAAAGACAAATTGCCCAAATAATTTTAAAGTGCCATTCTTTAAACCATAAATTGATGAATAGCCATAAATACAGATAAAACCGGCTACATTGGCGTTAAGGTAAAACCCGGCATATCTCCCATAGTCGTTTGTAAAGGACATTGCTTCAACACCAACACTTAATGCACCAATTATAAAGAATGCATATAATTCTGTAATGCTAACATGTTTTGTGAGTTCGTAGCCAGCAATAACAAAAATGAAATATTTAATCAATTCCATCATAAAAACCATTGGTGCGCCATAGAACTGTAAACTTCCTATAATAAAATACAGTAAGGCAATAACTATTATCCACCAATTAGGAGTGGTTTTTTTCTCTAAAGCATAATAAACAACCAGCATAAAAATAGTACCATAACTCAACATTCCGCCTACACCGCCACCATATGCAAAGAGCCCAATAGAAGGCAAATTGAATATAACCAGTGCTAATGTTATGTACTTTATAATTTTCATACTAATAGTATCACTCCTTTACGATTCGTGCTTTAAATTCATTTTATATGTTTGTTAATCAATGCTTCCCATTGTGCTACAACTTTTTCACTCGTATAAGTTTCTGTGGTTTGTTTTGCATTGTGCGAAAACTTAGTTTGTAATTCTTCATCATTTATCAACTGTGATAATTTAGCTGTTAATGCTTGTTGATCATTTACAGGAATTAAAAAGCCGTTTTCACCATCTTTTATTAAATCCGATGGGCCAAAGTTACAATCCGTTGAAATACATGGCAAACCAAAGTGCATCGCTTCTAAAAGTGCATTGGGAAATCCTTCTGTTTTAGATGTGAAAACAAAAATTGAGGCTTCGTTGTAATATTTATCTATATCCTTTACTTTAGATATAATTTCTATGCGACCTGATAAATTATATTGCTTGATAAGATCTGTCAATTCTTGTTTTTTATTGCCATCACCAATAATTTTTGCTTTCCAATCTTTTGGATTTATGGCGTGAAAAGCGGTGATTAGTTCATCATGACATTTGTTTTTATCGAGTCGTCCTACAGATAAAATTATCTTTTCCTGTTTTGAGGTGTCATTTCGTAATTTAGACAGATCAGACGAAATAGGATTTGGTAATATAGTAATTCTGTTAGGCCTTATTTTTTTCTCATATAGTTTTTTTATACCCTTAGTCTGAAGCACTAACGTGTCAGCTTTTGGATAAACAAATTTCCTCAGTATTTCCCACAATTTTGGAACATCCTCAACCAAAGGATTATTGCGTTCACTTATAATAGAAGGGAGACCATTTAATTTTGCGGCAAGTACTGTTAATATATTTGCTGAAGTTATAAATCCAATAAGAATATCTACGCCTTCTTGTTTAGAAATTTTCGAAATGCGTTTTGTTAAGCTATAATTTAGCTTTAGTGAATCTAACGCAGACTTTGGTTTGTTAATATTTTCTCTGCAATGAACTACTTTAACCCTGTTGTCTAAAGTATAAAACGGTGTAGATTTTGAAAATGTAATTATGGTAACATCAAATCTTTCGATAAGCGAATTGCTCAGTGTAGATATAACGCGTTCTGCACCACCAGATGATAATGTGCCGATAACAAATCCTATGTTCTTTTTATGTCTCATTTTGAATTATCCAGTGAATTTTTTAATTATTAAATCCTTCATTCTGAAAACAAATACTTTAAACCCTTTTATAAATATAAACATTAGCGTACCATAGGTTATGGTAACTATACTTGTAATTATAGCGGCATAAATAATCCAGTTAATCAAATTTGAAGATCCTCTATCATAGACAACATAATCAGCAACGAAGCCTACTAAAAGTGCAGAAACACAAAACACCACAGCTAATGGCAACACACCTTGCCAGTATAACCACACGTTCTTTTTAAATCCGTGTTTGTAAAGAAAATAAGGTTTCCAAATAACAACCATTAAAATAAGGCTGATAAGTGTACCTAGTATAATACCATCAATTCCCCAAAAGCTTCCACAAATTAGAGAAATGGCTAGATTTAGAATAGCTTCTGTCGCAGCAGCCCAAGTGTCGGAATACAAACCATAGGCGTTCTTAAACCGTTCTACAGTAGAACTGATTTGAAAGATAAAAAAGTTGGCCACCATTAGCAATAACGTTGTTTTTGCTAAGATATATTCTTCACCCAGCCAAAGTGTTATAAATGGCTCCATGGAAAAATAAATAATTAGTCCAAAAAAGCCAGCAATAAAAAATTGCACTGCCATAAGTTCCCAAAATACCTTTTTAATGTTCTGTTGATTGTCTTCGGCAATTAAATTGCCTACCGCAGAGCCCGTACCAGCAAATGCCATCTTCACCAAGCCACCAAGTTTAGTAAAAATGAGCTGATAGTTACCAAAAAAGGCTACACTTTCTAAGCTTACCAAAGCAAAGACTAGAATATTGTCCGTTCCATTTTTCACAAACGAGCCCATTTTATGTACAAAAACCTGCTTTATCTTTTTAATAATATCTGGATATTCCTTTATAATTTCTGCTTTCTCGGTAGAATTAATAATAAGCCAAGGATATTCTTTTTTTATTTTTTGTCTTACAACAATACTATATATAATACTAAAGGTAAGTTCTAGAGCAATATAGATATAGAAGTTCTTTAAATATACGGCTACAAAAGCTTGTAAAACAACGCGTATGATATTTAAAGTTTGAAAATAGCCTTGTATAATGTAGCCTTTTTGATCCGCACCAAGCAAACTCTGATGGTAATTGGCAAAATAACTCAGTAACGTAGAAGATAGAAGTGTGTAAAACACAAAATAGACCAAAACCAAGGTGAAGGATGTATCATCAAAAATTAAAGGAAAAAAGAGTGATACGATAACTCCAATACCGATAATAAAGTAGCCTATCCGTTTATAAAGTACCCCAAGTAATGCTATGATCTTGTTGATTTCTTTATGGTTTTCATCAAAAATGGGTTTGTACAAAGTAAAACCAATAGCTGTACCAATGCCAAGTTCTGCCAAATTAAGAAACCCTAAAACACTTCTTAATGTCGTTTCTAAACCGATAAACTCATCTCCTAGATTGTCTAAAAATAATTTTCTAGAGAAAAACTGAACGAAAATAGAAGCAATGAAGAAGAATATTCCAACTTTCGCATTCTTTAAAGATTTCTTTACTCTAGACATCTATAAGTATTTTGCTACTCAATAGCATTACAGGTTTACAAGGATATAAATTTTACTTTAGTTATAAAACTTCTATTCTTTTTAATTTTTACAATGTAACTCTCTCACCATCAGATATTAAAACAAATACCTTTTGGATTGTTCTCTATTTCTAGAAATATCGTAATATGGTTTAGGGAATTTTTTGTCTTCTTGTTTGTGCCTGCCGTATAAAATATTGACTGAAAACACGTTTTAGAATACCTAGGGTTTGGATTATTCTTTTAATTCCGTTGGTTAAAAATAGCGATAAATCTAGTAAATTTGGTCAACGACAAAGATTATAAAACCAATGCATATCAAACATTTTTTTTGATAAAAAACAGTATTTCACGTCCAACATCAATTAATACGATTAAAAGTAGGTATTTTGCGTTCAATGAAAAACCCTTTATATACCAATTTCCTTTTCCCCTTAGGCAATATGAAGCATTATGCCATTATTTTATGCGTTCCACTTTTATCGTTTGGACAAAGTATAAAGGTATCTGCTTACGGATTTAATACTAATGATAACAAAAAGTCTGTTTATGAAGCAATCAGAAATAATGATACTATTATTATAGATAAACAGGATAGCGAATGGTTGGTGTCTCCTTTAAAGTTTAGGAATTTAGAGAATAAGACCATAATTTTTGAAAAGGATGTTGTTTTTAGGGCAAAACCCAATGCCTACGTTACCACGAGTGATTGTTTGCTAAAGTTTATAAGCTGTAAAAACATCAATATTATAGGCAATGGTGCTTTGCTTACTATGAATAAAGAAGAGTATGTTGATGGAGAATGGAGGATGGGCCTTAGTTTTATGGGATGTAGTAATGTGGAAGTTACTGATTTAACCATAGCCAATTCTGGTGGTGATGGTATATATATTGATGGTTATAAGGCGTTGCGTTATTCTGAAAATATTAGAATAAATAATGTTGTTTCTACAAACAACAAACGACAAGGTATAAGTATTATTAGTGCTAAGGATGTTTGGGTAAAAAATTCAGTATTTACAAAAACAAAAGGCACATTGCCAGAAGCGGGTTTGGATATAGAACCCGATAAAGATACGGATGTAGTAATTAATGTTAATTTTGAACACTGCTCTTTTACCAATAATTATCATTCGGGTATCGTGCTAGGTTTAGATAATTTAACAGATAAATCAGAACCCGTTAGTATAAATTTCATAGATTGTTATTTAAGTATGAATCATGATATTTCTAACCGCTATCCTAAAGCGGAAATTATCGTGTCTTCTCGCTCCAACAATCCTGTGAAAGGTAAAGTAACATTTAATAACATCGTTGTTGATGGAAGTAAATGGGGTTTAATTTATTCAAGAAAGCCAAGTGGTGCTTATCATACTTCGTTTAAAAACCTCAGTGCTATTAACATATGTCAACAAAAAGATGATATGAGTGTCGTATATTTAGAAGTCCCAGACTATTTTAAGTCTTCAGGTCCCATAGGTGGATTTTCTTTTGAGAATACTTATGTGAAATTCGATTCTAAATCGGCTTTTTTTACAATTAGAGGTTCCAGTTTAGGCACGCTAAACGGTGTTAAAGATATAACAGGACATATAATGCTTGAAGCTCCCAATCTCACTGAATTTAAGCGTTACATAAAGTATAATCCCAATAAGAATATAAACTTTGGTATCAACTATACGTTAAAGAACTAAGCAATTATAAGCTTATTACTTAAAACCAAATTCATCGTACCACTTACTTAATACAAAAAGCTTCCAGATATTTGGTGTATGCTTGGCCTTGCCGCTCATATGTTCATCTAAAAGCACCTTAAACTTTTTAACGTTTAGATTGGGAACTTTATTAAGAAAATCATCATTAAGAGCAGTCATAAATTCTTCTTTTAATTCATTTCGCATCCAATTACCAATAGGAACGGCAAAGCCTCTTTTAGGCTGGTTAAAAACATCCTCAGGAATATATTCTTTAAGTAAATCTCTTAATATTTTTTTCTGTCTTCCTCTCTCATACCTAAAATGCATTGGTAGCGTTCTGGCATATTCCACAACTCTATAATCCAAGAAAGGACTTCTAACTTCAACAGAATAAGCCATACTCGCTCTGTCAACTTTAACGTTACTATCGTTTTCTAGCCATAGTTTTATATTAAGATCAGCTGCTTTTTGTAAAAATATATCAGACCATTTTTTGTAGCCTTGATAATGTTTCATCCAACTCTGATTCTTTTTCTTTAATAATAGACCTTTTCTAGAAAAAATGTTTTCAATAAAATCGTTTCTGGTTTTTGTTCCCAAAGCATTTCTTACCCTATGCGAGTTTATACCAAAAAGTTTTAACAATGTTGTGTGAGACAATAACTTTCTAATAGGATATGGAATATCTATAATCTTTTTATTTCTAATTAAGGAGTCAAAATATGGGTAACCTATAAAACTCTCATCACCACCGTCACCAGATAGTGCCACGGTTACATATTGTTTGGTCACTTTATTAAGTAGCAACGAAGGCAATGCAGAACTATCTGCAAAAGGCTCATCATAGACCTCTGTAAGCTTTGGTATTAATTCTAAAATATCTTCAGGGCTACAAATTGTGGTTGTATGATTGGAGTTGATAATTTCAGCATATTGCTCGGCAATTTTACTTTCATCATACTTTGGGTCTTTAAAGCCTATTGAAAACGTATTGATTTGCGTCGGTGAAACCTTTGATGCCATACTTGAAACCAAGGCGGAATCTATGCCTCCGGATAAAAATGAACCAATAGGCACATCGGATTGTAATCTTATTTTAACAGCGTCAAGTAGAAGCTCATGCAGTTCTTTCTTAGCGTCTTCATAAGATATATCCTTGATTTTTACATCTTTTAAGTTCCAGTACTCGTTAACTGTTAATTCTCTGGTATTAAAATCCAATTCCATATAATTTCCTGGAGGTAATTTGTATATGTGCTCTGCTATTGTGTATGGACTTGGAACAAACATACAATCGAGGAATATGGATATAGCTTCTTCATTAATCTTTTTTCCTTTTAGCATTGGTCGTATTTGACTGCAAATTTCTATATCACTTCCGTTCCAATAATAATAGAATGGTTTTACACCCATTCTATCTCTTGCGGAAAATAAGGTATTGGTTGTGGTATCGTATATACTAAAAGCAAACATGCCATTTGCTTTGTCTAAAATTGACTTCCCCCAGTGTTTGTATCCGATTAGAAGAACTTCGGTATCACTTTCTGTTTTAAACTCATAGTTTAATGTAATAAGTTCTTCCTTAATATCTAAATAGTTATAGATCTCACCGTTAAAAACTATAGTTAGGTTTTCATAGGTCATTGGTTGGTTAGATCTTGGATCTAAATCTAATATGGACAAACGTAAATGACCAAAAGTCAGGTTTTTAATTTTATCTATACCAGTAAAATCTGGGCCTCTAAATGAAATTGAATCTAATTTTTCCTTTACAATCTTTTCTTCGAAAGGAATATTAGTTAAGTATATACCACACATGTAGCTAGTTTTTTGTAAAACAAAGGAATTTTCTTTTAATACCAATATGTTTTTTTTAAAAACCGTTTAAAGTACAAAGTCATCATGCTATATGCTAAATTTTGCTAAAGATATAGACTTTATTTTTTATTCTATTTTGTAAAAATAGTCTTCAATATGTTAAAGTTGTTATTTCGACATCTAAAACATGTATTTCACCGTATATAAGACTAAAATTGTTGATATTAATAGCTATGTATATAAACACCTACATAACTTGTATATAAAATATTACAATTAATTACTATTTGTCGAATAATAAAGTATTTAAACTTTTTATCGGATATTATTTATATATATTGCATAACCATAATTAAAACCTAACTAATAGTTATGAATGCCCCAAACTATCTAACTAAGATAATTCTTGGTATAACTTTTTTTTGTTTAACATCACTTAGTTTATTTGCACAACTCCCTGCTTTTCCTGGTGCAGAAGGCTATGGAAAATATACTGTCGGTGGAAGAGGAGGTCAAGTCATTGAGGTAACTAATCTCAATGATAGTGGTCCTGGTTCTTTTAGAGCTGCATGTGAAGCTTCTGGGCCAAGAGTGGTTATCTTTAAGGTTGGTGGAAGAATAGATATTACAGGCACTACAATAAAAATAACCGATCCTAATATCACAATTGCTGGTCAAACCGCTCCGGGTGGAGGTATTATGTTAACTCGAGAGACAATTGATAGACCGATTTTAGAGATTGATACAGATGAGGTTATTATAAGATATATAAGGTTTAGACGCTCTACATCTTACAGGAGTGGTAATAATGCAGATAACGTATGGGTTAATAGTGGTAACAATATTATTTTTGACCATTGTTCTTTTGCTTGGTCATCTGACGGTAATTTAGATATAGCAAATTACGACGGACAACCAGGAAGACCGCCACAAGTAGAGCTATCTAATATCACTATTCAATATTGCATTTTTACAAATTCTTACGGTGGTAATAATAAAACATTTTTAGTATCTAGAGGACCAACAAATATAAGTTGGTTTAGAAATGCTTGGTTAAGCACAGCTACACGAAACCCTTCAGTCTCAACGCCCGTAAATGAAGCACCTACTTGGGATTGTTATTATGAACATATTAATAATTTTCATTACGACTACACAAATGGTCCTTCTTACAATAATAATGACCCAAGTGTTGATGCTGGTATTTACTATGTCAATGTGATTAAAAATTGGGCAAAGGAAAATGGAATTCCTTCACCAACAATTGCCAATACCGGTATTTCAAGTAGGCGTTGGTTACGTGCTGCTACTGTTGGAAATGGGATGGAAATATATGTTGAAGATAATATAACACCCTATAGACCAGATGATAGCTATGACCAATGGGAAATAGGACAAAATGGCGGTGGCCAGGCTAATAACAATGTTTTAATTCCAGATAACTTAAGGAGTTATACCTTAAATAATACGCCAATAATGACAGATAACGTGCCTTTGTGGGACGCAACTGATATTTGGAACAACTTGAGAACCCATGTTGGTGCATCGTTACCACAGCGAGATGCAGAAGATGCAAGAGCTGTTAACGACGTAGATACTGGTGGTAGTACTGAAGATAGGGTAAACAATGTGTTTCCAATAATCAGCAATGGAACTCCTTATTTAGACACAGATACTGATGGCATGCCAGATTCTTGGGAAACTTCTGAGTTTGGTGATTTAACAAGCGATGGTATTATTGATACAGATGGTGATGGTTACACAGATTTAGAGGAATTTCTTAATCAAACAGCAAACGGTCAAATTCCAGACGTACCAGCAGAAGGTGTAGAGATTACACCAAGTACTGCTACGTTAAATGTACCAGAAACAATAACATTATCAACTAATTTTACACCAAGTGGTACAACAAACCAAAGCGGTGTATGGATTTCAAGTGATCCATCTATTGCTACTGTAACCAATGGTTTGGTAACTTCTGTATCAGAAGGTAACGCTACAATTACATTTACCTCTAATGACGGAGGATTTACTGATACCGCAGATATAACAGTAACAAATATTGTTATTCCGTTGACTTCAGTAACAATCGACCCGAATGTAATTACTCTAGAAGTTGGAGAAAACAGTCAACTTACCACAACTTTTGTTCCTGCTGATACCACAGATACACTAGGTACTTGGACAAGTAGTGATGAATCTATTGCAACTGTAGATGATAATGGAAATATAACCGGTATTAGTGTTGGACAAGTTGATATAACATACACGTCTAGTGTCGATGCTGTAACTGATAGTGCAACTGTTACTGTAATCGATACATTTTATGGTACGTATGAATTTTATAATGCCAATACAGACATCATGTTAATGAATATTACTGGAGATACTGACATCAACTTGGAAGGAGAAGGTAATGAAGTTAACTTCAGAAGCATTCCTGAAGGTGGAGATCAGAATGCAGAAGTGGAGAGTGTACGAGTAGATTGGACAGGTCCAACATCTGGTACTTGGATAGAAAGCGGGCCAATATACGCAGGTTTACCTAATGGACATGTGGGCTTTGATTTTGAACCTTATGTCGTAGAGGAAGGCACTTATAATTTTACAATTACTTATTACAGTCAAGATAATGGTTCTGGTAATGTAGTAGCTACGGACACATTTGCATTAACTTTTTTTTTCAGCTCAGTACCTGTTGCAAATGCTGGTCCAGATCAAGATATTTGCGAGGGAGAAACCGCAACCTTAACTGCATCTGGTGGCCCAAATTTTTTATGGAGTAATGGTGAAACAACAGCTTCTATAGATGTTAACCCCGATATCACTACTACTTATACAGTTACAGTATCAGATAATGAAGGAAATACGGACGACGATAGCGTAACGGTTACTGTAAGTGCTATTCCTACTGCTAATGCTGGTGAAGATCAAACTATTTGTGATGGTGATACCATAACTTTGACAGCTTCAGGTGGTAATTCTTATTTATGGAGTACTGGAGAAACAACAGCTTCTATAGATGTCAGTCCAACTGCAGATACAGTTTATGATGTAGAAGTAATTTCAAATAACTGTTCGAGTACAGATACAGTTACTGTTTTTGTAAGTGAAGCACCTAATCTAACTGTCAGTGATGACGTTGTAATGGTAGAAGGGGAGTCAACTACACTCAATGTTAGCGGTAGTGATAATTACACATGGAGTACAGGGGAGACTACAGCTTCTATAACAGTTTCACCTACAGTTACGACAACATATACGGTTACTTCTAATGGTAACAATGGTTGTTCCTCTACTGAAGACATTTTAGTAACAGTAATTCCTGAAGTTGTTGCAGATGCTGGTGAGGACGCTACAATTTGTAGTGGAGAGAGTATTGTGTTGAATGCTTCTGGAGGTGTTTCATACACATGGGATACAGGTGATACAGGGGCAAATCCAACAGTTAGTCCATTAGTGACAACTACATATACTGTAACTGTTGAAGATGCTTTTGGCAACTCAGACTCTGATAGTGTTACAATTACAGTGAACGAAACACCTAATGTAACCGTAAGTAATGATATTACTATTGTAGAAGGTGAGTCGGTTACCTTAAACGCAGATGGAGCTACAACATATCAATGGAGTACAAGTGAAACCACAAGCTCTATAAGCGTTAGCCCAACACAAACAACAACATATACCGTGACGGGAACATCAGATACATGTTCAGCACAGGCACAAGTCACTGTAACGGTTGAACCCATATTTAATGCTTCAGCTGGTCCTGATGAGCGTGTTTGTCAAAACGATAATTATGAAATTGTTTTAACAGCAAATGAAGGTGATAGTTATTTGTGGAATACGGGAGCAACTACACAAAGTATAACTGTGAGCCCACTATCTACATCTACTTATACAGTTACAGTAACTCAAGGAAGTCAAGAAGATACAGATGAGGTAACGGTATACGTAGATCCTAATCCAGATGTTGTAATAGTTAACGGTGATAGTGTAGATATTATGAGTGGTGATTTCGTAACCTTATCTGCAACTGGTGCAAATACTTATGAATGGAATAATGGTGCAACACAACCTAATATTGCTGTTAGCCCTACGGTTACAACTACTTACGAAGTGAGAGGTTTTATTGGCGATTGTTACGACGAAAAACAGGTTACCGTCAACGTTGTACCAGATGTTGAAGCTGACGCAGGCGATGATGTGGACATATGCTTAGGAGAATCAGCAACCTTAACCGCTAGTGGAGGGGATGAATATGTTTGGAGTACTGGTGAAACTACGCAAACCATTTTAGTATCTCCCAATGCAACAACCGAATATACCGTTACAGTATTTAATGCCTTAGATTTTGATGAGGACAGTGTAACTGTATTTGTAGATACTGACTGCGAGGACGATATCGACCCTATTGACCCAGATGAGGGTGAACCACTTGACTTTGATTTTACAGTATTTCCAAATCCAGCTTCAGATTACGTAAATGTGAGACTTTCGGGTTCTACAGCTCTTTCAAGAATATATTTATACGATATTACCGGTAAGTTGATTCACTCTGAAATAATTTCAAATGAATACTTGAGTATATCAACTACAAGGCAAATAGATGTGAGTATGCTGCACCCAGGAATGTACTATATTAAGATGGTAGATGTACAACAAGAGATTTCTAAAAAATTAATGATTAGATAAATTAAGTTAGTTATTTTATAGTGAGAACGGCACTAAAATGTTCAATACTATTGAAACTTTAGTGCCGTTAATTTTTGATATTATTTATCTATAATAGACTTTATTGTCCTATAGATGAGTATTCAAAGCCTATCTTAGTCATTTCTGCTTTATCTAATATATTTCTACCGTCAAAAATAAATGCTGGTTTTTTCATGTTAGCATAAATCTTTTCCCAATCGTAAGTTTTAAATTCATCCCATTCCGTCATTATCGCAATAGCGTGTGCATCTTTAAGAGCTTCATAAGGGTCGCTATAAGTTGTTACGAGCTCCTTATTTTCAGCATCAGTACGTGTTTGTAGATAGTTTAAATCTGCATATACCTTTTTTGATGGGACTTTAGGATCGTAAACTGCAATATTTGCTTGTTCGCTTAATAAATGATCCGCAACATAAATGGCAGCAGACTCACGTGTATCATTGGTATCCTTTTTAAAAGCCCAGCCAAGCATAGCAATTTTCTTTCCAGAAACCGTATTGTATAACGTACTTATTAAATTATCGGAAAAACGTCTTTTCTGATGATCGTTTAAAATGATAACTTGTTCCCAATAATCAGCAACAGCATTTAAACCGTAACTTCTTGCAATGTAAACAAGGTTTAAAATATCTTTTTGAAAGCAAGAACCTCCAAAACCAATTGAGGCATTTAAAAATTTAGGGCCAATTCTAGAGTCCATACCAATGGCTCTAGCTACTTCACTAACATTGGCTTCTGTATGCTCGCACAATTCTGAAATCGCATTAATAGATGATATACGTTGTGCTAAAAATGCGTTAGCAGTCAACTTTGATAACTCTGAAGACCAAACATTTGTTCTAAGAATTTTATCTTGAGATACCCAACTCCCATAAATGTTGGCTAAACTTTCAATAGCAGATTCGGATTCTCCACCAATTAATACACGATCTGGATTTAATAAATCTTGAATCGCCGTACCTTCAGCCAAAAACTCTGGATTAGAAAGTATTTCAAACTTTACATCACTTCCAGTATTATGTAAGATACTTTTTATGGCTTGAGCCGTTCTCACTGGTAACGTAGATTTTTCTACTACAATTTTATCAGTAGTGGCGACCTCAGCAATATTTCTTGCACAAAGCTCTACATACTTTAAATCTGCAGCCATACCTTTTCCTTTGCCATAGGTTTTTGTCGGCGTGTTTACTGAAATGAAAATCATTTCAGATTCATTAATCGCTTTATCAATTTCTGTAGAAAAGAATAAGTTTTTTCCTCTGGTCTCTGCAACTATTTCCGCAAGTCCAGGTTCGTAGATAGGAAGTTTTGATACATCTTCATCGTTCCAGGCCGCAATACGCTCTTCATTTATATCAACTATAGTAACCTGTATATTAGGATTTTTCTTTGCTATTACCGCCATAGTTGGTCCACCAACATAACCAGCACCAATGCAACATATTTTATTTATTTTCATTGTTTTAAGTTTATTTGACTTGGGTTAACTCCTTTTCTGGAACACAAATTTGAAAGAAGTATTCGGTTTCTTCTAAATTAATATATCAACGACGTGTTTTAACGATAAACTTCATTACACCATAAGAAGCAGCACAATCTATCGTTATAATGCGGTTAATTTTTATAATAATCTTTATACCAATCTATAAAGGACTTTACACCTTTTTTAATTGACGTATTTGGTCTGTAATCAAAATCCTTAATTAACTGATCTACATCTGCCCAAGTACGCTCTACATCTCCCGGTTGTATGGGGAGCATATTTTTCTCAGCGGTTTTATCTAGATTAAATTCTATCTCTTTAATAAAATCAAGCAGTTTTACGGAATTATTATTACCAATATTATAAACCTTATAGAGTTCTTTATTATCTGTTCTTTCTGTTATCGGCTTTTCAATGATTCTTACTACGCCTTCTACAATATCGTCAACATAGGTAAAATCACGCTCCATTTTCCCATGGTTAAATACCTTAATAGGTCTATCGTTTATAATAGCATCTGTAAACAAAAACATTGCCATGTCCGGTCTGCCCCAAGGACCATAAACTGTAAAAAATCTTAAACCTGTTGTGGGAATATTAAACAAATGGCTATAGGTATGTGCCATGAGTTCATTACTTTTTTTGGTAGCAGCGTAAAGGCTTATGGGATGGTCTACATTGTCATTTGTAGAGAATGGTATTTTTTCGTTAAGTCCATAAACACTAGAGCTACTTGCATACACCAAATGTTTTATTGAGTTATGTCTACAACATTCCAATATGTTTAAAAAGCCAACTAAATTTGAATCAATATAAGTTTCAGGGTTTTCCAAGCTATATCTCACACCGGCTTGGGCTGCAAGGTTACAAACAATATCAAAACCTTCGTTTTTAAACAATTCAGGAAGTGCGTCTCTGTCTTCGAGATTCATTCTGATAAAAGTGAAATTATCATTTTCGCTTTTACAAACTTTATTGAACACTTCTGCATCATGTTTATCAATACCGAGCTCTCTTAATCTCGAAAATTTTAAGTTGACATCATAATAATCGTTGATATTATCTAACCCAACGACTTTATGCCCCTTTTCCAAGAGTACTTTGGCTGTAAAAAAACCAATAAAACCTGCTGCTCCCGTTACTAATACTTTCATATTCTATTGTTCATTAATAAAATTCGACATCAAAGATGAAAATTTATATTGAAGCCTCTAAATTTTCATCTAAAAATTTATGGATTAATCTTTTATGTAGTTTATGGTCAAAACCTTTGCGAGGGAATCGCAATTCTTAACGGTAAGTTCTATGTCTTTATCTTTGTAGATATTATCAATATGATAGATTTTACAGGAGTCTAATTTTGTTTTACTTTTTGAGAAATCCACACTTCCATATTTTACCAAGTTTAATACCGTACTTGAATCTAGTGCCTGATTTTTTATAAAAGAAGCTACATCTGAAGAGTACACAAAGGGCTTGGAGCTAATGTTTTTTACGGTTCGGGCATTGGGGCCATAGTCACAAGATGCGTCTTTTCCGTTTAAAAAAAACATAAGAATAATAAGACCTAAAGAAAAACCGCCTAGATAGTAGGCTAAGCGTTGCGTAAATTTCATAAAATATAATTTTTGAGCAATAGATGCTAAAATATCAACAGATTGGCATCATTATAATCTAAACCATACCACTCGGCTACAGATTTATTGGTTAAAATACCGTGGTAAAAATACAACCCATTTTTTAATCCTCTATCAAAACGTAATGCATTTTCTAATCCGCCATATTCTCCGATTTCTAGCAAATAGGGAGTAAAGATATTACTGATGGACACTGATGCGGTTCTTGAATAGCGCGCAGGGATATTGGGTACGCAATAATGTGTTACACCATTATAATCAAAGGTGGGATGGTCGTGTGTTGTAACCTCACTGGTTTCAAAGCAGCCACCCATATCAATACTAACGTCTATAATTACCGATCCGCGTTTCATGTGGTCTACCATAGTTTCTGTTACAACTATAGGCGAACGGTTTGTGCCTCTTACAGCTCCAATGGCTACATCGCAACGTTTTAATGCCTTAAGAAGATTTTTTGGTTGCATTGTGGATGTATAAACGGTGCGTCCTAAATTATTCTGAATACAGCGTAGTTTTGTAATGGAACTATCAAAAACCTTAACGTTGGCTCCAAGTCCAATTGCTGAACGTGTTGCAAATTCACCAACAGTGCCTGCTCCCAAAATTAAAACTTCTGTTGGCGGTACTCCATTGATATTACCCATCATTAAACCATTACCACCATTGACATTAGATAGTATTTCTGAAGCTATTAATATAGAGGCAGTTCCTGCAATTTCACTCAGTGAACGTACAGCGGGATATGCACCGTCTTCATCTTTAATATACTCAAAAGCCAAAGCTGTAACTCGTTTTTTGGCCAAAGCTTCAAAATAGGCTTTGCTCTGTGTTTTTATTTGTAAAGCAGAAATTAATATAGTTTGTGGATTAATGAGTTTTATTTCATCTAGCGACGGTGGTTCTACCTTAAGAATAATAGGGCAGGAGTAGACTTTTGCTGTGTCTTTAGAGACTTCTGCGCCAGCTTCGCTATAATCTTTATCTTTAAAATTGGCACCTTCGCCAGCACCAGATTCAAACAAAACACGATGTCCATTGGCAGTTAATGCAGAAACTGCATCTGGTGTTAAACACACTCTTTTTTCTTGAAAATGGGTTTCTTTGGGAATACCAATAAATAAGTCCCCTTTTTTCTTTAGAATTTCCAAGGTTTCTTCTTGTGGTAGCAATTGTGCCTTGGTAAATGGCGATAAAGATTTACTCATTAAGTCAGTGAATTGGTAATGCGTCCGCAATATAGTAAAACACTATATACGGATACAGAATTAATGTCACTTTCAAATTACAAATATTTTTTGATTGTATAATAAAATGGGCTAGATATTTAATTAAGATTATATCTAGCCCATTATAAATTAAAATTGTGATACTAATTAATAACCAACTTTTTAATACGTTTTTCGTTAGTTTTTGAAACTAATTCTACAATATAAACACCTGCACTCAAATTAGAGACATCAATAGATTGTCTATTATTATTTGTGTCTAGCGGCATAGAATTTATGTTTCTACCATTTAAATCGTACAGATTAAAATTTGTTTCTGCAGATATTTGTCCACTGATAACAATAGTTTTATCTGTTGAATTAGTAAATATATTGAGCATTTCTAAAGGTTGTTCTACTGTACTAAGCGTAACAGCATTAAAACGTAAATAGAAGCGACCAGTACCCGAAATATTATTTGATGGTGTAAGCGTATAATCACCCGAGTTTAAAAGTACTACGGAATTAGTAACTACATCCTCTAAATATACATTCACTGTGTTTGGCAATGTAGATTCTAAAATACTAAAACTTAAAGTTTCATTAGCATTAGCATTAACACCTAAAGGAATAACAATGTTAGCTAAATCGTTAGTATTTAATGTCTGTAAAGCTATAGGTACACCAGTGTTGTCTTGTACTAAATTAGAATAGATAGCAAAGTTTGGCGCGACTTCGTTCCAAATGGCTGCATCGTATCCTGAATCTAAACCTAAGCTTGCATTATCGTTAAAGTAAAAATCCGTATGGTATGACTTATTATCTGTATTTGCTTTAAGTTTAAAATAGGTAAGGATGTTAGAGTTACGGCCAACAATAAAATCATCACTATTTCCTTTTCTTCTCATATTAGGCGTAAAGGCAATGTTTCCTGATGTTTCTGCATCGACAAAGAAACCTTGACCTGGTGCTATTACCGTACTGGCAGTTGTGGTTGCTAAATTATATATAGTCCAACCATCTGTCGCAGAGCCATCATAACCGTATATTCCTACGGAATTTTCATCAATCAATCCAGAATTAGCCATATTATTTAAAAAGTCCTGAACGTTGAGGTAGCTCGGATAAGGATTTCCTATAAGATTCCAGTTACTTCCACCGCCAGCAATTATAGGCACATCAACCGAACTTGTCTGAACAGTACCATTGAAAGTGTAAGTACTTCCATCTGTTGAGCCAGATCTGTAACCAACCCCTGGAGTTAAAATACTACTGTCATCTGATGCGGAATAATTTACAAAGGATACGCTAGATGTATCAAACGGACCAAATAAATATGCTACGTTACCACCTATATTACCTGATAAAATATTAGGGTTTGCCATTCTAAATTCCTCAAAGGTTTGTCCAGTTACTGGAGCACTTATTAAATCATTGTCTCCTGTTGTGGTATTTGGAGCTGCTGCATTATTTACATGGCGCATGTACAACACATTTCCTGTGCTGGTTCCTTCAACAATTAGGCTAGAATACATAGTCGATATGGATTCTAATTGTAAAGATCCGTTAGTAATTAAATTTCCTTTTACGGTTAAGCTAGAACCTTCTTCCACAATCACAGAGGCACCACTATAAATTTCAAGATTATTGACTTCAACATCTTTTTCACCATCTATGGTGTAGATACCATCAGCAATAATAGTATTAATTGTACCAGAAGTTTCGTCTGGACCATCACTATATATCCAATCATCTCCACAATATAATATGGAACCAGATGGGACCGTAACTGCACAGCTGTTACCTGGATCTAAATACTGAATTAATGTTGCTTTTGGAGTAGTAGCACTATCATCTCTATTACTTGATATACCTCCTCGTCCTCTCAAATGTATGCTTACCAAACTGTTTAAGCCATCACTATAAAGCTGTACTCTTAGTGCATCGGCCTCAATAGGATTGGTATTTGCACCTCCCCATTCGTAAATACCACTATCTATCCAGCCACCTTGACCTTCTTCTAGGGTATTCCATACACCATCTGTTCTGTAACTAATTCTCCACATGGTATCTGGTTGAGGTTGACTATCATATGTACCACCAATAGTGATATAATTGATATATTTAACATTTGGCCAATTTACTTGCCACTTCATGCCTTCATCAATATCTGGGACACCTAAGTTCTCATTAAAGTTAACTCCATACTCGTTCCAATCCGTCGTAGTACGGTAATCGTCAATTGCAGGATCATATAATATTTCTTCTGGTATTCCTCTTCCGCCCGAAATAGAACCTGTAACAGTGGCTTCTGCAAGCAACGCAAGATTTACACTGTCATCTGGCATATTGTCTGGTATACCACCATTGCTACATTCGCTTGGTGCTTCAAAAAGATTGTCTTCAGAGATAATACATGTAGGGAGCGCGCTGAAATTTGCACTAACATCCACATCTAACCCGTCAGCTGTTAATCCAGTTAAGGTTACAGTTTGTGGGCTTGTACCTATAGAAAAGGACTGACCATTAACGTCTAAAGTTCCTGTTCCTGGTGGATTTACGTGGGTGACAATTATATCTTGTGAATATGTATCGCTAATTTCATCACACGCATAAGTTTGCCCAGCTTCCACCCCTTTTAATGGACAATTAGAGTCATAAAGTACAATCAATTTTGGCGGATCATTGTCATTATACGAATTCGCAATTCGTTCGCCTGTACCAGATATTATAAATGTAATTGCATTTTCGAAAGCCCAAGCTGGCTGAGTGATGATTTCGGTAACGATATCCGTTAAGTCAGGTGTTCTTTGGTAAAAACCTTCATTGCCAACAGTTCCCCATTCTGGTATATCATTCCAAGAGACTGAATTTATAGTTGGGGTACGAGATGAAATGTCATTGGTTGCAGTACTGAAAGTAGCACTACTTGGCGATAATTCTCCATGAATAGTTAGACTTGTAGGTGCTTGGACATCATCTCTTTCGTCCACAGAAAATTGAATAAAAGCTCTTAAAATAGTTGCGCTTTTTGGGATTTCAATATCATCAAAACGGACACCAATTATTTGGTCTTCATTATCGAAAACCAATTCTAAATCACTACTTGAAACACTAACATCTCCAGTAAGCGTATTTTCTTCTGCATCATCACTTGAAGCACTAACTTCGGTAACATAGGCTGTAGTGTTAATGCTGTCATAACCTACACAATTGCATGAACCGTCCTCTTCATCATATATAGTACCTGAATCACCATCATCACATGGGCTATAGACCACAGGACAACTAATGTCATTAGAATTAGATATTGTCACTACATCACCAGTTGGTGGTGAGAATACATCTAAATTAGCTGGAAGCGTAAAAGGGTCTGTATTACTAACCTCACCAACTAAATCGGCATTATCAACTCTAATGGTACGCAATTCAATTTTAGAGGTTTCTACAAAAATAAGCTTGAATTGATTAAAACTTCCTGAGTTTCTTGTCCAGCTTTTATCATCATTATTTGGTCTTAGTGGAGCTCCCCAGCATCCTTCACCAGTATATACTGTACCGTTGGTTTGGTCTATGACAAAGCCTTCATCATTGTTTGGGCCAGAAGAAGGCATTACTGGCCATGTCGTTTTTGCAGTATGCGAATCGCAATCTACAACCAAACGCACACTATTATCATAAAACAACTGAGCCCATGAGTTGTATATAACGTAATTTTCATTTTTGCTGCCCGTATGCGGTCGCATAGGCTTGTGGTATTGTGCTGCTTTCCATGTCACCCCAGATGATGCGGCTAAATCATTTTGTAACCAGGTACGCTGGCTACCAAGCACCGAAATTTCTGTATTTAGCGTGTAGGCTCTAAAGAGATTATCCCCAAAGGTAATAGCATAATAAGAATCTACATTTGTATCAAACAAATCATGAATTTCAGAACCATCTTCATGATTACCACGTGCAGGTATAATAGGAAACATTCTCCCATCGGAAGCTATTGTATCTTGCCAATCATCAAACCATTTAATCCATTCTATATCTGTACTGTCATCGGTCATGTCGCCAGCAAAAAGTACTCCATGTGGCTTTAACTTGCTTACTAACAAATTAGCTGCGCGTCGTGGAGTTCTAAAATTTCTTGAGTCACCACCAGCTATAAAGGATAAGCGACTATTGTCGCTTGGTGCTGTTCTAAACCAAAAGCGTTGACTCGTTCCTTCACTATCGTTAATGACAAAGTAATAATTTGTATTTGGCGTTAATCCGGTTAATCGTGCAAATCTATTTTCCATACCTTTTGCAAGAATACCTCTATCTACAGTTTTGGAAAAGGCATACAAAGTATGGTCTACACCATGGTCCACGGTATCATAATACACTACAGGATTTGTTCCAGATGTTTGATCCCAACCTATTGTTATTGTTGTAGCTGGATCATCAACCAATATAATACGGTATCTATCATTGTTGGCGTAAGCAAAACAAACAATAAAAAAGAATAATTTTGTTAAAAGTAATTTCGTTTTCATCAGCGAGTAATTTTTCTTCTTCTATTTTTTTCTTCCATTAGCAAAACCACAAGTGGCAACAAACCATGTGATAGTCTATATACAACCAAGAATAAACTGCCATGGAGCGTAGATGCTGCAAAATCTAAATTAAAGCCAGCCAGTAACCTAGCAAAAGCTGTTGCTAAACCCCAAAAGACCATATATAACAACGCATACTTTGATATTTTAGGTATAAAAATTAAGATCGACATTACTACGTCCAAAACACCAGCCACGTACAAAAATGTAGTTGCCTGAGGTTCTGTAACACCTAGAATCATTATGGTCATATCCACAAAGTATCCAGGTAAATATATCAGTCCCATAGCAAAAAGACCATGCGCAATAAACGTACATGCAATAGCTATTTTTAAGCCATTAATTATCTTTTTGTTATCTGTTATATCATTTTTAAAGCTTAGCAACAATACTACTGGTGGCGAAAACTGTATGAATAATTCAAAGAACATTAAATATTCATAGTTTTTGTCCTTCACCATACAAATACCAATTATTAGTAAAATTGCTAGTGCTAAACCAATTACTGTTTTCTTTAGCTTTTGGTAACCTATTTTATCCCAAAACAAGCTAATAATAGCAGCAAATAAAAATACAATGCTGCTTAATTTTGTTATACCATCAATCCAGGCATTAACCTTTGGGCTGGTAACATAATCACCCCAAGAGTAATTAGTCAATCCTTCAACTACGGGAGTCAATAGACTCTCGTCCCATAGTATAGCTCTGAATGGAGCACCAAAAAAATATAACTGATATGCTCTTCCCAAGAAAACGGAGAAGGCACATATTTTGACAAGCCATATTATTTTAAGTTTATTCATTTAGAGCATTTAAAACTAAATAATAATGGTCAGATACTTTTTTATATTCGATTAATTGAATATAAAACCCTATGAATTGGTAAATTCATGTTATATTTTCGATTAAATACCTTAAAATGATTAACGCTTGGTGGTGATGTAAAGCTTAAGGAAAATAACTGTATAGCGTGATGATTTATAATGGTATAAGCTTTTTTTGATCTGGTTGAAAACGAGAAATGGAGGAAAGTTAGACTTCGACAAATATCTTCCTTTTTTGCAAATGCAAATCCACATTTTGTTAAAAAAAATAGCACTACATGATTGGGTAGTGCTATTAAAACAAGTAATTGTTTAATGTACTATATACTTAGTACGACTTCAAATCCAATACCATCTGCGATGGCTCCATCTCGTAATTTACTATTATAGTCAATGCCCCAACGTTGTCTGTCGATTTTAAACTTTGTCATCATTTGTTGTTTTTCGTAATTGATTTCAGCTCGAAAGTTAACAGGCAAAGTAATCCCTTTTATGGTAAGATCTGCAAAAACCTTCATATTGTTGTTGTCTTGATACTCTACCTTTGTAATTGTGAGTTTTGCTGTTGGAAATTCATCAACAGCAAAAAAGTCTTCATTCTTTAAATGATCGACAAGACTAGCGTTACCATCTTCATCATCAATATCTAAACAGATTATGGAATTCATATCAATGATGAATTCCCCGCCGGAAATTACATCGCCTGTCTTTTCAAAATAACCCTCCCTAAAACTTATAGTGCCGTTATGGCCACCAAAATAGAACGAATATTCTCCAGACCATTTAATTTCACTTTTCGAAGTGTGTATTTTAAGTTTTTCTTGTGCATTTGTAAATAATACAGAAACAAGGGTGAATACAATACATAATGTCAATTTTTTCATGATATATAATTTTTGATTAAATAAGGTGATAAAACTAGACTTGACGAGTTTAAAGAATGTCAAAAAAGTGTAAAAGAAGTGTCAAAGCCTTGCAAAATTCAATCAAAATAGCTGTTCTTTGTGTAACGATATGAAGTATAGCTGTACCATTAAATTTCTAATAATTATTCTTTTTGCCGGCTTGGTATCTTGCGATACTGAACAAAGTAATTTCTCTGAGCGTACAAAAATTGCCTTACGAGACACTGGTAATAAACTGTTATTGAGCCAAAAGGATTCTACATCCTTAATCTTACCTGTGAAGGAATTAGATTTTAATAAATTTAGGCTTACATTCAGTCATGCGTTGGCTATAAACCCTGATCGTTTAATTACTTATGTAGATGAAAGTCTAAGCGCTTTAGAGCTTCCAAAGCATTATATAGTTGAGGTTGTGCTATGTAAAGACCATGAGGTTGCTTATAGCTATCGAATGAGTGAAGTTTTAGAAAATACAATTGTACCTTGTATCGGTCGGTATTTGTCAGAGGCATGTTATGAGATTGAGGTATTTTTTGACAAAAATGAAAAGCCAAATTCTGAATCGCGCTTTATAGCATGGTTTATCATTGGTATTTTATTGTTAATTCTACTGTTTTTAGGCTATAAAATAAAACTGAAAACAAAGGCAAATGAAGTTTCTGTAAATTATGAAGCCATAGGTAGTTTCAAGTTTTATCCTGAGCAAAATAAATTAATCAAAGAAGCTGAAGAAATAGCCCTGTCTAAAAAGGAGTGCGAACTCTTGGCGCTTTTTGTTGAGCGACCTAATGAAGTTATAAAACGTGATGAACTTACCAAAAAGGTATGGGAAGACAATGGTGTTTTTGTGGGCAGAAGTCTAGATACCTATATCTCTAAACTGCGTAAAAAACTACAGACAGATACTTCTGTAAAGCTGACTAACGTTCATGGAGTAGGGTATAAGCTAGAAATTCTATAATCTGTAATAACTTTGACTAGTTCCTTTTGTACAAGGACAATTACTGGCACTTTGCAATAAGTTGAGACCAATGGTAACGACATGTGTACCAGAATTAAAACCAGACAAATCGTTTAGGGTCAATTGATACGAATAGGCAAAATACAGTTTATTATGTAATATACCTGCCATTGGCCCCAAATTCAAAGGATTAAAAAACTGGTCATTTAAAAAACGGTATGATGCACCAATCCAGTAGTAATCACCATTCCTATTAAACTTTCTGTACTTAAAATTAAGATCTGTTGCAGAACGGTCATCACTATCAAAAAACTGAAAGAAAACAGAAGGCTCAAATTCTACATCTTTATTGTTCTTTGGACTAAATACATAACCTGTATAAATCTGGTAGTTTAATAGAAGTGAAGGTTCTATACCACCTGTAAAATCAGCAATATCCTTAGACACTAAGTTGTTGGCATTAAAACTTAAATAATATTTATTCCATCTGTAGAGTATACCAGCATCGAAGTTATTGTTGTTAACTGCTCTATCCCCATTAATTGCAGGATCTAGAATTGGGATTTCATAAGTGGTATTAAAGTTTTCTATGTCTATTCTAAAATTATTGATGTTATAGGATAACCCTAAAGATAGGTACTGTTTGGACTTCCAGTCTAAAATTAAGTGATGTGCAAATGATAACTTTAAACCTTTCTGGCGTGTGTTTCCATTTTTATCGTTATAGGCTGAAACACCAATACCAGATCGGTTGGAAATTCTAAAATCGGCATAAATGGATTGATTATCTGGTGCGTTCTTAATACCAACCCACTGGGTCAATCCATTTGCTCTAATTTTTAAGTTGTCACCAATACCTGCAAAAGTTGGTGAGACTACGAAATCATTATCTGCCAGATATTGTGTCCAAACTGGTAAATTCAACTCCTGGCTGTAGCTTTGTGTCACAGCTAGAAATAATATATATAGAATAATCTTTTTCATCATGGTTAGGGTTTAGTTTATTCAATTTGGGCTATCTGTATAGTGTAAAATGTCCGACAAACTCTTTGTTATAATTTGAATCATTGGTCTTTACAACAAACCAATAATCACCTGTTGGCAATTCTTGACCGTTATACCTGCCATCCCAAACTTCTCCAACACGGTATGTAGCCACTTTACGTCCGTAGCGATCAAAAATATCGAAGGTGAGGTTAGGGTAATTTTCTACACAACCAGGTGCCCAAGTATCGTATTCGCCGTCACCATTTGGTGTAAACCAATTTGGTATACATGGCCCTACAAATTCTAGCTCTATTTGTGCTTCAGCAACACAACCAGCGCTATCGGTTACGGTTACTACATACAATCCGGTTTCTGTAATGATATAGTTGCTTACAGTGCCATAGTTTTCGCCATTCATAGTGAATTCATATACACCAGTACCACCAGAAGCATTAGCTATAATTTCATTAAGGTCTCCCTCAGTAAGTGTTAGGGTTATTGGCTCATAGCCATCAATATCGAATAATTCTGTTCGCTGAATACATCCATTGGTATGTCTAACATCTATATAATGGCCTGTACCTACAGGTACATTCTCAAATACGTTACTAAGTTGATACGCACCGCCATCTAATGAATAATCAAACTGTGATAAATCTGTGTTTGACTCATCGATAGTTACCGTAACAATATTACTTTGTGTGTTATTTTCACATATATATTCAATTTCAACCTCTGGATTTATTACCACAGGTTCTGGGAATGTAATATTCCATTCAGACTCACAATCTTCAGCATCTCTAACGTATACAATATGGTCACCGCCCTCAAGGTTTGTAAAATCGAATACAGTTTGATTAGCACCACCAGTGGTATACGGACCATCGTAACTATCTAAGCTCACGCTATAAGGCAAGTTACCTCCTGAAATATCAATACTAAATTCACCATTGCCATCATTCTCACAGAGTTCTGGGAAGAATGAATCTGGCACTATTGTTAAAATAACAGGTTCTTGATCTAGTATGGTAAAGTTGAATGTCAAATAGCAGCCCAGTTCATCTTGTACGATAAGATCATAATCACCAGGTGCTAAGCCTTCAAATATATTAGTCTCAAAAAACTGATTCAACTGTGGAGAAATCGCATATTTAATAATACCTGTTCCACCAGTGGCTGTAATTTCAACTGAGCCATTTTCATTTCCAGCACAAGTCACATCACTCACTGCTATGGTTGCATCTAATGGAGCAATTGGTTCCGTAATTGTTATTGGCGCGGAAGTTGTATCGCAATCACCACTTTCTACCATAACAATATAAGTACCAGCTAGAAGCTCAGTAAAGTAGCCAGGAGTATTTTGCGTTGCAGGAATTGTAGTTCCTGAACCATCTTGTAGCGAGTAATTATAATTTCCTAATCCACCTTGTGCCGTAGCTAAGATTGAACCTGTATTGTCACCTGCACAATTAATAGTTGGACTGGTAGATTCTAAGTTAATTACTAACTCAGGCAGTGGATCGACAGCAATATCGTTTGATGCATTAGAAATACAGCCATTGGCATCTCTCACGTAATATGTATATGTGCCTTCTGGAACTGAAAATGTTATAGATGATGCAAAATTTCCTAAAACATTTACAAATGTACTTGAGTCACTGTATTCATAAGGTCCTGTTCCGCCAGAAGCACTAAGTGTTAATGTAGATTCTGTTAAACAGGTTTGTGTTGAAGTTCTTACTAAATCTACATCGAGTTCGGTAGGATTGGCAATCACAATATCCAAGGATGTCATTTCACAATCAAATCCATCGGTTATTGTAACAGAGTATGTTCCTGCACCTAAATCATTAAAAACGTTTGATAATTGTGGGCCAGATGAACTTACCACTGGTGAAATGGTATTTAATGTATATACATAGTTGGTACCTTGTCCTCCCGAAACCATATCTATGGTAATACTGGCATCTTGGTCCCCAAAACACGCTAACACAGTTGTGCTTGGTGTAAATGTCGCGGTAATTGGATTAGGCTCGTCTAATGTTATGGTTTCTGAAGCGATACAACCTTCAGCATCTCTTACGTTGACTGTATAAGTTCCTGCGGACAAATCTGTAAAAGTGTTATTTGTAGAATAGGTCGCTGTAGCATCTCCTGTTAATTCAAATTCATAACCTCCCCAACCACCTTCGGCAATAGCAGTAATTGTTCCTTGGCTATTATCACAAGTCACATTAGACGTTTCAGATAAGGTTAGTGTCAATGCTTCTTGAGGTGAAGAAATTATAATGTTCGATGTATTTGAACAAAATGGAAATTCAGTTTCAGTAATTAAAACTGAGAATGTACCAGCTTCCATACCTGTTACAGTTAATGGGTTTGTAGATGTATTGGCATTGACAATACCAGTTACTGATGCTCCCAAACTATCAAACACTTCATAAGTATAAGAGCCTGTGTAATTTGTTATATCAATATCGAAAGTACCTGTGTTGTCACCAAAGCATGTTACTGATGTTGATGATAATGAAAACAATGGAAGTGTTGCTTCCGGTACAGATATGGTAACATCTGCTGTACAAGATGTTACGGTATCAGTAATTGTAACTGTATAAATTCCTGATGGCACTCCTGAAAATAGATTTCCGCTTAAGTTTATTGAAGCTGAATTTGGTGCAATGCTATAGGTGTAAGAACCAGAACCTCCAGAACCCGTTACTGTAATTTCTCCGTCGTCATTGTTACATGAAGGCATAGCTGTAGCATCAGCGATTACATCTATTGGGGTATTAATATTAACAGAAATTAAATTTCCACAACCATTAGCATCTTGAATTTCAATAGTATGTGTACCAGCAAATAGATTTGAAATTGTAAATGGTGCTGTTTGTGTTTGAAAAGCTCCCCCATCAACACTAAAACTATATGGTGCAGTACTCGGTGTGTCTAATGTAATATCAATTTCGTAGTTACCGTCAGTGATCTCACACGGATTGTTGACTACAGCGGAAATAATAGGTGAGTCATCCAAATCCACTACGACAACCGGGCTTGTAACAATACAGCCAAAAGCATCTAAAACATGAATATAATAACTACCAGCATCTACATTGAACGTACTTGCAGTATCCCAAGCAGCATCAGTTACTAATGGAGTTGCAGGAGTTGTTGCAATTTGGTATTCATAAGGCGCAGTACCATTTTGACCAATTGCACTAATGACCCCTGAATTTGGATTACAATTTGCATTTTGATCTACAGAGACCGTTAAATCTAATGCTACTGGTGACTCCAAAATCTCAAAAATTTGAGATGCCGATTCACATCCATTAAAAGACCCTGTGCCATTTTCGGTAAATACAATGTAATATTGACCAGGTTGAAGAGTTCCTGGGTTTGGTGTTGTTACCGTTTCTGGAACTCCAAAAGTTACAGGCAAATTGGTTGGGCCATCCACTAATTGGTTATCAAATGCAGAATAGATAGCATAATCTACCGATGTAGTAGTGCTATCGAAGTTGTCAATAGTAAAGGTTACACTTCCATCATCGGCTCCTAAACAAGATACGTTGTTTGGATCAACAGTAGATGTTAATGTCGAAGCAGGATCTATGGCCGCATCAGCAGACTTTACATAATAACAATCTGTTACCAAATCGTGTACCACAAAGGTATATATCACTCCAGGTACAAGATTGGTAAACGTTCTTACATTACCTCCTGGTGTATCTGGCGGAAGATATGTTGATGTATAAGGAATGGTGTTGAATTCTAAAATCCCGAATTCATAACTACCACTACCAACAGCCGATATTGCTGTAACCTCTGCTGTACCACCTACAGTACAATCTGGGATAGCAATATTGACATTGATATCTAAATCTGATGGAGGAGACGCTATTGTAATTTGTTGCGATAAGCTACATCCATTAGCATCAACTACGTTAATTGTATATATACCGAAATTGATAATATTGAAGGTATGGTCTTCATTAGATGCTGCATTGTACGGATTACCTATAATAGTATCACCAAAATTATTTGAAATGAAATATGTAAATGGTGCCGTGCCACCTGAAACATTTTCAACAGTAATTGAACCTAATGAAGAACCTCCAGGATTGTTACATGTAATATCTACTTTGCTTAAATCAAATATAATTGGATCAGGCTGAGAAATTGTAATATTTTCTGTTGCAGAACATGAATTGGCATCAGTTATAGTTATGGTATAATTTCCTGCTGGTAAGCTAGTAGTCTGTGTGCCATAATCCGTACCTGTAGTATCGTTAGTTATATTTATTGTGAACGGAGGAGTACCAACTGTATCGTCAATAGTAATATCTATTGCCCCATTAGCATCACCATTACATAAAATAGGCTGACTTTCTATAACGGTACTAAACGCAGGGGGAGCAATAGGATTAACAGTTATAACAGATGATTCTGCCGTACAGCCATTAGCATCAGTAATTTGAAATTGATATGTGCCTGCGGTTGAGGTATTATACGTAAAAGTTGCTGGAGTCGCACCTAATGATGAATAAGTACCACCATTAATGGATACTGCATAGGTATAAGGTGCAGTACCAGTTATGGTACCCGTGAATTCAGCATCCGGTGTTGCCGTACAATCCAATCCTTCTGTTAATACTACATTTACCGTTGGAGTTGGGATTGGGTCTACTGTATAAGATTCGCTATAAATACAATCATTTTCATCTCTTACTTGAAATGTATAGGTATCCGGAACTAACCCTGTAAATACATTAGACGTTTGGTATGGTGTTGCAGCTGAAGCTGGAGCGATAATCTGATATTCTATTGTACCTGTGCCTCCAACTACACTAGATATCGTCACATCGCTTGTCAATGCAGGACAAGTAACCGCTGTATTTGTGAACTCTAAATCTGAAGGTGGATTTAGTGCCCCAATAACAATTTCGTTTGTAACAGCAGTACAATCATTGTCATCTCTGATAGTGATTGTATATGTACCTTGGGTTAAATCAGTAAATGTATTACCTGGCTGAAAAGTTGTACCATCAATACTATATTCGTAAGGTGGATTGCCACCAATAACGTTAGTTACCGTAATAGTTCCATTGGTATTACAGGTGAAAGGAGCAGATAATTCGGCAGTTCCTGAAATAGCAGTGTTTTCAATAATTGTAACCGTTTGGGGATTGGTTGTACAAACTGATGCTCCTAATGTATATTGTAAAACCACATCATAATCTCCAGCTGTAAGTCCTGTAAATACATTTGAGTTGGTGTATGTAGATCCGCCATCAATACTGTATTCAATAGTGTTTCCGTTTGCATTGGTAACATTGATTGTAATTGTACCTGTATCACCAGTGCCACCACATAAAATATCCGTTGAAGTAACATTGAATTCTGGTTCTGGAATATCATCTACAGTGATTGTTGTGCTTGCGCTACAGTTGTTAGAATCTAAAACGGTTATATCAAATGTACCTGGCGCAGTAACTACGATTTCTGGCACGGTTTGAAAATCTGTAGAACCGTTTATAAAATAAAAGTAGGGTGGAGTACCACCTTCTGGATAAATGGTAATCTCCCCGTCCGTACAGTTTAAAGGTATGGTTAAAGCGGCGTTAACAGTTAGCAATGGTGGCTCGACTATAGTTATATCTTCAGAATATAGACATCCGTTTTCGGTTTCAACAGTTGCGGTATATGTTCCTACATTTAAGTTTTCAAAAATATAGGTGTTATCTACAATTGGGCCAACGGTATTTACGAGAGTTCCTCCTTCGCTAAGTGTAAATGTATATTGCGGGTCAACATCATTTGCAGCCAATTGAATGCTTCCTTTATCACCAAAACACAAAGGTTGCGAAATCGTAGATGTTACAGTAAAGTCTCTATCTCTAATCAAAACATCAGGAACTGAGAAAATACAAGGATTTGTTGGTACGCCAATTTGTCTTACAAACACGGAATATGTTCCTGGGGTTGTAACCGTGAATATATTGCTTGTTTGGTAGTTTGTACCATCAATACTATACTCATAGCCAGATGGCACATCATTTACCGTAATGCTACCATTTGTTGTACAAATAATATCTGTTGCAACAACAGTGGGTATCAGTAGATTTTGATAAACATTGAAATAGAATTGATTAAAACACCCACCAGGATAATTGATTGTTAACCTGAACTGACCAGAGGTATCCGCCAAAAAATCAGATCCTGTTGTAACTTCATTCCAAACACAAGTATCTTCTTCATTCGCACAATCTGGATCGGAAACCGCAGCACAGCTAGATTCATCCAATTGTTCCCAAATTATTGATGTACTGTTGGCAATATTCGTCTCTATCAGTCTTGAATCATTAGCGCCACATAAAAATATATTTGGCAATAGTTTTCCATCGTTAGGGCAAGTAACGACTTCATCTGCATAGGGTATCACAGGATTCTCCACGTCACCACCAAACAGCTCTACTTGGTATTGCTGTTCAATAGATTGACACGGTGCAATGGCATTATTGAATGAGTAATATGTTCCAGTAGCATCAACCGTTATGGTTTGTGTGTTACCTATTACCGGTGTTCCTGTAGGGCTTGTTGACCAAGTATAAGAGTCATAGCCATCTGCCGCAGTTAATTCAACCGTATCGCCACAGAGTATAATTTCCTCAATGAACTCACAATCCAAATCAGCTAAAAAGTTAGTAGCTTGTGGAGTAAACAAACAACCGGTATTACTGTTTAAACTTGGATCATCCGTAATTTGAAATGTAGGATTGAAAAAACCACTATAGGTGGCATAAGCCTGATTGTTTATGATATTAGAACATGCATCTGCCAATTCGCTGCAAGTATCAACGACCTGCACTTCAATTCTTATTTCGTATACTGGATCATTTTCTTCAACAAGCGAATTGTCGATGTCAAAAATAAGCTCGCGAGTTAAGGGATCATAACTATTTACTGTAACTCCGGGTGGTAATATTAAATCCGAAGGGTAATCAAAAATTATGTTTATTGGTAGAATATCTCTTATTTGAAAACTCGTAGCATTATCATTCCCTGTATTTTGAAAACCGATCACGTAATTTAAAGAAGCTCCTAAATCCACAGTCTCCCCACCAATATTATTTCCTAAGTCATCTTCAACAATTTTGGTAAGTACAATATTCGGTTCTATGATTTCAACAGCAAAGGCAAAAAAGTAGGGAAAGTAGGTGTCACCACTGGTTTCTAATCTAATGGTACCAGATGTAGCATCATTGGCAATAACCGAATTTCCTGGATTGGGAATCGTTATAGTACCTGTATCAAACCCTAAAGTATTTGTACTGTTGGGGACTCTGTTATTAACAGGAGTGGCATCTAATCGTGTCACCGAACTGTTAAAGAAGTTGGATACAGGCCGATCTGTTGTAGATAAGCTAACCCCATTTAACCTTAGACGATCTCCCAAAATAGGACTGTCTCCCTCAAGTGTTGCAAAAGCAAAATTTGCTCTTACAGGAGCAGGAGCAGGAACAGTTCTAAAACCATCAACAGGAATATCTAAATTTGGATTGTTACCAGGAACACTAATAGCACTAAAACCATCAAAACTTGTTATGGACTTTCCAGGAAGTGTAGGGTCTTCATATACAATAAAAAGAGACCATCCTGCAGATTGTCCTGTACCATTATAAGGATTGAAATTTGCTGTTTCCCCTAAACCAGAAGATACATTCGCAACTGTGTAAGTCCCTAGATCTGCACCAGAGCCAAAACTCGTAACAATATTTGTTACATCGGCAAAGCAAGCATAAGAAAAACTATCTCCACCATCTACTGTAGTGCCATCTGCATCGTATATTATGGTTCCAGTAATATCATTATAACCACCAGATGGACCTCTTAACTTTACTTCAGTAATAGGTTCGTCTCCCGGATTTACAGCTCCCCAATATAAGCCTGCATAAATAATTCGGTAGCAATTTGGATTGGAAATTTCTAAATCTGCACTAGAAGAACTGAATGTGGTCGGATCTGCATCAATATCAATATATTGCATATTGACATTGTGATTGTAAACGGTTCCGTCGTTAAAGGCATTGTTATCTGGCCCTAGAATGTTATTACCTATTAACACAATATCTCCTTTTAGATCCTGATTGAATCTTGGAGTGAATGGTACATAATTTTGCGCAGATGATACTAGACCAATACATATCATCACTGCAATAGTTAGAACTCTTGAAAAAGTAGGTTTTTTCATGATGTTTTGATTTACTTCCGCACTATGTCTTGTGGGGCAATGACATAGTGAAGAACGGCTTAACTTATTTTAATTTTCTATTTTCACGAGGGTCATGTTTATATTATACGGTTTGTCTCCTTTAGTCTCCATAATCTTATTTGCAGCATTAATACTGTCAAATTTGTTATAGTATATATAGTACTTACTGGTGTTAACATCGTAGAAAAAATCTACATCTACACGTCCAGAAGCTACTACTTTGGTCACAAAATCATTTCGTTTCTTAATATCACTATGTACTGCAATAATTAGATAGTACCCACTTTCGGCATTCTTTACATTCTTTAAGATTTTAATATTATCATTTTGCTTTTCTCCGAAATCAAAATCTTCTGATGTATATGGAGTATCTACAGGTCTTGTGGTACGTTTTATGTTTTGCAGCATAGCTCTATCTTGAGCGTATCTATCATCTTCATTATTATAAGCAGCACGCTTAATGCGCCTTCTTTTTTCGAATTCTGTAGCAACCCTAATGGCTTCTAGCTTAACTTCAAGATCTTCTTTTACTTTAATGCTCTTAGCTTGCTCTTCTGTAAGACGCTTAATTTTTTTCTTGTAGAAAAGATTAACTTCATCAAGCTCTGTCGTTTTGATCCTAGTTCGTTGTTCGTACAATGATTTAAGCTCATCTATTTTTTCACTTCTTTCTTCAATAATATCATCTAAATCAGCTTTTATGGCGTTTAACTTATTGTTTTCTGCCGTTACACTCTTAAATGGTCTAGGCTGCACTGCAATACCTTGTTCGCTAAGATCATTTTCTTCTTTTAAGTCTTTAAGATCTTTATTCTTAATTTCTACGATATCATCGAACTTTTTCAGTAATTCTTTTTGTTTTGTTTCTGTGCTATCCGCTTCTTTAGTAAGTTCTAGCATCGTTTTCCCTAATTCATCTTTAGGGTTTTCTATCAATTCTGCTTTAGCCTTAGCATCATCTTTTGCCTTCTGTTCAGCGAGTAGCCTTGCGTTTTCCGCTGCTGCATCTTGTGCTTTTTTCTCTGCCAATTGTCTAGCTTCAGCTTCCTCACGTGCTTTTTGTTCAGCTAATTCCTTAGCTTTAGCTTCGGCTTCATCTTTGGCCTTTTGCTCAGCAAGTAATCTTGCTTTTTCTTTGGCAGTTTCTCGCGCTTGTTCTTCTGCCAAAGCCTTTGCCTCAGCCTCTTCTTTTGCTTTTTGTTCTGCCAATTGTCTTGCGCGTAATGCTGCTTCTTCCTTAGCTTTTTGATTGGCAAGTAACTGGGCTTTTGCTACAGCCTCTTCTTTTGCTAACTTATCTGCTAAAGCCTTAGCCTTTGCTTCGGCTTCTTGTTTAGCCTTCTGTTCAGCTAATCGTTTCGCTTCAGCTTCTGCTTCGTCTTTTGCTTTTTTCTCAGCCAATAATCTGGCTCTGTTCGCTGCTTTTTCTTTTGCTTCTGCTTCCGCTTTTTCCTTAGCTTCTTGCTCGGCTATGAGTTTTGCCTCTGCTTCTGCTTCTTTTCTAGCGCGTTCCTCAGCTAATTGTTTGGCTTTAGCTTCCGCTTCTTGTTGTGCTTTTTCTTTTGCCTCGGCAAGCGCATTGGCTTCTGCTTCTTTTTGAGCTTTAAGTGCTGCTTCTTTATCCAACTCTGCTTGAGCTCTTCGCTCTGCGGCACGTTCCCTTATACCAGCAAGTTCTTCATCTGAAGCTTTAACAATAGGCTTTTTTCTTTTTTTAGTGAACAGTCCACTTACTTTTTCGTCACCGCTGTAGTCGTAATTTTTTCTGGTAATAAATCGGTATGCCAATGTGATTTCGTGAGATGATCCAAACTCAACCATTTCTCCTATGGCCTTTTCTACATTATATTCTAAAGCAATATTTTTTGTGATGTTTAATCCTAATCCGCCTGAAGCACCAAACCGACTATTATAACCAATTTGCAACCAAATTCCTCTTGGCACATTAAGTGAAGCCAATCCCGAAACAATGGTTTCATCTTCTCTAAACTCAGACATTAGTAATCCTGAAAATTTAGTTTTTTCAAAAAAACCTTGGCCATTGAAAAAGCCTGTATGCATAACGTGCGCTTGAATACTTTGTCTTGGGTCATCTTGAATCATTTCAGAAGTTTCAAAATTATAGAGCACAAGGTTGTTTATAGATACACCGAAATCTAGAAATCTTGTTCCGTAGTTTATCCCTGGATTTACAGTTAATAAAAAGTTCTCTGGCACATTCTGTAATGAAGGATCGTCAAAATTTGTGACTACATTGGAAGTATTGACACCACTCTTGTAAGCGCCAACATTAAGCCCAAAAGTAAGGTTGTTATCTTGTCTAAGCTTTACATTGTAGGCGAAATTCAGTAAACCACCAAATGTTGTTAAGACTCCATAATTTTGTTGAAAAGCAGCCACACCGGCACCAATATTTTCAGAAAAGCGTCCAGAAAAACTACCCACAAATGTTTCTGGTGCATTATCGAATTGTACCCACTCACGTTTATTACTAAAACTTATATATTTTTGTTGCTCTCTAACGAAAGTGAATGTTGGGTTTATGGCAAAACGGTTAAAAACCAAAGAATTTCGTATTGGTAAATCAAAAGAAACCACACCATCATCTTCCTGCGACCAGACAAGCTGTATCGAGAAGCATAAAAATATGATGATAAGGAGGAGTGTTTTCATCTTATTTAATAATGGTTATTGATCCTTTTTTGGTTTTGCCATCTGAAGTTGTGATAATGTAATAAAACAGCTGGTTGACGCTAGTAAGGTTTAAATCGTCCTCTGGCCAGTTATTTTGATAATCTACAGTTTGAAAAACGACTTTACCTTGTTCATTTAGAATTACAATTTCCGTGTTGGTCCCAGTTGTGTAACGCAAGGGGAGTACCCATGTATCATTGGTAAAATCACCATTGGGACTAATAACATTTGGTATTTTATCCACATCTGGAAATGGATCTACACCTTGTTCTATAGAAAATTGGTAAGATCTTGAACCTTCACAACCTGTTGTTTCCGTAATAATAACTTCGTAATCACCAAATTCAAAGGCCTCAAAAGTGTCACCAGTTACATCGATCATCAATTGGCCATTGTAAAACCAATTAAATTCAGGATTAATAGCTGTGGTGGTTACTATGACGTTTAATGTCTCACCTTCGAGCATGTTGTTGTTTTCATCAACATTGATACTACTTTCAAAAAGCTCGCTTACCAGTTCTATAGAGCCTGAAGCAGAACAATCACCTAAATCTACAATAACGGAAAACGTACCAGACTCATCTGTTTGATACATTTGGCTGGTAGCATCTGGTATTTCATTTCCGTCCTTAAACCATTGGTAACTGTTACCGCCTATGGTATTAAGTGTTGTTAAACCTTGCTCGGGACAATAGGGATTCCCTAAGCTTGAGAAAATTGTAGCATCGGCTTCTCCCGAAGCACTGGCCTCGCTTATTGTAACACGATTAGAAAATGAGTTCGATGTACAGCTACCATAGTTTGTTTCAACAAAAAAAGTACCTTCTTCACTAACGGATAGGGTAGTGCCCTCTGCAACAAATACTGATGTTGTTGGACCGGTTTCTCTATACCAATTAAATGTGAGCGAAGGGTAATTAAGTGGCGAATCATTATTGCCAGTCCCAGGATTATCTATAGTAAGCAAGTAACTCCCACCGATACAATAAGCTCCTGTAGATACCAGATTATTTATTGTAAATGGGGAATCCTGCAATTTATAATAAGCAGCAAATGCGGTTGATGGCGAACTGGTCGCAACAGGAGAACTACTTTTAATACGAATTCTATAATTTTCGCCTGCGGTAGTTTCAGGAATTGAAAAGTTCAACGTGGCTGGTGAGCTTGTTACCGAACCAGGTGACGATGTATATATTATTGTTGAGTTTGAAAAATCCCCGTTTGCGTCAGATAGTTCTATGGAAAATACATTTGAGGCATTTATGGCAGATTCTGGTGTAAATATAAATGATGTACTGTAAGAATTAAAAGAATCACTCGCGCATGCTTGACTAAAACCAAGGTTAGGGGCACCAATAACCAACTGTGCATTTGCCCGGTATTGCAAGGCAAAAGCCATGAGGCAAATTCCAATAAGAATTATTTTTGGTTTAGTTAGGGGAAACATTTTATATGAATTGTAATTATTTAATCTATAAGCCTTTGGATGTTTCTATTTTAATGAATAAATTAAAACCTTTGCTGTTGTATCACATTTAATCGTCATTGTCATCATCATCGTCTATAAAATCATTAGATGCAATAATTCTATTTACCTGTAATCTAAAATCTGGATTCCTTGTACTTTTGGCATCAATAAACGTTTCGGCATCTGAGCCTCTAGAATATAAATTATCGAATGCTCTACTGCCGTACCAGCTTTCTAAATCATCGTTATTGGTGTAGCCACTTCTGTAAATATTTCCTTTACAGTTGTTAAAATATGTTCTTGTAAATCTTATTTTTTCTAGATTTTCATTATTCAGAATAATTTTATTATCCAAAATTACTGCTGGATAAAAACCCGAAATCACACTTTTGTTTATTGAAAAAGAAGTGTCTGCACCAATATATATAGCTTCTTGAACCAACCCCACTTTTATATCTGACTTTATATCTTCAGAAATATTCACCAGAGTTAAATTCTCTGCGTTTACAAACGTTTGCTTTTTAGTCGTATCTGCTTCTTCCTTTATTTCATAAGATTTAACAACGAGGCAACGTGAGCCATCTGCACTAGAAATATATGGTGATCTTACAGCAAGTGAATTAATCAATTGGCATTGTGCACCATAATTGAATTCATAATCATTCCTGCTTGATCTATATGAAATTACACGTTCTAAAATTGGCGTTCCGCCTAAGATGTTAAATGAATTCCCTGCGCAGTAGCTAACCATTACATTTTCAACTATAGTTTTATTACCTACACCGGCCAGTGTAAGACCATTGAAATAGCCATAGCCTTTGGTTCTTTTACCAGCAAATTCAATTCGAAGGTATCTTAAAATCCCTGAATCATTTTCAATATTATCGCCACCATAAGTAATACTTTCAGTGGACGATGATTTTAATCCGTAATTTAATGCAGATACTTGCCCAAAGATATTTAATGGTGCATCACCTAAGATAAACAGTCCGCCCCAATCACCTTGCTTTTTGCTTCCTCTACTGGAAGTAAATACAATGGGGTCGGTTTGTGTTCCTTTTGCAATGATTCTAGAACCACTGCTAATTGTAAGCGACCCTTTAGTTTTAAAGTCGCCCATAATTACAGTTCCGGGCTCAATAGTTATCGTAGCACTATCTGTAACAAAAACATCGCCTAAAAGGAGATAGACATCTCTTTTTAGTAATCTGGTATCCTTAGAGATATTGCCACTTAAAATTTGGGTGGGTTCACCGTACTCAGTAGTACTTGGTTTAAATTCTGTCCAGGTATTTAACCAATTGTCGTAACCAATTATTCCTTTTTCTTGTTGAGCAAAGCAGTTGCTTAGCACCAACAAGGTTATAAGAGCGGTTTGAATAAGATTTTTCATAGTAGTTAATTCAATTATTTCAGGTTAAAAAATAGTTAGGTCTATGAGTATCAAACATAGGGATTCAACCTATGAAACACAAAAAATATCGACGAAATACACAATTTATTACAAAAAAAAATATTTTTCCTACAAAAAAATATTTTTTAGCCCAAATTTTGCAGGTATAATTAATGTGCTGTAAATCAAATACTTAATTTTAGGCAGTACCAATTAGGGTCAACCAAATGCATGGATAACTAAATATATATGCTCAAAAAGTCTATACTAATCCTCTTTAAAATCGTTGTAAGTGTGTAACGATTTTAATGTCGCTTCGTAGAATAAGATTGCTGCTATAAGATCGTTGGTATCAGAATATGGTAATATTTTTGTCTGAAACTCAACGGTACTATCAAAGTACTCTCCTGAAGCTTCTTTATTAGCTTCTAAAGCCTTTTTATTTTCCTTTGTTTCAGGAATTCCTAAGTTCTCCATCGTAATACCTGGCTTAGTTGCAAAAGCAATATTTGGAAGAATATTAACTATAACCTCAATACGTTCTATATAAAGATCTAATAGTTTCCCTTTAGTCATAGCATCTAATTGATCGCGGCTATGATATTTAGAGATGTTTACCTTACCTGTAATAATACTTTCAGAGTGGTTCTTTTTCTTTTTTACAATTTTTGTTTCTTGAGCATGCCCCATGCTCATCATTATGAAAAAAATTGCGCCAAATAAAGTAAGTTTAGTTTTCATGTTTTTGGTTTTAGATTTGGTCTAATGAAGACAAATCTATATAATTTTATATGAAAAACAACAAAATTTTAGCATTTTTATTTAAAAAATTTTAACACTTTAAGTGCTAAAAAATTAGACAAACTGCGTAATTACTGGATTAAGTGCGTATTTAATCGACGAAATACATGTTGCTATTTTCGCATTTTTTAATGAAAATTTTAACAAAAATTGGATAAAAATTTGCCCTAAAAATGAATTTATGGGTTGGGAAAATGATTGTTATTTCATAAAAAATCGAATAGAATATGTATTGTGCTTCATTATGTAATCTTCAACGTTACTAAATATTTTGATATAAATAGTTAAGTTATTCGTCGAAGAATTTGGTTATTCTTTTCGTTTAGTCGTAAAAATCAGGACTTTATGAGATTTTTAAGGATTATGGGATTTTTTAAAAGAAATTTGGTCGAATCCAAATCTTTAAGCTCATGAAAAATCTTATTATAGCTCTCTGTTTAATATGTTTTTACAGTGCGATTAACCCAGTCTCTGCGCAAAACAGTCCTATACACGATAGGGATGAGGCTCTAATTAGCCATACAGACACGATTCCAGAATACAGATCTAAGACCAACAAGTTAAAATTAACAGGTATTGTTTATCAAAGTGATGGTATAACTCCTGCTAAGGATGTTATCATTTACATAGAACAAGCAGATGAAGACGGAGATTTCGATTTGAGGCGAGCAGGAGACGACCGTTATGTATTACATAGAAGTTGGGTTAAGACGGATGCTGAAGGGAGATATACCATTCATACATTTGTGCCAGGGAATGATAGACGTTACAATCAATTACAACAAATATTTCCTTTGATTAAGGCGCCTTCAATGCGAGAATATGAATTATACTCTTTTGTTTTCGATGATGACCCGTTGTTGACCAAGCGTTGCAGAAAACGTCTGGCGAAAAAAAATCAAACGGATAGAATTCTAAAAACGAAAAAAGAAAATGGCATTCTTATAGCCCATAAAGATATTGTATTGTCTAAACCTGCAGAGCCTGCTAAATAGATTTATAGACATAATAATTGCAAAACCTTGAATAAAACATATTCAAGGTTTTTTTATGCTCATATATTTCATAAAAATTTTACCTTTAGCTATCCCTTAATAATTCCTTGTTATTGATTTTTGTTGATTGTCACATTCCGATATTCAAAATAATGGTATTGGGGTAATCAATTATATTATGAGCGACACAAAAAATACATTTCACCTAGGGCTAACTATGGCTGGAGCTGTTTCTGCCGGAGCCTACACAGCTGGATTTATGGACTACATTCTTGAAGCTTTATCGGAATGGGAAAAGGCAAAGCAGGAAAATTTAAATCATAGCATTCCGAATCATAACGTCATTATTGATGCTATTGGCGGGGCTTCTGCTGGAGGAATGGTAAGTATGATTACCGCTTTGGCACTTACTGATGGTCATCTTAAGCCTGTTACTGAAGTTGCCCATACTAAAACCGGAAACATTCTTTATGATAGCTGGGTGTTCTTAGATGACGATGATGGTCTTTATGATGGAAGTAAGAGTGGTGAAACCACTTTTAAGAAGATGTTGTCTAATTCTGATCTCGATGACAAAAAAGGAGCTCCGTCATTACTCAATTCTAAACCCATTGACAATATCGCCGAAAAGGTTTTTGAACAATTATCAGATACTGCCAGTATAGATAATTTTCCGAGTTACATCTCTAAGGATTTACGAATATTACTGACCGTAACAAGTTTAAGACCATTGGACTATAAGGTTAAGTTAAGTCGAATTCAATCTAAGTTTCTCGATTCTACTCCTGGCCATCGTATTAGCAATCACGATATTGTTGCACATTTTAAGGTCAGCTATGATGAAACAAAAGATAAAGGAGAGTACTTACCGTTTAGGCCACTATCCCAAGCTTTAGATGGTGCATCCAATAGAGATTTCTTAATTAAAGTGACAAAAGCTACAGGAGCGTTTCCTGTGGGGTTGGCTCCTCGTTATTTTGATACTGAATTTCCTATGGATTATGTGCAAAACAACTTAAAGAAACGAAAAGCTTTTACAGCACATATGGATTTAGAGTTCGAAAAGGACTTGGGCAATAGTTTTCAGTTTACTGCCGTAGATGGTGGAACGATAAATAATGAACCTTTTGATGAAGTTTTACGTTGTTTAGAGGACAATCATGGGCCAGAAGACGTTAACAATCCAAAATATGGAACCATACTTATAGACCCATTTCCGAATTTTGAAGATGAAATCATTAATCCGACACCAGATTATGAAAAAACCAGTATTATGGATATTGTGGGCAATTTGGTGCCAACGATATTAAATCAAGCTAGGAATAAACAAAGTGATACTTTTGGTTCTGGAGTATTCAAAATTATGGCCTTTCCAAGGAAACTAAAATTAGGTCAGGTTGATGAGGAAGTGGATCATCCACCATTGGCGACAGGAGGTATCGGTGGTTTTGGGGGATTTTTGGACATAGAATTTAGAAAGCACGATTTCTTTTTAGGCCGTAAAAATGCCAGAAACTTTTTAAGAGGAGTGTTCTTTGCGGAGTGCAATCCCAAGGATAAGGATAATTTGTTTTATGGTGTGGACGACGCAGCCGTTGAGGCATTCAGTAGGGTAGTGGACGGAAAAACCTATATGCCCATTATACCAGATGTCAGTAAGTTAGATCCCGATGACGACCCAAACCCAACACGTTACCCTATACAAGAGTTCCCGAAGTTTGATTCTAAAGCCTTTAAAAAACTTGAAAAACCAATTAAAAATAGAGTAAAAGCCATTTTAAAAGCAGAGCTGAACTCAAAATTCTCAGGATTTTTTTGGTGGCTATCCCGTGGTCTGGTTATCGGTAAAGTATCTAGAAAACTGACCAAATGGGTTATGAGTACTGTTGAAAAAGATTTGAGGAAACGTGGGATGTAGATTTCATTTGTTTTAATAATTTAATTTTTAGAGTTAAAAGTAGTCTTCTACGTCCTTTAGCTTTGTGAAATAATTAATTAAAAACATATATTTCATGAAAGTCCAGCCTTATTTGGCATTCAAAGGAGAATGCAAGAATGCACTTCAGTTTTATAAATCTATTCTAGGGGGTTCGATCATAAATGAGCAGACTTATGAGGGCACCAATATTGACATCCCTGAACATTATCGTACAAAGTTGCAACACGCGGAACTAAAGGGAGATGGAATGCACCTTTTAGCCTATGATGCTTCGCCAGATACACCACTGACCAATGGTACAAATATCAATATCAGTGTTGATTTAGACTCAAAGGAAAAGGCCAAAGAGGTGTTTTCTAAACTGAGCGAAGGAGGTACTGTACATACACCATTTCAGGATATGCCTTGGAATGCCTGCTACGGTAGATGCTCGGACCAATACAACGTTAGCTGGATGGTAAACTATAAAAAAGATAATTGATATAAAGACTTTGATTTGATTGATTGAGTCAATAGTTAGTGAAAGGAAGGTACGGCAATTTGTTGTGCCTTCTGTTTTTGTTTTAATAAGCAAACCTAGATTATACAAAAGCACAACTATAAATGTTGTGCTTTGACTAGTACTATTGAATCTTGTGTTCAGTATTAAACGAAATCATCATCCTTGGTTTGTGACTTAGTTGTTGTCTCTTGATGGTGAAACGTTTTTTCTAAGCCAGCAGAATCTACATCATAAAACTCTAAAAGTTCAGTATATCTAGTTATGTGGGCAATTCTATCACTCTCCATTACAATGGCTCCGATAAAAGCTTCAGGATTTTTATTTATAATCTTCACTAAGCTTTCTTCAGAATAAGAATCTTTTTCATCAAATTCGTCAACCCGTTCGGTATTTAAAAAGCTTTTAAGACTTACTCCCAATCGTTTTGCCATATCGTGCCATTGTGTATCGGACGGCATGGATTTGGTAATGTCAATGGGCAAAATGTTCTTGTCTGATGCTTCTAAAAATGCCTCTAACTGGTTGCCGAATTCCGAACCGCCAGCATAATAGCAATTGATAAGGTTGTGTTTTGTATTTGTAGCCATAATTTATTGATAAGATTTCATGGTTTCTTTTCGCTTTTGCAGCTGTCTTGTTAACTCGTTAATCGATTCATCTACAGCATCTTGAAATGTATTGTGGGACGACTCAGCAAATAGGCGAGGTCCTGGTGCACTTAGTCTAATACCACATTTCATTCCGGTGTCATCAGACGTTGTATTTTCTTTTTTAAAGAATACATCTGCCCTTATTACAAAATCGAATCGTGTAAATAGGGTTTCCAGTTTATCTTGTGTGTAGTTTTCTAAAGTATCACTTGCAGTGATATCGTGATACTCAAAAATGATTTTATTTGTGCTGTCCATAATTATTTTTTGTTTCTATAAAAATAGTATCCACATCCAATAGGTATTGACGTAAATGCATTTAAAATTAATTGAAATGCTAGAAGCTATAGTAGTCTACGGTTTTTGAAAAATTTTATTTCAAAAGCTTCTTCTACAATGTTAATAAAACCGCTTTGCGTTTCACGAGCACTTATTTATTAAATAAGTGTGGTGCGAGCTAAACATTCTTTTTCGTTAGAGTGGAGTAGTGGGTAAAATGTTAGAGGCTTGTAAAACAAACTATTTAAATACTTACAAAACTAAAATCTATACCTTCTAGATTTACATTCATACATTTATCTTAATTAATGTATTTTGAACATTTAATTTAGTTTCCATGTTTCAGAAAACTGTATTCAAAATAGTCATCCATTCTATATTTTGGGTTGTTTACATAGTGGTTTTATTTGTATTCGACCCACCTCATTATAGTGAACTCGGCATAAATTGGTACGAAAAAATAGAACCAGATTTATTATTATTGGTTGGAAGCATCACATATCTGAACGAGCTGTTATTGTTGCCTTTCTTTTTCAAAAGAAAATATTATATACTATTTGCAATTATAAACTTTGGACTTTTATTTTTCGCAACAACATTTTACTGTTACTATTTAATTGGGGAAGATTGTAAACTTTCTGTTTGTCTGTCCAATAACTTGTGGCTTATAGCTTTACCTGTTGTCTTCCTGTCGTTGGTTTGGGTTGTCATACAGTTTTTTGAAAAACAAAAAGAACTGGAAAACGTATATAGTGAACGTCTGGAGTTGGAATTAAAATTCTTGAAATCGCAAATAAATCCGCATGTATTGTTCAATAGTTTAAATACCATATATTCAAAAGCAGTCAAAGAAAATGATGAAATTGCAGAGATGATTTTAAAGTTATCGGATAATCTAAAATATGTTTTAAATAAAAGTGACGACACTTTTGTTGATATGGAAAAAGATATAGTGTTTATTGAAAATTATTTAGACTTTCAAAAACTTCGTACCGAAGGCATCAATAAGATCATCTACAAAAAAGACATTGATTCTTACAATCATTCTATAGCTCCATTGATTTTAATTGATTTAATTGAAAATGCTTTTAAATATGCCATTTATAAGGAAGACGAATTAAGTGATATATACATTAGCTTAAACGTCAAGAACGGAATGTTGCATTTTATTTGTAAAAATGAATATAATCCCATCGATCTTCAGCAACAAAAGGATTCTATGCAAATAGGATTAAAAAATTTGAAGCAAAGATTAAAACTGTTATACAAAAACAACCATCAACTACATATAAATACCGATAATAGTTTATTTATAGTGGACCTAAAAATAAATCTGGAATGAATTGCATCATTATTGAGGACGAAGTTCCTGCACAAGAACTACTAATAAGTTATATTGAAAAAGTCCCTGAATTAAAACTCTTGGAAATTCATAATTCTGCGCTGAAGGCAAACTCGATCCTCAAAAACAATAGTATTGATGTTATATTCCTGGATATAAATTTGCCAAATATTTCGGGGATGAGCTTTTTAAAGACGCTTCAAAATCCACCCATGATAATCATCACAACTGCATATACAAACTACGCAGTAGAAAGTTTTGAGTATGATACCATAATAGACTATTTGGTTAAACCATTTAGCTTTGAACGGTTTTTAAAGGCAATCAATAAGATAGAAGCAAGGCACGCCCTACCTCAAAACATACAATACCAATCCATAAAAGATATTAGTAGAGATGATGAATTTGTTTTTATCAATGTTGATAAAATATTGCACAAAATAAAGCTAAACTCAATTATTTATGTCCAATCCGACAGAAATTATGTTACAGTAGTCTCTAAAGATTTAAGCCTTTCATTCATAGATTCTTTAAAAAAATGGGCAGGTTATTTAAATCAAGACAACTTTATTCAGACACATAGGTCTTATATTGTCAATATAAATTATATAGAAAAACTCACCGGTAGCATTATTTATATTAATGAACAAAAAATACCAATCGGGAAATCGTATAAGGGAAAATTATTTGAAAAAGTGAAACCTATAAATTAGTATCAAAAAAAGTCCAATTCACTGAACAAAGCAGAAATGATAATTAGGTTTAAACTATCGCACATTAAAATAGCACTAGTATTAAGTACATTCACCATTATAAGCTATTCTTGCAAAGGACAAGAAAAGGAAACTACTGGTAATTTTAAAAATGAAACTTCCAGTCAGAAAAGTGATTCTTATCAAATTGCACGGTACGTGGTTAAAGTTTTTGAAGATTCTAATGGAAACCTATGGTTTGGTACAATAGAAAATGGAGTGGCCAAACTTAATGGGCAAACATTGACTTATATGACAACTAAAAATGGATTGCCTTCTAATAGAGTAACAGCAATAGTCGAAGATAATAATAAGGTTTTATGGTTTGGTACAGATTCAGGGATTGTTAAATACAATAATGGAATCTTTTCAGTTCTCACAGAAAAAGATGGATTGTGCAGTAACATGATAAGCAATCTCCTTATTGATAGCAAAGGCACTTTATGGATTGGCACTTGGAATGGCATTTGTTTTTTTGATGGCAATACATTCAATTCATTATCAATTCCGTATCCTGAAATAGACACACAAGTGAATGAAGATACCAAAGATTGGATTACTGATATAAAGGAAGATTCTAAAGGTAATATCTGGTTTGCACGAGATGGTTATGGTGTTTGTAAATACGATGGAAAAACATTCGCACATTACCTAAAAAGTGATGGCTTGTTGTCCAATAATGTCACAGAAATTGAAGAAGACGTAAAAGGCAATATCTGGCTTGGTAGCAGAGTAGCAGAAAAAGATAATTCAAATCCAGAACAAAAGTTTGGAACAGGTGGAGTAAACAAATTAGAAAAAGGTAAATTAATGTCCTTCCCAAATGTTGCAGGTTTCAATAACGATGATGTTTATGAAATTTACAGCGATAATTCTAATACTATTTGGATTTGTACAATACGTAATGGTGTCTATAGCTTTGATGGAAAAGCGTTTAAAAATTATGATGTCCCAATATCAATTATGAGCATGATTGAAGATAATAATGGAAACTTCTGGCTAGGCGGTGCAGGTGGTTTATATAGAATTGACACTGAAGGAAACGTTATAAACGTAACAGTAAATGGACCTTGGCAATAATTTAAATAACGCACTTTTTCTTTGAAGATTGATTTAAAATACGACACAAGCCTTATTTAATACATCACAAATGTATTATTGTACACTTAATTTGAAGTTGCCCATTAAAGCAACTAGTTTTAGTATAGCATGTAAACCTAACTGTTATGTTAAAGTACTATCTAAGACTTACATTTTTATGGCTCTTTTGCAGCGTTCAAATTAATGCTCAAATCACTGATCTTTTCAGTGCTTACACCGATAAAATTTTGATTGAAGATGATTATTTGTATTATATGGATATTGGTTTTTCAGATGGAGACGTGTTGGTACAAGTAAGAAGAACAGACTTAACCGCAGTACTTCCGAGTATAGAAATTTTAGCAGAGGTTGATTTAGGTGGCACACCAATTACATCTGGTTTAGCAAAAAACGGAGATTACATCTATTTTGGCGGTCATTATTTTTTAGGTACGGACGGACCATTATATCGTTTAAATATATCTGAAGCTTCTGATCCTGAGCTTTTATTTTCTGGTTCAGGATATGTTTCTATTAAAGAAAATGACATGGCTTACAGGTCAAATTTTTTATATAGAACAGAGTATTCTTCATTTGATGTAGTTAGAGAAAATGTATCATTGCCCATCCCTTTAACATCTAGTGTTTATTTAAGTTTTGATGGTATTTCAAGACCAAAATCTCTACATATAGATGGCCTTATACTTTATGTTGGTTTAGATAATGGGGACATTTATACCAAAAACCTATTATTGGCAACACCAGAAGAACTGGTCTATTCTGCTCCGTCAGAAACTATTATTTGGGATATCATAAAATTTGAAGGCTACATATATTACGCAACTAATGCTGGTGTGTTTAGATTTGACCCGTTAGAAGTTACACCATCAACAGAAACCATTGCTACTAGCGATGATTTTATGGAATACCCCAATAGTTTAGCTGCAAAATCTTTTGATACGGGCGAAAAGTATCTTTATGTATCAGATTGGGGCATCAAAATAGTTAAAATCGACTTAAACGACCCAACGCTTTCTATAAAAAATACTAGCCCTAAGAAAAGTATTATTTATCCAAATCCAACATCAGATATTTTAACTATCAAGTCCATTTCCAACATAGAAAAGTTAATGCTATATGATTCATTGGGTAAACTTGTCCTAGAATTCAATGCTTCAAACCAAGCATTCAATAATCAGTTAAATATTTCAAGCTTAAATCGTGGGGTTTACAATTTAAAGATTAAAACAGGTTTAGGTGTTGAAATTCAAAAAATAGTTAAGCAATAGCTCAAAATGAAAAGAAAAAAATTTATAAAACATACACTTTCATTTACAGCACTCATTGCCTTACATAAAACAGCCCAGTCATTTAGTTACTGTGAAAATGCTACAACAATGAGTAACTCAAGAAAAGTAAGATTTACAAAGATTACACTCTATACTTCAAAAATAAAGGAACAGCTTCATTTTTATTCAACTATTTTAGAGTTTCCAATCCTTGAGAAAAACAGTTCACAATTTAAAATAAAAATAGGCGCATCTATTTTGACGTTCAAAGAAGTAAAAAATAATATTGAACCATTTTATCATTATGCCATAAATATCCCTTCTAATAAATATCAAAAGGCCAAAAAATGGCTTTTAGAGCGCACACCTTTATTATTAGATGACAACACAGGCGATGACTTACAATATTTTGATTTCTGGGATGCTCATGCCATGTATTTTAAAGATCCTTCAGGTAATATTGGTGAGCTCATAGCAAGACATACACTTAAAAATGATAGAAATGGTGAGTTTAGCATTTCAGATTTGTTATGTATTAGCGAAATAGGGGTTCCGGTAGAAGACCCAATAGATTTTGCAGCAAAGTTAAAATCAACCTATGGCTTAAATAATTATGGCAGTTCAATGTTTGTAGGCGATGAATATGGATTATTCGTTATCCCAACTATTAATAGACCTTGGTTTCCTGAAAATATACAAAAAGCAGAAGTCTATCCTACTGAAATACAAGTTTCTGATAAAGATGTAAGCCCATTTAAATATGAAAATTACCCTTATAAAATATTCAATTCAATATGAATTAATTTAAAGGGTATGAATAAAAAATTACCTATCTAACTATTAGATTGATAATGGTGAATATGAACTATATGGCAAAAGGAACTAAGGGCATTTCTAAAAATTATTCAATTTTAGGTGATATTGGGTTTACAGTAAATTTTGCATCTATAAAGTAATAAAACCAAAAATTGAAATGACACGTCAACTATAAGAATTTAATATAATGAAGAACTTAATCCTTGCTCTAATAGTAATTTGCACCTTTTGTTCTATCGCATCTCAAGAAAGCAATGACGTTAATCTTATAGAAGCAGATAGTACTTGGGGAAAAGAAATTATTGAAATACCTTTTTGGTTTGCTCCTAAAATCAACTACAAAGGCTACGAAGATATCAGATTTGCAAAAGGTTGGGAAAAAAGTGATAGCAATGGCTTTTGGACCTTGGCTTTTGCATGGGATATAAACTTAAAGAAACAGCCTACAGCAGATTTTTTTGAGGAGAATTTAAAACTTTATTTTGATGGATTAATGAAAGTCGTCAATGAAGATGAATCAATAAAAATTCCAAAAACCCGTGTATCTATAAAAGAAACAAATACCATCAACGATGCGCAAAAGTTTATAGGGACTCTAGCAACCTACGATGCATTTACCACAAGAAAAGTGATTAAAATAAATGTCGCCATAGAAATTTATTATTGTATGGCCACAAAAAACTATGTTCCACTTTTTAAGATGTGCCCTAAAGAATTCGATCATCAATCATGGAAAATGCTCAATTCAATAAGAATTAGTTCAAGTCTATGTGAAGAATAATTTTAAATGGAATTTCTGGCCTTATAAAGATATTTGACTTCTCAAGCTTCGTTGAAGCTCGTTCTTCGATTTGGTTAAAAACGCATGTTAGTTATTACTTTTCTTTATTTTTTTCTTTTCTATTTTTCTCTTCTTAGTTAATGAAGTCGCTTTGCGGTTGACGAACACCTATTTATTTAATTGATAAAGTGAGTGAGTAAATGTATGTGGGATGACTTTTTTTAAGTTTTTTACAAAATTCTAAATACACATTATACATTACTTGTAAAATTTTATATATTTAGCCATTCCCTTAATTAATAACCTGTAATCGTAGTTTTACTATTCAATATGTGTCATACACAAATAATTCTGTAGTCTAAGTATTTGTGAACTTAAATATCATTAATATTAAGAACAGATTTTTTAATCGTGAAAATTTTCATTAAAACTGATAAAAGCTTGATAGAAGTATAAAAGCCCTTTTATTCAGCATGTTTATATACTGTTGAAAAGTACTTGGGTTATAAAATAATATGTCTAATGTCAAAGCTTAAATTTATTAGTTCTATTAATGTTTTCCTCTATATTATTAGGATTTGAAATTCTAGAGGTTCATTTAAACAGGAATCTTTTATAAAGTATAAAGTTTATGAATAAAATTAATTGTCCAGATTATAAAAATGGATAGAGATAAAAAGCGGAAGTTTATAGCTAGTGTTAAAAGGGGTCAAGTAAAACAAAATGATTTTATTGGGACAATAAAATATAGACACAGTCAAAAACAAAGAGAATATATATTAAATAAGTTACCTAAAAAATTTACTGATTTAGCTTATAATAATCCTCTACCTAGAACAGAAAAAGATCTTTGTAAAATAGAAGGGTATTGGAGTAGTGATACATCTTTAGCAATTGAGTTATCCTGGTACTTTGATATCTTAAAGAAGTATTCTAAGCATATTAATGAATATTTGGTTATTAAAGATTACATCGAGATAGCTGTCTTAAATAAGGATCTTGATGCATCATATGAATTATTAGATAAGTTGGATGAGGATGTATGTTGCTCTTTATTCGCTTTGCAAACTGAACTATTTCTTAATGAGGTAAGTGGTGATTCATCAGCTAATAAAGAGTTAATCAAAGAACTTCCTATTGATAAGAACTCCTCAAAATTGATAATCATTTTAGATTTTTCTAGATTTAGAGTAGAAAAAAATGTTTCATATTGGCAATATGATTCCAGTATTGAACAGCATAAGAAACAGTATCCTAAAGAGTCACAATATCTAGTAGACTATATTGATTATAAATTAAATCCTGTTAGATATGAAGAGAATTTAAGTGAATTAATATTCTTAGCTTATTTTGAATCAGATTTTTCAATTATCGATAGATACAATAGTTTTAAAAATTTATTGTCATTTCTACTATTTGAAAATTCAATAAGAAATGAAGAAAGAAATTTAATAATTGAAAATGTATTAAAGTTTACCAAGACATTTAATGATCCATATTGGCAAAAACTATCGTTGCTAATTGATGATGATTATAATAATTTCAATACATCGAAAGACTGTGAAATCTACTTCAGTATACAAGATTTATATTTAGTTGGTAACTATGAAAAAGTAATTACGGATTGTAATTCTATTTTTCAAATACAACCAAATTTTTCTGATTTATACATATTTTATGCTAAATCAATGATTTTCTCAAATAAAAATTTAGAAGATTACATTAATACAAATACTGAGTTATTTGAAATAATAGAACTGATAATAAATATTTTGCTTAAAAATGATAATTACGTAATTAATAGAGACAAACTACTTGATAAATATTATCAGATTTGCCACTTTGAATTTTCTTCACCTTTATTGGAGTTTTTATACAATGAATTCAAATTAACTAGACCAAAGGGAGTAAGATATTTAACATTCTTAAAAGGAAAGGCTTTTAGATATAATGCATATTCATTATTTGATAATAAACAGAAGTATGCAAAACTAGAAATCGCAAATAAATCCCATCATCTTCTCAAGGATATTATTAATAATTATAGCAATCAAGCAAGTAGTGAGAATTTTTTCGAATTTAAACTAAAAATTGGCGCACTCATTAATCAAGATAAAGGCGAAGAAGCTATTAATGAACTTAGTAATTTTGAAGCTTACTTTTCCGAACTAATTAATGAATACAAATTCATCGAAACATGGTATAACAAAACATGTTTAAAATGCTACTATTTAGTAAATGACTTAATAAAGGTCTCTAATCTTATAGTTCAGGCTTTTTTCAAAACTAATGTAGCATACGACCACTTTTTTGATCATAAGTTTATAATAGCTTTTAATAAAACAGAAAGTGAGGAAATGTTCCGAGACATATCTATACCTATTCTATTTGAAATTTATAATCAACCTCAGTCCTCAATTTACGATAGAATTGCTGATTTTTTAATTTATAACGACCTAAAAACGCCATCAGAGATATTCGAGCTAAGTGATAAGTTTGATACAAAATTGCTAATATATTTTCTTGAAAAGGTTTGTACTAAAGATAATATACAAGATTCGCCTTTTTTGAATTCAGTTGAAGAGCTTGAGTCCGAGAGAATTAGGATATTAAACAAGTTAAAAATAATAAATGAGAAAAAAGTTGAGGATTACAATACTGAAATTATGGCTTTAACTAAAGAAGCAAGTTTACGAAAAGGCCTGCTGCAAATTCATGAAAGTCGAATATATGTTGATGTAATTAATATTGAAAAGCTCTTAGGCATCGAGCTGCCTGAAGTCTTTGAAAGATATTTAGAGTTAACAGATTTAACTTATTCTGCAATTTCCTCACTAAAGTTCAATGAAGACGTTGATGATGGAAGCATAGTTGTGACTTTTTATTTAAAAACACCTATACCAGAAGATGAATTACCAGTGTATCTAACAAAAAAAGATCCAAGAACAGATCCAAATGCTGTTACGGTTCCAGTTATAAGATTTACGTATTTCTTAAATATTTTTAATACGATTAGACAAGAATTTATTAACAATGAAGATTATGGCTTTAAAAGCTTTTTAAGTATGAGGATTCGTCATGGTACTTTTTCAAATGTTTTGAGGAGTGTTTTTGACAAATATGATTTAATAAGTTCTCGGGAGTCTTCAAGTGATGATTATACCGAAATAAATTTTTGGAATGAAAACCTTAGTATAAGTGAAAACTCCAAATTATCAATTCAAAATATTTTAAAAGATTTCTCCATGAAAATAGATACTCTAATAGAAAAAGGACTTTCATGGATTAGTATCAGAGGAGAACAAGAAGAAAAAGAAACTGGAGTTTTTGATTTTAATTATAGCCAAGATCAAATGTATGCACTTTACCATAATCGTATGGGTAAAATTGACGACTACAACTTATTTTTAGACGAAACTTTTAATGTGTTATATGAAAGACTAGGTGAAAATTTAACATCCTTAAGGGAAAAAATATCAAAGGAACTATCAGCAGCACTTCTAAAAGAGTTAGAAGATTTACAAAACAATATTTCGAAAAGCGTAACAAAAAGTGATCAAATTAATCAAATTGAGCAAAGCATTATTAGCTGTAAAACCGATTTACAATTAATTATTTCTCAAATTAATAAATGGTTTAATATATCTAAAAATCAATATATAGAAGAATTTCCTATAGATATGATTGTTCAAAATAGTTTGGATTATATAAACAGTATTCACACTAATTCAATACAAATAGCTACAGTAGAAACAAATTATAAATGCAGTTCTAACTTTAAGGGTAAATATTTTGAAACATTTGGTGACATGCTCATTAATATTTTTGACAATATTGTTAGTAAAAACAAAGATTTAGGTAATGAACTAAAAATAGATATAAATGTCAAACAGATTAATGATGCCATTGAAATTAATATTAAAAATAATATCTCTAATTTGACGGATAAAAAAGTCTTAAAGCAAAGAGTTGAAAATATTATTAAGAATGTTAAGGACTATAAAAAGAAGGGAATTGATAGTAGTTTTGAAGAAGGTTCAGGTTTTCTGAAAATTTGCAAATGTATATCAGTTGATTTAGAGAGGGACGAATTTGAAGTTTGCCCTAAAATTGTAAAAAATAATTTTATTGTAAAAATTAATTTTGAATTAAAAGGCCTTATTGTATGAAAGCACTATTAATAGAAGATGATATAATCAAAGCTAATAAAATTTTAGATTATGTATCTGAAAACTTTCCGAGCATTTCTTTAATTCATAGAAAGTCATACCAAAGTGGAATAAAACAAATTTTTGAAGAAGACTTTGACTTTATATTATTAGACATGAGTATACCTACATACGATCAAGAACAAGGTAATTTCTCTGGAAAACCAAGAAACTTTGGCGGTAGAGACATTCTAAGGGAAATGAAAAGAAATAAAAAGAAATCTAAAGTTTTAGTAGTAACCCAGTATAATGAATTTGATGGTGGTTCAATATCGATTAAACAACTCGACGATCAATTGTCCGAAAAATATGCAGAATTATATATGGGATATATTTATTATAAATCAGGACAGACTGATTGGAAAGATCACTTGTTTAACTTTATTAATACAATTACTCTATGATAATCTTAATTGTAGATGATTCAGTTATTAAAATAAATAAAATCAAAGTTGTAATTAATGAGACAAAGATATTTACGGAGTTTTTGATTGCCAGAAATAAAGCTGATGCAATGAATCTAATTTTGTCAAATCCCTCTATAGATTTGATGATTCTTGACTTGAATCTTCCTAATAGAAAAGAAGAAAAGCCAAAAAGACTAGCTGGCCTTTCATTACTACGAGAATTGAATAGACGATCTTCTATAAGTAAACCTAAGTACATAATTGGTTTAACTGCTTACTCAGAACTTAAAAATGAAACAGTTGAGGAGTTTGAGCAAAACGGATGGGTAATTATTACATATAATAATTCAAGCGCAAAATGGGAAGAGATTATAAAAAATAAAATCAATTATATTTCAACTAATAATTCTAATATTGCACCAAAACGCACAATAAAGGAAAAAATAAGTGATAATTGGCTTGCTCTATCTACGATTGCTGGTTTATCAGCAATGATTACTACATATATATTGCTTTATTTTCCGTTTAATTTGTTTAGTGTATCGTTCCTAGTTGGAGTCTTGGTTTTTTCCCTTGTACTTTTTAAAAACCCTAAATACTTTTACAGGCGTATATTGTCTTACTTGATTGGATCATTTATAATAATAGCATCGATGCCAATTATAGAATTTCAACACTCTTTTTCGGAAAATTCATTTGCAAAATTAGCCGCCCAGAAAATAGACAAATGGTTTTATATAGTATTTGTAATTGTTTCAATTGCACTAGTTATTGCTGATTTAATTTCCAATGGTGAGAAAAAAAGTTGATGTTTTCAAATTTTATCATTGTTTACTCTTAAAGGCCTCATAAAATTTTGGTCTAAACAATAGGTGAGTTGAACGACCATATTCTA
>CAYVNR010000003.1:0-253318 GCA_964453045.1 uncultured Flavobacteriaceae bacterium
TTTTCGGTGGCTGAGCGTAGTCGGTTTTCGGTGGCTGAGCGTAGTCGGTTTTCGGTGGCTGAGCGTAGTCGAAGCCACAATTTGTAATGACTATCATTCTTGCATTCTGATAGATTTTTTAATGATTCAAAATTATTTTTAATTAGAGCTTCTTTTTTAGCTCTGCTCCAACCTTGAATTTGTTTTTCTCTACGAAATGCATCATCAATTCTTTGAAATTCTTCAAAATATACCAAATCAACGGGCAATCTTTTTTTGGTGTGGTTAGACCCTTTACCATCATTATGCTGCGCAATACGTTTTTCAATATCGATTGTACTTCCTGTGTAATATGTGCCATCGCTGCACTCTAGTATGTAAACGTAACCTTTGGGCATATTTAATTTATGGGGCTTAGACTACGCTCAGCCACCAGTATGAGTTAATTTATTCTAATATTATTTATAGCCTCAGCCACAGCACTATGCGTCACAACATTGGTTTTAAAGTATTCAATAAGTTGCGTTTTCTCTTCGGGTGTGGCTTCAAATTGATTCAAAATATTCATCAGGTGCATTTTCATATGTCCTTCTTGTATACCAGTGGTTGTCAATGATTTTAAGGCTGCAAAATTTTGAGCCAAACCAGCAACAGCAACAATTTGCATTAGGTCTTTTGCAGAAGGTTTTTCTAGCATTTCAAGAGAAAACTTTACTAATGGATGTAAGCTTGTTAAGCCGCCAACAGTTCCCAGTGCTAGAGGAATTTCAATCCAAAATTTAAAAATACCATCATTTATAGAACAATGTGTTAAGCTCGAATATCTACCGTTTCGGGACGCAAAAGCGTGTACGCCAGCTTCAACAGCTCTAAAATCATTTCCCGTGGCCAAAACAACAGCGTCAATACCATTCATTATCCCTTTGTTATGGGTTACTGCTCTGTAGGGCTCAATTTCAGCGATGTTAACTGCTTGCTTAAATTTATCTGAAAACAGTTTGGGATTAGCAATGTCTTTACTTTTTAATTCTAAAACAGGACAAGAAACTTCAGCCCTGACCAAACAATTAGGGACATAGTTAGAGAGAATACTCATCACAATATCTAAATCACCTTTAAGCTTGGTTGCCTCATTTTTAAATGTTTTAGCAAATTGCTCTAGGCAAGAATTGATAAAATTTGCACCCATTGCATCAAGCGTTTCAAACGTGGCATGTAATTGATAGTAATTGTCTAAATCTTTAGATTTGTCCTTCAGTTCAATATCTAAAATACCGCCTCCTCTGCGTTTCATATTCTTGGTAATATCGGAAGTAGAAGCGATTAACCTAGGTTTTACAGTCTCGAAAAACGTTTTAAGACTTTCAAAATCACCATTATAAGTAAAATGGACTTGACCTATTTTTTCTGTCGAGATCACTTCAGCTTTAAAACCACCTCTATCCATCCAGAATTTTGCAGCCTTACTTGCCGCTGCAACAACTGAACTTTCTTCAATTGCCATTGGAATAGTGTAAAGCTTATTGTTTATAAGAAAATTAGGTGCTATTCCTAAAGGCAGATAATAATTGGTTATGGTATTTTCAATAAATTCATCATGAAGTTTCTGAAGCTTTTCGTCAGAATTCCAATACTGCTTTACCAAGGTTCTTGCGGCTTCTTTATCAGAAAAATAAGCATCTAGAAGCCACTCGATTTTTTCGGATTTTGTAAGCTTTGAAAAGCCAGAAATTGCGTTTGGCATAGGGTAATGATTTTGAAAAAGCAAAGATACTTAGAATGGCATAAAATGTGTGCATTATATAGCATTATTGCCGATTTACTGTTAATAATGCCTGTTTTTTGCATAATTTTTAGTAAACTTGGCATGCCTATAATGAAACATCTATCATTAATTATTACTCACAAAGCGGAATGATAATTTAGATGTTCCATGTGACTGTTGCAAAACAATATATATTAACGCATGAAATAAAAATTTAATGAGAATAAGACACTTCGCTGCAATAGTAGGATTTTTAACAACTGCTTTAATTTATGGTCAAGACAAACAGATTTCACTCGAAGATATCTGGAGCGGTGAATTTAGGACAGAAGGCATGCAAGCCTTGCATTCAATGAAGAATGGAAAGCAATATTCAGTTTTGAATTTCGACAGGAACACCAGAACTTCTACAATAGATATTTACGATTATAAGACTTTAGAAAAAGTGAAAACTTTGGTGTCTTCTGAAGAAATTTCAGAAATCCAAGGTTTTTTTGATTACAGTTTCAGCGATGATGAGTCTAAGGTAATTTTAACGACTAACGAAGTACCTGTTTTTAGGCGCTCAAGATTAGGTGAGTATTATGTCTACGATCTTAAAACTAAAGTCTTGACCAAAGTATCTGATGATTTGGTACAAGAGCCAACATTATCACCAGATGGATCAAAAATTGCTTATGGTTTTGAAAACAATCTTTATGTGAAATATTTAGAATCAGGTAAAGTAAAGCAACTTACAGATGATGGTGAAAAGAATAAAATTATAAACGGCATTACAGATTGGGTTTACGAAGAAGAGTTCAGCTTTGTTAGAGCTTTTGACTGGAATGCGGACAGCAATTTAATTGCTTACATTCGTTTTGATGAGTCTGAAGTACCAGAATTTTCAATGGATGTTTATGGTTCTGGCTTATACCAGACGCAGCAAGTTTTTAAGTATCCTAAAGCAGGTGAGGCCAATTCTAAAGTGTCTTTGCATCTATATGATTTAGATGCTAATAAAACACAAACTTTAGAAGTTGATAAAGCGTATACGGATTATTACATCCCAAGAATAAAATGGACCAAAGATCCAAAAGTATTAAGTGCGCAATATATGAATCGCCACCAAAATGAACTAGATCTTTGGATGATTGATACCTACGCAATGAGCTATGACTTGGTCTTAGAGGAAAAAGACAAGGCCTATATCGATGTCACATTCGACCTTACATTTTTAAAAGATAACAGTTTTATCTGGACAAGCGAAAAGGACGGCTATAACCATATTTATCATTATTCAAAAGATGGAAAGTTGCTAAACCAAGTTACTAAGGGCAATTGGGAAGTGACCAATTACTATGGGTTCAACGAAAAAGAGAATACTATTTATTTTCAATCAACCGAAAATGGTTCAATCAATAGAGATGTGTATTCCATTAAGTTAAATGGAAAAGATAAAAAACGTCTAACAAAAACCGACGGCACTAATAGCGCATCTTTTAGTGCGGATTTCACCTATTTTATAAACACGCATTCTAGTGCTACAACTCCACCGGAATACACCTTGCATAATTCTAAATCAGGAAAACTTGTAAAAGGGATTAAAGACAATGATAAATTGGCTCAAAAAGTAGGAGATTATGTTACATCCAAAAAAGAGTTCAGTACTATAAACGTGAATGGCAATGACCTAAACATGTGGATGATTAAACCAGCAGATTTTGATGCATCGAAAGAATATCCACTCTTTATGTACCAGTATTCTGGTCCAGGTTCTCAACAAGTGGCTAACCGTTGGAATGGGGCCAACGATTATTGGTATCAGATGCTGGCACAGCAAGGCTATATTGTAGTTTGTGTCGATGGTAGGGGAACAGGTTTTAAAGGGGCAGACTTTAAAAAAGTAACTCAGAATGAACTTGGTAAATACGAAGTTGAAGATCAAATTGCTGCGGCTAAAAAATTAGGAGCTTTACCATATATTGATGAAGAACGTATAGGAATTTGGGGTTGGAGCTATGGAGGTTTTATGAGTAGCAATGCTCTGTTTAAAGGTAATGATGTCTTTAAAATGGCAATTGCCGTAGCACCGGTGACAAGCTGGAGATTCTACGATACCATTTATACAGAACGTTATATGACGACTCCACAGGAAAACCCGAGCGGTTATGATGAAAACTCGCCAATAAATCATGTAGATAAATTAGAAGGTGAATTTCTTTTGATTCATGGTTCTGGTGATGATAACGTACATTTACAGAATACCATGCGTATGGTTGAAGCGTTGGTGCAAGCCGATAAACAATTTGAGTGGATGATTTATCCAGATAAAAATCATGGTATTTATGGAGGCAATACAAGATTACATTTATATAAAAAGATGACGAATTTTATCAATAGAACTTTAGGTGATAAGCTTAAAAAAGAAGATAAAAAGGAACAAGAAACATCTAAGATAAAAGGCTAAACAAAATTATTACTAACTAAAATATATTATATGTCAACAGCAATTAAACAACCGCATCAAAGAGAACTATTTGGGCACCCAGTAGGTTTATTCATATTGTTTTTTACAGAAATGTGGGAACGCTTTTCTTATTATGGAATGCGAGCAATTCTAGTTTTGTATTTAGTAGCTCAAGCAACAGGTGATAACGCAGGTCTCGGATGGACAAACGGTGAAGCTTTGGCGCTATACGGTTGGTACACTATGCTGGTATATGTAGCTTCAATACCTGGAGGTTGGATAGCGGATAAATTTCTAGGACAGAAGAAGTCAGTATTGTATGGTGGAATTCTGCTAGTGGCTGGACACAGTATTTTAGCTATAGAACAAATGTGGGCATTCTACACAGGTTTAGGACTTATTATAGCTGGTGTAGGAATGCTTAAGCCTAATATATCTACAATGGTAGGCGGATTGTATAAGCAAGGTGATATAAGAAGAGATAAAGGCTTTACTATATTTTATATAGGTATTAACATAGGGGCATTTTTATCAAGCTTAATAGTAGGCTATGTCGGTGAAGTTCATGGATGGCATTACGGTTTTGGACTTGCAGGAATTGGTATGGCTTTAGGATTGTTACAGTATTTAATTGGTCAAAAATATTTGAAAACGGTAGGCAATTTCACTGGCGATTCCGAGAACGAAGAAGAAAAAGCAGCTATGAAGCGTCCGTTAACTAAAGTTGAAAAAGATCGTGTAGTGGTTTTATTTATTTCCTTTTTACTTGTTATTGTTTTTTGGGGAGCTTTTGAACAAGCTGGAGGCTTAATGAATATTTATGCTATGGATAATACAAATAGGATGTTAATGGGATGGGAAGTTCCAGCTTCTTGGTTCCAATCATTGAATGCTATGTTTATTATTTTCTTAGGAACTTCAGTTGCTGGTTATTGGGCAAGTCGAAAACTTAAGGGTAAAAATGCAACATCACTGTTTAAAATGATTATAGGTTTAATAATAATGGGAACGGGATTCTTTTTTATGTCTGCTGCATCAGCACAATTTGAAAGCACAGGTTCTTCGGCTATGTATTGGTTGGTTTTGGCTTACTTGTTTCATACTGTAGGTGAGCTTTGTATTTCGCCAGTTGCTTTATCTTACATTACAAAACTTGCGCCATTAAAATATGCTTCTCTAATGATGGGTGTATATTTTGCTATGACAGGTTTCGGTAATAAGTTGGCGGGTCTTTTAGGTGAAGCTTCAGAGAAATTAGGAGAGTTCACAATTTTTACTGGAATAGCTGTATTCTGTGTTGCTTTTGGACTTATAGTTATGATTTTCAGAAAGAAATTAGAGATATTAACCCACGGAGCCGAAGATAATGAGCACGAGATGTTGGAAGCTGAAAAATATGAATTAGCTGATCCGGATATTAATAATTAAAGTAAAAAATTTAGAGCCCTCGTACTCAATTGTGTCTATGAGCTTTTCCATTTAACTAACTAAACTATCTAATTTATGAATAATTCATCCGAAAATTTTTTCGATACCAAAGTAATGGGCCATCCCGCAGGATTGTTCGTACTCTTCTTTACTGAAATGTGGGAACGTTTTTCCTATTATGGAATGCGAGCCATTTTAGTCATATTTTTGACAGGTGCGGTTGCTGGCGAGAATCCAGGTTGGGGATGGGATAAACCTGCTGCTCTATCATTGTTGGGTACATATGCCATGCTTGTATATTTAACCCCTATTGTTGGTGGTTGGTTAGCCGATAATAAAATCGGTTATCGTATGGCAGTTGTTATAGGTGCATTACTGATGACTCTTGGACACGCTTCAATGGCTGTAGAAACACCAACGTTCTTATACATCGGAATTGCACTTTTGATTCTCGGTAATGGTTTTTTTAAACCAAATATGACATCAATTATTTCAAAAATGTATGAAGGGCATGACGAGAAAAAAGATGGTGCCTATAATATATTTTACATGGGCGTTAACGCTGGTGCATTTTTAGGTATTATGTTATGTGGCTGGTTGGGAGAAAATGTTGGTTGGAGCTATGGCTTTGGGTTGGCTGGAATTTTTATGCTTTTAGGTATGCTGCAGTTTTATTATGCACAACCTTTATTTGGTGATGTTGGTGCTAAACCCAAAAATGAAAATAGAGGAATAATTGACACACTTTCAGAAGATTTAGATACTCAAAAAGAAAAAGCAAGCGATAAATTAAATCATTTTGTAACACTTGATTACCTATTAATAGGTGTTTTTATTATTTCAGCACTGATATTTATAATCAATGATCCTTTAAGTAAAATAGGTAACATAAATACACTCAATTTTAGTATAGCAGGAATGAGTGACTCTTTGTTTTTTGCACTATTAGCTGCAATTATGTTTATTATAATTCTTGTAGTAAGGATTCCTCGCTATGAAAGAATTGTTAGAGATAGGATGATAGCTTTTACAATCTTCTGTATTTTTACTATATTCTTTTGGGCAGCTTTTGAACAGGCTGCTGGCTCGTTGCCAATTTATACACGAGATTTCACAGATAGAGTATTGGAAGGTAATGCCGCTTCTATTTTTAAGATTATAGATGCTATAGTTACAATTGTGCCGATTGGGATAATTACATATGTACTATTAAGTTTATTTAGAAAAACATTCAATAGAATTAGTTTATCCAATATTATTCTTGCCATAAGTTTTGTTATAATTTGGGCTTTGGTAATATATAAGCTTTACATTAATTTCAGTGCTGAGGCTAAAGAAGTAGAAATAACGTGGTTTGCTATATTGAATTCTTTATTCATAATTGTGTTTGCGCCATTATTTACAAAATGGTGGGACAGTAAGTATAACCCACCTGCATCAGTTAAATATGGCTTAGGGCTAATCATCATGGCTATTGGTTTTGGATTATTAGCTTTTGCAACTAGAAATGTTCCATTAGGTGCTGAAACTGCAAAATTGAGTATGATCTGGTTAGTTTTTGCTTATTTATTCCACACCCTCGGAGAGTTGTGTTTATCCCCAATGGGATTGTCATATTTAAGTAAGTTGGTACCAGCAAGAATGGTAGCATTTATGTTTGGTGTTTATTATTTGGCCATAGCAATTGGAAATAAGATGGCACATTATGTTGGTGGTGATATTGAAAAAATTACTAAAGAAGACGGTCTATCTTATTTCTTTTTAATTTTCACAATAGTTCCTGTGGCTTTAGGCTTAGTATCCTTTGCGCTACATCCGCTATTAAAGCGATTAATGCACGGGGTACGCTAATCAAAACAGTTAAAAATGCTTAAAGTGCTCCTTATAAGGAGCATTTTTTGTAAGTTCGGTATAACATTTGCAACAAATTAGACATGAAGAAAATACATTATATTATAGCATTTATTGCTTTTGGAACATTATTGTCATTTCAAGAAGCAAAAAAAACATCAGGAAAAGAAATCAATTGGGTCACTATAGAAGAAGCGGTAGAACTTCAAAAAAAAGAGCCTAAAAAGATTATTATGGATGTGTACACCAATTGGTGTGGGCCATGTAAACTGCTAGATAAAAATACGTTTCATAACGCAGACGTTGTGGATTTTATTAACGAACATTATTATGCAGTAAAATTTAATGGAGAGGGCAATGACGTAGTTACATTCAACGAAAAAACATTTAAAAACCCTAAATACGATCCAGCAAAAGCTAATAGACGTAATAGTGCACATGAATTTACGAGGTATCTTAAAGTTAGTGCTTATCCTACAATAGTGTATTTTGATGAAGAGGCTAATATTATTGCACCTATTAGCGGTTATCGTAAGCCACAGCAATTAGAATTATACTTAAAGTTGTTTCAAAGTGATAAATACAAAGAAATGGACACACAAGAAAAGTTTAACGAATACTACAAATCTTTTAAACCAACGTTTAAGGAATAAATAGTTGGATTATGAAGTATCTTTACTTCTAATTTCTAGAAAAGAAAAGCTATTACGATGGATATAAAAAATGCGCAAAAGGAAGTTGATAATTGGATTAATGAGCATGGCGTAAGATACTTCAATGAGCTAACTAATATGGCACAGCTTACAGAAGAAGTTGGTGAAGTAGCCCGTATTATTGCCAGGCGTTATGGTGAGCAAAGTGAAAAGGAGAGCGATAAGGATAAAGATCTCGGTGAGGAACTGGCTGATGTTATGTTTGTAGTTTTATGTTTGGCAAATCAGACAGGAATTGATTTGCAGGAAGCATTTGACAGAAAAATGAATTTAAAGGCTAAACGAGACCACAACAGGCATCATAATAACGATAAATTAAAGTAGATTTGTTCCCGCTAAAGCGGGAATCTTTTTTATATGGATATTACAATTCTAAAATCAACAATCGATAATGACCAAAAATCAATTGCTATAACGGGTTCAAAAAGTGAATCTAATCGCCTGCTCTTGCTCAAAGCTTTATATCCTGGTATCTCCATAGAGAACCTATCCAACTCTGATGATTCTGTATTAATGCAAAACGCTTTGGAATCAAAAGATGAAGTTATCGATATTCATCATGCTGGTACCGCTATGCGTTTTCTAACGGCCTATTTTTCCATTCAAGAAAACCGAGAAGTTATCCTAACAGGATCTTCAAGAATGAAAGAACGACCAATACAAATATTGGTCGATGCATTAAAACAACTGGGAGCTGATATTGACTATTTGGATAAAGAAGGTTTTCCACCACTAAGAATTAGCGGTAAGAAACTAACCAATTCAAAAGTGACCTTAAAAGCTAACGTGAGCAGCCAATACATTTCGGCTTTGCTGCTTATAGCCTCAAAATTAGATCATGGCTTAGAATTAATTTTAGATGGTAAAATAACTTCTGTACCTTACATTAAAATGACTTTAAGTCTTTTGAATGAAATTGGAATTGAAACTGAATTTAGGAATAATCAGATAACGGTTCAGCCTAAGACTTCAAACCTTAAACTTCAAACCTTGACGGTAGAGTCAGACTGGTCATCGGCTTCTTATTTTTACAGTGTCGTAGCGCTTAGTGAGGTTGGAACAAAACTCAGCTTATCATCCTATAGAAAAGATTCCCTTCAAGGGGATTCAGTCTTATCAGAAGTATATAAAACATTCGGAGTAGAAACTAATTTTAGAGCCAATACCATAACACTTCATAAATCAACAAATGCTAATCAAAAATCGTCAATACATCTAGATTTAAGCAATGCTCCAGATATAGCGCAAACTATTGCTGTAACTGCGTTTGGTTTGGGTATTGCGTGCGATTTAACAGGGCTTCACACACTTAAAATAAAAGAAACAGATAGGTTGGTAGCCCTTAAAACTGAATTGGAAAAATTTGGAGCTGATATAAGTATTACTGATACCTCATTGCATCTAAAACCTTCCAAAGTTATTAAAAGCAATGTTTCAGTTGCGACTTACAATGACCATAGAATGGCTATGGCATTTGCACCTTTAGCTCTTACAACTTCAATTCACATCCAAAATGCAGATGTGGTGAGTAAATCCTATCCTCAATTTTGGGAAGACTTTAAAGCTATTGGCTTCAATTTAAAATAAAACAGTCATTTACTTGACAAGGCCTATGTTGAGATTGTATATTTGCATCTTCAAAAAATAAACAAACACTACGTATGAAATTATCAAACTTTAGTTTTGATCTTCCAGAAGAATTATTGGCAGAACATCCTGCAGAGCACAGAGACGAAGCAAGATTAATGGTTCTCAATAGAGAAAAGCAAACCATAGAGCACAAGCTCTTTAAGGATGTCATTGATTACTTTGATGAAGGTGATGTAATGATTTTAAACAACACTAAGGTTTTTCCTGCGAGATTATTTGGTAATAAGGAAAAAACTGGGGCTCGTATAGAAGTGTTTTTATTACGTGAGTTAAACCAAGACCAACGCCTATGGGATGTTTTGGTAGATCCTGCTCGTAAGATAAGAATAGGCAATAAACTCTATTTTGGCGAAGACGAGACCCTAGTTGCTGAGGTTATTGATAATACAACATCTAGAGGTCGTACACTGCGGTTTTTATATGATGGTTCTTATACAGATTTTAGAAGAAAGTTAACCGAACTTGGTGAAACACCACTTCCTAAATACATTAAAAGAGATGTTGAGCCCGAAGATGAAGAACGCTATCAAACAATTTTTGCTAAGAACGAAGGGGCAGTAGCAGCACCAACTGCAGGTTTGCATTTTTCCAAGCACTTATTAAAACGTTTAGAAATTAAAGGTGTAGAAATGGCTGAAGTTACGCTTCATGTTGGTTTGGGTACGTTCAATCCAGTTGAGGTTGAGGATTTATCTAAGCACAAAATGGATAGCGAAGAAATTGTGATAAACTCTAGAGCAGCAGATATTATAAATAAGGGTATTGATAATAAAAGACGTGTCTGTGCTGTTGGTACTACATCAATGCGAACTATTGAAAGTTCTGTATCTTCTAATGGGAGATTAAATGAATTTGAAGGTTGGACCAACAAATTTATATTCCCTCCTTACGACTTCAGTATTGCCAATTGCATGATAACAAATTTCCATACGCCAAAATCAACTTTATTGATGATGGTTTCAGCATTTGCAGGTCATGATTTTATGAAAAAAGCTTATGAAGAAGCTGTAAAAGAAAAGTATAAATTCTATTCTTATGGTGATGCCATGCTCATTATCTAATTATAAAGATTGAAAGATTACTGTTAGAGCCTCTAGGTCACTGAGTAAAGTCGAAGTGTTAGAGGCTTTTTTTATGAATAGATTTTCCGTCTCATTTAAGTAACTTTGCGATCACAATGAAAATGAAAAAGAAAGACATACGAGCATTAACCAAAGACCAACTGAGAGACTTTTTTGTAAAGCAAGGAGATAAGGCTTTTAGAGGTAATCAGGTATACGAATGGTTATGGCAAAAATCAGCACATAGTTTTGAGGATATGACCAATATATCTTTAGAAACAAGACAGATGCTGAAAGACAACTTTGTTATCAACCATATAAAGGTAGATCAAATGCAGCGGAGTTCTGACGGTACAATAAAAAATGCTGTACGGTTGCATGATGACTTAATTGTAGAGTCTGTTTTAATTCCCACAGCTACACGTACTACTGCTTGTGTATCGTCTCAAGTGGGCTGTAGTTTAGATTGTAAATTTTGTGCCACTGCACGATTAAAACGTATGCGTAATCTTAACCCGGATGAAATTTACGATCAAGTTGTAGCTATTGATAATGAAAGCAGATTGTATCATGGAAGACCTTTGAGTAATATTGTTTTTATGGGAATGGGAGAGCCACTTATGAACTATAACAACGTACTCAAAGCCATTGATAAAATAACTTCACCAGAAGGTTTAGGCATGTCACCAAAACGTATTGTAGTGTCTACATCTGGAGTGCCAAAAATGATTAAAAAAATGGCGGACGACGAGGTGAAATTTAAGTTAGCCGTGTCTTTGCATTCTGCTATTGATGAGGTAAGGACTTCCATTATGCCTTTTAATGCGACGTTTCCATTAAATGATTTGCGAGAAGCTTTACAATATTGGTATGCTAAAACTAAAAATAGAATCACTTACGAATATGTAGTTTGGGATGGTATTAATGATAAGAAAAAAGATGTGGATGCTTTAGTGGAATTTTGCAAGTTTGCACCAAGCAAAGTAAATCTTATCGAATACAACCCAATTGATGAAGGTGAATTTCAACAGGCCAATTCACAAGCTTTGGATATGTATGTCAATATTTTAGAAGCTAACAATATTACGGTAACAGTAAGGCGAAGTAGAGGTAAGGATATAGATGCGGCTTGCGGTCAGTTGGCAAATAAAGGGTAAAATAAAAAGTGTATTGGTTAAAATACACTTTTTAAATCATAAGATTTTATATTTATAAGACCACTTTTTTCCTCAAAATCTTATCTGTTGAAGTGTCTAATAATTCAACAATATATATACCATTAGCGCTACCGTTTGCCTCAATGACATAAGTGTTATCTGATATACTACCTTTGATTATGGTTTTACCGGTGATATCAAATACCTTATAATCTGTATTTTCTGGTAAATTATACAAGCCAATGCTTTGATGCAATGCTACAACTCTAACATCATTTAGTGCAAATTGATCTACACTTAATGAGGTTTGTCCTGCATCAATTGGTGCATCAGGTGTAGAGTTGTATGCAAAATCTTTCAATGTCATACTATCTCCAGATGCACTAACATCTAATCTGGCCCATCCGTAATGTGTGTTTCCAGAAATTTGGAAGCGTAGGCCTAAGTATTTGTCAGTTACACCGCACCAATTACTACCGCCTAGGCCATTATAACAACTCGTGTAATTTAATGTTCCTACATTAGAACTTCCTCCGTACCATCCGGATAACCCAGAACTTATTACTTCTCCATTGTTAAACGCAAAGGGATACAAGTAAGATATTTGAGAGCCCACCCAGGAATCTGTCGGTGATATGCCATTGAAACCTACCGCTGGGGCATTAATTGTTCCTATCGCAAAATCATCAGTGCCATCGTTGTTTAGGTCAATGAATGTTGCTGATGCTGCATTTCCTTCCGTAATGTCGGGATTAACATCGGTATATATAATTTGACCTGAAGCATCTGCCACACCAGCCATAGCCGCAGATAAGGCACTGTATTTTAAGAGGCGTTTAGGGAGTTTCTGCAAATACTTTTTTTGAGTAGTTTTTTTCATAAAGCCTTGATTTTAAATTAGATTATTAATTAAATTTAATAAATTATATTAAAGACAAGTTATTTTGATGACTTATTTTTTGAATTTAGAGTTAATAACCAATGAAATCTAGTTCTCTTAATTAGGGTTTGCTAGATGAATTTTGTTTTTTTATATAAATCAGAATAATGTATGAGTAATAAAAAAATTTCTGCAAAGAATTCAGAATTTACTATGACTAAAGAAGGTTCTTTGGCACTTTTAGCTTACGGGGATATTGGACTTAGGGAATGGAGAAAGTTTAAAAATCAATCCCGTAACTTAAAAAATGATAATGAAGAAGAATAAAGTTTTATTAATAGGTTGGGATGCCGCAGACTGGAAATTAATATGGCCATTGATAGCCAAAGGTGAAATGCCAGCACTAAAAAAGCTCATCAGTAGAGGTGTTTATGGCAATATGAGTACCATGAATCCACCATATTCTCCTATGCTTTGGTCTAGTGTAGCCACAGGGAAAACTCCAGATAAACATGGTGTTTTGGGATTTATTGAATTACAACCCAATATGAAGGGTATTAGGCCAGTTACTACTAATTCTAGAAAATCTAGAGCCATATGGAATATTTTACATCATAAAGGATTAAAGAGTAATCTAGTAGGTTGGTGGCCAAGTTTTCCAGCAGAACCAATAAATGGAGTCGTCGTTTCTGATAAATTTCAAAAAGTAAACAAAGATACTAATAAAAAAAATCCTATAGTTAAAGGTACAATTCATCCTGAATCATTAGTTGAACAACTTCATGATTTAAGAATGTTTCCCCACGAAGTCACTGAAGCTCATATTTTACCATGCATACCTAAAGCAAAGCAAATTGACCAAGATAAAGACAATGGTTTGCGAACATTTGCAAAGATATTGGCCGAAAATACTTCTGTTCATGCTGCTGCAACAAACCTAATGCGTACTACAGAATGGGATTTTATGGCCGTGTATTATGATTTGATAGATCATTTTTGTCATGGATTCATGAGGTTTCACCCACCAAAGCTAAAATCTATCTCTCAAGATAAATATGATATCTATAAAGATACAGTTGTGAGCGCATACAAGATTCAAGATATGATGTTAGAGCGTGCGATGCAACTTGTAGATGATAGTACTACTATTATTGTAATGTCTGACCATGGCTTTGAATCTGGTCAAAAGCGTATAGTGAAAATGCCAAAATACCCAGCTGCACCAGCTTTAGAGCATAGACAGTTTGGAATCTTTGTAGCTGCTGGACCAAATATCAAAAAAAATGAAAAAATTTTTGGTTTAGGATTAATCGATGTTACTCCGACTATTTTACACATGTTCGATTTGCCAATTGGAAAGGATATGGACGGAAACGTTGCTTTAGACATTTTTGATAACATTAAACCACCAAAATATATTGAGAGTTGGGAAACCATTAAAGGTGATTTTGCCGAAATAACAAGGGATACAGAAAATGACCTTCTAAGTGATGAAGAAACTATGCAGCAATTAGTGGACTTGGGCTACATTGATAAACCTGACGAAAAACTTGAGATAGCAATTTTAAAAACTAAATGTGATTTGAAACATAACTTGGCTAGAGTTTATTTGGGTAAAAAGGATTACGAGAAATCTAAAAAGCTCCTTTTAGAACTTGTAAGTGATACCTATCCAATATATCAAGAAATAGATTTTCAAGGAAAAAATAAGCGACAGCTTCTACAGCAAGGCATAAAAGAAGGTGATTCTGTGGTAGATGTCATTCCGTTTTATATGGATTTATTAAATATTAGCTTAATTGAAAAAGAATTCGCTAAAGCAGAGCATTATTTGCATCAATTAAGAACCTTGGATAAAAAATTTGAGCTAAATACATATTTTTCTGAAGCCAAAATTTTAGTGGCCAATGGCAATATCAATCGAGCACTAACGGTACTGCAAAAAGCAAAAGATAATAATCCAAATGGAGACGTTTGGTTTCAAATAGGTAAAATTTATCTAAAACTTGTACAATATGAAAAAGCCAAACATGCTTTTGAGGTTGCTATAAAATTTGAAACAGACCGTGCTAAGTACCATCAAGCCCTAGCTACTACTTTACTTCGATTGAAAGATTATGAATCTGCGGCCGAATCTGCACTAACAGCTATAGAACTTGTAAAGTATTTTCCCGAAGCACATTACACATTAGGAGAAGCACTGGAAAATATGGGGGATTTGGCAAATGCTAAATTAGCTTATGAAACAGCTTCAAAACTTAAGCCAAAAAAATATCACAGGGCAGACACGGCAGTAGAGAATATTAATGAAAAGCTCAATGATGTATCAGACAAAAATCATAAAGAATATAAATATAGGGAACATCAAATTGTTGTGGTATCTGGTTTGCCTAGATCTGGCACATCACTAATGATGCAAATGCTTTATAAAGGTGGACTCAATGTGCTTACGGACGAAAATAGAAAACCTGATGTTTCTAACCCTAAAGGGTACTTTGAGTATAATCCAGTAATGTCAATTCATAAGGATAATACATGGTTAGACAAGGCACAGAATAAATCGATTAAAATTGTGGCACCTTTGCTTAAATTTTTAGATCCCCAATATCGCTACAAGATTATTTTTATGAATCGTGATTTAAACGAAATTATAAAGTCACAGCAAAAAATGATAGGCAAATCAACTGATGATTTACCCTTACATCTTTTTCAGGCATATAAAAAACAATTAAAAAGTGTTGAAGTTTGGAAGGATAAAGAACCCAATATAGAGCTCATTTATATAGATTATAAAGATCTGATTAATGATGCTTCTAATGCTGTTGAGAAAATCGAATTCTTTATAGGTTTGGAACTGGATAAAAGAAATATGATACGTTGTGTAGACAAAACGCTATATAGAAACAAGACTTGATTGGAGATTAAAGAAATTACAAATAATTAAAGCTTTGTATCAAAAAAGCGGCCGAAAAGCCGCTTTTTTATAGATATATTGTTGGTAAAGAATGATTAGTTCTTTATAAACTTAATTGTCTTAGAATTTCCGTTAACAATTACTTTAGCTAAATAGACACCATCATTTAATGATGACACATCAATAGATTCAGAAGTATTGCTTAAAGGCTTAGAAATTACATTCTGACCCAGTAGAGAAAATACATCTACTTTAGTCATAGCTCCATTAAAAGATTCTAAATTAAGTGTTTTTAATTCTTTATTATAGTTATGCGTAAAAGCATTAGCTTCAAAGCTATCAACACTTAATTGGCTTGTGATACTTAGGTCATCTAATATTACCACATTTGCTTCTGTTATGCCCATGAAAAAATTAGATTTATCTCTAACACCAAAATAATAAGCACCATCACTTGAAGGTGTAAAAGTAGCCATTCTTTGTACATAGGTAAGGTTATCTAAATCATCCAAGGTTTGTAATACCGTATTCGCAGAGCCATCATTAGCCGTAGCTACTATAATTTCAATATCTTTATTTGGCCTTGTAGGCGAAGCTGCTGCTAAATTACGTTGTGAAAATGTAAATGTATATTCGTTAGCAGTAGTTAAATCAAAAGGTCCGATATAAAATGTTGCATCAGCATCAGCATCAGTAAATGTACTATTAGAAAACAAATAGCTTACACCACTATTGGCAAAATCATTTGTAGTGTCACCATCAGTGGTATCGTCTTGTCCAAAACTCCAATTCCCCGTGTTATTATTAAAAGATAATCCTAAATTCAATAAAAGTAATTGATTGGCATCTGGTTCTAAATCTTCAGTCAGAGGTAATGAAGTAAGGTCTGGCGTTGTACCTACCACTACTTCTACATAGCTAGAATCACCATCAAAACCACAATCTTGTCTAACGAAAACATTATAAGATACTCCTGGAGTTAAATTACTAATTTGATAAGTATCACCATTGGTAATAATAGCTGTACTACCACCACTACCTTGAGTGTAAGGGTACTCGCCCCATTCTACATCAAAAGTTCCAACAGTATCTGTCGAAATGTCTACAGTTGTAGTTGAAAAATCATCAAAGCTAACCACAGGATCTGGGCATGAAGGTGCTTCTTCAACACGAATATCATCAATATTCAGAGACGCTCCATCTGTTCCTGTATAATTAAAAAGTAACTGAACAGTGCTATTACCTGCATATGCCGAAAGATCCAAAGTAACTTCAATCCACTCAAAAGAAGTAAATACCCCTAAATCAGCTTCTTCCCATATCTGCGTAGTATTTGCACCATCAAAGACGCTAACTATTGCATCGTAATTATTATTTGGGCTAATTGCCCAAAAATAACTCAAGTTTACAAAAAACACTAATTGAGGGTTCGTTGCAGATGATAGATCAATAACAGGTGAAGTTAATGTCTCGTCTTGAAGCCCGAGAGCTGCATCATAGGATACTTGAGCTGAATTTAACCCAGAGTTTGAATTGGCGCTTATTACCCATGTTTCATTGGCATTAGTTTGCGAATGAGTCCAACCAGCTGGCGGAATTACTGTTCCCCCTTCAAATCCTTCCACAAAGTATTGTGCATAAGAAAGGCTAGATATTATTAATGCTGTAAATAGTAAAGTAATTTTTTTCATAAAGATTGTTTTTAGATTAATAGCCCTAAAGTTACAAATAATTGTCTTTATAGAATGTTAAAAGTCTATAATTCATTTTTTAAGAATAAAACCTTACTATAATTCGTAATTTTGCAGAGTTCAAAATTATAAATGAAAATAACCGAACAAATAAAACAACCTATTGCTTATGAGATGGAACTTTTTGAACAGAAGTTTCAGCTCTCAATGGCAAGTAAAGTTGCACTCCTAAACAGGATAACACATTATATCGTTAACCGCAAGGGTAAACAAATGCGACCTATGTTTGTGTTTTTGGTAGCTAAGATGCTCAATAATGGTGAAGTTAGTGAGCGTACCTACCGTGGTGCTTCGGTAATAGAGCTCATCCATACAGCCACGCTGGTTCATGATGACGTAGTTGACGATAGTAACCGAAGACGCGGTTTCTTTTCCATTAATGCACTGTGGAAAAATAAAATTGCTGTACTTATAGGCGATTATTTATTGTCCAAAGGCTTATTACTTTCTATAGACAACAATGATTTTGATTTATTAAAAATCATCTCTGTTGCCGTACGCGAAATGAGCGAAGGCGAACTACTTCAAATTGAAAAAGCCAGACAACTTGATATTACAGAGACTGTATATTATGAAATTATTCGTCAAAAAACAGCAACCTTAATTGCAGCATGTTGTAGTCTAGGTGCAGCTTCCGTGAAACCAAATTTACCAGAAGTAGAAACTATGAGAAAGTTTGGTGAACTTATCGGTATGGCATTTCAAATAAAAGATGACTTATTTGATTATGGGGAAGAAGCTATAGGGAAACCAACAGGAATTGACATCAAAGAGCAAAAAATGACCTTGCCTTTAATTCATGTTTTAAATAATTGCTCTAAAAAAGAAAAATCTTGGTTAATCAACTCCATTAAAAATCATAACAAAGACAAGAAGCGCGTTAAGGAAGTGATTGCCTTTGTGAAATCTAATAATGGCTTAGATTATGCTATTTCAAAAATGAAGCTTTTTCAAAAAGAAGCACTAAATTTATTGAACGATTATCCTGAATCACCATATAAATCTTCGCTTAAGCTTATGGTGAATTATGTTATTGATAGAAAAAAATAAATTTTATTTATTTGATAATCAATAAATTGAATATTTATTGTGGTATTTTTTACTTTTTAGGCAACCATTAGCACAACAATTGCGTCTTTATAAGTAGAAGTGCAATCGTAATCAACAAAATGAAAGTTATCCAACTTCATAAAAACGAAACAAAACTTATACAAAGAGCTGCGAAGCATAATCGCGAAGCACAGCATGTGCTATATGAGTTGCATGCGCCAAAAATGTTAAGTGTTTGTAGATACTATATAAAAGATGTACATCAGGCAGAAGAGGTAATGTTGAACGGCTTTTTTAAGGTGTTTAAGTACTTAAAGACATTTAAAAATGAAGGCAGTTTTGAAGGTTGGATAAGACGAATTATGGTAAGGGAAGCTATCTCATACCTAAGAAAGAAAAAGCATATTGAGTTTGCTGCAGAAGATGAATACTCAGAGCACGATTACGCCAATAATATTAAGACTAATATTGAAGTTGCAGAAATTCAGCAATTGATAGATAGTTTACCAGAAGGTTACAAAATGGTATTTATAATGTATGCGATAGAAGGCTACAAACATTATGAAATAGCTGAATTGTTAAATATCTCTGAAGGAACTTCGAAATCACAATTGTTTAAAGCACGACAAATGCTTCAGAAAAAAATAAAAGAATTAAATAACAGTAGTTATGGCACCAATTAAATTTGAAGAACAGTTAAAGGATAAGCTCGAAAAACGCAGCTTATCACCATCGGCAGATAGTTGGGCAAAACTGTCTAAGCGTTTAGATACAGAAGAAAAGAAAACCAAAAACCCTTGGTTTTGGTGGATGGGTATCGCTGCAGGCTTAATCATTATGCTGGCTATTGCAGTACAAACACTGGGTTCTAAAGCTGTTAATAATACAATACCAGAGCTGGTAGAAGAAGATACAATCGAAAATAAAATTGAAGATTTACAACCCAATATGAATGAGATAAAAACTACTGAATTAGCCATAGAAGATGAACAAATTGAAGAAAAAATCAGTACTATTCAGGTTAAAGAAAAACCAAAAATTATTGATTATAAACCGGCAATTCTCAAAAAGCAAAAGACTAAAACACAACTTGTAAATACAGATAAATCTAAAAGCATAAAGACAGAAGAACTTAACACAGTAAGCGATGAGAAAAAGCCTGTAATTAGTCAACCGGAAATTAAAGAAGATGCAGTTGTGCAAGCCATCAACGAATTTAAGTCTAAAGACAAAACAGTTACGGACAGAGAAGTAGACTCATTATTGAAACTTGCGAGTAAGGAACTTTTTAAAGATAAATTACGAAAACAAACTAGCAAAACGGTTGATGCCAATTCACTATTGCAAGATGTGGAAGAGGAAATGGGTCAATCGTTTAGGAGCAAAGTGTTTGAAGCACTTAAAGACAGTTACGAGACAGTTAAAACTGCAGTTGCAGAACGTAACAATTAACAAATTATAATTAAGACAGGAATTCCGTTAAAGAGAACCGTAAATAAGAATCAAATTGCATTAGGTTACGGGAAGTAGCCAAAATAAATATCAATAATCAAAAAACGAACAGTTATGAACACAATTACAAGATTAGTAGTCTACGCCATTATTGCGATGACATTTGCCTCTGTACAGGGGCAGGAAAGAAAGCAAGATTCTATTAGAAAAGTAGAGATAGACGAAAAAATCAATGACTTAGAAAACGAAAAAACTAAAATCGAAGCCCAGGAAAAAGAGATTTTGAAACTTAAGATTTCTAAAATCAATAAACGGTTAGATAAGAAGGAAATTACTGCTGAGGAGGCAGAAAACCTCAAAAAGGAAGCCGCTAAAATTGCTGCACTAAATATTGAAACTAGAACTGAGATCATTAATGGAAAAATAGCACTTTTAAATAGAAATGGTTATGACGCATATCAACACAAAAGAGATGATGATGGATTTATTCTAAGGATTGGAGGTGATGAAAATACAAGTGAAAGCTTTATATACATTGGTGAAAAATCAGAAGATAAGCCTAGAAAATATGATAGGAGAACTACTGAAGATGTTGTTTTTGCCATAGGGTTTAACAATGCTTTAATTGATGGACAGAGTATAGACGACTCACCATATAAAATAGGAGGTTCTGGGTTTATAGAATTGGGTTATGCTTGGAAAACGAGAATCTTTGACAACACTAACTTCTGGAGATTAAAGTATGGATTTTCATTTCAATGGAATAAGTTAGACATTAAAGACGATCAATATTTTGTGAATGATGACGACGAAATTTCGCTACAAGAGTTTCCATCTAATTTAGATAAAGCAAAATTTAGAACTACCAATTTAGTGTTTCCGGTACATTTGGAGTTTGGACCGTCTAAAAAGATTGAAAAAGAAGATTACTTTAGATACTCAACCCGTAAAAAATTAAAAATAGGTTTAGGTGGTTATGCGGGTCTTAACATTGGAAGTATGCAAAAGCTAAAGTACAAAGAAGATGGTAACCGCATTAAAGATAAACAACGTGGAGGTTTTGAAGTTAGCAGTTTTGTATATGGTCTAAGTGGTTATGTGGCACTTGGTGAAGTGGCTTTGTATGTTAAGTATGACCTTAACCCATTATTTAAAAACCAAGCGATTGACCAAAATAATATTTCTGTCGGAGTCCGTTTTGACATGGACTAGACTTGCTATTTTTTTTGAGTGTTAACTAGGTCAAACAAAAAAGTCTCATTTTTACAAATGAGACTTTTCAATATAATGTCTTAAAACTTTTACAATGCAAATACAGCTTGTATGTGAGTTTGGTAATGGTTATTATCAAGTCCGCTATCAGAGTGGTCTAAAGCAAATTTACCTATAACTTGTGCTCTAATTCCAAATGTTTGTCTTCTGTTTAACCAAAATAAAACACCACCACCTAGGTTAAGTGAAACGTTGGTATTGTCAATGTGGAAAAATCCAACACCTGCATTACCATAAAAATCTATCCAGTCAGCACTAGGGAACAAATGTTTACCAAAATAATATTTGGCATGGGTGTCAAATGACATATAAGTGTAGTCTTCCTGTAGTTCTGCGCCATCGATTTCTTCTCCTTCTCTAAATGAATTTAAAGTAAAAGCTTGTTCAATAGATAAACCCGAAGTCCATCCCACTTCAACAGCAAGAGAAACTGGGATGTTTATAGCCCAATCACTTATTCCGTTTATAGGTGAGCGCGTGCCTTGACTATTAATGGCGTTTAAACCAACGCTTCCAAACCATTGCTTATCGTTTGATTGGCTAAATGAGCATATAGAAAAGGCTAAAAGTGTTGTTAATAAAAGTAATTTTCTCATGAAAAATATAGATTTTAAAAAGTCAAAGTTAAACTTTATGGTTTATAAAACAAATAATCATACATAGATATTGTTGCAAATATCATTAAAAAAAAATTAAGAATTGTTCAAAACGGATATAAAATAGTTGTAAACACGCCTTCTGTCTGCAAATAAAGCCTTTCTGTAGGCCTTGTTAGTTAAAAGATATGGGACTCGCTTTGATAAAATGGTAAAAAAATGGGTTAGTTTTAGAAGTCTATTCCAAAATTTATAAAAAATAGTATGTTTGAGTTTATAATGATAAAAAGCCGTGGTAAAATTGGTTTTTAAACCACTCATCTTCTGTATGTCCCCGAAAAATAAACCGGCTAACCTAAAATATTTTTTAAAAACTCTATTCTTGTATGTTGTTATATCTATTCTTTGCCTTCTTTGTAAAGTAATAGTATCATAAATAGACCTAAAACTAATACCATTGTATAGATTACCATAATCATTGATTTGATAGTTAAGAATATTATGACTTAAAAGATGCTCTTGCGAAGGAATTGATACATTATTTTTTTTGCGTTTGTAAGCTAAAAGATTTGCATTAGAAAGTTCTTCTTCTTTATACGTAACAAATAGTTTTCTATGTAATTCTACAGCAGAGATATACTTTTTTGTTTTTAATCTAGGTAAATGTTTATGCTCAAAAAAAGTATCGCCAAAAGTTTGTTCTATGGGCGTGTAACCATTGTTTTGTAAAAGGCTAAAGGCAAAATCTAGTTGTTTTAATTCTACAAGAATGTCTATATCACCAATCATTCGTTCGGCAATATCATCATAATAATCAGCGGCCAGAAGTGCTGTGCCTTTTAAGAACAGATGATTAATATTATTCTGATTAAGCAATTGAGATAATAAGTGCACTTGCTTTAGTATAGATGTATTTCTGTTTCTGTTAATTGATGTGATCTCTTCTAAATAAGTATTCAATTCGTCTGGTAAAACATGTAGAAGGCCTTTGGCTTTAAGTCTGCAATAAAGGGTCGGTAAAATCAGGTGCTTACTGCCTTCAATAACAATAGCATCCCAATTGAATTTTGGATTGCTGAGAGTTTTTTCTAGCTCAGAATCTGTAGTTTCAAAACTTAGGATATCTGCAATATGTTGGTATGTAGTGGCTAGATTATCCATAAAGTTTAAAATAAAACTCTAATATAAGTATTATTGGGTTGTTTTTAGCTTTTGAAAAAGAGAAGACAATTCGGTTTTAACGCTTTCTGTTTCACTGTAGGTTAATTGATATATGTCAACAGTTTCTAGCCAATCTAAAAACTGCTTGGCATGTAAAGTGTTGGGTGATAGCCAAGAATCTGGGATAAGTGTTTCTAAAAGTGTTTTTACTGAGGCGTTTTCTAAATTCAACTTTGCACCGTTATCATAATTCACCATGACTATGGCTTTACATGGGTAGCTGTTTTTCTTTGTATTGGGAAAAGGCACATATTTTATAGCTCCTTTGGTTGTATTAAAAACCGTTATTGGTAATTCGTCAAAATTTTTCACTACTGATTGTAATAAGCCAAATGCACCTTTTTTTATAGATATGGCAGAAGGATTATGATAAATATGGCAATCTTCTGAAAGCATTGGAGAAACATCATCTGCCAATAATTCATAGCCATTAGCTGCTAATATGGCACATAACGTACTTTTTCCTTTTCCCGATTGGCCCACAAATAAAATTGAGTTATGACCATCAGTTATCGTAGAACCATGAAATGTTCCTATCCAGTCAGACTCTTGCTTATTATGTATTACAGAAAGTAACTCCATAACAAACTTACCTTGTAATAGATGATAATCGCGCTTAGGTACTGATCTGATTAATTGCTTATCTCTGAACAAACATAATTGATCATTATCTAAGTAAATATCAAAAGTAATTTGTGCTTCTTCTTTTTGCTTTACTTCAAGATGGGCTATTGAAGGATGTATGGCTTTTTTTACCGATTCAGAACCGTAGTTGACTCGAATTATTTTATCCCTGATGCTATACTGTGTAGATATTTTGCGTTGCGAGAGTTTGAGTTTTTGACTAAAATTTTCAACAGAGTTCTTAGTTGTGTTACATTCATTCAAGTATGATTGCAGTTGTTTTGCTATCAATGTTGAATCAGAAACGTTATTAATCAATGCTATCTTATCGGAAAACTCGCTTAAAGAATCTGACTTAAAATAGTAATCTAAAAGTATTTTGAGTTCTAACTCTACAACACTGTAGTTGTTAGATTTAGAGTACCACAAGACCCAATAAGAACCAAACAACCTTTGATAGGTTGGTGCTAAGTGGCAATCCAAAATATAGTAAGCAAATTAATCTGTAATGAAATCTCCATCTCCACCTGGATCTGGAGGAGAAGACGATTGCGCTTTAAGTGGGTTTAAAATCACAAAAGTTCCAACAGCCGTTAATGCGGCATATTTACCCATTTTTTTAATGGCATCTTTACGTGTAATTTTATCTGTATGGTTGTCTTTTTTCATGGGACTAGCCTATAATTTGATTCAAAAATAGTAAAATAATTTATTTAACAATGAAAAATGTTAAAAGGTTTGCTTTAAAATAAAATCTACACCTATTTTAAAAAGAGAGATTTTTTATAAACATGCGTAATATAATTAAAAAAATCTCTCTTTTCATAATACTTGTATAAGTATTTTAAATAGATAGTTTTATTTTAAAATAACCTTTTCGGTTTTCGTTTGGTTTCCGTTAGATAATTTTATGACATAAATGCCAGTACTTAAAGAACTTGCGTCAACAGCTTGCAGTGTTGAATCAGAGCTTAAAGTCTTAGAGGTAACCAATCGTCCCTGAATATCATAAACATTAGCTACGGTGTTTTCCAATAACTGTCCTGCGATGTTGATTGTACGATCTACCTGATTTGCATATATGCTTATAGTATCAAAATCATTCTCTAATGTAGACAGGGAATTATCTGCAAACCTTAAGTAGAAACGACCCGTGCCACTTAGGTTTGTAGCCGGATTTAAGACATAATCACTAGAATTTAATAAAGTAGATGTGTTGGCTACATCATCATCTAAATATACGTTTACTGTACTTGGTAATGTGTTTTCTGCAATGCTAAATGTTAATTGTTCACCTTGGTTAGCATTAACACCTAAAGGTATAGTAACATTAGCATAGTCTGTTTTTCCAATAGCTTGTGTCGCAAAAGGAATTCCCATATTTTCTTGAACCAAATGAGAAAACAAAGCGAATGGTGGTGCGGCAGCTCCTAACAGACTAGCGTCATAACCTGGGTCTAGACCCAGATCAGAGAACTCTGTAAAGTAAACTTTAGTAATGTAGCTGTCGGTAGAGTTGTTCAAACGGATATTTACATTATAGATAGATGTAGAATTTCTTCCTATAATGAAATCATCATCAGTGGATGTAACACGCATATCTGGTGAGTTGGTTGTAAATTGAATATTACCACCAGTAGAATTAGAAGCAATAAAGAATCCTTGACCAGGAGCGATATCTAGCGTGTTGTTTTCTATTGCACTTATAATGGTGTAATCGTCAGCTGAAGTTCCATCTGTACTATCGTTATAACCATAAATCACTTGAGCACTCGGGTCTAATAAACCAGCATTTTCAGACAAAAATGCCTGTGCATCTAGATAAGAAGGGAACGGGTTACCAACTAAATTTAAAATACTTGCCGTCCCTTGGTCTATGGCAACTTCTACTAAACTTGTGTTTACAGTACCTTCAAAAGTCACTATATTAGAACCTGCGGCTGTATCAATACCAGAGCGATAACCAACACCAGCTGTTAATGGTGTTGTGTCAGTCTCACTCCAAAATTCAAAAGGACTGCCACTACTGTCATCATTGTCAAAGCCTCCGAATAGCACTTCTGGTCCACTTGGGTTAGCTAAGATGTTGGTATTGTTGGAAATAAACACATCAAAAGCTTGTCCAGAAAGAGGCGCACTTATCAAGTCATTACCATTTACAGGGTCATTAGTATTTACATATCTTTCATAGCTTACAGACCCAGAAACAGAACCATCTACAATTAGGCTAGAAAATTCATTTGAATCAGACTCTAAATTTAAATTTCCATTATTATTAAGATTTCCTGACGTTTCTAGGTTTCCGGTTTTTTCAACGGTCAGATTGCCATTAGTCTCTATAGTTAAGTTAGAAATATCAATACTTGTGGAAATTAAAGGTGCATTGGTTTGATCGGTAATTACTACATCTGTTGTATTTGAAGGCACTAAGGCTTCATCCCAATTTCCTGGGTTAGTCCATGCACTATCAGTATTACCTGTCCAAAAGTATAAGTTGGTTTTTACCCTTGGATTATCAGTTTCATCTTGAGTCCAGTTCTCTTCAATAGCACCACTATCAGAACTGTTTCTATAATATGTAAAATTGTCACTCCATGTCCACGGGCTTTGACCACTTCCATTATCATTGAATTGATCTATTATTCCATTACTTGTATGATATACATCACAACCATCATCACCTCCATTAAAGAAGAAGTCACTGCCGGTTGCATCTGCAGTATCCGTATATTCATTACCATAGTTAGTTGCATTTTGAGTCACAATAATAAAAGCTCCAGGGCTTAATGTACCGCTAAGAGCTACTTGTTGCGTAGAACTACCGGGATTTGTATTAAAATATCTCGCTTCGATATTATCAAGATTTATAATTTTATTACTTCTGTTGTAAATCTCCATATAACCATTGTCATTGTTAGATCCATCAGAATCATCACCAGATACTTCGGTAATAATTAAATCTCCAGCAATAGCTTCTTCAACTACGTTAGGTATTGTAGAAATTGATGTACCTGTACTCCAAGATGTTCCTCTACGTGCAAAAGCTGTAAAAAAGTATTCCGTACCATTGGTCAATCCTGTAACTGTAACTGAAGTGCCAGTACCTTTATAAACAGCATATTCATTAGTTCCTAAATCTGTGCCAGATCCAAAGACAGTATCCGCAGTGTATGCAGTACCATCACCAGTTGGTGTAACCGTTACAGATGAACCAGCCTTTGCGACTACTAGAATTTCATCAAAACAACTACTATTGGCCCAACTTAAATCAATTGTTGTATTACCAGATACTGCAGTAAATGTAGAAACATCAGTTGGTGTTGAACAATCTGTTGTGAAATTTCCTGTCAATTCTGTTAGATTGTAGCACGTACCTAGCGTATTGTACTCATACACGGCAACATGGTAAGTTGTGGCTTCATTTAATCCTGTTATAGAAACTGAGCTAGTAGCAGAACCAGATTGTACCACATAATTGCCAGTACCTATTTCGTCTCCTGAAGTAAAAACAGTATTGCCAGTGTAAGAAGTACCATTAATAGGATCGCTATCTACGGCAGTACCTTCTTTAACTAAGACCAAAACTTCATCACCATCACCAGAAGTCCAGTTTAATGTTGCAGACGTTGTTCCTACAGATGTTGTGTTGTATGCTGATGCTTGTGTTGCTGGTGCTGTACAGCCTGAAATTAAATTAATGTTACCTATTAATCTCATACCTGGATCTGTAATGCCAAAATCAGACCATCCAGGTACACCTTCAACATCAAATGTTCCACCTCCACTCGAAGCTCCCCAAGCGTATAGTCTAAAAGTAATTGTTCCTGCTGTGCCAGAATTTATGCTTAAAGAGTCAAAGTTAAAGGCGGCTCCAGAGGTTCCAACAGTTTGTCCTCCGGTAATATCAATTCCTGCAGTAGCAAAATTATCTAAACTGTAAAAGATTTGCCAATTTGCAGGACCGCTACCACTTCTATCTACCCTTATGTCAAATTCAGTTAATTCAATCTCATAACTTGCATCAGCAGTGACTGACCATTGGATATATTCATCGTTAGCATCAGCTTCAGCAAAAGTGCTTGACCAACCATTACAGTTATAGTCACCACCAGTAGCTTGCAAAATACCACTACCTCTAGTTAAACCGATTGCAGAAATATTTGGTGCTGTTCCTGTTGCAGTGGCTGTTCCTCCATTTGCTCTGTCAATGGTAGCAATATTAGATTGTCCAAACCCTAACCCAAACATCATCAAGGTTAGTAAAACTGTGTAAATTTTTTTCATATTAAAGCTTATTTTTCCTATTAAATACATAAATGAGATTGCAAATTTACAAAAACTTGTTTCTTACAGCCTGAAAACATATTAACAAAGCGTTAATTCCTTTTTTATTTAATATTACCATAATGCAAAAGCGCATCCAAACTTGGATGCGCTTTGAGCTTCTATATAATATGATAGTGTTATCTAATAATCACTTTCTGCGTTTTTTCTTGTGTACCATTACTCAATGTCACTACATAAACTCCATCAGAGAAATCGGTAGCATCTATTTCATTCACTAAGCGGTTACTGTTTAATAACGAGCTATGTACCAAACGCCCATGTAGATCAAAGATTTTTGCAGTAGTCTCTCCGTTAAGAACACCATGTATAAATAATGCCCTAGGTAAAGGTTTGGTGTAGATCTTAATATCATCAAAGCCAACTTCGTCAATAGATAACGATTGCTCTGCAAATCTTAAGAAGAAACGCCCAGTGCCAAAAATATCTGAACTAGGTGTAATAATATAGTCTGATGCATTTAATAATGTGGTAGTATTATTTAACGTATCATCTAAATACACATCGATAGTGCTTGGTAAAGTGGTTTCCGAAACCGTAAATGTCAGTTGTTCACCAGAATTGGCATTAACACCTAATGGAATTACAACATCAACTAAGTCTAAAGAATTTAATGCTTGCAACGCTATAGGTGAACCAGAGTTATTTTGTACTAAATTCGAATACAGTGCAAAACTTGGAATGAAACCTCCCCAAAGTTGGGCGTCGTAGCCATGGTCTAAACCTAGCGAAGCATTATCATTAAAATAGAATTGTGTGGTATAGTCTTTTGTTGATGTACTTGCGTTCAGTTTAAAGAAGACCAATTCATCAGTGCCACGACCAGCAATAAAGTCATCACCAGAACCAGCAACTCGCATGGATGGGTCAAAAGTTATATCATGGTCAGCAACAAAAGCATCGTTAGCCGCAACAAAGAATCCTTGCCCAGGTGCCATATCTTTTGACCCAGCATTAGCAAGCGTTATAACATCCCATCCGTTGGATGCACTACCATCGTAACCATAGATACCCGATAAATCTTCTAAAATATCCATGTTTGTTTCTGTATTTGGACCAGCTCCATCAATGTCAAAATTAAGGAAAGCATCCATATCTAAATAAGTTGGATATGGATTACCAACAAGGTTCCAATCTGGGTAAGTAGCACCAGTGTCTAGAATATTAATAGCAACTTGTGATGTGACTACTGTACCTGTAAACGTCAATGTTGTACCTGTATCAGGTGCAGTTACATCTGTACCGGCTCTATAGCCCGTTCCGCTGTTCAATGTTGCGGATGTATTACTGTCATAATTTACCCAATCGTCAGTGGTTTTATCAAAAGGACCAAATAAATACGTTGGGTTAACCAAGTCTCCATCGCTCAGCAGATCGGTAGCATTGTCATCAGCATTTAAGAAATCACTCCAACTTTGACCATTTAGAGGTGGTGCAATTAGGTCATTGCCTCCTTCATTGGCATTAACAAAGCGCTCGTATTTTACCGTACCGACTACAGTTCCGTCGTGCATTAAGCTAGAATACATATCTGAAACTGATTCTAAAGTAACCTCACCACTAACAGTAAGAGTTACACCAGAATTCACAGTCATTGCTGCATTTGGATTAACAGTAACATTATTACAATTGGTGTTAGATGCTATAACTGCATTGCCTGAAGTAACAACTATATCATCAATTGCTGTTGATGCTCCGTTTGGATCACTCGGCGACCAAGATCCATTATAAGTATAAGTAACAGGTGTAGGTATAGCCTCAACCACAAGATCATCGATTCCTAAATCATAAGAAGAGAAACCTGCTGTAGTAGTACCTTGAAAAATAATGTATACAGAATCACTTGTGTTGAAACTGCTAGGTATATCAATAGTATATTCGTACCAACCTTGAGAAGGTACAGTCGGTGCAGTAGTTGTTAATGAAAACAATTCAAAAATTTGGGTTGCTCCAGTCAATGAATTGGTCGTGTTGACATGGATTCTGTATCTATCATTTACATGAGCACTTGGATCTCTGTGCAAATACACACGTATTCTTCCATCTGCGCCTAAAGCTGTAAAATCAAAAACTGGCGAAATTAGTAAAGCATCAGAACTTAAGTAGTTTTTCTCCATAAAGCCAGGTGCACTATTTGGTTCTGTAATATCCCCAGAACCACCAGAAAGATCTCTGGCCCAATTTGTAGACCCAGATATTAGGTCATATGAATAACAAGGATTATCGGCTGAGAAATCATCAATAAAAGGATAAGTGGTTATGGCGATTGAGCACGGGTCAACATCTGTGGTTGCACTAGCTGAAGGTACCGTGCCATCTGTTTTATAATCAATATCACCATCAAAGTTAGTGTAAGGATAAATTTCAAACTCATATAATGTACTAGCTGTTAGACCCGTAAAGGTGTAGGTCTGTGTGCCAGATGCGACTTTAACTTCAGCTTCATCATCAGACCAGTCTGTGTCATCAGTATCATCAGTACCATCAACAGGTACGTAGAATGCAGCAGCTCCAGTTTTACCAACGATTAAGAAACCATCAGCTGGCTGTGCTCCATCATTGTCATCCCAAGTTAAGGTGATTTCAGTATCAGAATCAGCAACCGCTGCAAAAGTAAGTACATGGTTTGTAGGTTCTGGTTTTGCATTTACGGTTAAAACACCAGAAATATTACTCGATCCATCCCAAAAATTTCCACCGTCTCCTGGTCCTGCTGTATTTCCGCCATAAACAAAAGGACCGCCATCGACGCTAAATCGGCTTACATAGTAGTAAGTGCCAGGAGCAAGCGAAGCACCAATTGCCAAAGAATATTCGTCATTGTTACCTACTTCACCAAAGTAAGGTGCTGCTGTCCATGTCCAGTCAACAGTTTCAAAATCAGCATCTGTGGCTGCGTCAACTGAGCTGATACCAATTTCTGCAGTGATGTTTGTTCCGGCACCTGCGCCAGGTGTATTTCCTGCTTCAAAAATTTGAGCAAAAACATCTACAGTATTACCTGCAGTTATTGTTGCCGAACCTGGGGACTGTAAATTTACATAATCTGGGAAGTTAGGAGTACTTGCATTCACGACTAAAGTACCAGTCTCAGCAGTGTTCACTGATGTGACATTAAAATCTGTAGCTCCGAAAGTCATATTGAAAGCTCCAGCAGCAATATAGTATGTACCAGCTGATAAACCATCAAGGGTTAACGAGCTTCTGCTACCTGTACCACCATCATCATTACTACCTAACAAATTACCGAATTCATCATATAGCGCTATCTCTGTGTCATCATCATTAAAATTAGAGCCTGAAATAGCTGTTGTTTCTGTATCTACCGTTATTTCCTGACAATTACCATCATAAGATAATTCTACCCAAATTATATTTTGAGTACTAGCGTCATAGGCTCCACTATATGTGCCAGAATCATCACATCCATTAATGTTAATTGTAGCGGCAGTAGTCGGCGGGGTAGGTAATACGCCCAATTGACCAGAAACAAAAGAAGTTCCGTCCCAGAAATTACCACCAGATCCTCCCGGTGTAATACCACCATAGGCAAAGACACCACCATCATACCTAAATCTACTGACATAAAAATACTGACCGCCAGATAATGCAGAGCCAATTTCAGCTTGATATTCGTCATTATTACCAGAATCGGTATTATAAGTAGCAGGTACCCATGTCCAAGATCCAGTTGTGAAATCTGCAACCGTTGTAGCATCAATAGTGCTGTAACCTATCCAAGCTTCGATATCTGCTCCTTGTCCTGCAGCTTCTGTAATACCAGTTTGGAAAATCTGTGCAAAAGCTGTGAATGGATCACCTTCATCTATATTACCACTATTTGGAAATTGTAGATTACAAAAATCTACTGTAGAACTTGAAGGAGTTTCTACGACTCTAAATTTACCTACGTGGAAATCATAATCTTGTCCAGAAGTAGCGCCAGTTGAAGCCCATATAGCAAACTGTACACTTGCATTACCATTGTATGAACTTAATAGATCTATATATTCTGTCCCTGAGACATCAGGCTCATTGGTTGAAGTCCAGGTTGTTAAATTATTCCATGTGGTTCCTCCATCTGTACTTGCTAATAATTGTACTTCATCATCTGACCCCATACTATCATCTTGCGTTCCATTATTCCAATTTGTTACTGCAACATTGACTTCTAACTGGTAACCACCCAAAGATAAATCGAAAGTAGGGGATAATAACCATTCTCTTTTAGTAGTTCCAAAAATATTGATAGCATTACTAGAGCCAAAAGCATAAGAAGTACCTCCTCTCCAATCAGAAAACCCTATACCACCTGGGCCATCAATAACTTCGCCACTACCTGCTTCATCCCAGCAACTGTCAGGTACATGAGTAGACATATCAGCGTTATATTCTGGTACAATTGCACTACACGGTGTTGTAAAGTTTACAGGGCCAACCCAAGCTCCATAATCACCTCCACCACAATTGGCTCTAACAAAGACTTCATAAGCTGTTTGATCTGTTAATGACCCAACTGTATAAGGTGGTGCAGAATCTGTAGTGGCGTTTACAGGTGTTCCAGAATCTCCAGCACCAGGATTAGCCGTTGCTGTTTCCTGAACTATAATTTCCCAATCCGTTTCACCAGAAGCACTTGCTGTCCAATTGACATCTACAGATGAATCTGTAAAACTATCTATGGTTATTCCGGAAACTTCTAAGCATGAAGGACTTTCTTCTAAGCACCATTCTAAAGTAGAACCAAAAGTGCCTTCATCATATATTATTAAATAATAAGTGGCACCTATAGTAAGACCGGATATTCTTCCAGAGGTATTATTTAAACAGCCTAGTGATGTAAATGATCCACAAGTACCGTCTAGGATTTCTAAACCTGGCTGCCCAGTTCCTGAGGTAAAATCTACACTAGTTGTTGTTGCGGTCCAAGTGTACCAAGCCACGGCATCAGAACCAAACTCGCATGTAGGATCTTCACCAGCATCCGTATAATCAGTAATATCTAGCGATTGTGTGTTTCCAGGGCATGATCCTAAAGCCCCTATTGCTCCGAAAGTTGTTGTATAATCTAGAGCACTAGCGCAATCATCATTCTCTACTGGAGTTTGAAAGTCAACTGGCCCTACCCAGCTACTAAACCCATTAGTACCACAATCTGCTCTTACCCATACTTCGTAAGGTGTATTAGCAGATAAAGTATTATCTGTATAGTTAATGTTATTGGTTGTTGCTGTACCAGAACCACCTGGTTCACCAGTTCCATCAGCTTGTACTACAATTTCCCAATCAGTTTCAGTACTGCCAGCAGTCCAACTTATTGTAGCAGAATCAGCAGTAAAGCTATCAACATTTAAACCTGAAGGTGGTAAACAAGAAGGTGGGCTAGGGACAATAATTTGAAAAGATGCTTCTAATTCTTCAGGTGTTCCTTCACAAGAAGACGTAGAGTCAGTGTCAGCACCATCATTTGGGGAAACACCTCCATTATCACCAATTACAGATCCATAAGCGGTAACACTTATTAAGGTGCCATCCCAGCCGTCATCATATTGATCGTAACAATTTACATAGTATGTGCCAGGTGCAATGGATATATCTTGATTTATTAAACCAGAGCCATTACATTGTGTACCATCACCTTGCCCCCATACCTGAGTTCCACTACCATCAATTCCTGTGGTAATGCTCACCCATTTTTCTCCAGGAAAGCCACCACCAGTGGTAGTAATATTGATAGTACTTTGCCCAAAACTTAAACTACACATTAAAAATGCAGCTAAATAAATGTAAAATTTTTTCATAATTATATATATAATAGTTAGTTAATCATAGCTACAGTATAGTAACTAAAATCAGTAGTAAGTAGGCTTTTTTTTTTGGAATTGAGGGGCTTAAAATAGAATAACTATATAGGAGTTAACATTATCTTAATAAGCAAATATAAAAATTCTATTGATTTAACAATGGATTTGTCGGAAAATTGCACAAATTGTTCCTATTTAATGAATTCAAGTGTTAAATTATTGAGAATAAAAAAACACATCCTTTGAGATGTGCTTTTGGATTTTGTTATTTTACTTAAGAATTACCTTTTGGACTTTTTTAGCATTTTCCGTTTTTATATCGACAATAAAAATACCTGAAGAAAGATCTGAAATATCTATGTTTTGAGAGCTTGTGTCTTGTGCTAAATCAGTGGTCTTCACCAAACGACCTTGTAAATCATATAATCTAAGTTTAGTAGGACTTAAGAGAGTGCCCTTTATAATAATTATTCTTTGCTTCTGATCAGTAAAGATTTGTAAACTTTCTAAATTAGTTTCATTTACACTTAGTGATTGATTTACAAAACGCAGATAGAATCTACCCTTACTACCATTTAAATCTGTATTTGGTGTAATTGTGTAGTTTTCATTATTTAACAAAGTAATAGTTTCGGAAACTGTATCTTCTAAATAAACGTTAATTCCATTTGGAATTGTAGATTCTAGAATTGAAAATTCTAAGGTCTCACCGCCATTTGAATTGACACCTAAAGGAATAGTGATATTTTGTAAATCATAGCTGTGTAAAGCTTGAATGGCCATTGCTATATCATTATCATTTTCAACCAAATAGGAATGTAAAGAAAAATCCTCTGGTACACTATTCCAAACAGAAGCATCATAACCTAAGTCTAGATCAGTACTTGCGTTATCATTGAAATAGAAGTCCGTACGATAATTTTCTGAACTCGTATTTACGCTCAACTTTAAATATACCAGTGGGTTTGAATTTCTACCCACAATAAAGTCATCGCTATTTCCAGTAGACCGCATACTTGCAGTAAAATTAATACTGCCTGAGTTTTCAGCATCAATAAAGAACCCTTGCCCTGGTGTAATTACGGTGCTTGGTGTCGTTGTTGCTAAATTGAAGATTGTCCAACCATCATTTGCTACACCATCATAGCCATATATGCCAACTGCATTTTCATCTAAAAGTGAAGCATTGTTGGTGTTGTTTAAAAAGTCCTGTACATTAAGGTAGCTTGGATAAGGATTGCCAATTAAATTCCAGTTACTTGCGCCACCAGAAACAATAGGAATGCTTACAGTTCCAGTTTCTACGGTTCCTGTAAATCTATAAGTACTGTTATCAGTAGAGCCTGTGCGAAAACCTTCACCAGCATCTAAAACTTCAGTATCATCTGAGGGTTGATAATTGACATAGTTACCAGAAGTAGGGTTGAATGGGCCAAATAAAAATGCAGGATTGCCCGCTATGGTTCCAGAAAGTATATTTGGATTTGCAACCCTAAAATCCCCAAAGCTTTCACCAATTAAAGGAGCGCTAATCAGATCGTTATTTGTTGTGCTTGCTCCAGGCTCTGGGGCATTATTGACATGGCGTAAATAAATAACATTACCTGTGATAGTACCATCTAAAATTAAACTGGCATAACTGGTTGATGTTGATTGTAGAACAACTTCGTCTAAGGCTGTCAATACTACGCCAGAGTTTACCGTTAAGCCAGCACCTGGGTTCACCGTTAGTGTATTGCAACTGGTATTTGCAGTTATAGTTGTGTCCCCATTTGCAATAATTATATCGTCTGCTGTGGTAGAAACCCCATTTGGATTAGAAGGTGACCAACCGTTATCGTAAGTGTAAATTGTACCTGGCAATACGTTTATGGTATAATCTTCGATTTCACCATCTGTTGAACCATCACAAGGGCCATTGGTTGGGATGTTGTTAAAATAGTACTGAGAAAGAATACGAAGTCTTGTATGGCCTAGTTCGGCATTATCAGGAACAGTTATTGTTAAAGGGCTATTACTTGTAGCCCCATCTGAATTATCAATGGTTTCCCCTAGATCGTAAGTTTCCCCACTATCGTTAAAGTCTCCATCTTGGTTCCAGTCTATCCAAGCATAGCTATATACTGCAAAATTACCAGCAGTATCTAAATTCACAGTTAATTGTTCTGAGTCACCTCTTGCAATACTTGTAGACTGTGAAGTGAAGTCATCATAACCAGATCCTTGTGCCGTGATATTATTTATGGCTCCAAAGTCCACTAAAGTTATTGCAGTTCCAAAAGTTGTATCTCCATCAACAGTGCAATAGTTAAGTGTAATGCTTATGGGTACACCTGTACTCCAAGTTGTCCCTTTTCTCGTAAATACTTCAAAATGGTAAGTATTACCAAATAGTACGTTAGATACAGATACTGAACTATCCGTATTATTGAGTATTGCAAATTCGTCAGTTGTAGTTTCGGTACCGCTTCCAAAAACTGAACTTGATACGTATGCGCTACCATCTCCGGTTGGTACAGTGGTTACGGTACTACCTTCTTTACCAATTATAAGTACATCGTCATAGCAATCACTCAATGCCCATTGCAAGTCTATTGAGCCATCAATGTAATTAGCAGTAAGATTGGTGATATCCGTTGGTATTGAACATGCTGAAATGTCTATTACGGATACATCGTCTAAAAACCAATTGTCTCCATCGTTTTGTTCCATAACAAAAGCAATGTAAACAATACCCGTATATGCAGAAAGATCAATAGTTTTCTCATTAAATGGGTTTCCTAATTGCGTTTCATTATAGGTTTGAATGGTTGTGAAACTTGAAATGTCTGTAGCCGAGTTTTGTGAAATTCTTACTGTATACTCAGTATTGTAATCTATCGTAAATTGGTCTTGTGCAAAAAAGCGTAATTGTGCCTGCGCCGAAGCTAAATCTATGGCCGGAGTGACTAGCCAATCTTGAGCGTTGCCTCCAGAAACGACTTCGAATTCCACAAACGCTGATCTTGTACCGGAGTTGGTTATCGATGTAGATGAAGTCCAATCATTGTTTGTCCCCAAACCATTAGTTCCACGATAAGTTGTCCAGCAATCTGGAGGGAAACTGCCTTCAAACCCTTCGTTAAATGGTAGAGAAAAGACTGTTGTACAATCTAGAAACCCTGTAACTTCAATATTATCGATACGTTGGCGTTCACCTCCTCCGTTATTAAGCATGGTTACTCTCAACTCCAAAGTTGATCCATTTAACCCATTTTCACTCGCTTCGGTAGGATTGTAGTCATTAGAAAATGTACCGTTTGTGGATGCTGTTGTCCAAGATCCTGTATCAATTCTGTATTCTATGGTAACCGTGTCGTCAGATTCCAAGTTGTTTGTTGCAGTTCCATTGGACTCAGAAACATCAATGGTAAAGCTAACATTGGTAAAACTGGCAATATCAATAGAAGGGGACAACCAAATAGCTTCACCGTCTAAATCACGACCCTCAAGAAGATCATTTCCGCTTACTGTTCTTACAAAGAAGAAATCATTTGTATCGGTAAGGTTTACATTATTAACATCAATTGACCAATTGACTCCGCTTAAATCTATTGTTGGATTGTTTCCTCCTGGGCCTCTGGCGCCTTTACCAGCTTGGCCCGTAAAATCTTCAAAATATAAAGTGCTTTGACCAAAACCAAATAAAGAGATGATGATAAAAGCAAGGTTTAATAAGTTCTTTTTCATTGTTGTAAGTCTTTTTTTTAATAATAATTCAATCGTAAAACTATTTTTAGTGACAAACGCATATGGATTAATTCGATGAGCTAGGCTTCCGTTCAGTGAACACAATAGAAGTCTAGACCAACAAAAAAATCATTCGCTTTGCCGGCATAACAATGAAAATTGAATTCGTAATATGAGAATTTATTACATGGCTAGATTTTATGCACCATGCAAAATTTAAGAATTTTCAATGTTATTAATTTAAGGGTTAATTTTGTATAAGACACATACATTGAATAAATAGTCACAAGAATTAATGTTTGTCTTAAGTAATAACTTGGTGTTTTATGTCTCTGGTTTCATAAGTTCTCTTTTAAGTAATTAATGAATTATAGCAAGAATATCTCGTGTCTCCGTCTATTGAAAGTAAATCGACGAGACTTTTAGAGTTTGAAAAATAAGAGGTCAAAAGGGTTGCAGTATGCATTGTGATACTGCCAAAAAAAGAATTATAATTTATAGACTTACGTCTGTTTTTCATAAACTATTTTGAGGGAATTTATAGTTTAACTAACACAAATATAATGGTTTGTGTTTAAAAATCCTAGATTGGCTTGATTATTTAAGAAGAACTTTTCTTACGAAATAAAAAAATATTAAATAATGTTGATTTAATTCTTTTAAATGAATAGCATAGTCTTGGATTTATTTTAGATTTGTAGCTGAGTTATATCTTTAAGATTAACTTGTTAAGTTAAATCGATTTGATAGGGATAGAAATACAAACAAAATCAGGTTCTGCAAGGTTACCTAACAAAATGAATCTTAACTTTCATAAAGACAATTCCATTTTAGATTTAATTATATCAAGTAAATTAAGGATATCGTGTAATTTATGTTTCATAAATTAAACGAGGATTAAAAATTTAAATAAGACATGAAAGTAATAGCAGAAAGCGCCTTTAATCATAATGGTGATTTAAATTATCTCAAGCAGTTAGCATTACTATCTAAAAATAGTGGAGCTGACTTTTTTACCGTTCAAGTTATGAATGTTGATGCTTTTTGCACAAAAGACTACAGTAAGTACAAGCTGTATAAAGACACGGAATTTACTTCTGCAGAATGGTATGATATCTTTGATTATTGCAAGAAAATTGAAATTGATGTTATTCCATGTGTTTTAGAAGAAAATTCTTTTAACAGCTGCTATGATTACGGTTTTAGGCTAATTAAAATTCATGCAACGGATATTACTAATAAGCCTTTATTGCAACTAATAGCTAGTAAGCCTAACATTAAGGTCATTTTAGAAACACAATGTGCTACTGTTTTTGAAATTAAATATGCCTTGAGCATTATAGGGCACGACAAAGTGGAAGCATTGTTTTCTGGTTTCAGTAATTATCCTACCGAAATTGAAGATTTAAACCTTAATGTTTTAGACAGTTTTAAAAAGCAATTTAGTTTTAAAATTGGCTATGCAGATCATAGTCTAGATGTATCTAACATTCCTCTGATGTTGTTAGCCAAAGGATGTGATTATATTGAGAAGCATATAACCGTTTCTAGAAATAATCGGAACTTTGATTACCAAGTTTCGCTTTATCCACATGAGTTTTCATCTATGGTTTCAACAATAAAACATTATTTACTGTCTTTAGGCAATGGAGTAAAGCACCCAGGTGTAAATGAGGTTAAGTACAGAAATATAATGTATAAAAAAGTTATACCAGGGGAGTCGACTTTAAAACGTTCAGATAATGGAGCATACCATATAGATAATTTAATAAAAGCGTTTGATAAGAATAATGTTATCGTTGCATTAATTGCAAGATTAAAATCACAGAGATTAAAACAAAAAGTATTAAAACCCTTTCATAACGAGGAGCTAATTATTGATTTGTATAATAGATTGAGCTTATCTGAAAAAACTAAGGTTGTTTTAGCCACATCAGATTTGCAAGAGGATGAACCTTTGGTAAACTTGTTTGAAAAAAAATCATATAATGTTTTCAAAGGCGATGCTATATCTGTAATTGATAGAATGTTAGATTTAGCGTTCAAAGAAAAAGCGGGTTGTATATTTAGGGTAACTGGGGATAATCCTTTTACAGATCCTATATTGATGGATGAAATGATTGATTTGTTGGTTAATAATGATTTGGATTATGTTAAGGCAAGTAACGTACCTTTTGGTGTTGGAGCGGAGCTGTTTTCAACGACTTATTTATGGGATTTATATATTAGGTTAGATACCACAGAGTTTTCAGAGTATTTGACTTGGTACGTTTTGAATGATAAAAATGTAAGAATGGGAAGCGTAGACGTTGAAGTTAAAGGTAATCCAAAACTGGTTAATTTCAGTGTGGATTTATTAGAAGATTACGAGCGATGTCTAAATGTTTTGAAAAAGATAAACAAAACAAACTTCAAAGATGTTACACTAAAAGATTTAATGCTCAATTTAGAAGATATCCAAGAAGTTGATACAACCAAAAATATTAAGTTGCCTAATGGGCAGCAAATACGTTTAAAAGACTATCTAGAACAGTTTGAAAATAAAGAATATATCATAAGAAAAAATATAAATGTATGAGTACATACGTAATTGGAGAAATAGGGCAAAACCACAATGGTTCAGTAGATATAGCAAAGCTATTAGTTGATGTAGTATCTAGGCCTGTATTTGATAAATTATTTGATAATAGACTTCCTGTCATGGATGCTGTCAAATTGACTAAGCGCGATCTTAATCAAGAATTGTCTCAATCTCAAATGGAGAGACTCTACGATACACCAAATTCTTTTGGGAAGACATATGGCGAGCACAGAAAATATTTAGAGTTAAATGATGAAGAGCATTTTGAAATCTATAAATACGCCAAAGAAAAAGGTTTAGAATTTGTTGAAACCCTGTGTGCCGTAGGTTGTTTAAGTATGTTTAAATATTTTACTCCAGATAGACTGAAAGTTGCTTCCCGAGATTTGACCAACCTACCTTTGCTAGAGGCACTTGCAGAGACCAAGGTTCCTATCATTGTATCAACGGGGATGGCAGGTAAAAAAGAATTGGATGAAGCCGTAGAAGTCATTACAAAATATCATGATAATTTATCAATCTTACATTGTGTTTCTGAATATCCAACGAGGTATGAAAATGTTAATTTGAAAACAATATCATATTTAAAGAAAAATTATCCACAATTTAAAGTAGGTTACTCTGACCATACCATTGGTATAGCTACACCAATAGCAGCTATTGGTATGGGAGCTGAAATAATTGAGAAGCATATTACACTAGATCGTGGCATGAAAGGTACTGATCAAGCAGGTTCTTTGGCAATTGATGGTATATATAGAATGATGCGAGATATTAGAAATTTAGATTTGTCTTTAGGAAAAGAAGATATATTTATTGAGCCATCAGTTATAGCAGCTAGAGAAAAGCTAGAACGATCGATTGCAACAAAGGTTATTTTAAAGAAAGGCGACATAATAAAGGAAGAACATTTACATTTGTTAAGTCCAGGCGATGGCTATAAATGGTCAGATAAGAATGATTTAATAGGTAAAACGCTAAAAGTTGACATATCTAAAAATGAAATAATTTATAGTGATTATGTCAACTAACAAAAGACATTTTTTACCCAAATTAGTAATAACCGATATTGATGGTGTTTGGACTGATGGAGGCATGTATTACGACCAGGAAGGAAATGAATGGAAAAAGTTTAATACTTCTGATAGTGCAGGTGTTTTATTTTTAAATATTTTGAATATTCCATTTGCTATAATTACGGGTGAAGATACTCAGATTGTAAAAAGAAGGGCAGACAAGTTAAATGTGAAGCACCTATACATGGGTATAAAAGATAAAGTTGCGGTTGCAGATAAGCTTTGCGCAGAATTAGATATTACCCTAGAAGAAGTCGCATATATTGGCGATGATATAAATGATTTAGAGCTATTGCGTAAAGTAGGCTTAGCATGCTCGCCCGCAAATGCTCCGGACTATATTAAAGAAAATGTAGATTTTGTTACTAAAAAGACTGGAGGCGAAGGAGCTTTTCGAGAATTTGTAGAAGAGATAATTATACGCAACGATCTTTTAGATACGGTTCTTGAAGATTATTTAACTCAAAGAGAACGTTTTAACCAGTAGGTATTAGTAAGTGAAAAACAGCAAATGGCTTCAAAGCAAACTGAAAAAAAATGTATTTTTCTAATAAATACAGAGTACGTTTTACTTATTAGTGTATTATATACAAAATACCATTTAGATAAGAATGTTACTCCCATTTTTGTTCTTATTAAAAATAGCGATCTAAGATTTTCAGATATTGATTCAGATGCTTTGCCGGGCATAACATATGTTTATGAAAACGAGATACATAAAAATATAATTTTCCCAGATACATCATATTTAGATGTAGTGAAGTTGAAAAATGTAACACAAGTTCATTTTCAGAATCCGCAAGATATGATAAACTCAAGTTTAGTATCTATCTTACTCAAAAATAACCCTAAAATAAAAATCACTTTAATATCAGATTCTATTGCTATAGACCGAGAAATATTGACAAAAACAAGGGATCGTTTAATCCATTATTCAAAACTGTATTTTAGAAAATATATAAACGGTATAACATCAATATCGTCTAAGGTCTGGAGTTATCATGAGATGCCTTTCAGGCCATACGAACTTATTGCACATAAAAATTATGGGTACGAAAACTTCATAGACACAAAAGATTTATTTAAAAAAATTAATCCTTCTTTTGAAATAATATCAGCCATATTTAAAATTGATATTGAAATGTTCAACAAGGCGTCTATAATCCTTTTCACTCAACCCAACTTAAATTACAGTACCTATTCCGCTAAAATTAAAAGAAGTTATATCGAGGGAGTGGAACAATTATGTGAATTGGCAGCCAAATATAGAAAGTATTTGATAGTTAAAGTGCATCCTGCAGAAAACCCAGAGATTTATAAAAAATATACTAATGAGTTTGTTACAATTAATGAGTCATCTGGTACACCTGCAGAAATCATTATTAACGGTCTTGAAAATAAAAAAATAGTAAGTTATTGGTCTGCGATATCAGTTTATGATGTGTTTAATAAACATAAGCATTACTGGTTATACAAAACTATTGGTTATAATCTTAAATCGGACATTCCTGAAAATATCATAGTTTTGAACAATCTTTCTGAAGTTGATGAATTGATTTTTGATCAAAAAGAAAAAACTTTTTAATTCGAGGTTATATGCTAAAAAAAAGAGTACTCTGTGTAGGTGATTCATTAGGTATGCCAAGAAAATGTGTATCGTATGATGATACTTGGTTTTTTCGTTTAAAAATTAAAATGCAAAATATGGAATTTGTTTCGAGCTTTAAACGAGCTCTTACAACTAATAACTTAACGGACTCAAACAAAGGTGATTTTTTAGAATATTATAAACCTAATATAGTTATTCTTCAAGTGGGCATTGTAGATTGCGCACCGAGGTACTATAAAGAATCTTCTCTCTTTTTTAAATTTATAAATAGAACACCTAAAACAGTTCGAGATACATTTTGGCAAATATGGAAAGCTAAAAAAGAAAGGCTTGTAAAGTATGCGTATGTATCAATATTAGATTTTGAGTTAAATTTAACTGACTATATAAAAAGGTGTAATAATCTTGGAGTTGAAAAGTTAGTTTTAATTAAAATAGGTTCAGCGAGTAAAACTTTATTGAAAAGCAACCCAAAAATTGTTGGTCAAATTTCATCTTATAATGAGGTCTTAAATGATCTTGCTAACAAGTATCACTTTATTTCTGTAGTTCAACCTTTTGATCTGGATAGTGAGGCATATACTTTAGATGACGGCTATCATTTAAATAAAAAAGGAGGACAGAAAATAGCGGAAGTTTTATATCAAGAGCTGTCATAGTTTACGTTAATATTAGAAAGTCATCAAAAAATTAAAAAACTTTATTAATAAACCTAACATCAAAGTAGGTGCTTTATACTCAGTATCTTCTTCTCTAATGTCTCTTTCTAATATGTTGGCAGGTTTAGTGGTTATCGAATGGCTGTCACCCGAAAGTATTGGCTTGTGGAACTCAATTTATGTGATTTTGTATTACCTTTCTTTTCTTCAATTAGGCATGTTTAATGCTTTGAATAGGGAAATGCCATTTTACTTAGGTCAAGGGAAAGAGAATTTGGCTAAGTCACTTGTGGCGACGACTCAATGGCATGCGATTTTTCTATCCACGGTAATTTTTATAGGTACAATTGTCTTCTCAGTTTTCGCCATATATTTTTCGTTATTTGATACAGTAACTTTATTCTCTTTTTGTAATTTAGGTTTAATCATTTCAATGCAATTTGCAATAAATTTTTTAACTGTTACATTTCGAGCTAATAAATCATTTAAAGTTTTATCTTTTATTAATTTAGCACAGTCAGTTTTAATTATACTCACATTATTTATAATATATAAGTATAACTATTATGGATATGTTGTTAGGTTTTTAATACTAAGTCTTTCTCTTTTAGGGATGATGCTTTTTTATAGACCTTTTAAAGTTAAATCAAAATTTAGCTCTTCAAATTATAAACTTTTGTTAACAACAGGTATTCCCTTATTTACGTTGGCATTCCTTTTAGGTATTACTGACACTTTCAATAGAGTTGTTCTCTTGTATGTTTCTGATTATAAATCTGTTGGATATTACTATCCGGCCATTGCAATATTGGTTGCAATGCGTGTTTTGCCTAGTTCAGTATCCCAATTTTTGTATCCTAAGATGTCATTTGAAATGGGAAGTACAAAAGATTTGAAAAAGATTTGGGGCTGGGTATGGAAAACGCTCGCACTAATAATGTTGACAATGACTCCATTAGCTATAATAGGATACTTTTTAGTTCCTGTCGTTTTTGAAGCTTATTTTCCAGAGTACATACAAAGTATTTTTGCTGCAAAAGTGGCACTTTTTTCTGGTGTTTTATCCGGTAGTTTTATAGTCATAACAGTATTTTCTAGTTTAAAAGCATGGAAAGAATTAGCAATACTTGCTGTTACAAAAGTATTATTATACTTTTCTCTACAATATTTTTTTGCTTCGAATATGAAACCTGTTGATGGTGTCGCTCTGGGAACTTTGCTTGCAGATATTTTATTTTTTATTTTTCTTATTCTGTTAACATATCATGTATTAATTAAGAAAAAAACACCTTGAAGAAGTTATTATATTTTCTGTTAATTATTTATCCTTTCTTTAGTTTTTTGCTCAGTAAGGATAATTTATTAATAAATAGAATCTGGGGTCTGTCTATTTTTGTTGTGCTCTTTTTTATGTTTTTACAAGATGTCAACAAAGGTAAAAGATATTTTAATTTTTTTTATAAAACGGCAATACTACTGGGTTTATCCATGTTGATATCTATAATGGTAAATCAAAAATCAAATTGGTTAGATTATTATGCCATTTCTAAATACACCTTAGCCTTTTTTGTTGCTGGGGTATTTTATAACCAACCTTTTGATTTACAGTTATTAAACAAGTTTTTTAAATTAAACAGACTATATCTAATTGTTTTTTCATTAGTAATTTTTATTCGGTTATTAACTTTTGGTTTCAACCCACAGCAAATAATAATCAACCGAGATTTAATTTGGTTTGAAAGACCTGTTTTTTTTGCGTTTTTTTACAGTGTGTATGCCTTGGCTTTTCTTTTAGAAGCTGTGCTTTACAACAAATATAAATATTGGAAATACTTGGTTTTTATTCCTCCAATATTTTTAGGCGCTAGAAGTGTTGTGATCGGTTTTTTTATTGTATTTCTAATAATTAGTCTTTCAGATTTAACCAAATCTAATATTAAAAGAGTTTTTAGAATTTCAGTTGTGGTTTCTGCTTTAAGTATCTTTTACGTAGTATATAATGCCACAAATTTATATAATAAAAACAGTTTGTTTTTTCAGGTTTTAGCATCAGAGTCTGATGCAAACAGGAGGGCAGACTATAATGTTAATACATTTAGTAGTGGTCGTTTAAGTATATTGGAACATTATACTGCTAATTTTGAATTTGAGAAGATATTTTTTGGACTTGGCGGGTTAGATGATAAATATGGCATTGGTTTGCACAATGATTTTTTAGATTTGTTTTTTCAGTATGGAATATTCACTTTCATAATATTTTTATACTTATATATTTTTAAAATAATCCTGCCACTGTTGAGGTTTAAAATTTATAATAAGCTTAAAATATTTTTATTTGCACTTGTGTTATTTTACCTTTTACAGAGTTTTTTCAACCCATTTATCTCTACTCTTACATCAATATACTTTTTTGTTCTCATAATAGTTGCTTACAAAAGCCTCGAAAAGATTGGGTATGATTAAGGAAGAAATATCAAAAAATATTAGGATAATAAGATTTCCGTTAATCGTGCTTATAGTAATGATTCATTCTTATTTTGAAGTCAGCGCAACGGGAAAGGGTATTGTAATTTTTAAATACATTCAAATATTTTTCTCGCAAATAGTTGCAAGAATAGCAGTTCCTTTATTTTTTATCATATCGGGATATTTGTTGTTTTTTAAGTATAAACTAGATTATAAGTTTTATTATAAGGTCATAAAAAGAAAAATAAAAAGCTTATTAGTTCCATTTCTAATTTGGAATCTAGCTGTTTTTTGTTTCTTTTTCATTATTCAGAAAATTCCTTTGGCAGCTAAGTATAGTTCTGGTAATTTAATGGATTTAAGCAACCTTTCTTTTCTGAAAACATTAGAATTAGTTTTTTTAAGACCAATTGCGAATCAGTTTTGGTTTATTAGAGATCTTATGCTTCTCGTTGTTATAAGCCCTTTTATAAAAGTACTTCTAAACAGAACAGGTATATTCTTGTTATTGATATCATTTTTATTAATGATTTATTTTGCTGATACTAGCATTATTCAGTATTTTAAATTTGAATCTTTTAGCTTTTTTGTTTTTGGTGCTTATTTATCTAAAAAGGATGTTCTAAAACTAAGTGTTAAAGTCAATTTACTAGTCTGTCTTTCAATTTTTTATTTGATCGTCTCTTTAATTGAAACAAACATTTATTTTCAAACTGCGAGTTACATTTATTGGTTGCATTATGTGAATATTTTATTGGGTGTCTGGGTATTTTGGAATAGCTTTTTAATATTAAATAAAAGACTTTCTCAAAAATTATATTCTTTAGAGAAATATGCGTTTATCATTTATGCCTTACATGTTCCTTTAAATTTAATTATTTACAGAATTATAATTTCCTTTTTGAGTTTCAATTTCCTTTCTCTCTTAACCACCTATATTATAACAATTACTTTAAGTATTTTTATAAGTTTGGTTTTAGGGTACTTTTTAAATAAGTTATGTCCAAATTTTTATTCTGTAATTACAGGTGATAGACGATAATGAAAAAAAATAATACACAAAAATTAAAAATACTCATAATGGTAGGGAGGAATCCCAAAAATATGAGAGGAGGTACATCTACCTGGGTGTTAAATGTTGATTCGTTTTTTCAAGAAGATTATAATGTTGATTATCTAATTCTGCCCAATTGGATGCTAAATATTACAATGGTACCAGATAGGTTAAAGGCTTTAATTTATTCTTTCATGGTTCTGTTGTTTAACATAGGTAAATGGGATATATATATGTCACATTCACCAGAATTATCTTATGTAGCTACGCTATTTTCTTCAAACGTAATTCACGTTGCTCATGGTAACACTAATCCAGTTACAAACCCCACTTTCAGATGGGGAAAGATATTTTATAACCTCTATGAGTTTTTCATAAAAACTGTAGAGAAAAAAGCAAAGCTACTTTATACGGTTGGAGAAAAACGTAAGGGCTACAGTCAATTAAACCAGCCAATAAACCATGATGTTTCACCAATAAATGTCAAGGAAAAGAAAAATTTGATTTATGCAGGAAGATTAGAAAAAGTAAAAAACGTTGATTTTATAATCAAGGCATATAGTGAACTGCCTCTTGATATTCGAAAACAAAATAGTTTATCAATTTATGGTAGAGGTTCAGAAATTTCGTTATTAAAAAAAGAAATTGATGCTTTAGGATTAAAAGATCAAGTAATCTTAGAAGGACATATAGATAATAAGGATTTGATTAATAAAATTAATAAATCTAGAGTTTTGCTTTTGGCGTCACTTTATGAGGGTTTCCCTATGGTTATTGCAGAAGCGCTTACGGTAGGCACACCAGTAGTTTCTACTAATGTGGGTGCTATTTCCAACGCAATTGAAAATGGTAAAAATGGATTTTTGATAGATATTGAAGACGGAACTAATAAATATGCTGTTAAAATAAATAACGTTTTAGATAACTTAGAATCGTTTTGTGAAAATGCATACGACAGTTCTAGTGTTTTTAATGCACAATCAGTGTATGACAAAATCAACAATGATATAATCAAAAAATTTAATTTTTAATGCGAATACTAGTAGCACATAATCACTACGGAGATTACTCAATAGGGGGGGAAGCTATGGTTTTTAAGCAAGAAGTTGAATTGCTCAAAGAAAATGGATATAATGTTAGGACTTATGAAAGGAGTAATGCAGAATTAGAGAAAACAAATCTTTTAGGCAAAATTGATAGTGTAATCAATATTCATTGGTCTAAGCAAACAATAGAAGAGGTCGGACATTTAATGGATGACTTTAAACCAGATATTTTGCATGTCCACAATTATAAATTCTTAATAACCCCATCAATTTTTAAAGCCGCAAAAATCAGAGGTATAAAAACTGTGCTTACGCTGCATAATTATAGGCTAATGGTGCCGTGTGGTAATTTTATGACTAAAGATGGAGTGGTTTGTGAAAAGTGTTTATTGGGAAATTCAAGGAATATTTTGATTAAACGTTGTTCTCAGGGTTCGATAATAAAGAGTTACCTACAATACCGACTACATACAAAAACAAAGTATAAACTTAATCAACTGATTGGTTTGGTTGATACTTATATAGTATTATCACAATTTGCTAAAGAAAAACTAATAATTTCAGGAGTTCCCGAGCCTATTATTAAAGTAAAGCCAAATTTTGTCAAAGACTCAACTTTTGACCTTGTAAAAAAACACGAAAGAGCTGTTTTTGTTGGGAGATTATCATTTGAAAAAGGCGTACTTGATTTAATAAATAAATGGGAAGGTATTGATTACCCTTTGTCGATAATAGGATCGGGTCCATTAGAAAAAGAACTTAAAAGTATTGCATCTAAAAATCCAAATATTCAATTTCATGGTGCCATGAATAATAAAGATGTGTTAGAATTTTTGAGTAGTAGTTCGTTTTTGGTTTTTCCTTCAACGTTATATGAAACATTTGGTTTGACTATAATTGAAGCATTCTCGTTGGGTTTACCTGTTTTGGCTTCAAATTTGGGGCCGCGTTCAGAAATAATTTCAAGCGGGGTAAATGGCTTTTTGTATAATATTGGTGACTTTGAGGATTTTCAAAAGAAAGCCGAAATATTAATAAAAGACATATCTTTGAGGTTGGAATTAGGTGTTAGGGCAAGAGAAAGTTATGAGAGAAAATACAGTCGTGTTGAAAATTTCAAATCACTCTCTAATTTGTATATTAATATAAAATGAAGCATGATATTTTATTTTTCCTTGCCAAGCTCAATTTTGCATTCCCAAAGCTATTGGGTAAAGAATATCTTAATTATAAGTATAAAAGATTAAAAGAAAATAGACTAAAGTTTCATGCTGAAAAAGAACTTTTAGAGATTGTTAAAACTAGTATTGAAACTATACCATATTATAATGATAAATATGGAAAGACAAAAGTGAATTCTATTGACGAATTTCAAAAAACTATAGGATTTATTGATAAGCAAACTGTAATGAAGCATTGGGAAGAGTTTCAATTACCAAATTCTCCTAAAAGTAAAATTGTTACAGGTACTACCGGCGGAACATCAGGAAAACCTCTAAAACTTGTTTTACCTAAAAACCGTTATGTTTTTGAGTTAGCCACAATGCATACAATGTGGGAAAATGTTGGCTGGTCAGGTCATATACGTGGAATTTTACGAAATCATAAACTGCTTAACGATGAGACTTTCCGTGTAAACCCAATTAAGAAGGAATTTATATTTGATGGTTTTAATACATCAGATATTTATTTTGAAAGTATGTATGAAATATTAAAAAAGTATAAAATAAGGTACCTACACGCTTATCCAAGTAGTGCATATCAATTTTCTAAATTTTTATACCGAAAAAAAAAGGATATAAGTTTTATCAAAGCCTTTTTATGTGGCTCTGAAGGATTATTGCCAGAACAAAAACACCTTATTTCAGAAAAGTTAGGGATTCCAATTTATCATTGGTATGGTCATTCAGAAAAACTAGTGCTAGGCGGCTATTGTGAAGCGTCGGAATTTATTCATATAGAACCGACTTATGGTTATTTTGAACTTATAGACGAACAAGGCAATCCAATTTCAGAAATAGGTGAAATAGGTGAAATTGTTGGTACGACCTTTCATAATCCCTACATGCCTCTTATACGATATAGAACTGGGGACTATGCAGAATATGCTGGTAATTATTGTAAACATTGCAACCGTCACTTACCATTATTAAAAAAAGTATATGGTAGATGGGATAAGAATAAAATATATAAGTCAGATGGTACATATATTACAACAACTGCATTAAATTTGCATTCGAATATTTATAATAAAATAGATGGTATTCAATATGTTCAAAAAGCGAAGGGAGAGTTAATTGTTAAAATCATAAAAGGAAATGACTTTACTCGTAAAGATCAAGACGAATTGACTTTACACTATACACAAGCTTTTGGCAAAGAAAACAAGGTTAGTATTGTCTTTGTAAGAGCATTAGAAAAACTGCCTAATGGAAAATTTATAAATTTAATTAGTGAAATAAACTAAATGCAACAACTTACACAAAAGCTAGGCTCTGGCGACATGATTATACAAGAAGTACCTTACCCGCAACTTGGAAAAGGTATGGTAATCGTTAAGAATCACTATTCTATCATAAGTGCAGGTACAGAAGGTTCAACTGTAGTAGCAGCTAGAAAGAGCCTAATAGGTAAAGCCAAAGAGCGTCCGCAACAAGTAAAACAAGTTATTGACACCTTAAAAAAACAAGGGCCAGTACAAACTTATAGAGCCGTTATGAAAAAACTCGATGCATATTCACCTTTGGGTTATAGTTGTGCAGGCGAAGTGATTGAAGTAGGGGAAGGCGTTACCGAGTTTGAAGTTGGTGATAAAGTGGCCTGTGCTGGGGCCGGTTATGCCAATCATGCTGAAATTGTCTCAGTACCAGTTAATCTTTGTGTAAAATTAGATAATGATGCAAACCTTAAAAATGCTGCTTATAATACATTAGGTGCTATTTCAATGCAAGGGGTACGTCAAGCAGATTTACGTTTAGGGGAATCTTGTGTTGTTATAGGTTTAGGATTGTTGGGACAATTAGCCGCACTTATTTTAAAAGCTTCTGGTGTTACAGTCATTGGGATTGATGTTTCCAAAACTGCTGTTAATCAGGCTGTAGAAAATAATGTAGTTGACTTAGGCCTCACGCGTAATACAGTAGGTGTCGAAGAACAAATTCAAAATATAACACAGGGTTATGGAGCAGATGCGGTTATTATCGCTGCAGCTACATCAAGTTTAGATCCTATAAATTTCGCCGGAGCCATTGCCCGTAAAAAAGGAAAAGTAGTTGTTTTAGGTGCCGTACCTACTGGTTTTGATCGCGATCCATTTTGGTACAGAAAAGAATTAGAGCTCAAAATGGCGTGTTCTTATGGTCCAGGGCGTTACGATTTAAATTATGAAGAAAAAGGCATAGATTACCCATTACCTTATGTACGTTGGACAGAAAAGCGTAACATGGAGGCGTTTCAGAATCTAATAGGGAATGGACATATAGATATAAACTATTTAACAACACACGAGTTTGAATTTGACAATGCAAAAGATGCTTTTGATTTAGTCGTGTCTAAATCAGAACCTTTTACTGGTATTGCCTTAAAATATAATACAGACCGAATAGTATCTAAGGAAAAGATACCAACATCTGATAACCATAAACTTGGAAAAGTAAATATCTCATTTATCGGAGCAGGAAGTTATGCGCAAGGGAATCTTTTGCCAAATATCCCTGAATTAGATGAGGTTGGTAGAGTAGGTGTTTTGACCAACACAGGAACGACTTCAAAGCGTGTTGCCGAAAAGTTTAAGTTTCAATTTTGCGCTACGCAAGAAGCTGATGTTTTAGATGATAAAACCAATACTGTTTTTGTGGCTACACGTCACGATTCGCATGGGCCATTTGTGCTTAAAAGTTTGCAGGCTAATAAACATGTTTTTGTTGAGAAACCTTTGTGCTTGTTAGAGTCCGAATTAGATGATATTATAGAAGCACAATCAAAAACAAAGAAGTCGGTTATGGTTGGTTTTAATAGACGGTTTTCACCTTTAACTTCTAAGTTAAAGAAGGCTGTTGGTAACAACCCAATGACCATGATTTATAGAGTTAATGCAGGGGCTATTCCAAAAGACACTTGGATTCAGGATGCTGAAATCGGTGGCGGAAGGATCCTTGGTGAAGTCTGTCACTTTATAGATTATTTAACATACCTTAATGGGAGTTTGCCAACAAAGATTTCAGCTGTAGCACTTCCTGATGTCAATCAATTAGATGATACACTAAATATTTTAATTCAATTTGAAAACGGCTCATCTGGTGTTATTGGCTATTATGCCAATGGCTCAAAATCCATGGCCAAAGAATATATTGAGGTGTTCTCGGCAGGAATGTCAGCGACGCTTAAAGATTTTAAGGAATTAAAAATTTATGGAAAAAGGAAGCCCAAGAAGATTAAAATCTTAAATCAAAATAAAGGGCAGAAAGAAATGGTAAGTGCTTTTATCGGTGGTTTGCTTAGCAATGGGCAAGCGCCAATTTCGTTTGAAGAAATTGTAGCTGTGACCAAAGCGTCGTTTAAAGTTCTAGAATCTATAAAACGTGGAGGGGATCAAGTTGATATCTAATTTTAAGGATAGTTTCCAAAGGCTTAAAATCTACTGCGAATCGGAAAACTTTAAGGGTTGGGATCCGTATGACGGTATGAATTCTAAAATATTTCAAGCTCTACCATTGAAGCATTGGGATTTAGCAAGATTAGCCTGGATACAAGGGTTTAAACGTAGCCCGATAAACTTTAGAAAGTTATTATTAGTACCTAAACAACACAATTCTAAAGGAGTTGCATTGTTTCTTTTAGGATATTGCAGATTGTACCATGCTGCTAAAAAAGGATACAAAGATTTTGGTTCTCCAGAGGAATTGCTTGTTCATATCAAAAAACTCACGGCATTACTCCTAAGCATGAAGGCTGAGGGCTATTCGGGTGCATGTTGGGGTTATAACTTCGATTGGCAAGCTAGACGTTTGTTTTTGTTTAAGAAAAATACACCAACTGTTGTAGCAACAGCGTTTAGTGTAGAAGCCTTAGTGGAGAGTTATGAAATTACGAAAGATAAAAACGTTTTAGATACCATTTTATCTTCAGCAGATTTTGTTTTAAAAGATTTATCTCGGACACCACATGGTAAAGGTTTTTTGTTTTCATACAGTGTTATTGACGGAAATAATACCGTGATAAATGCGTCCCTTTTGGGGGCAAAGATTTTGAGTTTTACGTATAAATATTCAAAAAATATAGTTCATAAAGAAGAGGCTCAGAAAGCTGTTGTTGCAGCTTGTGAATTGCAAAATGAAGATGGATCTTGGATTTATGGTTTACTACCCGTTCAGTCGTGGATAGATAGTTTTCATACAGGTTTTAATTTAGATGCGATCGCTACATATCAACATAATACGGGAGATGATGCATTTCAACTTTATATAGATAAAGGCTTTGAGTATTATGTAGATTATTTCTTTGAAACTGATGGCAAACCAAAGTATTATCACAATAAAACATATCCTATAGATATCCATTGCCCAGCACAAATTATAGTAACGGCATCAAAATTAGAGGAGTTCAAAAATCAAGGAGATCTACTTAATAAAACCTTAACATGGACTATTGCTAACATGCAAGACAAAAAAGGGTATTTTTACTACCAAATTAAAAAAGGGATGAGCTCAAAGATTTCCTACATGCGATGGAGCAATGCCTTTATGTTTAATGCCATGGCACATTATTATTTAGAGTCTAACAGATAAATGAAGTCAGAAGCCTTAAATAATGTAATAACGTATGCTCCAAAATCAAGGGCAGAACTCATTGACTATGCTTTTGAGCACAGCAAAATTTTAGTCGCAGTTAATGCCGAAAAGATTTTACATGCTACGGACGAAAGTAGAGCTATAATCAATAGAAACCTTGGTTATCCTGATGGTATTGGTGCGGTTTGGGCTCTACGAAAAAAGGGACATAAATCCGTGGTAAAGATTCCTGGATGTGAACTTTGGTTAGATTTGGTAAAACAATACTATCAATCTAAAACATTTTATCTGGTTGGTGGTAAGCAAGAAATTATTGAAGCTACCGTAAATCAGCTGAAATCTGAATTTAAAGAGATCAATATATGTAACTTTAGAAATGGATACATAAAAACAGAATCTGAAGAAAAAGCTTTAATAGAGGACATAAAAGAACATCAACCCGATGTGGTTTTTGTAGCTATGGGTTCACCAAAACAAGAATTATTGATGGAGCGAATTCAAAAACATCATGAAGCCGTATACCAAGGTTTAGGTGGGAGCTTTGATGTTTATACTGGCAATGTAAAGCGAGCTCCACAATGGTGGGTAAAAAATAATTTAGAATGGGCTTATAGACTTATTAATCAGCCTTCACGAATAAAACGCCAAATTCATTTAGTGCGTTTCTTTATAAACTTAAATCTTAATAGATATTAGAAAAGAATGAAATATAATATTACTATAGTTGCCGGAGCGCGACCAAATTTTATGAAGATTGCTCCCATAATTCATGCCATACAAGATGCTAAAGCTAATGGTAAATCCATAGATTTTAGATTGGTACATACGGGTCAGCATTATGATAAAAATATGTCTGGTAGTTTTTTTGAACAGCTTCAAATTCCAGAACCTCATGTTAATTTAGAATGCAGTGGAGGTACACAAGCAGAACAAACGGCTGCTATAATGATAAATTTTGAAAAAGACTTAATGGCTAACCCTGCGGATTTGGTTTTAGTGGTGGGTGACGTAACATCTACGATGGCATGTGCACTGGTAGCACAAAAACTGCATACAAAGGTTGCACATGTCGAAGCTGGTATTAGATCTAATGACTGGACTATGCCAGAAGAGATAAATCGTTTAGTAACAGACAGTATTACCAATTACTTTTTTACAACTTCTGAATTAGCAAATAAAAATTTAAAAGATAGTGGTGTAAGTGAAAATCAAATTTTCTATGTAGGAAATACAATGATTGATACATTATTGAAACAAAGGCCAAACTTTATACCACCGGCTATTTGGAAGACTTTAGATCTAAAGCCAAGAGCTTATATTGTAATGACACTGCATCGCCCAGCTAATGTAGATGAAGAAAGTCAGCTCAAAGCCATGATTGATGAGATTATTAATCATACCCAAGATTTACCTTTGGTATTTCCTGTGCATCCTAGAACAGCAAAAATACTTGAGCGTTTAGAGATTTCCCACCCGAGGTTGCACACAGTAGCACCCTTAAGTTATTTAGAATTTAACTATTTAGTTGAAAATGCAAAAGCTGTGATTACAGATTCTGGAGGCATTACAGAAGAAGCATCTGTAATGAATGTGCCATGTATGACCTTAAGAGATAATACTGAGCGGCCAGAAACTATATTATTAGGTACTAACGAATTAGTTGGTACAGACCCTAAAAAGTTAAAAGAATATCTAAATAAGTTGTTTTCTGGTAGGTGGAAATCAGGAAAAGATATACCTTTATGGGACGGAAAAACTGCCGATAGAATAGTTGAAACTCTATTGCATATAAATTGTTGACTTAAATATTAAGTAATAGAAACCATCAGGCATCGCTAAATTAGCGATTCTTGCAATTTGAATTTGTATAATAAGCATTCCCTTAAGATGTTTTAAATAGTCAACCATTATGATTAAAACATTACTTGAAAGTTTTACTCCAGAAGACAATGTGATTATTTGGTTAATATCTGCATTTGTTTTAGCCTATATCATAGCTTCACTGACTTTTCCAACAATAATTTATGTGTCTAATAAAAAGGGGTTAATGGATGAGCCCGATAGTAGAAGTGTACATTCCAATAAGACACCTACACTGGGTGGCATCGGAATATTCTTTAGTATAACTGTTGTAATGACTATTGTCGGTGCATTTTTAAATACAAAAGTCTTATTGTTGGTTATGGGAGGTTTAACCATACTATTTTTCCTTGGGCTAAAAGATGATTTAACAGTACTATCTGCCAGAAAAAAGTTTGTAGGGCAGTTGTTTGCAGCATTACTATTGATTGTGTTTACCGACTCTCGAATCATTGGTTTCTCCACAATTTTAGATGTTGATGTTTTACCCTATTGGATATCAATTGGATTTACATTATTCGTTTATATTTTAATTATAAATGCTTATAATCTTATAGATGGTATAGACGGTTTAGCCGGTACTTTTGCGTTTAGTGTCAGTGTGGTTTTTGTCTACTTGTTTGTAAGTGCAAAAGATTTGAGTTTGGCAACAATTGCCATAGCGTTATGCGGAGCATTGATAGCATTCCTTAGATTAAACTTTTCTAAAGAGAATAAAATTTTTATGGGAGATACAGGTTCTATGATCGTAGGATTTTTGTTAGCATTCTTTACCATTAGTTTTATCAATATGGCGCAGACCAATGTTGATTCAAACTATTACAGGGCATCCCCAGCCTTAGCATTTGCATTATTGTTTTACCCTCTTATAGATACATTACGTGTTTTTTTTATTAGAATAGTAGTGCATAAAACCAGTCCTTTTAAGGCAGATAAAAATCATATACACCATAGGTTCATTAGAAGTGGTTACAGTCATTTAATGACAACAATACTGATTTGTAACATCAATATTATTATAATCTGTATCGCTTTTAATTTATTGCACCTTAATCTTAATACACAAATTATTTGTCTATTATTATACGGTACAATACTGTATTTACTTCCATTTGCTATAAAAAAGTTGCTCAGCTAAATTAGGATTTATAATATTATATGGTGTGTGAATATAAATAGCATAATGCTTTTGCTAGTCCTCCAAATGCAGTTATATTTGCGATATATACAACAATTGGTTAAATGAGAATAAAAATAATTGCTCTTTTATTTATTATAGTATTTGTTAGCTCCTGCTCTACAAAAAAACAGGTACTCTACATGCAAGATGCCATAACGGAAGGTAGTGGTAAAGTGAATTATGAGTCTGCTAATATACAACCAAATGACATTTTGAAAATAACTGTTGAGAGTTTAGTGCCAGAAGCAGCTATTCCTTATAATAAGAATAGCTCTCAAGGAATGCAGCCTCAAAATATACAGCTGCTTCAGCTAGATGGATACTTAGTATCCTTAAATAATACCATTAAGTTTCCTGTTTTAGGTGAAATTTCTACTGCAAACAAAACCACACATCAATTAGAAGAGGTCATAAAAGACGAATTAATTTCTGGGGGACATTTGTTAAACCCAACTATTAATGTGCGCCTCATTAATGCTAAGGTTACTATCCTTGGTGAAGTCAATCAACCAGGAGTTTACACTTTCACAGAACAAAACATTACCCTTCTTCAAGCACTTGGTTACGCTAATGATTTAACTATTAACGGAAAGCGTGATGATATTTTGATTACAAGAGAAGTTGATGGTATACGTAAGGTTACTCATGTAGATTTGACATCTTCTTCATTTATGAATAGTGAGTTTTATTTTATTAAACCTAATGATGTTATAGTTGTTAATCAAAACAATGCAAGAGTTAAGAATGCAGGTTTTATAGGTAATGTTAATACTGTTTTAACTATTGCCTCATTGGCACTTAGTGTAACTATTCTATTGACAAGATAATTTATGGAAAACCAATTTAATCATACCAATGCTTTTAATGAAGAAGATAATTTAGATTTAAAGCAAGAAATTGGACGTTATTTGCGCTATTGGCCATGGTTTGCTTTAACCTTGGTAATTATGCTTGTTAGTGCTTATCTGTATTTAAAATATACGCCACGTATTTTTGAAACCTATTCAAAAGTAAAGATATTAGATGAATCTGAAGGTTTAGAATTACCCACATCCGCATTTATTTTTAAGCGATCCAATATAAATCTAGAGAATGAGATTGAGATATTATCCTCTTATCTGATTATGAACCGTGTCGTTAGAGAATTGAATCTTAATACGAGCTTTTATGAAGAAGGTACCATTCAGACTTCACAATTAGAAATGCTTCCTTTTGATTTTGAACAAATTATAAAACAAGATAGTATCTTAAAAAATATGTCCTATAAGCTAAATATTTTAAGCGACGGACTTATAATTACCAATTTAGAAACTGAAAGAGAGTTTTCATTCTCAGGTTTTTCAACTAACAATAAAGAACATAACTTACCTTTTAATGTAGACCTTAATTATGATGAGTCTAAAAGTTATCTTTTAGGTAAGGCATATATAATTAATTTTAATCCAATAAAACAAACGTCTTTAGGCTTAAAGTCTAAAATCCAGGTTGAAGCTATAGGGGAGCAGAGTGATTTATTAAAATTAATAATTAAAGGAGAAAGTAAAGAGTTGTCTGAAAAAATATTGAACACCTTAATGGACGTATTCAATAGAGATGGAATTAATGACAGACAACTTGTCTCTAAAAGAACATTGGATTTTATCGATGAGCGATTTGTTTATCTAGCTAAAGAATTGGATTCCATTGAAATAGATCAAGAGGTCTTTAAAGAGAGAAACAATATTGTTGATATTGCTACAGATGCTGAACTTGGCTTAGAACAACGTGTTAAATCTGATGAAGAAGTATTTAGAATAGAAAACCAATTATCTTTATCAGAGTTATTGGATACTTCTCTTAACAGTACATCAGAATCAGATTTGCTACCTGCCAATATCGGCATTGAAAATGCTAGTATTAATGCATTGATATCAGAATATAACCAAGCTGTAATCAATAGGGATAAGCTTGCAAATGGTGGTGGATCCAATAATCCATTGGTTAAATTGGCAGAAAGCCAAGTGCTCGATTTAAAGTCTAATATAAATAGGTCTTTAAAAGCATACTCTAAACAGCTAGAGACCACATTAAGACAACTTAAAGGTAGAAATCAAAGATTGTCCGGTAAAGTATCTAAAATACCAGAGCAAGAACGGTTATTTAAAGCTATTCAACGACAACAAAAAATTAAGGAAAGCTTGTACCTTTTACTACTGCAAAAGCGAGAAGAAGCTGCGATTAACTTAGCCATAACAGAACCTTCGATTAAAGTTGTTGAGAACGCACTTTCTGGAGTGTATCCTATTTCTCCCAAGCCAAGAATAGTCTATGCAGGTGCTTTATTAGGCGGGTTGCTTATTCCGTTTGGTGTTTTGTATTTTATGTTTATGTTTGATACAAAGCTTCATAGCAAGGAAGATATTACTAAAGTGACCTCTAAAATTCCTGTTATAGGAGAGATACCAGATCTAAAAAGAAAAAAGGATATTATTTTTACCGATCCCAACGACCGAAGCCCTTTAGCTGAGGCTTTTAGAATTTTGAGCTCTAATGTAAACTATATATTGCCAATCAAGGATGGAGAAAAGGGTAAGATAATTTATTGTACTTCTACTATTAAAGGTGAGGGGAAAACTTATGTAAGTCTCAATTTGTCTCTTGCACTTTCGAGCATAAATAAAAAGGTATTGCTTATAGGTGCTGATTTAAGAAACCCACAAATACATACCTATATTAGTGAAGATAAACAAAAGCCAGGTTTATCCAATTATCTTCACGATGTAAATTATAATTGGAAAGATGCCTTAATTGATGGCTTTGAAAAACACCCAAATCATCAAATCATCTTATCGGGAAGTATACCGCCAAATCCAGCACATTTACTCACTAACGGTCGTTTTAAAAGATTAATTGAAGAAGCAAAGGAAATCTATGATTATGTGGTTGTAGATACAGCTCCTACTATTTTGGTTACGGACACTATGCTTATTTCTCAATTAGCAGATGCCACAATTTATCTGACTAGGGCAAATTACACTGAGAAGAATCTATTGAAGTTTTCTAAAGAACTACAGGATGTGGGTAAGCTAAAAAATATGGCTTATGTCATTAATAGTGTTGGAGCAAGTAAATCTTATGGCTATGGTTACAATTATGGTTATAATTACGGCTATGGATCTAAAAACTAGATTGTAATTTCGGCCACTATGACTTTTATCATAATATTTGAGGGTATTATCATGTAATTTTATGGTGAACTTATAATCAGTATATCATGAGACAGAGAATACCAGTAAGCACTATAATGTCTAAAAACCTTATAGCACTCAATAGAACTGACGATTTAGAAAGAGCGGAGTTATTATTTAAACGTCATAAGATAAGACATATTCCTGTAGTTTCAGGTGAAGTCATAGTTGGTATGTTAAGTTATTCAGATTTATTGCGCATTAGCTTTGCAGATGCTGTTGATGAATCTGAGGCCAACGTAGATACTTTAGTATATAATATGTTTACAATAGATCAAGTCATGGTTAAAAATGTAACCACTGTCAATTCTCAGACTTCAATTAAAGAGGTAGCGAAAATTTTAGCATCAAAAGAATTTCATGCCTTACCTGTTGTAGATAATGGAATTTTAGTGGGTATTGTTACAACAACCGACTTAATTAACTACTTAATTGATCAATATTAAAAAGTAAAAGTGCCCTAGGGCACTTTTTTTATGAGTTAGCTAAGGTTTTTAAGTTTTTAATTGTCTCGGTTGGATTATCACTTTTAAAGATATGGCTACCAGCTACGAAAGTATCTGCTCCAGCCTCAGCCAATTTTGTAATGTTTTTATTGGTAACTCCTCCGTCGATTTCGATACGTGTATCTAGTCCTTGGTCATTAATCATTTGACGTAGCTTTTTTACACGTTTATAAGTTACTTCTTCAAACTTCTGCCCACCAAAACCAGGATTTATAGACATTAATAGTATCATGTAACATTCAGGTAAAATATCTTCTAAAACATTAAGTGGTGTAGTAATATTTAGAACTATACCCGCTTTGCATCCCGTATCTTTAATTTGTCTCAATGTTCTATGTAAATGTACTGTGGATTCATAATGTACCGTAATTATATCTGCACCAACTTTAGAGAATTCTTCAATATAGCGTTCTGGTTTTTCAATCATTAAATGTACATCCAATGGCTTCGTTGCATGTTTTTTAATGGCAGCAATTACTGGCATACCATAAGAAATATTTGGTACAAAATGACCGTCCATGACATCGATATGAAACCAATCGGCATCGCTATTATTTACCATTTCTGTATCGCGTTGAAGGTTGCCAAAATCGGCAGCTAACATTGAAGGGGCAATTAATTTTTTGGTCATTTTTTGTACATTGTTTTGGTTTGCGCAAAGGTAGATAAAAAATGAGGTTTCTTAAGTTTGGAGTTAATAAGATGTTATAAAAAAGTGAACCCACGGTAATCAGCCGTGGGTTCTTTCATCAATCAAAAAACGAACAGTTATGTTTTGTAACTGTTGTTACCTTTATTAGGTAGTCGCTAAATATACGAAAAACTAACCTAAATATGTCTTATTATGCCATTTCGGCTTCACTCAATGTCCAAGTTAATAGTTATTATCAAGGCTTTATTTGGCAACTGAGCACAGTCGAAATTAACCTAAGTATGTTTTTAATATTTTACTTCTAGACGTATGCTTTAATCTTCTAATCGCCTTTTCTTTAATTTGTCTCACACGCTCACGCGTTAAATCGAACGTTTCACCAATTTCTTCTAAAGTCATTGGATGTTGATTTCCTAAACCAAAATACAAACGAATAACATCGGCTTCACGAGGTGTTAATGTCTCCAAAGCACGTTCTATTTCCGTACGTAAAGATTCGTGTAACAAATCTTTATCTGGATTTGGTGATTCTCCACTTCGCAATACATCATAAAGGTTAGAATCTTCACCTTCAACCAAAGGGGCATCCATACTTACGTGACGACCAGAATTCTTCATAGATTCCTTAACATCGTTAATCGTCATATCCAATTCTTTAGCAATTTCTTCCGCAGAAGGTGGTCGCTCATGACTTTGCTCTAAAAAAGCAAAAGTTTTATTGATTTTATTTATAGAACCAATTTTGTTTAACGGTAAACGTACAATACGAGATTGTTCTGCTAACGCCTGTAAAATGGACTGTCTAATCCACCAAACGGCATAAGATATAAATTTAAAACCACGAGTTTCGTCAAAACGTTGTGCAGCTTTAATTAAACCTAAATTACCCTCGTTGATTAAATCTGGTAACGTTAGTCCTTGGTTTTGGTACTGTTTAGCAACAGAAACGACAAAACGTAAGTTGGCTTTGGTTAGTTTTTCTAAAGCAATTTGGTCGCCAGCTTTAATGCGTTGCGCTAACTCTACCTCTTCATCAGCTGTGATCAAATCTACCTTACCAATTTCCTGTAGGTATTTGTCCAATGAAGCAGTTTCCCTGTTGGTTACCTGCTTAGTAATTTTAAGTTGTCTCATTTATTTCTATGATTTGTGCAATGTTTCTACAACACTAGGTTGTTTTTATTATACGTACAAAAGCAATAAAATGTTACACAACTTTTAATTTTTTTTAAATCTTTAGCAGTTTTACTGTATCTAGATTAATGTCGTCGATGGTTTCATTGGTAAACTTATAATGACCTCTTTTAGTGATTAACCTAAAGCGATACGATTTAATTTGACTCAAAGTGTTTAAAAACAGCCATTTGGATTTTAACAATCTTGGTTTTTGGGATTTTAAACTTAAATCGAAAATGTGCTTTCGTCCTTCTTTTTCGGCAACAATATCGGGTGTTATTTCAATTTTACTGCCTTTTTTGAGATAGGATTTTGGTGTTTCGTAGCCTTCAATATCTGCTTTGATATTGTTGTACCCCAAATTTTCGAGATAATTGATTGAATGACTTAACTCTTCTGCGTATTTGTCTTTATCTTGTGTTATCATAGCTAATATTATAAGAAATATTAATGAGAATTCCAAGATTAAGCTTTAAAGCTTTTCTAAATAATGATTACTTACGCGAATTAAATCCTCTTTGTCTAGAGGCTTTTCTATATAATCATAAACTAATTTTGTCTCAGTGGCTTTTACACGATCTTTAGACCAGTTAGACGTGGTTAAGAGTACGATTATAATATCTTTTCGCATGAGCTCTGGAAGTTTAGCGTATTCCTCTAAAAACTCAAAACCATCCATTTTTGGCATATTTATGTCTAAAAATATAATATCAGGTCTAATGTTTTGAGCTTTCTCATCATTTAAATAGTTCAAAGCTTCTAAACCGTCTGAGGTAATTATTATATGATTTGTAATCTCAGCTTTTTCGATTATTTTTTTATGGTAGATGTTAGTAGAAAGACTATCATCTACTAATAAAATACAATTACATTTTTTCATTTTATGTTCAATTTCGGAATGGTGAAAATGAAAGTAGATCCCTCTCCAATACTTGATTTTACTGTTATATTTCCCTTATGGTTATCTACAATACGCTTGCAATTTGCCAAACCAATACCCGTGCCTTCATATTCTTCCTTATTGTGTAGTCTTTTAAACACTTCAAATACTTTTTTATGGTATTTTTTGTCTATACCGATACCATTATCGGTGATATAAAAATTAAAAGCTGATGGTTTCTCTTTATATGAAATATGAATTTCTGGCTGGGCATCAGTTCTATACTTTATGCTGTTGGAAATTAAATTTTGAAATAGTTGTTTTATCTGCATACTATCGCAAACCACAGTTGGCAATCTTTCTATATTAATTTGTGCATTATTTCTAGTAACATCATTTTGTATATCTAGAAGTATTGTGTCTAAAAGCTCATTAAGATTAATCGGTTGGAAATTCAGCGATTTATCATCTAGTTGAGAGTAAATGAGCAAATCATTTGTCAATGTTATCATTCTACTGGATGCTTTCTCAATAAACGATAAGTATTGTAATGCTGTGTCATCAAATTTGCTTTCGTACTCTTCTTTAAATAATTTTGTAAAACTTGTTACTGTTCTTAGGGGTTCTTTTAAATCATGTGATGCTAAATAAGCAAAGCGCTCCAATTCTAAATTAAGCTCTTTCATTTTTTCATTAGCTTCCTTCTGGCCATTAATATTGGTTAAAGTGCCAACCAATGTTTTAATTGAGGTTATTGGGTCTGTATTGACTTGTGCATTAACTCTAAACCAAATATAGCCGTTTGTTTTAGTTTTAATTTGTATTTCAATTTCAAAAGGTTCATTATCGTCAGCAAAATGAGATTCTAATTTAGCAGAGAATCGCTTTCTTTGATTTGGATGAATAAGCGATTTAAATGATCTAAATTGAGCCTTAATGTCTTTTTTGTTATACCCTAACAACTTATAAAATTCATTAGACCACCAAGTCTTTTCTTTTGTTATATCTGTCCACTCCCATAATGCAGATTTAGATCCCGAAATAGCCAGTCTATACCTTTCTTCACTTTCTTTTAGTTTTTGTGTTATTCTTTTGATTTTAGTTGTGTAAAGAGCAATACCTAAGATGGTTTTTACCGAGCCATCTTCATTGCGTTCGTTAACTTTGTCAGTGGAAATTACCCATTCAATATCTTTTGTGTCTTTATGTAGAATTCTATATTCTACCTGTAATTCTTCGTCATCTTTTAATTTTTTGATTTTTTTGTGGTGCTCTTGAATCAAAGGAAGATCATCAGGATGAATGATGGTTTCCATAACTTTATCCCCAAGTTGCTGTAAGTCATCAACCGAATACCCGGAGCTTTCAAAAATATTTGCACTGGCATAAATGTTTTTTTGACTTATCATATCATAGATGTATATTACAGCAGGGTTGTTGCTGGTAAGATGCTCTAAAAATGAATATAGTTTATCCTTCTCTTTATTGGCTTTTTTGAGTTTATCTATTTCAATAAAGTTTATAACAACACCTTGTATGCTGTCTTCTGTATTTCTATAAGGAAAAATTTGGGTTAAAAACCATTTGCCTTCGCTGTTTTTTACTTCTTCGAAATGGGGTTGAAGTGTCTTTATAACTTTTCTAGAATGTTCTATTAAATCTGTACCGCCAATTGTTCCAAGAAAGTGTGCGATGGATCTTCCGACGTCTGTTTCTTGTAAATGAAAATTTTCTCTTATTGAAGGGGTAAACTTTCTAATATTGAATTTCTTGTCTAAAAATATGGTTCCAACGTTAATATTGGTCATTAAGTTCTCAATATCAGAGTTGAGTTCTGCCAATTCAGAATTTTTAGATTGTAATTCAGCATTAACGGTATGCAATTCTTCATTGAGAGACTGTAACTCTTCATTAGTACTCTGTAGTTCTTCATTAGAGGCCAATAATTCCTCATTTGTGGCTTGCATTTCTTCGTTAGATGTTTCAAGCTCTTCTATTGTGGACTGAAGATTTTCTCGGGTTTCATTAAGTGCTTCTTTTAACTCAATTACCTGATCTGTGTTGGATATTATTTTTGGTAACTCCCTATGTTTTTCTTCCTCAGTGATTTTTCTGTCAAACTCTTCAATTATAGTTATAAGGTAAGAACGGCTGTTTACAGATACAATATTAAAACCGCAAACCAGCAAGCGCAATTGCAGTAATTTATCATCCTTTATAAGCTTAACGCTTTTTTCTATGGTTTCGGCGGAGCCAGAAATCAATTTTCTTATCGATGTGCTTATGGGTATGTTAAGTTCATCAGGAAGCATTTTAAGAAGGTTGTTAGAGTAGCCTTCATCTGGATAACTAATATACTTTTTTAATTTCCCTGTGGCATGTATGATTTCATGATTTTCATCAATGCAAATACTAACAGCATGCATTTCGTCCATCAATAATTTATTAATGGATTTTGCAATTTTATCATCCAAGGAACTTCCTTGTGGCCGAATTTGAAACCTACTTTTTTTACTTTTCTCGACGTTCCACATATCCTTATTCCTTATGTTTAGGATATGTTCTGGTTGTATATTTTTGTATATTTTCCATTTAGAACTCACTTCTTCAAAATTTTTGCTGAGCATGCCCAGATTTTCGGAACTTCCCAGAAATAAGTAGGCATGAGGGTTTAAGGCATAATGTATGCTAGAGAGTACTTGAAGTTGTAAGTTGTTTTCCATGTAGATTAACATGTTCCTACACGAAATAAGATCCATTTTGTTAAATGGGGGATTGTTTAAAATATCATGTTTTGAAAAAATGATATTGCGTCTTATTTTTGGTAATATGCGATAGTTGTTATCTTGTTTTATAAAATATTTTGAAAGAAATTGCGATGGCACTTCAGATTCTATACTAAGGTCATAAATTCCTTTTGTGGCCTTGTCAATACCTCTGTCATCTAAATCTGTTGCAAAAATCTTGTAGTTGATATCCAATTGCATTTTAGAGAGGTAATCCTCAATTAAAATAGCAATAGAATAGGCCTCCTCTCCTGAAGAGCAGGCAACAGTCCAAATTTTTATAGTTTGCTCATTGGTCTTTTTGCTTACTATATCTGGTATGATTTCTTTTTCTAGCGTTTCAAACGCTTCAGAATCTCTAAAGAATTTTGTAACACCTATAAGATACTCTTGTGTTAGTAGAAATTTTTCTTCGGGATTTTCGTGTAAATAATCAATATAATTCTCAACAGTTTTGCATTTGGTTATATTAATGCGTTTAGCTGTTCTACGGAACAATGTTGGCTTTTTGTATGAGAAGAAATCATAACCTATATAGCTTTTTATGATTTTTAAAATTCTTCCCAGAGATTCTTCGTTGCTCACATATCCTTCCGGTGATATTGGGTAAGCATATTGTGGTTGAGAAACAAATTCTACCAACTCATTGCCCATTTCTTTGGGTGGTATTATATAGTCTGCCAAGCCTTGAGAAATGGCACTTCTTGGCATGCCATCAAAACCAGAAGAATCAGGACTTTGAACAAAAACTGTACCTCCAACTTCCTTTATGGACTTGGCACCTTTTGTACCGTCGGAGCCAGTACCGGATAATATAATGGCAATAGCCCGCTCTTTCTGTTCTTTTGCTAAAGAATTAAAGAAAATATCTATCGAAAAATTAATTTGATTTTTGGGTTTTCTTTTGGTTAGTTCTAGCTTACCCTCATTGATCAAAATATTTTTTCCACCAGGAATAAGATAGACATGATTTGGTTCTACCTTATCACCTTCTTTGGCCTCTTTTACTATCATTTCTGTATGTCTAGATAGCAATTCGGGCATTAAACTTTTGTAATCGGGGGATAAGTGCTGGATTATCACAAAGGCAAAGCCTGTGTTTGATGAGCAATTATCGAAAAATTCTTCTAGGGCTTTTAGTCCACCAGCGGAACTGCCAATTCCAATAATATAAAACGGGTTGTCATCAATACTTCTTTTGGAAGTATTGCCCTTCGAGTCATTTTTTTGCATATTTAGCAATTGTACTGTTAATAGCCATTTTTTGTAGTCAACAAGAATGGAATTAAAGCATTACTAATCAAGGGTTAGAATCCGTAGGATAACCTACGCATATTCTAAATATACAACAAAAGCTTAAAACTTTTACATAAGTACGTTAATTATGTGACTTTTTTCCTAATAAAGCACATAATAATTATTCAAAATCCAAAACTTGAGAAGCTTCCGTAAGCTGATATAGTGCATCAATCTTTGCATAGATCTTGTTAAAAAAACTGAGTTTCTCTTTTTCACCAGCAGTATTCAAAAGCTTAGAGCTTTGCAGTTGTTTTTTAAGAAAATCTTGGGCTTCCTAGCATGTAATTTTATCTGAGGTTTGATAGTAGGATAGTATTGTAAAAGGAACAAAAAGTGATTTTTGAAGCGGTGTACTTACCAAAACATTATTATTCATCAATGATAATTCATCGAATAATGAAGATACCTATGAAATTACCTCATTTTTTTTAGTTGCACCAAGTTTAGATTACGTTAAATCTTTTAAAAACAACGAGCAATTAACTTTGAGTTTTGGAATTCATTATTCGCCTTATAAAATTAGAGGAGCAATACAAGAAGATATAGGTTCAATAGCTTTAACTCCAAGAATATTGTATAGCTTTTAAAAACACAAAACCCATCGAATCTCGATGGGTTTTTAATATAAAAAAGAAATTAATCCTTTTTCTCTTCTCGTGGTTTTCTGTCATCTCGGCGATTATCTCGGTTACGATTGTCTCGTCCTCGATTGTCTCTGCCTTTGTTATCTCTTCCGCGATTGTTATCTCTTTTTGGACGTTCAGCATAACCTTCTGGTTTTGGTAGAATCGCTTTACGAGATACTTTTTCTTTACGTGTTCTTGAGTCTATACCAAAATATTTTACATCAAAAACATCTCCCATGTTTACAACATCCGATACATTTTCGGTACGCTCCCAAGCGAGTTCAGATACGTGTAAAAGCACTTCGTTTCCTGGTGCTTCTGTATATTCTACAACCGCTCCAAAATCTAACATCTTAATTACTTTTACTTCGTAAATGCTACCTACTTCTGGCTTAAACATTAAAGCATCAATTTTTGCTTCTACAGCCTCAATGCCTTTACTACCAACACCAAGAATTTCAACAATACCTTCTTCAGTTACCGGATCTTCGTTAATTACTATGGTAGTTTCTGTTTCTTTCTGTAATTCTTGAATTACTTTTCCGCCAGGACCAATTAAAGCACCAATAAATTCGTTAGGAATACGCCTTGTTACCATAGTCGGTGCATGCTCCTTAACATCTGCATTTGGTTGTGCAATGGTATCTGTTAATTTTTCTAAGATATGTAAACGACCATCACGAGCTTGTTTTAGTGCATTAACCAAAATTTCGTATGATAAACCTTTTACCTTAATATCCATCTGACAAGCAGTAATACCATCTGCAGTACCAGTGACTTTAAAATCCATATCACCTAAGTGATCTTCATCTCCTAAAATATCAGATAGTACAGCGTATTTACCAGAATCTGCATCAGAAATTAATCCCATAGCAATACCAGATACAGGTTTTGTCATTTGTACACCAGCATCCATAAGTGCCATAGTACCAGAACAAACCGTTGCCATAGAAGACGAACCGTTAGATTCCAATACTTCTGAAACGACCCTTACTGTGTATGGACAATCCTCAGGAATCATACCTTTTAGAGCACGTTGAGCTAAGTTACCGTGACCTACTTCACGACGTGAGGTTCCACGGATTGGTCTTGCTTCACCAGTTGAAAATGGTGGAAAATTATAGTGTAAATAGAAACGCTCTTCACCTTCATAGGATGGCATATCTATTTGGTTAGAATCTCTTGATGTACCTAAGGTTACTGTTGCCAATGCTTGAGTTTCCCCACGTGTAAATATTGCAGAACCATGCGTTGATGGTAAATAATCTACCTCACACCAAATTGGTCTTACTTCATCAGTTTTACGACCGTCTAAACGCAACCCTTCATCTAAAGTTAAATTGCGAATCGCTTCTTTTTGAGCTTTTGCTACATACTTATGAATGAGCTTTCCTAAATCATCTTGCTCCTCTTCGGAGAATGAATTGAAGACTTCTTCTTTAATTTCAGAAAAAGCAGCACCTCTTTCGTGCTTTGCAGAACCTGCTTTAGCAATAGCATAAGTTTTGTCATATACCATATCGTGAATTTTCTTAGCTAAGTCTTCATCTTCACGTTCTGGTTCATATTCACGCACTTCCTTTTTACCAACTGCTTCAGCTAAACGAATCTGAGCAGCACATTGTACTTTAATAGCTTCGTGTGCAGCTTTAATAGCTTCGGTCATTTCCTCTTCAGAAATTTCATTCATTTCACCTTCAACCATCATTACAGAATCGGCAGAAGCTCCAATCATCATATCGATGTCTGACTCTGCTAACTGTGCTCTGGTCGGGTTAATTACAAATTCTCCGTTTACTCTAGCGACTCTAACCTCAGAAATCGCACATTCAAATGGGAAATCTGATAGTTGAATTGCTGCCGAAGCGGCTAAACCTGCCATGGCATCTGGCATTACGTCATCGTCATGTGACATTAATTGAATCATCACCTGAGTTTCAGAGTGGTAATCTTTTGGAAATAATGGACGTAATACACGGTCTACCAAACGCATGGTTAATACTTCTCCATCACTAGGTCTTGCTTCTCTTTTAAAGAAGCCACCTGGATAACGACCTGCTGCAGCAAATTTTTCTCTATAGTCTACTGTTAAAGGTAAAAAGTCTACGTCTGCTGAATGATAGTTGGAAACTACTGTACATAATAACATACATTTTCCTGATTGTACAACAACAGAACCATGGGCCTGTTTTGCTAATTTTCCGGTTTCGATAGAAATCTCTCTACCGTCACCGAGGTCAATGACCTCTTTGTAAGTTTTTGGAATCATAAATTTTTTAGTTCTTGTTTTTGATTTCTATTGGGCTTCGACTGCGCTCAGCCTAACACAATGGTCGTCAAAAACTTAATGTTAAACAATGGTCGTTGTGTTGTTGTGTAGTGTGTTGTTGTGACCAATGAAAAACCGCTAGTCCTGAATTCATTTCAGGATTTCATGCTTAATTATTAATTCGAATTTTGGACGCTTTCGATTGCGTTATATAAAAACAAAAAACCACGCCAAAAGCGTGGTCTTTGTATTGAGATTATTTTCTTAATCCTAATTCTTTTACTATGGCACGGTATCTTAAGATATCCTTCTTAGTTAAATAGTCTAGTAAAGCACGACGCTTACCTACCAATTTTACTAATGAACGCTCTGTGTTATAGTCTTTGCGATTCTTTTTTAAATGCTCTGTTAAATGGTCAATTCTTGCAGTAAACAATGCAATTTGTCCTTCTGCAGAACCTGTGTCCTTTTCGTTCTTTCCGTGTTTTTTGAAAAGTTTCTCTTTTGCTTTTTGATCTAAATACATGCTAATATTATTGTAAATGATTTTTATGTACCATGAAAGATTTTCTTTCAAGCGGCAAATATAGTACTTTTTTGTGATTTGTGGTTTTTTTTGTAACTTTTAATCTGTAATCCAATGTTTTAGTTTAGTATCCCCTCGGCTAGTTAAGAGCTTTCACCTAATTAATCCTTAAAATTCAAAAAAGGATGAGAGCCACAAACCCTAGTTACAATTTTTCTAATGCACATGATGTACTAGATCGTGTCTTCAATAATACCTATAATGGCATTGCTGTTGTTAATCTAGAAGGCAATTGGCTAAAAGTAAACGAAAGTGTTTGTGATTTATTTGGTTATACGAGATGGGAGCTTTTCAATATGGATATAAATAATATTATCTATGTCGAAGATCTAGGTGCGCACGAGAAGAAGTATGAAAAACTTATCCAAGGTAAAATAGATAAGTACCGTATTAAACAACGCTATTTTCATAAAGATGGGACTATGCTCTGGATTTTAATTTACGTTTCCTTGGTATATTTTAAGCAAGGTAAACCTTATATGATATGGCAATTTAATGATGTAACTAACCGGCAAAAAAATCAAGATAAATTAAAGGCCATGCTTAGTGTTGTTAAAGAACAAAATGAGCGATTGACTTCCTTTGCTGATATTGTAACTCATAATTTAAGATCACATTCTGGTAATTTATCTACTATAGCAGAGTTTTTAGAAAGTGATTTTTCGAGTCAAAAAGAGAACGAAAACCTAAAACTTCTAAAGAAAGCCATTGATAATTTACAAGAAACAGTATCGCACCTAACCCAAGTAGCAAAAATAAGAGAGATTGAGCCTTCTAAAATGGATGTACTCAACCTTTATGATTATGTGGAAAAAGCCATGTATAACATCATAGCTATGGCACAAAATGCTAACGCTGTAATTTACAATGAAATTGATGAAACACATCATGTAAAGGCTATCCCAGCATATCTCGATAGTATAGTGCTTAACTTTCTTACCAATGCCATTAAGTATAGGTCTGATAAAAGAACACCAATTATAGAACTTACGTCTTATATCGAAGATGATTACATCGTTTTTGTAGTTGGAGACAACGGTTTAGGCATTGATCTAAAAAAGTATAAAAATAAGCTCTTTAAGATGTATGAGACATTTCACTACAACGAAGATGCCATAGGTATTGGTCTTTTCATCACCAAAAACCATATTGAATCTTTAGGTGGAAAAGTAGAAGTGAAAAGCGAAGTAGGTGTTGGTACAGAATTTTTAATTTACCTTAAAAGCACTTAATTTCTTGATAACGAATTAAACCTTTTTATTCTTAATTGGTCTTAACACTATATTAACAATAAAAAAGTAATCATGAAAAATTTTAATGCATTTAAAAAAGCAGCTTTAAGCTTTGTGGTTTTAGGCTTAATCTTTACATCTTGTAGTGATGATAATGAAACTACGGAATCAGAAGTACAGGACACATTAGAAGTTCAGCGTTCTGCTGAGATTGACCAAATAGATACTGTTTTAGGAGATCTCATTATTAATGCTTATGAAGAGCAGGAACAGACTGCAGGCAAGCCAACATCTGCAATTGACGAGCACAATGCAACAGCATACGCTAAGGATATTCCAGATTGTGTCACTATCACTGTTGTGGCTCAACAAGGTTATAGAGAAGTAACTTTGGATTTTGGTGCTGAAGGCTGTGTAATTAATGAACACTTAATTCAAGGGCAAATAGTATTTGATTACACGAGAGATCCAGAAGCGCAGCAAATAATGATTAACTATAATTTGATTGATTTTTATTTTGATGCCAAAAACGTTATTGCCAGTCGCTCAATTTTAAGAGAATTATCTAATGAAAATGGTAACCCTCAATTTATGCACAATTTAAGTGTTACCGTGATTTGGCCAAATGGAGTACAAGCTTCTAGGGAAGGTACAAGAGTTAGGGAATGGGTTGAAGGTTTTGGAAGTGGTGTATTTAGTGATAATGTATTTGAAATTACAGGAAATTGGACAGCAACATTTGTTAATGGTAATACACATACTTATGAAGTAATAGTACCGCTACGTAGAGAGGTAACATGCTCTTATTTTGTAAGAGGAAGCTTTGATGTACAGCGTACTAATTTTGGCGGTATTTTTGATTTTGGCAATGGTGATTGCGATAACCAAGCGACCTTTACATTTAATAATGGCACAGAAATACCTATAACTCTTAATTAGTATTTGAGGTTTTAGTTTTAGTGGATTGAATAGAAAAGCGAGATTTTCGGTTACTGAGTGTAGTTGAAGTAAGCTCGCTTTTTTATGCTCTTAAAGGTTGATTCTTTATTAAATCTATATACAAGTTAACTTTTTGCTTTAAATCTTTACGGTGCGTAATAAAATCTAAGAACCCATGCTCTAATAAAAATTCAGAGGTTTGGAAACCTTCAGGTAATTCTTGTCCTGTTGTATCTCTAACAACTCTTGGACCTGCAAAACCTATTAAAGCTCCTGGCTCCGCAATATTAATGTCTCCAAGCATGGCAAACGAAGCCGTTGTTCCACCAGTAGTTGGATCTGTACATAACGATATGTAAGGAATTTTAGCATCTGCTAATTGTGCCAATTTCGCTGAGGTTTTTGCCAATTGCATTAGAGATAATGCTGCTTCCATCATACGAGCTCCACCAGATTTACTAATAATCATAAACGGAGTTTTCTTTTTAAGGGCATAATCTGCTGCCCTAGCAATTTTTTCACCTACAACACTGCCCATTGAGCCCCCAATAAAACTAAAATCCATACATGCTACTACCAAATCCTGTCCATTGGATTTGCCAACTGCCGTACGAACAGCATCTTTTAATTTTGTTTTGGCCTGTGCAGCCTTTAAGCGGTCTGGGTACTTCTTAGTATCTACAAATTTAAGCGGATCCTTAGAAGTAAGGTTGGCATCGAGTTCCTTATACTCATTGTCATCGAAAAGAATCTCAAAATATTCATTACTACCTATCCTTACATGATAACCATCTTCAGGGCTTACATAAAAATTTTGTTCTAATTCTTTGGTATCAATAATTTTACCGGTAGGGGATTTGTACCAAAGCCCTTTGGGAGTATCTTTTTTTTCTTCCGTTGATGTTTGAATTCCTTTATCTTTTCTTTTAAACCAAGCCATATTGATTTACGATTTTAGACCCACAGACTATGCCTAGGGGAGGTTTTACGATTTTAGATATTGAAAAATCTTTAATCGTGGTTTTAGTTAGTTATTAAATGCAAATGTAAAACATATAAAATTACTACTTATTAATTAAATTCAAAAAAGGAAAAAACTAATAGGTGGCTAATCTATATGTACTTAAAAAACCCATTAAAACTTGGTATTGTTTTAATGGGTTTCTATGATATTAAATATATGTTATAGTGTATCTACGTTATTTAGATCTTCAAAAGCTTTTTTAAGACGTTCTACAAAAGCTTGCTCTCCTTTACGTAACCAGACTCTTGGATCGTAGTATTTTTTATTTGGTACATCGTCACCATCAGGGTTACCAATCTGAGTTTGTAAATACTCTTTTTTATCCTGCACATAATCTCTCACCCCGCTTAAAAAAGCCCATTGCATATCAGTATCGATATTCATTTTAATAACACCGTAACCTATAGCTTCTCTAATTTCCTCAACGGTAGAGCCAGATCCTCCGTGAAAAACAAAATCGATATGATTATGTGGAAGGTTATGCTTCTCAGATAAATATTCCTGAGAATTCTTTAAAATTTTAGGTGTTAATTTTACATTTCCAGGTCTGTAAACCCCATGTACGTTACCAAAGGCTGCAGCAATGGTGAATTGGTCACTTACTTTCATTAATTCTTCATAAGCGTAAGCTACTTCTTCGGGCTGCGTGTACAATTTTGAAGCATCAACATCACTATTATCAACACCATCTTCTTCACCACCTGTAATACCCAATTCAATTTCTAAAGTCATACCCATTTTACTCATACGCTCCAGGTATTGCTTGCAGATTTCAATATTCTCTTCAATAGGCTCTTCAGATAAATCAATCATATGGGAACTATAAAGTGATTTTCCAGTTTCCTTAAAATGTTGCTCACTAGCATCTAACAAACCATCAATCCAAGGCAATAATTTTTTGGCACAATGATCTGTATGTAAAATTACGGGCACTCCGTAAGCTTCTGCCATAAGATGTACATGTTTTGCACCAGCTATAGAACCTGCAATAGCTCCTTTTTGGTCTTCGTTTCCTAAACCTTTTCCAGCATTGAATTGTGCGCCTCCATTTGAAAATTGAATAATTACAGGTGCATTTAGAGCTTTAGCCGTCTCTAAAACTGCATTTATTGAATTTGAACCTATAACGTTTACCGCAGGTAGGGCAAATCCTTTTTCTTTAGCAAGTTTAAAAATATCTTGAACTTCTCTGCCTGTAGCAACGCCAGGTTTTATATTATGACTCATAATTTTTATGATTGAAATTAGACCTCAAAAATACGTAAATTTTAAATATTTCTTTGTTGAAGATTGCTATTTAATGCCGAAAACGATGTAGTTTTTTAAACGTAATTGGGCTTAAAAAGGATAGTTAATACCAATATTATAAACTGCATTTCTAAAGTTATAATCCTTAAACCATCGCTCACCTTCATTTTGAGATGGATCATAAGTTTTAAAGCCTACATCAAAACGCAGGACAAAGAAATTAAAGTCGTAACGTAGACCAAGGCCCGAGCCAACAGCAATATCCTTGAGAGAATCTACGTTTGTAAACGTTGCTGCATCTTCTTCTACATTGTCTAAAACATTCCAAATATTACCAGCATCAACAAAAAGTGCACCTCTTAAATCGCCAAAAAGTCCAAAACGTTGTTCTGCGCTTAAGTGAATCTTAAAGTTGGCTTCATTAAATTCATTTGTGGTGTTAGAACTACCAGGACCTAGGTTATAAGCGGTCCAAGCTCTGTTATCATTTGGTCCCCCGGCAAAGAAACTCTCGGCAAAAGGAATACTGTTAGAATTTCCGTAAGGTATAGCAATACCCGCATAACTTCTAAAGGCAAAAACGTTATTTCTTCCTAAATCGAAATACTTTACATAGTCAATTTCGGTTTTAAAATATTGAGAAAATGCCACACCAAAAACCTCGTAATTGCCATTTTCATTCTCAGTAGATCCCAATGCTTCGGAGAGTGTTGAAAGAAAGTTACCAGCTAACTCTACGCGCCATTTAAATATTGAGAAATCATTATCAAATATGTTGGTGCGCTTATCTTTTTTATAATCGAAACTGGTTGAAAAAATAAGGTTGTTTTCGGTGAGTCGTTGCTTACGTTCATCAATATTATTGACGGCAATAAAATCGTCATCGCCAGATGTTAAACTCGTGTTACCAGATAAAACATCATTTATAAACGTATCAGCAAGTCCAAATGAGTTTGATGGGTTTTCTAAACTCTCGTCAGAATCAATATAACCTATATCTCTAGCTATATTATCTAACCTTCTGAATGAATTGGAATAAACCCCAAAATAATTACTGGTATTAAGGTTTTTTACAAACTGTACGTTAAAAAATTCTAAAGTGTTTGTCACTGTTTTTGATGGAAACCAATTATAACTTAAGAGTCCAGAAAGTGTTTGTTTATCCAATCCAATATTTTGTTGACTTGTGGTAGAAATGTTTATGGCCGTACTCGGAGACATATACTTTGGTATAATACTATCGGTTTTAAAAGGGGTGAACAAACGGGGAATGGTTAATCTTATATTGCCCCCAAATTCGTTAATGTCGAAAAAAGTATCTTCTGTATCAGCACCATCCTCAGATGCGCCAATCGCGGCGATACCACTTAGCTCTAAAGTTTCTGCACCCCTAAATACGTTTCTTATTTTTAGACCTGTACCGAATGAAAATCCTACTTTTTGAATATTACTCTGACTCACATCCAAATCAAAACTCAACTGGTATTTTTTTCTTGGCTCTAAGAAAATATTGGCCGTGAGTGTGGTATCTGCCTCGTTTTCCTGATAGATAATTCGAGGATACCTAAACATTTGAAGGTCATTTAAGTAACGCGATGTTCTGCTCCGTGCCAAATCACTATACTTATCACCTTTATTAATAAAAACGGCATCTGTAAGTGCTTTAGGTCTAAACTTCAATTTTTCTTTACTGTAGAGGTTATAATCTTTAAAGATGGTGGTATCTGAAATGGCTTTAAATTGATTTTCAAAATTGTTGTCCGTAAAGATGTTGATCTCTTTTATTTTGTAGGTTTTAAATGGAACTGTTGTTGTGGAATCCTCTCCTCTTATAGAACGATTTGCGATAATCAATTCAGTATTGACCTTAGAGTTTGTACCAATGGTATCTGTTATAAAACTGATGTATTCTTGCCCGAAATAGTAAAATCCATTATTGCGTAAATAATTGGTTATACGTTCGCGCTCATTTTCATAATTGGCAACATCATACTGTTCGCCCTTTTTTAATAAAGACTTTTTGCTAAATCTACTGTAAAGTGAATCGATTGCTGGACTGCTAATGAAAGGTTTTATAGAATCTAATATAAAAGGCTGGTTTTTCGTTACCTTATAGGTAACCTTGGCACGTTTATTACTATCGCGCTCAATGGTATATTCGACTTCATTTTTTAACCATCCTCTAGAGTTATAATAGTTTCTGAGATAATTTACTGTTTTTTTGGTTTTACTCTCATCTAGTATTCTTGGCGCTTCGCCTGTACGCTTTAGCCAACTATTAAAGTTGCGTTTAGACTGTATGTATCTGTCAAACTGTTTTTTAGAAAGCAGACCAATTTTACGTTTCACTTTAGTACTGTCGCTTAGTATGTTGGCGTTGATGATAGAATCTATGTTTGGTCGTGCTAAATTGTAAACATGTAACCTCAAAGGAAAACCCAAAAAACCATCCATGCCAAGATTGGTCTTCTGAATAATTATGTTGTTTACACGTTCTTCTTTGTTGACTTTGCCATCTTCTAAAATAGTGTTCTTGGTAATTAAATGTTCATCGGCTTTAACACGTTTTACCACATTACAAGAAAAAAGAAGCAAAACAATACTGAAAAAAAGTAATAGCTTACATACTGGCTTGTAGTTTTGTACAAATAATACCATACGTTGTTGCAGCTTCAAATGTTGTCTTGTTTTTTTGATATTAGTGGTGATAAACAAAAATTAGTCCAAAAAAGGTTTACTTTGTAATAAGTCTAACAAATGTAAAGACATTTTAATGGTTACAAAGCATCAAATAAAGTTAATTAAAAGTTTAGCACAAAAAAAATATAGACAGCAATTAGGACTATTTACTGTTGAAGGCATTAAAGGAATTGAAGAGTTCTTGAATTCAGACTTTCAACTTGAAAATCTATTTACAACAAAGGCTGTTTTTGATGCTCCAAATAGCTTAACCGTCGAAATATCTGAAGCTGAGCTTAAAAAAATATCATCTCTTAAAAATCCAAATACAGCTTTGGCGGTTTTTAAGATTCCCAAAATGGTAAAAACTAACCACAAGGGTCTAAGAATTGCTTTAGATGCTGTAAGAGATCCAGGTAATTTAGGCACTATAATTCGTTTATGTGATTGGTATGGTGTGCAACATTTAGTTTGTAGTGCCAATACGGTAGATTGCTATAATTCTAAAGTTGTACAAGCCACAATGGGGTCATTAACACGTGTAAAAGTTACATATACAGATTTGGAAGATTACATAAAATCTAGTTCTGGCCAAGTCTTTGGGACATTTATGGAAGGTGAAAATATCTATAAATCTAAACTTCCAGATGAAGGTATTATCGTTTTAGGGAATGAGGCCAACGGGATTTCTGAACCCATAAAAAAATACGTAGATCGATCAATAACAATACCGCAATTCGGAAACTATAGAGAAACGGAAAGTCTTAATGTTGCCAATGCGGCTGCTATTATATTAAGCGAATTTAAAAGACGGACTATTGAAACGTAAAGTTAATAAAGATGCCTCTAGTCTGCATTTTAGCTACATTGCCTGTCCAAGGACTATTGGGATCCGCATCTCTTACGATTTCATCATTCATGGCAAAGACTCCTCTAATGGATGGTGTAAATTTAAAATAGAGTAAATAGAGATCTATACCAAACCCAATTTCGTAGAAATAAGTATTTCTTTTCATTCTAAATTCACCTGCACTATTATCGTCGGGATTATCTTCGTTGCTAGAAAGGTTAAGTGCTGTAGAAACACCACCAATTATAAAAGGTTTAAAATTATTAATACGTTTGGTCGAGATCTTTAAAAGCAAAGGTACATGGATGTATGTAGATTTTACTTCTCTTAATAAATCGGAGTCGTTAAATTCCGTACCAGCAAAATAACTCTCATCATATCTAAGATTTCTTGTGGTAAAGAAAACACCTGGTTCTAAACGCAGGTTCATGTATTCATTGATACGCATATCTCCGACGAGACCTAAATGAAATCCAAAGGTTTTATCTACTAAAATATCCTTAAGATCTTCGTTATAATTAAATTTGAAATCATATTGGTTAAAACCCAAAAAATAGCCCCAAGTCAAAAACTTTTGATCTATATTATCAATATTATTGGCTACTCTTTCTTTAGTGAATAACTGCGCTGAGACGTTGTGAAACGTTAATAAAAGTACTATGACGATTACTATTTTCTTCATATTATGCTTTAGATGCTGTGTAAATAGTTGCCACTCCCATAGTTTGTGGAAGGTCTACGACATTAATAAACCCAATTTTTCTCAAAATATTGTTTAGGGCTTCACCATAAGGAAAGACTGAGGCAGATTCACTTAAATATTTATAGGCTACTCTATCTTTTGAGAACAGTTTTCCGATGGTTGGCAAAACAAACTTACAATGCAGTCTATATCCAAATTTATAGATGGGATTTGTTGGTACAGAAGTTTCAAGAATAACAAAAATACCATTAGGTTTTAAGACTCTTAAAATTTCGGCTAATCCTTTTTCTAGGCTTTCAAAATTTCTTACACCAAAGGCAACAGTAATGGCATCAAAAGTATTGTCTTCAAAGGGTAAATCTTCAGAATCACCAATTACCATTGAGATAATACCATCAAGATCTTTAGATTTTATTTTTTTACGGCCAACTTCCAACATCCCATCACTTATATCCAATCCTATGATTTCTTCAGCATTGGTTTTGGTTAAGCTAATGGCTAAATCACCAGTTCCTGTGGCGATATCTAAAATGTTTTTAGGATGGGTTTTGGCAACCATATCCACCACTTTATCTCTCCATTTAACGTCAATGCCAAAAGAAATAACACGATTTAAACCATCGTATTCTTTAGAAATGGTATCAAACATTTTGGTTACCTGAACCTTTTTAGAGGCTTCACTCTTCTTGTATGGTTTTACCTTTTCGGCCATTAAAAATTTTTTGCAAAAGTACGTGAATTTTTTCATTTGAAAATTTGAAGGCAAAATGAAAAAATTACATGGACTAACAACATGGTTAATGAAGTAAAGCTGAATTTCCTGCTTTTCATTACAAGTATTTAGCTCTTAAAGAATAAATATATGGATAAGTTATGAATGCTGCTAAAGTAAATAAGCACTTAAAGTGTTTTTAAAGTTGAGAAATATGGATTGTGTTTTTAAATACTCATAACTTTGAGTACTTATAACTATATTTGCATGTTTATTTCAACAATTCACGATGAAAATAATTATCGCAGGTGCAGGAGAGGTAGGATTTCATTTAGCAAAATTATTATCCTACGAGTCGCAAGAGATAACCCTAATAGATACGAAGAAAGATAGTCTGTCTTATGCCGGTGAGCATTTAGATATAAAGACTATAAAGGGAGACGCTACGTCTATAGCTATTCTTAGAGAGGCACGTATTGATACGGCTGCGCTATTTATAGCCGTTACGTCTTCTGAAACTACAAACATTACAGCGAGTGTTTTGGCAAAACAACTTGGTGCTCAGCGTACAATTGCGCGTATTTCCAATACAGAATTTATTGATGAAAAGGAAACTATAGGATTTTCGCAATTTGGAATCGATGAATTGATTTCGCCAGAATCCTTAGCGGCATCAGAAATAGAGTTATTGCTAAACCAATACGGATTTAACGATACGTATGAGTTTGAAGAAGGTGCATTGACCATGCTGGGATTACGTTTGTCTAGAACAGCTACTTTTGTAGGTAAGACCGTTAAGGAAGCGGCCGAGCTGTATTCAGAATTACATTTTATACCCATCGCCATTCAGCGTTATGCTACACAATACACCATTATACCAAGAGGTGACACGCAGTTTAAGGAAGGTGATAAAGTTGTGTTTATGACATCAAAAGGTGGTGATGCAGAACTATTTGAACTCTCTGGTAAAGTAAAGGCAGAGATAAAAAACGTAATGATTCTTGGCGGTAGCAAAATTGGTTTTAAAACAGCTCGAGATTTATGTCAAAGTAAGTTTAAGGTAAAGTTGGTTGAGAGCAGAAAGTCAATAGCCGAAGACTTAGCTGATCGTTTACCAAATGCTTTGGTAATTTGTGGTGATGGTAGAAATGTTGAAATTTTACAGGAAGAACACATCTCAGAAATGGATGCATTTATTTCGGTAACTGGCAATTCTGAAACCAATATTATGTCTTGTCTTTTGGCTAAATCCAAGGGTGTAAAAAAGACCATTGCCTTGGTAGAAAATATGGATTATTACCAACTGTCTCAATCTATAGGTATTGATACGCTTATTAATAAAAAGTTATTGGCGGCCAATAATATCTTTAGATATATTAGAAAAGGGGAAGTGGTGGCCATGACCAAATTAACAAATATGAATGCTGAACTTTTAGAGTTTGTGGTAAAACCTAATTCTAAGATTACCAATAAACTTATTAAGGATTTAAATTTTCCGAGATCAGCCATTTTTGGTGGTGTAATAAGAGAAGGAAAGGGTATGATTCCACTTGGAAGTTTTAAAATTGAGTCAGGTGATCGTGTTGTAGTTTGTTGTTTACCACGTTCAATCTCTGAAGTTGAAGCATTTTTCTCTTAGGCTATGTCTGCAATGAAGCTTAATTATAAAATTATTTTCCATTTTTTTGGGTTACTATTATTATTTAATGGTGGTTTTATGATGGTTGCCACATTGATAAGTTTAATCTATGAAGATGGCGTCACTCTAGAGCTGTTTTTAGCAGGTTTGGCAACATTGATTCTGGGGGGAATTGCTATGTATAGCACCAAAAATCACAGAAAGGAAATGAACAAACGCGAAGGTTACATTGTTGTGGCCTTTGGCTGGATTGTTATGTCGCTTACAGGAACATTACCATATTTGGCAACCGAAGCTATACCTTCATTTACAGATGCCTTTTTTGAAACCATGTCTGGTTATACCACAACTGGGGCCAGTATTTTAAATGATATTGAAATATTACCCGAAGGTGTTCTGTTTTGGCGAAGTACCACCCACTGGATTGGTGGTATGGGAATCATTGTCCTCGCCATTGCTATCTTACCTTTACTTGGGGTAGGAGGGATGCAGTTGTTTGCAGCTGAAGCACCTGGTCCTGGAGGTGATAAATTGCACCCAAGAATTACGGATACGGCAAAGCGTTTATGGCTGATATATTTTGGGTATACTATTGCTGAAACAATATTGCTTCAAGTAGCGGGAATGTCTTTTTTTGATGCTATAAACCATGCATTGAGTACCTTGTCTACTGGAGGGTTTTCTACCAAAAATGCGAGTGTGGCACATTGGAATGATAATCCCGCCATACAATACATTATTATCTTTTTTATGTTTTTAGCGGGTACCAATTTTGTACTTAGCTATTACCTTTTTAAGGGTAATGTGGTAAAAATTGTAAAAGACGATGAGTTTAAACTTTACTTTAGATTTATTGCGGCGTTTACTACAGTGGCGGCACTCTTAATCTATTTCAAAGCCGATGTGTCCCAATCTTCTATTGCACACCCAATGGTTTTAGGTGAAGGGGAAAGTGCTATACGTCATGGGCTGTTTCAGGTCTTGGCTATAGTGACTACTACGGGTTTTGTAACGGCAGATTATACCTTATGGACTCCGTTTTTAACGGTCTTTTTCTTTGGATTAATGTTTTTGGGAGGTTCAGCGGGTAGTACATCTGGTGGTGTAAAGGTAGTGCGACATTTAATACTGATAAAAAACGGTTTCTTGGAATTTAAACGTGCTTTGCATCCCAATGCTATATTGCCAGTTCGTTATAATACCAAATCGATCTCAAAGGATATTGTATTCAATATATTGGGGTTCTTCATTCTGTACATGCTATCTTTTATTATCGGTGCTTTGGTGTTTTCTATGTTCAATATAGATTTTGAATCTGCTATAGGACTTTCAGCATCAAGTTTAGGAAACGTTGGGCCAGCATTAGGTGATTTTGGACCTGTAAACAATTATGCTGCACTGCCAACTTTGGGCAAATGGTGGTCATCTTTTTTAATGCTTATAGGCCGGTTAGAATTATTCACCGTACTCATATTATTGACACCTTTCTTCTGGAGAAACAGATAATTTTTTATTTTTTTTTAAATTTAGCTAGCCTATAATTTTACTAATGCTTTTTGAGATTTATAGATGTAATCTCTTGCTATTGTTGTAACACAGCTTGTAACATTTTTAATTGTTGTACGTCATATTATCGTAACCAATTAAAAATATCAATTATGGAATTAGTATTAAACCAAGAATTAGAAACTGTACCAGAACCCATTGTGGTATCGCATTATACCACCAATGGATTATTAAATTCTAATTACAAATCTGTGGTAAAGGAAAATTTTAGTAAGTCAACCACAAAGTCTATATTCGGAATTAGACAACGACTAAAATCTTCGCAGTTAAATAGGGTTAACCATACTTCGGTAATTCTAAAATTATCTGTATTTGCCATAGCCTTAATAGCGCTATTCTAAACATACTAATTTTTTTGAACTCTTAACTGGCATTTTAACAGATGCCTTTTACGTAAATCTAGGACATATAAGTTTTATGTTACTACTGTGATTTGTACTTCATTATTAAATTAAAACCCAGAAATTATGGCAGCGAGTTCGATGATAATTAGCATTAGAAATAATCTCAACTTACTTTCTAAGCGCAATAGACTAAAAAACAGATTGGGTGGTTTTAATTTAGAAAAGAAAGTGGAATATAATTTACCAAAAGCTACTGAGAAACAACTGAACGCTATAGCTAATCAGTTAAAGGAGGAACACAGAATTAGAATGCTTAAAGTTGTTATTTTAACTATTATTCTGTTTTTGGGATTAGTGGTCGGTTTTTTGTATTCAACAGATGGAATTGTAGAGTTACTGTCTTATTGATTTTAATTTAAAGTTTGATTTAAATGCACAATGCATTGAATACAGTAAGCCAAAGTTGATATTAACTTAAAGCCTTTTGTATTCTTTTAATGGCTTCTTTGATATTGTCTTGAGATGCGGCGTAAGATATTCTAATACAATCCGGGTTACCAAAGGCCTCACCAGTTACTGTAGCTACAAGAGCTTCTTCCAACAAATACATGGACATGTCCGTGGCATTGTTAATGGTTTTCTCTTTGAAAGTTTTTCCGAAATAGGCAGATACATTAGGAAAGACGTAAAAAGCACCTTCGGGCTCATTGGTTTTAAAACCTTCGACATCATCCAATAATTGTAATATAAGTTTACGACGTACTTTAAATTCATCAATCATATATTGAATACGTGATGGATCGGCCTCAAGAGCTTTTATTACAGCACGTTGAGCAATACAATTGGCACCACTGGTAACTTGACCTTGCATTTTATTGCAGGCTCTTGCTATCCAGTCTGGGGCTCCAATATATCCAATTCTCCAACCAGTCATGGCAAATGCTTTTGATACACCATTTACGGTTATAGTTCTATCGTACATATCATCAAATTGAGCCATACTATGATGACCACCAATAAAATTGATATGCTCATATATTTCATCTGAAACTACATAAATATTGGGATGCTTTTGTAAAACATCAGCAATTGCTCTTAGTTCTTCCTTACTGTAAACCGAACCACTTGGATTGCAAGGAGAGCTGTACCAAATCATTTTGGTTTTTGGTGTTATGGCAGCTTCAAGTTGTTGAGCTGTCATTTTAAAATCGTTTGTAATATCTGTTTTTACTTCTACAGGAACACCTCCATTAAGCTTTACTATATCACTATAGCTTACCCAATACGGGCAAGGTAAAATAACTTCATCTCTGATGTTAAGCATTACTGATGCTACATTAAATAGGGCTTGCTTCGCTCCAGTAGAAACGACGATATTTTGTCTAGAATAGTTGAGGTTATTATCACGTTTAAACTTGGTAATAATTGCATCTTTTAATTCTATATAGCCGTCTACGGGAGTGTAACTGTTATAGTTTTGATTTATGGCTTCAATTGCAGCATCTTTAACAAAATCTGGTGTGTTAAAATCGGGCTCGCCCAAGCTTAATCCAATAATGTCTTTGCCTTCTGCACGTAATTCTCTAGCTTTTGCAGCCATGGCTAATGTGGCTGAGGTCGATAGATTATTAATTCTATCCGAAAGTTGGTTCATGAGGTATATATAATAGAATTATGCTTGCATAGCTGGTCGCATTCCCATTTCTTTTAAAAATCTAAAATGTGCAGCTATAGCTTTCCTTGTGGTTTCGTATTCTTTGTAAGGTAAATTAAATTCTTTGGCCGTATCCTTTACAATTTTGGCTATTTTTCCATAGTGAATATGGCTTATATGAGGAAAAATATGATGCTCTACTTGATGGTTTAAACCGCCAGTATACCAATTGACCAACCAGTTTTTGGCACCAAAATTAACAGTTGTCTTTAATTGATGTATTGCCCAAGTATTTTTCATGGTGCCATCTTTAGCAGGTAAATGCATTTCTGCTTCGTCCATAACATGTGCCAATTGAAAAACAACACTCAGTATAAGACCAGCAACATAATGCATAATAAAGAAGCCGATTAAAACTTCGTACCAAGCTAAATCTGTTAAAACTATAGGTAGTACAATCCACATGGAAACATACAATAGCTTAGAAATAACCAATTTACTCCAGTTAATTACGGGATTTGGTAGTTTTCCATAAGATAGTTTGCGTTTCATGTAACGTTTCATCTGTTGAAAATCTGTAGTGATTGCCCAATTAATGGTCAATAATCCATAAAGTAATATAGAATAATAATGTTGAAATTTATGGTATTTGTGCCATTCCGCATGTTTGGAAAAACGTAATATTCTTCCTGCCTCTAAATCTTCATCATGACCGTGGATATTAGTGTAAGTGTGATGAAGTACATTATGCTGTACTTTCCAGTTGTAAACATTTCCTGCTAAGATATAAATGCTGCTTCCCATTAAACGGTTAATCCATTCTTTATTAGAGAATGACCCATGATTACCATCGTGCATAACATTCATACCAACACCAGCCATACCAATACCCATAACTATGGTTAAAAGGATCTGAGCCCAAGTAGGAATATCTAACGTTAACAACAAAAAATACGGAGTTAAAAACAAGGCAAACATAACAATGGTTTTGACCCAAAGCTGCCAATTGCCTGTGCGTTTTATATTATTTTCCTTAAAATAATTGTTGACACGTTTGTTTAATGTTCTAAAAAACTTTGCTGAATCGACTCTTGAGAAGGATAGGGTTTGTTGCGACATAAGCTTAATAATTTTATGTTATAACGTACGAAAATTTAATACCGTATAACGAGACAAATATACTTAATAATTAAAATGAAGCATTATGAGATAACGTTAATTTTATCCACATTAAAATAACGTACTTTTGAAAAAAATATGATACATGGAATTAGTCCTAAAATATTTTCCAGATTTATCCCAAAACCAGATTAAGCAATTTGAAGCTTTAGAGGCTTTGTATAAAGAATGGAACGCTAAGATAAATGTAATTTCCCGTAAAGATATTGATGAGTTGTACTTAAGGCATGTACTTCATTCTTTGGGAATTGCAAAGGTGATTGAGTTCACGGATGGCTCTTCAATTTTAGATGTTGGCACAGGTGGTGGATTTCCAGGCGTGCCTTTGGCAATTCTATTTCCAAACTGTAAGTTCCACTTGGTGGATAGTATTAATAAAAAACTAAAAGTTATTAATGCTATATGTGAAGCTATTGAATTAACAAATATAAGGACAACACACAGCAGGGTAGAAGCTATAGATAATACTTACGATTTTATTGTTAGTAGAGCTGTTACTGCAATGCCAGAATTTACAAAATGGATAAAAGGTAAAATTGCTAAAAAGCAACAGAATGAACTCAAAAATGGGATTCTATATCTTAAGGGTGGTGATTTGAGTGATGAATTGAAGCAATATACTAATGTTAGAGCCTACTTACTTTCCGATTATTTTGAAGAGGATTTTTTTAAAACCAAGAAAGTAATTTACTTACCACTTAAGTATAAAAATTAGAGAATAAAAAAACCGTTTGAAACGTTTCAAACGGTTTTTTTATTGAAGTGGATAATTACTCCACAATAATTTTTCTAATTAAAGTTTTACCTGCTTCATCTGTAAAGCGAATAATATATAGTTGTGGTGATAGGTCAGAAACATTGATTTTAGATTCACCTTGAGCAACAGCAACATTTTTAACTTTTTTGCCCAAAATATCATAAAACTCGGCAGATAACTTTTGATTTGACGATACATTAAGTTCATTCTTTACTTGTGTGGGAAACACTTCTACAGAAGTAACAAATTCATCTTCTTCGATGCTTAGATTTGGATCGAAACTATAGGTGACACTCAATGGTGTACCAATTTCTAGACCCATGTCATCGAAAGCTTGGAATCTCATGGTCCAACTCATGGCCGTAGTGGTAGTTGATGGATTTTGGTTCCAAAAATTATTTCCTATTCCGTTGGTAACACCTGGCCCAATCATAGCAGCATTAGTAGGGTATCCACTGTTAAGTGTTACGCTGTTTAAACAAACTCCAGCAAAACATAGCTGAAAATTAGAGCCATCTGTGTTGGTTAGCTCATCTATAAATATTCTCATATAGATGGCTTCAGATGATGTATTGGTGACGCTAAATTTCCAATTACAAGGGTCATTAAATCCACAGCCAGCTTCAGAAAAGGCTATGGTCTGTCCGTTGGAAATGATACTGTCATCGCTTTTATCTTTTACTTCGAACTGCGCATAAGACGTCAATGCGAATATGGAAAAGCAAATAAAAAGTAATGTTTTCTTCATAGTGTTTATATTTATTGATTTGAGTAATATTTTATAAGCTCAACCTATTAACTTATTCAAATATAGGGTTTTTAAAGTAAAACTGAAAAAGGGAAGTTTATTTTTAAAACTTCCCTTTGAGTTTTTCAATAATAAAACTATTTGTTCACTATAAACTTAGTGCTGTAAGATGCATTACCATCGTTGATGTTCATAATGTAATGACCAGCATTCAGTTGCGATACAGGTAATTCTATATTTTGATTGCCAAATAAGCCTTCGTAAGATTTATTAATCACAGTTCTGCCCAACATATCGGTAACAGTAATTTTATAATCTCCATTACTGGCATCAAAAGCAACATTAATCAAGTCTTTTGCAGGATTAGGATAAATCTTTATGGAATCTATTCCAGAAACTTCTTCAACACTCAGCGCTTGTGTTACTGAACTTTGTACTGCACTTACAATAGTACCGTCAGTTTGATCTATCAACACAACGACTATGTGCATATTGTCTTGGTTACTTGTAGCTGGTATTGTGTAGTTAAAATCATAAGACACATTGTCTCCTGCATTTATTGCAGCTGGGACAGAACCTGCCTGGCCATTAAAACCACCTAATAGAGCTCTACCAACATGGTCATATACCATCTGCGACGCTGGTACCGGGTCTGGTAAGCTTTCATAACCACCCATAGGGCCGTTAGCACCGCCTGAGTAGTAGTTGGTCTGGCCATAATCACTTGAAGTGCCAGTAACACCATCTTCTGTAATAATTACACCCAGTCTAAAATCTGCGGACGAAAAACTTGTGTAGAAATTAGCTTGTGCAGAGATGGTTAGATTATTTCCAATTTGTGAAGCGCTCGCTGTTAAATCCACAGGAACAACCTCAGTAATTTGGGTGTCAAATGCTCCCTGTAATGAGGATTGACCTGGATCAACACCTACCAATTTTCTATCAACTCCTGCGTTAGGCCATCCAGCACCAATAACATTGACTAATGCAGTGTCATATGCGGATACTGTCATTGGGTCTCCATTATGTACAGCAATTGCTACTACAGTATTTGGATACGTCGTTGCCATATATTCTAAGCCAACTGTACCTCTTGGGCACCATCCACACCATGTGCCTGTAGATTCTTCAATAAGTACAGCTTTAGTACCCGATTGTGTCATGGTATTGAAAGGTATCATTAAAGTATTGTCAGCTGGATTGTTATCCGCAACACCATTTATGGTAGTGATTGTTACTGTAATCTCGTTAGCAACTGCAGAAGCATAATTAACTACATCTGGATGATCGACACTTACAGTCGCACCACCAGCAATATTAACAGGAATCGTTGCTGTGTTAGTTGTAGTTCCATCGTCCCAAACAGCTACTAAAGATGTTATTGCATTACCACCAACATTGGTGATTACCATTTCTAAGGTATAATCTGTATTAACAAGACCGTATCTAGGCATGTTTACACTGGTAATGGCAACGTCGTCGTCATTGAAAGTTCTTACAGTTACATCATCAATGTTAAGCCTAAATTGATCACTTACATTGTGGTGTCTAAAAGCTACGTAGATTGTCTGCCCCACAAAAGAGGTTACGTCTATATTTCTATCAACATATCCTGCGGACGGGCCAATAATTTCATTAAATGAAGTTGGGGAAGCTTGAAGTGTTGCAATATCAGAAGCTGTTGCCACGTAAACGGTATAGTTTTCATTGGCCCAGTCTTGATCTTGAGCGTAAGCTTTCCATTCTAGAAAAACATTTCCTGATGCACTGGTTAAATCAATAGCAGGGGATATCATCCAGTTGTCAGGAAACAATATTTCTCCTGCTGGTGGCGTAGGTATCCAAGATGCAGAAGAAGCATGTTCTTCTTGTACACCATCGTCTAAATCAACATTGTACCAATTATTGCCATCTCCATCAGAATCTATGAGTGTCCAACTGTCCAGATTCCCTGATGAAAAATCATCTGAAAAATAAGTTTGCGCTGTAACAAGTTGCGAACAGGCAAAACATAATGTTAGTAATAGAGTAATTTTTTTGATCATACTTTTTTAATTGAATTAGTTAATAATTTCTTAAAAGTGCAACAATATAGTTAAATGGTTAAAAATAATTTGTATATAACAGCAAATACCGTTTAAATGCATTTTTATCGGATAAACTTAAAAGGCTACAGTTAGGTTGGCACTTAGACCTGTGTTTTCTGGTACAAATCGGCATACACCTCCAATACAAATCAACCCACCACGTTGTCTTCCGTAGTTTAGACCTAATCTTGTATTGCCTTTACTGTAACTGCCACCAACACTATAGTAGTGTATTTCATTAAAACCTTCGTAGTTCCAGTTGTCTGCAACGTAAACAGCAAGGCTGGTTGAGAAGTTGTATTCTATAACTGCAGCAGCCCAATTCTTCCTGTCGTCTTCACTCCACAAATGCTGGGCAACAAATCTAGCAGCTTTTCCATTATCAAACCTTCGTGTGGCTTCAATAACTGCAATATTGGACGTAAAAGTTGTATTGCCCAAAGGTCCTCCTTCTACGATACCCTTGTCAATGATGACATTTTGAAATGTAAAAGCAGAACTCCAGTTTCTAGACAATTTTTTCTTAACCTCAAGATTAAAATCTCTAAACAATTGACGGCCCTGACCGATAAACTTAGCTTTATACCATCTGTTTTCAATATTGTATTCAGCATCTAATCCTCCCCAATATGAAAAATTTGCCGACAATTTTGTGCCATATTTACCGCCAAGGCTTGTGCCTTTTTTGAAAGTGTAGAAGAAGTCTATTTGTCCGCCAACTTCACCTGCACGCTGATCGAAAGACTCAATGATTAATCGGGGTTGAGGATTATAAACATATATATTGGTTAGCAAATAATCTTGTTGTTTGGTAAGCCCCGGAACATAATTAATCACCTGCTGGTTAAAAATATTTCCTTCTGCTAACCGGTCTGAGAAAAAACTAAAATTTTCCAATCTCCTAAAAGTGGCATTGACCCCAATTCCTTTTTTGGCATAGCCAGCATTTACTTGTAAAGCAGTGCCATCATATAATTTATTTGAAGAAATTACTCCCTCATTTGCAATTACATCTGGGTCTTTTAAAATGGCTTCCGCTCCTGCATAAAAATCTCCAACCATAATGTCTAATCGACCGCCATAGGCACCAACGTTAGTAGGTATGGCCTCAATTCCATTGGTATTTTGATTGCGGCCAACATAACTTAAGCCCATTTGTATATCTACTTTGTCCAATCTTAAAGCATTACTAAGATTTATCTCAGCATCTAGACCTTGGATTGTACCTTCAGATTCTTCAAAACCATAACGTTGTTTACCAAAAACTGCTTTGAGACCAACATCTTCCGTTAGATTAACTTTTATGTTTAAGCCTTTTATGGCATTGTTTAGACCTAATTGACGATCTTCCCAAGAACGTAGTATTAAACCACTACCAAATTGTTCATAAAAATAACCGCCTGTTATATCTAGTTTTTCATCTTTATAGTTTACATAATAAGTTGCTATACCATTTTGATTATCAAAAATTGGATCGTAACCCAATAAAGCAGAAGGTAGATAGGATTCAAACTGCATGCCTGCCGTGAATTTTCCTAAATTGTAATTGAGAAGTACATAGTTGTTTGCTCTAAATTGATCTTCTGGTGCTAAAAAGTTAATACCTTCATCAGTTTGAAGCCATTGAGAATTGGATTCTAATCCACCATAAAAATAACCTGTTTCCTGAGCATCACTGTAGTAAAAATTACACAATAAAAGAGTTAGAAAAATTAATTTTTTCATATTGATTTAGTTAGTAGTTAGTAGTAGGTGTTAAAAGAGGAACAGGATTATTTACTAAGCTCTTTGATTTTTTCGTACAATTCCATTTCTGCACCAGGACTATAGCCAGAGTGCTCATATACAATCTTATTGTCTTTAACCAAAACTGTAAGTGGAATACTAGACGCATTCAGAGCTCGCTTAAGGTCGTTGTTGGTGTCCAATAGAATTGTGTAATCCCAATCTTTTCCATTTACCATGGATTTTACACGTTTTACAGTTCTGCTGTCGTCAACCGAAACAGCAACTAACTTTACATCAGTCTCTTCTTGCCACTCTTCGTACATATCATTAATAGCATCCAATTCTTTAAGACATGGTACACACCAAGTTGCCCACAGGGAAATTATGGTAATACCATCTTTGTTTGTAGCATCTTCAAGAGAAATAGCTTTACCGTCTATAGTTTTTAAATCTATACTTGGGAGATCGTGTTGTGCCATAGTTGATAGACAGTAAAATCCTAAACATAGGGTAAGTAGTAATTTTTTCATAAATAAAATTTTGTAAATAGGTTCACAATATTAGTTAAATTTTTCACAAATGCACAGCAGTTGTAAAAATTAATTATTTTAGCAAAAACAATTGTACTGCTATGACAACAAAAAGAATACCAAAAATTGCTTTACTACTTTTGCTAACACTTAGCATTTCTTGTAGTAAAACTGAAGAAAATGTGCCTCTGACGACTCCGACCGCTGAAATTACTGTAGATAAATTAGTAAGAAAGGCATCTTTGAGAAACCAGGAGATTCCATTTAAAATCATAAACGAAGCGGGCATAGATGTAACGGACTCAGCAACATTTTATGTTGATGGTGAGCCTATTGAAGGTGCAATATTCTCATCGAGCACTATTGGCGAATTCGAAGTCTATGGTGTATATATGGAAGATGGAGTAGAGATAACAACTAATACAGAATCATTTAGTGTTATAATACCAAAACGCAAAGTTGTGATTGAAGATTACACAGGGACATGGTGCGGATTTTGCCCAAGAGTAGCTGGTGCAATTACAGATTTGCACGAAATATCAGATGACATTACTGTTGTTGCCATTCACGAAACAGCAGTTAGTTTTCCTGATCCAATGCATTTTGACCAAGTACAACTGTTAAAAGACATATTTGGTGTTGAAGGATTTCCTGCGGCAAGAATCAATAGATCTAATAATTGGCCAATGCCACATCCTATTTCTGATGTTACTAATATAGCTGGATTAGATACCAACTTGTCCATAGCATTAAACTCAGAATTAACAGGTAATGAATTGTTGGTACAAGTCAATGTGGTTTATGAAGAAGGTTCAGTACAAGGGGATAAGTTAGTCGTTTATTTGGTTGAAAACGGTATTATTTATGGTCAAGTAAATTATTATAACGAAGATACTACAAGCCCATTCTTTAATATGGGTGATCCAATTCCGGATTTTGAACACAACGAGGTCTTAAGAGAATCATTGTCTAGTCTTTTAGGTGATGCTATTCCTGCTACAGAGGCTTTAAATGAGTATGTGACATCATTTACAATTAATCTTCCGTCTGAATATGTGACAGATAACTTAGATATTGTTGCTATGGTTGTTGATTCTAATAACGAGGCTAAAAACTCGCAATATGCCCATATTGAGGAAGATAAGCCTTATCAATAAAAATACACTATACATTACATAAAAAAACCTGAGCTATTCGCTCAGGTTTTTTATTTTTATAAAACGTCAAATCGTTATCTGTTGACTAAAAATTTTGTAGTAAAAACGGTATCGTTTTCGCCAGTAAGATTCAAAATATAAAGCCCTGAAGCTAAATCTATAGGAATAGATGTTCTATCACTTAATGTAACTTTATTATTAAAAACCACTTTACCAGTAATATCAGCAATATTTATATTTGCGTTGAGGTTTTTATCAGAAAGCAAAACTAATTCACTATTTACAGGATTTTTTTCGAGTTGAAATGTATAGGCGCTAACATCTATAACATTAAGAGATGGAGTCAATATCTCTGTTAAAGCAAATGCAACATTATTTTCTGTTAACTGAACGTGAGGTTCATTATCGTCTGGCAAAAATGTGTTGTCAAACGGTGTAATACTTGTTGTGCCTCCACCGGTTAAATTTATATCATGATGCCAGTCAATTTCGTCATTAGTCATTTCTAAAGCTAAACCGCTTACAGAAGGAATAAAGCTAAACTTATCAATTTGTAATGCATTTAAGAAGTCTGCTGCAGTTCCACCGCCACCAGCGATATCACCTGTTAATGCCGAAAGATCAAATAGCCCACCAGGTGCAGAATCTATGCCATCAGAAAATGGAAATGCTTCGCTACTGGCTTCAGACCCTGTAACTTCAACATTAAATACTGAAATGGAAATAGCACTGACTATAGATGTGACTCCGGCTGCGGGTGTAAAATTTATATCTACATCAACATTTGCGGTAAATATACCAGCTGGTACATCAAAGTTATCATCAATAACCGTATAGCCATTAGTTACAGTAGGGCCACTAGAGCCTATTGCAAAGTAAGAACTGCCTATCCCACTTCCATTGATTATGGCTACATTCCTTGTGTTCTGTGGAAAACCAGTAGAATTGAAGCTGTTAATATTATTCTCAAATTGTGTTCTGAAAGGATGTGATTGTGGTAGGTTTAATGCAGCGTCAAAATCAACATCACTACCAGCTTGGAGATGTGCTTCAAAATGATCTACTAAAAGTTGTCTGGCAGCAGGCGATTTTAGAAAGGAGTCAATAAGAGGTTGAACCTCAGCTATGGGCTGCGAATCGTTATTAGCTAAAAAGTTTAATTGATGTTGCAGGCCAATGGGAACATTTGCACCATGATGAGGAGAATCAAAAGACATATATAATCTTGTGTCTGCATCAAGAGTATTGGCTTCCATATAATTTAAAGCGTAGCGTGAGATAAGACCTCCCATACTTGGTCCTATAATTACATTTTGCTCAGGGCTATTTCCTGCTTTGGCGGTATTAATAATATCTAAAAGCTCTACAAGTAACATTGCGTTACGTTCAATAAAATCTGTACCTCCGTCAATAGTAGCTCCGTCATCAGTTCTAGTGTAGACAGGAAAATTTAAAATTACCACATCAAAATTCTCGGCCCTTACTTGGTCTGCTAAATTTTGAGTTCCAGAACTTCCTGCGAAGTCTAACAAACTATATATCCCAGGTATATCTCTTGAGTCACCAGGATCAAAACCATCAACAAGAATAATAGGTTTGTCTAAAATATTGTCGTCACCTAAGAATATTTCATATTCACCTTCACCCGGATAATTGGTTGCCTCTCCATAAGCGGATAAATCTGGTGTAATGCCAGAGGTGAATGCGGTTTGTGCTATTATTGCGCTTGGCAAAAGCAGCATGATAAAAAAGTAATATTTTTTCATAGATAAACAGATTAAGTTAATATGCTTGAAAAGATACAAAGTTTAGTTTTTTAATCTAGGTATTTGAAAGGTATTTCTATTAAAAGCAAAAAAAATCCTTAAAAGGATTAACTTTTAAGGATTTGTTTTTTAGAGAGTTACTAAAATTAACTTAAGAAAGGGTATCTGTAATCTATTGGTGTTACAAATGTTTCTTTGATTAATCTAGGAGAGACCCAGCGTAATAAATTTTGTGCGCTACCTGCTTTATCATTAGTTCCAGAGGCTCTTGCTCCGCCAAACGGTTGCTGACCTACAACTGCACCTGTTGGTTTGTCGTTGATATAGAAATTACCAGCAGAATTTTGTAAAGCTCTGGTTGCCTCTTCTATAGCATATCTATCTGTAGATAATATAGCACCTGTTAAAGCATATTCACTGGTTTCGTCAACCAATTTTAAAGTTTCAGTATAGGCGTCGTCTTCGTAAACATAAATAGTAATCACAGGTCCGAATAGTTCAGTACACATTGTTGTGTATTTTGGATTTGATGTTACAATAACCGTAGGTTCAATGAAGTAACCTTTTGACTTATCATAATTACCACCAGCAATGATTTCTGCATCACTATCAGCCTTAGCACCATCAATATATTTAGCTAATTTGTCAAATGAACCTTCATGGATTACTGCAGTAATAAAATTGCTCATATCTTCAGGGGAGCCCATTTTAAAAGATTTTATATCTTCAATTACATACGCTTTAACATCTGCCCAAATCCCTTTCGGAATATATGCTCTAGAAGCAGCACTACATTTTTGGCCTTGGAATTCAAAGGCTCCACGAGAAATAGCTGTTGCTACTTGTTTGGCATTTGCAGATTTGTGTGCAATGATAAAATCCTTTCCTCCTGTTTCACCTACGATTCTTGGGTAGGTTTTATAGTTGTGAATGTTGTTTCCGATTTGTTTCCACAGTTCTTTAAAGATAAATGTAGAACCTGTGAAATGTAGGCCAGAAAAATCAGGACTAGCCATTACGGTATTAGTTATCATTACAGGATCGCCAAACACAACATTAATAACACCGTCTGGTACACCAGCTTCTTTAAATACGTCCATAATTACCTTAGCTGAATACACTTGGCTATCACTTGGCTTCCATACAACTACATTGCCCATCAATGCCATACATGCTGGTAAGTTTCCAGCAATAGCAGTAAAGTTAAATGGCGTTACAGCATAGGTAAACCCTTCAAGAGGTCTGTATTCTACACGGTTCCATGCATCACTTGTACTTTCAGGTTGTTCCATATAAATATCAGTCATAAACTGTACATTGAAACGTAAAAAATCTATTAGCTCGCAAGCGGCATCAATTTCTGCCTGATGTATCGTTTTAGATTGCGCAATCATGGTAGCTGCGTTAATCTTGGCTCTATACGGCCCAGCAATTAATTCAGCAGCTTTTAAGAAGATACCAGCACGTTGTTCCCAAGGCATTTGTGACCAAGTTTTACGGGCTTCTAAAGCTGTGGCAATTGCTTCGTCAACATGTTTTTGTTCTGCCAAATGATATTCACCAACAATATGCTGATGGTCGTGAGGAGGAGACATGGTTCTGGTGTTTCCAGTTTTTACATCTTTTCCGTTAATATATAAAGGGACTTCAACTTTGCTATTAAACATAGATTTGTATGTTTCTGAAACTGCTTTGCGCTCTGGAGAACCAGGTGCATAAGACTTTACGGGCTCATTAACAGCGACTGGTACATTAAAGAATCCTTTTCCCATCGTTAAATTTTTTTAGTGTTCCCGAGTGTTATACTGAGCTTGTCGAGGTGACATCGGGAATCTGGTTGTTTATTTCAGTTATTTTAAAAAGATTCCCACCTTCGTGGGAACGAGGTGCAAAGGTACAATATTTATGAGATATTACTTATTTGAAACGTTATAGTTGTGTGAAGATTACAACTGCAATTTTTTGTAAGTTGCATGCTGAAATTTTTTGAATGCGCTCATGCAAAAAAACGATGCTTTTATTTTAACCTTAGCCTATCCGGAGACCATAGTATCTCATGCTGAAGAATGGTATTCTAAATTTTTGCGCTTTCTTTTTATTGGCAGTAAAAAGCATGTAAGGGCTGGGCATGCTGCTTTGGTTTTAATCCATAAAGCATTGGGTGTATTGGAGTATCATGATTTTGGACGTTACATTACATCTTCCCCTAATGGTAGAGTAAGAGGAAGAGAAACGGATTTTGAATTGAATTTCCCTATCGTTGCGGAAATTGAAAATGATACTATTAAGAATTTAGATGAGATTTTGAAGTTTCTATCAACACATCCCAAATTAACGCATGGTGATGGCAATTTGTATGCTTCGGTTTGCAAGGCAGTAAATTACGATTTAGCAAGAACGCATATCGACAAGATGCAGTCTAAAGGCTTCATTAGATATGCGGCTTTTATAAAAATAGCATGCAATTGTGCGCGTTTTGTAACAGATACTCTAATTGCTTCTGTAACTGATAAAAAGATTAAAAAGCGATTAGAGAATTCTAAATGGTTTACGCCTAGTACTATAGGGAATGTGGTAATTGCTGATACAGAGGATTTTGTATATGTTATTTCTGATAGAGGAGAAATTAGCGAGTTTAGGTCTACGGTTAGTAAAGAAAATAGACGCTTGTTTTTAGATACACTAAAAGAATATAACCCAAGTTTGGTAGGAACGTTAGAACCAATGCATAACAACACCAAGGCTAGACATGCACAATGGTTGAGTGGTGTTGCCGCTGGAGCTTGGTTTGAAATATATAGTATTAATAGGAAATCTGAGTATCGATTCAAACGTATATCACCTTATGGAAATATAGATTGTGATGGGATTTACAAGATTGATAATGAAGATTTTGATATTAATTTAAACTATCAATTTGTACATTATTCTAACTGTAAATTCTTTCATATAGAACAAGGACATAAAAAATACCGATTTAATTATATCAAGGATTTCGAAAAATAAAATGCAGTTGTCATTTCGACAGATTGAGGCACGAACGACGAGAAATCTAAAAATGAATCATTAAAGAGATTCCTCAATTCTTCGGAATGACATATAATTAGCTTAATTAAGTGCAAAAGGCGCACTTAATTTAAAAGAAGGAATATACACCTTAAATTTACTCGCTTTTGTAAAGTTAACCATGTTGTAATGTCCTTGCATGGCACCAAACGGCGAGGTTAAAAGGCATCCAGAATTATAAGTATGGGATTCACCTGGTTTTAATACAGGTTTTTTTCCAATAACACCTTCACCTTCAACGATTTCCTCATTATTAAGGGCGTCGAGGATTTTCCAATGACGTGAATTTAACTGTACAGAATCTTTACTTTGGTTTTCGATGGTTACTTTGTAGCCAAAAGCGAAGTGCACTTTATAATTCTTATAAAATGTGCCTTCAAAATTGGTTTCTACGGAAATTTTAATTCCGCTTGTAACTTGCTGTACCATTAATCTTAATTGCAAAGAGTATGCTAAAATAGTATAATTTTTGAATGATAACTTATTTTAATGTTAAGAAGCGTTCATATTTAACATTTTTTCGACAACATGACCTTCTAAAGTGGCAAAAAAAGCCAAAATATCTTCTTCTTCCAATAAACTATTTATAGTCACCATCCTAACAAACTCTTGATTATTGAATTTCCCAAAGCCAACCATAAGCTCTGAATTTTCATAGAGTGCTGTACACAATTCACTTGCAGGGATGTCCTTGTAGTTAAAACAAATAGAGATGGAATCGTCAAAACTGTATAGCGTATAATTGTCGTTTTGGCTAATGTAATCTCTTGCGATTTGTGCCATTTTAAATTGTTTATCTACAATTTGTTCTAGACCTGTGGTACCAACAGACTTCCAAAGTGTCCAAATTTTTAAGGCATCATTTCGTCTTCCACATTGTAAGGACGTTTTTCCTAAGTTAAAATCATCTCCATGAGTTTGGTATAAATAATCCGCTTCGTTGGAAAAAGAATGGTACAATTGTGCTTTGTGTTGCGTAACTATGATTGAACAGCTCAAAGGTGTGCCTAACATTTTGTGAGCATTGATACTAAAAGAGTCCGAAAGTTCTAAGCCTTTTATAAGATGTCTATACGTTTTGCTAAAAATTACACCACCGCAATAGGCTCCATCTACGTGTAGCCAAAGATTGTATTTTTGGCAAACTTTACTTATCGATTCAATATCGTCAAAAGCTCCAAGAACTGTTGTACCAGCTGTAGCATTTACAAAGAAAGGTTGATAGCCGTTACTAATATCTTCTTTGATTAATTCGTCTAAGTGCCCAGCTAGCATTTCGCCTTTATCATTTGTATTAACATGTCGTACTTGATTTCTTCCTATACCGGTTAGTGCTGCATTTTTTGAAATTGAGTAATGGGAAACTGCTGAGGTGTAAAGTGTCATTTTTGATGAAAGTCCGTTGGCTCTAATAGACTCGTTTTTTGCGTCTCTAGCCATAATGAGTGCCATCATGTTGCTCATTGATCCTCCTGGTGCAAACGTACCATCACTGTTGCTAGAATAGCCTGCTAAAGCACAAATATTTTTGAGGACTTGTTTTTCTATACCGACCTGTGGGCCTGCAACTTTATAAGTGTACATACTGTTATTGAACATAACAGAGAGCAAATCCCCTAACGTGGCTTTGCCAATTCTACCACCAAATAATTGATTGAAAAACGATTTAGATGCTGTTTTTGGTGTGCTTTTTATGATTTGTTTTAGTGTGGCCTTTAAGTCTTCATCTAAAATTCCTTGATTATTCAAGGACAAATCAAGTTCATTATATAGTTTTGAAGTGGCGATGGGTTTGGCAACAGGTTCCTTGAGCTCGGTTTTTAATAGCTCGTCGCACAGTTCAGAAAATAGGGCAATATCGTTTTGCATTCTGTACAGTCAATTTTAATGTGAAAGGTAAAAAGAAATTTAGTTTTAATTAGAAATATCTACAGAAGTAGCCTCACCATAACCAATAAGTTTGTCATAACGTGCGCCCAAATCTCTATAATATACCAAAACCTTGTAATTGTTTTCGGTTTGCCAATAATCACCACTAATAGCACCTTCGTCGAGTTCGCCGGTTTCTTTATCTACCACAACATATTTATAGTTGTAGAAACCTTGTTTAAGGCGAAAGCTTACTTCGTATTCACCACTTTCGGGATTGAATTCCATTCTCGTCAAAGGCTCAATGGCGAAAGCATTAAAATTGCCATACACATGGATGTCTTTACCTTTTAGTTCTTCTTGCAATAGAGAAAAATGAACCATAGTATAATCTGCTTCGATATCTGTATCTAAACGATCTGCCGCTGTAACTTGAAAGTTTCCATTAAGATCGGGATTATAAGTGTAAGGTTGCCCGTCTCTAGATACATTTGGGTATAGGTAACTTTGGTATATATCTTTTAAGTCTATAAACTGAACTCCGACGTTAGAGGTTCTTACGTCTTTGTTTTCAAACCAAAAATATTCATTGCCTCCCCAAAATGCAGATTCGGTATCGTACCTGTAGATAAGTTCATTGCCTAAAGTATATTGCGGTTTTAAGTTGTCTATGGATGTATTTAAATTATTATTCTGAATGATGAGTGTTTTGATAGTCTCTAACGGATTGTTAAAATTAATGCTGTTAGTGGCCACGACTAAATCCACGGATTGCTTTTCGGCAATGACCCTTACGTCTCTAGAGCGTTTAACGCGTACACCAACGTTTACAAGATCTTCATAAATCATAAATTTTCTACTAAACATCAGTTCATCATATTCATCATAAATCGAAATCATATAATTACCGCTTTTCAACAATCCACGAGTTTGGATATTTGGAATTTGTAATTTATAATGAGAATAGACCTGATAGGTGTTAAAAGAGTTATAGTATTCTAATATGCGTTGATTGTCCAGCCCTCTTAAATATTCACCTTTTACCAAAATAGAAGGTGTCCAGTCAAAATTAAAATATTCAATAACATAATAGAAGTCTTCTTCGTTGGCGTTTAAAGCATCAAACTCTAATATCAAAGGCTCTCCAAGTTTTAGAATGGGCAATTGTCCTTGAGTTGTATTGCTCTTAAATTTTATGGTTTTAATAAAATCGGGAGGACTTACTTCTACCGCTTGCGAAAGTAATAGCGTTGGGAATAATAAGAGTAATAAAATATTATAGAAATTCTTTTTCATCATTTGTTTTTGACTTGTGCATAAAGATAATCAAAATCTATGCCTTTAGATATTAATCTTATTTATAATGGCTATAAATAAAAAAGATGCATGGAATTAAAAATTATTTAAGCATTAATTCGTAAATTTGCACGGATTTTTAGATAACTAATCTTTGAAATATATGTCAAAAGACATCAGAATTAAAAAAGGTTTAGATATAAAGTTGGTCGGTGAAGCCGAAAAAACTAAAGAGAACGCTATTGTTAGCAATTTCTACGCTATCAGACCTGAAGATTTCCACAGTATTATCCCAAAACTTGTTGCAAAAGAAGGCACGCGTGTAAAAGCAGGCGAAACCTTATTTTACAATAAAGATAATGAAGAGATGAAGTTTGTTTCCCCAGTTTCTGGTGAGGTGACAGAAGTGCAACGTGGCCCAAGACGTCGAATAGACGCTATTAAAATTACTGCAGACAAGGAACAAACCTATGTCGATCATGGTAAATTTGATTTATCATCAGATGCAGATAAAATTAAAGCCCACTTATTGGCTTCAGGTTGTTGGGCATTTATAAAGCAACGCCCTTATGATGTTGTTGCTAAGGCAAATAGTACACCAAAAGCTATTTTCATTTCAGGTTATGCCAGCGCGCCTTTAGCTGCTGATTTAGATTTTACTTTAACAGGCAAAGAAGCGGAATTACAAGCTGCTGTTACTGCTTTATCTAAATTGACAGAAGGAGGTGTTCATGTTTCAGTAGGAAGCACGAATTCGCCATTAGCTGGTTTAGATAATGTAACAACTTACAAAGTTTCTGGGCCACATCCTTCAGGAAATGTGGGGACTTTAATAAATAAAGTTAACCCAATTAATAAAGGTGAAGTCGTTTGGACCATAAATGCTCAGGATTTGGTTATAATCGGAGAGCTTTTGTTAACAGGGAAGTTCAATGCAGAACGTACCGTTGCTTTAGTGGGTTCTTCTGTTAAAAAACCAAGGTATTTTAAAACAAAAATAGGTTCTGAAGTATCAACAATGATATACGACAATGGCGTTGATAAAGATGGTAATGATAGAATTATATCTGGAAACGTTTTAACAGGAAAAAAAATAGCTCCAGACGGTAACTTAGACTATTATAGTAATGTAATTACAGTAATACCTGAAGGGGATGATTATGAATTCTTTGGTTGGAATAAACCGGTTTTTAACAAGATTTCTACGTCGAGAGCCTTAACGTTCTCATGGTTAAACCCTAAGAAAAAATACGATTTAAATACAAATACCAATGGTGAGCATCGTGCATTTGTAACCACAGGAACTTACGAGCAAGTATTTCCTCTAGATATTTATCCAATGCAAATCCTAAAAGCTTGTATGTATAAAGATTTAGATGAAATGGAAGCTCTGGGAATGTATGAGGTAGCACCAGAAGATTTTGCGTTAACAGAATTTGTATGTGTGTCCAAACAACCACATCAAAAAATTATAAGAGAAGGATTAGACTTAATGCTTAAAGAGATAGGATAATGGGTTTAAAACAAAATTTACACAATTTTAAGGAAAAGAATAAAGACAAGAAGTGGCTTCCTGGTTTCAACGCCCTTTTTACGTTTTTATATATGCCTAATGAGACTACTCATAATGGAACTCACATCAAGGCAGCCGACGATTTAAAGCGTACCATGAATACCGTAATCATGGCATTGGTACCATGTTTAATATTTGGTATGTTCAATGCAGGTTACCAACACTACTTGGCTCAAGGCTTAATAGATTCAGCAGATGGATTTTTAGGAGCTTCATTTTGGACTATTGATAATTTAATCATCGGTGCCTGGACAGTCTTACCTTTGGTAGTTGTTTCTTATGGAGTAGGTCTGGCAGTAGAGTTTATATTCGCAATCATAAAAGGTCACGAAGTAGAAGAAGGCTACTTGGTAACTGGTATGTTAGTGCCATTAATTGTTCCTGTAGATATTCCGTTATGGATGTTAGCTGTTGCTGTTGTTTTTGGTGTAGTTATAGGAAAAGAAGTCTTTGGAGGAACAGGAATGAATATTCTTAATCCAGCATTAACTATTCGTGCATTCTTGTTCTTTGCATATCCTACTTGGATGTCTGGTGATAAAGTTTGGGTACATGGTGCGGTAGAACGTGACCAAGCTATTGCGGCTGGTCAAAACTTAGACGCTATATCTGGTGAAACATTATTGGGAGCTTATGCACAAAATAGTTCACTAGCGGGAATAGATTATTGGGACATGTTTTGGGGAATTATACCAGGTTCTGTTGGAGAAACTTCAAAATTTCTAATCATAATAGGAGCCTTATTCTTAATCTTTACTAAAATAGGAAGTTGGAGAATTATGCTAAGTACAGTAATTGGTGCTTTAGTGATGGGCTTAATCTTTAACGGTGTTGTAGATGCAGGATGGATTGGTGAAACAAGTAAGTTTTACGGACTTATGAGTGTACCTTTTTGGCAACATCTAATTATTGGAAGTATTTTATTTGGCGCCGTTTATATGGCAACTGATCCAGTAACTGCTGCCCAAACAAATAAAGGAAAATGGATATACGGTTTCTTAATCGGATTTATATCGATTATGATTCGTGTATTCAATCCGGCATATCCAGAAGGTGTATTTTTAGCCATTTTATTAATGAATGTCTTTGCACCAACAATTGACCATTATGTGGTCCAAGGAAATGTGAAGAAAAGAATGAAGCGTTTAAAAGTTAAAACTGCTTAATAATGGAAAATAGAACAGATAAAAATTCATACACCATAATATTTGCGATTGCAATGGTGTTGGTTGTAGGATCATTATTAGCTTTCTTAGCATCCTCTTTAAAACCAAGAATTAGTGAAAATCAAAGGTTAGAAAAACAGCAAAATATCCTTTATGCCATGGGTATAAATGATAATGATGAAACAAGCGCTGTTTTTATTTCTACAGATAAGGCACCTGAGGCTTTTGATGCAAATGTAGATGATCAAATAGTAATAACGATTGATGCTAATGGTAAGGTGTTGAAAAAGCAAACGCGCGATGAGTATTTTGAAGAAACCAAGCAAGAACCTTATTTAATTGATGTTAAAAAACAACAGGCTAGTGCTAAAAATGGTGGAGAACGAAAATTACCTTTGTTTGTTGGGAAAAACAAAGAAGGAAAAACAGTTTACGTGGCACCAATTTATGGTAAAGGCTTATGGGATGCAATTTGGGGTTATGTAGCAATGGACGAAAATATGGTTGTTCAAGGTGCTTATTTTGATCACAAGGGTGAAACACCAGGTTTAGGTGCTAACATTAAGCAGCGTTATTTTATGGATGATTTTTATGGGGAACATTTACTTACCGAAAATGGTGTTTTTAAAGGCATTACAGTAGCAAAAGGAAATGCAGACCCTAAAAATAAAGACAAAACAGACAATGAGGTAGATGCCATTGCTGGTGCTACAATTACAGGTGATGGAGTTTCAGCTATGATTAAAAGCGATTTAAAACTTTACAAGCCTTATTTTGATAATTTAAAAACTAAGTAAACACTATGGGACTTCTTTCAAAAAAAGACACTAAGTTAATTACAGACCCATTAGCGGATAACAACCCGATTACTATTCAGGTACTTGGTATATGTTCTGCGTTAGCTATTACTGCAGAGCTCGAAGCATCTATTGTAATGTCTATTTCAGTATTATTTGTAATGGGTGTTGGTAACGTTGTTATCTCATTAATGCGAAATATTATTCCTTCAAAAATTAGAATCATTGCACAATTAATTGTTGTGGCAACACTTGTAATTATTGTGGATTTAGTACTTAAGGCTTTTGCTTACGAATTGAGTAAAACCCTTTCGGTATTTGTCGGACTTATTATTACTAACTGTATCATTATGGGACGTTTTGAAGCTTTTGCATTAGGTAACGGTCCTTGGAGATCATTTTTAGATGGTATCGGTAATGCATTGGGTTATGCAGTTATATTAGTTATAGTTGGTTTCTTTAGAGAACTATTGGGTTCTGGTACGTTATTAGGTATTCCTGTTTTAGGGGATCCAATAGAAAAGACAGGATTGTACAGTATTGGATATGAGAATAATGGTTTTATGTTATTATCGCCAATGGCACTTATTGTGGTGGGAATCATTATTTGGGTACAACGTAGTAGAAACAAAGCATTAATTGAAGACTAATCAGTATACAGTTTGCAATCACGGTAAACAGTAATAAACTGTAAACTGAGACTAAAACTGAAAACTAAAATAATATGGAACATATAGAATTATTTTTTAAATCGATATTCATAGATAATATGGTATTTGCTACGTTCCTAGGAATGTGCTCTTACTTGGCTGTATCTAAAAAAGTATCAACTGCAGTTGGTTTAGGTGCTGCTGTAATTTTTGTATTGGCAATTACAGTACCTTTAAATTGGTTGCTAGATCAATATATATTGCAGCCTGGAGCATTATCTTGGTTGGGCGAAGAATACGCAAGTTACGATTTGAGTTTCCTGTCATTTATAATGTTTATTGCTACAATTGCAACAATGGTACAATTGGTTGAAATTATAGTCGAAAAATTCTCACCTTCATTGTACAATTCTTTAGGTATATTTTTACCATTAATTGCAGTAAACTGTGCGATTTTAGGGGGATCATTATTTATGCAGTCTAGAGAAATTGCAACTTTAGGGCTGGCACTAAATTATGGAATAGGTTCAGGAATTGGTTGGTTTTTAGCTATTTTGGCAATTGCCGCCATCAGAGAAAAAATCAGATATAGTAATGTGCCACCTGCATTGAGAGGTTTAGGTATTACGTTTATTATAACTGGATTAATGGCTATTGGATTTATGAGTTTTGGCGGTATGTTAACAGGAGGTGACGAAGAAGCAAAGTCTGAAGATAAATCAGCTACTATTGAAGTAATTAAAGAAAACATTGAAAAAGAAGAAGCTAAACTTAAATCTGATGAATTAGAGTTAGCTGAAAATACAAACAAGTAATTGATGAGTATGATGATATTAGCCGCAAGTACAATCGGAACTATAATAGCAACTGTTGGTGCCTTTTTATTGGTAACTCTATTGCTCGTAGCCTTATTATTATTCGTTAAACAAAAACTGTCACCATCGGGTCCTGTTAAGATTTTAATAAATGGTGAACGCGAAATAGAAGTCGCTTCGGGTGGAACTTTACTCTCAACTTTAGGAAGTAATAAAGTGTTTTTGCCATCAGCCTGTGGTGGTGGTGGAACATGTATTCAATGTGAATGTCATGTGTTATCAGGAGGCGGAGAAGCTTTGCCGACAGAAACACCCCACTTTTCAAGAAAAGAGCTAGCGGAAGGTGCTCGTTTATCGTGCCAAGTAAAAGTAAAGCAAGACATGGAAATTACCATTCCCGAAGAAGTATTTGGTATCAAGAAATGGGAGGCAACTGTTGTACGTAACTATAATGTAGCATCGTTCATTAAGGAATTTGTTGTCGAAATACCTGAGGATATGGGCTATAAAGCTGGCGGATATATTCAGATTGAAATACCGCCATGCGAAATAAAATATTCTGATATTGATATTACAGCGCATCCAGAAGAGCATGAAACGCCAGATAAGTTTAAAGCAGAATGGGACAAGTTTGGTCTTTGGCCTTTAGTAATGAAGAATACCGAAACGGTAGAAAGAGCATATTCAATGGCATCTTACCCAGCTGAAGGTCGCGAAATTATGCTTAACGTGCGTATTGCGACTCCGCCATGGGATAGAGCAAAAAATCAATGGATGAATGTAAACCCTGGGGTAGCATCCTCATATATTTTTGCACAAAAACCTGGGGACAAGGTAGTAATCTCAGGACCTTATGGTGAGTTCTTCATTAACGAATCTGAAAGTGAAATGCTTTACGTTGGTGGTGGTGCAGGTATGGCACCAATGCGTTCGCATTTATATCACTTATTCAAAACTATTAAAACGGGTCGTAAAGTAACCTATTGGTATGGTGGACGTTCCAAACGCGAATTATTCTATATAGAACACTTTAGAGAATTAGAAAAAGACTTCCCTAACTTTAAATTCTATATGGCACTTTCTGAGCCATTGGAAGAAGATAACTGGAAAGTGAAGAAAGATATTAATGATGAAGAGGGTGACGGATTTGTTGGGTTTATTCACAATTGTGTTATAGATAATTACTTAAATCATCACGAAGCACCAGAAGATATAGAATTATATTTTTGTGGTCCACCTCTAATGAACCAAGCTGTTCAGAAAATGGGAGAAGACTTCGGTATTCCTGATGAGCACATTAGATTTGATGACTTTGGTGGATAAAATTACTGCTATATAGTAGATACATTAAGGATAGTTAAAGCCAATATTTTTATATATTGGCTTTTTTATTTTATACCATTTCTCTAATGCTATCAAGTCTTTCAAATTTAAAGATAGCAGAGCAATCCATTGCATCATTCATCTTATCTAATTGGCATAGTGTCGAAACAACCTCGGATAAACCATTAAATAAAATAGATTTATCTTTATGGTTGTCTGGTTTGTGGCAGAAATATTTTCCAAGTTTATAACCGCAACCCTTTAAAAAAGCAGCTTCTATTTTAAGAAGTTCTAAAGGTGTATATCCGTTGAACCGTCTTCCTAAATTCTGATGTACCAAGCCAATGTAGTTCAACCGAACCGAACCATGGATGTCTGTCATGTGTTTCCAGCTATCGTTATTGTCTAAGATATTACCAACTGCGCATTGAGTGCAGTCTTCCGGATTTAAAGTATTGTTATGAAATGCTGTATAGAGCTTATTTACGGCATTATTGAATCGATTTGAAGCTGTCATACATTTTAAAGAATTAAGTTTGAAAGACATAAGATAGTTAAAAAATTAGTAATTAGCTAGAAGCTAGACTCTTAAAAATATCTTAGCACAAGAAATTATGATATCACAAAAGAGTGATGCTTTAGTAGATCTTGGGTAATAAGCTTTTTCGATGGTATCAGTTTGTTGTTTTATAAAATGTAATGGAGTATAAGAGTCAAGGACAAGAAAAAGAGAGATATTTTAGCCCTAAAATTATAAAATTTATAAAGTAAGTTTTTTTCTTCAATAGAAATTTCGGTACATTTGCTCACCAAATATTTAAAAACTGATTTTGTTCCAAATCTTCTTTTCGACTAGATAACACAAAATTGTTGATATTACTTGTACTATTATGAAGAAACTCTATTCACTATGTCTAGTTATTTTAAGCTTAAATTGTTATTCTCAGATAGAATTTGAAAAAGGATATTTTATTGACGACACAAACCAAAAAACGGAATGCTTAATTAAAAATGTAGATTGGAAAAACAATCCTTCAGACTTTGAGTATAAGTTAACAGAATCTGCAAAAAAGCAATATGGATCCATTACCACAATTAAGGAGTTTGGTATTTATAATGTGACTAAATATATAAGGCGGTCGGTCAATATTGATATGTCTAAACAAGACTTATCTAGAATGTCTAATGTTAGAGCCCCAATTTTTGAAGAGAAGAAAATGTTTCTCAAAGTTTTAGTGGAAGGAAAAGCTAGTCTGTACATCTATGAAAATGGCCCGTTACGACGATTTTTTTATTCTAATGAAGATTCTGATGTAGAGCAATTGATTTTTAAACAGTACTATAATAAAGATGGGAATATTTTGACTAATGACAGATTTAAGCAACAACTTTACACCAATTTGGAGTGTTCAAGTTTTAGTATGAAAAAATTTGAAAGGCTCGATTATAGTCAAAAAGAACTAATAGGTTTTTTTACAGATTATAACGAATGCAAAAATAGTGAGTTTAAAAACTTTGAAAAAAATCGTAAAAGAGGTTTTGCGGATATAACTATAAGACCAGGAGTTAGATCTTCGTCTATTTCTGTAGACAGAGATTTTCTTTCCACAAACACTTACGATTTTGATAACGAATTGTCATTTAGGTTTGGAATAGAGTTTGAATTCAATGTTGGTTTCAATGGTAACAAATGGGCTCTTATAGTTGAGCCTACATATCAAAGCTACAAGTCAGAATTAGAAAGTGATTCTGGCGAGGCTTCTGTAGAATACAAGTCTATTGAAATCCCTTTAGGAATTAGGCATTATTTTCACTTGAGCAAGAATTCTAAGATCTTCGTTAATGGCCAGTATGTTTTGGATATAGTTGATCAAGAGTCAAGATTTAATTCTAATTTTGAATTAGGTGTAGATTCCAAAAATAACCTAGCTTTTGGTTTGGGTTATAAATACAACAACAAATTTAGTCTAGAGATTAGATACCACACTACTCGTAAGTTGATGATGTTCAACAACGCTTCCGATTTAGAGTCTACGTATAATGACAATATAGAGTTAATATTTGGTTATACCATTTTTTAAAATCAAAGTTATTTTGATTTTTAGCAAATAGAAAAGTCAAGATGACTTTCATTAATAATTTAAGAAATAGACGGTAAAAAAAGGTTTAATTTTTAAGACTAAAATGACCAACGGTAACTTTGCCATCAATAAACTCAACCCTAAACCAATAATCATTGCTTGGCATTACAACGCTATTAAATTTACCATCCCAGCGCAACCCATTAGACGGAGTTAATTCTGCAAGCAATTTGCCATATCTATCAAAGATTTTTACAGATTTATAATTATTAACGGTTAACCCCTTAATTTGCCAATAATCATTAATACCATCATCATTTGGAGTTATAAATTTAGGATAGCCAATAAGATTTAGAGATTCTGATATGGCAGGATAACATTGGTCGACATCTCTTGCGTATATGGTTTGTGTTCCAGATTCTACATTGAAGAAACTATATGAGTTAGAATCACCAAAATAATCGATGCCATTCAAAGAAAATTCATAATTACCATTACCAACCATAGTTATTGTAATGGTGTTATTGTTGTAATCTAAATCGGTGTCTATATTTTGAAATTCTGGCTCCGGGATTCTGCTGATCGTAAAAATTTTTGAATTTGAGCACTCAATACCGTTTTGGGTATTATATGCAATATGAGTGTACGTGCCTTCAATATTTGTCGTAAATTCTTGAAGCGTGGATAAAACGTCTCCCTCGTTATTCAACCATTCAAACCTACTGTTACTTGGGTTGCCTAAAAGCGAAAACCCTTCAGATGGACAAAAAGTATAGTTGTCATCAATTTCCACTATGGGCGTATCGTTTACAATAAGATTAATGGATCCAATTCCAGAACAAGTGGCGTCAGTATCTACAAATTTTACCCATATAGTGGTTGAAGGTGATAGCAACGCTGCACGTATATTGTTTTGACTGGTTTGTGCATCGATTAAAGTCGGATAAAACTCTAAAGATGTGCTTGTAGAAATCGGTATCTCACTCCTAACATGGTCAATAAGATCTAAGACCGTAAAATAACCTTGACCGTCACCAATTATTTGATCCGAATCCTCGCATACATAATAGTCTGAAATGGTAACCGGACTAGCATATTCTGCATTTAGGAAAAATGAAGTAATAACAGCACAGTCATTATTGTTTACAACTTTTACAAAGACTTCTTGGTTAGGCTCTGTGTTGGTATAACTCTGTGGATTTGCAATGACGTTTATATGCTGTTGGGCATCTTCTAAAGTTTCAAAAAAGAAAAGCTGCTCTTCCAAATCCGGGTTGGTTATTAGTTCTTGAATGTCGTTTAGATTAAAAATTGAAATTCCATCAAAATCTATATCGCATTGTACTAATCCTTGGTTTTGAATTAACTCTGGCAGCGCAAATATTTCAATGGTCTTTTGTGTAGTTATGGGTCTATTGTTTACTGTTATAGTTACCGTAACATCATATATTCCACTTTCTGAATAGTTATAGTTGGGTGATATTTCATTTGAGGTGTTGCCATCACCAAAATCCCACTGCGCAGCAGTTATTGGGGCGTAAGTGTCCACTTCAAAAGCAATATCTTCATTTAAACACGCATCTTCATTTAATATTCGAGTTCTAAAATAGGATTGGATAAAGTTCGGCAAGCCCAACCTGGATAAATTTTGATCAAGATCAATACTATCATGAGTATAAGAAGATGCAAACCCGACTTCGTTGGGGTTGTTTACTGCACCAAGAAAGTTCAACCCATTACCTTCATTTTGCGACACTGCCCTGTATACCTTTCCATTTTTAGCGAGTTGGATACTACCGGGAATTAAGTCATCTAGCTGCTCGTGTAACAATGAGCTATTGCCAGATACATTAGTAAATTCAGCATTATATTGATATAGAAAAGAACGTTTTTCAGAATCTTCTACAATGCCTCCTGTGTCTGGACTAAAATCACCTTGCCTAATAAGTGTTGCGTACAACTTTTTAGAATCGTTAGAAAATTCTACACCGTAAGCAGATACGATTTCAAAAAAGGTAAATGAGGTTAAAACATTTATCCTATTACTTAAAAGTCCAGTTCCGTTATCAAAATCAAAAAGTGAAATATGTTTGTCTAGGCTAGTTGGGCGGATATTAGTAACTGCCAATCTTGATCCATCTGGCGAATATTTCATAATACCTTGCGTAATTCCTTCATAAAATAAACCATCAGAAATTACAGGATTTTCTATTACCCCATTAGTATTAATTTTATAATTGTAAAACGATGTATAAATGTCGTTCTCGTTTTTTCTTGTGGTCATCAACCAAATGGATTCACCATCGGCATGGTGTACCGCAGTAAGCTTACCAACACCAACTGATTCTAATACAGGAATATTAAAATTGGTCACCTCACCTAAGCCATTATTTAGGGACATATCGATAATTGCATAGAACAGCCCATTTGGTGCTACGGTAAAAAGATAGTAGATGTTGTTTAATCCATAAATAGGGATGACAATAGAATTTTGTGCAGAGTTTAGATTTCCAAAAATGTTATCTCCATTAACCATAATGTTATGACTACTATCCCAAATGGTTTTACCATTTGTATAGAATAGGAGGTTTCCATCAATATCAGAAATACTAGAGCAACCTGCCGGGGCGGCCATATTAGAATTCGTAAGTACATTAGGATTTTCTTGAGGAGCAAAATTTAATCCGGAAAGTTCTCCAAAATACCAGTTTTCAGTTTCGGCATTTTGAGACAATAGCGTAGCAGTACTAAAAAATATACATATGAGAATACATGCCTTTTTTAGGATAAAGGATTGTTTGTATGTAATTAAAATATTCAAAACTATTCAGTTAATATGTTTTTATTTAACTAACTAGTAGGCTCAACTTGGTAAAATTACCGATTATCTCTTAAATGCCATAAATTTTAAGATTAATTGTTAAAGAGATATGTAGCAACAATTATGTCCAACCTTTATGTTTAAAAAACCAGTAATACTAATGTTAAAGTGCAGTGGATGAAGGTAGGTACAAATAAAAATTTAATACAGGTGTATTTTCTTTCCGATATAAAAGGTAGCAAAAACTTATTTATACTCCATGATCAAAAATATAGCTGTGGTCTCACCAATATTGAAAACCTCATGTACGGAAACTTGGTCTTTACTAAAGCTATAACCTGTTGGTACATCTACTTCTCTTGTGCCAGAAGTGTCGGTTATTCTAAATTTTCCACCAGACAGTGTGTAGCCAAAATGTGGATTGTGGTAATGCTTTTCGTGACCAACACCTGGCTCAAAAGTACATTTAAGCACTCTTAGATTTTGCTTTTCCTCCAAAACTTCGCAAACTGCTTTACCTTTCCATCCTGCTTCGAGAGGGTCGGGTAAACTATTTTTCTTTTCACAACCTAATGAAAAAAGCAAAACGTGAATCAGTAGTGCAGATATAAATTTAGTTCTCATGTAATGCTAAAGTTACATAAATTCAAATTCTGTATAACAAATCTTTAATTTTTTTCGTTTTAGAGTTTATGAAGAAAGTACTACTAATTTTATTGATATGTCTTGCAGCAATAGCTTTGGCATTCCAATTTAAACCTGTTGAAAATGCTATAGACACGGTTAAGGCAATTGTTGAAACACCAACTTTAATTAATAAAGATAGCCTTACGATAAAATCTCGAGTTAACATTCCTGAAGGATATAGACGAACCAAATATCCTAAAGGAAGTTTTGAAAATTATCTTAGAAACTATAAGCTAAAACCCTTTGGAAATAAGATTATTAACTATGATAATTCAGAATATTTTTGGCAGGGAGGACACATTGGAGTTTTAGAAATTCCAGTGCCCAAAAACGGATTGCAACAATGTGCAGATGCATTAATAAGGGTTAGAAGTGAATACCTTTGGAATAGTAATAGAAAAGATGAAATAGGTTTCAACTTTACCTCTGGACATTATTGTTCTTGGAAAAAATATGCCGAAGGCTACCGCCCAAAAATCAATGGTAGTAAAGTTTCATTTCATAAAACTGCTTCAGCAAATCATTCAAAAGAAAATTTCTATAAATACTTAAATCTTATTTATATGTATTCTGGTACACTTTCACTTTATAACGAGCTCAAACCTTTAAAAGCCAAAGATCTAAAAATCGGTGATATGCTCATTAAAGGAGGAAGTCCTGGGCATATAGTAATGCTTTGTGATGAAGTTATAAACGATAAAGGTGAAAAGCTGTTTTTGTTATTTCAGGGCAATACCCCAGCACAAAGTGTACATCTTGTGAAGAACCTCAATGATTCCGATATTTCTCCTTGGTATCAATTAGAAGATGACGCGGTGGTACCTGTTTCAAATTACACCTTCGGTAGTGCAAAGTTTGTAAGATTTAAGTGATTTTTTGTCGTTGCTGTAAAGGCAGCAATCTACTTTCCGTTTATAAAGCAATGTTGTATTTTTGTATGGATTAAAGTTTACTGCTGAAGTCTATCTTAAGCGCAGTCTAAACACTATATGAGCAAAGCACTAACACCCCAAGAAGTACATAATCTTGCCATGAACCATGTTGGTAAGGATTTAGAAGCCCGTGGCTTTGAGTTTGTTGCTATAAATAGTAAGCTTAAGCGCCATCCTCAATTTGTTTGTATCGATAAGAATAATCAATACTATTTTGTAATAGTGAGAGCTGTGATTTTACCTGAAAATCCAAACAATTACGATGTAATTTGGATGGAGACATTCAAAAAGCATGCCTTTGAAAAAGATGCAAAAGTGTTGTATGCCGGTGTTGGTCTAGGTAATCCAAAAGGAGAAGATTTACCTATTTACCTAAACGAAGAATATTTGATTGAATATAATGGTATTCAAGTTATCGAAATGAATTTAAATTAACCTTCAGACTGATAAAGTCTCATTGAGCAAAATCGAAATATAGTCGAAGTCAAAAATATATAGCATGAGAAAATCAATGTTTTTATTCCTGGTAGCAATAGTATGCATGTGCTGCAAGGAAGATAAAAAGCAACCAGAATTAACAAAACTGTCAGGTCCGGTTTTTGGTACGAGTTTCAATATTCAGTACTATTCTGAAGAAGGTGCGAATTACAAGAAACAATTTGACAGTCTATTTGCAGTAGTTAATCAATCACTTTCCACATACATTCCAGATTCTGATATTTCTAGACTAAATAAGAATGAAGATGTAGAAGTAGACCACCATTTCAAACGTGTGTTTGAGACCTCAAAAGAAGTTTATAGAACCACAGAAGGGGTGTTTGATCCTACAATAGGTAATGTAGTCAATGCTTGGAGTTTTGGTGCTGAGAAAAATAAATTCCTTACCGATAGTACAACAATTGATAGCCTAATGCAATATGTAGGATTAAACCGTGTGGGTTTGGTTGGCAATACATTAAAAAAGCCAAAAGAATCGTACATAGAATTTAACGCTATAGCCAAAGGTTATGGTTTAGATGTTATTGCTGAGTTTTTGGAGAACAAAGAAATAGAAAATTATTTGATCGAAATTGGTGGTGAGGTTAGAGTTAAGGGTGAAAATGTAGAAAAGAAATCACCTTGGCGTGTCGGTTTAGATGAACCTCGTTTTGATGGGCAACAGTCTGTTTATAAAGCCATAACTCTAAAAGATGAAGCTATGGCAACTTCTGGTACATACAGGAAATTTAAAACAGATGAAAAGGGTAATCGTTATGCGCATATCATCAATACAAAAACAGGATATCCTACAAAAACCAATGTACTAAGTGTATCTGTAATAGCTGAAGATTGTATGACTGCTGATGCTTATGCAACAGCATTTCAAGCCATGGGAATCGAAAATGTGACATATTTTCTTCAATCACACCCAGAGCTGAAAGCCTTTATAATTTTTGAAAATGATAAGCAAGAGCTTGAAACATTGAATTTAAACAACTTTCCTGAGTAAATATATGTGACCTTTCTAAATATGGTGTGTCTTATAAATGCTATTAGCTTCTATTTATATAAAGCTGCACCTTTGTTCGTTTTTGGTGTGGCTTTTTTATTTGTAAACTACTGGAATAATCTCTCCTTTGGCTAAACGGTATTTATCAATATCATTATCACCAAGTTGAGATGTATAATCAACTTCCTCAACCTTAAAACCAATGGAGCGAAGCTTATCAAAATAATCTCTGCCATAGACTCTAACATGGTCGTATTGTCCAAATATTTTTGCACGTTCAGACTTGTCTGTTATTGTATCATCTTCAAAGGTAGCTTCTCGATTCATATCTTGAGGAATCTGAAAAATACCATAACCACCAGATTTCATAACACGGTATAACTCTTGCATGGCTTTAGTATCATTTGGTATATGCTCTAAAACATGATTGCAAAGTATAACATCATAGGTATTGTCATTAAAAGGAAGGTTACAAATATCAGCCTTTACATCTGCAATTGGTGATAATAAATCTGTTGTTGTATAATCTAGATGTTTTAGTTTTCTAAACCGTTTCAAAAAGCACTGCTCTGGCGCAAAATGAAGTACTTTCAAATTTTCTGAAAAAAAGTTGGTCTCATTTTTAAGATACAACCAAAGTAATCTGTGGCGCTCTAGAGATAATGTTGAGGGTGATAATATATTTGGTCGTTGTTTGCCGTATCCGTAAGATAAAAAGGTTCTAAAGCTTTTACCATCAATAGGGTCGGTGTAGTTTTTACCCCTTAGAAAAAGTTCTAGTATTGGCCTGACCAAATAGCTCAACCGAATAAGTAAAGGTCTTGGTAAGAGATTAAGAAAAAATTTGAATAGAGATTTCATTTTAAAGCACTAAAGCTTTTTGTCTGAACTTATCCTCTTCATCTGAAGTTATTCCCAAAGCTTCATGCACATAAGCAAATGTCGAAAGAATTTCTGGCCGACCATCTACAATAGCAATATCGTGCTCAAAATGAACACTAGGTTTTCCATCTTGTGTCACAATGGTCCAACCATCTTTTAATTGCTTCACTTTGTGGGTTCCCATATTTATCATAGGCTCAATAGCAACGACCATACCTTCTATAAATTTTTTCCCTCTTCCACGTCTGCCATAATTTGGCATTTCTGGGTCTTCGTGCATTTTACGACCGATACCATGGCCTACTAACTCTCTAACAACACCATAACCATGAGATTCACAGTATTGCTGTATAGCATAACCCACGTCACCAACACGATTGCCGATTCGTAATTTATCAATACCGATATATAGAGATTCTTTAGTGGTTTTTATTAACTTTTTGGTATCCTCATCAACATTACCTATTTCAAATGTATAAGCATGGTCACCATAAAAACCATTCATCAAAGCACCACAATCAATAGAAACAATATCTCCATCTTTCAGCGAAATATCAGTTGGCAAGCCATGTACCACAGCTTCGTTAACACTGCAAAGTAAGGTAGAAGGGCAATCGTACAAGCCTTTAAATCCTGGCACAGCTCCATGATCTCTTATAAAAGTTTCTGCAATGGTGTCTAAATGATTAGTTGTAACTCCTTCCTTCACTTCTTTCGCTAGCATACCTAAGGTCTTAGATACAACTAAGGCACTTTGGCGCATTAATTCAATTTCCTCTTTGGTTTTTACAATAATCATAACTCTAAGTTTAATTGGCAAAGATAGATAATTATAACAATTTTAAAATATTATAGAAACATGATAAATAACAGTTTTTTTGTACTTTTTACGAGGTAAGTTTGCAACCTAAAATCTATAAAAAATGTACAAAGTAGTTAGCGCAGAAGATGCAGTAAAAGTTATAAAATCTAATGATAAAATATATATACAAGCAGCGGCAGCCGCCCCAAAATCCTTGATAAAAGCCATGTCCGCAAGACATGAAGAATTAAGAAATGTTGAAATTTGCCAATTGCATACGGAAGGAGAAGCTCCTTATGCAGATGTTAAACTAAAAGACAGTTTTCATGTAAACTCCTTTTTTATTGGTAAAAACGTTAGACATACCTTAAAAGCTGGCAATGGATCTTACACACCTGTATTTTTAAGTGAAGTGCCACGTTTATTTAAGGAGAACATTATTGATTTAGATGTAGTTTTAATTCATGTTTCTGTTCCAGATCAACATGGTTATTGCTCACTAGGAGTTTCTGTAGAAGCGACATTGGCTGCGATTGATAATGCTACAACAGTAATTGCGCAAATCAATAAAAATATGCCCCGTACTCATGGTGCTGGTATCATTCACCATACAGAAATTGATTACTTTGTAGAGTGTGATGATGAAATTCCAACTATGGAAATGTCTGTTCCATCTGAAGTTGAAAGTAAAATAGGTGATTATGTCGCTAGCTTAATTGAAGATAGAAGTACATTGCAGATGGGTATTGGTTCTATACCAAATGCAGTTTTAACAAGATTGACAAATCATAAGGATTTAGGTTTGCATACTGAGATGTTTTCTGATGGTGTTATAGATCTAATCTTAAGTGATGTTATTAACGGTAACTATAAAAAAATTAATAGAGGAAGAGCACTAACCACTTTTTTGATAGGCTCTAAGCGTTTGTATGACTATGTTGATGATAATCCTTTTGTAGAAATGCGTGCGTCAAATTATACAAATAATACGGCTTATATAAAGCAAAATCCAAGAATGGTAGCTATCAACTCTGCTATTGAAATTGATGTTACTGGTCAGGTTTGTGCAGATTCTATAGGTTCTAGTATGTACTCTGGTGTAGGAGGTCAAATGGATTTTATCCGTGGCGCATCTTTAAGCAAAGGCGGTAAAGCGATTATAGCATTACCTTCCATAACTAGAAAGGGAATAAGTAGAATAGTGCCTGTTCTAAAAACTGGAGCTGGAGTTGTAACAACGAGAGCTCACGTGCACTACGTCGTAACTGAATATGGTATTGCTAATCTATTTGGAAAAACTATAAAAGAACGTGTTAAAGCACTTGTGGAAATAGCACACCCAGATCATAGAGAAGAGATTAATAAGGCTTATTTTGAAATGATTTAATGAAAATATTTTATTAAAACTGCCACCATTTTTTCTTGGCATTTTTTATATCTGGTTTTTCATTGGTAATGATTTGGTAGACTTCCCCCCAACCAAGAACACCTCCTATGTTTCTATCATCAATAAAAAGGTCTGCATGAATTTTTCGACTTCGAGTATAATCGAATTTTTCTTCTGGGAAACTTGCGTTTACAGCATAAAATTCAATACCGTTTTCTTTACAGAAATCAACGGCCTCTTGTAGTTTTGTGCCGCTTCTGTAGGTCCAAAGTATAAGTCTATGACCATCTTGTTGCAGGCGTTGTAAGGTTTCGAAGGCAAAAATGCGAGTCTTTCCAATTTTTGGATATGCATCATCAACAATGGTACCGTCAAAATCTACAGCTATTATTAATCTATCCTGAAAATTCATACTATCAATTCAATTATGGGGCAAAGGTACAACTTTAACAGGTTTACACAAGACTATGTTGTGTCATAGCTTCTGGTTGTGGAATGCCAATTAATTTTAAGATTGTTGGTGCAATATCCCCAAGAATTCCATCCTTTATTTCCTTTAAATCTTTATCAATTAAAATAATAGGAACAGGATTAGTCGTATGAGCAGTATGAGGCGAACCATCTGGATTAATCATGGTTTCGCAATTCCCATGATCTGCTATTAAAATAGTTGTGTAGTTATTACTTAATGCTGTGGTAACTACATTTTTTACACACTCATCAACAGCTTCACAGGCTTTAATCGCAGCGTCCATAACACCTGTATGGCCAACCATATCTCCGTTGGCAAAATTAAGGCATACAAAATCCACCTCTCCTTTTTGTAATTCTGGAATTAAAGCATCTTGTAACTCAAAGGCACTCATTTCTGGTTTTAAATCGTATGTCGCAACTTTTGGTGAGTTCCTCAATATTCTTGTTTCACCTTTAAAGGGTTCTTCTTGACCTCCTGAAAAGAAAAACGTTACATGTGGATATTTTTCCGTCTCAGCAATTCTAATTTGCGTTTTATTGTATTTCTCTAAAACTTCCCCAAGGGTTTCGGACAAATTATCTTTATTGAAAACGACCTTAATACCATTAAAATTGTCATCATAATTAGTCATCGTAACATAGTATAAGTTAAGCTTATGCATGTTATACTCATGGAAATCTTCCTGTGATAAGGCTTGGGTCAGTTGTCTTCCTCGATCTGTTCTAAAGTTGAAAAATATAACAACATCTTCTTCCTTTATTTTTGCTGTTGGTTCATTATCATTACCAAAGATTACTAAAGGCTTTATAAACTCATCGGTAATATCATCTTCATAACTTTGCTGTATAGATTTTAAAACATTTTGGGTTTGCTCACCTTCACCTTTAACCATGGCATCGTAAGCTAATTTTACACGTTCCCAACGTTTATCTCTATCCATAGCGTAATAACGACCGGTAACTGTTGCAAGTTTTCCAGTAGTTTTATTCAAATGGTCTTCCAATTCAGAAATAAAACCATATCCAGACTTTGGATCTACATCTCTTCCGTCCGTAAAAGCATGGACAAATACGTTTTCTAATCCATAATCATTTGCGGCATCTAGCAATCCAAAAAGATGATTTATGTGCGAATGCACACCGCCACCACTTACCAAACCTAGTAAATGAATGTTTTTATTTTGGCTCTTTGCATATTGAAAAGCATCTTTTAACACGAGCTCTTCTTGAAGTGTTTTATTTTTTACAGCGAGGTTTATCTTTACTAAATCTTGATATACAATTCTCCCAGCTCCTAAATTCATGTGGCCAACTTCACTATTTCCCATTTGTCCTTCCGGCAGCCCCACGTGTAATCCATCAGTGCGTAAACTAGCATTGGGATATTTTGTGTAAAGCGAATCTATAAATGGTGTTTGGGCATTATCTATAGCAGAAACTTTAGGGTCTGGTGATTTTCCCCAACCATCTAAAATCATTAAAACAACTTTTTTGTTCATGTAAAATTAATTTAGTTATCAAAGATAACAGAATAGTGTAACAATTTTAATGCTTAAAATTTTAGCTATTATTTGTATTTTAAGTATTGATAATCTGCATGTTATGTTGAAATAGATTTTTGTGAAAGCGTTAACATATTTGTTTCTTAAACGTTAAATGTATGTTATATAACATTTTTTAGTGTAACACTTTGAAGATTATGTCGTCTCTTTAATATATCAAAAAAACAAATCAATTAAATTTAAAATTCTTTCATCATGAGAAAATCAGCAGTAATCTTAGCCTTAGCATTGGGCTTTTCAATTAGTAATTTAAATGCGACAAACGATATTTTAGCTCCAGAAGCTAACGAAGTGACTGTTAAAACAGTAGAGGTTAGCCCTTTATGTAAAGCCATAGCAACAGGTGACGTTGAAGAGGTAAATAAGCTTATCAAAGCAGGTGCAGATGTTAATGCTAAATCTAATGGTATGAAACCTATACATTATGCTGCTAAGTATAATCGTGTAGATGTACTTAAAATTTTAATAACAGCTGGTGCAGACGTTCATGCGTTTTGCGATCAAGGTATTTCAGCCTTAAGACACGCAGAAAAATCTAATGCTAAAGAAGCGGCACAGTTTTTGAAAAGATTTAAAAGAAAAAGAGTCTAATTAAAGACAATTATTTGAGTTAGTTAATTGTAAAAAAGCGTCTTTAATTAAGACGCTTTTTTGTATTTATAATTCTTAATAGCTTGCCTGATTTTTTCTATACGGTTTTCTGGATCTGGATGTGTACTTTGGAATTCTGGTACACGATTAGGACCGGCTGCAGCTTTTAAAATTTCCATTACTCCAATCATCTCTTCAGGGTTATAGCCAGCTTCAATCATAAATTGTACCCCAAGTTCATCACTCTCTAATTCATCACCTCTGCCATTTTTTAGGAGTTGACCTTGTCCCATTTGCTGTGCTACACCTCCCATATCTATGGCAGAACTTCCCATGGCTAAAACTTTCCAAAAGTTAGCATTTGTTATGCGTTCGTTAGAATGTTTCCCTAAAACATGACCTATTTCATGACCCAGCACTCCTGCAAGTTGATCTTTGTTTTCTAATTTTGAAAATAAGGCATAGGTAATAAAAATTTGACCACCAGGTAACGCAAATGCATTAATGGTATTTTGGTCTGCCAATAAATGAAAATCATATTTATAAGGTGTCTCTTTCGCAATGCTACTGTTAACTAACTTGTTCCCCACATTATCAACCAACGCTTGGTATTCATTATTTGGGTGCAAACCTCCATGTTGTTGTGCCATACCAGGCGCACTCTGTAGGCCAATAGCTATTTCTTCTTGTGGAGACAATGAAATAGCTTGTTTTTTGCCGGTGTAAGGATTAATTTCTTCTTGGCTGCACTTTCTTAGATATGCAAATGCAGCAATAGCGATAAAGATAAAAATCCGGACTTTAAAATTACCTCTTCTCATAATGATTATCTTAGTTGGTTAAAGTTACAAAAGTTTAAAATAATTTTTGTTGAAAAGTTAGTGGTTTTACCTTTAAATTTTTAATTCTACTTTTATAATGATAAAAATTAGTTATGGATTATCAGTTTAAAATTTTACCAAACAATAATTTAGAAATCATAATTCCTTTAGTCTTTGAGTTAAATGAAGGTAAAATAAGCCAAACAGTTTTAAAATCGCGTTTTGATGAAATGCAACATCAAAATTATGAATGTGCGGTAATCTTTTATAAAGATGAAGTCATAGGTGTTACTGGTTTATGGTTTTGTACCAGACATTATGCGGGTAAATCAGTAGAATTAGATCATGTTTATATAAAGCCTAAACACAGAAATAAAGGATTGGGAAAACAATTTATGGATTGGATCTATACCTATGTTAAAGAAAAAGATTGTAATTCTATGGAGTTAAACACCTATGTGCAAAATTATCCTTCACATAAGTTTTACTATAACGAAGGCTACGAAATTTGAGGTTATCATTTCTATAGAAACATTTAAACTCATTTCAAAAATCCTAAATCAGAATTTGTTGGTAATTCATAAGGGGCTTTGTTATATTCAAATATCCTAGCGTCTAACTTTCCTCTTAGCGTAAGGTTATTTTCTTTGACTTCTATCCAGCTTCCTTCACGTAACCCAACCACAGGTTGTGTATTAAAAGCATGAAACTCTTTAATTCGTGTTTCCCTCGTTTCGCCCATGTGTGTACTATTTGGGTTTGGATCTAAATAATGTGGATTGATATTGAAAGGCACTAAACCGAGTGTTTTAAAACTTGGAGGATATACAATGGGCATATCATTGGTGGTATTTATGGTTAATCCGCAAATATTACTACCAGCACTTGTGCCTAGATAGGGCGTTCCATTTGCAATAGCTTCTTTTATGGAAACCAAAACAGCGTTTTTATATAATTGGTTGACTAAAACAAAGGTGTTACCTCCACCCGTAAAAATACCTTGGGCATTTTCAATAGCTTCCTTTGGGTTTTCGAATTCATGTAGGCCTTTTACGGTTTTACCAATAGAGTTAAAGGCTTTGGCTGCAATTTTAGTGTAAGCATCGTGAGAAATACCACCAGGTCTGGCGTAAGGCACAAACAGGATTTCGTCTGCGGATTTAAAGTGAATTTTAAGCTCTTCTATAAGATACTCTAAATATCCACTACCGTGAATAGTTGAGGTGCTAGCAATTATAATAGATTTCAAGATATAATATTTTTATGTAAAAATAATTATTACAAATGATATGTCTCAAAATGATTTAACAAAGATTTATCAGGAATTTCTTATGAAATTTAAAGAATATAGACGAACTTTATAAGTCAATAGAAACCAACATGAAAAAAATCGTATTTATTTTACTTAGCTTTTTTGCCCTTAACATTTATGGGCAAGATATTGAAAGAACATCCATCAAGGGTAAAATAATTGTCACTGCAGAAGATAAAGAAGGAGTAACAGTTTACAATACGTCTTCTAATAAGGGAACCGTTACAGACGAGAAGGGAGAGTTTAATATTATGGTTGCCGTTAATGATATTGTAGAGTTTGGCGCACTGCAGTTTCAGGATTTTACAGTTACAATTACGAAAGATATTATAAAATCTAAAAATTTGACTGTTATCCTTGTAGAAGAGGTCAACAAATTAGACGAAGTGGTTATTTTACCATTCGGATTAACAGGTAATTTAGGGGCGGATCTAGAAAATGTTAGAACCTATAACGTGAGTTTGGATGATGTATATTTTGGCTTAGACCACATTGAAGACTTCAATTTTTCACCAGATTTTAAAACTAAGGCAGATAATTTAGCTTTTAACGAATACAACCCGAGAGTTGAGAACATGCTCAATGTGGTTAATCTTGCAGGTTTTATCGTAAGCCAAGTTGTAGATGTTGATAAAAATGACACAAAAACTGCAGAGGAAAAAGCAATTGAAAAAACGCCATTTAAAGAAGCGTTAGATAAATATAGCATTAATTATATTCATGTCAACTTTAATATTCCTTTGGATCAAGTAGAAGCTTTTATTGATTATGTTGAAGAACAAGGAGTCAAAGAAGAACTGCTTAAAGAAGATAAGGAAATGCAGTTTTTGGAGCGCATCACAGAGTTAAGCAAATCCTTCCTAAAAGAAATCCGTGAAAAAGACTAACCTAATATGCGGTCTAGTTGCGTTATTATCCGTCTTTTTGTCCCAAGCTCAACGTAAAGAACTTAAAGGGCAACTTGTGGCGGATGGTGACGTTGAGGGTATTCATATACTAAACAAAACGGCACTAAAATATGCCATCTCTAATGAAGACGGTAGCTTTTTAATTATCGCTAAAACTTCAGATACCTTGTTTATTTCTGGTTTAAAGTACAAATCCAAAGAAGTGATAATCACTCCGTCAATGGAGAATTTGGGCAATTTTTCAGTAGAACTTGTTGAGGAAATTAACGAACTAGATGAAGTCATTGTTGGTAAAATCTTAACAGGAAGTTTAGAATCGGATCTCGAAAACTCAGATGCAAAAACAGAAGTCAATTTCTATGATCTTGGTATTCCTGGCAATACAAATTTACCATTAACACAAAATGAACGGCGACTTCATGATGCGGATGCGGGTCCTATGGGATATATAGGCTTGGGCTTTGGGGTTAATTTCCATAAACTCTTAAATACCATAAGCGGTAGAACAAAAAAGCTTCGAGAAATTGTAGAGTTAGATGATCGTGATAAATGCATTAATAGATTACGAAGAGATTATGAATCCATTATTTTTGAAAAGGATACATTAGCAGAGGATTTGCGAAACGAGTATTTTTTATTTTGCCAAGAGGACGAAAGCTTTCTTGAGCTATGTAGAGAAAAAAACGAAATAAAGCTTCTTGAATATTTGAAACAAAAATTAGCGGCCTACAGAGAAAATAGAAAAACTGAAGATAAAAATTAACTTTGGAATACTTCTTGGACATAGCAAAATATGATAGAATTTAAAAGATGAAGTTATTAAAACTCACAATAGTATTTTTTATACTGCCTGTTTTGGTTTCAAATACCAAAGAACACGAATATTATGTTAGCGTTACGAAGATTGAATATGCTAAGAAACAGCAATCGCTTCAAATCATAAGCCAAATCTTCATTGATGATTTTGAGGCGTTATTACGCAAGCGTTACGATGAAAATATAACGTTGGCACCAGACAGTGATAGCAAGATTATTGATACTTATATGGAACGTTATTTGTCTGATAAACTAAACATCAAAGTCAATGGAAGCATTTTAAATTTCAATTTTATTGGTAAAGAATACAAAGATGACATTACATATTGTTACTTAGAGATAGAAAATATCACCAATATTAAATCCTTAGAGGTTATCAATCAGACATTGTTTGATTTGTTTCCTGAACAGCAGAATATTGTAAGACTAAAAATGCTTGGGGAGAATAGAAGTTTTTTGCTTGTTCCAGATAATGATAAATGCATGTTAAACTTCAATTAAAAATCTGTTAAAATCCGCTAAATACGTATTTTAGGCATCATTTTTAAAAACATTTATTACAATGAAAATTTTCAAGTATGTTTTTGGTGCCTTATTTTTTGTTTCTGCAAGTAGTTATGCCCAAAACGAGATAAAACCCGAGCGTAAACCTGGTCACACTAATCAGAACAAATTCAAGCAGTTATATGATGAATTTGCAACGCCAAATATGTTTAGAACAGGTTCAGGTGCTCCTGGGCCAGCATATTATCAGCAACAGGCTGACTACAAAATGGACATTGAAATTGACGATGTAAATGCTAAGTTATATGGTAATGAAACTATTACTTATACCAATAATTCGCCTGACGAATTAAAATATCTTTGGGTTCAGTTAGACCAAAATATGCGTGCTAAAGACTCAAAAACTCCCCTGATTAACAGTTCGGGTATTAGTCCAGCTGCATCAGCTTCTAGAGCAGCAAGAACCTACTTAAAGGAACGCTTTGATGGAGGCTTCAATATTGAACATGTTAAAGATGTAAACGGTAAAGATTTGCCTTATACGATTAATCGTACCATGATGCGTGTAGAATTGCCCAAAGCAATGAAGACAGGAGATAAATTTTCATTCAAAATTAAATGGTGGTATAATATTAACGATCATGTTAAAGACGGTGGACGTTCTGGTTACGAGTACTTTGAGGAAAATGACAATAGAATATACGTTATGGCGCAGTTCTATCCTCGCATGGCAGTTTACAATGATGTAGAAGGTTGGCAGAATTCCCAGTTTTGGGGAAGAGACGAGTTCGCATTGCCTTTTGGGGATTTTGATGTTAATATAACTGTGCCTGCAGATCACATTCTAGATGGTACAGGTTATCTCACCAATAGAGATGAGGTGTTTACCAAAGACATGATGAAACGTTATAATGAGGCTAAAAAATCTTATGATGAGCCAGTAATGATCGTTACCCAAGAAGAGGCTGAGAAAACGGAAAAAACCAAGAGTAGCAAGAAAAAGACGTGGAAGCTTTCTGCACAGATGGTACGTGATTTCGGCTTTGCAACATCCCGTAAGTTTATTTGGGATATGATGGCAGTAAAGATTGGCGATAAGGATGTTATGGCTGTATCCATGTATTCTAAAGAAGGAAACCCTTTGTGGGAACAATGGTCTACCAGAACAGTAGCCAGTACGCTAAAATCGTATTCTCGTATGACATTTGATTATCCTTATCATAAAGCAATTTCTGTACATGCACCCATGGGAATGGAGTATCCTATGATATGCTATAATTTTGGTCGCCCAGACAAAGAAGGTAACTATTCCGATAGAACAAAATACGGAATGATTAGTGTTATTATTCATGAGGTAGGTCATAATTTCTTTCCTATGATTGTAAATAGCGATGAACGTCAGTGGACTTGGATGGATGAAGGTTTAAATACATTTGTGCAATATGTTGCAGAGCAAGATTTCGGAGAGTGGAATCCAACAGCATTGTCTCCTGGACATGATAAATATCCTTCTCGTAGAGGACCTGCCAAAAATATTGTGAGATATATGGGCGGAAATCAAGATTATATTGCACCTATTATGACCAAAGGTTTAAATACCTATCAATTTGGTAGTAACGCCTATAGCAAACCAGCAACAGGATTAAATATACTCAGGGAAACCATTATGGGCCGTGAGCTTTTTGACTATTCGTTTAGAGAATATGCTAACCGTTGGATGTTTAAGCACCCAACACCAGAAGATTTTTTCCGTACCATGGAAGATGCTTCTGCAGTTGATTTAGATTGGTTTTGGAGAGGCTGGTTTTATACCACGGATTACACAGACATTGGTATTAAAGAAGTTAAAAAATATGCCGTTACCAATAAACCCAACGAAAACGGAAAAAAATTAGCCGAACGCTATAATATGGACCCTAATGCTTTGGTTTATTTTATAGGTGAAGGAGAGGAAGGTTACGATGAAGCTATGAAAAATGGTACGTCAGTCGAAGATTTACCTACGGTGAAAGAATACATTATGGATAATTTTACTCCAGAGCAGCAAAAAAACATGAAGAAATCTCCTAAATATTTTTATCAGGTTACTTTTGATAAACCGGGTGGTTTGGTAATGCCTTTGATTGTTGAGTATGAATATGCAGATGGCTCAAAAGAAAAAGTGACTTACCCTGCACAGATTTGGAGATTTAATGATAAAGAAGTAAGTAGAGCTGTTGCGAGTGAAAAAGAAATAGTATCCATCACTGTAGACCCAGATTTAGAAACTGCAGATGTAGATACATCTAATAATGCTTGGCCTAGAGAAACTGAAGAAAGTGACTTTAACAAGTTTAAGAATAAAGTGAAAAACTAATAGAGAAGGTTAGTTTTATAATGATTAAGCCGATTTTAACGAGTCGGCTTTTTTAATGGAACCATTTTGTCAACATCTTTGATGATGGGGTATAAAATGTCTAGTTAAATTAATACTGAACCTAGCGTTGTCTCACTTCAAGTTAATTCATATAATATTAGCATATATATTTTACAAACTAACTATATTTGCACTGTGATGCAGCAACCTATATTATTATTTATTGGTGGTACCGAAATTGTATTTATACTATTTATAGTAGTATTGGTTTTTGGTGCTGATAAACTTCCAGAAATTGCCCGTGGACTTGGTAAGGGTATGCGGACACTTAAAGATGCCACCAACGATATTAAACATGAAGTCACCAAAAGCGCCAAAGAAGCTAATATTGTTGACACCAATGTTACTAAAGACATTCAGCAAGAAATCAATAAAGTTAAAGATGATGTCGAAGACTTCTCTGGCTCTGTAAAACGAAACATGTAATTTATTTTTTTCTACTTATTGTCAAACCATCACGTATAGGCAAGACAATAGTTTCAACACGATTGTCATTTTTAAGTAAAGTGTTATATTCTAAAACGGCTTTGGTTGATTTATCTTTTTCATCTAGAGGTTCTATAACTTTACCGTGCCATAACACATTATCAGATAGAATAATACCGCCAGATTTTAATTTATCTATCACAAGATGAAAATAATTACTGTAGTTAGGCTTGTCTGCGTCTATAAAGACCAAATCAAAAGTTTCATTTATTGTAGGAATGATATCTAAGGCATTACCCGTATGCTGAATAATTTGGTGTCCAAATCTAGATTTATCAAAATATCTTCGTTGAAAATCAACCAACTCTTCGTTAACATCTATAGTATAAAGTTTTCCATTTTCAGCCAAACCCTCAGCCAAACAAATTGTAGAATAGCCGGTAAAGGTTCCTAATTCTAAAATAGCTTTTGGTTTAATGAGTTTAGAAATCATGCTTAGTACTCTACCTTGATAAGGTCCACTGAGCATAATAGGCTGTAATACTTTTTGATATGTTTCTCTAGTAAGCTGTTGCAATAACTCTGGCTCTTGCTCAGAATGCGTAGTAATATATTGATCTAATTTTTCAGGCAAAAAGTACATTATGATAATATTCTTTCAACTAGTTTATCCTTAGCATTTTGGTCATCGCCACATAACCATTGTATAACATTATCTTCCCAGATAGCATTGCGTTCAGTTTCTGTAATAATATTCCTTTCTATGGCAAGATCTAAAATTTTCCCAGGATAAGAAGATTGTTTTTCGCTCTCCATTTCGCCTAAAGGATAGGGATCATCTAATCCCATCAATACTTGTTTGGAAGTTTGATTTTTTATGAGAAGTTCTAGACCACCGGTATCATGTACCAAAGTATCAAAGAAGATGTTTTTATGACCTACAGCTTTTCTGGGGTGTTTTTTGTCTTCAAATAAATCTGGTCGTCCATCAAAACCTTGTATGCGTCTTCCTAAGTTGATTTGTGCTAATTGTCCGCCATGTGCAAAACAAACACGCATGTTTTTATACTTTTCGTAATAACCATTAAGCGTTAAAAAATGGTAAGCATCAGCGCATTGTGCTAACATCCAAATTAAATGAAAACGCCAAGATGTATTTTCGAGCTTAATAAATTTCTCACCATCATAAGGATGAATTTCTACGGCAAGATTATACTTGTCTGCCAACTCAAAAATCGGTTCGTTTTCTTCATCAAAAATACAGCGCCACGTCCCAATGGTGTCCATATAATGTGTTGGTAAACATAAAAGTTGTAATCCCAACTCTTCAACGCAACGCTCTATTTCCCAACAAGCACCTCTTACAAACCCCGGATGTACTACAAAACCACAAGTAAACTTGCTTGGGTTGTCGTGTTGAATACGGGCGTTAAAATCATTTTGAAATCGCAATGCTTGCTTCATCTCTTCTAAGCGCAGACCATTACCATAGAGTTGAGACAGATTTAAAACCACTGCATGATCTATTTTAAAATGCTCCATCCAAGCTAATTTTTCGTTCAAGAAAAAACTAGAATCGGTTATTGGTCGATTCCAATCTTTTTGAAGCATAAATTTTCTGTCCTTATCTACCCAAAAAATCCCTTTATCTCTCATAAAGTCTGGTATCTCTTCAGGATAGGGAAGAAGGTGAGAGTGGCCGTTTATTCTTAATTTGTGCTTATTCATTATTTATCATTCCAGCAAAAGCAGAAAATACTTTATAGTCAGTAGATTTTTAGATTCCTGCTTACACAGGAATAATATTAACCAATGGCTTTATCCTCTTTATGCTATTTTTATGATGCCTATCATTCTTTAGAGGTTTGTTTTTCTATAGTGTTATAGTATCTATCGAAAATTGCAGGCATATCGGTCTCGATATTTTCCAAAGTAAACTCTTCTTCGTATAACAAACTTCCATTATCTTCAGAATACCATTGCAATTTATCTTTTACGCCTTCTGGTCTTGGATATTCTATAACTAAACCAACTGTATTAGCTCCTCTTTGTGGTGAATGCGGTACTTTTGGTGGTAATACAAAAATTTCACCTTCTTTAATAGGAATATCTTTAGGTTCACCATTTTCAATCACTTTTAAAACCATATCACCTTCTATTTGATAGAAAAATTCAGGGGTTTCGTTATAGTGATAATCTTTTCTACTATTTGGCCCACCAACGACCATAACTATAACGTCAGCGTCTTTCCAAACTACTTTATTACCCACGGGTGGTTTTAGCAAATGACGATTTTCTTCAATCCAAGCTTTGAAGTTAACGGGTGGATATACTTTACTCATGGTTTAATATTTTAATTCTCCTTAAAGTTACAAACTTTTTGTTCTCCCACCATCAACAGGGAGATTAATTCCGTTAATATATGCGGCTCGTGCGCTTGATAAAAACGTAATAGCATCAGCTGTTTCTTCGGGTTTTGCGAAACGTTTAGCAGGCACCGCATTTTTCATTGCGTTTGCAGCTTCTTCTTCAGATTTCCCAGTCTTAGCAGATTTATTTTTAATAATTTGACTTAGACGCTCGGTACCAGTAGCACCAGGCAGTACATTGTTTACGGTAATACCAAATTGACCTAGTTCATTGGCTAGGGTTTTACTCCAGTTGGCTACAGCTCCGCGAATCGTATTACTAACTCCAAGACCATCTAAAGGTTGCTTAACAGAGGTTGAAATGACATTGATTATTCTTCCGTAGCTTTCACTTTTCATAAATGGCACGATTGTCTGTGCTAAGACATGATTACATTTTAGGTGCTGCGTAAATGCAGATTCAAATGCTTCAATTTTAGCCGAAAAGATGGGTCCACCCGCTGGCCCACCTGTATTGTTGACCAGTATATGAAAACCGTGATTGTTTTTAATATAAGCCTCAACTTTTGCTTTTAACTCTGTAGGATTGGAGAAATCTGCAACGATGTAATCGTGATTACGGTGTTGTGGCAGTTCAGAAAGTGTGGCTTTTAGCTTATCTTCATTTCTAGCAATTAAAGTCACTATCGTCCCTTCTTCTGCCAATGCCAAGGCTGTTGCTTTACCTATACCTGCAGTACTTCCACAGACTAAGGCATATTTATTGTTGAGTTCAAAATTCATTTATCTTGCTAGTTTAAAGCTGTTGAGAATTTTATCTCCTACTTCAATATATTGGTTGTATTCAGCATCTGAAGAAGAAAACGTAAGCGCATAGCCTTTTTGGTTGTAAGTGATAATAATTTGTTTGAATTTTAATACCATCCCGTTGCCAAAATCCGCTGACCATACAATGGCTACAGCATCTTGCCCATTGACTTTAATATTTTGGTTGGATATGATTTTTGCACTTGGAATCTGCATAGAAATTTGATCTATTGATTTTTTAGCATAAACTTCTACATCCATGTCATTGCCACCCAAATCTTCAGTATTGAGGTTGATGTTTTCTCTAAATAGATCTTCTTTTTGTGATGCTTCATCTGCAAGTAGAAGAAATTGAATGCTTGGCTGAGGCTTTTGGTCGCTAGATACCCAATCCTTAGGATAACTTATGGCGTATTCTTCTTGTTCTAATGTTTTCCAGCCTTCTTGTCCAAAGAGTGCTGTGCTAATAAATAGTAAGGCTAATGTTGTAATTTTAATTTTCATGATATTTAGGTTTTAATACTTTATACATACATTTTTAGGTTCGGTAAAAAAGCGTAAGGCTTCAAAACCTCCTTCTCTGCCAACGCCAGAGGCTTTAACACCTCCAAAAGGGGTTCGCAAATCTCGCATCATCCATGTATTTACCCAGACAATGCCTGCTTGTAATTGATTGCTCATACGCATGGTACGTTTTAAATTATTGGTCCATAATGTTGCAGATAGGCCATATTTAACTTTATTAGCCATTTGCAGAACTTCATCTTCGGTATTAAATGGCATAATGGTAACAACAGGGCCAAAAATTTCTTCTTGGTTAACGCGGCATTCATCATTTGGTACTTCGATAACCGTTGGTTCTAGATAGTAGCCATTTTCATAACCTTTTATATTAACTTCATTTCCGCCACAGAGTACTGTTCCGTTTTCATCTTTGGCGATAGCAATATAATCTTTCACTTTTTCTAAATGTGGTTTTGATACCAAAGCTCCAATATTTGTATCTGGTTGGGACGGATGACCAACCTTCAATTGCTTCACTTTTTCAACAAAATCGTTTTTGAACTTATCATAAATTGAAACTTCCACGAAAATGCGACTTCCACACAAACATATCTGTCCCTGATTAGCAAAAGATGAACGAACTGTTGTCTCTAGCATAGCATTATAATCACAATCGGCAAAAATGATATTTGGGTTTTTTCCACCCAGTTCTAAAGATAGCTTTTTAAACATTGGTGCAGCTATCTTAGCGATATGTGCTCCGGTTGATGTGCCACCTGTAAAGCTAATGGCCTTAATATCTGGATGTTCTATAATCGCTTGTCCCGTGGTTGTTCCTAAACCATGAACAATATTCAAAACCCCTTTGGGTAGACCAGCTTTGTCACAGATTTCTCCAAGTAAATATGCTGTCATTGGCGTAACTTCACTTGGTTTAGCCACCACACAGTTTCCTGCTGCTAATGCTGGCGCAATTTTCCATGTAAAGAGATAGAGCGGAAGATTCCAGGGGCTAATACAGGCTACAACACCAATGGGTTGGCGTAAGGTATAATTGATAGCATTTTGGCCAACACTTTCATGGCTTTCACTCGCAAACTGTGTTATTGCGTTGCCAAAAAATCTAAAGTTACTAGCTGCTCTTGGTATATCTACAGCTGTGGCTAAAGAAATGGGCTTTCCGTTATCTTTACTCTCTGCCTCTGCAAAGCGATCTAAATTTTCTTCAAGTAATTCTGAAATCTTAATTAGGATACGACTGCGTTCTTCTAACGTGGTTTTGCTCCAAGTTGAAAAAGCTGATTTTGCTGCGATATAGGCATTTTCTACATCTTCTTTGGATGAATTTGGAATTTTGCCGTAAACTTCTCCGTTAGATGGATTATAGTTATCTATCCAATGGTCTCTGATTGGATTTTGGTAGTCTCCGTTTATGTAGTTTCGGATATTCATAAGTTTTTAACCAAGCTTTCTTCTAGGTCTTTTAAATTTTTCCCATATAAATCTTTCCAGCTTTGAGGTCCACTTCTCATTGTACCTGCAACCAAAGCAGCTGCATAAGAAGAAGAGCTAACAACTATGTCCTTTGATAATTTAAGGAACTTTCCATCATTAACTAAAATACCTTCTTCAATAAGCTTGTCTCTTAAAAGTTTAATCTTTCCAGGAATACTAGAAGTTGTTGTTGCCGATACTTCAGAATCTTTACTGATTAAGAAACCTTCATCAGTCTGCATTCCAACTGAATTAAGTCCATTTACTGTAAAGAATAATTCACGACCGATTAGAGTTTCTGAATCTATCTTTTCTTTAACAGACTTTAATGGGACTAACATTCTGTGACCCAAAGTGCCTAGAATCATTTTTGTGTTATAAATAAATTCTTCCATAGCATCTTTATCTGATCTTGGGAGAGTTGATTCTGAAGGGTTATTGCTATTTTCTAATTTATACCTGTCTGCTTCAACCGTCAGGAAGGATAATCTTGACTCTAAATATTTGATATGTGATTTAGTTAAGTTTTCATCTTTACTAGTGAAAATTATAACTTCATTCCAAAAATCTTTTTTTCTATCATGATCAGAAAGCCTTTTAAATACATTTTCCGATTCGCCAATATAAACAGAATTAACCTCGTCAGTAGTTTGTTTTTCAATTAAGAAGTATACTCCTGGTCTTTGAGATTCACCCCAGTTTTTCAATTCTGAGAATCTACTTCTTGGGCATGCAATAGCTTGTCCAGACCAATTAGCGATTTCAACATGTCTTAAACCAGATGGTGAACCGTCAGATAAATATATTTTGATGCTCTTACCAAACATCTTTAATCCTTTTTATAAGCCATAACCTTAATCTCAATTACCAAATCTGGATGCGGTAACTGATGTACCGCAACGGTCGTTCTTGTTGGCCCAGATTCCTTATCAAAAAACTCTGCATAGGCTCTATTATAATCTGCAAAGTCATTCATGTTTACCAAAAAAGATGTGACATCTACAACATCTTTTAAAGAGGATCCGACTTTAGCTAAATTCTTTTCAATATTTTTTAAGACTTCTTGGGTTTGGGTATAGGCATTTAGTTTTTTAGTTCCCATCTCGTCAATAATGTCAACACCTGCAATAGTGTTGTCTGGTCTTCGAGAGCTGGTGCCCGAAACGAAAATAAAATCGCCAACTTGCTTAACGTGCGGATAGGCTCCTCTTGGTGTTACTTCGGTTCCCTTACCTGTTTTTTCGGTAGATGGAGAAGCGGAAATTTCCTTATTTTTATTATCCATAATATTATCTCAATCTGGCAACTCTGTCGTCTTCTAAAATTGCTTCAGTTTCTGTTTTTACTTTGTCTAAAATTACTGCAATGTCGTCATTTATGGAAATCACTTCATCTGCTAGCATATTTAAAATGGCTTTATCTTGTGCTCTTCCTCGTAACATCGCTTCTCTATACCCAATATGCTCATCAAAGGTAACCAAACTATACTTTGAAGAGTAGTCTTCTGGGAATGCTTTTTCAAGAGCCATTTCAATTTTTCGTTTTTCTTGAAATATAGCTTGTCCAACATGGTCTTTCATTTCGTGAAAATTATCAATGGCCAAATCCGCTATGGCATCCGTATCTTTCTTTCTGGCTTTTTCGTATTCGGTAAATATCATTTCCCAGCTTGCCTCTCCGTTAAGTAAGTGTTCTTCATATTGATCTAAAACAGCATCAAATTCTACAACGTCTTCAAAAGAAGCATTCATACCTTGACCGTAAAAAGGTACAATGGCATGAGCCGAATCTCCCATTAACAGTGTATTGCCTTTGTAATGCCAAGGTGAGCATTTCACAGTTCCCAATGGTGCAGTAGGATTTTCGAAAAAATCATCGACAAGATTTGGCATGAGCTCCAAGGCGTCGGGAAATTCTTTCTGAAAAAATTCAGTTACAATTTCTGGTGTTGTGAGATTGTTGAAATTGTATTCTCCTTCGTCGTAACTTAGAAACAATGTTACGGTAAAACTACCGTCCAAGTTTGGTAGTGCTATGACCATAAAGTCCCCACGGGGCCAAATATGAAGCGCATTTTTATATGTTTTGTAACCACCATCTTCTGCTGGTAAAATACTTAATTCTTTATAACCGTGAGTTAGCCAGTCTTGTGAGAAACTGAACAAAAACTTTTTTTCTAAATAATAGCTTTTGCGTAAAGCAGAACCTGCTCCATCTGTAGCGATGATGCAATCTGCATCTTCAATAAATTCATCTTTGGTATGGTAGTCTTTGAATAACGCAGTAGTTTTTTCAAAATCTACAGACTTACACTTTTTGTTAAAATGGATTTTTACATTTTCGTGTTTTTCTGCTTCAGTTAGTAACAATCCATTGAGTTCACCTCTTGAGATGGAATTAATGTATTCGTGCTCACGACCACTATAGTTAGACAAAAATGTATTGCCTTCTTTGTCATGAAGCATTCGTCCATTCATGGGAATACACAATGCTTTTACTTTATCTTCAATTCCGACGAGTTTCATGGCTTTATTTCCACGATCTGAAAAGGCAAGATTAATGGATCTCCCTGCAGAAATATCTGTACGTCGCAAATCTGGTCGCATTTCATAAACAGTGACATTATAGCCACGTTGTCCTAATCGTAGTGCTAGTAAGCTACCGCAAAGACCTGCTCCGATTATTAGTATGTTTTGTTGTTTATTTTTCATTTTGTTGTTCTTGACTTTGCAGAAATCTATTTTAGATTGTGGTTTTCTGCCTTTGAAATAATGACAGCTTAGTTTAGTATTTCCTTCATTTTTTTAACCATAAGATAAACATCTTCAAACGAATTGTATAAGGGTACTGGTGCACATCTAATGACATCGGGTTCTCTCCAATCGCTTATTACTCCAGATTCAGTTAATTTATCATGCAAAGTTTTATCTGCATTTAATACTTGAATGGATAATTGACAGCCACGTTCGTCAGGATTTTCGGGTGTAATAATTCTTATGGTATCTTCCCCTAACTCCTTCAATAAAAACTCAAAATAACCTGTTAGCTTTTTCGATTTTCTTAAGAGCTTCTCCATGCCCACTTCATTGAACATATCTAAAGATGCTTTTATGGCAGCCATAGATAAAATAGGAGGATTACTCAATTGCCAACCTTCAGCTCCAGGCAATACATCAAATTCGTGGCGCATATTAAAACGTGTTTCCTTGTTGTGACTCCACCAACCTGTAAATCGGTTTAAATTTTTATCGTAAGCGTGTCGCTCGTGAACAAAACAGCCAGACAAACTTCCCGGCCCAGAATTTAAATACTTATATGTACACCAAACGGCAAAGTCCGCACCAGAATTATGCAAATCTAGATTGACATTTCCAGCACCGTGAGCACAATCAAAACCAACCATACAGTTATGTTTATGCCCTAATTCTGTAATTCGTTTTAAATCGAAGAATTGCCCTGTGTAATAGTTGACTCCCCCAATCATTATTAAAGCAATTTCATCACCTTGAACATCTAGTATTTGCTCCAAATCTTCATAACGCAACAATTCTTCATCTTCTCTAGGTTTCCAGAGTATTAAACCTTCTTTATCATCATAACCATGATGGCGTAATTGAGATTCAACAGCATATTTATCAGACGGAAATGCATCACTTTCAATGACTATTTTATAGCGTTCTTTGGTTGGTTGATAGAATGAAGCCATCATAAAGTGGAGATTCGCCGTCAACGAATTCATGGTTACGACTTCAATAGGTTTGGCACCGACTAATTTTGCGGTACTTTCTGTAAGGAATTCGTGATAAGGTAACCAAGGGTTTTTAGCGTCTGTGTGGCCTTCTACACCTAAATTTGCCCAATCTTCCAGTTCTTGATTTATATAGGCTTTTGTAGATTTAGGCTGTAATCCTAACGAGTTACCACATAGATAAATCAATGCATTTCCATGTTTGTCCTTTGGAATATGAAATTGTTGTCTGTAGCTTGATAATTCGTCTAATGTATCTTGTTTTTTGGCGTAATCTAGACCAAGTTTATAGTCGGACAATGTGAGATTGATTTTAGGTTTGTAACAAAAATAAGGATTTAAAGTGTAGGATTAAAGGTGTTTTTTAAACCATAATAATTTTAGTTATCTTTAGGGAAATGAAGTTTAATTTAAAATATTCCTGCTTCCACAGGAAATAGATATGGCAAAGACAAAAGAATATAATAACGGTGATGTAACTGTAGTATGGGAAGCCGAAAAGTGCATTCATTCAGCAATCTGTGTTAAAAATTCACCTCAGGTATTTCAACCAAAAGATAGACCTTGGATAAAAATTGATGCGGCATCTACAGAAGAAATTGTTGAAACGGTAAAAAAATGCCCTTCAGGTGCTTTGAGTTACTATATGACCAATGAAGATGATAAGACCTCTCAATCTTTAGAGACTAAAGTTGAGGTTTTAGAAAATGGACCACTTTTAGTTTACGGCACTTTAAAAGTGACGCATAAAGACGGCAATGAAGAAACCAAAAACCGAACAACAGCATTTTGTAGATGTGGAGCTTCGCAGAATAAACCGTATTGTGATGGAGCTCACGTAAAGAAAGACTTTAGAGGGTAATGACATATTGCTTTTTAGCAGTGTTAATTCAACTAAATACTTCTCATTTCACCTTTGGCTTATAAAAATGAGTTTCACAAAAAAAGCACTTTAACTCGTGAGGTAAAGTGCTTGGATATATATAGGCGCACAAGGCGGAAAATGTAAGCTATACGTTTTTAGGTCGGAACGACACACGTGAAACTTACACTATAGATTACAAAAGTAATGCCAAAAATTAAATTCAGTGTTACTCTAATGTTATGCTAACATCTGTAAAGTTCAAATTCCAGTTGCCATTGTCTTTTTTGTGGTCAATTGCGATTTTAATGCCATTAAAATCTTTATAGTTTTCGAAAGTGTTTGCTAATGATGATTCTGCTGAATTTCCCTGCCTAAACACCCATTCTTTAATCATGTAATTTCCATCATAGTAGATATCATAAGCATCACCTGGGGTATAACCTCCTTCGTTTGGGTAGGTTATGGTAATCATGTCTAACTGTTCTTTGTTAATTGGTGATTCTGCTTTTTTAGGCTCTGAGATTGTAGCAGATGTATCCCAAACTAATTGAAATGGTACAAAAAGCCAAAACTTATCATTTATAAAATTTCTATCGGCATTTAAAGGAACGCTATCCAGTTTTGTTCTGTTGAATTTTACTATTTGTTCTCCAGCTTTCATAATTACACTATCTTTTTTGGGAAACCAAGTCCACGAACGCCCATCTCCTTTAATGTTATCCCTATCTACCTTAAAAGTGAATTTTACTTCTGATACATTTTTCCAGTTATCAAAACCATGTGCATTTGCAATTTTTTCAGCAATGGTTAATTCTTTTTTTTCTTCATCAATTGCGACGTCTTCCTTTTCGGATTTACAAGTTGAGACTAATAGCAAACAAATCAAACCGAGATATAATGACTTCATATTAAAAAGTTGTTTTAAATTACATGCAAAATTAACCAACGATGGAAGAGCATGCTAATTATTTCAAGGTAAATAAAGATACTTGGAATAAAAAAGTAGGCATACATGCCAAAAGTAAGATGTATAAAATGGAGGCTTTTAAGGCTGGAGAAACGTCTTTAATGCCATACGAATTAAAGGCACTTGGTGGTGTTAGCGGAAAATCGTTATTGCATCTTCAGTGCCATTTTGGACAAGATACCTTGAGTTGGAGTAGAATGGGAGCAAAGTGTGTTGGTGTAGACCTAAGCGATGAAGGTATAAAACTTGCTAAACAATTAAATGCCGAATTGAAGCTCGACGCTGATTTTATATGTTGTAACGTATTAGATACGTCACGGTATGTTTTACAAAATTTTGATATTGTTTATACGAGTTATGGTGTTATTGGCTGGTTACCAGATTTAAAGCCTTGGGCAAAAATGATTGCAGAACGTCTTAAACCAGGTGGTGTATTTTACATCGTTGAGTTTCATCCTATTTTATGGATGTTTGATTATGTAGATGGTAAACCACACATGAAATACCATTACAATCAAAAAGAAGTGATTTATGAAGAATATGAAGGGACGTATGCAGATCAATCATCAAAAATGATAAGCAAGGAATACGGTTGGAATCATGGTCTAAGTGAAGTTATCAATGCACTTATAGAAGCGGGATTGCAAGTAGAATACTTAAATGAGTATGACGAAAGCCCCTACGATGTATTTCCTGATTTAATTAAACAGAAAAATGGTATGTTTAAGATGAAGAATCAGTTATTTCCTATGATTTTTGAGATAAAGGCACGTAAATTATAGGTGACCTGTTAGATTTTAAAAACCTGACAGGTCTAATGGTCAATGCTTTTCTTCATCCTTTAACAACTCTGGAAACTTAGCTTTAAAACGATTTAGTCTTGGAATAGAAACCGCTCTAACATAGCTTTGGTTTGGATTGCGTTTTTCAAAATCTTGATGATACGCTTCACCTTTATAAAACTTTTGAAACGGATACACTTCTGCAGCAATTTTAGCATCTAATTTTTTAGCCAGTGCGGCTTTTTTCTCTTCAATGATTTTCTTTTGCTCATCGTTTTGATAAAAAATAATGGAGCGGTATTGAGAACCTCTATCTGGTCCTTGACCATTGACTTGTGTAGGGTTTTGCGAGCCGAAATAGACGTCGACCAAAGTAGCAAAGCTCACAACTTTTGGATCGTAAATAACCTCTACTGCTTCTGCATGGCCTGTACTACCTGTATTGCTTTTCTCGTAGGTGATATCATCGGTATGTCCGCCAGCATAACCATTAATCACTTCGTCAACACCTTTGACACTTTCGTAAATGGCTTCAACACACCAAAAACAACCACTCGCAAAATAAGCTCTTGCTTTTCCGTCCTCTAAAGGAACAACAACAGGTTCTGCTTCAATAACTTCTTTTTGCTTCGGATTAGTTTGTGCCTGGTTGTGGCAACTAAAAAATAATGCAACACTAAAAACGTATAATATTTTTTTCATTCTTTTTTGAATTAAAATCAGGTTTATTAATTAAAAACCCTGACGTTTATATTTTTTCATTTTTCTAATAGACGTATAAAATTACAATTCCTTATATTAAAATTGTCTTAAAATTATTGATTGTCCTAGAATGGATTCAGTTATCATTATAGAGCATTTTTTTAGGTTAGAAACCAGTGTCAATTTTTAAGAGCTAAATCTCAAAATCTCACTTTTAAGCTGTTTTCTATTTTCTTTAAAATGTATTGGGATAAAAAAACTTCAAAATCTAATTTAAGCTACTTTTTAGCTGTTTTAAGACACTTTTAGGTTTTTAACAATTGTTAATAATTATCCGCTTCAATTAATAAAAAGCTTTTAAAATGGCTTATTATTTTGTATCTTTGATAGTACTCAAAAGAGACGCAAAAAGCGTCTTTTTTTATGTCAATGAAACACTAGATTTTAAGATTCAACCTTAAAATTTAGTAAACAGAATCGATGCTGTTGAAGAACGGTATCTCGAATTAACAATTAATAGCAATAAATCATAAATTTATGAGCGAAGACAATAAAAAAAATTACGGCGCAGATAGTATTCAAGCCCTTGAAGGGATGGAACACGTGCGTATGCGCCCATCAATGTATATTGGTGATGTAGGTACAAGAGGATTGCATCACTTGGTGTATGAGGTTGTAGATAACTCAATCGATGAGGCATTAGCAGGGCATTGCGATAATATTACAGTGACCATTAATGAAGATAACTCTATTACTACTGAAGATGATGGGCGTGGTATCCCTGTCGGCCTCCATAAAAAAGAAGGAGTTTCTGCCTTAGAAGTCGTAATGACCAAAATTGGTGCAGGAGGAAAGTTTGACAAAGATTCCTATAAAGTTTCTGGTGGATTGCACGGTGTTGGTGTAAGTTGTGTTAATGCACTTTCTGAGCATCTTAAAGCTACTGTGTATAGAGACGGGAAAATTTGGGAACAAGAATATGAACGCGGTAAAACCATGTATCCTGTAAAAACGGTTGGTGATTCTGATAAAACAGGTACCGTAGTTACCTTTAAGCCTGATCCTCAAATTTTTCAACAAACATTGGAGTATAATTACGATACTTTAGCAAGTCGTATGCGTGAGTTGGCCTACCTTAACAAAGGTATTACCGTTCATTTAATAGATCGTCGTCACAAAAAAGAAGATGGTTCTTTTGAAGGGGAAACATTTCATTCGGAAAACGGATTACCAGAGTTCGTGAAATTTTTGGATGGTAACCGTGAGCCATTGATGAAGGATGTGATTTCTTTTGAAGGTGAAAAAAATGGAGTACCGGTTGAGGTAGCAATGGTATATAATACTTCTTATGCCGAGAACTTACATTCTTATGTAAACAATATCAACACACACGAAGGAGGGACACATTTGTCTGGTTTTCGTCGTGGACTTACGCATACATTAAAGAAATATGCGGACAATTCTGGAATGTTAGATAAACTAAAGTTCGATATTTCCGGTGATGACTTCCGTGAAGGTTTAACCGCAATTGTATCCGTAAAAGTTGCAGAACCACAATTTGAAGGACAAACAAAAACGAAATTAGGTAACAGAGAAGTTTCTGCTTCGGTCTCTCAAGCTGTTTCTGAAATGTTGACGGATTATTTGGAAGAGCACCCAGAGGATGCCAAAACCATTGTTCAGAAAGTGATTTTAGCAGCACAGGCACGCCATGCAGCACAGAAAGCTCGTGAAATGGTTCAGCGTAAAACTGTAATGAGTATAGGAGGTTTGCCTGGTAAGTTATCTGATTGCTCTGAGCAAGATCCTTCAAAGTGTGAAGTGTTCTTGGTAGAGGGTGATTCTGCAGGTGGAACCGCAAAGCAAGGTCGCGATAGAGCATTTCAAGCTATCTTACCATTGAGAGGTAAGATTCTCAACGTGGAGAAAGCCATGCAACATAAAGTGTTTGAGAACGAAGAAATTAAAAATATTTTCACCGCTTTAGGTGTAACCATCGGAACTGAAGAAGATCCTAGAGCTTTAAACCTGTCTAAATTAAGGTATCATAAAATCGTTATTATGTGTGATGCCGATATTGACGGTAGCCATATCGCTACATTAATTTTAACCTTCTTCTTTAGGTATATGAAGGAGTTGATAGAAAACGGACATGTATATATCGCAACACCACCATTGTATTTAGTAAAGAAAGGTGCTAAAAAACAGTATGCTTGGTCAGACAAAGAGCGTGATGAGATTATTGCTGAATTCGGTGAAAATTCTAAAATTCAGCGTTACAAAGGTCTTGGTGAGATGAATGCAGAACAACTTTGGGATACAACAATGAATCCTGAGTTTAGGACAATGCGCTTAGTGCAAATAGATAATGGAGGGGAAGCAGATCGTATATTCTCTATGCTAATGGGAGACGAAGTGCCACCTCGTAGAGAGTTTATTGAAAAGAACGCAATTTATGCAAACATTGATGCATAACAAATGTTTTATAAAGCCAAAACCGCATAGATTCTATGCGGTTTTTTAGTTTAAAATAATTGATTTAGTACCTATCTTAGCAAAAAAACAAAAGATTAGAGAGCTTTTAACCAAATACAAACTCGTTATCCGTTTCATAGTAACCTTCTTGTTGGTCTATGGAGTACTGACACTTGGGTATTATTTGTATTTAAATTTATCTGACGGTTCTAAGTTCTATCCAGATTATATGACCAACTTGGTGGCTCATCAAACAGATGCTTTAATTAACGGTGTAGGTTATGAATCTAAGGTGATACCACATCCCAAAGAACCTTCAATGAAAGTTATTATAAATGGAAAATTTGTTGCACGGGTTATCGAAGGTTGTAATGCTGTAAGTGTAATCATTTTATTTTTGTCATTTATCGTGGCTTTTGCAGGCAAACTTAAAACTACATTATTCTACTGTTTTGCAGGCAGTATTATTATTTATACGTTCAACCTTCTACGTATTGTAGTTTTATCTATCGGCTTATACCATTATCCATGGAGGCGAGAGCTGTTGCACGAAATCATATTTCCATTATTCATATACGGAACAGTATTTTTGCTTTGGATGGTTTGGGTTAATCGTTTTTCAAAATCCATAAAAGCCAATGCCTAAGCTAACACGATACATATTGGTTTTTTTGTTATTTCTTTTTCTGATTGCTATACGTGGTTTTGAAGACTATCTGTTCTATGATCCCTATTTAGAATTTTTTGAAAGCGATTATTTGTATATGGACAATCCCAGACGCGAAATTGCCAAGCTAGTCTTTTACACTAGCTTAAGATATGTGTTGAATACTTTAGCGTCTTTAGGTATTCTTTATCTTATTTTTAATGATAAACCAATGCTAAAGTTCTCAGTTTTGCTTTATGGTATTGCTTATGTGTTATTGCTCATTCCGTTTCTCTATTTTGTCATTCATCATAAGCAAGAAGATTACTATTTGTTTTTCAATATTAGACGCTTTTTAATTCAGCCAATTGGGTTACTATTACTGTTACCGGCTTTTTATTATTACAAACTCAATCGTTAAGTATTTTATAATTTCTCATTTAATTTTGGGAATTTTGTAATTTTGTAATGTGAAAAGTTTAGCATCACATAAAATTTTTTCAATTGTATTGTCGCTATTGGTTTTAGTGTCAACGCTATCATTGACCATAGAAAAACACTTCTGTGGCGGTGTGTTGATAGATTTTGCCGTGTTTACTGAAGTTAAAAAATGCTCAGACGATATTGTAGAAAATGGCAAAAACGAGATTACCAAAAAGTCTTGTTGCAAGGATGAAGTCGATGTCTTTAAAGGTTTAGATAAAGTTACCACAAATTCGTTTGAAGATTTAGACGATATTCAAAAACAGATTTTATTAGCTTACAGCTTTTCATATATCAATCTTTTTGAAGGCCTTCCGAATTTAATAATTCCGCATAAAGATTATAAACCTCCTGTACTCATCAAAGACATACAGATCTTGGATGAAACTTACCTTATTTGATTTAGTATAACTTTTATTAGAAAGCACACATACTCATGTGCTAAATTTTATACCTACAAATCAAATAAATGAAAAAATATTTAATAATAATTTTTTTGTTCTTGTCGCTCGTTATATCTGCGCAAGAACAGCTTAAAGGCATTGTTTTAGAAACAAGTACGTCTAAAGAAAGTCCATTGCCTGGGGCTAATGTCTATTGGTTAGGCTCAACGATAGGCGCTACAACAAATGAGGATGGTACATTTTCTTTACCCTATAAATTCTCGTTTAATAAATTGGTTATAAGCTATGTTGGTTTTAAAACAGATACTTTAGTGGTAACCGAAAACAAGTATATAAAGCACGTATTGCAGGCATCAGATGAGTTGGATGCTATAACTGTAACCTCTCGGAAAAAGGCAACTGCAAGATCGTATTTAAAAGCAGAAAACACGCTTTTCGTTAGCAGTGACGAGCTGTTAAAAGCGGCTTGTTGTAACCTTTCCGAAAGTTTTGAAACCAATCCATCAATCGATGTTAATTTTGCTGATGCTGTTTCGGGGACACGCCAAATAAAAATGTTGGGGCTTAACTCACCCTACATTTTAATAGCTACGGAAAATATACCTGCCATTCGTGGAGCATCTCAAGCTTATGGCTTAAGTTTTATACCTGGTACTTGGGTAGAGAGTATTCAAATTACCAAAGGTGCTGGTAGTGTGGTCAATGGTTTTGAGAGTATTGCTGGCCAGATTAATGCCGAACTTGTTAAACCCAGCACAGATAGTAAGTTGTTTGTAAACCTTTACGGAGCTTCAAATGAGCGCTTAGAGTTGAATACACATTTCAATACTAAAGTATCAGATAAGTTGAGTACAGGGTTATATATACATGGAAATACACATCAACAAAAGCACGACGTTAATGACGATGGTTTTTTAGATATGCCATTATACAATCAAATTAATGTGATGAACCGTTGGCAATATACCAATACTGAAAAAGGAGTAGTGAGCTTTATCAATTTAAGATATCTAAATGATGAAAAGCAAGCTGGTCAGCTGAGTTTTAATCCAGATAATTTTGATCCAAGAAATCCCGGGCCGCTGAGCGAAGTCGAAGCGTGGGGAAGTGAAATTAATACCGAACGTTTTGAAGTCACTACAAAGTTAGGCTATGTAAATCCTGAAATTCCGTATCAGAGTTTAGGGTTTCAAACTGCGTTTAGTCACCACAGTCAAGATTCATATTTTGGTTTGAATTTATACGATATTCAGCATAATAGCTTTTATTCAAATTTGGTATATAACAGTATTATCTCAGATTCGCGCCACAAAGTAAAAACAGGATTGAGTTTTACATACGATCACTACGATGAGCTGGTAAACACCCAAGAGTTTGAACGAACCGAAAATTCCTTGGGAGCGTTTTTTGAATATGCTTACGATAACTTAGATAAATTGACGATGACTGTTGGCATGCGAGTTGATCAGCATAACAGATTGGGCTTTTTTGTAACGCCAAGATTGCACGTTCGATATACTCCGTGGGAAAAATCAGCATTAAGAGCATCTATGGGAAGAGGAAAACGAAGTGCCAATATTTTTGCTGAAAACCAGAATCTATTTTCTAGCTCTAGGCAAATAAATATCTTAAATTCTGGTGGAAAAATTTACGGTTTAGACCCGGAAATTGCTTGGAATTATGGTGTAAGCTACTTACAAGGTTTTAATTTGTTTGGTCGATCTGCTGATGTCACTTTTGATTTTTATAGAACCGATTTTCAAAATCAGGTTGTGGTCGATTGGGAAAATCCTTTTGAAATTAATTTCTATAATTTAGAAGGTGAAAGTTATGCTAATAGTTTTCAGTTCGAATTTAATTATAATGCTTTTGAAGGTTTTGATTTAAGAACGGCCTACAAGTATTACGACATCAAAACAGATTATAATTCTGGGAAATTAGAAAAACCGTTGATTCCTAAAAACCGAATATTTGCTAATGCATCTTACGAAACGAATCAAAATGAGAATGGAAGCCAATGGAAGTTTGATACCACATATAATTGGTTAGACTCGCAACGTTATCCTAGTACAGCTTTAAGTGCGCCAGAATTTCAATTAGATGAATATTCACCGACAGTGGGAACGCTAAATGTACAAATCACAAAAGTGTTTTCTCCCAAATTTGAAGTATATTTAGGTGGTGAGAATATCACTAATGTTAGGCAGCCGAATCCTATTATTAGTCCAGATGATCCGTTTGGTTCAAATTTTGATAGTAATTTTGTGTATGGGCCAATTTTTGGAAGTCTGTATTATGCAGGATTGCGGTATAGAATACAATAATAAAATGATTATAATTATATCATTTTGAATGATATGTGAAGTATAAAACTTAGATTCTTCGCTTTCGCTCTGAATGACAAAAAACAAATAGTAATATTCCCATTTTTATGGGAATGAAAATAAATTTTCAATGAAACAAATAATTTTAATAGTAACGTTATTAATAACTACAATAACTTTTTCACAAAATAAAAATGCTAAAGCCATCATGGAAGTCGATGGTATTTGTGGTATGTGTAAAGAGCGCATAGAAAAAGCCTCCATTAGAACCAAAGGTGTAAAATCAGCCGTTTGGAATGTAGATACACATGAGCTAAAATTGATTTATGATGAACGCAAAACAGATTTAAAAACCATATCGCAAAAAATAGCTTCTGTAGGCCACGACACTAAAGATGTAAAGGCCACTGATGAGCAATATGCATCAGTTCATCCTTGTTGTAAGTACCGTGATAAAGATGTTGTGGAAGATCACGAAGGAGAAAAGAAATCGGATAATAAAAACTAAATTAAAAGCCTGGATTTAAATCCAGGCTTTTTTATGCATATACCATTTTGAACTTGTTTATAGAATCTTACATTCTTTTACTTGACTTTCTAAAAATTTTCAGCGAACTTCGTTAACGTCTGATATAAGTCATCCTGTACTCAACTTGATTGGGTGTAAAACGGATTCATATCACAAAGTTGGCAGTAATTTGAGAAACGAAATGAAATTTGAAAGTATTAAATCATTTAATAACTACACAAATAGTAGAATAACTAAATCTGATTTGATAGATATAGGAAAATATCCAAGTAACTTTCTATCTTCATCAAAGCCTGTTTATCCAAATTTTTACAGAGTTTCAATAAAATATGGATTGGAAGAAAATAAAACCAACGGCTTTATGTATTTCTCAAGTCCTAATCAACCAATCGAATGGCAAACAGACAAACCCTGGAAAGGTTTCTATATAAATATTAAAGAGGACTTAATTTCTAATAATCAGCATTTAAAATACTCTTTCTTAAATTACTGTCTTCACGAACCATTATTTCTTAAAAGCGATGAAGAAGTAATTATCTCTCAACATTTTAAATCAGCATTGAGTGAATATCAAAAAGAAAACTTCAATATCGATTTAGTCCTTGCGTATTGCAATATAATATTCGCCCACGTTGCTGAATGTTATGCTAGAGAATTTAAAGAACAAAAAGAACAACACAATAAATTAGTTACCGATTTTTATAACCTACTTGAAAAGTATTACACAGAGGAAACTGCAATACAACCTTCTGTAACTTATTTTGCAAATCTATTGAGTGTTACACCAAATTATTTAAGTGATGTTATAAAATTTCATTCTGGAAAACCAGCTTTAGAACATATTCACAACCATATTATAAATCAAGCCAAAATCTTATTACATCAAAATAAGAATTCTGTTAAAGAAACTGCGCATAAATTAGGGTTTGAATATCCAAATTACTTTTCAAGATTATTCAAAAAAACAACAGGACTTTCACCCTCTAAATTTCAAAATCAGTAATTTGTATCCTTAATCCCTTGATTTGTTTTCATAGTATTTAAAGTAGTTGAAAGACATTTGCAACATAATCAAATATAAATATTATGTTCGACAAAACTCTCAATTACAGTATAGACAACACATTAAAAAGTAGAATGGGAAAGGAGGCTTACGGTAAAGCACTTGATCAGCAAAAAGCAATTTCAGAAGAAGCGTATGGGACAATCAAATATTTAGCTGAATTTGCAGTAAGGCCAATGTTCAGGACACCTGTTCACAAGACACCTGCTGACCACGGAATAGAAAATTGGGAAGATATTTATTTTCAATCGAGTGATGGTACACCTCTTGAAGGTTGGTATATTCCTTCAGTTAAGGGAGAGACAAACAATCTTATTATTATTAATCATCCTATGCCAATGAGCCGTTCTGGATTTACAGGGCATTTTGGAGAACCCTTTTCAAATGTAGACACTTTAGAAATTGATTTCGTTGCACATATGAAACATTTATCGGAAGCTGGATACAACATTTTAGCTTATGACCTAAGAAATCACGGAAATAGTGGAACTGCAAACGGAGGTATTTGTGGCATAGGGCGTTATGAGTGGCGTGATGTAGTTGGAGCACAACTTTATGTGAAAAACGACCCGAAATTAAGTAAAATGAAGTGTGGATTATACAATAGATGTACAGGAGGAAACGCCGCTTATGAAGCAATGTACAGAAGTCCTGAATTGTTTGAAGATATTAAATGTTTCTTTGGTCCTTTAACTGTTTCAATGACAGCACTTATGACATCATTTGCAGGACTTATGGGATTAGATAATTATATGGAGTTGATGGATTTAGAGCAAATCAAATTAGGTGGATTTACAAATAGAGAAATGCGTCCGCAAGATTTTGCAGAGGCAGTAAAAGTTCCTTATTTTATGGCTCAAGTAGTTGATGATATTTGGACAGATAATCCTCGTGATGCACAAGAAATCTTTGATAAAATCAGTTCTACAGAAAAAGAGTTATTTTGGATTGAAAATACCAATAGACGATTTGATGGATATAACTATTTCGGTTTATATCCTGAAAAAATGATTGAATTCTTTGATAAGTATATGAAATAAACTATTGCCAACAGCGTGTATAAGCAATAGCGGTTTAAGTGTAAACTTAGACCATTTTTTCATTTTATTAAAGTATATTACTATTCGAAAGTAATTTTGTAAAACCCGTTACTGCTCATACACTAGACCATTAACAAAACCTTCCTAAAATCTATTTAACTAAGAAAATAATTCCTATAAATTAAAAAGCCCTTGATTTTCATCAAAGGCTTTTTTTACAATATTTATACTCACTCGTATTGCTTAACAAGAGTAAGTTTGTTACCTGTCCGTGCTACGGATTACATCATACCGGGCATTCCGCCTCCACCCATTGGTGGCATTGCAGGCGCATCTTCTTTAATATCTACTAAAGCACACTCGGTTGTTAAGATCATACCAGCAACAGAAGCTGCATTTTCTAATGCAATACGTGTCACTTTTTTAGGATCTATGATGCCTTCTTTAAGCATATCTACGTAAGCTTCGTTTTTAGCGTCGTAACCGAAATCTTTTTTGCCTTCCAGTACTTTGTTGATTACTACAGAGCCTTCACCTCCAGCATTTTCTACAATAGTTCTTAGAGGAGATTCAATCGCTTTATTCACGATTTGCACACCAGTAGTTTCGTCTAAGTTTTCTGTTTCTAATTTTTCTAAAGTCTTCTTAGCTCTCACTAAAGCAACTCCACCACCAGCAACAATACCTTCTTCTACTGCAGCACGTGTAGCATGTAAAGCATCATCAACGCGGTCTTTCTTTTCTTTCATTTCCACTTCAGAAGCAGCACCAACATAAAGTACAGCAACACCACCCGCTAATTTTGCTAAACGCTCTTGTAGCTTTTCTTTATCATAATCTGAAGTTGTGGTTTCTATCTGAGCTTTAATCTGATTTACTCTAGCCTTAATATCCGATGACTTTCCTTCACCATTAACAATTGTGGTATTGTCCTTGTCAATCATTACAGATTCTGCAGTACCCAACATAGTTAAGTCTGCATTCTCGAGTGAGAAGCCTCTTTCTTCAGAAATCACAACACCACCAGTAAGGATAGCTATATCTTCTAACATGGCTTTACGTCTGTCGCCAAACCCTGGAGCTTTTACCGCTGCAATTTTAAGTCCGCCACGTAATTTATTCACTACCAACGTTGCTAAAGCTTGACCTTCAACATCTTCTGCTATAATCAATAATGGACGACCAGATTGTGCTACGGGTTCTAAGATTGGAAGAATCTCTTGTAAATTTGTAATTTTCTTATCGAATAATAAAATGTATGGATTCTCCAAATCAGCAATCATCTTGTCAGAATCCGTAACGAAGTAAGGGGATAAATAACCTCTGTCAAACTGCATACCTTCTACAACATCTACATAAGTGTCAGTTCCTTTGGCTTCTTCTACAGTGATAACACCTTCTTTACCAACTTTGCCAAACGCTTGCGCTATCAGTTCTCCAATAGTACCATCGTTATTAGCTGAAATTGAAGCGACTTGCTCAATCTTTTCAGATGAGTTTCCTACTTTTTTAGCTTGCTTTTCTAAGTCTTTTACAATTGAATCAACTGCTTTGTCAATACCGCGTTTTAAGTCCATTGGGTTGGCACCAGCAGCAACATTTTTAAGCCCTTCTTTTACAATTGCTTGCGCTAAAACAGTAGCAGTCGTTGTTCCGTCACCAGCTAAATCGTTGGTTTTAGAAGCCACTTCTTTTACCATTTGTGCCCCCATGTTTTCAAGCTCATCTTCGAGCTCAATTTCTTTTGCTACAGACACACCATCTTTGGTTACCTGTGGTGCTCCGAATGATTTACCAATAATTACATTACGACCTTTTGGCCCTAAAGTAACTTTTACTGCGTTTGCTAAAGCATCAACACCACGTTTTAGACCGTCACGTGCTTCAATATCAAATTTTATATCTTTTGCCATAATTAAAGTTTTGTTTTGAATTTTAAAATCTCAAAAATCAAACACTAAACCCCAATAGGGAATAGAGCATTTCAGTTTTCTTGATTTTGGAATTTGTTTCTTAGTTTTTTAGAATTTGCAATTATATAATTGCAAGGATGTCGCTCTCGCGCATCATTAGATAGTCTTTACCTTCAAGTTTAAGTTCTGTGCCCCCATACTTTCCGTACAGTACAGTGTCACCAACGTTTACAGTTAAAGGTTCGTCTTTTTTTCCGTTGCCAACAGCAACAACAGTTCCCTTTTGCGGTTTTTCTTTTGCATTATCTGGAATGATAATACCAGAAGCTGTTTTTGTTTCAGCTTCCATAGGTTCTACTAGAACACGGTCTGCTAAAGGTTTAATGTTTAAAGCCATTTTTTAATATGTTTTTTAGTTGTTTAATTAAAAATTACGCTAAAGCGTATTTCGAAAATTATGCCAATGAATGCCAACTGACAAAGTTTCAGATTTATTTAGCATTGCATGGTGTACTATTGTGAAAGATTCTGAAATATTGAAACGGCTTCAGAACAAAAAAAATCATAATAAAAAAAGCCAACCGTTAGGTTGACTTTAAATTATATAGCTAAAAGGATTGATTATTATCCTCCTATTGAATCATTTAAATTTGTTGTGCTGTCATCTGTTGACTGTGGTAATGTTGCAGGTACGTTAGTAGCATCGTCTTCATCATAGGCTTTTGACTCAACTGCCGCGCCAGAGTCTATAGTAAGGTTAGAAGCTAGTATTAACAAAATAAGTGCTGTAGCCAAAAACCATGTACTTTTATCTAAAAAATCACCTGTTTTCTTTACACCACCTAATTGTTGTGTGCCGCCACCACCAAATGATGATGATAATCCTCCGCCTTTAGGATTTTGTACCATAATTACTACTACTAGCAAAAAGGCTACTATGACAATTAGTATTAAAAATATTGTAAATGCACTCATTTTATATTGTATTATTATCTTTTAATTCTTGCACCAATTTTATTTGGTCTGCAAAGAAACTACTTTTTTCTGGATATTTCAAACTTAAAATCTTGTAAGATTGAATGGCTTTATCGTAATTTTTTTGCTCCAAGTAAATACGTGCTAAAGTTTCTGTCATTAAGCTATCTGAAACAGCATCTTTATTGTTAACCAACTTAGGTTTCGGTGTATTATTGGAAACTGGCCTTATTTTTGGGTTTTCACTTATGAATTTGTCTATAATGGCAAGCTTGTTTTTAAGAGAATTTGTGTTTTCTTTTTCTGAAAATGTGTGCTGAGACTCATCTTCTACTTCGGTTTTGTCACGCACAATAGGTTTAAAACTTGTGATTTTTAACCATTCGGTAAACGAATGATTTTCAGATTTATCAAACTCAAGAGGTTTGCCAATGTTCAATTTCTTTTCAGGTGTAATGTTGTCCACATCTACGGCAATGATAGTGTTTTCGACCTTTGGTAAAGGCGTGTTCTTTGCCTTGAATAAATTAGGGTCTAAAACACCTTCGGTAGCTTTGATGTGTTCTTTCAGCGCATCGTCAATAGTAACGCTTTTATTAACTGAAATATCATCAACTCCACTCACTTCAATAGACTTAATATATTCAGAGTTTTGCTTGATTAGATTTGATATTTCATTTTGATTAAATTCTTCAGAGGTAATATAATCGAACAATACACTTCGGTCTGCTGTGTGAGCTGCAGTAACTTTTAGAGCGTTGTTATATTTGTAACTTTCTTTTTGTTTAAGGCCTTTGAGGTATAAAGCTCTTAAGGATTGAAAATAAGGGTATTCTTTTATTTTGGTGAAAAGCGCATCGGACTGTGATGCTGTAACCGCTTCAGGATGCTGTAAAAGATATGTGAGTTGTTGAAGCTGCATTAATTACCAATTTGCTAATGAAGCATTGAAAATGTCTTGTGTTAAACGTTCAAAAATAACTTCGAAGGCTTCGTCTTTTGTTCCACCTATTAATTGTGCGTTTGCATCAAAATCGAAAAAGAACGAAAAGCGCTGTTCAAAATCTTTCTCCTCATCTAATGTGTTAAAATAGCGTACGTTAACGCTGATTGTTAATCGGTTTTGTGCCGCTGTATTTTGAGCTGTAGCTGTCATGGGTGCAATACGATATTCGGTAATTTCCCCTTCAAAAATTAAGTCTCCGCCTGTATTCACTAAGTTTAAATTGGTTTGGTTTTGAATTAAATCTTGAAGCGCATTAGTGAAATCTATATCCAAGCCTGGTTCTACCAAATCCGCATTGTTTTGAAAGAAATTAACCTGAAATGTTTTGGCATTACCTGTGTCTGCACCAGTAAATGAGTAAATACCACAACTTACATAGGTTGAGAAAAGAAAGATAAAAAAGATATATTTTAATATTTTCATTTAATAGGTATTAGGTCGTTTCATAGTTACAAAAGCATAGATATAACCAGCATTGTCAGCGACATCAAAATCTACATTAATGAGACGATAGCCTTTATAGTGCTTTTCATTAATTAAATCTTCAGCTTCCTGTCTTATAGCTTCCGAGCTGTTTCTGGTAAACGACTTCCTTATCATAAATATTTCTACCGCTTTCATTCGCTAATTTCTATTTATTTTATTGGTCTCATGGAATCAACATTACATTAAACTTTTAAAAGAATAAATTGTTTTGGTAGATTTCATAAACTTTTCTTAAAGATCGTATTGCTTTATTTTTCTGTAGAGCGTACGCTCACTAATACCTAATTCTGCAGCGGCTAACTTACGCTTTCCGTTATGGCGTTCTAATGATTTCTTTATCAATTCTAGTTCCTTGTCTTGTAAAGATAAGGTTTCTTCTTCTTCGATTTCTTCAGCAAAATGATATTTATCTTCAATCTCTGTGGTGACTACATCATCATTTTCGCTATGTTGAGGTATGGATAATACTTCTAAGTCTTCTACTGTTGTAGTTTCAAAATCTTCATCTTTATCGTTACCATAAATTTTCTGAATGAGATGTTCGTTGTCTTTTTGCACATCTGAAGCACTACCGTTTTTCATCAGTTCCATAGTGAGCTTCTTTAGGTCGTTGAGATCACTTTTCATATCAAACAAAACTTTATATAAGATTTCGCGCTCGCTACTAAAATCACTTTCAGATTTGGAGTTATTGACTACAGCAGGTAAACTATTGCCCGTATTTGGTAAATAATGTTGAAGTGTAGCAATATTAATAGTCCGATTGTGTTCTAAAACGGAAATTTGTTCGGCTACATTTCGTAATTGCCTAATATTACCATTCCAACGGTATTTTAATAGTAGGTTAACCGCATCATCAGTTAACTTTACGGTTGGCATTTTATATTTTAAAGCAAAATCGCTAGCAAACTTTCTGAATAGTAAATGAATATCGTCCTTACGCTCACGTAATGCAGGCAAGTTGATCTCTATTGTGCTTAAGCGATAGTAAAGATCTTCACGAAACTTATCCTTTTTTATAGCCTCAAACATATTAACGTTTGTGGCTGCCACAATCCTTACATCTGTTTTTTGAACCTTACTAGAACCTACTTTTATAAATTCACCATTTTCTAAAACACGTAATAAACGGACTTGTGTGGTTAAGGGCAGTTCTCCAACTTCATCTAAAAATATGGTGCCTCCATCAGCGACTTCAAAATATCCAGAGCGTGTTTGTGTTGCACCTGTAAAAGCTCCTTTTTCGTGTCCGAAAAGTTCACTGTCAATTGTACCTTCTGGTATGGCACCACAATTTACGGCAATATATTTACCGTGTTTGCGATGCGAAAGTTGATGTATAATTTTTGGGATGCTCTCTTTTCCCACACCACTTTCACCAGTAACCAATACCGAAATATCTGTTGGTGCAACTTGTATGGCTTTTTCGATGGCGCGGTTAAGTTTTGGATCGTTCCCAATAATACCAAAGCGTTGTTTTATGGCTTGTACAGATTCCATAGATTAATTATTTTCCGAATAGCCTACAGCTTCACCAATAAGTGTGGCACTGGTGCAATCTGTTATTTTTACATTAACAAAGTCACCAGGCATATAGTGTTCTTTTGGGAAAACAGCAACAACGTTCTGGCTGTTTCTGCCTGCCCAGTGTGCATCGGATTTTTTTGAGGATTTTTCAATTAAAATTTCTTCAACTTTGCCAACATGCTGTTGCGTTCTGTAGAGGCTATGACGACGTTGCAAGGCTTGTATTTCGTTAAGACGACGTTGTTTAACATCTGCTGGAATATCATCTTCCATTTTACGACCAGCCAAAGTTCCTGGTCTCTCGGAATAGGCAAACATAAAACCATAATCGTACTTAACATACTCCATGAGGCTTAAGGTATCTTGATGGTCTTCTTCGGTTTCTGTTGGGAAACCAGCAATTATATCTTGGCTAATACCAACATTTGGAATGCGTCTTCGAATATTATCAATAAGCTCAAAGTATTCTTCGCGAGTGTGCAAGCGGTTCATCTCCTTCAAAATACGATTACTTCCACTCTGTACAGGTAAATGGATATAGTTACAGATGTTTTTGTAAGCTGCCATGGTTTCTATGACATCTAAGGTCATATCTTGTGGATTAGAGGTAGAAAAACGAAAGCGCATTTTTGGTTGTGCTTTTGCGCAAAGCTCTAAGAGTTTTGCAAAGTTAACAGCCGTAGCTTTTTGTAATTCTGAAGCTTTTTCAAAATCCTTTTTTAAACCACCTCCATACCACAAATAGCTATCCACATTTTGTCCTAAAAGCGTTATTTCTTTAAAGCCTTTAGACCATAGGTCGTTAACTTCTTCAATAATACTTTGTGGATCTCTACTGCGTTCTCTGCCACGGGTAAATGGTACCACACAAAACGTACACATATTGTCACAACCACGGGTTATGGACACAAAAGCGCTGATGCCGTTACTGTTTAAGCGCACAGGTGAAATATCTCCATAGGTTTCTTCTTTTGAAAGAATCACATTAATGGCTTCCCTGCCTTCTTCGACTTCTGCCAAAAGATTGGGTAAGTCTTTGTATGCGTCTGGTCCCACAACCAAATCCACAATCTTTTCCTCTTCTAAAAATTTGGTTTTTAAACGTTCTGCCATACAACCCAATACACCTACTTTCATGTCTGGGTTACGCTTTTTAACCTTGTTGTAATAGGTTAAACGCTTTCTAACAGTTTGTTCTGCCTTATCTCTAATAGAACAGGTATTCACCAAAACCAAATCCGCGTCTTCAATACTTTTAGTGGTGTTAAAACCTTGTTCCGATAAGATTGAAGCCACAATCTCACTGTCACTAAAGTTCATTTGGCAACCATAGCTCTCAATAAAGAGTTTTTTTTCGTTACCCTCTTTTTGGTCTAAAACTAAAGATTTGCCTTGTTTATTTTCGTCTATTATCTTTTCCATAATATATCCCATGAAAATGGAAATCTTACCTTAATTAATTTTTGTCAATAAGCATGCAAAGATAAGATTATTTTAGACTTTGTGACAAAGTGACAGTCATAATAATGGTTTTGAGTAGGTCTTAAAAAAGATTTACTTTTGAGGCACTAACTAATAATCGCAGTTAAAATGAACATTACAGAAATACAACGTCGTATACAAAATGCAAAAACTTTAGATTTCGGAACATTATTTAATCAATCTATTGAGTTATTTAAGAAAACATGGGTTCAAGGTTTGGTTACTCTCCTTTTAAATGTTGTATTGGCAATACCATTAATAATGGTTATATATATACCGCTTATATTTATGGGGCTAGCAGATGCCTATTCAAGTTCGTATGATACCTATGATCCATATGCTCAACCTGAATTTAATCCTATTGCATTGGTTGTAATGTTTATACTCTATCTATTTGCGATTTTTGCCATGAGTACCATTGGTCTTGGGCTTAAATCAGCATTTTATAGAATTTGTAAGCTAAAAGACCTCGAACAAATGGGTAGGGAGGATTATTTCTATTTTTTTAAGAAACAATATTTAGGAAAGACTATAAAACTTAGTTTGGCATATGTAGGTATAAATTTAGCAGGTGTTTTACTATGTGTAGTACCTCTAATTTATGCTATCGTACCGCTATCTTATGTATTTGTTGTATATGCTTTTAATCCGGATAAATCTGTTTCAGAAATTGTTAAGTTAAGTTTTGAGATAGGAAACAAAAAATGGTTTATTACTTTTGGTCTTGTAATTGTTTCAGGTTTTTTGGCAGCTATAGTGGGGATGCTCATGTGTGGTATTGGTATCTATGTAACAGCGTCATTTGCATTTTTACCAATGTATTTTGTTTATAAAGAAATTGTGGGTTTTGATGACGAAATTGAAAGTCTTAGTCTAGAAAAAAATACAACACCTTAACGCAACCATTCGGAATTTTTTGCATCTTATTATTAAAATATAAGCCATGAAAATCCATAAACTAAGTGTAATGTTGTTATTCGCAGCATCATTATTATGTATGCAATGCGATGACGATGACGACCAACCATCATCTATGGTATGTGATTTTACCACTATTATAGATAATGAACTTTACCAAAATGCACAATCCGCTTTCTATACTTTGGTGAGTGCCGAAACAAGTGAAGATTGCTTAAATATCGAAATTTCCTCGAGTGGATGTAGCGGTGAGAGTTGGGTTTTGGAATTAGTGGACTCAGGTGGTGTTTTAGAATCCGATCCACCGCAACGAAATTTAAAGTTTATCCTAACCAATAATGAAGCTTGCTTGGCTGTGTTTCAGCGAGGGCAATCTTTTGATTTAACACCTTTACAAGTTGATGGTGCAAATGAGGTTATCTTAAATGTCGAAGATTTTCCAGAGCCAATAACATATTCGTATTAATTTTTAAGAGTCTACTAAACATATTTAAAGCCTTGCGCAATGCAGGGCTTTTTTAGTTTTATTAATTGTTAAAACCACGATAAAATGTATGGTATTTTAGACCAAATTAGGATTGTAACTTAATTTTCATATACATTTGTAACCTCAAAAAAATAAATAATGCCGAAGAATCTAGTCATAGTTGAGTCACCTGCAAAGGCAAAAACCATAGAAAAATTTTTAGGAAAAGATTACAAGGTAGAGTCTAGTTTTGGTCACATTGCAGACTTGCCTTCAAAGGAACTTGGAGTCGATGTCGAAGGCGACTTTAAGCCCAAATACCAAGTTTCTAAGGATAAAAAAGATGTGGTTAAAAAGCTAAAGGAACTGGCCAAGAAAGCAGAGACGGTTTGGTTGGCAAGTGATGAGGATCGAGAAGGAGAGGCTATAGCTTGGCATTTGGCAGAGACTTTAAAATTAGATAAAGAGAAAACAAAGCGCATTGTATTCCATGAAATCACAAAAAGTGCCATTAATAAAGCAATCGATAACCCTCGAAGTATAGATTACAATTTGGTTGATGCACAACAGGCGAGACGCGTATTGGACAGAATTGTAGGCTACGAATTGTCACCGGTCTTATGGAGAAAAGTAAAAGGAGGTTTATCTGCGGGAAGAGTACAGTCTGTTTCGGTGAGATTGATTGTTGAGCGTGAGCGTGAAATTCAAGAATTTAATCCAGTAGCATCCTACAGGGTAGATGCTGAGTTTACGACTGCAGATGGTTCTACTTTCAAAGCAAAGCTGCCAAAAAACTTTGGCTCAAAGGCAAAAGCTGAAGCGTTTTTAAATAAAAATCTTCAAGCAACTTACCAAGTTGCAGACTTGGAGAAAAAACCTGTAAAAAAATCACCAGCGCCCCCATTTACAACTTCTACTTTACAACAAGAAGCATCAAGAAAATTAGGTTTCTCTGTAGGTAGAACAATGAGTAATGCACAGCGATTATATGAGGCGGGTCTTATTACTTATATGAGAACTGACAGTGTCAATTTATCTGATGAGGCTAAAAAAGGTGCGGAAAACGAAATCGTTTCAGCTTACGGTTCAGAATATAGTAACCCAAGAAATTATAAAGGCAAATCCAAAGGTGCGCAAGAAGCTCACGAGGCCATAAGACCTACGAATTTTGCAAATCATTCTGTTGGAGCAGAACGTGATCAAGCAAGGTTATACGATTTAATATGGAAACGTGCCATCGCATCTCAGATGAGCGAAGCAAAGTTAGAGCGTACTAACGTTAAGATTAAGATAAATGCTTCAGAAGCTGTAAAAGAACAATTCACAGCCAATGGAGAAATTATAACCTTTGATGGCTTCTTAAAGGTCTACTTAGAAGGTACGGATGATGAAGATACAGAACAATCGGGTTTATTGCCAAACTTAAAAGTATCTGATGATTTAGATAACAATTACATTACGGCTACCCAACGTTTCACCAGGCCCCCGGCAAGGTACACAGAAGCATCTTTGGTTAAAAAGTTAGAAGAGCTAGGTATTGGTCGTCCATCTACTTATGCCCCTACTATTTCTACGATTCAAAATAGAAATTATGTAGAAAAAGGCAGTGTTGATGGTACTGAGCGTAGCTATACGCAACTCATTTTAGAAGCGAATAAAGTTGCTGAAAAAAGCTTAACGGAACGTGTAGGTTCAGATAAAGGCAAGTTAGTACCAACTGATATAGGTATGATTGTCACCGATTTTTTGGTCAATCATTTTGAAAACATTCTCGATTACAACTTTACAGCTAGAGTAGAGGAAAGCTTTGATGATATTGCTGAAGGTAAAGAGGATTGGCGTGCAATGATGAAAGATTTCTACAAAGGCTTTCATCCACAAGTAGAAGATGTACAAGAAAATGCTGAGCGCGAATCTGGCGAACGTATCTTGGGAACCGACCCAAAGTCTGGCCGCCAAGTTAGTGTGCGTCTAGGTAAGTTTGGTCCTATGGTGCAAATTGGTACCATAGATGACGAGGAAAAACCTAAGTTTGCAAGTTTGTCACCAGAGCAACAATTAAGTTCCATCACTTTTGAAGAGGCTATGGACTTGTTTAAACTCCCAAAGGCTCTAGGGCATTACAAAGATGACGAGGTTGAAGTTAATATCGGTCGTTTTGGCCCCTATGTGCGTTTTGGTAAAAAGTTTGTGTCGTTACCAAAAGGAGTCGACCCTCTAAGTGTGGAGTTAGACGAGGCCATAGTATATATTAAGGAGAAAGAAAAAGCAGATGCTCCTATATATAATTACCAAGGGTTAGAGGTTACAAAAGGCAAAGGACGTTTTGGACCATTTATTAAATGGAACAATATGTTTATAAACGTGAATAAAAAATACGATTGGGACAATTTATCTGAAGAAGACATCGTAACTTTGATCGAAGATAAAATCCAAAAGGAAAAAGATAAGCTTATTCATGTTTGGGAAGATGAAGGTATACGTGTAGAGAAAGCAAGATGGGGAAGACATAATGTTATAAAAGGTAAGCAGAAAGTTGAGCTAGCTAAGACAGTTGATGTCTCTGATATGACTTTAGAAGAAGCCAAAGCGATACTAGAAAAAAACGCTCCAAAAAAGAAAGCCAGAAAAAAAGCTACGACTAAAAAGAAGTAATACTTTATGAATTTTAATTTTTTAACGCCTGTTTCAGATGCAGTTTTAGCTCATACAGAACTAATAGCGCAACAAGCTCTAGGCAAAAAGATTAAAATCCACTCCAGGCAAAATGGCATTCCAGATTTAGAAAATGTGCAATTAGCAATCATTGGTGTTCAAGAAACCCGAAATGATGTTAATTATATGGGTGCCAATATTAACTTTGAATCTGTAAGAAAAACATTTTACACACTGTTTCCTGGCAATTGGCATACAACAATGGCTGATTTAGGTGATATAGAACCTGGTGAAACAGTTGAGGATACCTATTTTGCTATCAGAACTGCAATTACCGTTTTGGTAGAAAAAAATATCATACCTATAATACTTGGTGGAAGTCAAGACTTGACTTATGCTAATTACCGTGCTTACGATTCTGTAATGCCAATGGTTAACATTGTCAATATAGATACTAATTTTGATTTGGGGGATGCCAATCTTCCAATAAAAAACAATAGCTATGTCGGTAAAATTATTGTTGAAGAGCCTTATAACCTGTTTAACTATTCAACAATTGGATATCAGACTTATTTCAATTCGCAAGAGGAAATAGACCTTATGGAAAAGCTTTATTTTGAAGCTTATCGCCTTGGTGAGATTTCTGGAGATATAAATAGAGTTGAGCCACTACTTAGGGATGCTCATATTGTATCTGTGGATTTAAAATCGGTAAGAGCAGCGGAAGTAAGTGATAACCAGAAATACTCACCTAATGGTTTTTCAGGTAAAGAGATATGTGCCATTACACGTTATGCCGGTATAAGTAATAAGGTGTCGTCAATTGGGATTTACGAATATCACAAATCAAAAAACGACAGTGCCACTTCAATGTTAATGGCACAAATGATCTGGTATTTTGTGGAAGGAGTAAATTGCCGTGTAAGTGATGACGATTTTACTAATGAAAAACAGTATCAAAAGTATAATGTATTGGTAGAAGAAGATGAACTTATTTTTTATAAGAGTTTAAAAACGGGGAGGTGGTGGATAGAGATTCCTTTTTTACCAAATGTTAATAATAAATTAAAAAAGCATACGTTATTACCTTGCATGCATTCCGATTACGTGTCAGCTACGCAGGGTGAAATACCAGAACGATGGTATAAAGCATATCGGAAGAATAGCTTTTAAAATAGGTACTTCATCGATATTTAACATATTCTTTGTCGACGAAGTGCATTTTTCAAGGGTGAAATGCAAAATAAATAAGAAAAAAGTTGTATTTTAAAAAATATATAAATATGTTTACGACCTTAAAATTAAGGACGACTAATTTAACCTCGAGTTACTATGAATATTAAGAAGTTTATTTTACTAACCACTGTATTGGTTTTGGTAGCCAGTTGTAACTCTGGAGACCGCGGACAATTAGTAGGTGTTAAAGGTAAAAAATGGCACCCAGAGAAGCCTTATGGTATGACATTAGTACCTGGAGGAGCTTTCATTATGGGTAAATCTGATGATGATATTGCAGGTGTACAAGATGCTCCTACAAAAACAGCAACAGTTCGTGCTTTTTACATGGATGAAACCGAAATTACAAATAGCGAATACCGTCAATTTGTATTTTGGGTACGTGATTCTATCTTAAGAAAAAATCTAGCTGAAATGGCAGATTTGGAAGGAAAAACTCCTGGTAATGGCGACATAGGTGAGTTTGCTTACGTAGATGCAAACCCTGATGAGATGAATGCTTACGAAAGTTACATGCTTAATACTTATGGTAATGAGCAAAGAAAAATTAATCGTGAGGCAGAGTTGTATTTTGATACGGATGATTACCCAGATGAGTTATATGCTGAGGTAATGGATGGTATGTACTTACCATTGGAAGAGTCTTATAATGGACAACGCACTTGGGATGTAAAACAATTTAAGTTTCAATATACGTACATGGATATTGCCAAAGCTGCAAGAGATAGAAACTTAAAGCGTTCTGAGGTGATTCAACAGGAAGAAGTTGAAGTTTATCCAGACACTACAGCTTGGATTAGAGATTTTGCATATTCTTATAATGAACCTATGCATAACGATTACTTTTGGCATGATGCTTATGGTGAATATCCAGTAGTTGGTGTATCTTGGAAACAAGCAAGAGCATTTTGTCAATGGAGAACATTATACCATAATGGTTACCAAAAGAGTAAGGGAAGACAACCTGTAAACTCTTATAGATTGCCATCTGAAGCAGAATGGGAATATGCTGCTCGTGGTGGACTTCAAGGAGCATCTTATCCTTGGGGAGGTCCTTACACTAAAAATGATAGAGGATGCTTTATGGCTAACTTTAAGCCGTTACGAGGAGATTATGCAGCTGACCAAGCACTTTATACTGTTGAAGCAGATGCTTACGACCCAAATGACTTTAACTTATACAACATGGCAGGTAACGTGTCAGAATGGGTGGCAGGTTCCTACGATCCTTCATCTTATGAGTTTTCTTCAACAATCAATCCAAATGTAAACGACCCTGATAATACACGTAAGGTTGTAAGGGGTGGATCTTGGAAAGATGTTGCCTATTTCTTACAAGTAAGTTCTAGAGATTATGAATATGCAGATTCTGCTAGAAGTTACATCGGATTTAGAACAGTTCAGGACTACATGGGGACTGAAGTGACTAAAAACGCAGCTACGAATTAATAATATTAAAATACAAACCCAATTAAATTAACCTACTTAAGTTATTTATCCATTAACTTAAACTAAAAAACTAAACAAATTATGGCACAGAAAGGTAAAATCACAATCACTAACATGATCTACGGATTAGGAGCAGCAATCGTAATCGTTGGAGCATTATTTAAAATACAACACTGGCCATACGGTTCAGAGATCTTAACTATAGGTATGATTGTTGAAGCCCTAGTATTTACTTACTCTGCTTTTGAAAGACAACAATCAGAATTAGACTGGTCTTTGGTATATCCTGAATTAGCCGGTGGAAATTCATTGGGAGGCAAAAAGAAAAAAGAAGAGCCAAAAGACGCTGAAGGTCTATTATCTAAAAAACTAGATAATTTATTAAAAGAAGCTAAGATCGATGGTGAGCTTATGGCTAGCCTTGGTGATAGCATCAAAAATTTTGAAGGAGCTGCTAAGAATATCAGCCCAACGGTAGATTCAATGACAGCTCAAAAGAAATACAGTGAAGAACTATCTTTAGCAGCTGCACAAATGGAGTCTTTAAACAGTCTTTATAAAGTACAGATGGAAAGCGCTAATCGTCAAGCTGCTATTAACGAAGAGGCAGTAGAAAATGCGACGAAGTTAAAAGAACAAATGCAATCTTTAGCATCTAACCTTTCATCATTAAATGGTGTATATGGCGGTATGTTATCTGCAATGAACAAAAACTAATTAGTTTTTAGAGTAATCAATTTAATTAATTAACATTTAAAAACTAAATTACAATGGCAGGAGGAAAATTATCTGCAAGGCAGAAAATGATTAACTTAATGTACTTAGTATTTATTGCTATGATGGCGATGAATATGTCTAAGGAAGTACTATCCGCTTTCGGTTTGATGGAAGCTAAATTTTCGGCTTCAAATACCGTAGCTGGTGAAAAGAATGGTGCCTTATTAGCGGATTTAGAGACAAAGGCAGAAGAAAAACCAGCAGAGTTTGCTGTACCAGCGAACAAAGCGACTTTAGTTAGTGCCGCTTCTGATAAATTCTATAAATACATAGAAACGTTAAAGCAAGATTTACTAAGAGAAGGTGGTTACAAGATTGACCCTGAAACAGGAGAACTACCGTTTGAAGCTATGGATAAAACCGATATCTTAGATGAGATGTGGTTTACAGGCGACCGTTACACTAAGAAAGGTGATGAGGTTGTAGCTACAATTCAAGCTTATAAAGATGAAATCAAAGAAATTTTAGGAACTGACGTAAAATATCAAAAAGCCATTGAGCGTTTTGATGAGCGCTTTAATCTAAATAAAGTAGAGAATAAGAAAATTGGTAAGAAAATTGATTATTTAAATTATCATTTCCAAGGATTTCCAGCTATTGCGTCATATACAAAGTTGACTGCGATGCAGAATGATGTTAAGGTAACGGAAACCAATTTATTCAATTTGTTTTTAGGAAACTCTTTAGATGAAGCTGTATCGCTTAAAAAGTATCAAGCGATTGTCTTAGCGGATAAATCAGCATTTTTTGCAGGTGAGAAGTTTCAAGGTAAAGTTGTTTTAGGAAAATATGCTAATGTAACACCAACTAAACTTTCTGTACAAGGTCAAGAAATCAATGTTGCAGAAGCCGTAGATTCTACAGGTGCTGCAAAGCTAGACTTTAATGTTGGTAATGTTGGCGAGCATAAAATTGATGGTAAGTTTACCTTCTTAGAAGATGGTAAGCCATTAGAGATTGATATTGTTGGTAATTACGTCGTAGTACCTAGACCAAACTCAGCTACAATATCTGCTGATAAGATGAACGTTGTTTACCGTGGTGTTGCAAATCCTATGACTATTTCCTTTGCTGGTGTACCAGACAATAAGGTAAGTGCTAGTGGACCTGGTTTATCGAAAGTTGCAGGTCAAGGAAAATATGTAGTAAACGCAGGAACAGGTAAGGAAATGACAATTAATGTTACTGCAACATTAGATGATGGCTCAAAAGCTACTGATAGCAAAACATTTAGAATTAAAGATATTCCGGCACCAACAGGTACAATATCTGGTCAGTCGGGTGTCGTAAAATTACCTAAGCGTAATGTAGAAGTTGGTACTGTTGGTGCTAAATTAGATGATTTTGTATTTGATTTACCAATCCAAACGACATCATTTAAGATTAAAGTCCCTGGACAACCTACTGTAAACGTATCAGGTACTAAAATGAATTCTCAAGCTAAAGCTGCTATAAAAAGAGCGCGTCGAGGAGACAATATTACAATCTTTGATATTAAAGCTAAGATTCAAGGTAATAATTCATACAGGTTGAAAAACGTATCTCCTGTTGTTGTTGAGGTGACCAACTAATAGAACAAGTTTATATATTTAAACCCAAATTATTAATTAAGATGAAAATGAAGCGTATTATATATGTAGGATTAGCATTCTTTGCTACACATACAGTGTTTGCACAGGCTAATATCCTTAATGCCAAAATTCCTGAGGAAATTGGTATGAAAACTGAAGCAGAGTTACTCTTAGACAACGATAAGCCACTAGAATATGGTTATGTTGGTGATAGAGACATCTTGTTTTCTAAAATGGTTTGGGAAAAAGTTGTTTTAGATGAGCGTGTTAACTTTCCTTTATATTTTCCTGTAGAAGAAAACCTAGGTGATGATAGAAAGTCATTATACAAGGTTTTAAAAGAAAATATGGAAAGTGGTATGATTTCTAAGGTATATGCAGATTCGTATTTTACGGAAGAGCGTACTTTAAAGGATCTCGAAGCATCATTAACTATGACAAGAATTACTGATGCTGGTATTGATTACATGAATGAGAATGGTGTGGGTGAAGATGAATTACCAGAAGAATATGTGATTCGAAGAGAAATCGGACCTGCGGATATTAATTCCTATTTAATCAAAGGCCTTTGGTATTTTGATAAGCGTCAGGGAGAATTAAAGTATCGTATTTTAGGTATAGCTCCTGCTGCACCAGATGTTAACTTTATTGACGATGAAAACTCTGAAAATAGTGAACCTATTGCTATGTTTTGGGTATTTTTCCCAGAAGTGAGAGAGATATTACATGAAGCTAAAGCATTTAATAATAGTAATAGTGCTTCACCAATATCGTTTGACCACTTACTAAATAGTCGCCGTTTTCACGGTATAATCTATAAAGAGGAAAACGTTTATGGTGACAGAGAAGTTAAAGAGTATATTGCTGAAAATGCATTGATGCAACTTTTAGAGTCAGAACGTATCAAAGACAAAATTAGAAACTTTGAACAAGATATGTGGAGTTACTAATCAACTCACATCATAAATTATACAAACGCTCACTTATTAAGTGGGCGTTTTTTATATCCAAATGTCATGTTGAATTTAAGCTATGATGTATTAAAAACTATATAATTTATAAAATGAGATTATTTCGTTGCTTACTTTTGCAATAATGAAAGAAGTGGATTATATCATAGTGGGGTGTGGACTAGCAAGCATTACTTTTTGTGAGCAATTAAGAACAAACCATAAAACTTTTGTGGTATTTGATGATAGTTCCCAAAAATCCTCCATAGTCGCTGCTGGGCTGTACAATCCTGTAATTCTTAAGCGTTTCTCTGAAGTTTGGAAAGCCAAAGAACAACTAAACATTGCTTTACCAGTTTACAAAAAAATAGAATCAGACTTAAATATTAAGATAGATTATAAGCTTCAACTCTTAAGACGGTTTGCCTCTATTGAAGAACAAAACCTTTGGTTTAATGCCACTGACAAACCCAAACTAGAACCTTATCTTTCTACACAACTTATAAAAAATACAAATAGATGCATCGATGCCCCTTTTGGATATGGAGAAGTACTACATGCGGGTCGATTGGATACTAAAACATTAATAAAAGCTTACAAGAGCTTTTTAAAACAAAACGATAGTTTAGAGGAACAGCAACTTCGATATGAAAAGCTTCAAATTAAAGCAACTTCAATACAATATGAAGATATAAAAGGCAAGCATATCGTATTTGCTGAAGGCTTTGGGGTAATAAAGAACCCTTACTTTAATCATATTCCACTCAATGGTACAAAAGGGGAGGTGCTGACCATTAAAGCTCCAGATTTACAGATAGACTTTGGTATTAAATCTTCAGTATTTATAATCCCAATCGATAACGATACATATTATGTTGGTGCTACTTATAATTGGAAAGACAAAACGCATTTACCTACTGAAGAAGGAAAAAATGAATTGATTATTAAATTAAAAACTTTTATTAAATGCGATTTTGAAGTTATTAGTCATGTTGCAGGCATAAGACCAACAGTAAAAGATAGACGACCGTTAATTGGTAGACATCATGAACATCAAAATTTGTATGTGTTAAACGGCTTAGGTACAAGAGGAGTCATGATTGCACCCTATGTTGCAGAAAAACTTTTTAATTTCATTGAAAACGATGCCTCTTTAGATCATGAAATAGACATTCGCCGTTTCTTAGTGTAAGGGTAAAAAAACTTTCTTTTGTGAGCTATTATGGGTTGTTACTTTTTAGCCAACTCCTTATCGTAACTCATAAAAAGGTTAATCCAAATATTACGGGATAAACGCATTATAACAGGCATAAAACCAATCAATGTCAGTATAATGGAAATGAAGGCTACTGTAATCGAAGACTCAAACATTAGATAACTAATTACAAAAGCAGCGACAGCAAAGGCAATGCCTACAGCATAGCTCACATACATAGAACCATAGAAAAACGAAGGTTCCATTCGGTATTTAGTGTTACAATGCGAACAATTATCATTGATCTTTAATGTATCGGAAAGTACATAAGGATTTTTAACGGTGTACATAGATTCTTTGTGGCATTTGGGACATGCGCCAAAAAGAATACTATAAAGTTTCATTCCTTTTCTTATCATATTGAAAACCTTTACTTTTGCGTTTTTAAAACAATACAAAGATAATTTTTTACAATTCTTATATTGTAACAATTGTAACTTTAATTGCAATCGTGTGATTCAAAATATTTATGCTAAACATTCATAATTTATCAATTTCCTTTCAAGGTGAATACCTGTTTGAAGATATTACCTTTAAACTTGGTGCTGGCGATCGTATAGGGCTAATCGGAAAGAACGGAGCTGGTAAATCTACAATGCTCAGAATCTTATCTAAAGAACAGGAAGCAGACACGGGACAAATTGCAGCAGACAAAGATTTAAAGATTGGATTCTTAAAACAAGATATTGATTTTGACTTTGGAAAGACGGTTTTGGAAGAGTCTTACGAAGCTTTTAAGGCTATTAAAGCATGTGAAGCAAAACTCGAAGAGATTAACATTCAATTAGCTGAGCGAACAGATTACGAAAGCGAATCGTACAACCAATTAATGATAGATTTAAATGAGATTCAACATCAATACGAAATCTTAGGAGGCTACAATTACCAAGGTGAGACTGAAAAAATTCTTCAAGGTTTAGGATTTAAACGTAACGACTTTAATAAGCTTACGGATACCTTTTCTGGTGGTTGGAGAATGCGAATAGAATTGGCAAAGCTCTTACTTCAAAATAATGACCTCTTACTTTTAGATGAGCCTACCAACCATTTAGATATTGAATCGATTATTTGGCTAGAGAATTTTTTAAAAAATTACAGAGGAGCTGTAGTTATTGTATCTCACGATAAAATGTTTTTAGATAATGTTACCAATCGCACAATAGAAATTTCCTTAGGGCGCATCTATGATTATAACAAGCCTTACACTAAGTTTTTAGAGCTCAGAAAGGAAATGAAAGTACAACAGTTATCGGCGCAAAAAAACCAAGAAAAGCAGATACAGCAAACAGAAAAACTAATTGAGAAATTTAGGGCAAAAGCCTCTAAAGCCACAATGGCGCAATCTTTAATTAAAAAACTAGATCGTATTGACAGAATTGAGGTAGATGAAGACGATAACAGCGTTATGACCTTAAATTTTCCAGTTTCCATAACGCCAGGAAAAGTTGTGGTAGAAATGGAGAATATTTCTAAAAATTATGGAGATTTACAAGTTTTGCATGGTGTAGATTTATCAATTCCCCGAGATACAAAAACGGCTTTTGTTGGTCAAAATGGTCAAGGCAAATCGACATTAGCAAAGATTATAGTCGGTGAAATAGAATATCAAGGACAACTCACTTTGGGACATAATGTACAAATCGGTTATTTTGCTCAAAATCAGGCTGAATATTTAGACGGAAGTAAAACGGTTTTAGATACTATGATTGATGCTGCTAATGAAACCAACAGAAGTAAAGTTCGTGATATTTTAGGTTCATTTTTGTTTAGAGGAGAGGAAGTGGAGAAATATGTTAGAGTGCTTTCTGGTGGTGAACGTAATAGATTGGCATTAGCAAAATTATTATTGCAACCCCTTAATGTTTTAATAATGGATGAGCCTACAAATCATCTGGATATTAAATCTAAAAACGTACTAAAAGAGGCTTTAAAAAAGTTTGAAGGAACTTTGATTTTGGTTTCACACGATAGAGATTTTCTACAAGGGTTGACAAATACGGTCTACGAGTTTAAAGACCAAAACATAAAAGAATATTTAGGAGATATAGATTACTATTTAGAGCAACGCAACCTAGAAAACTTAAGGGAAGCAGAGAAACGAACGATTGTTGCAAAACAGCCTAAGACAAATAGTAGTAAAAAGAGCTATGAAGATCTGAAAAAACTAAAATCCCTAAATAATAAATTGAGCAATGTTGAATCTAAAATCAATCAGCTCGAAAAGGACATAAAAAATGATGATGTCGCACTTGCAACCAATTATGATGAAACAGTATCTGATCCTGTTTTTTTTGATTCTTATCAAGCCAAAAAAATAGATTTAGAAAAGCTTATGACCGATTGGGAAACTATTCAAGAACAAATAGAGCGTTTAAACTAATGGAAGAATATTTCTTTCAATGTCCTTATTGTTGGGAGCAAATATCAATGCTTATAGATATGTCTCAAAATCATCAAAAATACATTGAAGATTGTGAGATTTGTTGCAATCCCATCCAGATTTCAGTGACTACGGAAGGTCAAGAAATTATTAATTTTCAAGCAGAAAGCATAGAACAGTAAAAATATTAAGTGTTTAAAAATCAAATATTTATTTTTAAATAAGTGCGTTTCGTCGAAAAAATTTGTAGTTTGTAGAAATAGGTTTTATATTCGATACATTATTGTGCCCCTCCACAAAATCTAGCTATTATGAAAACTTTAAAATTAACTCTACTATGTTGCTTGCTTTCTGCATTTACATTTGCCGACGTATCCCAAAGCGAAAAAGACGCACTGGTTGCGCTTTACAATGCAACTAATGGTAAATCTTGGAACACTTCTTGGAATATGGACCAACCAGTTTCTGATTGGTACGGTATAACAATAGAAAATGATAAGGTTACGGCTATTAACCTTAGCTTTAATAATCTCAATGGTAATTTACCTAGTGAAATCTCTGATTTAAAATCTCTAAAAATATTAAATCTTTCATTCAATAAATTAGAAGGAGAATTGCCAAGTGAGTTGACAAGCATGTTAGCCCTTGAAGAGTTGAAGTTGTTTTCAAATAATTTCAGCGGTGCTATCCCTTCAGATATTGGTAAGCTGACCAACCTTAGAACGTTAGAATTATACAATAATAATTTCTTTGGTGAGATTCCTTCCTCAATCGGAAATCTTATCAAATTAGATACTTTGATACTCAGTAGTAATCGATTAATTGGGAAATTACCTTCTAGTATTTCTAATTTAAAATCTTTGAAAGTATTAAGTCTTTTTGATAATAATTTATTAGGTACAATTCCTTCATCTATTGGTGAATTGGGACAATTAGAAGAATTAATATTATCCAATAACGCTTTCTACGGTAATTTACCGGGCGAATTGGCACAATTAACCAACCTTAAGACCCTACTTTTAAGTAACAATGGTTTTAAGGGTAACTATGCAGCCTTAAAAGGGAAGTTGCCTAATATTATAGATTTTGATTTAGATGAAGTTAATATGAAAGGATCATTAGCAACCTTAGACACAGAAGACGATAATGATGATTAAAAAACAATACTTAGGTTTTAATTAAATTGATACTATGCGTTTAATAAATTTTAAACGCTATTTTTTTGCTTTAATGCTTGTTAAAATTAAAAAGCATTGTATATTTGCAGTCCAATATTTCTGTCGGCATTATGAACCGAAAGTTAAAAGCTAAGTGAAATTAGGAAATCATATCGCGGGATAGAGCAGTAGGTAGCTCGTCGGGCTCATAACCCGAAGGTCACAGGTTCGAGTCCTGTTCCCGCTACTAAGTAAAAGCACTGATTTTCAGTGCTTTTTGCATTTAAATAAGGTAGTTTCTTTAAAAAGGCACTACTTTTTTTATTTCCTGTAAAACATTTGTAAAACAAATCCCCTGTAAAACGTTTTGTCCTTTATAAGGAAGCAAATGTCCAAAGTCGCCTACCGTATAGCTTTTTGAACATTTGCAACCAGCGATGACTTAAGTCGTTGAAACTTTTAAGACATAGCTGGGCAAGATTGCTTTTGAACAGTTCTAACGACCTTTTTCAAAAGCGATCTTGCCAAAGGACACCTTTGGAATCCGTTCTTACCCAAAAAAAGAAGACAGGAGAATTTCTTCGTCCTGTCTTGTATTTTTGTTTGTTGCGATAGTCTTATCGCTCTAATTCGTCTTTGTTATGTACCTGTTGCTCTAACTCCTGTCGTCTTTTTTCATTACGTAATAATAAGTCCCAATCTGCACCGAGTCCTTTATTCTCATAAAAAGCAGCTGATGATACCAAGTTTAAACCTTCGTAATAGAGTTGCTTAATTTCTTCAGGATTCTTCTGAAGTTTAGACTCCAGAAATCCTTTTCCTTCTTTGGCTTGATTGTAAAAATCTTCTCCAGAAGCAATGATGCCATTGCAAAATCTATTAAATATTTCTCGACTAGGAGCAAGGCCCTGTGAACGCGCAACTTTGTTAATTTCAAAAGTATCAAGTTCTCTTCTCAACTCCAGCATACACAAATGAAATTGAGCAATTTCACTGTTGGTCTTTTTCTTAAGTTCTTTAATAAGAGTTTCATCATAATTAATGATGTCTTCAAAAGGTGTTTGGTCTAAGGTTTTTTCTATGGTGTTAAAAAATGTGGTTTTGCTCATCATAATGCTCGGGTTATGTATTTAATTGTATCATAGCATTAACGCTCCTGTTCTCGGTCTTTATTCTTGCGAGATTTTAATTTGTTTAATTCCGTCATACGTTTTTGCTCTTTTTCTATTGATATTCGTGAAGGATCAAAACCTAATGTTTTTAGTCGATAGCGTCTTTTGAAACCTTGGACGCCGACAATCTTACCAGCTCTTGAATAAAATTGGATTCCTGCTTTTTCAAATTCTTTCTTATTTACTTCTTCAGTACGGATACGAGCAAATACTTCAACTAAAATATCACGTAACTCTTGACGTTCACTTCGTTTCCCTCTTAAGTTTAGCTCTCGTTCAATATCAAGCTGAAGCATCGCTTCTTTTTTTTTAGAATGATTCACCTTACTGAAGGTAAGTCCAAGTTCCTTTTCTTGAAATTGCTCCATACGCATTTTCACCTCTTTAAATTCTTTTCGAGATAGACGCACTGGCTTCCCTGTAGCAAATTCGATTGCTGAAATAACATTGTGGATGTGCAGGTGATCTTTGTCTGAATGCATGGTACTTATCACCATTGAGTTAGGTGAGCGTTCCTTTGCATATTTTCGAGCAATTTTAAGGAGTACTTTCTTTGGTAGCTTGTCAGTGTCAGCCTTGTGAAATGATATGATTTCGTGATAGGCAATATTTTTATTACGCCTTTCAATATTGCGTTTCGATTCATTCTCGCTGAATTGGCTTACCATATTTTTAATACGCTTCTCTAGCAATTTTTGTTCTTTGATAAGGTCACTTTGTGCTTCCTGCATTTTTTTATCAAAGTTTCTATCGCCCTTGATGTAACGATTGATAATGAAGCCGAGTTGCTTATGGTTTTCTTTGGTAAGAATATAGCGGATAGTATTTTCAAGTGCCTTTTTAGACTTTATGGATTTACTCTTAATTATCATGATCTATGGATTTAATAGTTGTAAAAAGCTATCTTCAAGTTGTTCAATTCGCTCTAGTAACTCTTCAAGAGCATCTGAAGCTTCATTATCTAAGGACTCTTCCATCAGGTTAATGAGTGTTCGTAACTGTTGGTGTACTTCACGAAAAACATCCGTATCTACTTGAAGTGTCTCTTGAGATGTAAGTTGTCTGTTAACAGCATCATATAAAAATTGTGATACGCTTTTATCACCTCTTTTTTGGTGTATTTGCTCTAGCTGTTTTGGATAAAAGCCAAGTGAGAATTCTTTCCTCTTGATTCTCTTTTCTCTTCGGTAGTGTTTGTAATATATTTTCCAATATTCTTTTTTAGCATATTTAATTTCATCCCATGAAGGATTTGGATTGTCCTTAAAAGCACAATCCAAATACTCATAGAGTGATGAAAAGCTAAACGGTTCCATTAGCGTTCTTGATCGTTTTCTGGTGATTTACTTTCTTTTAATTCTTGGAGCTCTAGCTTACGCTTCTTTGGTTTTGGCGGCACGAGGTCGTGATAGCTCATCTCGGTAAAATGGATATCCCTCTCTATTCTTAAGCCAAAGGGTCTTACAATAGATTCTAATTCTGTGATTGAAAAAGAACCCCATTCATCAAAGGCAAGTCCAGTAACGTAGCCATTACAAATTTTTGTTTCCGGATTATATTCCGTTGCATACCACGTTCCAGAACCAACAGGATCAAAGAACTTGGCAATAAAGGTTGGATTTTCTTTTTCCGACTGGTCGCCAACTTGAGCAAACCTTTTCTCGAGTTCCTTAGTTATTAATTTCATCTTGCTTTGTTTTTAGGTTATTATTTTCTTCTCCTGATGCAGTTTTTTTCTTGCTGTAGGTATCAAGCGGTAGATATTGAATACGATAACTTGGATTATTTTCAGGGCTGTAATCTTCAGGTAGATCCATCTCCATAGCCTTTACAAAAGCCTTGATTTTGTAATAGGGCTTAACCTTGCACAGCAATGGCTTCATACCACCATTGGGAATGACTATTACTTTATCCTTCGGCATAGTTCTAATTTCTGAACCTGTCATAAGTGCTCTACTTCTGAGGATTTTTTTATCCTTATCTTCATAGTATTGATACTCTCCTAAAGCTTTTGAAATACGGTCACACTCATCGTTCAGTCCCGTCATATATACCTTGCAGGCATTATTGAGAATACTTTTGGCGTTGTACTGGCCATAGTTCTCATACAGTTGGTTTTCGCTCTGAAGTACTCCAAGAATAGACATGTACTTTCGCGCATTAGCGATGACATTTGAAAGGCTCGGGAGTGGGATGCTTGAGAGCTCATCAATAAGGAGGTAGAGATTATTATCCTTGGCTTGAGGAATTGACCTAAATACTTCGCTAAAGAGCTGTTCGAAGAATAATCCAAACAAAGGACTGTAATAGTTCATATTGGTGATATTACAATTAAGAAAAAGGACTATTTTTTCTTTTCGCATGCTGGCAAAGTCAAAGGTGTCTACACTGGTTATATCCAATAGATTTGGATCTTTTCCGATAAAGGATAAATGTGAAATAGCTGAGCTTAGGATATTTGACTTGGTCTTTTCGCTGTTGGCAATAACACTCTTATATGCACGCCATTGACTCTCGGTAGCCTTATCTGCAAACAGACCATTAACAGCGTCTTCATTACCTGCAAGATTCTCGAGCAAGTAATATACATTGCCGATATTTTGATATATCTTCGAGGTGTTTTCGAGAAGAAATTCAATTAAAAGACTTATAAGTTCTATGGATTTTAAGTCCCAAAAGTCTGAGGTCTTTTTACCATTCTTCTGTACCAGCATAGTAGCAACCTTAGTAATATCTGAGGATGATTGTATGCGATGCAGTGGATTGTAATAAATAGACTGCTCCTTATTATCAGGGTCAAAGCTATACACCTTGTAGCCTTGGTTAATAAAATGATTGGTCATTTTTGAAAGCTCACCAGATGGATTATTAATAATCATACTGGCTGGCTTTTTGGCATTCGCAATTCGAAGCGCACTAGGTGTTAAAAAAACGGTAGACTTCCCTACACCACTTGGTGCGAAACAAAGTAAATGTTCTTTTGATTTTTTAGCTGATAGAAACTTAGTGCCTGTAATGGATAAACCATCATGAGTAGCAGAAATGAGCTTACTCTCTTTTCCGAATTTTGCAGATAAATTATGTTTACTGCCTACAAGGTTTTGAAGTATCCCGTCTAGGAATTCCCCGCCCTTTTCTAAAGCATACGTTATGTTATTTTGAATGTTCATTTTCCTAATAATTTTTGAAATAGGTTATTTGTTGCGCCAAGGAATAGTTCTAATCCACGTGTAACCACGTACACGCAGATAAGAACAATCTTGAATATGAATTGGAGTAGTGTAAGGACTAGCTTCATCTATATCGATTTAGTTGAGGTTAGATACAAACTCAATAGGCAGATTTAATTCCTTAAATATGCTTGCATAGAGAGCTTTCATTAAAGCAAATGCCTTATCCTCCTTTATCGTTCGGGGCTGATAAACAACAATGACTTTAATGTTGGAATTTGTTCCCTTAAGACGAGATGCTTGCTTCAAAAACAGCTCTTTAACGAGCTCTGGTTGTCGCTCCAGTTGTAGCATATCTTTATACCTATGTACCGAGAACCACTCACTATTGTTTTCTTGTAAATCAGAATAAACATATAGTTCTGTAGAGTTAATCGTATCTTTTTGTAAGTAGACTAATTCTTCTACAATAGGCTTCCAAATAGAAGAATAAGGATAATTACCTGCATCAATTTGATTATTCAAAATAGAATCTGTTCTCTTGTAAAACGCTTCTACTTCAGCATCTCGCTCTAATTGGTTTCCTAATAGTGCAGTACCACCAACAAGTTTAACTTCCGCTCGTTCGTTATGTACAAGGCTACTAATATGACCATGTCTAAATATTGCAGATCTCCATGAATCTTCATCTAAACCAAATTTTTGTTTGATTTGAATAGGGTTTGGCTTAGCAATAAAATCTTCTTCGGTTCTATCTTCTAATATGGAAATTTGTGTTCCAACGCGCTCTGATTTGGTGCAGGCTGACATCGTCAGCCCAATCACCAATATATATATCCAGCTCCTCATGATTAAATACTTAAGCTAGAATAGAATGAAGGAAGCATCGGTATATCGTCCTCAAAAAACTTAGGCACCTTACCGTCACTTCGGTGTATGCAGTTAGTACTGTAAAAAGTCTTTTGGGATTCTTCATACAAGCGCTGAACGAGCTCTTGCATGTCATGGGCATAAATCTGAATTTGTTTGCGAGCTAATTCAGACTCCTTCTGTTCTTTTCGGATGTCGTTAATCCTAATTTTTAAGGTGTCGACTTCTTTTTTAAGCTCTATAGCTTCTCCTTCGGCAGTCTTGTACTTATCCCAAATTTTCTTCTCTTCTCGTGTGAGTCCAGCGAAGAATACAACCAAGGTTGCTACTGCTGTGAAAAATAAGTTAAGACAGGCGAAGTAGAGCGGGCCCGCGCCATTCCCAAATACGGTATTCCCACTAAATGTCGTGGTACGGAAAATACCAAGTACATAAAATACTACAAAGAGTCCTGTAAAGATTAGTATCGTAATCAGTCGCTTTTGCCATAAAGTCTTCCCTTTAGAAATGATTTCTGGCAGATACTCTGCAACAAGAAAAATACCGACTCCAATTGCAAAGCCTAAGATATAGGACGTAATGAGTGGATAGCCCATAGCTTGAAGTGCTGTTCCTGAAATGAGCGTGTCTACTAATACTAAAAAGAATAATATACCTCGTGTCCATTTGTATCGCTTAGCCTTTTTCTCAATAGTTTTATCACAAGCCTCTAGCTCACGCTTCTTCAAACGATAATCTGTCTCAGCTTTTTCAAGTTCTGCCTCGGCTTCTTCGAGTTTCTTATCGGCCTCCAGCTTATCCGCAATGATATGATGTGCTTCAATTTCAGATTGTAATTCTTTTTTAATAGACATCATCATCTTACTGTACGCTCCATTGATGACGCCGGTATAAACGTCTTTCGTACAATCAACTTCTGGCTTGCTCGGTTTCATATTACCTAAATCCTTAGCTAACGGGATTGCAATTCCGTTTTTAATTTCCTCGTGCTCTTGGTTTAACTTCTTTTCCAAGTCTTCCATTTTGTATCTGAACACGGTTATACTGTTGTTCTCCGATACGTTGTTCTTAACTTTAGTTTTCATAATTAACAGGTTTTAAAATTTGAATATTTAAATAGTTGAAATTTGTACCACTCAATTTTTGGTGGTAAATCAGTTGCTTGACTACTTCGGAATAGTTCAATGATTTGATCTTCTGTGAGCGTGCATTTTTCATCTGGAACATTAAGAGTTTGTCTGTTCCTTGGATTGTAGAAGCCTCTATTATCACCTTTCCAATACGTTGCGTGATAACCTCGACTCAATAAATACTGCTGAAGTTCTAAAGAGGTGTGTTTTTGTTGCGCCATTTTATAAAAGCCTAGAGTGTAATACTCATCTAAAACTTTAAATCTTTCTTTGGCTTCAAGAGAATTGAAGAGTTCTCTTGCTTTTTTGGAAGTGATGACTTCCTGTTCTTTGATTTTTTTCATACGGCTGAAAATTTTAATAGTTAAAAATTTTCAAAGCCATTTTGAACTGACTAATCTATTTGACAAAAAAACTATAATACTTATAGTAGTTACAGTTCGCTTGAAAACGTGTGTTGTTTTCCTGCTGATTAATCGGTTCAAACTGGTACTTTGAACTCGGTGTGCCTTCATTTCATTGGAGGCATTTTTTTATACCTCATTGAAGAACAACAGCACGAACAACCAAAATCATCATAGATCACCCAAATCGAAAAAAAATTACTTTAAGTCACGAATGAATTTATTTTAAGATATTCTTCTAATATTCAGATTTTAATACCTTTACGGGATGATTGACGAGGGTAAAAAAAATGTAACTAAAATTGAAGCTGATCAAAAACTTGTTCAATTAAATGATGCTTTCTTTGCTTATTATAGAGATGAAGAAGTAATTCAAAGCCTCATTAAAAGAAAAACAAGAGGCTTAGACAATCCTTTTTATAAAAGAATAAGTTCTGATAGCAAGAACATTTGTCCTCCTGATGGACAAGGAAAAACACGTAGTATTCTTTCGACAAGTTGGTTGCGTAAATATTTTGATGAAAGCTCTCAGGATAAGAGAGTTTTCAAAAAGACACAAATAGATGACCTCAATAGATTAATTAAATTTTATAAGACAAATGTTTATTCGAAGTTAGATAATGAAAAAGATACCGAGGAAATAAAATTCTGGCCATATATAGTAGGTTTGATTGTTTCATTAATCCCCTTAGTTATTATTCCTTTTGCAGTTTTTGTTATTTATGATTTAGTTGGAAAAGATGGAAAGAGTAGGTTTCATAAGGTTAAAATTGGATCGTTAGTTTTAATGATAGCGATCAGTCTAGTATCATTGGTATTCACTTATAATTATGCTCGAGACTTTCTCAAATCAAACTATCAATCAATTTCAAAAACGGAATTTAGTTTAAACCCTTTCCCAAATCGAGAAGGTTTTGTGTATTCAGCGATGGCACGAGCCGATAACAAAACTCTCAAAATACCTCCATTATCTTCTGGTGATGTATTTAATTTTTCCGTTACCTGTAGTCATTTTGGAAAAGGAGAAGGATTAGCTATACGTAAAGGACGAGCAAATATTTTTTATAAAAAGAGGGGCTTGACAGAAACAAGTACAAATATTATTTTTTCTCTGAGCGGCAAGGACGTTCAAAGTGTTTATGACGGCATAAAATTAGTTGATTTACCACCACACTGGAAACTGGAGATAGTATCTGTTAAGCACATTAACAACAGTAAACATAAAACGTGTGAAGGATATAGCTTTAACTATGATGTTGATATTGACGAATTTGAAAGTAAGGGAATATTTCTTGGAGATGTAGATTCTTATACACCTATTATTGATGGTAGAAAAATATTTTGTGATTTAGGACACATTAATGTTGAGTTTAAGTTTACTAATTTGACACAAGTAAATTCTATTCAAGCTGATTAAATTAATGTTATTTCAGATATTTCTTGGTTAAAAATGTACAATGGATAATTTTAAGAATAAGAGAAGTAATTCTCCTTATTTTAGGTTAAATCAATTATTATTTTATTAAAAGCTTTAGCTTTTAATACAGAAAAAAATAGCTATAACCAGCTATCTCTTTGTAATTGCTTTCGTTCTTGTTCCTGCTTTATTTGTTCTATGCGTATATGGTCTGGAATACGTTCATTTGCGTTGTACTTTGGTAAAGAAATTTCTTTTGTAGAACGCATTTTTTGCGTGTGATTTTCTTTGGTTTTTTCGTTGTATAACGCAAAATTTTCAGGCTTATCCAGTATTAATGAATAGTAAACACGTTTGGCTTGTTTTCGTTGTTGTGGGTTTCTTAAAATGTTTCCTATATGGTCTGAAGTTTGAATAAGGTTTAAGTCGAGCAATTCTTGGACACCATTGGTAACACTTCGGTTTGATAATCCTGTTTTTTCGAATTGCGAATGTGATATCCAATCCCTTTGCTTAACCTTACCAAACTCGTCTCGCCACCCCAAAAGATTCCTCACAATCTTAAGATACACGCGCACCGCAGAGCCACTCATATTTCCTATATGCTTATCAAAAAAAGCGTTAGGAACTGGTGTAGTATTATTCAGTCTCATGCACCTCAAAATCAATCACGGGTAAATTATCATTATGATTAGGGAAAATCATAAAATTAGTATCAGGCTGATGATACAACTGCAAAAACCAACCACCATTATTGGTCACTTTTACAACTCCTACTTTATGATAAATATGCTTGTCGTTATCACCTTTATTTACGGTTTTACGAGTAACAACATTATAAAATTTAGTCATACTAAAATTTAATTTTTAAGTACACTGAAACCTTAGGATTTGAATCCAATTGAGTTTTTATTTAAACCATTACTATGTCGCAAAACCCCTATTAGGTTATGCGACATGCCTGTCGTGTACCATATATTTTACGACGTTGATAAGGTCAATTTTTATACCCTGCTAAGGGTATCTGGTACAAAACAGTATTTGATAGTCATTCAAATACAAGCTTAACTTGTAAAATAATGGCTTAAATTCAAATCTCAATTCATAGTTAAAGGTACTACGGTCATTATATATCAGTTTCTAAATAAAAACAATCCTAATTAAGGATTGCTTTTTTAGTTTAAGCGGTTTTTAAAAAACGACTTGCAGTACTTTTATATCTAGATTCTGAGAGTTGTAAATAATGGAAACTTGATTCAGGTGCAACGTGCCTAAGCAATGCAGATACATCTCTAACATTTCCACCTTTTTCCAGAATATTATTCGCCTTTCCGTGTCGAAAACTATGCGGAGTGATATTCTTATTAACTAGAGTCATTCCAGTAATTTGCTTCATCCAACGTTGTACACTTCTTGGTGTGTATTTCTTCTGAGTTTTAGGATTGATAAATAGATAATTATTTTCCGACGTTGTATCCATACATAATCGCAATCCTAAATAATTATTTAGAAGTCGATTAGTATCCGCGCCCCAAACCACTAAATTATAGCGCATACTTTTTCGTGTGCGTACTTTGGCAGTTCGTAAACCATCCTTCCCTTGTGTGCTAATATCTGAAAGTTTTAAATCAAGTAATTCGCTGATACGCATTCCAGTATCCCATAGCATATGAAGAATGAGTTTTTTCATAAGGTCTGTAGAAAAGCGTTCATCTAGTACCATAGTCAATTGCTCGAAATCATCCTCATCCACAATATCCTTTTCTGCATTAACAAATTTGATAGCTTTAATTTCTTTAGGATTTACAGAGGTTTGTTTTCTTCCTTTCCAAAACCAAAAATAATTTCTAATAATTCTTGCTGAGTAAGCTATGGTGGCATCACTATATTGTTGCTCTTCCATAAACTCATGGTAATCGATGATATCATCATTGGTAATTGATTTTAATTCTGTAATATCTTTTTTGGATTCTAAATAGTTCGCTAGTAAATCCAATTGCCGTTTATATGGCACATAAGTATGTTTAGTGTGTCGTAGTTTCCATTTAAGATAAGTCGTTATAGATTTTTGAATGTTCATAATAACATAAAAGACCCGCCAAAAAGGATCTAGCGGGTCTTTCATATTTCCAATACCGAAAAAGCATTCGAAAAAATGAAGATTCCGCCGTTGTCCTTTTAGTTGGCATATAAAATACCAACGAGGCTTTCGCCCAACGGGGTTCTTGTATTTAAATGACTGATAAAATTATAATTCATAAAATAAAAAATTGCAAGGCTTAAATACCTTGAGTTTTTCTCAACGGTTTCTTTTTTGAAAATATGGTATAATAGTAATAAGTTGAACGTAAAAAAGACCTTATTAAGAAGTTTAAACCATACCATAAATTGTAAATAAAGCAATAGTTCTTTCGTCGATAATCTCGACAGCAGCACAATTACATAGTTATTTCATTTAACACCCTTCCCTTCTTATGTATTGGCATCATTCCCTGTTGTATGACGTCAGTTACTTTGCACGTACCAATTTCCGAACCGATAAAAAGGTCTTTGGCATTAAACAAGCCGACAGACTTTTTCATTTTTATTGCTTTGGAAAGTCTGGTACTGGTAAAACGTCACTATTAAAAACCCTTATGCTACAAGATGCTGATGCACATCGTGGATTCGCCTTTGTGGATGTTCATGGTGACGCTTCTCGCGAGATTTATGAAAAGCTCAAAGACCGCTTTATACAAAGAGACATTATCTACTTTGATGTAACCAATCCTGAATTGCATTTTGGATACAATCCATTAAAACGTGTCTCGCCATCAAAACGGTCGTTGGTAGCTTCTAATATTTTAGAAATATTTCAGCGCAATTGGAAGAGTGCTTGGGGAATGAAAATGGAACACATTCTCAGAATGATTTTGCTAACCTTATTGGATCAGCCGAAAGCTAAGCTTTCGGACGTCCTAAAACTTTTACATGAGAAATCATATCGAGATGCCTGTTTAAACCATATTCAAAACCAAGATATCAAAACCTTTTGGCTAAAGGAATTTCCAAAGTATAAACCGAATGATTTGTTACCCATTATGAATAAGCTTGGTGGCTTCTTAAGTCATACTATTGTTCGTAAGGTACTTATTGAAAATCACGAGCAATTGTCCTTGAGATCTATTATTGATAAGAAGCAGATTCTGATTATTAATGTTTCTAAAGGACACGTTGGAGCAGACGTCGCCAATATACTTGGCGGTCTACTGCTCACTTCCCTTGCCTCGGCATCTTTTTCACGAATTGATATTCGAGAGGAAAATCGAACCCCATTTTTCCTTTACATAGACGAGTTCCAAACCTTAACTGGAACTGAACTCATTGCAGAACTGTTAGCGCAAGTACGAAAGTTTAAAATTGGATTGGTATTAGCCAATCAATTTCTGTATCAGCTTGACCCTCAAGTTCGAGCCAGTGTACTTGGAAACGTAGGAACCATAGTTGCCTTTAGGCTTGGAATTACGGATGCCAAACTTATGGCTAAGGAATTCTATCCTGTCTTTAAAGCCGAGGACTTTATTTCGCTTGCGAACTATTCAATCTATCTCAAATTAATGATAGATGGTAAGCCTTCAGTTCCCTTTAGTGCTGATACCATTTTGTAATGGTTCAAGCTCCTATTCAAAACAATAAATTCACTTTTAAAACTTAATACGAATGACAAATTCTCTTTCAGAATTACAGCTTCACGAAGTTGAAATTCATTACAAACGCCCTGTCTTAAATGACAAATTGAAAATAAAATCCTCTGAAGATTCAGTACGATTGCTTCGGCAATTTATTGATACCAAGCGTATTGATTATAAGGAATTCTTCTGGGTGCTATTGCTCAATAATAACAACCAACTATTAGGCATAAGCGAAATCGCTATGGGTACGACCAATGGCGTTACCGTAAACATTAAAGAAGTATTTCAATTGGCTCTATTAACCAATGCAACCTGTATCATCGTGGCGCATAATCATCCATCGGGAAAATTAACAGCCTCTGAATCTGATAAACGCATTACACAAAAGCTGATGAAAGCTTCAAAATTACTCGATTTAACCTTGCTCGACCATCTTATTATCACCAGCGAAGATTTTATGTCTTACAGTGATAGTAGATGGGAGTGATGCCATCTTTTTATGATTAAAACCCCAATCACGTACTACGGTGGAAAACAGAATTTAGCCAAGCGCATTGTTGATTTAATGCCTGAACATTCAATCTATACTGAAGCCTTTGCAGGTGGCGGTGCTGTCTTCTTTTTGAAACCAAAAGTTACTAATGAAATCATTAACGATACCGATGCATTTGTAACCGTATTTTACAAAGTTCTTCAAGAAGATTTTGAAGCCTTAAAATCAAAGATTAAAGTTACTGCTTATTCTCGTGTGGTGTATAACGTCGCATTGAGTATGTACAAGCAACCGACCTTTTTCACCGATTTGCAACGTGCATGGGCATTCTTTGTGCTTACTAATATGGGATTTTCTGGACGTATTGGTTCCTTTGGTTGTTATACCAAAGGAACCAAAGCGATGGGCTGGGAACGTAAAAAAGAACTGTTCACGCCAGAGCTCAAGGAACGCCTTATTGGAACCCAAATTGAGTGTACAGATGCGCTGAAAATCATAACGCTTAGAGATAGTCCCGAAACACTGCATTATATAGACCCACCGTATTTCAATAGCTGTATGGGGCATTATGATAATTACACACGTGAAGACTTCATTGCCCTTTTGAAAGTGTTATCAAATATCAAAGGTAAGTTCATCTTAAGTTCTTACCCTTCTGATGAACTATCTCTTTACACTAAAGAGTTTGGTTGGCATACAAAAACCATAGACCAATTGGTTACTGCTAACCAAACCAAATCCAAGAAAAACAGAACTAAAACGGAAGTGATTACTACCAACTTCCCTATGGATTAATACACATTTTTTTAACCTTAAAATTTAATACGAATGAAAAAAGTAATTGACAAAACCGTCAATCTCAATTTGATTGGCGTCAATGGAAATGCCTTTATGATTATGGGCGTGTTTCAACGACAAGCCAAACGTGAAGGCTGGACGCAAGACGAAATTGATGCTGTCCTTAAAGAAGCTAAAAGTAGTGATTATAATCATCTCTTAGCTACGATTGAAAACCATTGTGAACCTATAGACGAAGACCATGACGATTAGAGCACACAAGCGGATTTTACTATTCCTCAAAGACCTTCAAGGTTTTTTGATGGATCATCAAGGTGACTTGAAATTACCCGAACTTTTGAAGCATTATACTGACAGCGAATTGCGTGAGATGATTCATTTCATCTATCAAGATAGCTGGAGTAAAAATGCTTTAGGATTTATGGAGCGTAAAGCTCTTGAAGAATTGATACTAACGGACTACCAAGTTTTACTTTGGACGATTCACAAGTTTGAAGAACAAATGACGGCTACACCTGAATACTCTCAAGATGAGATTGATAGCTTCTTCAAACGAACACAAAATGAAACGCATTATTTGGCGTCAAAGCCAGTTACTGAATGGGATTCCTATGACTATTCAAACTATCGCAGTTTGATGGTTAAAACAGGAACTACTAAAAAGGTTTATGCCATTTTTACTTCAGATGTACTCAAAGAAGATGTCTATGCTGTAACTACCAAGCCTTCGTATTTCTTTGATACCAGAGAGGAAGCAGAAGCAGAACTTTATGACATTCTTGATAATGATTTTAAGTTCTCTGTTGATGATTTGGTGATTCATAGCCTTTGGTTACTCACTTAAAAAGTCGGCTATGGAATTAATCACTTCAGAATTAAGACAGCGGTTTGAAATAATAGGACAACAGTCGGAAGATTTAAATCCTATCATCATTGCCAAATTCTTTGACCCTGTTGGTTCTGGGACTTGGTATGTAAGTGAATTTGAACCAGAGACCAACATTTGTTTTGGATACGTCACTGGTTTAGGACATAACGAATGGGGCTACTTTTCATTAAATGAATTAAAAGCTATTGAACGACCACTCGGAATGAAAATAGAACGTGACATCTGTTTTACAGAAGCACGGTTTAAAGACTTAAAAATTTAATAACAATTAAAACAAAAATTATGAATGCAACTATTGTCGATGTTCTTATCGAGAACATCAAAACAGACCAAGGTTTACTTGAAGATATTGAAGTAAAAATTGAAGAGCAAAAAGAAGCAAAACGTGAAATAACTGACCGTTTAAAAGGCTATCGCAAGGATTTATCGGTATTACTAAAATATGCTGATGATAAACAGCGCAAAAAGATCGAAGGCTTAGGCTTTGAACTTAATGAACAAAGTAACGGACTCAATCCTGTAGCCCAATTAGCTTTTGATATCATCTTAAAGGCAAAGAATAATGAACTAAGTAATGGCGCATTATTCTCAGCTTATGAAAAAGCCTGTATTGAAAAGAAGCAAATTCCTGTTAATTACAGCGAGTTTAATATAAAGTGTCGTTCCCTGTTTAATACCCAACGTTTGTTGCGTAAAAAAGGAAAAGACCCTAAAAACTCTCGTGAGGATAATATTTCTTTAAATGGGCGTGTTACTAAGCCTGAAGCAGACACTACAGTAAAAAAGTAACACTATGAATCCATATAATTATTTAGATGAGTTTGATAGCGAGCAGAAAGCTATTGACCATGCTATCTATCTCAATTTTAAATACCGAATTGCAAACATCACTTTTGGAGTTATACACGGGCCTGAAGATAACTGGGCAGTATGCGAAGAAGCTACTGCCCAAGAGATGGAAATGCCATTTTTGAATAATCTTCCTAAGGACTATTCTAAAATAACATATAGACATCTCGATAGCATCCGTCAGGATGAAGACCCACTTCCTCACTGGGAAAGTATTACTGGTATGTTAGCGGTAATGGATGGTGAAATTTTACGGTTTATTCTTAATAACCGAGTTCCGTTAGACCGACTTATTCGTCATGAATTGGCACTGCGTGGTTTTGATGAAAACCATCGCTGGTGCGGATTTGATAAAGCTCGTGAAATATGGCTAAAATGAAATTTTTAACACAAGTTCGTATTATTACACAGGAAGACTTTGAATATTATTTGCAAGACTTCCCTGAAGAATCGAGCAATTTTCAAAATTACATTAATCTTGAATTAGGACTTTTGTATGATGAAAAATATCCTGTTATTTCCGTTAGCTTTTTAACTGAAACAACAGTAGTTATTATTTATAACAAAAGAATTTAATACTGCTAAACACTTCGAGAATCGAAGTGTTTTTTATTTTTTATCATCTAAAATACTTTCAATATCACTTATTAGTTTAAACTCATTAGAAATATGAGTGTCAAAGAAATCATCTTGAAGTCTTGCTAAGTAAGAATCTGTAATAATATCTTGCTCCAAATAGTCTTCAAAATCAGGATGCTTTTCAAGAATTGGTTCGTTGTCAATTTTTAATTTTGAACGAATCACTTTGAAAAACTTGATTTCGCTATATTCAACTTTTTCGTCTGCTTTTATTGTGTCAATCGCAACTTCAATCAAGTTAAGTTCATTGGCTTCTGTCAATTCAGAAGTTGTTAGTTCGTCAAAATAATCTTTCATAAATTGATGTCCATCTTTATTGATGGCAATCAAAAGATTATCCATTTCTGTATTGACATCCAAAGCCCCAAAAGTCTTATTCTCTTTATGTAAACGTTTAATCAGCTTTATTTCTCGCTTGTCTATATCGCCATCACAAGCCATACAGGAAAAAGCTGTTTTAAGCAAAAGTTTGTCGAATTGTAATGTTTCCATATCTAATTATTTTTAAAACCGATTCTTGGTCGGTCGTTAGTGCTATCTGCTAAACCTTCCATTTTTGCTTTAATTGCGTGATAACTATTCAATTCTTTTAGCGAAATAGAAGGTTTGTTATTCTTTATTGTTTCAAGAAGTATTTCTTTTGAAATTCTTGACTTCAATTTTAATGCTGTTCTTGAAGCTTCATCACAAAGGAATTTAATGTCGCTCGAAACATAGTTTTCTGTTGCTTGTGCAAATTCGGAATAATCCAAACCGATTTCTCTTGGTCTTTTCTCCAGGTATAATTTAAACATCAATTCACGAGCTTCAAGGTCTGGTGGTGGTAAATAAATTACTTTATCTAATCTCCCTGCTCTTAAAATTGCTGGGTCAATTGAATTTGGTCTATTTGTTGCACCAATTATGAAAATGCCATCGTCACCGCAATTATTCATTTGTGCTAAAAATTCATTAACAGCACTGGTATTCATATGATTTACACTCGAATTGTCACGATTTGGGACAACCGCATCCAATTCATCAATAAAAATAATGCTTGGTGCATTTTCACGAGCTTCATCAAATATATCTTTGATTTGTTCCTGTGTTTGATTTACAAACTTACTCTGAATGTCGGAAGGTTTTAATTGATAAAAGCTAAATCCTATTTCTTCTGCCATTCGCTCCGCAAAAAATGTCTTACCGCAACCTGGTGGACCGTAAAGTAACATACCGTTAGGAATGGTTAAACCATATTCTGCATAACGTTCTTTTTCGTTTAAAGCATCAATAACATCAAGTTGGATTGTGTCTTTTAATTCTTGCATTCCTGCAATAGCTGAAAAACCTTTTCCTTTTTTTATTTCTTTTAGTTTGGGTTTTGAAGTCTGTTGTGGCGAAGACAATTGAACTTCCAATTCACCGTTAATAGCTTTTACAAAATCATTTACATTTTTAAAACGATGTTCCGCATTTGGTTGTAAAGACTTACTAATAATGTTTTGGGTTTGTTCGTCAGTAATATTCGAGAATTTTAAAGGTTTTTTTCGTACGGCAATAACAGCGTCTTCTAATTTAATAGTGTCTGACTTGTATTTGGAAATTTCTACAAACCAAGGTGGTAATCCTTCCAATAAATGATAATACAAAGCACCCACCGAAAACACATCACTTTGTACAGAAAAGATTTTATTAAATGCTTCATTCGCTTGGTAAAATGGATTTAGTCCATCTTTCAAAAAGTCTTTGTTGGATTGACTTAAAAAACGTGCATAACCAAAATCAATAATTTTAGGAATAGATATTTTACCTGATAAATCCAACATCACATTTAAGTTGGTAATATCGTTGTGGATGATTGGGTTGTTTAAAGAATGTAAATACTTCAATCCGTTTAAAACTCCTAAAATGATGTCTTTTGCTTCGTAAATATTTAGTAATTGCTCACGTTTTAATTTATCAGCCAAAGTTTCACCACTAATGAAGTCAAGAATAGCATAAGCGTATTTTTGATTTTCAAGAAGTAATTCACCACTATCACAGAATTTAACTAAATTAGGATGTTTGATTTCCTTTAAAATCTCAATTTCCAAAACATCATCATTTTCGGTAAACTGTGTTCTATTCAATTTTGAATACGCAAACAGCTTCAATAATTTGGTTTTTCCGTCTTGGTCTTTTACTCGATAGGTTTCGGCATAACTTCCCTTTTTAAGAAAGAAAGTTACTTTGTACTTTTCACTAATGGATTGACCTTTAGATAATATGTTGTTTGTTTGCCTCATATTTTTAGCCTACTAAAACATCTCCATCATCGCTTGGTCTTTCTTCCATTGGTAATAAATCGTAAAGCGAAACAACAATTGGTCTTAAATCATTAACATTTGGATTTTCACTAATGATTTGTAACCCTTTATTTATTAATGTTCTTGCTCTATTTGAATCAGCCCAATGCAAAGAGTGGAATTCACTATCAAATCCTCGAAGAATACCAACTAACTGATAAATCATTGTTAATTGGAAGTAAAAACCTCCAATTTCTTCTAAAAGCACATTTCCGAGTTTAACATCTTTTGCACGAATAACTTCCTCCAATTGTGAACGGAATTGATTGACTATTTGATTGGTTTGTTCATTACCTAAATCGTTGTTTGCTTTTTCTAATCGGTAAAATTCCTCTTTTAGTTCTTCTTCTAATTTAGGCCATTCGGTAGTCTCGTTAAGTTCATCAATGGTTTTTAATGATTTTCTCAAATTAGTAAGCACTTCCTGTTTGCCGTCAATATCATTTTTATTGTTCTCAAATGCTTTTTCAATCTGCTCTAATTCTGTTTCAACTTTTTGTAGTTGACCATTATGAGAATTGCCGTCTTGTTTTAGTTCAGCAATACTTCCTTTAGCTTTTCTAATTTCATTGGCTAACCAAGTTGTTTCTACTGATTGTACTTTGTCTTTATCGACTTCAATTTCTGTTGTATGGTCTAAATAAGGGAAGTAAGCTTGAACGAAAATATCTTGAGATTTGTTAATTTTAATTGTGAGGTCAACATAACTATTTTCAGGAAGCAATGCGGGTAAATCACTACCGGTAATAATCACATCATAAACGTGTTCATTATAAATGGCTCTCGTTCCGTCCGATTCGTGTTCTCCTTGGTAAAGAGGTATTTTTATAAAATCAGCATCCATACCCGGACGAATCTGTTTTTGAGTTTTTAGACCTTCTCGTGTACCTGTAACTGGAAAAGATTTATTTCTTTCTAATCCCTTTACTTGTGAAAAAACCACTTTTCCTGTCGACTTTTGCTTTATCTCTATTCCAAAATTATATGGTAAGGTCTGCATTGAACCTATTCCACCAATACCTTGAATAACGCTAAAGGATGATGGTTCACTTTCCAAAATATTACCTTTGTCATCATAAAGAACGACTTCAAAAACATTGGTTTTTCCTTCGTTTAATTGGATTTCTACGACTTCGCCAATGGTGTTAATTTCTACTTTTCCACTTGACCAAGCTTTGTCTCCTCTGGTAACTTCTGCAAAAACGGTTTCAGGAATATCACCTTCCGTTTTATCTTCTAAAATTTTGATAGGTACAAATTCTTCGGTTTCAACTGTTGATGCTTCGTGTGCTATCTCAAGTTGAATTTTTGTTTTATCTCGTGTTTGTTCTCTTACTTCTTCTGAAACATCAACCGTTGATGCATATAATGCAGCACCCTTCGAAACAACCGTCATTGGGTCAGCACTTGTGTCAGGTTTGCAAATTTGTTCTTCTAACATTTTACGAAGAACTGGTGAGAATGTCGGACCTCCAACAAGAATTAATGAATCTAAATCAGCACCTTTTAGATTATTCCTTTCCAATAATGTTAAACTACAATTAATAGCTTTTTGAAAAACTGGTTTTAAAACCTTTTTTATTTCTTCTTGGTTTACAGTTACGTCAATTTCTATTTCTTCCTCGTTATCATCAATTCCACACCTATCTTCTTTATAGAGGTTGTATGAATCTTGAAAAGAAAGTTCATTCTTTAATTCTTCCGCAAATGATTTAAGAGCGTCTCTATAACTGGATTTTTTGCTTTCATCGGTTAGATAGTTTTCAATAGAGAAATTTTCTTGAATATGTGGAATCAAAATTTCGTCAACAACAGCATAATCTAAATTTTTACCTCCCAAATGATTGTTACCTTCTGTGTCAATAACTTTCATTATACCTTCTTCTACTTTAAGCAATGCAGCGTCAAAAGTTCCTCCACCGAAGTCGAAAACTAACCAAAAACCATCTTTTTTATCCGAATCTAAACCGTATGCGATAGAAGCAGCAACAGGCTCTTGTAATAATTCAATATGACTGAAACCTGCCAATTTACCTGCTCTTCGAGTAGCATCAATTTGATTGGTTTTAAAAGCCGCAGGAACTGTAATTACAATTGACGAAAAGTTTTCATCGGTTATAAATGATTTTAAAGATTTAAGTATTTCGGCTGACAACTCTTCTGAACTTAAATCTCCACTATATTCAGATGAGTATTTTTTATCAGTACCCATTGTACGTTTAAATTCAATGAATGCATTCTGTTTTACGTTCTTTGACAATGCAGACTCTTTTTCACTTCGATATGCAGCGTAAGCTTTATCTCCAACGAGAATACCTTTTTTATTAAATGCCACGCAAGATGCCATTGTATCTTTTTGTGGTAGTTTTTTAATGGTTGGTTTACCATTTTCCATTCTTGAAATAGCGGAATTTGTTGTGCCTAAATCTATTCCGTAGTCAATTTTAGTTCTTGTCATTTGATAATATTTTTAATTCTGTGATACATCAACTTGTGCTCGTTGAATCAGCACATCATTATAATTTACTTGTGGTTTTATTACGGCTGTTATAATTCTTGCCCCTTCCTCTAAATTCTCATCTGTAATGAAATTGATTACATCAATGTTGAATCTTTCATCATAAGCTTTATTTAGATGGTTAATCATTTCGTAGCCATTGGCAGCAAAATTATTTTGAATTCTTTCAATACCTTTCAATAGAGGTTTTAACCCTTTGGTGTCTTTCCCCATTTTAGATATATTCTTTTGCATTCTTACAATTTCATCAGCTACTTTTAATGCTAAAGAGTGGTCGTGGTCTGTTTTCTCGTTTGAAGCAACTGGTTGAGATTTGTTTGTTTCTTGTTGCAGTTTTAATTGTGTTTCTAAAACTTCTACCAATTTATTATCCAATTTCACGCTTTCTTCTTCCAATGAAGCTTTGGTATTTCTAATTTGAGTTTCTATATCTGTTTTGCTTGAAGTGATGCGTTTTCCCAATAACCAATAAATCAAACCGCCTAAAAGAAGTGTTCCTAAAGTCGCAATAATCCAATACAAGCGATTTTTCTCAACATTATTATCTAATTCTGCAATTTGAGAATCTGCTTTCTTTTCTGTGTCTTGAATTTTGGTTCCAAGCTCATTGGAATTAGTTACAATGTTTTTACTATTTGTTTGAATGAGTTGTGTCAAACTATCAATAGAAGCGTTTAAGCTTTTGTTTTCAGTTTGTAAACTTGAAATTGTTTGGCCTTGTTTCCCAATCGTGAAGTTTTGACTCTTTAGCTTTTTAGTTAAGGCATCAACCTCTTGTTGCTGCTTTAATAAATCACTTTTTATGCTTGGTATTTCTTTAACCAAAATTGAATCTTGTTGCTGTGCAAAAAGATTGGTTGCTCCAAGTAAAAGTGTTATAAGTAATAGTTTTTTCATATTCAATACTTCGCTGCTGAAAGCTCCATTTTTAATTTATAAATCTTTTCTTCTTGTGATTTGATATTTCTTAGCTTTTCACTTTTTGATTTCTCAATTAGCTGGTCAATTTTTGTTTGTTGCTCATTAATTTGTCTCTGTTTTTCAGAGCTACCTCTAAATAGCTGAAATTTTTGTATTTCGCTCATTCGATTTCGAGCCACTTTTATTTCATTTTCCAAATAATTGGTTTGGTTAATTTTTCTTAATCTACTTTCGGCTGCTGATAATTCTTTTCCAATTCTTTCAGAAGGTGCCAAATCCACTCTGTATTTTTCGGTATGTATTAAGTATTCATCTACATAAACTTCTATTTTGTGTTCTCCGATTGCATAAGTACATTTCTCTGAATTTCCCCAACCTAAAAAATTAATAGAATTTATGTTTTCATTCAATGATTTAGATTCTGAACGTGTGTATCCAATAGGTGAACTATTAGAGTTCCTGTTTACTTGTCCTTTAGGATTTATGTATTTTAAAAGAAAAGTAACGTCAGACTCACTTGTAACTTCAACATCGAGTTTTAGACCTAAATATCTAATAAATTTGGTGTAAAGAGGTTTGTTGATTAATTCATTTTGCTTGTTAGTATTATTAATTGATGCTGAAATAATTTTAAAAGATAAAATAGGTGGGATTTTCTTGTAGTCATCAATTATTCTTGAAATATAATTGCTGCTTTGTGAGTGTTCCATTAACCAATAAGCCATTTCAGTAAATTCAGTTTTTAATTGGTTATTAGAACTTGCTTTTATTTTACTCAAATTTTCAATAGGTAAAATCTCCCGAAGTAATTCATTTACTTTAGTCCAATCAATAGAATTTTTAATATTCTCTTCAACTGCTGATTGATTTATAGACCTGTAACCTAATTTTATTTGAATATCATTTTCTTTTAGGTCTTCTACTTGTTGTCTTATATTCTTTTCATTGGTTTCGTAAGCATCTTTAATAGATTGCAGTAAAGCAATTGTTTGAACAATTACTTTGTCTTTCATTTCTTCAAGCGTAGTAATATGGTCTTTTGCTCTGTCTTGTACCAATCTACCTACTGCTATTGACAATGCAGCTTTGTTCAGTTCTTGTGCTTGTCTTAAAAAATCTTCATTTGAATCATTTTCTTGACTTGCGTTGAAGTAGTCAATACCACATTGCATTATTTCATTTGCTAACTGGTCTGCTATTGTTTTGTAATTGAGGTCATTGTTTCCAATTAAAGATTTAAGGTGTAATAAGTCTTCGTTTGTACTTGTTAAAAGTTTTAAACCAAGTTTATAACCATTTAAGCTATCGGATTTACGTTTCTTTTTGCAGTTTTCAATTCGACTTTCTATGTTATGTAATGGTTGTTCTGTGAACTTTTTTGAAAGGTAATTTTGAGTAGTTCCATTGCAACCACTAAATAATTGTAAAGTTTCTGAACTTGAATACTGCTTATTGAGTTGCGTTAGCAACTCATCAATCAGTTTTTCAGATTGTTTGTACTTGTCAATTGTATATGTTTGGTCAGCAACTGTATGAACAAAGCTTTCAAAGTGGTCAGATTCGATGAGTTTGATTTTAGCTTCAATTCCTTCTTTTATCTCTGTTTGGCTATCACTTAACAATTTGTAAGTACCTAAATTGTTAAATGCAGAAAAGTTTTTGGAATTAACGTCTTTGTCATTCGTTACCTTCTCCCAAATTTCAAGTGCTTTTTCTTCATCTCCGTTTTTAAGATATTCAATCGCAGTATTGTCAAATGGGTTTGCATTCAAAAACCAAAACAATGAGTAATTCACTTTATCTTGGTTTTGCTCTATTTGTGAGAATGCTTTGTTTACAGATTCTTCTGTTCTGGAAATACTATCAAGAATTACAAAGTCAAAGTCGGATTTGATTTCTTTTCCAACCTTTGTGTAGGCTTTAATTTTAGTCTTTTGCTTTTGTAATTCTCTTTCAGTTGCATTTGAGAGAATTCCAGCGATTCTATATGGATTATGTTTAATTATATTCATCAATCAATTTTTACAAAAACCTTAAAATTAAAATATTAGAGCTGTATTCAAAATAAATATTATTTTATTTTTAGTAACTCTTTATACAATTCAACCATAGCCAGAGTATCCAACTCGCAATATGAAAGAAGGCTCTTCCTGACTTCTTCTTTTTCTCCCTCATAATCATTTTCTAAAACCATTCTTCCCCAAACATCCAAAGCCATGGTTCCGTTTTGAACTTCTAAAGAATCATAACTCAATTCTGGCAGAAGAACTGGCAATACTTTCTTAATAGAAGTTGAACCATGAAATCTATAATCTACATAGTCTGTTTTAAATATGTCTTCAAGATCGAACATATTGTTATTCATATATGTTAGGTAATCCTCGTATTGAGGAAACATTTCTATCATGTCTTTATTGCGACTCTTCTCAAAACTAGCATGCCAAGAAATAAATGTGCCTGTCTTCCCTGTTGATGCTTCCATAAACTCAATAAGTTTAATAGGAAGTTCTAAAGTATCTGCTAAAAATTCAAAATGCTTTATCGCACCATCTTCTTCCATAGTATGAATAGAAACTTGAAAAGGAATATGCTGATGTGGTCTTACACCATCAATTCTTGGAACAGCGCTGGCATAGGTTTCATAATCAATGAAATGAAGCGGAAATGTTAATGCTGATAATTTGTTATTGATTTCTTTATTGTCAATTATAGGTCGATTTTGACGTACTGATTCGACTTGTAGTTGTTGCTTGTCGTTCAAATGATAATCACTTGGAATATCTTCAATAGCTAAAACATCTTGGTCAATAAGCTCAATGACTTTTTTTGCTGAAATTCTGCCAATTTCGTAAATACTATAATCAGGAATATCTTTATTGAAATACCTAAAACTATCACAATGATTGGAACGAGTTTTTTCCCTGCAAGAGCATGAAGTTAAACGGAGAGCTTGTCGGTTGATAAAATTGACAGCGCTATTGATTTCATTAACTACTCCTGAGTAGATAGCATCAATTTGTTCGGTGACATCTTCAATTTCCAGCAATTGATTAGGATTGATTTCGCCCTTTCTAGTGTATTCTTTATTAAGATGGATGATAGACACTTGGGATACGTTATATCCATTTTCTAGCATTGCATACTTTTGAAAGCAAGCATCTTTTAGGTGATTATGCTTCTTATCTTTTTTAATGCTGGTTGATGATTTTACCTCATAAATATGCCATGTATCATCTGCTTTCTTTTCAAGGATATCTATTCGAGCAAAAACACCTTTTTCGGTTTCAAAAGTGGCTTGAAAAAATGCAGTATTCCCTTTATTTATTTCTTGTTTAGTTAACTCGGCTGAGCCAAAATCAGGAAGCTTAATAGCATTTGGAAACAGTTTTTGTGCGTATTCTTCAACCTCATAACCTTCTTTAATCAATTTTTCCAAAAACAAAGAAAACTCACCTTTCGGAAAGTCTTCAGGTTTGTTTTTCAAAAGCCATAATGATTTTGGGCAATTGAGATATTGAATAAAGTCTGTTTTGGTTAATTGAATCATATTTTATAAGTCCATTCCTGCACCGTGCACTTTTAACCAAGATTTACGTTGGTGGTAATCTGGCATTACCTTATCTAGCTCAAACCAAAATGCATCTGAATGATTCGGATGAATTAAATGGGTTAACTCATGCGCAATTATGTAATCAATAATTGATATCGGAGTCATTATTGATTTCCAGTGAAAATTAATATTTCTTTTTTCTGTACAAGATCCCCATCGATTTTGCAGTTCCATTATACGCACTTCATTAGGCTCTACATTAAGTCTTTTCTTCCAGTATTCAACACGTTCTTGGATCTTGTTTTTTCCTTTAGATTTATAAAAATTCACGAAGTGATCCTTTGCTTTTGATAAATCTTTCTTTCTTAAAAGAAAGTGACCATTTTTAAGTTTTAAAGGCTTGTCTTGATCTTCTACTATTTCTAATTTATAGGTTCTCCCTAAGTAATAGAACCCTTCACCACTCACAAATTCTCTATAAACTCTACTTGTATTTGCGTCTTCCCATTCAGCTAAATGACTGTATATTTTATAACGTTTCTTTTCAAGAATATCTTCTATTTCTGGGTGTGATAACTGTTTAGGTACTAACACAGAAATACTTCCATCACGTTCAATATAGATGCTGGAAGTTTTTCGGTTGCTCTTTTTTAGAGCATATTCTATGTCTTTGTATCTATGAGTTGTCATTAAGTAAATTGTGATGTCTTTTTTTTGCTAATGATAGTATTTCTGAAACAATTTTATCTGTCTTGTCAATCACTGGGTCTAGATCTAATTCGCCAGCAATTGCAAAAATGATATCGGCTATTTTTCCTCTTAATTTTTCAACTTCATCTTGCTTCTTCCAAAACCGAGCTATTGAAATCTCTTTCTTAATAAGTGGTAACACTTGGTTAATTATAGGTTTTAATTGATGCATAATTTCATTAGAAGTATTTTTTCCGTAAGCAATATCAACGATAAGATCATAAAAAGGTGCTTCCTCAACAGTTATTCCCTCGATAGTGCCTTCTTTTCGTCCTTCTTCTAGGTCTGACCTTAATTTAATTAAACCTTCTAAAATCGCATCCCAGTCTTCCCAATGAGATTGAATGATGGAGTCAAGTTTTTCACTCATTGTTTTGTAAAATACAGGGTCGTCTGCAAGATTGACTTTGATATGTTTACGAGTGGCGTGTTCCATCTCACTTGCTTTTGCCTTAGCGGTTTTGTTTTTATCTAATTCTTCAATAAAATTCGAAGAGAATAATTCTGTAGGTGGAATTTTAGGGTTAATTCCCAAACTGATTAAATGCTCATTAACTAGTCTTTTGATTTTATTCCCTGCTCCAGCTATATCAAGCGTATCATCCTTATATCGTTCTTTAATCTTGATTAATAAGTAGCCCAATCGTTTTGCAGGAATCTTGTATGGTGTAGCTGCTTCATTAGGTAATATCACGTCCATACTTTCCTGAAAGGCTTTTAGAAACGTTGTGAAATTAGCACGTAATTTAATATCCTGCATTAAATCAACTGCTGTATCCAAAACATTATATTCTTCAAGCTTATCCTTAATTTTTTGATTAATGAATTCTTCGAAGTATTTAACCTTATTATCTTTAAAAAGTTGCAATAAGCGTTGGTATCTGCTTTCAAGAATTGGAACTTCTGTTTCAATATCTTTCATTCCTTGTATCACTTCATCAAAAGCATCTCCTCCATATATAGATAATGCATCCTTCAGGTTATTGGCTAAACCAATATAATCCACAATATAACCTCGATTTTTATCAGGGTAAATTCGATTAACTCGAGCAATTGCTTGGAGTAAATTGTGTTCTTTTAGTTTTTTATCCAAGTACATTATCTGCTCAATAGGAGCATCAAAACCTGTGAGTAACATATCGCAAACAACGATGAAAGCTATTCCTGTGTTTGGCTCTTCATAATTAATTTTCTTTTTAAAATTTTCAACTGCATTCTTGGCTTTGGATTCTTTTCTGGCTTGAGTTATTTCTGCTAACTCATTAGTGTCATCACTCGATACAATTACCGCTGATTTTAAGAATTTTAATTTCTTGAGAAGTTCCGGCTCGTAGCTATCATCAATTTCCTTCTCTTTAATTTTTTCGCTTAAAGCTAAGTCAATGTACTTTTTGTATCGAACTGCTGCTAATTTTGAAGAACACACTACTTGAGCCTTAAAGTCATTAGGTAGAATGTTGGTCACGTAATGGTCTACCATATCCGTAGCAATTAGCTTGATACGCTCTTCAGCTTCTAATATATCTCCATAGGTTCCATATTTCTTTTTAATAGCAAGAATTTCCTCTTCGGTACGCTCTTTAAAGAGGTCTTCGAATTTTTTATCAAAGACCGCTTTTTCATTTAATGCAGTATCGGCAGTTTTTCCTTCATAAAGGATTTGTACAGTGGCACCATCATCAACCGCGTCTTGTAACTTATATTTATCAATATATTCTCCAAAACGGTCTACAGTTTTCGTTTTATGTCTATCTGTGATTAGTGGCGTACCTGTAAATGCTATTTTTGTTGAGTTAGGAAAGGCAGCAAACATATTATCTCCTAAATCTGAGTTTACTGTTCTATGACTTTCATCTTGAAGTATTAGTATTCTGTCCGAAGTATTTACCACACCAAAATCTTTAAACTCAGGAATAGAGTCAGCCATTTTTTTAAGAAGGTAATCAGGTGTTTGAGAATTGTTTTTTTCCTGAAACTTCTGGAGCATTACCATCGTAATATTTGAATTCTCAGTAGAAAGTTTAGGTTTTAATTCTCCAATTTTAGAAACATAATCTACCTTTTCCCCAGTGTAAAGTGCTGTTTTTCCAAGTTGATCTTCTAAGTCAGTACGGTCATTAACAATAATGATTTTATAATCACTCAATGCGGGAACAGTTCTTATTTTTCTAATAAGAAATACCATCGTCAGTGATTTACCTGAACCTTGTGTATGCCAAATAACACCAGAACGCTCTATTGGTGTTTCTCCTTTTAGTAAACGTTCTTTAATTTTTTGTACAGCTCTAAACTGCTGATAACGACTTACTATTTTTATTTCTTTACCTTCACTTACCTCCATAAAGAGTGTGAAATTTTGGATTAAGTCTAAAAGATTATCCTTGGATAACATTCCTTGGATTAAATGCTCTTGCCGTCTTTCTTTACCTAATGGTGGATTGAACGTTTTTAAAGATTCTGGATAGATATCCTTCCAGTTTAAAAAGTATTGGTCTGTTGAGGTAATAGTTCCATAGGTGGCATCGTCACCATAGGTTGCTACACAAAGCTGATTGAAATGAAAGAGACGTTCTTCCCCTTCTTTTAGACCTGCTTCATGGGTTTCTATACGTTGGTTGCTGTACCTTCTTAGTTGTTTATAAGCTTCCGTTAGTGGATTTGCGGTGTACTCATTTTGATCCTTACATTCAACCACCACTAAAGGAAGTCCGTTAATAAACAGTACTATATCTGGAATTATAAAACCCTTAGGTGTTCCAGGGGTATCAATCCTAAATTGATTGATAGCTATGAAGCTATTATTATCTGGATTTTTAAAATCAATAAATTGAACTGTTGGATATTCTTCTCCTGTCAATTCATTCTTATCAACGCTTGTACCATTGATTAAAAGTTCGAAAATCTCTTTGTTTACCTCTAATAGATTTTTTGCAGGGTTTTCTGTTATCACAGCGTATAAATCTTTAAGCTGTTGGTCTGTTAGCCATTGCTTACCATTAGAAGTATTTATTGCCCTTACGCTTTGTAAAAAGTGCTCCTTTAAAGTCACCTCCCTGAACGATGTGCGGAAGCTTTTTGTTGGGTCTTTGGGAATCCCTTGACCTAAGTCTATACTTGTCCAACCCAATTGTTCTAATTGGGCTAAAAAAGGTTTTTCTACAAAATGATATTCAGACATTTTATTCTTTTATTTTACAAAGTTCTTCGATTTTTTGATGTAATAATTTAGTTCTAGCAATGATAAATTCATCAAAATCATCTTTCTTTAATAGCTCAATCATATCTGTAGTGATGAATTGAGATTCCATAATCTCAATAAATTCTCCATACTTGTTTGCCTCTTTATATTCTTTTTCAAAATCGGAAATGTAAATACTTGGTAGTTTTGAACCTATCCATTTATTGTTTGTTTCCTTAGTGATTAAAGCAATATTTGCTATGTTATTAATAATATCATCATACTTATGATTCTCATATCGTTTAGATATTTCTTTTCCTAATGAAGAACGTTTAGGGAAAATATGATGTTCTTCGAGCTTATTCTCATTTATTACATCTTTTAATGGAATAAAACCATTATAAAAATCCTTAGCACTCTTTGATTTTAAGAGCAGTAACATTCCTCTATATATTTGCTGACTCCTGTTAGAGTAGTGTGCTTCTATAAGCTTTACATTATCTGTGCTTATATTATCTAAGTATTTAAAACTTCGAGTATTCTCGTTAATCATTTTCTCCAGCTTCTGCGTGAGTGATGTTTTTGGATCTATTAATAGCTCAAAGTCTTTTGCAATACGCTCACTTTGTGCACCAGGATATCGATTTTTAAGTAGTGTATTCCAGAAGTAGGTTTTCAAAAATTCATTGTGCTTTAATTCCCTAGAATCAAAGTGAGAAATAGCTCCTGCTAAAAACTTTAATAAGGGATTGTACCTCCGTAATTCCGTTACTTCGATATTGAAATTTTGATCCATAAACTGAACCAAGGTGACAAATTTATCATGCAGTAGTTTTGTGTTATCCATTAATTGATTTGTGTTCAATTTTAGAATTTCACTTCCTTTAAATTTCTTATCTAAAATTATCATTGAAAGCTGAAGCATATCGCTATCATCTACAGGTAAATTTACCGTATCTAAATCAATCGTTTCTAGATTTTGAAAATAATCATTCTTTACCTGTCCTTTATATTTAATGATTTTGTAGTAGGAGCGAAGGTCAAAAAATCCTTCGTCAAATTTTCGATAAGTTTTAGCTACCATAATGTCAAAAATAGATAGCTTAGTATTTTTAGTATTAATACGCTCAAATACTTCAAGGACTTGTTCTAAACTTCCTTTTTGCTCTATGTCATAAACTTTTCTTGAGAGGATTGTTGTTTCAAGAGTTTTTAATTTTTTATTGTAATCGTTTTTAAAACGAAGCATTTTGATTTCTTCTTTTTCTTGTGAGATATCAAACCAACTCTCAACTATTGAGTCATCAAAATTATAGGCATGTTTTATTTTTATAAATCGTGATCCAAACTTAGAATACAGTTCCTCATCTTTAAATTCCTTAAGCATAAAAGGTTCTTGTGGATTCTCGAGGTTATCTATTTTCTCATCATCAAAAACCCATTTGAGTTCTGCATCATCTCCTTGGTATTCTGAGTCCCAGTATAGTGTTAGCTTTTCTTTTTTCTTACTGTTATTGCCCTTATAAATATCCTTGTCAGTAAAAGCTAGAGTAAGCGCTGTAGTACGTTGTTGTCCATCAAGTAGATATGTAACATCTTCTGGCTTATCTTGTGGTATTTTTATATCCTTTACTCTTGCACCTACAGCTCTTCTTGCTAACTCATCACCACCTTTCCAAATCAAAATAGAACTTATAGTGTAATTACGATATAGACTATCAATCAAAAGCCTAACTTGATTTTTATCCCACACAAAAGGACGTTGAAATTCTGGTAACCAGATTTCCTCTTTATAAGATAACTCTATAAGCTTTTTAATATCGATTTCTGTGTTCGTAATGTTCATACTTTAGTTCTGTTAGTTTTAGTTGAGGTCTTTTTCTAAATGCAGTTTAAACTTTTACTTCTACCTTACCTGTTAGTAAATCTTGCATTAAACCTTTTTTGATTTTTTCGTTTTTGGCTAACGTTTTTTGTTCTTTTCTTATCAATGAATCAATGGATTCTATTCTTTCTGCAATTGCATTTTGCTCCTTAAATTGTGGGTACTTTACTTTTATATTTTTTAATTCAGTTAGACCAATACGTTCTCGTGTTGTTCCTGTACTTTTTGCTACCGCTTGTGTTCTAAAATATTTGTTATTTATAGATTCTTTTACAAACAAAGTGTTGTAATTTGAAGAATCCACTTTTAATCGAATACCGTCAGAAGCCATGACAAATCGTTCTGCGTGATTTGGTATTATACAAGCTCTCGCAACAGGATACGCCATCTTTGCAATAATTATATCGTTTGGATAGATATTACAAGACCTTAATTCATTAGCTTTTTTAGTGGAGGTATAAACGATTGATTTATTAATGAATTCCCCATCGCCTATATTTTGTAATTGAATAACCTGAACACCTGTATCTGTATAGTCCTTCGTTTGTAAATCAGAACCAAAAGGTCCACCTGTAAAACCATAGTGTTCAGTAGATGCTGAGTCTATAAGTTTTCCAAGAGTCCAATCCTTAGGAATCATCCCCAAAACACTTTCTTTATACAGCTCTGGCGCATCATCTAAACTCGGTCTCAATTGCCCTGTTTTTACATCAATGCCACGAGTAAATAAATCGTGCATCATTCCTTTTTTAATGGCTTGGTATTTGCTAATAGCCTGATCTGTTTTTTCTATAATCGCATCAATGGTGTTAAGGATTTTTGCTATTTTTTGTTGATGCTTTACTTCAGGGAATGGCTTTTTAGCTTTTATAATGTCAAAAGTTGAAAGATGTTTTACTGTTGTAGCAGCAGTAATATCATGTACTTTTTTTAGAAATGGTTGTAAGAAATAATAGAAAAAATCAATGTCAATTTTGGCATCTCTTTTTTGATGAACTTTTAGAATTCGTTGGTTCAATAAGGCATCAATATTATTCCATTTTGCTACGTGAAAATCCCCGTCCATACCTACTAGAATATCCCCTTTCTTTATTAAGAAAGCATCAGAATAACTTCCAGAGAAATAAGTGTTAATAGACGATTCTAAAATGTCACGAATTCTAATTAATGGTTTTCCCTCTTTGTCTGTATTGAATTTTTTTGAGTCAAAAGGATAACCAGAAAGGATATTTATTTCGTTACCAATATGTAGCTCTTCCCAATTATTCATATCCCAATTCCATTAAAAATTCATTCAATTGTTCTGCATCTTTATCTCTACTATTTAAAATAGACTTGATGGTAACATCATATTTAATAAATAGGTTTTGAACCTTGGTCGTATAACCATTTATAAAGGCTTTTACATAACCTTTATATTGTGATTGCAAGGTGTTTAGCCATCGTTCCAGTATTAAGACTTTGGCTTCTTCTTCGGTTATTTGGATTCGTGCTGCATCTACCAATTCATCTTTTTTAGCTTCCGCAGCTTTTATATTACCTTTTAATTCTCTTAATTCTTTAGCAAGTGCGCTGTGCTTTTCTAATTGGGCGTTAATTTCAATTTTTAATTCTTCGGCTTTTTTTATTTGGGTGCTTTCTAAACTATTTATTTTCTGGATTATAGTCGCTATTTCATTTTTATCAGCATTTTCACTTTTCTCTAATATTTTAAGCGCTGACTTTAATTCCTTTAGTTCCTTTTTAAAGGTTCTAATATTAGTATTTTGAGTTTTTAGTTTAGTCTTTAAACCCTTTACATATTCTTTAGATAAAATTCCTGTGTCATCTTCATCTTCATAATCTTCATCATCTGCTGCACTAAACAAACCTTCTAGTTCTGCAATTCGAGTTTTGTCATTTTCTATTTGTTCTAATACTTCAGGAAACTGACTTTGTAAAATGTCTTTCTCAGGGATTAATTCTGGTCCCCAACCGCTAGCAGCAACACTTTTAAAGTCAAAACGTAGCTCTTCCCAAAATTGAGCAAATGCACCACGTATTTCGTGCTCATCTAGAGCATTGAAATGATTTAGATCTTCTATAATGGCAGGCATTACTTTTTTACGCAGTAACGCTGGATTTTTAGTTTCGGGTAGATTTTCAAAATCGTTTTGGTATTTGTGCCACCAGTCATTAATGTGCGTTTCATATTCGGCATATTTTTGCCTTACCTCGTCACAAGACTCTATAATATTTTTAATACTGTTTTTACTGGTTATCGCTTTTGTAAAAGCGTAAAAATCAGTATCATTTATTTCAAATAAACTCTTGTTTAGTCCAAAAAGCGCCTCAGATTGCTCGTTGAGTGCTTCCACTTCTTCACGAGGAATACCACCATTAAGGTGTGCTTTCACGTTTTGAGGTTCAGGCTCTGGGGAGTTATCTACATATCTGCGAATATTGAGGTTGTAATCTTCGTCCTGTATTTCAGACACAGGCACCATTCGGCTGTACTTTGGTATCTCAGCTTTAGAATTATAGGTGTTAGTTATTTTCTCAATATCCTCTGGTCGTAGCTTGTTTTGGTTTTTTCCTTCTTTGTATTCTGCATCGGCATTTATAAAGAGGATTTCTTTTCGGTCTTTAGCATCTTTCTTGTTGAATACCATAATACAAGCAGGAATACCTGTACCGTAAAATAAACCAGATGGTAAACCTATAATGGCTTCTAAAATTCCTCTGCTTATAAACTTGGCTCTACATTCTTTTTCATCTCCCGAACGGAATAGTACACCGTGAGGCATAACTACCGCCATTTTACCATTGTTCTTTAGCACACTTGCCATGTGCTGCACAAACATAAAATCAGCTTTTTTACCGCCTTCAGGCATAAAGGTGTGGAAGCGTTCAGGATGCTTCATTTCCTTTTTAGAGTAGTTTTGGGAAAATGGAGGATTGGCAATTACCCTGTCGAAGGTCATTAACTTACCGTCCTCAATGTGCTCTGGGCTTTTAATGGTATCCTCATTACGGATGTCTGCATTACGGATATCGTGCAGAATCATATTCATTTTACAGATTGCCCACGTCGTACCGCTATCTTCTTGACCAAAAATGGAAATATCTCTTGGGTCACCACCATTTTCTGCAATAAAGTCTTTGGCTTGAATGAGCATACCACCAGAACCAACCGCAGGATCATAAATACTCATTCCTTGTTTTGGCGCAAGAATCCTAGTCATTAAATTAACAACTTCAAAAGGTGTGTAGAATTCCCCACCTTTTTTACCAGCACTATCTGCAAAGTATTTGATTAGGAACTCATAAGCAGCTCCTAATAAATCTGGAAATTCAAAATCTTCATCCTTTAAAGGAATGTCATTGAATTTTTCTATAAACGAAACCCATTTGGCGTCGTCTATAGTTTTCTTCCCAACCTTACGATTATAATTGATGTTTTTGAGGACATCTTCAAAAACTTCTGGTTTTGCATCTTCAATGGCGTGAAGTGCTTTATTTAATCCAGAGCCTACATTCTTTTTAAGGTGTAATATACCTTTGAAATCGCGGTTGTCTTCATCAGCATCTTTTGCAATTTCTTCTTTCTCCTCATCAGTTAATGTCCACCTTGCAATAGGTGGAACGTAAAAGTCATATTTTGAAGGATTGGATAGCTGACGTTTTATTAGGTCAGCACGCATATTGTTTTTTTCGTATTCGGCTTTCAGTTTTTTACGTTCTTCCAAGAACTTATCGTTGGCACGTTTTAAAAAGAGCATCCCAAAGATGAACTCTTTATATTCTGAAGCGTCCATTTTGCCACGTAATTCGTCACAGGCTTTAAGTAGAAGGGACTCTAATTTAGGTAAAGTTAGTTTTTGTTTTTTTTCGAAGGTCATTATGTTTTTATCCTTAGCTTATAAGTTGATTGTAACTTTTTCTTATACAATCCCCAAGCGTCTCAGTTCATAATAATCAACGACATAACTATCTGGTTTTTGAAAGAAAAGTTAAACCCCTAAAGATATAAATTTTGACGTTGTGGGCAAGGATTAAAAATAGTTGCTTGAATTAATTAATATCTTTGTAACAATTGATTTAATATATGTCGGTAAATAACACACAACGTGAATTAATTGATTTTTTATGGGATTGGACGAATCCTCTTGGTAGCTGGAGTAAACTGTTGGTAGAATTAGTTACCAATAAACAAGCTAGTCTTGACCATAATGAACGTAAACGTGTATTTGATTATTACCTACAAGATATTGGATTTGCCCTTCAAATACCACTCCCGCCATTATCGATAACAAAACCCAGCTTTACACCACCATCAAAAGAAGTAGTGCTCACAAAATTATCCGAGGTAAAAGGTGTAAACAAATTGGCAGAAGACCAAATTATGGAATTCAGTCCGAATATTACTGTCGTTTATGGTAACAATGGTGTAGGTAAAACAGGATATAGCAGAATCTTAAAATCTCAAGGATATAGTTTTGATAGTAATATTGAAATTCTCTCAAACGTAAATGAAACTCCAGTTAACCAAAGTGCCCGTTTAGAATTTAATTCTGATGGGAGCCCTTTTTATATAAACTGGCAAGGAGGACGACCGGAGTCTGACCTCAATGCGGTATCGGTATTTAACAGCGATTGTGTAAATATTTCACTGTCTAATACACGTGAGTTACTGGTGACACCAAAAGGCTTTTATTTATTTACCTTAATTACCAACGAACTTACTGAATTAACACATTTATTAAATGCTCAATACGCTTTGTATCCAATTGTTTTATCGTGGAAAGACCAATTACACGAGGCAACTCCGCAGAAAGTATATATAGATGCATTAGCACATAATTCCAACAAAGACACCCTTAATGAGTTATCACTCTTTAACGAAGAGCATCAGACGTCACTAATAAAGAAAGAAGAGGAATTAAAAAATCTTAATAAAGCAACATTAGAAGCCAAACTTAAAAGCATAAACCTTATGCTTACAGAGATTACTTCTAAAATAACAACGGTTAAACATACACAGACCAATCTCACAAAAAGTGATTGGGATGCAATCATACAATATAATACGACCTTAAAAGCATTAAGAGCTAAAACCCAACTTGGTATTGCAGGCTTAGCTGAAGCAAATGGTTTAGAGCAGTTTGATACTGATGAGTTTTCAAATTTCTTAAAATCTGCCGATGCTTATATAAAACTTCTTGCTAAAGAAAACTATCCAAATAATCCTGACGATACTTGTGTGTACTGCAAACAAAATTTGCAAAACCAACAGGCAAGAAATTTAGTAGAGAGTTACGGTAAAATTCTAAATGATACTATCGAAGCAGAAATTAAAAAATATGAAAAAATAAAAAGCGATATTCTTGAACGTGTAAATCTTGTTACAAATACTATTGAATTCCATCAACCTACATTTGGTATTTTAGAAGATGGGAATATTGCGCAACCCCAAGCAATTAGGGGTTTCAACGCACGCGTTACTTTGTTTAAAAACCATATCGTAAACAATACGGTTGATGCAAATCTGCCTTTTGATATTAATTACGTGACAATAGTACAATTTCTTGAAACAAAACAAACAGAACTGACAGCATCAAGAGATGATTTAATTAAGGCTTTGGCGAATCTTGTTCCTACCGAAACAAAACTTAAAGCTGAAATTGCTGAACTAAAGGATAGAAAATTACTTTCAGAACAAAAACAAGAAGTGCTAACGGTAATTACACATCTACTCTCTCGTAAAACGATAGATGATAACAGAAATCAGTTTAATACCAACTCGTTAAGTGTTAAAACAACACAAGCTAGGCAAGAACTTGTCGCTCAAGATTTTCAAGAAAAATTCTCAGCTGAATTAACAGGCTTTAGAAAACAACATCTTGGTGTTAGTCTTAGTTTTTTCTCACAACAAGGAAGCTCTCGCATACGGCAGAATGTTGCTAACCAGGATATTAATAAGGTATTAAGTGAAGGCGAGCAAAAAACAATTGCGCTTTGCGAATTTCTAACTGAATTACAATTAGACACTACTGTTGCTCCTGTGGTTTTTGACGACCCAGTAAATTCCTTAGACCATCATATTATTGGTGATGTGGCGAGACGTTTAGTTAATCTTTCAAATGAACGTCAGGTTATTATTTTTACTCACAACGTACTTTTTTATAATTCATTTTTTAGTTTACAGAAAAACCCTTTATTTCAAAATATAGACTTTAAATATTACGACGTTTCATGTAATTCTAATCATACAGGGATTATTTCAGATGGTTCTCCTATAAATAAATTGTCGTATTACAAAGGGAAGCTGAATGTGATATGCAACAACGGAGCTGGAGATAGAAATGAAAATGATGTCGCGGCAGAAGGATATGATTATCTAAGAACAGGATTGGAGCTTCTTGTTTCTAACACTATTTTTCAAGAAATTGTAGGTCGGTATAGGCCTAATATTATGATGACAAAATTCCCCGCAGTCAAAGGTGATAAAATTGAAGAACACAAAGCAGAAATTGATGCAATGTTCGGGCGGGCTAGTGGATATATTAGAGCACATAGTCATCCCGAAGAACATCACGCTCCTCCTACAATTCATGATTTACGTGTAGATTTTGAAAGATTTAAGGTTATCGAGGCTGATTTCAAATAACGTAGATTGTTATATTTTAAATTGCATTCAAACTGCTACCTTTCAAAATCAATAGTTCTTGACTTAGACTTTTTTAAATCTTCTAATTCCTGCGTTCTTGATTTTACTTTTTGTTGCTTAAACTCATTTTCTCCATCTTTGAGCCCTTGAATATAATCATTTGAAGAAGTGGTGTTTAAAATGTTTTCTAAAAGCTCGGGCTTATGCTCTTTCAAAAGATAACCATCGTTAAAGCCTTTAATATATTTTTCCATATTCATTAGAATGATGATTTAGAATGTGATTTTAAGTACCCCAAGATAGAGTCATAATCATAGAGAATGATTTTCTTTTGTGGCTGAGAAAAGGTAATTTTACCTTCATCTCTAAGTTTTTGAAGTGTTGTTTTACTTTTGATATTAAGAACTTCCATGGCACGTTCAGGTGATATCCACTTGTCGTGTATAATATTTTGCTTTTCTTTTAAGCGCTCTACAACATCTTCGATGAGCTTGTAAAAAGCTTCGTCGTGTAAACAAATTACTTCCATGTTTTAAATATATAAAAATCTGTTAATTGATAACGGCATCAAGTGCATCATCTGCATCCTTATTTATGAAGTTGGCTTGGTAACCAATTGTAGTTTTTAAATCAGTATGGCGGTAAAGCTTTTGTAACATCAATGGGTTAATCTTATCACCTGCAATATTTCCAAATGTATGCCTTGCAATGTGGTTTGATAGGTTTTTATCAATCTCACATTGTGATGCAATACGTTTTAAGTATTTATTAAAAAGGCTGGTGGCGTTACGTGCCTTTACAAAAACATCCTCTGGGTCTTTTTGATTTGCTTTCTTGAGAAATGGAAACACAAAATCATTTTTAGATTGTTTATCGTTTTTATAATAGTCTATTATAGTTTGAGCTTTGTCTGGAATTTTAAGACTTACTGTTTTGTCGTTCTTATTCATGACATACATAAGTCGGTGATCAACAAAATCTGACCATTTCATCATAAGGACATCTGAAATTCGTATCCCTGCAAAATAGTAGGAGAAGAGCCAAACGTTTCTTGTGTGCCAAATAGTACTTCCTATTTCAGCTTCAAGGTTTTCTATTTTAGTTACTTCTTCTTTGCTTAATCCAATTTTGAGACTGCTTTTAATTCTGATTTTTTCCTTGTCTCCTGCAAAGGGATAAGACTTCTCATTAGCTATTCCCTCTTTGATGGCATTGTTATAAAGTGTTCGAATAAAAATTAATTGATTCGTAAGTGTTCGTTCTTTATGATTGAGATAGGTGCTACAGAACGATTTAAATTTATTAATAAACGCCATATCTACATCTGAAAAATAGAGCGTCTCATCTTTTTCGAAGCTCTTTATTCCTAACATAATTGAGGTCTTCGGGTTCATGCCCTTTTTGTGACGAGACTTTCTGCGCTCCTTTATATCATCTATGATGCTTTGTTTTGAACCTGTTTCGCTCAGGTTCATAAATTCTTTAATGTTATACAGGATTGAAAGTTCAGATCGAGCAACTGAAAATGTACCCTTATCATATTTATCTTTTACTCGTTGGGCACCGTGCTGAAAGAACGAAACATTCTTACCTTTTCGTTTTACCTTCTTCTGTATTTGTTTTGTTGAAACCATCTCATTATTTGATGTGGCTTCTAGGAGTGTATCGTCTGCTTCGGCGAGTTTCTTTAAAAGATAATTGTTGAGCCTTGCAGAGTTTGGGTGTGATTTTTTCACCTTACATAAAATGGGATCCCAATCCTTCTCTAAGATATATTTACCTGTAAATATATATCGAGGTTTACGGTCTTTGGTAATACGGAGCGCTATAGGATATTTATCATCTTTCTTTTTATAGTGCTTCCAAAGGAGTATCTTTACAGTTGCCATATTATATAGGGTTTTTGGAACTATAAATATACGCAAAGGTTTTGAGTTGTTGTAAAACATTTGTAAAACATTTAGTGGTTTTACATGGTTTTATGTGGTTTTGTTAAATAGTTAGTTTGCTGATAATTAGCAAAATAAATACATTTGGAACCATATAAAACCATAAAGCATAAGGCTCATAACCCGAAGGTCACTGGTTCGAGTCCAGTTCCCGCTACAAAGTAAGAGTTAACAGTAATGTTAGCTCTTTTTTTATATAATAACTTCTTGTAATACAGTGTTTTAATAAAAATCTACTTTTTAAGCATTGTATAATACTATCAAATAAAAGGCATACAAAAAGGTAACCATTCTCAAAAAAAAGGTAACCATTGTATTTCATCTTCCTTTATTCTTTAAAACCTTAATAAAATATGGAATTATTAAAGCTAACTATACGCTTTATTATTGCAAAGAATAAAACCAGAACAGATAATAAAGCACCATTATTTTGTAGGTTGACTTTTAATAAAAAAAGGAAGCAATTTGCAACTGGTCTTTTTGTGAGTTCTAAATCTTGGGATAGTAAAAAGCAACTTGTTAAACCATTAGAGGAAGAATACACCTACATTAATACACAGCTTACTTTAATTAAACAAAAACTGCAACAGGCTTCTTTACTATTACAAGTTAAAGAGGATGTATTTGATGTTGAGGATATATTTTTGGTTTATAAGGGTGAGAATATAAACAAGGAAAAAACTTTAATGGAAGTATTTAAAACCCACAATGAGAACATGTCTAAACTCATTGGGAAGGAATATACCAAATCAACCTATTATAAGTTTAAAGAAGCTAAAAATCATTTGTCTAACTTTTTGAAATTTAAATATAAGCGTAATGATATTTTGTTATCTAAGATTACATTAAAGTTTCTGGATGATTTTGATTTCTATTTAAAGTCAGAATTAGGACATAAACAGATTACCATAAATAAGTCTATACAGAGATTACGTAAAATAATAAAGTTAGCTCTAGCTGAAGGTTATCTACAAAAAGACCCTTTTATTCTTTATAAACCTAAAAGATATAAGGTTGAAGTAGTATATCTCAGTTCTGATGAATTAGAAAAGCTAGAGAAACATGATTTTTCCTATAATTTAAGATTGGAAAGGATTAGAGATTGTTTTGTGTTCTGCTGTTATACAGGCTTAGCATATGCTGAAATGAAAGCATTAAGTGAGGAACATATTATTGAAGGGTTTGATGGAAATCAATGGATTAAAATGTTTAGAAAAAAGACAGGAAGTCCAGTTAATATTCCTCTTTTACCTAAAGCAATTTCAATTCTTGAGAAGTACTATCATGAAGATAGATTACTACCTGTTGTCACCAATCAAAAATTTAATTCCTACTTAAAGGAAATAGGAGTGATTTTAGGCTTTAAAAAGAAATTGACACACCATATTGCCAGAAAAACATTTGCAACTACTGTATTGCTATATAATGATGTGCCAATGGAAATTGTGAGTGAGCTTTTAGGTCATTCTAAGATGACAATTACCCAAAGACATTATGGTAAGGTGGTCCAGCAGAAAATTAGTGAAGAAATGTTTCGACTAAAGAAAAAAATCAAAAAAAAGTAATTTTTTACATTGCTAAAAATAGCATATGAACTCTATATTTTGTACATTTGTAATTCATTGCAGTAACAGTAGAACTGTATCTTTAAAGCAGACCAAGAAGCTAATTTCTTCAGCTTCAAATTAAGAGTTTTTCATTTTTTTATTTAATTAAAATCATATAATTATGAATGATTTATCATTTGGCTATATAGAGCCAGAAACATGCATTGAAAGACGTTTTGGAGAAAGTTCTACTAATGAATATTTAGCAATTCCTAAAGAGGATATTTATAATCCAGATTTAGTGTTTAGTGACAATTTTACAGATGAAAGAGATAAATATCTGGTTCTAAAAATAGCATTGGATGATGACAGTATAAAAACCTTGATTCCTGACCAGTTTTCAAAATGTTTATCTACACCTCAAAAATTAATTTCATCTAACATTTCATATTTAAGGACATTGGTTCATGATTATGATACCATTTTTGGCACAAGATATTCCAAGTTTAGAAACTATTGTCCAAAGTTCTTTTCCTGTGAAGAAAGAGTATTTTTTGAAACTTTATTAATCAAGTTCAAGCAAAATAGTTTTAAATCCTTTAGATGGGAAAAAACTAAAATAGAATATGAACTTGGTATAAAAAGAGGTAAAAGAGATTCTATAATTGAAAGATTTGAAAAATTGGGAATTATAAAATCTGCAGGTCCTAAGTCTTGTAAGGGTAAAAACAATAGGAATGCTGTCAGTTACTTTTTCAATTTGGACTGTTCAAGAATACTTGAGTTAATACCAGAAATTTTTTCAGAATATAATAGAAAGGAAGTGGAACATGACTTATATAAGTATTTAGCACCTGCTTTTAAAAAGGACTAATTTATATTTGGAATGTAAAAATCAACCCAAGAAAATTCATTTTTTCTTGGGTTTTTTGGTTTGTAAAAAACAACAGACACTATAGAAGGTACAAGAATATATTATTATCTATTTATAATATTTTCTTTGGGTACTTTCTTTAAGAAGATTTCAAATTTCTTCCACTTCCATAAAATCAATACAACTAAAATTTAATCAACATTTAAACATTATGCAATTAAGAAAATCAGAAAGAAAACAAGCCAAGATTAAAATGGCTTTGCAAGGAAGTGCAGGAGCTGGTAAAACAATGTCAGCTCTTTTACTTGCTAAAGGACTAACCAATGACAACTTATCTAAAGTCGCTGTCATAGATACGGAAAATGGTAGTTCAGACCTCTATGCTCATTTAGGAAGCTATAATGTGCTAAATATGCAACCACCATATACACCAGAGAAGTACATACAGGCAATAGATATTTGTCTTGAGGCAGGTATGGAAGTTATTATTATTGATAGTATTTCACATTGCTGGGATGAACTTTTGGACTTCCATAGCAAGTTGCCAGGAAACAGCTTTACGAACTGGAATAAAGTGACACCAAGACAAAAAGCATTCGTAGATAAGATTCTACAATCACCAGCTCACTTTATTTCAACCATGAGGACTAAACAGGATTATGTGCTTAATCAGAAAAACGGAAAGTATGTTCCTGAGAAAGTAGGACTCAAAGCAGTACAAAGAGATGGAGTGGAATATGAGTTTACATTGGTCTTTGATATTGACTCAAAACATTTTGCAACTGCTAGTAAAGACAGAACCAATCTATTTAGTGGTAAGCCAGAGTTTATTATAAGCACTGCTACAGGCAAAAAAATCTTGGAATGGTGTAATTCACCAAACTCTCAGGAAGATGTCTTAAAACGTATTAATGAATGTTTATCTGTTAGTGAACTTATGAAATTATATAAGGATAACCCAGAATTTCAGAAAACACTTAATACAGACTTCATTAAGAAAAAGGAACAATTAGAAAATTTAGTTAAACAACCAAAACATAGTCAAAATGGAACTTACAAAAGTAACCCAAAACAATAATATTTCCTCTTTACCTGATAGTATAAAACAATCTTTTCAAGATTCTCGCACACTATCAGAAAAGAGAAAATTTAAACAGAACCCATTTATAGAGGCTAACACAAAGGATGTTAGCCTTTCTTGTTTAAAAGAGGATTGCATCATCCCAGTATTTGCAAAGGATAATGAAAGAACAATAGCACACCAAGAGTTCATAGAAATAACTCAAGACTGTGTTAGTAGAGTTTTTAATAACCAGCAGATTGACAAACCAGAAATAAGGGTCAGTCATCAAATTAAAGGCAGAACTAGTGATGCTATACATAAGTCAGCCAATGAATTATTAGATACTGAAGTAACCCAGTACTTTGAGAGGATGGCTTTTATGGTGAGAATACCATCCATTACAGAAACTATTAACGGTAATCCTTTATCCTTGATGGTAGGTGGTGTTAGAGCATATAACCATGAAAATCTGTATAGTAAAAAGACCTATGAAAAGTTCAAGTTTTTTATAGGATTTCAGAATATGGTATGCTGCAATATGTGTATATCATCAGATGGCTTTGTATCAGAAATGAGGGTAGGTGGGTATGAAGAGCTTCAAGCTAAAATCATGGAAACCATACAGGATTATGAAGTAGAAAACCATTTAAAGTCAATGAGAAACCTGACACAGCAAAGTATTACAGAACATCAATTTGCACAGTTAATTGGTAAAGCAAGACTGTATAATTACCTGCCTAAAGAACAAAGAAAGGAATTACCACAAATGGATTTTGCAGATAGACAAATGAATACCATAGCAAAAGACTATTATGAAGATAAGAGCTTTTGTAAAGATGAAAATGGCAACATTAACTTATGGAATGTCTATAACCTTTTTACATCTGCAAATAAGAGTTCTTATATAGATGCTTTTCTGGACAGAACTGTCAATGCCTTTGATTTTACAAATGGATTGGCACAAACTCTCAATGGGGATTCCAAGTATTCTTGGTTTTTGAATTGAGTTGAAGATACCCAATCTCTATCTATTTAGAGGTTGGGTTATTTTTAAATGAAATATTTTGTATAAATGATTGAAAGCTCTTCATCAAATACTTCACTTAATTGTTTTCTGATTATTGTTTTTAGTTCTTTGATTTTTCCTATCTCATTTAGAATGATTTTATTATCAAATAGTTTAAGCCACTCAACTTTAAATAAGGTTAAATCTGAATCTTTTCTGAATAAGAAAAACTTCATGACATCTGAGGGATTATGAATCAATTTCAATCTTTCATCATTGCTCTTAACTTTCATGCTATATATAAAAATAATGGCATTATGAAAGACAAAATTTTTAAGTTTAGCTTTTCCATTATTTTTTTCAATAATATCCTCGTTGTTATTTGGACTATAAAGATTCAGTTCTTTGATATATTCTTCAAAAAATAGATTGTAATCAATAATATTATCATAACAACTGTAAACATATAGTTTTTCATTGAATCTTAGGTTTAGCCTATTTATTATGATTGACTTCAGTTCATTTTTAATATTGCTATTTGAAATATGCCATAAATCTATAATTGAAATATTATTAGGCTCAGTATAGTCATAATCAGATAGTATTTTAAGTATAAAATCTTTATCATCAATTGGCTCAAATCCGTTTTTATCAAATACTTTTACAATTCCTTCAATTAGGTCAGATGAACTGTATTTCTTTGTTTTTAATTGAATGATTTTTAAAAGTTTGATGCAGTTTTCTCTATTTAAAATAGATGGTTTCATCTCAATTAACCATTTAAGATATTTAAGGTCATTCCAATGTAAAAAATCTTCATGTTCTAAAAAAGAAATGAGATTATCTGAAAATTTTGACCTATCCTTTTCTGGAATTTCAATTGAAATCAAAAGAAGCATCATGTTACTAAAGATACTTCCCATATTACCACCAAAAGCCTGATTACTTAACTGATTGAAAATTGATTGATTTTTGTAATTGCCATTAAAAAACAATTTTGACTTTGTGAAAAATGAATTGAAGTAATTAACACAATATTCGACTACATTTTCAATTTCTTTTTCATCAAATTTCAAGGAATCAATCTTATGTTTCTGTAAAAAAGATGATAAGTCACTAGGATTACTATAATTTATAGTGAAGCGAAACAAGTCACCTGAAAGAGTGTCTAACTTTTGATTATAAGCCTCACTTGTAATATGACTTAGAATAAGTGCTTTTATTCCTTTTTGAATAGCTTTTTTAAAATCAGAAAAGACATCTATAATGATATAATTTTCAACATAGAAATTAATTACTTTATAAAGCTCTATATATATTAATTGAGGATAGTATGGTCCATAAGAGTTAAAGTATTTATTGCTATTATAGTTTATGTATAATTCTTCAACTTTAGAATAAAGTTCCTCAATTTCATTATTATAGTCTTGCAAAACAGAATCATCTCTAATAGTGATTAATAATTTTAATTCTTCATCACTATTGTAAGGTATTTGGAAGATTAATTTATCAATGTCAATATCGTTTATCTCTTTTATCAAATCTTCTTTTTTCTTCTCAGGTAAATTCTCATTGTATCTAATTAAATTTTTCAGAGATTTTTTGTTTTTTGAAGAAATATAATAAGTTAAGTATTTTCCTGTTTGCCATGCTTTTGTTGCAATTTCTTCAAACATGTTATAAGATAGAAAATAGTTTCCAATCTTATAGTTTAAATATGCAATTTGCAAGTCTTCTTTTATGTCAGATTTTTCATTTATTGAATAACTATTAAGGCTTGTTAAGACATCATTTAGTTGGTATCTTTGATATTTACATTTTGTACAATTACATTTTGACTCTTTTTTTAAATTAATATTTTTTAAGTTGTTCGAAAAGCCTTTGTACCCAAATGAATCAGATTGTTTTCTCTCAGTAGTTACACTAAAAATTAAGCTGTTATTTAGTTTTATAATTATTTCTTTTAACTTCTTTTCATTTTCTTTCTTCTTAGAATCAGATATAGCTTGATTTGAGTTATAAAATACTTTATCATTATCGATTTTTAAATTATTATAGAAAAGTTCAACAACATTGTGGTTTTTTAATAAAAGTGTTGTTTTTTGAATTAGAGGTTCAGGTTTATCTGTTATTTTGAATGGATATAGTTTTGTTATAAAAGATTGAGGTAAAGATTTTAATTCTGAAAACCTTGATATTGATTTGTGGATTTGTTCTAAAACATTTTCCTTTTCAATTTCAATTCTCAACTCATCATAATATCTTATAAATCTCAAAAAATTTAATAAATATTGACCTTTTTCACTTAGACTTTCAACTTCTTTGTGATAGTTCTCAGAATATATATTCTTTTTGTTTAGGAAATCTTCAATATAATTTGAGTTTTTATTTTGTTTATCAGTATAAATAGCATCAAAATAGTCTAAAACGTTAATACCTTTGTTTTTGAGGTAGAGCTTATGAGATGTATGGATTTCTTTGTCAATTGAAATCAAATAAGCATTTTGAAAGTTATTCCCTAAAATATTTCTTACGTTTTGAACTATTTGTTTTAAATTATAATCATTAAAGCTATAGCCAATAAATAATACCACTTTTGAAGCAAAAACTGAATTAATAAAGGCTTCAATTAAAGGATGGTTTTTACTGTAGTTCAGATAATCATCTTCTTTTAGAACAAAGTCAGTGTCATCTAAATCCCCATGTATTTTAACTAATAATTTAGTATTACTAGAATATGGTAAGTCATTATCTTTTTTAACTATTGAAAAGGGAAGTGATTTTTTATTTATTACTTGCTCTAATAAATCCTCAAAATTGGTAGTTAATATGTGTTCAGGATTTAACTCAAAGATTTCTTCATGTATTTCATTATGTTTTAGTCTCTTATGTTCTAAAACAGACCTTATCTTTTCAACATATTCTTTTTCTTGTCTTTCATTAAAATAGATTTGAGGAATTTTTAAGTAATCATTTTCATAATCAGGTAAATCAAGGTCATTTTTAATTTCATTAATTAACTGCCCCCAACTAGGAACACCAGCATCTATTGAAATCCCTGCACCTGCAAATACAACAAGTTTTTTTGTAGCTATCGCTTTTTTTATGATTTTAATATCAGTTAAAAATTTATTTATCATTATGTGCTTATATATTCTATAATGGTTTGGTTTATAGTCATTAAAGATAATGATGTGTTATATAATAAGATATTCGTTACTATAAATTTTTTTATTTTTTTTAAAAAATCTAGTAATAAAAACATACATCACCTTGCTCAACACCCCCACTAACATTTGTGAAAGGGGAATCCCCACCCCTTTGTGAGTAAAACAAAATTTTTTAGTGGTCAAGAAAAAAATGAACAAGGTGATAGCTGTTCCTTTTCTGATAGTTGAAGATGTTGTTTTACCAAAAGAAATGTTCAACTCAAAAATTTTAAAATCATGGTACGAATTGTTAACTATCAACAAAGAGAATCTGATGATGGCAATGTATTCTTTGCTTTAATCATTCAAGGAGGTGTAGAATTAGTGCAAAGCAGAGAAACTAATAACTACTATGCTACAGCAAGAAAAGCATCCATTTCATCAACATTTGATGAAGAAACTTGTAAGGCACTATTAGGAAGTGAAATTCCTGGTGAAATAGCCAAAATTGAATGTGACCCTTATGACTACACAATCAAGGAAACAGGTGAGATTATTCAATTATCACACAGGTATCAATATGTTCCTAAAACACTATCAGGAAGAAATGATATGAGTGAGTCCACAATAGACGATTTTGTTCCTAGTGAAACTGCAAGTGAGGAACATCACCCATTACTATCTAGTTAAAATCAACATGCCCAAGACTAATGGTTTTGGGCATTTATTTTTTGAATTATGAATACAATACAGGAAATAAAAGTCTCTTATACCTCAGGTAATAGAGATAAGGTAAAGATTACTAATAGCAAGGATAGTTATGAACTGTTTTTGTCTTGCTGGTCTCAGAAAACCATTGAGTTACAAGAGGAATTTAAGGTATTACTATTAAATAGAAACCACCAAGTCTTAGGAATCTATCCTTTATCCAAAGGTGGCGTATCTGGAACTGTTGTGGATGCTAAGTTGGTTTTTAGTGTGGCTTTAAAATGTAATGCATCAAGTATTATCATATCACATAATCACCCATCAGGTAATTTAAAACCAAGTGAAGCTGATATGAGGTTAACACAAAAACTTAAAGAGGCAGGGAACTGTTTAGATGTAATGGTACTTGACCATATTATACTATCAAAACAAGGATATTACAGTTTTGCAGATGAATCACAAATGTGAATGAAGTTACAAACTACTCTTTAAGGCTATAAATATGACAATGTAGAATTGTTCAGATATATATTAATAGCCATTTTTTAATTTTCTATATCCACTAAATCTTTAAGAGACACCCCTAAATGTTCTGCTATTTTACTTAAAGTATAAATGGTGGGATTTGTATTACCAGCTTCTAATCTGCTAAAGTTGGATTTTTCAATGTTACAAAGACCAGCAATATCTTGTTGAGAGGTATTCTTTTCTTCTCTAATTGATTTAATCCTTTTGCCTATAGCAATTTGAAGCTGTTTTTTATCTGTCATTATTGTGTCTTAGTGACACACAAAGTTGTTGTTTATGATAACTAAATGGTTATCATATATGATAAATAGCTATTTTTGAATTTTAACTGTACAGAATCTCAGTCAATCAAAACTTAATCAACACACCAAACAAATTATTAACTATAAATTTTTTACAATGAAATCAATTTCAAAACTAACTCTAATATTAATGTCATTTTTAGTATTTGCTTGTAGCTCATCAGATGACTCTAGTGATGCTAATCAAATCGATTCACAAATACTAGGCAAATGGTATTTTGGTAATCCTTTATTAGTGGGATTAGAAACTAATAATTCTTTTACATTCAATGCAAATGGAGAGGTGGTTTACTCATATTGGAGTGGTGGAGCTGACTTTGATTTTTTAACAGAGACAGGAACATATAGCTTCAATGGAGATATTATGACTATGGTTTTTCCAGAGGGAGTTTCACTAACTTTTGTTCAACAAGTAGAATTTATTACTGATAATATTGTAGAGTTTATCCAAACCTCTAACCCAAATGAGAATGCCTATGAAGGGGATTATTTTAGAGATGGTGCAGATAATTATGATTTACCACCTACTATTAAGGAGTATGAAATTAGAATATCTGGGGAGAGTTCTTCTAGTCAACAATATCCTATTATAATTGAATATTATTCAGATGATGAAAATGGTCAAGTTTTTACAGAAACAGTAAATTCACAAACTAATACAGACATTATTCAAAACTTGAATTTAGAGTCTTTTAATATCATTGGTTTTGAATATGATGTTACTGGCTATGAAGATAGTGTTATATATGAAGTTCAGATAAAAGATGTTGAGACTAATACTATACTGTTTTCAAATAGTTCATTAAGTATTGAAGATAATGAAGTCTTTACTTATAACATTTCTGAAGATTCTTTTACAGTACAATAAGCTAAGACCAATCAAAACTTAAACCACCTTTTATTCAGGTGGTTTTTTTATACCCTAACACTATGGAAATTAAACTACCATTTAGAATAGGAGAACAATACGAAAACTATGAATTTGAATTAAATGAAGGAGTGGTAGTAAGTGTTAATGATTTTGAGTTTATAAAATATGAATTAACCCAAGATTCTATTAAGAAGTATGGTATTCAATCATCAATGGAATTGTCACTTTATTTTAATGCTGATATATTAGGCATTATAGAATTGAAATGGGCTAAAGAAGATGACTTGGATTTTTCTGTACTAGCAGAAAATGGAAATATCATATCTATCCATTATGCTGATAGTTTAATTACAATTTCTATAACTCATTTTAAATATTAAAATTCAAATAAACCAAACTCTACAATACATTTAACTAATAAAACATAACCACCACCCGATAAATATCTCTATTATGTTAGCAAAAAAGTTATCATAAATGATAACTATGCAATTTTTGATTTATTTTGCTCTATTATTAACCTATATTCATAAATAATGGCAAGTGAAAATTCAGATAAGAAATCAGAACTAAAAGCTCTAACTAAAGGTATAGTGGATACTGCTCTTAAAAACTCTCAAAGTGAATCAGATGCTAAAAATGAACCAATTAGTAATCTAAATGGGGAAGACTTAAAATTATTTAGTTTCAAGAATACAGAGGCTTTATTAATAATAGCTTTTATTTCACATATTTTATTTTTTCTGTTAAATAGAATTGGAAATCAAGACTATGCAAATTACATTAACCCTTATTCAATAAGTAATACATGGACATTTTATTGGGTTTGGTTGGTGTTAGCATTAATATTAAGTTCTAAAAGGATTATAAAATTAAATGTCAATTTTGGGATACTAATTACATCAGGATTTGTGATTGTATGTTTATCAATGCTATTGGGAAGTCTCTTGTTATTCGTAATTCCAAAATTACCTTTAAATTATGTAGGAATAAGAATATCAGAAGGAGTAGATTATACTCATAGGTCAGAGGAAATTGAAAAAATAGGATATAAATATTTATTAGATGTAGGAGAAATTGAAACAAAACAGTATTTCGATAGCAAAATTAATAGTAGGAGTAAACGTGATAAGTTTTATAAGTATTTAGATACTGAGTCTTTTCATTTTTGGCAAACTGGAGTGGCTAAAGGTTATAGATATAAAACTCATAATAATTTGACAGAAAGATTAGAGTTGTGGTTTACAGTAGGTCCAGTTCTTTTAATGGATATTTTGCTAAGTAGCTTTAAAACTTTTTTGGTTCTTTTTATTTTAAATACGTTATGGTATAGAAAAAATAGAACACATTATTTATTTCAATCTTAAACCATTAAAAATATAATTTACAAATTGATAAAAGAGTTAAAATACCTTTCTACTGATAGTATCATTTCAATAGATAAAGTTGAATTTTGGTTACTCAAATACCAAGACAATTACAATCATTTGAAATCACTTAGAGAAGGTGAATTGCTACCTTTATCCAATTATGCTACAGCAGAAGATAAGTTTGTAGATTTATATGAAAAGTTGGATGAAGTATCCAGATACCATAAGTTTGAATCTTGTTGCAAAGAACAATTAGAGATTTATGCTTCAATTAAAAATGATACTGAAAAGGTAGAGAAGTGGTTAAGTACTAATGAATACTTTTACTATGAGGAACTAATCCATTTCGCAGTAAAATATTTAGACTACTTGGGAAACGATAAAGATTATAATTTAAAGGTTTTTTCTCATTTTAATAAAGACTTAGAGTTTTTTATAAACGGAAAGGATTTTGAATCTACTATTGAGTTTATTGAAAAATTTAATCAACAAATTTAATTTTAAAACAGAATAAAGGAAGTTAAAAGGCATACTATTAGGTAACCTTTTTTGAGTAGCTTTTGTAAGAAGTTAATAATCAATATAGAGAAGGAACAGGTTCGAGTCCAGTTCCCGCTACTAAATGAGACTCAAGCAGTTTTTCTGTTTGAGTTTTTTCTTTTTTATAAACGTATTGTTTTATAAATGAATTAGTTAGTTCAAATAAAAGATTCAATTTACTGGTTCGACATTCTTTATTTTTCATCGAAAATCGGAAGCCCTCTGGAAAAACAATGTTTTGGAAAACTCTTTTGTCATTGTAATTTAAGGATTCATAGAATTGACTAGGGTTTTCAGATACTTTTAAAAAGAATTTCATTACTTTTTTATGGTTCGACATTTTTGTTGGCAGATTCAGTAATAATTGCTTTTTCTTTTCAATTTGTTCTTTAAGTCTAAAACCGTGTTTTTCAAAAATATCTTTGGATATTTCGTCAGTAGCATACCTAAATTCGATTTTATCATATTGTTCCTGCAGTTTATTTATTTCAGTATTGATTTGTCTTTTTCGATCTCCACTTGATGCTATTTCGTTTTCAATAATCTTCTCTAATTGCTTAGAAAATAGATTCTGAAATGCTTTAGATAGCTTTAATGATTCTAAAGTTTTAGCAAATTGTTCGTGCATGCCATGAGTAAGAGATTTACTCCTAGTATTTGCATTAATGGTTTTATTACATGATGAACACTTGTAGTATAATATGTGCTTCTTTTTGTTTTTGTAAGAAGTCATATTAACATTACAATCATCGCACGCCAGAAACTTCGGAACTAATGGTGTTTCAACTTTGCCATTTATTTTAGGAATACCAATCTGTACTGAATCATTTAATTTGTTTTGCAAAAGATCAAACTCTTTTTTTGTAATTATGGCTTCCCAATGTCCCTTGATCAATGTATCTGGAACTAAACTGTTAGTAAAGAATCCACAATAAAAGGGATTTGACCACATTTTGTTTAGTGTTTGCTTAGGAATGTAAAGACCTTCAGACTGTAAATAATTTTGTGCTTCTTTATCAGTGTAATTTTTATAGAGTTTTAATTTAAAAGCTTCTTCAATTAAAAGCCCATCAGAATTAAGTTTGATTTCCTGCTTTGCTTGTACCTTTAATGGATCTGTAACTCTTGGACCAAAATGGTCATACCCTCTGGGTGCTCTTCCAATAAATATTCCTTTTTCAATCGCATTTACCATACCAGGAATAATTACATCTTGTCTGTTGAAATTCTCCTTTTGAGCATATAACAACTTGGTTGCAAATTCATTTTCGTTGCGCTCTGTAAACGTGTTATCTCCTGTACTGACAGAATACAAATACACATTGTATTTACGTCTTAGACTCACAAACAATTCAATATGCTCAGATCCCGCACGTCCAAATCGACTAGGTGACCATATTAAGATGATTTGTGGTCTCTGTCTCTTAGATGTAGTTTTAATCGCACTTAAAAGCTCATTTAAGGTTTTCTGAGTATTGATTCGTTTAGAGCTTTCATATTCTGCATCGAATTCTCTTGTGATCACTAAATGATTATTGCTCGCGCATGCTTTAAGTCGCTTTACTTGTGTTTCAATACTTCCGTTTTTTAAAAATTGCTCTTTTGATGAAACTCTAGTATAAGACCAGACAAAAGCCCCTTTAAAATCTGAGATAGTCATTTGTTTCTTTCTATTCATAGTCTAATTATTTTGCAAAGTCATAAATTAGTTTAGCGAATTGATATAAACTCAAGGCTAATTCATTTTTTTGTTCATCACTCATACTATTGAACTCACTTGGAAGGTATTCCTCTAGTTCATTATTATTTAGTAATTGTGATTGGTTTAGTTCCTGAAACGATTTTCGGCCCATAACGAGATAGGGTTAAATCAGGCTGAGTTATCAGGAACTGAGTTTGTTCTACATTAGTTTTCATATTATTTTGTAATTAAAGTTAATTTATAGTTGTCTTGATTTCTAGGGTCAATTAATAACTTTGTTCCTTTGGGAATCTTATTTTTCAGAAAAAAGTCAGCTAATTCATCTTGTCTTACATGCTTTTCAGTAATAATTCTGGGTTTAATATGTTCATTGTCAAAAGCAATCTCAACAATCTTAGGTTTTTTAAACAATACTATTTGTCTTATTTGATTTTCAATATCTGTTAGATACTTCAATTCTTTTTGTTTTGAGTTGAAATCGAAGCTTATAATTTTTGAAAGCTTATCTAAAATAGGTATACACACTAAAGAATGTTTAGAGTAAAGACTATTGAGTTTTATAAGTAGTTCATTACTGTTCAATGAAAAATAATGCTCTCCTGTATTTGGAATATAAATTAAACTATGAGGTAAGTTGACTTGTAGAATACAAGATTTAAGCATATCTGTGTATGGATTGAGTTCCTCTCTCAAAGTGTTGATCAATAATTCATCGGAAAGCTGGTTCTTTAATATAGCCTTTGAATTTTCATCAAGATCTGTTCTATTCGATTTTATATGCTCATTAATAATTTTATCGGCATATTTCTCATCTTTGGGTTTTTGCCATACATTATGAGCCAGTTGAGCGAGACGTTTTGTATTTATTCCAATATCTGATAATTCTTGAATAATCAATAACCAAATGGCTTCAGGAATGTTCATTCTGCCATGTTTTTGATCTTCAAAAAAAGGTAATATCTTTTTTTCCTTCCAATAGGTTACTCTTCGTGATGGAACTTTTAAATTTTTTAGTAGAATCCTTCTGTCATATAATAATTCACCAAATTGTATATAAGTTTGCTTATCCATATAAATTTACATAAATGTAAATATTAAAATATTAAATGATATATTTGTAAATATAAGATATATTTTTTAATAATAAAATGAAAACCAATATCCCAAAACGAATTTGTCCATATAGTGGAATTGAGTTTACTCCTAAACGATCTAATCAAGTATTTGCAAATAAAGAGTGCAGGATTGCTTTCAATAATAGAAAACACAATGAAAAACGAAAGCGATTGGCATTTATTAATAAACCATTACTAAAAAACTATGACATTCTATCTCAAATCTTGGGCTCTCAATCAGAGAAAGTATTTCATAAAGAATACTTAAGAGGGACAGGTTTTTCGTTTTCAGTATTTACAAATTTGCATAAAGATCAAAATTCAAATAGTTATTACTATTCAGTATATAATTTCTATTATTATAAGATTGATAATGAACACTATAAAATCGTTAATTATGGTTGATATAGATTTAAGTGACATTCAAATTTTGACTTCACATGATGTTGATTTAACTCAAGTTGCACATATTAAAAAGGTGGAATCTCAAAATAATTATTTGAAGTATGGATTGGTTTTTTCCTTAGTAATATCTTTGAGCTTTTTATCGTATCATATATATAACAAATCTAAAGAGACAAAACCTAAAGGCTAATTTTAAGTAGTAATAAATCTTCTCCAAAAAAAAGGAAAAGGTAGTTCTCTGTAATAAATACTGGCTATTGTAAATATTAATTCATATCCAACTTCTATAGGTTTAAACTGTTTTTCAATTGAAAACAATTCAACTTCTTCAATCATCTCTTTTTTGTAATCTTCAATTAATTTATAGACTTCAATTGAATGTTTAACTTTACCAGACTTCCTACTATATCCATTTTTCAAATAAAAATTTTCGGTTTCTGTTTTTGGAAACCAGATTTGAAGATTCAATTTTGTGTCAAATAATTCTAGAATTTTATGAATATCTCCATATGCTTCATTACTGTTCAATATGATACACCATTCAACTAATAATGTTAAAAGCATAGTAGATTTTTCGTCTTGCTTTTTATTTCCGACATAGAAATCAACTAAGTTTTCATAGTTAGAATGGAATAATGGGAAAAAGTTTTTCAATATTTTGGCATCATGAATACCTATGATTAACATTCGTAACCATTTTATGCATTCGTTCTTTCTTCCAGTTAAATATAAAAACCTCATGGCTGGTTCAATATCTATAATGTGATCATCATATAGAGGGTAATGTGATGGTGGATTAGTATTAATTAATGATACTAGAGCCTCAGCGATTGTCATAGTGGATTCTTCATAAATTTTTGAACCGTCTGGGTTTTTTGAATCAAAATGATATTGGTAATGTTTAATTTCTGTTAGACCAATATTAGCTATAAGACCAATTTCCTCCCATACTGTGAGACTATATTCAATTTGATTACGTGAATATCGTTGTAGACTATGCTCTACATAATAATGTGAATTTACTTTATTGAAATAAGCAATGCCTATTTTTCGTCTTAGTAAATGTATATTGTAAAATTCTAAATGAACGTATTTTTCTTTAAAATGATTTCCATTATCTAGCCATTCAAAAGATTTTAGTATTATCTTATCAGCAGCAAAAATCGCTGATTTGAGATACCCATTGTCTTGCGCCCATTTAAAGACTATACTCAAACATATTTGTAGTAGTTTTAATCTTTTTAGTATAGGTTTTTTTGTTTTTATTGGCTTATTTAATATTAAATCAACTAATTTGTTGAAATGATTTAGATCATAATCTTTCAGTTCTAAAAAAGCTAAGGCTTTTTTTAAGAGTGAACGCATTTCAGCATTAAATAATCTTTCTGAAAGTAAATTCTCAGAAACCATTTTCGTAATTTGATCTAGGCCAAAGAAGTCAAATTTTAAATCTTCATTTTCATATTTCTCGGTGTATTTGGCCCAAGTTATTTGTACAGCATGATTTAAATCTCCATTGGTTGCCACTATAACTTTTTTTGGTAATTTCTTTTGATCGCTCGTAAGAGAAATAGAAATATATGTTTCCAAAATCTCATTTAAAGATTGTCTAACAGAGTTTTGTCCAGAATCCCATACAGACCTCGTAATATCACCTTGTTTTACCGTTATGAGAAATATTTTTTCAATTCCGTCATTGTCCTTACCCTCTGCGGCAATATCTACTCCATATTGTCTGCCTTTTTGTGGTTTTGAAATTGGTGTAATACCTTTACTTATTAATATGTCAATAAGCAAAGCATCAAGCTCTCCGTCCTCTTTCAATAAGGATATATATTCACTAATTAGGAAGTTCATCTCGTTTCATGTTTTGCCACATTAATCTCAGTTTTTCTTGACCTATCTCATCTATAAATTGAACTCGGGCAATTTCAAAACTACTTCTAAAGTTTTGCATTTCTGCCTCCTGAGAGTATTCTCCTCTGTACTTTGAGAAAAAAGATTTACCGGCTTTTAGACTTACATTATTTAACATACTTAAGAATGAGTCTTTTTTTAATTCAGACTCATTCATTAGTTGTTGCATTTTTACATTTTGTTGTTTCAAAAAGTACTGCATTCTTTTATCTGAAGGCTCAAATTCATTTACTAATTCAAGTTCTGAAACTTGTTGGTAATATTCTTCTGATTTATCAAGAATTTGATTTATTATAGAGGCTATCGTTTTGTTGGCCTTTTGTCTTTTACTTTTTAAAATATCAGTTACCGAATAATAATTTATTATTAAATATCTTACAAAAAGTGTTGCTACATGATTTCTTATTCGTTCGTTTTTATAATTGACCTCTAAAATATTATAGAGCATTTCAGAAGCATATTTTCGATCTAAAATATGACCAACAATCATAAAGACTATATATAGTGAATCGTTTTCGGATAACTCTTTTAATGATTCTTTAGGAAGACCAACAACATCGACTTTGCCACTTAAATCACTAATTACAAATTGTATTGCAAATTTATATGTACTATTATTTGAGTTGAGCCAATCCAAAAATAACTGTTGTATGACATTTGGATGTTTTAAATATAATTCGTGTACTATCTCCTTAACTGCAGTGATATTTTTTAAATTGGTTTTATTATTTAAAATCCAAGCATTAATAAATTCAATAATAATTTCAGGTTGTGTGATTATGGTTTCTTTTAAACGATAGTTTATCGTCCTATAAATTCCTTTATATTTTGTGTTGGTAAAGGTTAAAAGAGTTAAGCACTTTCGAAAATGATCTGAATCTTCTTCAAGCTTAAATTCTGAATTGATAGATCTGGCAACTTCACTTTGTACTTCAACATTTTTTTTCTCCAACAATTTTATTATTACATCCTTCGCCTCAATTATTGTATTCAGATGTTTATTGTAAAATCTAGCAATTATGCCTAAATGTTGAAAACTCTCCTTGTCAATAATTTTCACTAAGTTTATATGAACTTCGTTTAAGAATTCTAGTTCATTCTTATTTTCTTTGAGATTAACTTGATATGCAGCTTCTACTCCTGATAATATTTTGTTTTCATCTGAGCTATTTAAAAGTGTAATAATTTTATCAAAAATAGGATAATCAGTTTCACTTTTATATAAGCCTCCTAAAAGTGAGGCAATAAAACTTAAGCCCTGATAATCGTCATTCTTTTCAATCAAATCTAGTACTTCAATAGCCTCTTCTGGTTGTTCAGATGCAAAGTTTCTTAATGCTTGAAATATAGTATAGCTTGCGCCATCACCTTTAATTCTATCATATAGATTAGGAAGTGAGTCTACGAAGAGTTCCTTGTCAGGTATTTCAAAATTTTCGCAATAGTAGTTGAAGTCTTCCCAAAAGTAATAATCTTGAGAACCGTCTCTATTCAATTTTTTTAAAAATTCATTATGCATATTCATATAACTATGGTATTATTTTATAAGTTACAAAAAACAGTTAAACACATTTTAAAAACACAAATTAATGCGTTTTGAAAATGTTTTAATTTGTTTTAATACGTATTAAAAATAAATAAAAGTGTATTAGAGACGGTTCAAATTGTTTGAATACGCTAGTTTTCCAGTTGGTTTGTTGTAAATTAGTCTGATATGAATGATAATCAATATAACAGACAATATATATAAGCTTTAGTTACAAGCAAATTGCTCTAATTTAATCATGAGCTTAGTGGGAACATTATCTTCACCTAAAAATGTATAAAAATTAGTTTAGAAAACTCTTCAATGAGATGTAGGACCTAATGAGGAATAAATTGTTCAAATAAGTTTATTGTCGTTAATTCATCGCTTTGATAATTCGCGAAAGAAAAATATACTATTAAACTTTAATGCTTTACTGTTGCAACATTATACAATAATTTCATAGTATTATTACATTATAATGTTAGGTTGACATATATCGTTTTTCAAGTTTGACTAATAAAGGCAATGACGAAACATATTACATTTTTATTTTTGGAATCGATATATACTAAAAATCATTTAATTTTATTGTTTGCATTTTCAATTTACAATTAAAAAATGAACATATTACTTTTGTTATTAATGTTGATTGGTCCAATTAATACCTTTTTAGTTGGTACTTATTTTATTATTAAAAAATCAGTAAAATTTGAATATAAATTAATTGCGGCGGTTATAGTATTATTGTCTTTAGAAATATTTAGAGAATTCCTATTTGTGTTTGGTACAAAAATAGGATTACGCTCGCCAATTGAAAGTTTTTTTCATTTTAGCTTATTACTTCCAGCTTTATTATTAATCGCCAGTAAAAGAAATAATAACAAGCATTACAAGGTGAAATTTTTATTATTTATACCTTGGCTAATAGAGTTTTTAATTGTCGGTTTGATTCTGTTAGAAATTATTCCAGTGAGAGGATTAGTGAATTTCTATTTACCAATATTAATTTCAATAATTGGATTTATTTGGATGATAATAGTGTATAAAAAGCTATCCCATCATAAGTCAATTAATATAATAATAACTGTTATTTACAAGCTAGTACTATGTGTTTACATAACTTCTTTTATTACTAGTATATTCTTCATATTGTTCTATCTTAAATTCATACATATTGAAGATTCATATTATTTTGTAGTGAAACTTAAACCAATCCTCTCAAGTATAATATTATTTATTCTGTCCTATTATTTTATTAGTAACGATAAGAAACTTTTAAAAAAGAGAAAGAAGGTTTCTGTGCAAAGTAATATTAATCAAGAGATTATTGAACACATAATCATAAATGAAGATTTTTTAGATTCGGAATTAACAATTGAGAAATTAGCAGTTAAATATAATGTTGATTCTAGGACATTATCAGATTCCATCTATAATTTTGAAAAAATGTCATTTAATAACTTTATAAATTCACTTAGGTTAAAAAAATTCATTGCTTTATTAGAGAAAGGTGAACATAGAAAAAAAACCCTATTAGCGGTGTCCGAAGAATCTGGATTCAAATCTAAAGCTACTTTTAACAGAGTATTTAAAAAAGAGTTTGATGTGACACCTTCAAAATATATAGAGAAAAACAATTTAGATTAGATTTGATACTAGATTTAGTATCAAAAACATTTTCTGATACTAACCCTTGATTGACAAGCTGCTTTACTTTTGACCGTCTTAGTATCTTCATTCAATCAAAATAAAATTTAGATGAAAAACTTTAAACTAAGTTGCTTACAAATAGGTTTTGCTTCAGTATTTTTTACTTCATATGTTTTTTCCCAGCATTCAGAGCGGTTTGTTGAATTAACAAAAAACATCAAGTCAATTGACTCGACTATACATAAAAACTATTATTCGAATGATTCATTAAAGGATATTGGTCTCAAGTATGCATACAAGACTTCAAATTACACATATTGGAAAAAATCTGCGAAGCATAAATCATATTATAGAACTGGAGAACTAAAAAGTGAAGTAACCTTCGATCGATTTGAAAATCAGTTAAATGCAATATTCTATAATTTAGATGGCACAACTTGGTGGGTGTCCACAACATTACAAATAGATACTAACCTCAAGAATGAAGAAGACTTTTTTGATATAGAGCATAGTATTTTAACAAAGAAAATCAAAGAGTACAGATTCGGTAGCAATGTTGGGAAAACTTACCTAAAAAGTCACGGAACAGTTGTTGGTAATAAAAAAGTAGGATTGTGGCATACATATGATCAATATGGAGCAATTGAAAATGAAACAAATTACGGTAAGATTTAAGAACTATTTCATTTCATGAATAGAACATGCCGTTTAAAACCGAAACTTTGATAATCCTCTAGTGAGGATCCATTTTAAGTTAAATTTAGGTATCAAATTTATTTGTTGATACCAACTTTAGCTGTGAGTTTTTCTTTTCGTGAATTCCCAATAATATGTTTGTGTTTAATATAATTTAAAATCTAAGTTCGTGAAGCTTTTTAATGCAATTTTGTTGTTTACTATATTCTTGCCATTAAGTTTTTTTGCGCAAGAAAAAGAACAGATTAATCTAAGGATTGTCAATCCATCTTCAAACCTAAACCTAAAAAACGAATGGATAAAATATGGCAAGGGATATTCGGTAACTATAGATTCTTTAGATAGTGGAATGGCTCTCTTGATAAATAAAGATGATAGTTCGGTTTATTCAAGTCAAGATAATTGTATAGTTAATTATACAATACCTAAACCTTTTTACGGACAAGAATTAAGAATAAAAGGGAAGTTAAAGTTAGAAGGTGTTGATAAAGGAAATGTAGGTTTATTTATGGTAGTGCTAGGGCCAAAAGGAACTTTATCTTACGAAGATATGCTCAACAAAGAGATTAACGGAAGTAGGGATTGGTCTACTTACGAGTCCTCTGTGCCTTACGATTCTGAAAAGGCAAATGAAATTAGAATAGGGATTTTACATAATGGTACTGGCAAAGTATGGGCCAAAGATATTGAACTATTTTTAGATGATAAACCCATCAATGAGGCAAAGCTTAAAGTTTTTCCAGCTTCCTTGGATACAGAATACGATGATTTAAACTCAAAAATTCAATTTGGTAGTCTTTCCGATTTTCAATTAGAAAGTTTGAAAAACTTGGGGTTAATTTGGGGTTTATTAAAGTACTATCATCCCAATATCGCAAAGGGGAATTTTAATTTGGATTATGAGCTCTTCAGAATTTTAAAGTACATAACTAGAGCTAGAACAATTCAAGAAAGAGATGCAATGCTATCTATATGGATAGATAAATTTGGAAATTTCAAAAAACATAATTCTAACAAGGAAAAATTTATTAATGATAAAATTAAACTGAAACCTGATTTTAGTTGGGTAAATGAAGCTAGTTTTTCAAAATCCCTTATTATAAAATTAATTGATATTGTTGAAGCTGAGCGAACAGGGATTAATTATTACGTTGAATTATCACAAGGTAAAGCAAAAAACCCAATATTTAAAAATGAAAATTCTTACGAAGATTTAGTTTATCCAGACCAAGGTTTTCAACTTTTGGGATTATTCAGGCTTTGGAATATTGTTCAGTATTATTTCCCTTATAGAAATCTAATTGATGGTGATTGGAAAGATGTTCTAGGAGAATTTATACCTAAAATTACTAGAGCTAAAACAGAGTTAGATTACAAACTTGTAATCCTAGAACTTATCGGAAAAATTAGTGATAGCCACGCACAAATTAGAAGTAAAGAGGCTGTATTAGATAAATTTTGGGGTGATAATGTTCCGATGCCAATATTCAATTTTATTGAAGGTAAATTGGTTGTTACTGATTTTTATGAAATAGAAGGCGAGAAAGAACAAAATTTGCGAAAGGGCGATATAATTACCAAGATAAATGGTATTCCAGTTCAAGAAGTTTTAAAGGATAAGTTAAAATACTCACCAGGTTCAAATTATGCAGTACAGTTAAGAGAACTGGCTATAAACATAGTAAGAACATATGATAGCGTTTTAAAAGTAGAATATGAACGCTTTAGTAAAATTCATGAAGGAAATTTAAAGACCTATCCATTGAACCAAAAGATGGTTTATAGTAGATTTAGATCAGATGCAAATGAGCCATCTCTTCGACTCTTCAATAATGAAGAAGTAGCTTATCTTAATCTTGGAACTCTTAGAACAGATTCTTTATCTAATATTTTTAATAAAATCAAGAATACCAAAGGATTAATCATAGATGTTAGAAATTATCCAAGGGAATTTTTCCCTTTTAGTTTAGGAAATTATCTACTGCCAGAACAAACTGTTTTTGTCATGTTTTCGCATCCTAGTATAGAAGAACCTGGATTATTTACATTAACGGAAGTTCTTCCTGTTGGTAGAGATAATCCTGATTTTTACAAAGGTAAAGTTGTAATTCTAGTAAACGAACAAACGCAAAGTGCTGCTGAATATACAGTTATGGCGCTAAGCCAAGTTCCGAATAGTGTTGTCATTGGTTCTCAAACGGCAGGTGCAGATGGTAATGTGTCTCATATTTTCTTACCAGGAGGCATTTCTACTATGATTAGTGGCATAGGTGTTTATTATCCTAACGGTGATGAAACTCAACGTTTGGGTTTAAAAATTGATATGGTTGTAAGACCCACAATAAATGGTATAATAAACAATATAGATGAACCATTAACTGAGGCCATAAACATTATCAAAAATCTTTAATATCAATATCTCAAATTATAAAGTTAAATATTAAATCAATCAAAAATGACAAAAACAATTCTACTTTTTTTTATAAGTGTTTCTTTTTATTCAGTAGCTCAAGAGAATCTGCTTTTAACTAAAACATTAATTCCACAGACAAGTGCCGAGAATAATCCATTTTCCCTATCTGATTTGGCGCTTTACGAAGATTATATTTATTACTCAGTAAATGGTAATAGAATTTATAGGATAAATATTTCTGATGACAGCTCGGTGCCAGAAATTCTTTTTGATGGAGAGATTAATGTCTCAACTGGTATGTTTATTGAAAACGGAATACTTTACATTCTTGATTCACACGACGGTAATTTTGGATTTGATACTGGAAAATTATATAAAGCCAATTTAAATCTCACAACACCTACACTAGAGTTGGTAATCGATAGTCTGAGTTTTCCTTTAGAAATCAGTTCTCATAACAATATTATTTTTATCACTGAAAACTACCTTAATAATGAATTATTTTTTGAAAGCAGTTCTATATCTATGATTGACACCAGCTTTCAAACTCCGTCTAAGAGTTTTATATATGAAACTACAGATAAGGAAATTACTGATATCGAGTATATTAATGGAGATTTAATTTTTCATGAATTTTCTGTTGAAAACACAAATAAGAGAATTGGAAAAATAAACATCAGTACCGAAGAGGTTAGCAGTGTATATGTTTACGATAATGAAGATTATGCTCATGTCAAGGGTTTTGTAGTTAATAATACACTCTACATGAATAATACTAATACGTTTACTACAGATAGAGGTTTATATAATCTTGATTTGAGTTTGCAGTCACCTAGTACATCTTTAGTCGACTTTTCGCCAATTTATGGCTCAAATGATTATGAAGTTTTTGTTTCTGAAATTGTGGTTTCACCCCAGAATATACTTTACATGCTTGGGGACGTGATTATTATCGACCCGAGTAGTCCAGAGAGTTTTCCAGAGTATGTGGGTTTATTATATAGCTTAGACTTAAATAGTCTGGATATCGAAGAATATACTTTTAATCAAAAACTTAAGATCTTTCCAAACCCTACTTCTGATGTTTTAAGAATAGAAAATTTAGATGTTGAAATAGATTATGATATAATAGATATAAGCGGTAAGATATTAAAAAGTGGAAAACTAGGGCCTAATATTAATCAATTAGATATCTCGAATTTTGAGAATGCAATTTATTTTTTAAGATTAGATAAATTCAACGTATTAAAATTCATCAAAAAAGCTTAATGATGGAAATAATATGTTATGCCTGTGGTAAAGGTGAATATCCTGAAAATTCTATGGAAGCAATTGAAAACTGTCAACGTTTAAACAAAAACTGGTATGTGGAAATGGATTTGCAATTGACAAAGGATAAACAGGTTATTCTATTTCATGATCAAGATTTGATGAGGCTGGCTGCTAATAGAAGCTTAGTAAAAGAGTGTGATCTAGATACTGTAAGAACAATTGTAAATAAAAGCAATAATAATAAAGATTATAATGGATTTAGTAAACCTACTGTTCCTACATTACAAGAAGTATTTATTAGATATCCTAGTATACGAGCTGTAATTGATATTAAGAGTAATAATCTAGAAATTGTAGATAAAATATTGGAAGTTATAGATTCTTACACTAATAAAGCTGATATAGTAGTTGTGAGTATTCATAAAAAAATAATAAAAGAATTTAAAAAGCAAAGACCCAATTTGTTTTATGGAGCCCCAAAATATAAAGTTCAACAAATTTTATACAGTAACTGTCTTGGTTTATTAGATGCTGTAACATTTAAATATGATATTTTAATGATGCCGTACACGTATCATAATATTAGAGTGTTAAAAAAAAAATTCTTAAATATATCAATAAAAAAAACAGGACAATTTGGTGTTGGATGAATGAAAGTAAACAAGTAGTAACAGTAAATAACAAAGAAGATTTGGATAAAATGAAGCGATTAAAGGTTGATGGAATTTTCACTGAATATCCATCCGAAATGAAGCGAATTCTTTCACAATTTGAATCAAATAATTAAAATCTGTATTTTTTCACATTAGTATTAATAATGAAAAGTATATTCATATTTATTTGTGCATTCTATATCCTAGGTCTTAGTTCACAAGAATTAGAAACTATTACCCTATCGCCGCCTGAAGTAAATACAACCAAGGATTTATCTTTTTTAAAGGACGAATTAAATGGAAAAAGTCTTGTAATGCTAGGTGAACAAACCCATATGTATGGGAATATATTTGAAATGAAAGCAAGACTAGTAGAATATCTACACCAAGAGTTAGGTTTCACAACTATAGCTATGGAATCTTCGATGTACGACCTATGGAAAATGAATAAAATTGGTTTTAGTGAAGAGCGTTTCAATAAGGCAGTTTGGGGAGTTTGGTCCGGCACTCTTGAATTTCAAAGATTGGTAAAATACATTAATGCAAACAAAGTAAAAGTTATTGGTTTCGACTCTCAAATAATGAATTCTCTGGAGTTTATAGATGATTTTTATGGTTTTTTGGACAAGCAAAATATAGAAATCAATCTTGATGAGGATGATTTAGGAATTGTAATTGAAGCCGTTTTAGAAAATAACACCTTTGATGAAGACGATATAGAATTTATAATATATGACAAGGAGTTAAAGAGAATTATAAACCAAATAGAAAAATTAAATAAAGATAGTACCAATTATTACTGGAAACAGTTTGCTAAAAGTCTATTGGCTTGTTCGCAAGATGCTTATTACAATAAGGCAGAAACACTTTCAACAGACTTTGGGAATAAAAACGACAATATTAGAGATAAACAAATGGCCGACAATTTGTTGAGTTATATTCAGAGAAATCCAGATGAAAAAATTATATGTTGGGCAGATAATGTTCATGTAATAAACGATAATTCAAGCGTTAAAAAACCCATTGCAAAAGAATTCATTTCAATGGGTTTTTACATTCACAAAGCTCTAGGGAGTAAATCATATAGTTTGGCAACAATTCACGCGAATGATTCTCTTTACGATTCTGGAACTAAAATCTGGCATAGTACGCCAATACAAACAAATTCTTTTGAGAGTGAGTTAAAAGAAAAAAATGAGCCTTATTTATTTATTTCATCCAACCAAACCGAAATGAAAAAAGTAAAATCTACCAGATTATTAAATTTTATAGATTTTACAGAAGTAAGGCTTGACCAACTTCACGATGGTTATATTTTTATTGATAAAGCTACTCTACCAAAAAAAGAAATAAAAAAAGATTCTACTCGTATCTCTAAGAATAAATTAAATACTTTAAAAAAAGTCGAACAAATTGTACGTGGGCAAAATGTTCGTCTAAAGGGACGAATTCTTGATAAAGAAACCGGGGAACCAATTCCCTTTGCTACGTTGATAATGAAAAAAGAAGAGATTTATCGAGTGGCAGATGAAAATGGATATTATGAGTTGCCGGTCAAAAAAGCAACTTTAGAAAAAGCATCTGTAGACATTTCTTCCTTAGGCTTCCATACTAAAACCATTTTACTAAAAAACCTAAAAAAAGATACGTTTTTAAAACCGAAATTTGAAGAATTGGATGAAGTTGTGATTACCGGATTTCTATCACCAAAAACTGTACTTGAAAAAGCTATTTTAAATAAAAGCTCAAATCATCCCGTTGAACCTTTCAATTTTCACAGGTATGCAAAAATCATTAATAACGTTAACGACTCAAATGTTTTAGATTTAGAACTAATTACGAAAGATTATGATGAAGGGTATTTAAGTCCTTATAGGATTACAAATGAAGTCAAACAGGTTAAATGGAATACAAATAACCATTTGGAAAAAAAATGGGACACCTATAGTATAATTCCATATCGACAAAACTCTATTCGTTATTCCAATATTCTTCATAAACGAAAGTTCAAAAAATTCGACTTAAAATTTGTAAAGTCAAATGAGATTGAAGATAATGGACTTTATGTCATAGCATTCGAAACAGAAAGAAATAAATGGAATTATACCAACCGAGGTTATCCCACAAAATATTCTGGCAGGGTGTATATAAATAGAGAGAATTTTGCCATTATAAAAGTAGTCGAAAATTGGGAATCTCAATTAAATAAAGAAGAAATCGAAAAGTATCTAAAAGGCAGAATTGCGGGTAATTTTGAAAACGCAAAAGAAATATTACTTAAAGAAGAACACATATGTACTTATGATAAAATAGATGAAAACGGTAAGTATTACGCGAAACGTTTTTTTAACAGAAGATACTCTGAAAATTTAGATGTTCAGAATAAAGAATATATAGGTGTATTTGAAAGAGACTCACACTTTTTTGATTTCGAATTAAATGATGTGGAATATATAGAATACGAACACAAACTGAAGGATAAATCATCATTAGACAGAGTAGAATATGATAAATCATTTTGGGACTCGTTTAAAAAACATAAAATCAATTTGAAATAAATAATATCGAGAGAAATTTTAAAAACTATCAATCATTAAAACATAAATTATGAAACAAAAAACGAAATTAAATTTTTTATTAGGTCTTATCCTCTTTTTTTTAATCTTAGCTACGATTGGTCTTCACGGAATAATAAAAATTGATTTGTGGATTATAAGAGAGGTGTTTGTGATTCCAGCAATAATACTAACGCTCGTAGTCTTTTATGAGATAATAAAAACAAGCAGAACTGAATGAAATCTGTGAATTTTATTGTTTGTATCATAGGTTCTTTACTATTTTCTAAGTACCAAAAGATTGAAAACGATTCAGTTAAGTTTAACATTCAATTAAAGAGTCAGCTGGAGCAAATTTTACTAAAAGACAAGGAATTAGAGAATTGATAAATGGAAGCTATACTGAAATAAGAGAAAGTGAATTGCTTCAAAAAATGGGATTAAGCAAAAAAGATATTGAAGGAGATAAAAAATTTCATCTGATGCAAAAAATAGACAGTATCAATTCAACTGAAGTTGAAAGAATAATAAATGCTCATGGCTATCCAAGTAAATCTCTTATCGGTGAGCCAGCTAATATGGCTATTTTTTATGTAATTCAACATTCTAATAACATAAAAAAATACCTCACTCTAATAAAGAAAGCGGTAGAGCGCGGAGATGTTCCCAAAACTTCCTTTGCGATGATGGAAGATAGAAGTTTAATGCAGGACGGTAAGGAACAAATTTATGGCACTCAAATAAAAGGACAGGCGAGTAAAGATGGGAAATGGATTTACTTCTTTTGGCCAATAAAGAATAAAGATTCTGTTGGTGTTTGGCGTAAAAGAGTTGGATTTAAAAAATCATTAAAAGACTATCTTAAAGAAATGGATGTCGAATATAAATTTTATTCGCTTGATGATTTAGATAGTTTGTAATGCATTGCGTCTAATAGCTTTTTATCATTTGCAAAATTTAATAGTAAACAATTAATCCATAAATAATGAAACGATTAAAAAAAATACTCAAATGGTTTTTAGGCATCAGCTTATCCTTAGTACTGCTTCTTATAGTTGCGATTATATTGTATGCAAAGTCTGAAGAGAAGCAATTATCTGGTCTTAATACTAAAGTTGTCGATGTATCAAAATTCAATGTTTATAAAGGTAACCTAGCGATAACGAACGCAAATGTGTTGTCCACCTCTGGAGATTCTATTTTACAAAACAAAACAATTCTAATTAAGGATAATATAATTGAATCTATTCAAGAAAATTCAAATATTCCATATGGATATAAACTCGTTGATGCTAAAGGAAAATTTATAATTCCTGGCTTAATTGATACTCACATCCATCCTTACAGAAGCAAAAATGACCTTTTACTTTTTTTAGCAAATGGTGTGACCCATGTTGCAATTATGAGCTCTTGGCGAGGATTATATCTAGAGTGGAAAGAAGATGCCAAGCAAGGCTCTTTAAGCCCTCAAATTTATGTGGCTGTCGGACCCATGAATACAGCAAATGACCTAAGGAGTAAAATTTACGGTGCTTTGGGACCTATACCGTTATTTAATAGTCCTGACGATACCAAAGAGGCAACTCTTAAATACAAAAATATGGGATATGATGCTCTCAAAGCATATACCTTAGATAAGGAAAACTATTATGCGGTTGCTGAAGGAGCAAAACATAATAATATACCTATGGTAGGTCATCTTACGCCATTTGTTACATTAGACGACTTATATAATTCTGGACAATCTCAGGTTGCACATGTAGAGGAATTAACTAAGGCCGTAGAGCGACAATTTGGAGGAAGATCAAAGATATATTATGATAGCACAGAAATTTATCTAAAGTATATTGAAAAAGAAGCAGATTTAATAGCGCAAAAACTAAAAAAGAAAAATATCGCAGTGTCTACCACTATAGATGTCAACTTTAGAGCTGGCGAACAGGCTTTAAATACAGAAGATTATCTTAGGTCCATAGAATTAGAATACATAAATCCAGGTATTTTAGAAGGCTCAGTTTTTAGCCCAGGATGGCTACCTGGGAGTAATCGCTATGAAAATCCAAATCGAAACAATCCTGAAGATAGGAAGTATGCAGAAATCTACTGGAAAACAAACGTGGAGGCTTTACATATCATGACTCGTGCTTTGGCCAGAAATGGTGTAACCATATCCGCAGGCACTGATTCTGGGAATCCTGGAATAGTCTCGGGGTTTTCAATTCATGATGAACTTAGAGCCTTAAGCGATGCAGGATTATCTAACGCAGAAGTGTTGCGTTCTGCAACTATCAACGGAGCGGAATGGTTAGAAAGTAACTCTGGAATTATAGATATTGGTAAAAGAGCAGACCTAGTGGTGTTAGATAAAAATCCTTTAATATCAATAGAGAATACTGAATCCATCGAAGCAGTAATTGCCAATGGAAAGTTTCTCGATCGCTCTACATTAGATAACATACTGAAAACCGTTAAGGATGCCAATAATGAAAGTAGAAAAATTAGCATTGATGAGTATAAAGAATAATCCGAAGAAATAATAGTTATGAAAAATTTATTCTTAGTATTAACTATATTATCTGTATTTACATCTTTTGGCCAAATTGAGGAGAAGCCCATAAAACCAAAGTATGTGATAATATGCAACAACCAAATTATCACTGAAGACAAACTAACAGAGTATGCAAAAAACGGCTTAATCAAGTCAATGAGTAAAGGTGTTTCACAAAAAGAACGAGATGATTTGTATAAGAAATTTGGCAATGCCATAGGAAATAAGGAGTTTATCATGATTATTGAACTAAATGACGAAAAAGATATAGTAAAAAAGAAGAGTCAAATTGGTACCGGAAATGAAACAGATGTAATCGGCAATCAAGATGAACTCAAGCTAAAAATTAAAGACTCTGCCACTGATTTTATCGTGGAAATGATAGATGGAACTAAAATCAAACTTTCAGATTTAAAAGGTAAAGTAGTCCTTCTAAACTTTTGGGCTACATGGTGCGCCCCTTGTATCATGGAGTTTGCTGAGTTACCAGAAAAAATCCTTAATCCATTTGAAAATGAAGACTTCGTCTTCATACCTATTTCAATAGGTGAGTTAAAGGAAAAAGTCTTAGCTAGGCAAGATTCTATGAAGAAGTATGGTATAAATTTTAATTTAGGAATAGACCCTTCAAAAGAAATTTGGGATAGTTATGCGACTGGTTCCATACCAAAAAACTTTGTTATTGATAAGGAGGGCATAATCAGATACGTTTCAGTAGGTAATCCTGAAGGTAGCTTAGATAAAATTAAAAATAAAATTGAAGTTCTTTTAAAGGAGTAATTATAGTTAGAGATTTTTATGAGAGCTTATCAGAAAATAATAGTTCTTTTTATTTTATCAGCAACTGCAGTTGCTTGTGGAACTGGACCATGGTTCGTTAGAAAGAATATTTACGATACGTACAAGAATTCTATGTATTCAAAAGCTAAAAAGACACTGCGCTATGATGGATATTATATGCAGATAGGAGAATTAAAAGGAACTGTTAGCGTAAGAGATGTAATCATTTTCAATGAGAATGGATATTTTGTAGTATTATGGCTCTTAGATAGAGACTTAAAAAATGAAATAAAGAAAAAAGTAACAACAGTAGATACCATAAAAAAAGACTTGGGTTGGTGGAAAGTTGAAAATGACTCTCTAATCTTAGAACACTATGCTGAAAATAAAAATATGATGTCTACTTGGAAATTTTATGACAAAGGAAAGATTATCGATTCTTCTTACATAGAACTTCAATCCGAAGATATCAGGATACCTAAACATGAATATAAATTTGTTCAGACAGACTCGTTACCAATAATTTATAATAAGGGTAGATATCTAAAAAAAGATTGGTATCAAAAGAATTTACACCATAAGCGTAGAAAAATTGATTGATAAAATAAATAATACTATTCAACTTATTAACAGTCTCAAAAATGTAATTTGAGACTTATCTAATTTCTTTTTAGCACAGGGAATAAATTCTGAAATCTACATTTATTCCTTAAATAAATTCAAGCCTACATCAATCATTAAAAATAAACAATCATTAAAAATAAACAATCATGAAAAAAACAATTATTACGTTTACCCTAATGTGCTCTTTTATTGCAACTTTTGCTCAAAAGAATTTTACTAGTAACCCCAAGGATGCAAAGTTTGTAACTGAGGATTTTGATAGATTTTGGGAATGTTTTGACCAAATGGATCATACAGATGGTAATCCTTTTACAGAATATGTTAATAATGCAACAGATGCGTTCAAACCATTATTAGAGTGGCTATTGGATGCTGATGAAATTTTTGAAACTGCAAAAACTAGAAAAGAGGATTATCTTAAAACAAGGAATGTATTAGATAATCTTGAATCGGAAAAAGAGAGAATTATAACAGCATATACAAATTTAAAGGAATATTATCCATCTGCTAAGTTCCCACCAATATATTTTGTAGTTGGTGTTTTTTCATCAGGCGGAACTATAACAGATAAGGGGCTTATAATAGGTTCAGAAAAGCTCGGTAATTTAGACAACTTACTTGGATTAGCGTCCCACGAGTTAATTCATTTTCAACAACGACTAACAGGTGAAGACAATTTGCTCAAACAATCAATAAATGAAGGTAGTGCTGATTTTATTGGGGAACTTATTTCCGGCAAGCACATAAATGAGGTTCCTTTTAATTATGGTAATACTCACGAAGTGGAGCTATGTAAGGAATTTGTAAAAGTAATGAATGGTGATAGCTATATGGATTGGCTTTATGAAACGAGTGGAAAAGATGATAGACCTAACGATTTAGGGTATTGGATTGGTTATAAAATCGTAGAGGCATATTACAATAAGCAGGAAGACAAAAAACAAGCTATTCATGATATAATAAACATCAAAGACCCACTAGTGTTTCTCAACGAAAGTGGGTATTTAGATAAATATATTAGCAAATAAGTCTCATAAGTAAGTTTTTATTTCAACTTAAAAACACTTAATAAATTAATTCACTTTGTTTCATAAGTATCAAAAGTAAAAATTGATACTCATGTAAGCTTGTATATTTTTATTACATCTATTCAACAAGTATCTTTATCAATATTATTTTAAATTTTGTTGTATGAAAAAAATTAAGAGAGCTTTTGCAATCGGCATAGTGTGTTTTTCAATTGCTTTAGTAAATGCTGAAACAGGAAACCAAGGTGACAAACCTGCAGACCCTCGAGAAGACCCACCACCATGCGAATGGTATCAATGGTGTTATTGGTTTGATTAATAAATAAATGGTTAGTAGTTAAAGGTGGTGGCCGTAATCTTTTATTAAGATTATGGTCACTCTATTTAAATAAAAGTTATTAATGAAACATATAGCTAAAACGATTAACATTTTGATGTTATGTTTATTATTAACAAGTTGTTCTCACCGTACCTATACGAAAAACAAATATTGGAGTTGTTTAGGACCATTAGACGCAGTTTTGGATAAGGACAAACAACAGTTGATTTATAAAATTTTGGAAAGAGCTGTTGTTAAGGAAAAAGATATTCCAGATTACCACCTTCTAAAGGACAAAAACAGAATTTACATTAGTAAGGAATACGTAGACAGATTTTTTGAAGAGTCAGAAATATATCATTTAGGTAATGGAGATATTCCAAAAAAAATTAATGGAGTATCGTTCTCGTTAAAAAGCCCTGAGGAACTTCAAGCAATAGCTGATGAAACAGAGCCGTTTACCTTTTTGGTCTTTGGGAATATAAGTATTAATGGAAATACTGCAGTTGTAGGAATAGACCATTGGTGGCAAAGACAAACCAATGAAAATTTAGTAATCATGAGCGGTGGTGGTTATATTTTAGAGTATCAAAAGACTGGTGGAGAATGGCAGTTTAAAAAAATAATTAGGAGATTTCAATCGTAAAAGATTTATAAAATGAACTTAAGAATAATCATAAGTGTATTTATGTCAATCATTTTTCTTTCTTGTTCTCAAAAAACGGAAATGGCAAATATTTCTGGAAGAATAGAAAATCTACCAGATGAAACAAAAATAGTTTTTGCCAAAGCTTCAGGGAAAAAACTAGATTCTACTTATTCAAAAGATGATAAATTCAGTCTTACTCTTTCACTAAATGACGAGCCAGAAATGTATTCAATTAGTTTTCAGAAAGACTCGTTATGGCATTATGAAAAGTTATTCATTTCAAATGAGCAAATTGATATTTCTGGGGTTTTTTCAAGAAATTCATTGAATATTAACAGGTCAAAACATAATCCATCTTTTAAAAAACTTGATAATCTTTTAAAAAAATTAAATCGTCAAAGAAATCAAATAAGAAATGATGTCATGGCTTTGAGGCGAGAAGGAAAATGGAATAGTACAACAGGCAAGAATATTATTTCAATGTTAAGAAAAATAGATTCTGCCACTAACCAGACTCGTAAAAAGTTCATTAAAGACAATATTGAATGTTATTATGCTCTTTATGAATTATCGGTTTATAAAAATGATTATGACCTAACTGAACTTGAGCGGCTTTACAGAAGAATTTCTAAAGACAAAAAAGAGTCTAAATATGCACAGGCAATAGAAACCTTCATCGAATATCCAACAATAGCTGAAAGTTATAAGTATTATGATTTTAGTGCTAAAGACCAAAATAAAAATGAAGTAGTATTCTCTAATTCTTTTGAATCAAATAAAAAATATGTGCTTTTAGAATTTTCCTCTAATAGTTGTCCGTACTCAATTAAAGCTATACAAATGCTTAATGATTTAAATTCTAATTATAAGGAATATTTAAACGTTATAAGTTTTTCCACAGATGAAGAGCTCTCAGATTTTAATTCTTATTCTGATAAAATATGCCATAAGATTTTGTATGATGGCGATGGTACTTTTAGTGAAACCTATACAAAATATGGGGTTGATATGACACCTACTTATTTTTTATTCAATCCAGAGGGAAGATTAGTTGAAAGGATAAATGGTTATGGAGAAGGAACAAATGACAAAACATTAAATTCCATAAAATGAAGTATTTAACAATCTTATTTTTCATTTTTCTTAGTTCAAAACTAAGCGCTCAAGTTAAGACCTTTGAAACTGTAGAAATTAAATCCAAGGCCTTTAGTGACGACAGACTAAATGATAGAAAAATTAAAGTTAAACTTCCAGATGACTATGAGTTATATCCTGCAAGGTTTTACAAAGTCGTCTATCTTTTTGACGCACAGTCTGAAGCATTCTTTAATTTATTAACAGCGACTCAACACTACATCAGCACGCACTCATCAACATTTACATCACCAGTCATTTTTGTTGGTATAGAAAACAAATACAGACAGTATGAGTTTTTACCCAAGAATAATACCAACCAACCTTACAAAGATTACTGGGATAAAGTAAAATTAGGAGGAGCAGACGAATTAATTGATCACCTAACGCAAGAGGTATTTCCAGCCATAAATAATAAGTATCGCACTAACGGGTTTAATATCGGTATAGGTCACTCTTTAGGCGGGTCTTTCGTTACCTATTGCATGTATAAAAATCCAGACATTTTCAAAGCAATAATATCCGCTAGTCCTAATCTATATTATGATGAGGAGCAAATTATAGAAAGTTTTTCTAAAAATATAAAGCCTGAGAATTTAAGTGGTAAAATACTCTATATGGGCTATGGTAAAGGTGATAAACTAGAAGATAGATTTTATGCTAGCTCTACTAAATTCCAAAATGTTCTAAATAACAATAATAACGAAACCTTTATTTATAAAGTTGAAGAACTTAATAATAACGACCATGGTTTGGCACCAATTGAGGTGATTTTTAAAGGATTAGACTTTATCAATCGTCAATTAACGGTGGATGAAAAAGATGAAAATTTTTACTCTTTTCAAAATAACAATTTAGTAGATACTATAAAAGAATTTTATAAAGAACAATCGAATGTATTAGGGATAACCTTGCCTAGCATTGAAGATGTCAAACACTTGGCAAATAATAGCTACAATATGGGCATGGACAAAGAGTCTTTAGAAATCATAGACTGGGCGGTAAAATTATATCCAAATTCTTGGACAGTTTTGTATACCAAAGCTAGACTTCATGAGAAACTAAATCAAAAAGAAAATACAAAATCTACTCTTAATAGGGTTTTACACATATTAGAAGGACAAAAAGAAGACTTTAAGGCCGATGATTATCTAAAAATAACCGAAATGATTAAAAAGAGATTGTCAAACATTTAATTTCTCTATAAAAGTTTAATCTAATTCTGACAAAATGAAAAGTTCATTAATTCTATTAATTTCCATAGTTTTCTTATTGCCATTAAAAGGTCAAAATGACTCGTCTGTCACAGATAAGTCTCGACATGAAAAATGGATTGAAGACATAAATTATTTTGAGTCTGAATTTCTTAATAAGGCAAAATCATATTCACATGAAGCTAGAAAAAATTGTCGGAAGCGATTAGACAACTTAAAAAATAGTATAAATAAATTATCAGATTTTAAAATTCGATTAGAGCTTTGTGAATGTGTGGTATTAGCTGATAATGCACATACTTCAATGCCTTTTCCATTATATCAGCAAATTCCAATAAGACTTTACAGATTTTCAGATGGTTTGTATATCATCAAAGCGGGCAAAGAATATGCTCAACATTTAGGTGCAAAAGTTTTAAAGATAAATGATAAACCTGTAAATGAAATTGAAAAAGCACTTTTTCCCTACTTATCTGGTATTGAGGGCTGGAAAAAATTTAAAGCCCTTGATTTAATGATTACACCAAAGATATTATATGAATTGGGATTAGGAGATAAAGAATCTATCAAACTTACTTACGAAAAGCAAAATACGGTAAACGATGTTATTATCAATAAAACACTAGTTAAAAATGACTGGGAATGGTATGAATCTTGGGCGAATTTATTTCCGAACAATCAACAGATTAATGATTGGGTTTTTCTTAAAGAGACCAAAGAAGATTTGCCTTTATACTTAAAAAAAGCTAATGAAGGTGTGTTTTATCATTTTGATAATGAGCAAAAACTAGCTTACTTTCAAATTAATAGTTTTTGGTATTTAAATAAAGAATTTAGGAAACTAATACGAAAATTCAACAAGGAATTAAAAACAAAATCAGATTACGATGTCGTGTTTGATTTACGATATTATACAGGTGGCAATTATAATTTAGCTACCCAGCTGGCTACAGACGCACCACAAATCCTGAATGATGACAAGACTATATTTCTTATTATCAGTAATAAAACGTATTCCGCAGGTATCGCTACGGCCGCTCGCATAAAACACTATGCAAAAGAGAAGATTTTTATTCTTGGAGAGGAAGTAGGTGACCGTTTAAAATTCTGGTCCGAAAGTGAAATAGTAACCCTACCGAATTCTGGAATCAGAATTTACAATCCCCAAAAAGAACATGATTGGAAAGATAATAGTCAAAACAAATACTCTCATAAGCCCAACCTTAAATATGGCGTTGCTGCTAAAGATTTAAGGTTAGACCAAGAAATTACGATGGGGTTTCAAGATTATATGGCTGACAAGGATCCTATAATTGAGTGGATTATTATTAATAAATAAATGTTTTCATGAAAAAAAATATACTTTTAATTACAATCATATTAGTTTTTTTAAATTCTTGCACAGACGAGCCAGAATTAAATACCTACACAGTTTCCATACTTAATAGAAGCAACGAAAATATAACGCTTAAAGCATATAAAGAAACAGAATTATTAGAGGAATTAATTTTACCAACTAATGAATCTGGGTTAAAATGTAAATACAGTAAAGAGACGTTTCTTGGTTATAGCCTGACAGATTGCGCTATAGACTCTTTAGTTTTTGAGTTCGATAATGGTAAAGGCTACATATCGAGTATAAACTATGTTTCTAACTTTAATTTTTCCGATAATGAAAACATTTTTGGGAATAGCTCAAAAATTTATAAAAAATGAAAATATTTTTGAATTTACTATATCTCAAGAAGATTTTGAAAGCGCGCTGGAATTACCTTGATTGTTTTAATTTGCGAAACCCCATTTTTGTGATCAGTTTTTCGTTAATGTCTGTCAATTGTTTTCCCCAAAAACTAAATATTACAATCGATGAAAGAATAGAAACACTATACTCTGTTGCTTATTTGTCAGATTATTTTTTAGTGAATAAGCATGATAATATTTTCAAACAAAGATTGAATGAGATTTGTAAGCCTTTGAAAAATCACAAGGCTGTTCATCTACTTGATAGTCTATCTGCTAATTACAGTTTCAATTATTACAGGCCTATAGAGTGGGTTCTTAGTTTTTCTCAATTTTCCGAATTTAAAAAGATTAATGATAAAGATTCAATTTCCGCAGGTTTTAATAGTGAGAAAAGACGTTTGCTTTCAGAATTGAAAAATGAACTTTTAAATTTTCACAAGGATTCACTATATCAAAAGTACTTGAGTTCAGTAGAAAATTATAAGGCTATCGTTTTATCTGCATTAAACTCATCTAAGTCTATTAAACAATTACCAGGTTATTTAAAAGAATATTATGGTAAAAGTTTAATGTCTTATAATTTGATTGTTTCGCCATTCGTGCACTCAGGTGGTTTTAACATTGAGATTCAAAATACAAATCAAAACAAAGAAGTCTACGCTGTAATTGGGCCCAATGGCGAAGTTGATTTCATACCATATTTTGATAAGGATTACCTAGAGTACGATATGATTTTACACGAATTCGGTCATTCATTTGTAAATCCACTACTGGATAAATATTCAGAAGATATAGAACAACTAAGTCAACAATATTATACGGATAATCTCAAATATGCTGGAAAGCAGCAAGGATATAGCAAATGGAAGTATGTGTTCAATGAACTTCTAGTTAGAGCCACGACCATTTGTATTGTAAAAAAATATATTAGCTTGGAAAAAGCGGAAGAACTTTTAATGTATGAAAAGTCGATTGGTTTTGGTTTAGTAGAGCTATTTGTAATGTACTTAGAAGATTATGAGAATAACAGAAACCAGTACAAGACATTTGATGATTATTATCATAAACTAATTCAAAAATTAAAATCTACTTGAAGAATGAGTTTTGAAAATCTTAAAATATGAATCTAATTAAAAAATTCTCAATGAAATTAATTACAACTACATTCTTACTCTTTTTTACATTGACCTTAGTAAGCCAAAACACAATTACTATTAAAGTTTTAACACCTAATAAAACTGACGAAGTATTTATTGTAGGTAATCAACCAAGTCTAGGGGATTGGAACCCCTTAAAAGTAAAAATGAATAAAACATCAGATTTTGAAAGGGAGTTAACTGTTTCCGTCACTTTTCCGGCAGAATTTAAATTTACTAGAGGTAATTGGGATAGCCTGGGCGTATTTAAAAGCCTTGCTAATAATCCGAATCTAATAATTAAAGATAAAAATTCACAGAAAACGTTCACTATAAAAAATTGGAGTGACGAAATTAAAGAAGATGAAATATGTTTAGAATATAGTATTCAGAAGTATAATTCAAAAATACTTAATCAAGAAAGAATATTAAAAATAGCACTTCCAGTTAATTACAACAAAAACAGTAAATATCCGGTTATTTATATTACTGATGCAGGTACAAAAAACTTCAAAATTGCTTTAAGTTATGTTAACCAGTTAATGAATAGTAATTCGATTCCAGAAGTCATTTTGGTTGGTATAAATCAAAAAAAACGTTGGGAGGAATTAGATGTTTTTTGGAGCGAAAAGGGGAAAAAATTTAAAGATTATTTATTTGAAGAGGTTATTCCATATATTAACTCTAATTATTCTACTTCGGGATTTAATACAATAATTGGTCACTCTGACGGAGCTGAATACAATCATCTACTTATGTTAGAGAAAAATAACCCTTTTCGTGGATTTATAAATATAAGTACTAATCTAAATAATGATGTTTCTTCTGAAATAGAAAAGTTTTTCAAAACACCTATCGAAAAAAAACTATACTATTTTGTTTCTAACGCGGAGTATGATAGTGGAGACAGAGTCTTAGCAGGTAATACAATAGATAGCTTATATAATATCTCAAAGAATAAGAATATTAAGTTTAGAAAAGAAGATTACAAAGCAGACCATCAGAATCTTGTTTCTAAATCAATGCTTAAAGGTATTTCTTTTGTTTTTCAAGATTACAGAAATCTAGATAATTACAAAAGGATTACAGAATATGCTGGAAATTATCAATCTGAAATTGAGGATTTGTATGGTTTTAAACCGGAATTTGAAGAAAACGATTTTGGTTTTTACTTTTCTAAAATTATGGATGAAAAGAATTTACAGGATTACGAATATTGGGTAAATTTTGGTAAGGAAAACAATATTTTTTTTGGTAGCTCATTAGATAGAGCTAATCATTATTTTGAATTAGAAGAATTCAAACAGACCATAAAATTTTGGGAAAAGACAGTAAATGAATTTGAGAATATTTATCCTCGGTCATACCTTGCTAATTTTCCCAAAGCAATTAGTGGCTATTTGATTGAAAATAATCCTTCAGGTGCTATTGATTTTCTAGAAAAAAGTATAAAACGTTTGCCTGAATATAGTTTAGAGTTCAATTTTTTTATAGCTAAAACATCGGTTAACCATAAAGTAAAATTAAATAAAGGGCTAGAGGCGTTGAGGTTTTGTAAATCTAATTATAAAGAAAATAGATATTTTACAAAGGAGGAACTTAAAATGCTTGAAAAATTTTAATCCTATAGCTTTAATATGATAAACCTGATGAAAATATATGAATTAGATTTTGCTAAAGAGATATTTGTGGACTTCAAAAAGATTATGATTACTAAAGGTATAGATCAATAGGATTGCATATATCCAAATGAAAAAAAATTAAACAATGATATTATAAACAGTAGTGCTTATGGATATTATGATAAAAATGAAATTATCGGTTACATTTCAATTAATGAAAACTTTGATAAGGAATATGAAACTGTAAAAAGGGACTATTTAGATAATAATCGCCTTATCATTCACAGACTATCGGTCAAATCGAGAGCACAAGGACAAGTAATAGCAAAAAAGCTAATACATTTTGTTGAAGATAATACAAGATGTAATATATATAGAAACATAAGGTTTGATGCTTTTCCTAAAATCCAATTGCTTTAGGATTTTATAAAAATTTAGGATACAGATATGCTGGAGATGTAGACTACGAAATGGATTATTTCATTACTCTGAGAAAAGAATCGTATAAAAATATCTGGCACTAAATTACTCAACACCATAACAATGAAGAATTCAATTTTTAAAATTTTTGCAATTTGTTCATTTTTACTAATCACATCCTGTTACTCATATAGGGTTTTTCCAAAAGAATATAGAAAGTTAATCGTAGAAAATCAAAATATTCAAAAAGCCTATGTGTTAAACAAAGATTTAAAAAAGGAATACGAAATTTTGAAAAAATCAGGAGTCTTTCAAATTGTCGACGATAGTACTAATCACTTGAAAATAAAATTGTACCCATTAAAGCAAGTAAATAAGGCAGATGGCCAGGGTTTTGTAATTAGTTTTTTAACATTGGGACAAGTCCCTATTAACTTTTATGATACATACAATATGGGCTTTGATGAAATAAGAGATGAAAAAGTTGAGATCAGAAGTTTTGATTTATTCGTTGCTCAAAGAGTTTGGTTTTGGGATATTTTTAAGTTTAAAAAAGACTTTGAAAAGAATGCGGCTAAAGC
>CAYVNR010000004.1:0-56845 GCA_964453045.1 uncultured Flavobacteriaceae bacterium
TCGAGTACGACGAGCCAACCAACGGAAACAGAAAAGAGTTTAAAGCCCATTTTACTTTAAAGCGTTAATCTAATTTAAACTCATATTCTCGTTCTACTTTACAGATTCTTACATTGTACCAGTTGTACCATTGTTCACGGCCTTTTTGCTGGGCAAACAAATGTTCGGTATGTGTTTTCCAGTTTTTTATGGCTTCCAAACTTTCCCAATAACTTACTGTAATACCTAAACCTGTACTAATCGCAGTTGAAGTGTTATTTCTTGCACTATCAATACCTAAATAGCCTTTTTGTTGTTTGGCCAAGGCTTCCATTTTGTTGGCCATTTCAGTATAGCCTTTAGTCTCTTCTGTTTGTATTGATGTGAATATTACAGCGTAATAAGGAACATTTTCTTTCATATATTTTCTCTCCTGTAAGGGTTAGATAACTCTTTTTTGGTATTGGTTAGTTTTAAATAAAACCTACAAGGTTTTTGAACACCTTGTAGGTCAAATTAACATTACTCATGAACGTTTAGGTATTTCAAATTCAATAATTTTTTCTGTGACATTATCTTCAAAATCTGTCAATATAAATTTAATAAAAACACGATTTGTAGAGACACTAACAGGAAAATCTTTTACGTTTTCAATAGTCTTTACATAGGCTAACCAATCTTCACCACATTTATCAACAACGTCATCTTTTAAATCCTTTGTCGCTGTTTCAATAAAATTAATCCAGTCCCTTTCTGTGTAAGTTAAGGTTTCAAACGTATTGGGTTTTAATTGCTTCAACGGTTTCCACTCGGTGTCAAACTGCTTCCATTCGTTTGTGTTGCAATTGGCATCGGCACTCATAAAAGAAAAGCTGTTTTCGTAACGTTGAAATAGACTTACTTGCTTGTAATCATTATCTACCAGAACTATGGTTTTACCTTCGGGCGTGTCATTAATATCAACGTTGACAATAGTGGTGTTTCCTTCCTTTAGATCATGGGTTCTTTTATAATCACTTGTTGCTAAATTTTTGATTTCGACCTTTACCTTATCAAGGTTTAATCTAATCGTTCTCGCGATCTTATTTGGGGATAAGTAACCATTGAATACATAACCTATATGATTTCTGGTCTCTACTTTTACCCATTCACCACTTACTTTCTCGCCTCCGTCAAGAACAACAAGTTTTTTATCTGTTTTTTCTATAATACCTATGGCTTCACCATAAGCTAATTTGCTTAGCATTTTGGCACTGATGTCTGGTTGGTCTCTCAGAGATAAACCACTTTCTGCCGCTACATAAGCTTCTTCTTGTTGTGCAGTTAATACTGCTAAATTTAATGCGAACGCAATCGCCAAAATCATTTTTAAACTTTTCATTTTTTTACTTTTTAAATTGAACATTTTAGCGGTTTGTGTTCTCGTAGTATGCTTATCTTCCGGACGATAAGCGTTTAGTTTGTTTTTCTGTTGTCATTTCTAACGACTGTAAGAAATCTCATTGTTAATTGAGTCTAGAGATTCTTCACTTTTACTTCGACTGTGCACAGTCTGACAACACACAATGATAATTATACGCATGAGATTGCAACGTCATTTGTTTCTCATTCCTCGCAATGACATACATGCTCGTGTCATTTTTCAACGGTTACCCATTTCCCTTTATTTCTTACCAAATAGTCATCATTATCGTACATCGCTTCAGCTTGTGCTCCAGGTAAATAATAGGTGCCTAAATAGGATGCATTCAACATTACTGTAAAGGTTTTTGTGCCATATTTTCCTTTTCTGCTCATATCAAAATAAAAGTTCACACGGTCATCTCGTATGTCTGTAAAGCGAGCTTGGCTTACTGTTGTATCACCAAAGTCTGTAAAACGTGTATTTACAATATCCCAGCCGGATGGAAAGATTTGTGTTAGTGCGACATCATTTACATAATCTCCAGTTAAGTTTGAAATACTTACCGTTGCTACAAAATCCTGACCTTGCTGCAGTTTGGACACATCAATTTTATTGCCTTGTAAATCTTTATAGACCGTTGAAATTGAAAAACCTCGTTGCTCTGCCAATTCTTCTCCTAATTTTAATTTCCCTGAGTTGAGAATACGAACATAAACCAGATTATCTTTTCCATTTGAAATTGTTATTTGATTTGATCCATCGTTGATCGGAATGTTACGCTGAGCTATACCATTTTGAGTGTCAATAGTTTCTGTTTTTCCATTGATACTGTACGTGACTTTTAAATCTTTACCGCCATTTTGAGTAACCATTTTACCAATGGCCAGCAAACTGTAAGCTGTAGTTTGGGTACTCATCCATCTATCACTAGATAAGGATTTGGCTATGCTTTTTGCTAAATCTGTCTTTTTAGTATGATTTATAAGCAACATCGTTTCGAGTGCCATGGCTCTATTTCTGTGGGTAGAACCGTAGGTATAGCTATCTTTTCTATCTGATTCAAAATCAATATTTGCAGATTTAGAAATAGCTTCACTTGCTTCTTTTTGTCCTGCTAAAGCATAAGCCGCAGCCAATCTCCATTTGGCATCATTAGAGATCTCTTCGAATTCTCTTAATCGGTTCATGCTCGCTAAATCCGGGCTTCCAGCTAAAGCCAATGTGTATAAACGGTATGCTTGAGCAAAATCACTGTGATAAGTTCTATAGCTTGGTCTCCAATTGCGAGCGGCCTGTCTTTGATAGTTAATCCAATTGTTCTTAAAGGCAAGTGGTAAAATATACCCTTTTTTCTCAGCTTCAATCATAAAGTGACCTGCATAACTGGTTCCCCAATCATTAGCAGAACTCTCTCCCATCCAATAGCCCAATCCACCAGTGGCATTTTGAAAACGTCCTAATCGTCTAATGCCATTTTCAATATTACGTTGCACCTGCTTTTTCTTTTGTTCCGTTAGATCAAAAACATCTGCTAAGTACAATTGTGGAAATACACTAGATGTTGTTTGCTCAACACAACCATGCGGATAACGAATTAAATATGCCATACGTTTTGAGAAATCCATTGGTGGCAAAGTTGAAAACTCTATTGTTGCAGAATTACTTCCCTGAACTCCAAAAGTTGAAAAGTCAATAGTTTGATTGCCGTTGGCCTGCAATTCTTTATCAATTACCCGAGAGGTCATTGGGTTTGGATTTTCTACATCGATCTCTACTTCGTAGGTTGATTTCTCTCCATTTCCTGTAGCCACAACTTCAACGGTATTGATGCCTTTTGCTTTGGTAACATCCAATTCAAAATAGATCATTTTTTCATCGGGCTTACTGAATTGTAGTGATTGTGTTTTGTTTCCTTTTATGGTGATACCGTCACTAAGATTAACAGAAAGATTGACGTTTTTTACTTTCTTTTCCATCGCAAAAACGGTAACAGGAAGTGTTACTTTTTCACCAGGACTTAACTTACGTGGCAAAGTAGCCAAGACCATTAATGGTTTTTTAACCTGTACTGATTTTTCTGTGCTACCATAAGCTTCAGTAGTATTGTCACCTGCGATGACCATTGCTCTAACAGCACCAACATAATTTGGCATTTTTAGTTTGTGCGTTTTGGTTTGTCCCTCTTTTAATAAAAACGGCCCCAAATACGTGACTACCGGCTTAAAGCGATTTGCTTTTTTGTTTTTGCCTTTTGCAGCTGCGCCATCACCACCAATAGCAAATACTTGATCGATACTGCCAGAATAGGCTCCGATAACATCATCGAAAATATCCCAAGTTTTTACTCCCAAAGCTTCACGAGCATAGAAACTGTTCCATGCATTTGGGGTTTTAAAACGTGTTAAGTCTAACAAACCTTCTTCAACCACAGCAATTGTATAGGTCATAGCTTTTTTATTCTTTTCTGAAACTTTTATTTCGTAAGATTGCTCAGGCTTTATAACATTAGGCATATTGATTTGCGGCTCTAACTTTGTAGCAGGATTTTTGACCATCATAGGAATAATACCATACAAACGAATTGGCAAGTCGTTGGATGTGATAGCGTGTGGTTGCAATAATGAAATATTGATAAACACGTTTGGAGCCATTTCTGCTGTAACAGGAATGTCAATAGTCGTTTCACCTGGCTTGGTTTTTACCCATTGGTGCTGCAAAACTTCAGTGCCATTTTCAATACTCACTAATGCCCTACCTTCGCTACCGGAAGGGAACGTGAGTTTAGCCGTATCACCAACATTATAGTTGTCTTTGTCTGTTGAAAAGATTAACATTTTAGCTGCTTCTTTATCTCCTGATGGTGAGTTAGACCACCAATTTTTATAGAAATAGGCGGTACGACCTGTAGCATGACCACTTACAGGGTCTACCACTCTAATTAAATAACGACCTCTATCATTTTCTGGAATGTTGACTTTAAAACTCGCTTTTCCGTTTGCATCTGTATTTATAGAATAGTGTTTTACAGGTCTATGGTAGTTGCTAGATACGTAACTAGCCAAATTATCATAAGAGGAATTCCACCACCAACGCCATTCAATTCTGTAGACTTTTACTTCTAAGTTATTGCGCTGAATAGGTTTGCCTTCAGCAGTAACTGTAGCAATATCAAAGGTGTGATTTTCGTCTGTAAAAAAAGAACCATAATTATTGCCTTTTGGTGATTGCAGCCCAACAAAACTCTCATAAGGTGCATAAGGCATCGTAAATGCATCGAGTGAAAAATCGCCTCCATTTTCAAATGCTCTTACCAAGAATTGTGCTTTTAACATACCTGGCGCATTCTTCCCGATGTTTAATTTAGTGTTGACTTTAGCATTTCCATTGGCATCTAAATTATCCTCAAAAACATTTGTTTCTTCTGTACTGAATTTTTTAGTTGGATCATTGAACACATAGTTTTTATAGCCTTCAAAACTCGTATTTGACGTTGTGAATTTCGCTTTTATTTCGGCTTTTAAATTTTTTGCTGGTGCTCCGTGTAACCAGGCTACATTTAAGTCTCCTTGCAATGGTTTGTTGTTAGTTAAGACCTTATCTTTAAAATCAATTTTAATTTTTAGTCGATTCGGTTTAACCATTTCAATCTTTAAGTTTTTATTGAATTTAGCTCCACCAACAGATACCTTGGCGTTGTAGTTTCCTGTTTTATAATCTGGTGAGGTTGGCACTTTAAAATCATAGAAATTATTGATATTGTCCACAGATACTTTTCTGTAAACCAGCTTACCGACAGGATCTGTAATTTCTAGTTTTACGGGGTGACGTTTTGGTAATTTATTGGCTTTATCGTTAAGTATAAAGGTTAAGAACAAACTGTCTCCCGGTCGCCAAACTCCACGTTCTCCATAGATGTAACCTTTAAGTCCACGTTGCAATCTACTGCCTGAAACATCAAACTTACTCAGTGATAAGGAATTGCCATCAAAAAGCTTTACATAGCTTACATTTTTACCTTTTGAAACAATGGCGAAAGCAGCACGCTTTTTAGCATCTAATTCTATGATTCCGTCATTGTTGGTGTTGCCTTTTGCCAATTCTTGTTGCTGGTAATTATATAGTGTAATTTCTGCATTTGCTTCTGGATTAGTGGATAGAATATTGGTGACTGCAAAGAAGTAAGTATTATCATTACCTTGCTTTGCAATGACTCCTAGGTTAGAACCAATTAAGTTGAGTGATACTGTTCTGTTTCCATAATTGAAATACGACTCCGTGCATGGATTGTTTCGGTCTCGATATCTATAATTGGTGTTTCTGTAACGGTAAGTCAAATTATCCCAATAGCGTTCTTCTCTGAGTTCGGCTTCTTCATCAGAAATATCCTCTGAAGCATAGAAATCTTCCTCATAATAGTCATCATAGTAGTCGTCGTAATAATCGTCTTCTTCAACTTCAGTGGTTTCAGATTTTGATGTACAATCATATAAAGAATAATCTTGTTTATAACTTACTTCCACTCTGTAAATCGCACCTGGATCTGCTTTTAAATATTTAGACAAATCAATACTGTAAGCTTTCCATTTGCCTGTATTTTGTATTTCATCATGTATCAATGTAATGGTTTCTTTGGCAATTCTGCGTCCTACATTTCTAATGGCATTTTGATTATTGCTATTAAGATTATTGGTCTGTAAAAATTGAAGTACATTATCTTCAAAAAGTTTAATAACCCTAACATCAACTTTGCTGAGATTAACAGCCTCGAAATTGAATTTTAAATCCTTTGAATTTGGAAGAATTGAACCATTACTTATCAAACGCACCTGTGGTTTTAGTTCTTCGAATGTTAAGGTCTGTGCAAATGGATTTTTAAGTTTAAAACCGTCAGTATTTTTAATGCCCGTAAACACATCGACCCTAATATCACCGACTAATTTGTTATCTGGATAGACTTTGAGAACGTTTCCATCAACAATATATCTTGGGTTTTTCACATTTTGAATCGTTACCAAACCTGCAAAATTCTGTTGCTTTTTTAATGGGTCTGAAAAATTAATGGATAAGTATTGCTCTGGGTTTTGGATGACATTGGTTTCAACAATACTGAAGTTGTTTTTACCAGGAATGGTAATAAAGTTCTCTCCTTTATTTTCAGCTTTAATAGCTTTACCATCCCAAGCGATATCAATCTTACTATCCTCTATATTGCGCTTAATACTGTCTATTTTAAACTCAAAATATTTTGAAGGTTCTGATACTTCGAGCCAGACTATATTTAAGTCTTTTTTGTTCTGCTTGGCTGACACTAATTTTTTAGCATCTTCTAAAGTAATTACATCCGAAGAGCGTAATTGACCTAATACGTATTGCCACTCTTTACTATAGGATTGCAAACTGTTGGTCATGATGTTAAAACTTGGTGTGATGGTTTTAAACTCAAAGGTGTAGTTTGTAAATTTTTTAGGAATATTTTTATAGATGTCACCCAATTTTACAGTGACTCCATAAGCTTTTGCTGGCTCTAAAGGTTCATCTGGTGTAAAAAGTAGAGTATGTTTATTAAGCGCTTTTAACACCCCTTGTATATGAGGCTGTGTTTTAATTAAATCCGTATCTAGCTCTTGCTCTGCTTCCCAACCTTCAACTTCACTAGCAAGATTTATTCTTATTGGCGATGTTACCGAAATTACTCCCGAGGTTGTATAACTTATATAATCTCTATACTTAAAGATATTATCTGTTTCTACTGGCTTTTTTTTACATGAAACTGCGATTACGATAAGGGCTAGGAAGGCAAGGTGCTTTTTGATTTGCATTGTGCTGATGATTTAGTGGTAAAACTTCGATTTAGAAAGAAGGTAAGTGCTTTCTTGTTAAATAAGTACGGTGGCTTTTTAGTGTTTGGATTTGGGGTTGTTGTTAAATTGTTCTTAAAGTTATTGATTACTGATTATAAATACCAATCGTCAGCTCTCCTTTATCGTTCATCATCGCTCTATACATACCAGCAGTATTAAACTCTGCAACCATATTGCCGTTTTTATCTACAGCTACAACACCACCATCGCCACCTAAATCTGCAACTTTATCTAAAACTATTTTAGCAGCTTCTTTTAAGCTTAATCCTTTATAATCCATCAAGGCAGAAATATCGTGTGCGACTTGGGCTCTAATAAAATATTCACCCCAACCAGTACTAGATACAGCGCATGTGGCATTATTGGCATAAGTACCAGAACCTATAATCGGTGCGTCTCCTACTCTACCGTAACGTTTATTGGTCATACCACCAGTAGAAGTTCCTGCTGCAAGATTTCCGTTTTTATCCAATGCAGCACAACCCACTGTTCCGAATTTAGAATTCTTAATATCGGCATCGTAGAAATCTAAATATGCAGATTCTGTATCTATTTTACCTTCCTTTTTTGCTTCCCTTTCTTTAACACGCTTAAGGGATTCTAAACGCCTATCTGTGTGAAAATACAAAGGTTCAACAATAGTTAGACCTTGCTCTTTAGCAAAAATTTCAGCACCTTTACCAGAGAGCATCACATGCTTAGATTTTTCCATCACAGCTCTTGCTAAATTTATAGGGTTTTTAACCGTTGTTGTACCAGCAGATGCACCAGCATTTAACGTTTTTCCGTCCATAATTGATGCATCTAGCTCATTAGTTTCAGCATTAGTAAAAACCGCACCTTTTCCTGCGTTGAACAATGGTGAATCTTCCATAATGTTAATCGTTCTGGTAACAGCATCTAAACTTGTGCCTCCATTTTTTAAAATCTCATACCCTACTTTTATGGCTTCTTCTAATTTTGCCTTGTAAGCCGCTTCTTTTTCTGGTGTCATATGCTTCTTGAGAATTGTACCTGCCCCACCGTGAATAATAATAGCAAACTCTGGTTTAGGGTCTCTATTAAGCTCATCTAGTTTTTCTGAGTTCGTCTTGTCTGCTCTTTTTATATTCTCAGGATTATCATCTGGATTTGGAAGTAATTCACCACAGGCTGACAGTGAGAATAACAGTATAATAAAAAGAACAATTTTCTTCATGACGAATTAGATTTATAAGTGCTTTAAAGTTACATTTTTAGAGCTGAAGCTTCAAGTAAAACTGAGTTTTTATTAGTAACTTCGCATCGAAATTTAATAATTCATAAAAAATAAGCATATATGGAAGCAATTGCTACCGATTTCGGAATAAAAGAAGCGTTACAACAATTAGGAGTAAAGGCTATAAATGATGGAACTTCAACAGGCTCTAATAATTTTTCAAATGGTGAAATTATTGAATCCTATTCACCAGTAGATGGGCAATTAATCGGAAAAGTAAGAACAACAACAAGAGCAGATTACGACAAAGTAATGGATGCTGCGACTAAGGCGTTTTTAACTTGGAGAGATGTACCTGCACCTCAACGTGGGGAAATCGTTCGCCAATTTGGAAATAAATTAAGGGACTTAAAAGAACCACTTGGGAAGCTTGTATCTTACGAAATGGGTAAATCTTTGCAAGAAGGTTATGGTGAAGTGCAAGAGATGATAGATATCTGTGATTTTGCAGTTGGTTTATCGCGACAATTAAACGGACAAACCATTCCTTCGGAACGCCCAGGACATGTTATGAGAGAGCAATGGCACCCCATTGGTGTGGTTGGGATTATCTCAGCATTTAACTTCCCGGTTGCTGTTTGGTCTTGGAACACAGCCTTAGCTTGGATTTGTGGCGATGTTTGTGTATGGAAAGCTTCGGAAAAAGCACCTTTATGCTCAATAGCTTGTCAAAATATTATTGCTGATATTTTAAAAGAAAACAACTATCCTGAAGGTATTTCTTGTATCGTTAATGGAGATTATAAAGTAGGAGAATTTATAACAACAGATTCTAGAATTCCTTTAGTCTCTGCAACAGGTTCTACAAGAATGGGGCGTATTGTTGGTGCTACGGTTGCAGAACGCTTTGGAAAATCATTATTAGAATTAGGTGGTAATAACGCCATCATTATTACACCATCTGCAGATTTAAAAGTAGTGGTTCCCGGAGCTGTTTTCGGTGCGGTTGGTACTTGTGGTCAACGTTGTACAAGTACACGTCGTTTAATTATTCACGAATCTGTTTACGATAAAGTACGCGATGCTATTGTTGGCGCTTATGGTCAATTAACCATTGGTAATCCTTTGGATGAAAAAAATCATATCGGGCCATTAATTGATAAAGATGCTGTAAATACGTATTTAGCCGCCATTGAAAAGGCAAAAGCTGAAGGCGGAAATGTATTGGTAGAAGGTGGTGTTTTAGAAGGCGAAGGTTACGAAAGTGGTTGTTATGTTAAGCCAGCAATTATTGAAGCTGAAAACCATTTTGAAATTGTACAACACGAAACTTTTGCACCTGTCTTGTATTTAATGACATATTCTGGCGAGGTTGAAAATGCCATTGCTATACAAAACGGGGTTGCTCAAGGTTTATCATCTGCAATTATGACCAACGAAATGAAAGAAGCTGAAAAATTCTTGTCTTATGCTGGTTCTGACTGTGGAATTGCCAATGTAAATATCGGCACATCTGGTGCTGAGATTGGTGGTGCTTTTGGTGGTGAGAAAGAAACAGGTGGTGGACGCGAGTCTGGATCCGATTCTTGGAAAATTTATATGCGCAGACAAACCAATACTATAAACTATTCTGATGAATTACCTTTGGCACAAGGCATTAAGTTTGATTTGTAGTTAATATTATGAAGAGAAAAGACATCTTAATATTAATTATACTAAATATTTAGAATAGAAAATACGTATTTTGAAATAAGTGAAAATTAAAACCGTTCCTAAACTAGGAGCGGTTTTTTAATTACCTATATTAGAACCATAGTTCTTCGGAATAGTTATTGTGGTAATTTAAACCATTACACACATTCTAAGTCTAATCTACATGACACCAAAAGAACTTCAACATTTATATTGGCGTGCAGGTTTTGGTATAAAACCAAAACAACTAATGTCTAGCAGCAATAACAGAAAACAAGTTGTTGATGCCATTTTTGAAGGTTCTAAAAACACAGATAATTTAAACATAGATTTATCATATCTTGATGGTGTTGTCCCAAAAGATCTTAAAAAATATCCTTCATTGGCGAAGGAAATCAGTAAAAAAAACAGGAAAAGCATACTAGATCTTAATTATGCATGGATTGAGCGGTTGATGCACCCAAGGGAATTATTGCGAGAACGTATGACTCTATTTTGGGCCAATCATTTTGTATGTAGAGATCGAAATCCACAACATTCACAGCAATACAACAATACACTTAGAGTATATGCTTTGGGTGATTTTAGAACTTTTGTAAAGGCCATTTCCAAGGAAGCGGCAATGCTAAAATATTTAAACGGAAAGCAAAACAGAAAGCGCAAACCAAACGAGAATTTTGCACGTGAGTTGATGGAACTTTTCACTTTAGGAGAAGGACATTATACCGAAGAAGATATAAAAGAGAGTGCTCGTGCCTTTACAGGGTACAACCATAATTTTAAGGGAGAATTTGTATTTAGAGAATTTCAGCACGATTACGGTTTCAAAACATTTTTTGGTAAAACAAGTAAATATGATGGAGATGCTATTATTGATAGAATACTTGACAGCAAACAATGTGCAAGATTCATATCAGAGAAGGTCTATCGCTACTTTGTAAATCCTACCCCGAATAAAATGCATATCGAAGACATGGCAGATGTTTTCTATAAAGACTATAATATTGAAACATTGATGCGTTTCGTATTTATGTCTGATTGGTTTTATGACGAAGCTAATATTGGTGCAAAAATAAAATCGCCCATCGAATTTTTGGTTGGTATGGTTACAACCGTTCCTGTAATATTTGAAAGAAAAAAAGACCTATTGACTATTCAGAGATTATTAGGACAAATGTTATTAGACCCACCAAATGTAGCTGGATGGAAAGGCAACAGAGCATGGATAGATGCCAATACTATTATGGTAAGGCTAAAACTGCCATCACTTTTATTGAACAATGCCTTAATCTCCCTTAAAGGATATGGTGATTTTAATGATAAATTCAAAGAACACTATTTTAAAAGAAGTAAAAGAAAACTCCCTTTTAAAACTGTACCAGATTGGGATATGTTTCTAAACGATTTTAAGTCCGTTAAAACGGAAGCACTTACAGATATTATCATTCAAGGAACTATTAACAATGGAACTACAGCTTATTTAAAGACACTAAGTAAAGCATCTAAGCGTGACTTTTGTGTGCAGTTAATGTCATTGCCAGAATACCAAATGTGCTAATTATGGATAGAAGAAAATTTATAAAAAATTCGGCATTGGCAAGTAGCCTGCTTTTTGTACCTAGTTTTGTAAAGGCTTTCGAGTCAACAGCAACAGAAAGATTTGGCTATAAGCGATTGGTTATTGTTCAGTTGGCAGGTGGAAACGATGGTCTAAATACCATAATTCCTCATAACAATGACATCTATTTTAATTCAAGACCGCGGTTGGCCATTACAAAAGACATTATAAAACTAAATGACGATTTAGGGTTTCATCCAAGTTTAGCACCACTTCGCTCCTTGTTTGATAATGGTGAATTATCCATCATCAATAATGTTGGTTATCCAAATCCTGTGCGCTCGCATTTCAGGTCAATGGATATATGGCAAACAGCAAGTAATTCTGACGAATATTTACAAAGTGGTTGGTTAGGACGTTACTTGGATAAGCATGGTAAAAAACCCTATAATGCCATTGAAATGGACGAGCAGTTAAGCTTAGCCATGAAAGGAGAGCATTTTAATGGTATTGCCACTAATAATTATAAAGTACTTTATAAGACCGCTAAAGACCCTTTTTTTAAAAGTGTACTTAACCATTATAACGACACACACTTAAGTGAGCATAATCTAGGTTACCTATACCAAACCATGATTGAAGCCAAATCATCAGCTAAGTATATTTATGAGACTACCAAAGTAAAGTTATCGCAACAAGACTATCCGCAAAATAAATTTGCTAAGCAGCTTAAAGACGTGGCTCAGTTTATAAATTCAGACTTAGAGACAAAAGTGTTTTACACCTCATTGGGTGGTTTCGATACACATGCAAATCAACAAAACAAGCAAGCAAAATTATTGAAGCAATATGCAGAAAGTGTATTGGCATTTGTAAAGGATTTAAAGCAAAACCAACGGTTTGAAGATACTTTAATTTTAACCTTTTCAGAATTTGGAAGACGTGTTAAACAAAATGCTGCCAATGGAACAGACCATGGTGCCGCCAACAATGTTTTTGTAATTGGCAAAAATTTAAAGCAATCCGGTTTCTATAACAATCTAGCAAGCTTAAGTGATTTAGACAAAAATGGCGACTTAAAATATGAGATTGATTTTAGAACGATTTATGCCACAATTTTAAATCATTGGCTAAAGGCTGATGATACTACTATTTTAAACAACAGCTTCACAAAGCTTAACTTTATATAGACAAAAAAACCTTGTTTCAGAACTACCTTAGGCAGTCAAAACAAGGTTATATAATTGATTAATAGCACACCAAAGATGCAAGTAATTTTTGTTTGTCCATTAATTTTTTTGATGAATGGTCGAAAAAAATGTATAATCAGTAGTGTTTTTAAAAGCACCTCGATAAGATGCAAATAATATGGATTAAATCTGCTCAAATTCCGATAAACTAATTATACTTTACCTTTCGTAAAATCCTAATAGTTTCCTTGTAAGACTTATAAAGCTCAGAACTATACTTTTTAACATGAGCTTTTGCATAATCTAATTTAGGCAAGGCATCTTCAAAACCGTTGAGATAACAGATTAAATAACTAGCTGCCAAGTTTTCTAAATCCCCCAATTCATGATTTCCCAACGTTATACCTTTTTCAAGCTTTTCGAGAATGGCATTATTGGTATTATAAATATGATGCAATACTTTTTTATCGTATTGCGGTGGTTCAAAAACCAAATTAGCTTCAATAGAGTAGTTAACGTTATTATCAAAACGAATGGTTTTTTCTTCAAGCTTATAGTATTTATAAGACTGCTGAAGTCCAAGCCTAACATATTCCACAATCTTGAAAGAATCATCATCATAGAAAATAGCAACTTCATCTAATGCCGAATAAAACAAACGCACTTGCTCATTAATCAGTTCAATATCCACGCGAGAATAAAATATTTCATCCTTTACATGCTTTTTGTCACCAGACCAACAGAGTACAAAATACTCCTTAAAGACTTTGTATTGTGGATTAAAATCTTTTCGCTTGTTCATAAAGTCAAACACACCATCAAGCGTCAATTGAATATTGTTTTGAGCATGATTTTCAATGGCCGAAACTATTTCTGAGTTAACATCTTTAATTTCAATATCAAAAACCTTGGGCATACTCATGCTGCCATCTCTAAAGAAAACGGAACCGCCATAATATTTCCAGATGTTTTTTCTTAATGCTGTAATATCTTCGTTAGATCTAATAGTTACTAAACCGACCACTTTATCGTCTGGCAAATGTGGAAAGGGAATGTTTTCGTACTGTACAATTGGGGGATTGGTTAAATAGGCATTAATGAGGTTTTGAATTTTACTATCGTCAAAAAAATCGACTCCAATAATTTTGTTATCCTCGTCCTCTACGCCAATGACGATATACGAGTTGTTTTTGGGATTGCTATTGGAGAGCGCACAAATGTGCTTTAGGAATTTAGCCTTTCCTTCTTTATGGCTAATGTCTACTTTTCGTTTTTTATCATAAAAGCTGTTCTCATCGTTATGAGCCAATAGGTTTTTTATGAGTAGACGTTTGTTAATCATAGTTCTCATTCTTGCATTGGCAAGAATTGCTTAAAGCCGTTCAATTTCTTTTTTTAAATTCTCTCTAGCCTGATTTTCATATTTCATTTTATAAGCTTCTGTAAAGTACAATGTTTTGCGCTCTAAAAAATGCTGAAGTACTTTTTTTCGCCCTGATTTATATATAAAATTAGGATAGATTTTATATTCTCTTCTAATTTGCTTAGTATAATTTTCATAAATGTTCCATTCTCTTCCAAGAATAGATAAATCAAAATCTAAAAGATAGGCATTGTCCTCGTTTCTGTTTAAAATAATTTTATGCTTTTTGGTCGAAATAATTAGGTTTTGAATACTTTTTAGCCTTTTTTCTTCAAAATTTAAAGTTTTTAGAGCTTTCTGAGCAAAAAGAGCACTTTTTTCTTCATTGTCTTTTTTAGTGGATTTATAAATAATATCATGGTACCAAATTGCAAAAACCAAAGCTTCATAATCTTCAATATGACTTTTAAATTCCTCTGCTTGTAAAAGCATACTTTGGATATGCGAAAGATTATGGTAGTGTCTATTTTTATCAGAATAATGCTTTAAAATATCATCCCAAAGTAAAATCATGCTAGTTTGGTCTTCTGTATATTTTGAAGATAAATAAAACCATTGAGATTTTAATTCAGTAATCATTGAGATTTCTTAACAATAGTAGAATTAGCCTGAGCTGTACAAAACATTAATACATCAGCGATATTTACATGAGCTGGTCTGGATACTGCAAAATAAATAACCTCAGCAACATCCTCAGCCTGTAAGGCTTTATAACCCTTGTAAACATTATCTGCCACATTATCTCCTTTAAAACGTACTTCGGAAAATTCGGTTTCTACCAACCCAGGGTTTATAGCCGTAACTTTTATCCCAAAAGGATTTAGGTCTATTCTCATACCTTCGGTAATGGCCAAAACCGCATGCTTGCTGGCACAATACACATTACCTTTAGGATAAACTTCTTTGCCTGCCGATGAGCCAATATTAATAATGTGTCCGGATTGTCGCTCTGTCATCCCTGGAATGACAGCTTTACTTACATAAAGCAATCCTTTAACATTGATATCCATCATGGCATCCCAATCATCGAGATTGCCAGTTTGTATCGGATCTAATCCATGTGCATTGCCAGCATTATTAATCAGTATATCTATTTTTTGAAAGCCTTTTGGTAATGATGCAATAGCTTCTAAAGTTTTTTCTCTATCCCGTACGTCAAAATTCAAGCTATGTACATGTGTCTGTTTAGATAATACCTTTTCAATACTATCTAAGCGTTTTTGCCTTCGACCACATAACACCAAATTGATACCATGTTTGGCAAACTCGTGAGCAGTGGCTCTACCTATCCCGCTTGTTGCGCCAGTTATTAATGCTGTTTTTTTCATAGTTCTGTCATTTCTGCAAAGGCAATCAGGGTACTTTATGTCCTTGACTAGCCACTAAAATCAAAAACCAATCCTCTAGTTCAAGCTCAATTTTTGAAGCTTCCACAGCTTGGGTCAGCCGTGTTGTATTTGTAGTACCAACCACAGGATGAATTCCAGCTGGATGTTTTAATATCCAAGCCAATAGCAGTTGATCTTCAGTAGCCTTATATTTATCCATAAGTTCGCCAAGCTGTTTATGAATACGTCTGGTTTGTTCATTATCTTCCCTAAAAACTGAACCTAAAGGAGACCATGCCATAGGCTTAATACCACAAGTTTTCATATAATCTAAAACACCATTGTGCATGGCGGAGTGCTGCGTCAATGAAAATTCAATTTGGTTCACATCTATATCCATACGTAAACCAATCATCTCCATTTGAGATGGTGTAAAGTTAGACACCCCAAAGCCCCTAATTTTTCCTTGCTTTTTTAAAATGGTTATGGCTTCAGCAATCTCTTCAGCCACCATTAAAGGACTAGGTCTGTGCAAAAGCAACAAATCCAAGTATTCAGTTTCAAGATTTTTTAAGGACGCTTCAACGGACCAAATAATATAATCTTTACTGTAATCGTAATGCTTTACTTTGTTAGCTCTGTTATCGCTTAAGTACTGAATACCACATTTAGAAATCAGTTGTATATCTTCGCGCTTTATTCCAGATTCTGTAAAAGCCTTTCCGAAATCGGCTTCTGTGGTATAAGCACCATAAATGTCGGCATGGTCAAAGGTTGTGATGTTATTGGAAATACAATGGTGCATTAAAGCGACCATTTCTTTTTTTGAGAGTTGTTTGCCCCAGCTTCCCCAGGTCATAGTACCTGCAATTAATCGAGAATATGTCACTTTTTTTTCAGTTTATATCGGTTTTTCTGCAATTGGTGTATAAAAATACTCAAAAACATAATGAATACTGTATTCTTGTTATGTAATTATTCCATAACCCAAATCATGAAACATTTACAAACTATAAGAGCTCTAATTTATATACTCATTTTTTCTGTTTCTTTTGCTAGTTGTACCAAAGAGGACATCAGTAATTCTGACAACACTACTAATATTACAGTAAAATTAAAAAGCACAACAGGTCAGCTCGACAAGGTATTTATAGACATAGAAGATGTTCAGTTTAAGGTAAAAGAAGACGAAAACTTGCCAAATGCTTGGATGAGCTTAAATACAATCAACCAAGGTACATACAACGCATGCCATTTAAATGAGGAATCTTCATTATTACTGGTAGATCATATAAAAATTGAATCAACTTTTATCCATGAGATACGATTAGTGCTCGGAGACAACAACTTTATGGATGTTAACGGATTGCTTATGAGTTTGGACATATCAGATTTAGGCAATGCTACACCATCAAATTTAATAAAGACAGAGCTTTTGGCTAACAAGACCTATGAGTTTGTAATAGATATGGATATTGATGAATCCATTCATTTTAATGAAGACCAAAATATGATGGTTTTAAATCCAAAATTATACACCGCAATACGACAATTTGAATATTAATTATCCTAATCCATAATTAATCACAAAAAAAGGGCAATACAATAATAGTTTTGCCCTTATTTTTTAACCAATTGTTAACAGCAACTACCGAATAATTTTAACATTTTGCACTTCGGAAAAAACACTAATAACGGTTTTGCTTTTAAACCCTAATAACTTATGGAAGAAACGAGTACAATTGACATTAAATCAATTAATGAAAAGATAGAAAAGGAAAGTGCATTTGTCGATCTTTTAACCTTAGAAATGAACAAGGTTATCGTTGGACAAAGGCATATGGTAGAACGCTTATTGATAGGCTTACTTGGGCAGGGTCATATTTTATTGGAAGGTGTTCCTGGTCTAGCAAAGACCTTAGCAATTAATACCTTATCCCAAGCTATTGATGCTAGTTTTAGCAGAATTCAGTTTACACCAGATTTATTACCAGCTGACGTTGTTGGTACATTAATATACAACATTAAAGAAAACGACTTTACCATTAAGAAAGGGCCAATCTTTGCTAACTTCGTTTTGGCAGATGAGATTAACAGAGCACCGGCCAAAGTACAATCCGCTTTATTGGAAGCCATGCAAGAAAAGCAGGTTACCATTGGTGACGAAACTTTTGTCTTAGATAAACCATTCTTAGTAATGGCAACCCAAAATCCTGTTGAGCAAGAAGGAACGTATCCTTTACCTGAAGCTCAGGTAGACCGTTTTATGCTAAAAACAGTTATTGATTATCCAAAGATCGACGAAGAGCAACTTATTGTTAGAGCCAACTTAAAAGGAGCATACGAAAAAGTGAGTCCAGTGGTCTCTATCAAGCAAATTCTAAGTGCACAAAAGGCTGTTAGGGAAGTATATATGGATGAGAAAATTGAAAAATATATTCTAGATATAATTTTCGCGACACGTTATCCTGAGAAATATAAGTTAGGGGATTTAAAAGCTTTAATTTCATTTGGGGCTTCACCACGTGGAAGTATCAACTTGGCAACAGCTGCAAAATGTTATGCCTTTATTAAACGAAGAGGCTATGTCATCCCTGAAGATGTTAGAGCCGTAGTACACGATGTATTGCGCCATAGAATAGGCATTACTTACGAGGCCGAAGCAGAGAACGTCACTTCAGAAGACATTATCAATAAGATTGTAAACGAAATCGAAGTACCATAAACAAGTTCACAGTATTCAGTCGCAGTACACAGTTAATTGTGTACAAAATGCTGAATGATGCCTACTGAAAACTGAGACTGCCAACTGTTAACTGAAACAATGGATACCAAAGAACTTCTAAAAAAAGTACGGAAAATAGAGATTAAGACACGTCGTTTGTCTGATCATATTTTTGGGGGAGAATACCACTCGACTTTCAAGGGTCGTGGTATGACCTTTTCCGAAGTTCGTCAATATCAGTTTGGTGATGATGTTAGGAATATCGATTGGAATGTTACTGCACGTTATAATGAACCTTACGTAAAAGTCTTTGAAGAAGAGCGTGAACTCACCATGATGCTTATGGCTGATGTGTCGGGCAGTAAACTCTTCGGAACCAAAAATCAATTTAAGGACGAAATTGTTACAGAAATTGCTGCGACCCTTGCTTTTTCTGCAACCCAAAATAATGACAAAATAGGGCTGATCTTATTTTCTGATGATATTGAACTTTACATACCGCCAAAAAAAGGACGCTCTCATGTATTGAGAATTATTAGAGAATTACTAGAGTTTAAGCCTAAAAGTAAAAATACGGATATAGCTCAAGCACTTAAGTTTTTATCTAATGTGATGAAAAAGAAAGCCATTGTGTTTGTGCTTTCCGATTTCATTGCGGATGATTATAAGCAGACTCTAAAAATAGCTTCGGGAAGACATGACATTACGGGTATAAGAATATATGATAAACGCGAAGAGACAATTCCCAATGTAGGAATGGTGCAAATGGAAGATGAAGAAACTGGTGAGCTATTATTGGTAAATACGGCTTCAAAAAAAGTGAGACAGAATTATGGTAAATTTTATCACGATAAAGTTGATTATTTTAAAGATAGTTTTACCAAATCAGGTGCAGGTACTATAGATTGCCGTGTTGATGAAAGCTATGTAAAAAAACTATTGGGCTATTTTAAACGCAGAGGGTAAAGGAGTTTTAGATTTATGAACTACGAATTACAAGTTATGAATACAAACAAGGGGATGTTTAAGAAACTTACCATGCTTTTGTGTTGTCTGTTTTTTACTTCATACGTTGTTGCCCAAGTTAAAACTGAAGTTGATACTACCAAAATCCGAATCGGAGAACAAATCAATTATAAAATAAAAGTTGAAGCGGATTCTTCGTCTTTGGTGGTGTTTCCAGAAGGACAAACATTTATACCTTTAGAAGCCGTCGAAGCTCTAGATATTGATACCACTAAAAAGGATTCTAAATTTTTATTATCTCGTATATATAAACTCACTCAGTTCGATTCTGGCTCTTACACCATACCAAGACAAAAAATTATAATAGACGAAAGACCATTTTTTACAGATTCTCTTCAGGTAGACGTCAATACCATAGAGGTTGATACCACCAAGCAAAAGCTTTATGGTATTAAACCCATCATAGAAGTACAAAAAAGTGGGAGCAATTGGTGGAAATGGTTGCTAGCTATTATAGCAGCTATTGTATTGGTCGCATTTTTATTATGGTGGTTTATTTGGAGGAAAAAACCATTGACTGAGGAAGAGGAAATTGCTTTATTACCACCTTATGATCGTGCAAAATTAGCACTACAAAAATTAGATGAAAGTCAGTATTTATTGCGTTCCGAGGTAAAAGAATACTATTCCGAATTGACATTCATCATCAGAAAATATCTTGATGAAAAGGTATACGATCGTGCTCTAGAGAGCACAACAGATGAGTTAATTGCCAGGTTACAATTGTTAAAAGAGGGGAATCAAGTGCCTTTAACTAAAGACACAATTCAAAATCTACAATTCATATTAAAACGTGCCGATTTAGTAAAGTTTGCCAAATCAGCTCCAGATACAGCATTGGCAGAAATGGATAAAGCAACCATTACCAAGGAAGTAGATGCAGTAAAGGCTAGCTTACCCGAACCTACCGAAGAAGAAAAGCTATTAGACCAACAATACAAAGAAGCACAAGAGCGCAAAAAGAAACGTAGAAAAATTATCCTGACCGTTGCTATTTCTCTGTTCTTAATCGTTGCCACAATTGTAGGTTTTGGCATTAAATATGGTTTTGGGTATGTAAAAGATACCATTGTAGGCCATGAGAGCAAGGAGTTGTTAGAAGGTGACTGGGTAGAGAGTGCTTATGGTTTTCCACCTGTTTGGATTGAAACACCTAAGGTTCTAAAGCGTGTAGAAGTTGATTTACCCGAAGAACTGACAAAGCAAATGACCATTACATCTTTCGCTTATGGTACTATGTTAGATATTTTCAGCGTATCAATAACAACTACCAAGCTAAATATACCACAACAACAGCAAACCCAATCTGAGGAAAAAGAACCAACTTTCAATTTATTGGAAGTTTCGGAAGAGACCATAAAAGGCTTTGAAGAAGAAGGTGTAACCGATATAACCGTAAAACGCGAACAGTTTATAACACCAAACGCTGCTGAAGGCCTTAAGACATTTGGAACATTAAAAATAACCATACCAAATGTAGATTATAAAATCAGTGGTGAATATGCATTGTTTGTGTTTGCTAACGACAATGTACTACAACAAATAATTGTAACATGGCCAGAAGATGATATTTATGCAGACGACATGGTAAAACGCATTATAGATTCCATAGAACTAAACCCAGATGAACCAGCAGAAGACGATGAATAATGTTTGAAAATATAGAATTTTTAAATAAAGAATTATTTTGGTTCCTATTGCTTTTGCCAATAGCATTGGTTTGGTATGTCCTTAAACATAACAAGCAAACAGCAGAATTAAAGATATCGAGCATTAAGGGTTTTAAAACAACGTCATCGTTTTGGTCTAAGTTTAAACATGTACTTTTTGCTTTACGCCTTATTGCTCTGGGCTTATTGATTACAGCATTAGCAAGGCCAAGAACCGTAGATGTCTCAACCAAAACCAAAACGACCAGAGGTATTGACATTGTAATGTCCATCGATGTTTCTGCAAGTATGTTAGCCAAAGATTTACGACCAAATCGTTTAGAGGCTTTAAAAGAGGTCGCAGCAGATTTTATAGACGGTAGACCAAACGATAGAATAGGTCTAGTAGAATACGCAGGTGAAGCTTACACTAAAACACCAATTACTAGTGATAAATCCATAGTACAACGCTCACTTAGGGATATTAAATACAATACAATTATCGAAGGAGGTACTGCCATTGGCATGGGACTGGCGACTTCAGTGAATCGTTTAAAAGACAGTAAAGCTAAAAGTAAGGTTATTATATTATTGACCGATGGTGTTAACAACGGAGGGTTTATAGATCCTAAAATTGCCAGCGAATTAGCTTTAGAATATGGCATTAAAGTCTACACTATTGGATTGGGAACTAATGGCATGGCATTGTCACCGGTTGCCATTAACCCTAACGGAACGTTTAGGTATGGTCGCCAACAAGTAGAAATTGATGAAGACTTGTTAGAGGAAATAGCTGAAGTAACTGGAGGGAAATATTTTAGAGCTACTAACAACAAGAAATTAGCAGAGATTTATAACGAAATCAATAAGCTCGAAAAAACCGAAATAGAAGAGAAGAAGTATTACAATTACGATGAAAAATACAGGCCATTGGTATTGTTAGCTGGCTTATTATTATTGATTGAAATACTATTAAGAAATACAATATTTAGAAGCTTTGTTTAGACTCGACGAAAAAATATGGTTTTGGACGTTATTGGTTATCCCAGTAATCATTCTATTATTTCTTTTACTGCAGGTTTGGAGACGTTCTGCACAAAAGAAGTTTGCGGATTCAGCCTTATTAAAACGTTTAAGTCCCAATCAATCACTCTTTAAAAGTGTACTAAAACTATTGGTGTTATGTAGTGCTTTTGCGTGTTTATCCTTAGCATTAGTAAACCCAAAAATTGGTACTAAATTAGAGACCGTCCGTAGCCAAGGTGTTGATATTGTTTTTGCGGTAGATGTGTCAAAAAGTATGCTCGCAGAAGATATTGCACCAAACCGGCTAGAAAAATCGAAACAACTGGTAACTCAGATCATCAATAACCTAGCAAGTGATCGTGTTGGTATTATTGCCTATGCAGGTAAAGCTTTTCCGCAATTACCAATTACAACAGATTACGCATCTGCAAAGATGTTTTTACAAAATATGAATACAGATATGCTGTCGTCTCAGGGCACGGCAATTCACGAGGCCATCCAATTAGCTAAAACCTATTATGATGACGAAGAGCAAACCAACAGAATATTAATTATCATTTCGGATGGAGAAGACCATGGCGGAGAAGCTGTTGATATTGCAGAAGAAGCCAATGAAGAAGGTATTAGAATTTTAACCGTCGGTGTGGGTGACCAAAAAGGAGGTCCAATACCAATAAAACGAAATGGTGTTATACTCAATTACAAAAAGGACAATAACGGAGAAACAGTTATTACACGTTTAGACGAAACCACTTTAAAGGAAATAGCAGAAGAAACCAACGGAGTTTACGTCAACGGAAGTAATACAACAGAGGTTGTAGAAACCATAAAGGAGTTGCTCAATAAAATGGATAAAAAAGAGTTTGAATCTAAACAGATTGCAGATTTTAAAGATCAATTTCAATGGTTTTTAGGTTTGGGGATTCTACTGTTATTTATAGATATATTCTTTTTAGAACGCAAAACAGCCTGGTTAAAGAAGCTAAATCTGTTTAATGAGAATTTTTAAGATTTAAATTTTCTTTAACGCTAATAAAACATAGGGTTTATTACTTTTAAATTAAAGTATAAAAAGCATGAAGTTTCACTTAATAATATTTATAGCATTAATAAGCTTTTCAAGCTTTTCACAAGAAGATGACAAAGCACAATTAAAAGCAGATAAAAGAGCCACAAATCTGGTTTATAAAGCTAATGAATTGCTCGAAGAAGATAATTATGTCGAAGCTGAAATGGAATATAGAAAAGCCATTTCCGAAGCTCCTACCAAAGCCGTTGGGGCTTACAATTTAGCACATTCGTATTACAAAAAAGGCAGCTTTGATGAAGCGCTGTTCAGAAGTCAGGAAGCAGCCAAAAATGCTACTACCAAAGACGAAAAACACAGAGCATATCATAACATTGGCAATATTTTAATGCAGAATGAATTGTGTAAGGAAGCCGTGGAGGCCTTTAAAAGTGCATTGAGAAATAATCCAACAGATGAAGAAACACGTTATAATTTTGCTTTAGCTAAAGAATGTGCCGATCAACAAAAAGACGGTGGTGGCGAAGACGATAAAAAAGACGACAACAAAGACGAAGAAAAGGATAAGGAAAACGAAGAGAAGAAAGAAGACGAAAACAAGGATCAAAAAGATAAAAAGGACGAAGGAGATAAAGACAAAAAAGAAGGGGATAAAGAAGAAGACGAAAAAGGAAAGCCTAAAGACGACCAAAAGGATGGTAAAGGGGACAATAAAAAAGATAATAAAAATCAGAAACCAAAACCAAGGCCTGGACAAATGTCTCCTCAGCAAATAAAAAATATTCTTGAGGCGATGCAAAATCAAGAACAGAAAGTACAAGAAAAAATGAATGCTGAAAAGCAAAAAGGCGCTAAGGTAAAAACTGAAAAAGACTGGTAATCAAAATTCAATCACTAAATCCGTAAAGGGTCACACTGAGCTTACCTTTGTCGGTAGACAGGCGTAGTTAAAGTGTCTTTAAAAATGAAATTCACAAAACACATATCAATTCTATTTATACTACTTGCTACAAGTATTGCTTCTGCTCAGGTTAAATTTGAAGCTAAGGTGAGCAAGAAGAAACTCGGTGTTAACGAACGTTTGCGTATAGATTTTGAGATGAATAAAGACGGAGATAATTTTGTGCCGCCAAGCTTTAAGGATTTTACGGTTGTTGGCGGACCGAATACCTCTTTAATGAATTCTTACACCAATGGAAAAAAATCGTATTTAAAAACTTACTCTTATTTTTTAGCCCCTAAAAAGCGTGGTAAGTTTACCATTAAGCAAGCCACAATAGAAATCGATGGGGAAATATATAAAACATTTCCTGTGACCATCGATGTTACTGCTGCTGTAGACCGGCCAAACGCACCACCGGGAGCTTCAGAAATTGCTTCAGAGAATATTCATTTGGTCGCTGAAGTTTCTAAAACTGACCCTTACTTAAACGAAGGGTTTACCGTGGTTTATAAATTATACGTTTCACCAGAAACGGGAGTAAGCAATTGGCGAGAAAAGGACAATCCAAGGTATAACGATTTTTGGAGTCAGAATATAGAAATTAAAGGTCTTAACATTCAAAAAGGACTATATAAAGGTGAAGAATATCGTTACGTTGTCCTAAGAAAAACGGTACTTTATCCTCAAAAAACGGGGAAATTAAAAATTGAGCCTTTGGTCTTAGACATCACTGTTGAAGTCCCAACTGGAAGAGCTGATATTTTTGGCCGTGCCATAATGACCAAAGTGCCTAAAACCGTAACAGCTGGTAGTAGAACCATAAATGTGAAACCATTACCCGAACAAGAAAAACCTTCAGACTTCAAAGGTGCCGTTGGTGATTTTTCATTTCAGGTAACAACTTCCAAAACAGAGTTGGATGCAACAGAATCGCTTCAAGCCAAAATTGAAGTTTCAGGAAAGGGAAACCTTAAGCTTTTTGAGCTTCCAAAACTAACCACTCCAAGTTCATTGGAAGTCTACGAGCCAGAACACCAAGAGAATGTACGCACTAATTTAAACGGAATGCAAGGCCGTATATCAGACACCTATACTATTGTGCCTCAGTATAGGGGAAAGTATCCGATACCTCCTATTTCGTTTTCTTATTTCGACTTAAAAACCGAAACTTACAAGCGTATTACCTCAGATGAGATTGTAATCAATGTTTTAGAAGGTCCAGCAGCTGCGGGCACCAATACCGGTAACTCTGCAACAGCAGCTAATCCCAAGCAGACCGTTAGATCAAACACCAATGCATTTGCATTTATAAAAACAACAACAAGCTGGTCTAGCATTAAGAGTACTCCGTTTTTCAAATCTACTGGATTTTGGTCTCTGCTATTACTGCCATTTTTGGCTATTCCCTTAGCAATCATAATTAGAAAGAAAAAAGATGAACGTAATGCTGATGTGCAGGGTAATCGCATAAGAAGAGCAGATAAACTGGCGCGAAAATATTTGAGTGAAGCAAGGAAGCATTTAGGGCAGAAAGAAACATTTTATGAGTCTTTGGAGCGCGCACTTCATAATTACTTAAAAGCGAAATTACATATTGAAACCAGCGATTTTAACAAAGAAAAGATTGAAGCTTTACTTTTAGAACGACACGTAGAAAATGATGTGATTTCAAACTTTATCTCAATCTTAGAAAATTGTGAATTGGCACGTTATACACCTATAACCCAAGTTACCATGCAGAACGATTATGATAAGGCTGCAAAAACCATTTCATTAATCGATAAACAAATAAAATAATGAGAGTAGTTATTTTTATGTTTTTGTGTTGTTTTAGTCTTTTTGGATTTTGCCAAAACGACCAACGTTTTGAGAATGCAAACGCTTTATATAACGAAGGTAAATATGCTGAAGCTATTGATGTTTATTTATCTATATTAGACTCTGGTGTACATTCTTCAGAATTGTACTATAATATTGCAAATGCCAACTACAAGCTCAATAATATAGCTCCTAGTATTTTCTATTACGAAAAAGCTCTTCAACTCAACCCTGATGATGAAACCATAAAAGACAATCTGGCTTTTGCCCAAAAAATGACCATCGATGCCATTGATAAAGTTCCTGAGGTTGGTTTTTCAAAAATCATTAAGAACATAGTAAATACTTTTAATGCCGATACTTGGGCAAAAATTGCAATTGGTGGTGTTTTTGTATTTGTTTTACTGTTTTTGATGTATCACTTCTCTTATACCTCATCAAAAAAACGCATCGCTTTTGTTACAAGTGTTGTAGGTTTATTGTTGGCTTGCTTTTCTGTATCAATGGCATTTCAAAAAGAGCATCTAGAAAAAAAGGATAATCCGGCTATTGTATTTGCTCAAGAAAGTAGAGTGAAAAGCGACCCTAACAGAAATTCTGAAGAAGTGTTTAGACTGCACGAAGGCACGAAAGTTCAGGTTTTGGAAACTTACGAAGACTGGAACAAAATTATGCTTTCTGATAATTCAACAGGATGGATTCCATCTCAAGATATAAAGCTTTTAAATACGTTTTAATTATTATTTAACAAAATCGTATATTGGTAATGTTATATTTGTTATAGCACAACCTATGATTTTGAAAAAAAACTTAGCACTTTTTTTCATGATATTTTTCATGTTTATAATAAGTGCACCCACCATTATTGTATCAATGGACAATTCATTTGATACCACAATTTTCTTTGATATAAGTGAAGAAGAAGAAAAAGAGAGTGTTAAACTTCTTTTTGAAACCGTATCCCTAGATTTAGAAGACGTTTACACAGACCGCACCGATTTAAATTCAAATTCATATACATTTAAAGTCTATTCAAAGCCACATCTCAATTTGGTTTTTCCTCCTCCCGAAAAAATTTTAAGCTAACAGAAAATTCTCAAATCAGACCAATAAAGGTCAAATCTTTTAACTCTATTCAAGGGATTTTACCCTTAAAATTTATAATTTAACATTATGTTCAAAAAATTAAAAAGTGATTTCCCAGCAAGTATTGTCGTATTCTTTGTTGCTCTACCGTTATGTCTAGGAATTGCATTAGCCAGTGGGGCACCATTATTTTCAGGCTTGATTGCTGGTATTATTGGCGGTATTGTTGTCGGGTTTCTCAGTGGTTCGCAAATTGGTGTCAGTGGGCCTGCCGCTGGTTTGGCCGCAATTGTGCTCACTGCAATTACAGCACTTGGCGGTTGGGAGAATTTTCTTGTGGCAGTGGTTCTAGGTGGTGCAATTCAGTTATTGTTTGGAGTTCTTAGGCTAGGTATCATAGGATATTATTTTCCATCTTCAGTTATTAAAGGTATGCTCACGGGTATCGGTATAATTATTATTTTAAAGCAGATTCCTTATTTCTTCGGAATTGATAAAAACCCCGAAGGAGATTTCGCATTCCTACAAGTTGATGGAGAGAATACACTTACCGAGCTTTTAAAAACTTTGAATGCTTTATTAAGCGGCAACTTTGACAAAGGCGCCACCATTATTGCACTTATAGGAATAACTATACTCATTTTGTGGAGTAATGTATTGAGTAAAAAAGGTAAATTTTTTCAGCTTGTACAAGGGCCACTGGTTGCTGTAGTTGCAGGTATTATTTACTTTTTCATTACTAGAGACTCTGATATGGCACTAAGTGTTGACCATTTGGTTTCTGTTCCTGTACCAGAAAGCCTATCTGATGTAAAGTCGTTATTGGCGTTTCCAAATTTTGAAGTAATCACAAGAGGAGATGTAATACTTACAGGATTTACCATTGCTTTAGTTGCATCTTTAGAAACATTATTGTGTGTTGAAGCTACAGACAAATTAGATCCTCATAAGCGTGTAACACCAACCAATCGCGAATTGTTGGCACAAGGTACTGGTAACATGATATCTGGGTGTATTGGTGGGCTTCCAATAACACAGGTCATCGTTCGTAGTTCGGCAAATATACAATCTGGCGGACAGACCAAAGCAAGTGCCATAATACATGGATTTTTACTGCTCATTTCAGTACTTACCATACCGCACATCCTTAACTATATCCCATTATCAGTCTTGGCAGCGATATTATTTATCGTAGGATATAAGCTCGCAAAACCTTCGACTTTTAAAGCTATGTATAATGGAGGATGGATGCAATTTGTTCCGTTTATCGTAACCGTGTTGGGAATTGTGTTTACAGACCTATTAAAAGGGATTGGGCTCGGATTGGCCGTTGGAATTTTTATTGTACTTTTTAGAAGTTTTCAAAACTCTCATTTCCTTCACAAAGAAGGAGAAGATATTGATGACGGAAAAATTAAAATGACTTTGGCAGAAGAGGTTACTTTTTTTAATAAAGGTGCTATTTTAAAAGAGCTGGATCGCCTTCCTGAAAATTCTTATTTTGAATTGGATGTTAGAAAAACCCGATACCTCGATAATGACATCATTGAAATTCTCGATGATTTTGCCATAAAGGCTAAAGAGCGAAACATTGATATAAAGATATATTCAGAAAGAGGTACAGTAGAAAACCCTGAGAGTTTTATTGAGTTTTTTAAGCTGAGACCAATAAACGGAAAATCATAAAAATTAGATATAACTAAAAAATATATAAATGAAAACCACAGCGATAACCAAAGACGTACAAAGTGAATTAACACCAAATCGTGTATTACAAGATTTACTGGAAGGCAATAAACGATTTGTAAACGGAAATCCTGAAGGTGCAGATAATGCTGCACTTGTGAGTCAAACTACAAGCGGACAGTATCCAAAAGCTGTCGTCTTATCTTGCATAGATTCTCGCGTACCTGTAGAAACCGTATTAGACCAAGCTATTGGAGACATCTTTGTCGCGAGAGTAGCTGGCAATTTTGAGAATGCAGATATTTTAGGAAGTCTAGAATACTCGTGTAAAGTTGCAGGGAGCAAATTGGTTTTGGTTTTAGGCCATGAAGCTTGTGGTGCTGTAAAAGCGGCTTGTGATGGCGTAGAATTAGGAAATATAACGCATTTATTAAGCAATATTTTACCAGCAGTGCATCAGTCTGCAGAAGAAGTAGAAGGTGAAGCCAATTCTTCTAACAAGGCTTTCGTTGCAAAAACTGTAGAAAATAATGTTAAGCTTACTATGAATCGTATTCGTATTAAAAGTCCTATTTTAAAGGAGATGGAAGACAATGGTGAGATTTCTATTGTAGGAGGTGTCTATAGTTTACATACAGGTAAAGTAGAAATGCTGTAATGTCATTTAAAGCATAGTATTTTTCAAACTGAGCTCTATTACTAACGGACTAATTTAATATATCTGCAAGGTTTTGACACCTTGTAGGTATTTAAGACATATTTAATGTAGTATACAATGGGACTCTTCGCTTTGCTCTTAATGATAAAGCCAAACGCATTTCAACTGTGCTCAATGCGACATGTGACTATTTATACTTCTTCGGCTTCTTGCTGTTCCGCTTCACTCTTTATGAGATTAGGGAAAATCATAGGAGCCAAAGATTTTACAGGTTTATAAAGTATACTTTCTTCCAAATCTTCTTTTTCCATAAAAGGGAGTGTACTATTCAATTTATTGAAAACAATAAGTAAAACACTAAGAATAAGGCCAATTTTAAGCGCACCAAAAACGCCACCAGCTAATTTGTTAACGATGCCTAAAGCTGCAAAATCAGCAAGTTTGGTCAATGCCTTTCCCGCAAGACTTATAAGTAAAACAATAATGACAAAAGTGATTGCAAACGCTACAATATTGATGGTCTTTTCATTCCAATCTACTTTAGATTCTAAAACTTCTGCAGCAAAACCACTAAAATGAATTGCACCATAAACTCCCAACACTAAAGCGACTAACGAAGCTACCTCAACAAATAGACCTTTCATGGCACCTCTTATTAATCCAAACAATAACAAGGAGCCTAAAATAATGTCAATGATACTCATAATACTAGCGGTTTTGGCAAACGTACATAAATTTTACCATTTTAGAATAATAACGCAAATCAAGAGCGTTTAGTTTATTAACTTTGAAGTCTGATTTAATAAAAAGATTTCCACGTACGTGGGAAATGAGCATGGCAAGAGACGAGCAATTAAAAGAACGGTGGAATTTAGTAGTGGAAAAACTCTCCAATCAGTTTGCCGATGGTGATCGGCTAGACTTAGATTCCATTATATATCTTATTGGTATTCAAGAGCTTGGGCAAATACACAGAGCATACAAAAAAGACCATAAATTAGATCTTATGCATATTGCAATATGTAAACTTTTAGAGCCTTATGGTTTTTATGAGTTCGATTTTGTTGACGATGATGGCTGGCCGCACTACAAAGTAAAGGAACAGTTGCCATTTTTAAAAGCGGGAGAGCAAAGCGTCTTAATGAAAGAAGCTATTGTGAACTATTTTGTTGAAACTGAATATATCGATTAAGATTTTTTAAATTTGCGGTCTGAATAAACGGTATCATGATAGATAAGCTAAAAGAACTCATTGCGGAAGCCGAAGCATTTACAACCCAATCTAAGGAAGAAGTTGAGGCATTTCGTATTAAATATTTAGGCTCTAAAGGGTTATTAAAACAGTATTTTGCGGAATTTAAAAATGTAGCGAACGAGCAAAAGAAAGAGTTTGGACAAACCATAAACCAGCTTAAAAAAACAGCTGAGGAAAAGGTTAATGCTTTAAAAGAAGAGCTTGAAAGCAAAGAAGAAGATAATGGTATTTACGGCGATTTATCTCGTCCTGGGGAACCCATCGCTTTAGGAGCACGCCATCCTATTTCTATCGTAAAAAATCAGATTATTGATATCTTTTCGCGTATTGGTTTTAATGTTAGTGAAGGTCCAGAGATTGAAGACGATTGGCACAATTTTACGGCATTGAATTTACCAGAATACCATCCTGCTCGCGATATGCAGGATACGTTTTTTATCCAGACCAACCCAGATATTTTATTACGCACGCACACCAGTTCTGTGCAGGTACGTTACATGGAAAATAACAAACCTCCAATTCGTACGATTTCACCGGGCAGAGTGTATAGAAACGAAGCGATTTCTGCGCGCTCGCATTGCTTTTTCCATCAGGTTGAAGGTCTGTATATAGATAAGGATGTGAGCTTTGCCGATTTAAAGCAAACCCTTCAATATTTTACTACTGAAATGTTTGGGAAATCCAAAATTAGATTACGCCCATCTTATTTTCCATTTACTGAGCCGAGTGCCGAAGTGGATGTGTATTGGGGACTGGAAACGGAAACGGATTATAAAATCACCAAAGGTACAGGCTGGCTAGAAATTATGGGTTGCGGTATGGTAGATCCCAATGTATTGGAAAACTGTGGCATTGACTCTAAAGCTTATTCTGGTTTCGCCTTTGGAATGGGTATTGATCGTATTGCAATGTTACTCAATCAGATTAGTGATATTCGCTTGTTGAGTGAAAATGATGTGCGTTTTTTAGAGCAGTTCAAAAGTGCGCTTTAATTTGCCATCCCTGCAAAGACATGAAAAAAGATATTAAAATTCCAACGGTTAAAGATGTGTACATCGCAGTAGTAAAAGAAGAGCATCTAGACTACAAAACAGAAGATTGGAATGCCTACATCATTAACAATAGTGATGTAGATTTAGACACGGTTCTTATCGTATCTCAAGGAATGTCCGAAGACAAAATGACTCCTCCAATGCGCCATACGATTTCTAAATTACCTGCCAGGAGTTACGCAAAGATTGAGTATTTACAGGAAAAAGTTTTGGAACTTAATAATTCGTTTAAAGTGACTTTTTTTGAAGGCAACCAAATGTTTGACAAAACATATCTGTTTAGAAAAAACACCATAAACGAAAAAGCTTTACAAACAGTTCCTTTGATGCAGTTGAAAGGGGTGCTCGTTCAATAATGGAGTTATGGAAGACTTAAGAAAAGAACTTCAACAGCTTTCAAAAGACCCAATTCTTTCAAAGAAATATAGAAATAAAAAACTGTTTTCTTATCTAATAAGAACGCTTATAGCTGTAGTGATTATTTACTTCTTATGGGATTATAAATGGATAAAATGGGTATTGTACATTTATATTCCTATTAATTTAATTTCACTCATTTCTATTTTTGGATGGAATATATTTTTGAATAAAAGGATTGAAAAATCACAACTTAAAATCGAAGAAGTATTAAGTACAATTGATGAAGAAGAGGAGTAATTAATCCAACTTGTCCGTCAGCTTCTTAAACACCTTTTTAGGATTCTTATTTTCGTACAAAACATCATAAACCGCATTGATTATAGGTAGCTTCGTCTTTTTTAAATTCTTCTCATTTAATAAAAACGCACTCTTGGTAGCATAGTAACCTTCAGCAATCATATTCATTTCCATTTGTGCAGATTTTACCGTGTAACCTTTACCTATCATATTGCCAAACATTCTATTACGAGAAAACACAGAATAACCCGTTACCAATAAATCCCCCAAATAGGCTGAATTATTAATATTACGTTTCATCTTATGCATTTTCTTAATAAAACGTTTCATTTCCCTTATGGCATTGCTCATCAATACACTCTGAAAGTTGTCACCATAACCCAAACCATGTGCAATACCTGCGGCAATAGCATAAATATTCTTTAACATCACTGCATACTCCACACCGATAATATCATCACTAATTTTAGTTTTAATGTAAGAGCTCGATAGGTTATTGGCTATGGCTTGCGCTTTTACTGGGTCTGCACAAGAAATGGTGAGGTAAGATAAGCGTTCTAAAGCTACCTCTTCTGCATGGCATGGACCAGCGATGACCGCTATATTTTCAAAAGGGATGTTATAAATATCATGGAAGTGCTCACCTACCAATAAACCCGATTCTGGTATAATTCCTTTTACTGCTGAAACTATGGTTTTTCCACTAATATCTGCGGTAAGTTTTTCGAGTTCAGAATGCATAAAAGCCGACGGAATTACAAAAATAAGCACGTCTGCCCATTCAGCAATCTCATTAATATCATTACTGAGTTTTAATTGTTCTATATGAAATTCTACCGAGCTTAAATAACTGGGGTTGTGCTGTTCTTTTAAAAGATGTTCCTTCGTGTAAACACTGCGCATGTACCAACCGACTTCATCTAAGTTTTCGCAAAGCATTTTTACAATTGCAGTTGCCCAACTTCCAGCCCCAAAGACCGCATATTTTTTGGTGTCGCTCATAGAAATAGTTTCGTTTAAGTCATTCAAAAATACACAAATTTTAGAGAATGATTCTTGGTTTTTCATTGATGGTAACGGGTGCAATCAAAGCATAGCAACATCTGTTTTAGTGCCACTTTACAGTATTTCAAATTATGACTAAAGGGATATTGTGGGTGCTGTTAAGATTTTGACTTTGGCATAGGTTTTGAAATTATAAAAGTAGTAACCCTAAAACCGTTAGATTATGAAAACGATAAAACTATTACTCGGATTTGCACTCAGTGCAACATTATTTACCTCATGCTATACTGAGGAAATAAACATTAACGATAATGGCCCTGCAATTTCATTAAATCAATTGTTACAATCTTACGATTTGTGGTACGTAGATATTAATGCTACCCAGGGTTATGGCGAAACTCCATTTTTGCAAATTGCCTTTACACTTAGCTTTGATAATGGCCGTATGTATGCCAATAATAATTTAGTAGGTTTGGGTAGTCAAGGTAATGGATTTGGAGTGCAAATAGGAAATTACGATGCCTATGATATGATATTGGATGTTAACCACACTGTTGATGGGTTCCAGTCCTTTGATGTGTTTCAAATAGACAACAATACTATAGAGCTATACAATCCGTTTAATGACACGTCTTATTTTTTGGACGGTTATCAACGCTCTAATTTTGATTATGACTTTGTGTTCTATGATAACATCCACTACTTCTTACAAGAGTACGAAGCCTGGGAAAAAGTATATACAAGTGAGTTTGGCGCTTTAAATGAGTTTGATAATGAAAACTATTTACAGTTTTTATCTGGTGGGAACGATTCTACATTTAGAAGCTCACAAGATGTAAATGTGAACAATCCAAATAATATCTACTGGGATTACACAGGGTTTTATGGTGTAGGAGATATTACAGGAAATATGTACCTAAAAACATTAACATTAGATTATGATTTTTTTGACAATGAATTCTTTGAACTCAGCGTTATTAATGATGAAACGATAGAGCTGTTCCATGCAAGTTCTGGTACAGCATATGAGTTTAAAGGGCGAGGATATATTGCCTATTACAGAAGTTCTGATACACAAGGCCGAGTTTCCGAAACGGAGGAAACCCCTAAAAAACGTAAACAAAAATCACCTAAGGTAGATAACCCTAGAAATAATACTCGAAGCTAAATTTTGGTTGGTTATTTAGTTTCAAAAACGCTCAGTCGATACTTGTCGGCTGGGCGTTTTTATTTTGAAGTGACTTTAAGGGCTTAGCGAGTGTCTAAAAAATAGAGCTTGTCACTAATTCTTTATTGCACCACCCCTTGAATGCAATTACAACACATTGTGACCAAGGCTTACCCATCGATTTAAAACTTGAAATGGCAGAACTTAACCTAAATATTTTTAATATACTCATCATATCAGGAGTAGTACATGGTATAATCTTCAGTGTAATTGTATTGAGTCAAAAAAAATATGCCACAAATAATGTTAAATACCTCTCTCTAATTGTATTATTTCTCTCATTAAGTAACTTTCAATATTGGTTATTGGACACCAAGTTAATTGATCTCTACCCCATAATTAAATACATATACATACCTTGGCATTGGTTAGTGTTACCTATGTTCTATTTTTATGTGCAAAAATTTATTGGAAAACAACCCATTACCAAAATATTAAGCGTATACTTAATTGGCCCCTTTGTGCTGGTCCTGTTTATACATTTAGTGCAGGTGTTTTATAAGTTAATGGTAAACAAGGCCTATGATATACCGTCACATTTTAGCAGAGGGATTTTTGTCTATGTGGAATTCTTCTCAATTGCGTTCAATATTATACTTATGGTTTTAACTCATAAAATGATAATTAACCATGAGAAAGATATTTCTTATGATATAAAATGGATAAAATCGGAAACAAATTGGCTGAAAAAACTCATATACCTTGGAATGCTAACCTGTTTGTTTTGGCTCTGTGCTATAAGCATTGTCGTAATATACGACCTTAATAGATCATATGTTTTCTACCCAATGTGGATTGGTATATCTATACTTGTATATTGGATAGGATACGTAGGTCTTCAAAAATCTAAACAACTTGAAGAGCGAATTGGATTAAGAAAAAAAAGAATTGCCCTAATTGAAAATTTAAAGAAAAACAGTCACAACACTCAAAACAAAAACACTTTCCTTAGAAAACCAAATGTCATTGAAGTTATAGAAGATATGTTCAACAATGAAAAGTTATATCTTAATCCAAACTTAAGCTTAGAATATTTAGCTAATAAGGTTAACCTAAGTACAAGTCATCTTTCAAAAGTCATTAATAACCAAAAAAATATGAATTTTAAAGACTATGTAAACGGTTATAGACTTGAAGAAGCTAAAAAATTACTAAAAGATAAAAATTATGATAACTATACAATCGTAGCCATAGGTTTAGAGTGTGGTTTTAATTCAAAATCAGCATTTTACAGTGCTTTTAAAAAACAATATCAACAAACACCAAACCAATTTAGAAATGTATAAACTTGTCCTATTTTTTGTTGTTCTGCAAGTTTCGGGACATGGGTGTTGGCAATTATACAGAGCTTTGAGTATTGAAAATTAAAAAATCCTACTTTATGAAAAATCTTTTCAAACTCATTTATCTATCAATTGCCCTATCTGCCCTTTTTGGTTGCGAAAAAGAGGAGAACGGCACCGCGCAGAACGAAAACTTTAAAACAGTATCCGTTGATGATGCCATAGGTTTTCTCAACCTAAGGACAGTAAAAAAGACCAATGCCAACAGTTACCTTACCAACATATCCACGGATGTGCAGCAAGAACAGATCACCAATACCGATGAGCTGCTTACCATTGTGCCAGCAGCAACAATCCATCAACAGCACTATAGCCGTATACTGCTTTTAGAGATCGATGGGGAGATACAGAGTGTGGTGTTCAGTATGACCCCAGATGAAAGTCCCGACTCGGAAGCCTACGACGGCGAACTGCTCATTACAGACCTTGATGGCAGCTTCATAAAGGGATACACCGTAGAAAACGGAATTTTGCAAACCGAGTACTTGGGATTCCCAGACGTTTATGGCAAAGCCGTGACCCAAAAAAACGACTGTACGGATTGTCCCTATTCTGTCTGTGACTTTTGCGATCTGGAGGAGGTAGACCTTGGGTTCGTTGGCGGCAGCTCTGGTCTGCCTCAAGTCAATTATATCGTTATCGGTAGCATTTTTGACCGAGGGAACAGTGGCGGCTATATTGACTTTGGCTGGAACTCTGGTGGCGGAGGTGGAGGCTCGTCGAGCCCCAACATTACCCCTTACCAAGGCTTCCTAAATTCGCTCACACTGGCGCAACGTAATTTTTTAACGGCTAACACGCCCTTAAAAATCAATATCCAGAACTTCTTCTCTGAAAATGGGCACAGTGAGGCTACTGAGAGTTTTGTAACAGATATTATTATTTATTTAATGGGTAATCCCAACTCATCTTTAGAATTTAATATTAACCTAGACCCTAACAATGCTCTACATTTTGATTCTTTTGAAGAAGCTGAAGACTATTTTGACAGCTTATCTAGTAGTAATTACACACATATATCTTCAGTTTTTGAAATAGGCTCGGTTAGAAGAGACGTACACTCATTAGAATTCAATAATTTTCCTCAAGCTAACATAGTCACCTCAATCAAAGCAATGATACCAGACGATAACAATGCTTTGGAATGTTTGAACATCTTAAATGTAAGATCAGAATTAGAAGGTAATAACACGTTGTTTGATTGGACGCAGCTTGATAGTGAAGATCCCAATGACAGCAGCGGGCCTGTAATTGAAATAAATGAATCTACAGACAGCGTTAAAATATCTGTTGAAGGTGAAATGTTGGTTGGATTAAACATTGGTGGTTACCCTCTCAGAAGTAGACATTTAATAACGGTTGTTATTACATATAATTATTCAACAGCTCAGATTAACGAAGATTATTGTTATTGGTATTATACTAATTAAGCACTTTATGAAAACACAGTCTCTTATTATAATACTATTAATTCTTCTAATGATTAATTGTACGGTTTATAAACCTTTTTCAAGTAATAAGAATAGAAAAGAATCTATAAGGCAGATTAAAGACACCTTTAATCTTACGTCAGAAGAATTTAAGCAGATTAATGAAGATTCTATATTGTTTGAGATATCTGAGTCTTTAGCCAAACAAGTGAGTTTTAAAACAACTAATCGACGTATAGATTCTTTCTTAAGCGGTAACTATGAAAAAAAGCAATTATTAATTGCATTGAATATTGACCAATTAAAACTCAAAGGGGAATTTGATTTTGATTATACCGACAAATTTAAAGGCCGAAGGCTATACTTTAACACAGTTAAAGAGTATGAAGAGTTTATGAAAAAATTGGACTGTAGTTTTATAAAAAAGGTAAATTTCAAAGTAGATACATTACAAAACTGAATATGGAAACAGTAACATCCCCAAGTATTGGCTTGATGATATGGCAACTGCTCATGATTGCCATTATGATATGTTTTATAATCTCGGTGGTTAAACTTTATAGAAAAGTCACAAAATATATTGATTTGAAATCTAAGTACTACGAAAACAAAATGAAACTTTAAAAAAGCCTCGTAATTATAAGTAGGGTTATTGTAAATTATACTTCACTAAAAATGTTGTCAGCAAGAATATTTAAGAATTTAAGCATAGTTATATTACTGATTCTATGTTGTATAAGCTGTAAAAGCATTAATTACAATAGCATTAAAATCAAAAAGGCTATTGCAGTAGATAGTATAAGGAACAACTTGAAGTTGAACCGATCGGAAATCGATCTAATAACATCTAAGGACACAATTATAGCAGAACTATTTTTGGCACTAAAAGACTCTGTAAACACTAATAATTTAAAACAGCATTTAGACGCTTTTTACTCCAAGACGTATAGTTCAAAAAAGCTTAAGGTCGCTATACAGATGGAAAGGTATGTTAAGAAGAATGGTGGCAATTTCAAATTGTCTGACTCCTTAGACCCTAACAATGCTTTTCATGTCAAAAATATGAAAGGTTTTGATTCTATTGTCAAACTAATGAGAAAGAAATTTGGGAAACCCAATTTAAAGGTAACGACCAATATTGGTAAAAAAGATTCATTAAAGAATTGACAGCTATCAATTCTCCTGTTTCAAGTATAAAGTTTGCCCTATCTTGGGAACAGTACATTATTTAACAAGCTTTTTGGAGCTTCAACTGACTGTGGCTAACTTATGAAGAAATTACTGTTTTTATTAATTTTAGCTTATAGTATTAACAATATGTATCATATAAAGTTTGAGAAACTATTGGGAAAGAACTTGTCTATTACCAAAGAAATATTAGATGTTGATTTGAAAAGAATTACAAGTCCAAAATTAAAGATTAAACTTTATGGCAGTAAGAACTATATAGAAGAAGATTACTATGGAATACCTTATAAACATCTCTCATTAACAACAGATGAAAATGATACTACAGAAACAATTACAGTTCACTTTTTTGAAGTCATAAATCGTAAATTTTATGATTCATTTATGGGTACGTACGGAAAACCCGATAGTATTTTGGTTATGCATAACCCAAAAAACATAAGTAAACAGACTGTAACCGATACTATAAATAATTTAACACAAGAGATTGTAAAAAGAGAGTTTGACCTAAGAGAAGGAACTTTTGAAGAAAAACCGCTCTACATTATATGGGAAAAAGACAATTACCAAGTCAAAGCTTTTTTAAGACATAAACAGAATATCAGCGAAATAATCTTTAGTGTCAAAAAATAGATTTGTTATAAAATTAAATATATCCGAAAGATTTATGTCTAAAATTATGGTTGTAAATAAATTTTTAAGAGAGGATAACAAAGAAACTTGTCCTGTTTTTTGTTGTTCTGCAAGTTTCGGGACATGGGTGTTGGCAATTATACAGAGCTTTGAGTATTGAAAATTAAAAAATCCTACTTTATGAAAAATCTTTTCAAACTCATTTATCTATCAATTGCCCTATCTGCCCTTTTTGGTTGCGAAAAAGAGGAGAACGGCACCGCGCAGAACGAAAACTTTAAAACAGTATCCGTTGATGATGCCATAGGTTTTCTCAACCTAAGGACAGTAAAAAAGACCAATGCCAACAGTTACCTTACCAACATATCCACGGATGTGCAGCAAGAACAGATCACCAATACCGATGAGCTGCTTACCATTGTGCCAGCAGCAACAATCCATCAACAGCACTATAGCCGTATACTGCTTTTAGAGATCGATGGGGAGATACAGAGTGTGGTGTTCAGTATGACCCCAGATGAAAGTCCCGACTCGGAAGCCTACGACGGCGAACTGCTCATTACAGACCTTGATGGCAGCTTCATAAAGGGATACACCGTAGAAAACGGAATTTTGCAAACCGAGTACTTGGGATTCCCAGACGTTTATGGCAAAGCCGTGACCCAAAAAAACGACTGTACGGATTGTCCCTATTCTGTCTGTGACTTTTGCGATCTGGAGGAGGTAGACCTTGGGTTCGTTGGCGGCAGCTCTGGTCTGCCTCAAGTCAATTATATCGTTATCGGTAGCATTTTTGACCGAGGGAACAGTGGCGGCTATATTGACTTTGGCTGGAACTCTGGTGGCGGAGGTGGAGGCTCGTCGAGCCCCAACATTACCCCTTACCAAGGCTTCCTAAATTCGCTCACACTGGCGCAACGTAATTTTTTAACGGCTAACACGCCCTTAAAAATCAATATCCAGAACTTCTTCTCTGAAAATGGGCACAATGAGGCTACTGAGAGTTTTGTAACAGATATTATTATTTATTTAATGGGTAATCCAAATATTGATATGTCATTAATAAATTCGGAATTATTGAGTTCTTTATCTAATTATCAAGTAGACCCACCAACTGAAAATAATGAAATAACTAACATGTCTGATTTTTTAGATTGTATTGACCCAAGCCAAAATGCTACATTAACTATATATGCAGATCAACCTATTTCGGGTTCGAATCTACCTATATCTTCATCTGGAGATGTTGGGCATGCATTTGTTTCAATCAGTCAAAATGGAAATACAGTAGTTTTTGGATTTTATCCTCAGCAAAGGGCAAAGGCTTTTTTGGTAGCAGATGGATCAATTCATAATAACCAAGGTGATTCCTATGATGCTAGTATGACAATGGATATTTCGGCCTCAATATTGGACGATATTATAAATTTTGTAAGCACTATCCCAAGCACTTATAATATAAATGTATACAATTGTACAGATTATGTAATTGACATATCAAATTTCACTAGTCATGGATTACCCAATTGCTGGGCATTTTATCCTGGCGGAGGTGGTTCTTCGCCTTCCGTCTTAGGTGAATATATACGAAATCTTCCTGAGAGTAATCAATATACAACAAATACCGAACCTTCGAATGCACCTATACAATCAGGTGATTGTAACTAAAATTATAGAAAATGTCTTTAAGGAATTTAAAAATAGTATCAATAGTAGTTTTTTTAATAATTACAAGAAATAATAATGAGCATGTAGTAATGCCTATGGTTTTTATACTTGTAACATCAGCCTTTTATATTGTTAATGAACTTAAAGCTGCAATCTTACCATTTATGGCTTCTTTAGGAATAGTCTTAGTTTTAATGTCTGAATTGAAGAAAAGTAAAACCATTTTACTTTTAGGTTATCTTTTAACGTATTTAATTTTGATGCGCTCATTTTTTGACAAAACATTATATGAAAATGTAATGAAAGAACTATTCTTTTTTATCACATCAGGTTTTTATATAATTATGTCAATTTATATTCTAATTAAAAATTATAGTTCTTCAAATAAGAATATTCCTAAAGAATAAATATATATAAAATAAAATAAAAATGAAACCATTACTATTTTTAATCTTTATACCCATATTGTCATTTGGGCAGATCCATAAAACTGCCCAAAATGACTGGTCCGTAAGTGAAAAACAGCAATACTCAAAGCTAAACGAATTGGCCAATTATATTTATAAAAAAAAGAAAGGAGAAATTTCAAAAGATTCCCTTTTCGAAAGCTATATCTATTTCGATTATGTGTTAAACGATACCTTAACGGAAAGAAAGGAGAAGCGATTGGCTGTTTTTGATACGCTTTTTTACGCTTTTATAAAAACTGTTGACACTGTAGGTCTAGAAAATTTAGACGCCCAACCTGTAAGATTTTATAAAGACCATAAAATTTATGAGCCCTTTGATGAGAGTAAAGCAAAAAAATCTGTCGGTGGAAAAAAAATGTATAGAAAAGATGCCAATGTTTTTGCATATTATAGAAAGGAAGAACCTCATAATCCGTTGGGAACACTCTTATTTGAGCCAGAAACTAATAAATTATTAGCTTGGATTATGATTAACCAAGGAGGTTATAAATACTTTTTAACATTCAATCTCTTTTAATATATCCATTCAAAACTTTTGAGAGATTAAAGTAAATTAATGCTTAATGAAACAACAAGACCATATCGGTTTTTACAATGGGGTAAAGTTTTTAATTACAGGCATATTGATGCTGTTCTTTTTAAACAGTAACTCACAAGAAAGCTATGTAAAATTGCCAAAAACACAGAGCAGTTGCCCCACGATAATTGTAAACCACAATATCATCGCTAATGAAAGCCTTATCAACAAATACAAGACTTTGATTATTAAAGTAAAGGTATTGAAAGACAAACATTATCATGCAGTTCACAGATCTTCCAACCTAAGCGAAAACGGAATTGTCTTTGTGGAGTTGGATCAAAAAATAAAAACCAAGTCGCAATGTGATTTAAACAAATTTTTTGGCATTGATAAAAACAATGACGTTTACGTTAATGGATATTTAATTGAGGATGCTAAATATAAAATTGCCGTAGAGAGTATCATTGATATTGAGTTAATCACGCCAAACTCAACAAACAAATTAAAACACAAGTCAGTTAACGTGTGGACCATCACTGAAGAAGAACGGGAACAGGGATGTAAACAATAGACACAGAATAAATTCGCTTACAAATCCTTCAACACCACTTCCAAATCCTCATAGCCATAAGGCTTTGCCATAATAATCTTGGATGCACTTAACAAAAAGTACATGGGTGTAGCGGCAACACCATAGGTTTTTACAATGGGGTTTCCCCATTTACCCAAACCGATGTTATGGATAAAATCGGGGTAGTTTTTAATCTCTTCTGTCCATTTGGTGGGGTCATCTTCCAAACCAAAAGCCACGACTTTTACATTGGATTTTTCGGCAACCAATGCCTTTACTTTAGGAAGCTCTTTTAAACAATGTCCACAGCCACTGCTCCAAAATATAAGCAGATAATATTCTGAACCTTCCAAGTCGTGGAGCGTAGTAGTGTTCTCACCAGATACAATCTCAAAATTAGGAGCTTTGGTACCCAAAGATGTATTTTTATAAGAGGTTATGGTTTCTGCCAAGACCTTATTGCCAGTAGCGTTAGCCAAGTCTAATAAATGATTTTCGGTAATATAATTAGCAAGCTCATGGTTTTCTAAAGTTACAAAACGTTGCCATAGAATTTCCATTAAGCTCGTTTTAATAATACGATCATCGTTACTAATTGCATCGGCTACTTGATCTACCAAATCCTTATAGGATTTGTTCGTAGGGTTTTCTATCATATTAAAAACATAACCTGTTACTCTATCGACCAAAAACGAAGAACTCTGCAATAGATAATTACTAAAATCTATCTGACTTAGAAAATGCTGTTTTAGATGGTTAGAATAGGTTCTAATATCTTCATACTGCGGTGGTATATAAGGTCTATTGGCCGTAATAAATGCAGAAACCAATTTGTCTTTTGAAGATTCTTCATACGCCAACTGTGTGTCCTTTACCACCTTAAAAATAGATGCAAAGCCATCCTCGTCTGTATTGGCTTTAGAATAATAATTACTAATGGTTTGGTTAACCATATCCATGCTGTGCAGATAGGAATTCCAGAGTTTGTTTTCTTCAGATTCGGTAAACTCCACTCCTTTATCGTAACTAAAATTAAAGGCTACGGTTTCCTTGCCATCGTATATAAAATCGAAATTGTTTTCTTCTGGCGGAACAGCGTATACAATTTTATAAATTCCTGGAGTCACTGTAGAATCCAATGGAATTTCAAAATTACCGAGACTATCTAATTTCCCCCTATTTACATAGTTGGCACCTTCTGGTGTAGCCTTGTATAAAAAGGCATAGGAAAAATCTTCTGCTGGTGAAAAGTTTCCTTTTACACTTTGAGAAAAGGCGAGACAAGGAACTAACAACAAGGAAAGGATTAATTTTTTCATTTTATATGGTTTTATTGCGATAACTGCTTCAATAATTAAGCCATTATGCCTTTTTAGATCTAATACTTTCTATAACAACCGTACACAATATTAAGAGACCTCCAACAAATGTATGTATTGTTGGTATTTCTTTCAAGAAAAAATAAGCAATTATAATACCGAAAACAGGTTGTGCGCTTCCAATAATACTTGCTGTACTCGCTTTAAAATATTTTAGGCTATTAACAAACAGCGTATGTCCAATAGCAGTTGTTAGAAGTCCCAACAATATTACATAAGGATATTGTGTGGTGATATTTGAAGTATCCATAACATATAAGACCGGAGCTAAAATAACGCTGAGTATAGCCACTTGATAAAACATCAACATCGTGGGGTTGTACTTTACTACATAACCTTTTAGTATAAGAATACGAAGTGCATAACAGACTGCTGATAATAACCCAAAGAGAATCCCTTGAAGTTGAGTACTTTTTATATCAAGATCAGGTGCTAAAATGTAAATACCTACAAGCACAATGATACCTAAAACAATATGAACAGGATCGAACTTTACTTTAGAAAACAAGGGCTCCAAAAGTGCCGTAATTACAGGAAAGGTGAACAACGACAACATTCCGATAGCCACATTAGAAAGTTTTAAGGCGTAAAAATAGGTGATCCAATGTGCCCCCATACATACAGCACCAACTAAAAATGTCCACCGATCCTTGCGCGTATAGATCTTTAAATCAATACCCTTGTAAAGACATAAAACCAATAAAAATACCGCTGCAATAGCCGAACGCCACCAAATTACAACTGGTGTCGGTAAGGCAATGTATTTCCCCAAAGCACCAGAAGTACTAATGAAGATTGTAGCCACCGTAAGCCAAAGTAGGTGATTTAAATGTGAATTTTGTTTCATTCATTTAAAATTTGTCAATTCAATTGAATTTTAAGTCATTAAAGTATAACGTTTAAATCAAAAAAAACTTCGGTAATTCTCGATACCGTTTTTCGTACTTCAAAACCAACAGAACAGACTTTAATCTTTATATTTTTGAAAGTGCAGCCAATGCCTGTCTTATAGATTTTATGTTTTCGAATGTAATAAGTAAACGCAATCCGTTTCGGGTTTGCTTTTCTTTCATTTTACATTGACCCACATTAGTTTGCACAAACTGTAAAACTTTGGTAAAGGCTTCGGTTTGATAGAATTTACTTTGTTGGTCATTTATAAAATAGCCTATCAATTTGCCCTTTTTCATGATGAGTTTTTCAATGCCCATTTTAGTGGCAATCCATTTTAAACGTACACTATCAAAAAGATCAGAAACTTGTGTGGGCAATTCGCCAAAACGGTCAACAATTTCAGATTCAAACTTCTCTAGTTCCTCTTCGGTTTTTATGGCATTGAGTTTTGTATACAGGTTGAGACGTTCAGTGATATTGTTGACATAATCATCTGGAAAAAGTAATTCAAAATCCGTGTCTATCGTTATATCTTTAACATATTGCTTTGGCTTACCATCATCTTCATACAGATCTGCAAACTCTGACTCCTTTAGTTCTTCAATGGCTTCGTTTAAAATCTTCTGATAGGTATCGAACCCTATATCGTTTATAAATCCACTTTGCTCGCCACCGAGTAGGTCGCCGGCACCTCTAATTTCCAAATCCTTCATGGCGATGTTAAATCCGCTGCCAAGCTCGGTAAATTGTTCTAAAGCGGTGATGCGCTTGCGGGCATCGGTGGTCATTGCAGAATATTCTGGTGTAATGAAATAACAGAAGGCCTTTTTATTGCTTCTACCTACACGACCTCGCATTTGGTGCAGATCGCTCAATCCAAAATTATTGGCATTGTTGATAAATATGGTGTTGGCATTAGGAACATCTAAACCACTTTCTACAATGGTGGTACTCACCAAAACATCGAACTCGCCATTGATAAATGCGAGCATCAGTTGCTCTAGTTTTTTACCATCGAGCTGTCCATGCCCAATGGCAATTTTGGCATCAGGCACCAATCGCTGAATCATGCCAGCTACCTCTTTTATGTTTTCAATTCTATTGTGAATAAAAAATACTTGGCCACCACGCTGAATTTCATAACTAATCGCATCACGAATGGTCTCTTCGTTAAAGCGAATTACATGGCTCTCAATTGGGTAGCGGTTTGGCGGAGCTGTGTTTATTACAGATAAGTCCCTTGCGGCCATTAAGCTAAACTGAAGCGTTCTGGGAATGGGAGTGGCGGTTAATGTCAATACATCTACGTTTGCTTTTATCGTTTTCAACTTTTCTTTTACGGCAACACCAAATTTTTGTTCTTCATCAACGATAAGTAGTCCTAGATCTTTAAACTTTACATTTTTATTGGCAAGTTGGTGCGTACCGATGATGATGTCTACACTCCCTTTTTCCAAGCCCTCTAACGTTAGTCGTTTTTCTTTAGCAGTTCTAAAACGGTTAACATATTCTATCGTAACAGGGAAAGCTTTTAAGCGCTCCTTAAAAGTACGGTAATGCTGATAGGCCAAAATGGTTGTAGGTACCAAAACGGCAACCTGTTTTCCGTTATCAACTGCTTTAAAAGCCGCTCTTATGGCGACTTCAGTTTTACCAAAACCAACATCGCCACAGACCAAACGGTCCATTGGACGCTCGCTCTCCATATCTGCTTTTATATCTGCCGTTGACGACATCTGGTCTGGCGTGTCCTCATACACAAAAGAGGCCTCAAGCTCGTGCTGCATGTAACTGTCTGGGGCATATTGAAATCCTTTTTTAAGTTTTCGCTTGGCATAAAGCTTAATGAGATTAAACGCAATTTCCTTAACTCTGGATTTGGTTTTCTGTTTTAGATTTTTCCAAGCCTTGCTTCCTAGCTTGTATATTTTTGGCGGTTTGCCGTCCTTACCATTAAATTTTGTGATTTTGTGCAGCGAATGAATACTCAAATACAATACATCCCGTTCACCATAAATCAATTTTATGGCTTCTTGTTTTTTGCCCTCAACATCTATTTTTTGTAATCCACCAAACTTGCCTATACCATGATCTATATGGGTTACATAATCCCCAATTTCGAGATTTGTGAGCTCCTTTAAAGTAATAGCCTGTTTTTTGGCATAGCCATTCTTAAGATGAAATTTATGGTACCGATCAAAAATCTGATGGTCAGTGTAAACTGCTATCTTATGTATCTTATCAATAAAACCTTGATACAATGAAAGTACTACCGTTTTATAATGTACCTCTTGCTCAACATCATCAAAAATGTCGTGAAAACGTTTTGCCTGCTGTTCGCTTACACAAGCAATATAATTGGTAATTCCGTTTTTGTGGTTGTCATTCAAATCTTCAATAAGCAAATTGAATTGTTTGTTGAACGAAGGCTGTGGTTTGGTATTGAATTCAATTACAGAGGCATTAGTAGAAACTTGTGATGCCACAATCTCTTTTTTGTTTGGGCGAGATTCTATACTTTGCCCTAGATGAGAAAAGAAACTCTGCGAACCAAACTCAATCAAATTGTATTCTAAAAATTGGTGTTTCAACACCTCGGAGCTACAGAACAATTCTTCTGGTGAGGCATGCTTTATTTCTGAAGACAACGTATTGAAAGCCTCTTCGGCTTTAGCAAAAAACTCATCGATTCTCGAAAACAACAAAGATGCGTTCTTAGAGAAGACAACCGTTTTATTAGAAATATATTTTAAAAAACTCTCACGGCTTTCTGCTATTTGCTTATTGGCAACATTAGGTATAATACTTACCTTTTTAATACGCTCGGTGGAGAGCTGTGTCTCAACATCGAAAGTTCTAATGCTATCAACTTCGTCACCGAAAAACTCTATTCGGTAAGGCTCATCGTGCGAAAAAGAGAATACGTCTATAATACCTCCTCTAACGGAAAACTCTCCCGGTTCCGTAACAAAATCGACACGTTTAAACTTGTATTCAAAAAGGACTTCATTTACAAAATCGATACTCAGTTCATCGCTAACGGTAACCTTTAAGGTGTTTTTTTCTAATTCTTTTTTAGTCACCACCTTTTCAAAGAGAGCATCGGGATAGGTAACGATTACAGCAGGGTTTTTTCTTGAATTGATTCGATTTAAAACCTCAGCCCTAAGTAAAACGTTGGCATTATTGGTTTCTTCAATTTGGTAAGGTCTTCTATAGCTTCCAGGGTAAAACAATACATCTTTATCATTGATGAGTTGTTCTAAATCGTTGAGATAATAGGCTGCTTCCTCTTTGTCATCAAAAATCAACAAGAATGGTTTTTCTGCAGTTTTAAATGCTTCGGCCACAACTATTGAGAACGACGATCCTACAAGGCCTTTTAAATGTATTTTATTTTCGGTTAGGGTAATAGCATTCTGCAGATTTTGCAGTTGCAAAGTCTGTGCAAAGGTCTGCGAGATAAATGTTTTGCTCACTAAACTACACCATTTTAATAAGGTCGCAAATATAAGTATGTTTTACCTAAAATGAATTAAAGTCGACCTCATTTTCTTTCTCATAGATTTTATACAATTGGGGATAGTGGTCCTTGAATATGGATTTGATATCATCTAAAGGAACATCGTCAAAATGTCCGTAATCCTCCAAATAAGTCATAAATTTTTTACTGTCTTTATTGTATTCTTGTAGTACCGAATCTTCTGTACCATCAAAATCCAACGCCTCAACATTATATATATCACAAAGCGATTTATTAAATGCCGGGGAGCACTTCTTCCATTCTCCTTTATATAGCACATCGACCAAGCCATGAGGTGCCAATTCGTTGGTGCCTAATTTCTTTTCGAGCCGTTCTGTCGCGATATGATTGGATACTTTGGCCAAGCGCAACCTTGCTGGTATTTTTAAGGCCCGCAAACCAGCAATATATATAATGGCCTTGTCAATACAATGTGCTTCTTTTTTGTCTATGATGTTACTGGCTTTATAATGGTCTTCGGTTAAACCTATGTTGTATGGGTTGTACCGCCATCCATCTCTAACCTTTAGATACAGTTGTTCTATTTTTGCTTTGTTGCATTGTAAATCTCTAAGCCCAGAAATTAGATTTTGAATTTGGGGACTTCTATAATCAAAGAAAAACGTATCCTTAAGATATATACTGTGCATGATGGTAATTTAATTATTAAGTAGAAAGCTCTAAAGTACAACTTATCTATTAGGTCGAACACTTTTACATGGAGGTAATTTCTCCTCTAGCGGGATAACCACTGGTATTGATAAAATCGATAACCTTAACAAATGAAGCTAAATGTGGCCGTCCCCAAGGTGTAGAATTAAGGGTTATAAAATAAATGGAATTGTCTGGTTTTATTAAGAACAATCCTGGTTCGTTGAATATGTCTGGCTCAAAATCCTTTATGGCTTTGCTAAGATACAAACCCCAACGATTTGCAATTTCAGCATCCATTCCGTATCCCAGTTTTAGATCTTCAGAAAGTTGCCATTTCATTTTTGCTTTTCTTGCCCTAGTTTCACCGTCCATACTAATGGCAATGACATCAACACCTTTTTCTTTGTAAGCACTTAAAAGACTGTCGAGCGTTTTGAGGTATTTTTCACAAATAGGACAATGCAATCCTCTATAAAATACGATCATGGTAAAACGCTCAGGGTTTTGCTCTTTGAGTTTCCAGATATTGCCATTCAACAATTTAATGTTTAAATCTGGTGCTTGTGTTTGCGGAGTAAGTTTTTGTTTTGTGTCCATATGCAATGTTCTACGTGTTTAAAATATGTTTTTTTATATGTTTTTCAAAACGTGCAAAATCATTTTCAATATCCGGATTTTTAATCACATCGTAACAGACAAAAGTTGGCAATGGCTCCATACCAAAAAACTTAAAATTAAGATGGGTAGGCCAAAACAAATCATCGACAGATTTACCATTAAAAAACCACTGGTCTTTATCATTGAAAGCTTCTTTTGGAGCATTGAACGTTAAAGATAGCATATACTTTTTTTCAGTAAGTGTTCCACCTGTGCCGTATTGCTTTGAGGATTCTTGGCGGGTACGGCCATCACCAGCACACAAACGACCGTCCATACCAAAGCTGTAGACAAAATCTTGATACTTTTTAAAGCTCCATGATGTCGCCATCCAGTTTACGGGCATTTGTACCACAATTATATCTGCCCATTGATGCTTGGCGATTTCCTCATCAATATTGTAATCATCTTGCATTGTAGTGACCTTGATTTCAAACTCTTCTTTTGGAAGTATTTTTTTTAGACGTTCCACTAAACTATTGTTGAGTTTACCCTTGGAAAAATCATAGGCTTCGTGGCCATTTATTATAAATATATTCTTCATGTTGTGTTTATTTGTTTCGCAAAGATACTTTTAATAGTTTATTTTTGATACTATTAATATGGTTTTCACTAAATTTGTGGTAACTAAAAGGTAACTATGGCACGTAAGATTATTGACAACCCCAATAGCTGTACCCTTGTACATGCTATGAATATTATAGGAGGTAAATGGAAACCTATAATCATCTATTTATTGGCCAATGGTGCGTTACGCTTTGGTAAGTTGTTAGTGTTTATTCCAAATATTTCAAAAAAAGTATTGACGCAGCAGTTAAGGGAATTAGAAGAAGATGGTATTATTATTCGCCAAAGATTTGCAGAAACACCTCCTCGAGTTGAATACTCACTCTCTAAAAAGGGCAAAGGCTTATTGCCGATATTAAAACTATTGAGCGAATGGACAGCTGAAAGCTTTGATGATATAAAATTTGAAACTTGTAAAATCGTTACAATTGACTAGTTCAACCACTTAAAATTATATTTAGGCCAACCAAATTAACTCATGGATTTTGACTTGTCTAAAATCTTTTAAGATAAATTTCAAAACGTAGTGGTTTAATTTATATTTGCACTTAGAATTAAAAGTACAAGATATGTCAATTTCAGATTTATTCGAAAGCGGATTCAAAAAGCGAAACGAAGACCATTTTGCAGCCATAGTAAGAGTTGCAATGAGCGATGGAATTATCAATGATGCAGAAAAGGCGTTTTTAGACCGTTTGGCTACTCGCTTAGATATTACAGAGCTCGAATACAAAGACATCCTAAAGAATTATAAGAGCCATCCTATTAATGCACCGCATTCTTACGACAAACGTCTAGAGCGTTTATATGATTTGGCGCGTATGGTTTGGGCAGATCATATAGAAGGTCCAAATCAATTAGGATTATTAGAAAAGCTTTGTATTGGGTTAGGGTTTAACCAAGACAACGTAAAGTATATTGCTGATAAAGCTTTAACGCTAGTGCATTACGAAGTAGACTTGGATGAGTTTACCGAGAGAATGAAAAAAATGAATCAGTAGTAGATTTTAGAAAAAAACTTAAGCGGACATTAACAATGTTCGCTTTTTTTATTCTGCATTGCGCATAAATTCCTCAGCCTTTTCTACCATATTTTTGCTACCGCAAATAAAAGGTACACGTTGATGTAACTCAGTAGGCTCAATATCCATAATTCTCGTAAAACCATCACTGGCTTTACCATTGGCTTGTTCCGCTAAAAAAGCCATAGGATTGCATTCGTAAAGTAAACGGAGCTTACCATTGCTTGCTTTAGAACTTTTTGGATACATATAAATACCTCCTTTTATCATATTTCTATGAAAATCGGAAACCAACGAACCTATATAACGACTGGTGTAAGGTCTGTCCCCTTCTTCCTCCTGACAGTATTTTATATAATTTTTTATGCCTTTCGGAAAGTGGATATAGTTCCCTTCATTTACCGAGTAAATACGGCCATCTTCGGGGAATTGCATATTGGGATGCGATAAGTAGTAGGATCCAATGGCCGGATTTAAGGTAAAGCCGTTAACTCCATCTCCTGTTGTATAAACCAACATGGTAGACGTTCCATAAACCACATAACCCGCCGCTACTTGTTGACTTCCTTTTTGAAGAAAATCCTCAAGCTGTACAGGTGTACCAATAGGAGTCACACGCCTGTAAATTGAAAAGATAGTTCCCACCGAAACATTCACATCAATATTAGACGAGCCATCTAGCGGATCAATCAACACAACATATTTATTTTGATGGTTTTCGTCCTGACTATTTATGGTAATAAAATCGTCTTCCTCTTCACTGGCAATGCCACAGACAATATTTCTCTTTGTCATGGTCTGTATAAACTTCTCATTGGCATAGACATCTAATTTCTGTTGGTCCTCCCCTTGAATGTTGGTATCGCCTGCAGCACCAATAATATCGACCAGACCCGCTTTATTAACTTCATGATTGACCACTTTTGCAGCTAAGCGGATAGAGTTTATTAATCTTGAAAGCTCCCCAGATGTGTATTTAAAAGACGCTTGATTTTCTATGATAAATTCACCTAGAGTTTGATTTATTTTAGAGTTAGACATGGAGTGGTATATTGATTAGATGGCACAAATATCGCATTTTTTAACAAACTATAACGTTTTCGTACCGTAAACTATTTACAAGTAAACCTAAGTTCTTTTTTAACTAAATCGGTAAGCATTTAACAAAGCAATTATCGCATAAATAAATTATGGAGTAAAGCGAGTTTTAGATTATATTTGGTTTTCGTTTTTACCATTGATAATGAATGTACCCAGACCTGCCACTAAACAAGATATGCCTAGGGTTTTAGAGCTAATAAAGGAATTAGCCGTGTTTGAAAAAGAACCCGAAGCCGTTGAAATCACATGTTCTGATTTAGAGCATGATGGTTTTGGCAATCAACCAAAATTTAAATGCTTTGTCGTAGAAGTAGAAAACAAAATTGAAGGTTTGGCATTGGTCTATCCAAGATACTCAACCTGGAAAGGCAAGGCTTTGCACCTCGAAGATCTTATTGTAAGTAAAGCATGTAGGTCTAAGGGGCTAGGCACACAACTGTTGGATACCGTAGTGAGGTATGGAAAAGCAATTGGGGCAAAACGCATAAGTTGGGAGGTTTTGGACTGGAATGAACCAGCCATTTCATTTTACGAAAGTAAAGGTGCAAACGTTATGAGAGATTGGGACGTAGTGCAACTCGATGAAAACGGAATCAATACTTATTTAAGGAATATTAATTAAAAAAGTTCTCATTTTTACGAGACATATATATGCAGATTTTTAAATTTGGGGGAGCATCGGTAAAAGATGTTAAAGGTGTAAAAAATTTGGCCAAGGTTTTAAACACCACAGGTTACAAGAATACTTTAGTGGTTGTTTCTGCCATGGGAAAAACCACTAATGCCATGGAATTGGTTATAAAAAACTATTTTGAAAACAAAGCTGAGCTTCAAAGTTCTATTCATGATGTTATAAAGTATCATAATGAAATTCTGTTAGGTTTGTTTGATAATGAACGTCATCAGGTATTTTTTGATGTAAAATCGCTTTTTGATGAGCTAAACTTATTTTTTAAGAGCAATAAATCCCCAGATTACAATTTTGTTTATGACCAGACCATAGGTTTTGGCGAGTTAGTTTCCACAACCATTATCAGTCATTATCTCAATGAGATAGGTTTAAAAAATAATTGGTTAGATGTTAGAGACTATATTAAAACCGATAATTATTACAGACGCGCTAACGTAAATTGGGAAATGACCCAAACCCGTATTTCTTCCCAACTTAATACATCGGTCTTAAACATCACTCAAGGATTTTTGGCAAGTGATGCCAATAACTTTACAACCACTTTAGGCAGAGAGGGAAGTGATTATACTGCCGCAATTTTTGCATATTGCCTAAATGCCAATAGCGTTACCATTTGGAAAGATGTGCCAGGAGTATTAAATGCTGATCCTCGCTATTTTGAAAATGCACAATTGCTCAATCAAATTTCTTATAGAGAAGCGATAGAGCTGGCTTTTTATGGGGCTTCGGTCATTCATCCCAAAACCCTTCAACCTTTACAGCGCAAAGAAATTCCGTTATATGTAAAGTCGTTTTTAAACCCTAATGCCAATGGCACTTGTGTTAGTAAAGGAAAAACCTTGGAGCCAGAGATTCCGTGTTTTATTGTAAAGAAAAATCAGATTTTGATCTCACTGTCATCTTTGGATTTTTCATATATCGTTGAAGAAAATATCAGTGAGATATTTAGTTTATTACATTTGTACAAAATGAAAGTTGATGTCATACAAAATTCAGCCATTAGCTTTTCTGTTTGTATTGATAACCTATACAACAATCTCGAAAAGTTGCTTCAACATTTAAAAGCAAAATTTAAAGTCACATCTCACGAAAATGTGAGTCTTTATACTATAAGGCATTATAACCAAGCTGCAATAAAAGAACTCGAAAAAGATAAAACCGTACTGTTGAAGCAGTTAACACAAGAAACGGTTCAAATAGTAACTAAATAACATTTACTACATTTGTTTTATGGGGAAATCATCTAATATGGGATTAGTTACGGCAAAAGAGGTTGCCAAAGCAATCCATGCAGATAAGTATGGTTTCTTAGGTACATTTTTCGGTTGGGTGTTGATGAAAGTACTCAAAATTTCTACAATAAATAAAATATATAAACGCAACAAACACTTATCTAACGTAGACTTTTTGAATGCATTATTGGATGATTTTCAGATTAAATTCGAAATTCCCGAAGAAGACTTAAAAAGACTTCCTAAAGATGGTGCTTATATCACCATTTCTAACCATCCGTTGGGAGGAATAGATGGTATCCTACTGTTAAAATTAATGCTAGAACAGCGAAGTGACTTTAAGATTATTGCCAACTTTTTACTTCATAGAATTGAGCCGCTTAAACCTTATGTAATGCCAGTAAATCCTTTTGAAGATCGTAAGGATGTAAAAAGTAGTATCGCTGGATTTAAAAATGCCATTTTGCATTTAAGGGAAGGGCATCCGCTTGGAGTATTTCCAGCGGGAGAAGTATCGACCTACAGAGATGGTAAATTGGTCGTAGACAAACCTTGGGAAGAAGCTGCCATGAAACTTATTCAAAAAGCAGAAGTTCCCGTAGTTCCTATTTATTTTCATGCCAAAAACAGTCGCCTTTTCTATAGATTATCTAAAATAAGTGATACGCTTAGGACTGCTAAATTGCCTTCTGAGTTGCTAACACAGAAGCGTAGAGTTATAAAAGTAAGAATTGGCCGGCCTATTTCTGTTAAAGACCAAAAGGAGCACAACGCACTTGCGGATTTTTCAGAATTCCTAAGACGAAAAACCTACATGCTATCAAAATCTTTTGAGGATAAACCAAAGATTTTAGATAACCTACAGTCGCAACTTAAAGTATCCAAAGAGCCGAAACGTATTGTAACTCCGATAGATACAGACGTTATGATTACCGAGGTTGAACAACTCAAACAAAAAGATTGCAGACTTTTGGTAAGTAAAAATTATGAAGTGTATTTGGCTTCGGCTAAGGACATGCCAAATATTCTAAGGGAACTAGGAAGACTAAGGGAAATTACTTTTAGAGAGGTTGGTGAAGGCACAAATGAAGCTATAGATTTAGATACATTTGACACCTATTACCATCATATGTTCTTATGGGACAACGAAAAAAATGTTATTGCGGGAGCATACAGAATGGGTCTGGGCTCTCAGATTTTTGAGCGTCACGGTATTGACGGTTTTTATTTACAAGACCTATTCCGTTTTGAACCCGAGCTTTACAAAATGATGAGTCAGTCTATTGAAATGGGGCGTGCATTTATCATTAAAGAATACCAACAAAAACCAATGCCTTTATTTTTACTTTGGAAAGGTATTGTACACACTACTTTGCGTTATCCTGAGCATAAGTACCTAATAGGCGGTGTGAGTATAAGCAATCAGTTTTCTAACTTTTCCAAAAGTTTGATGATTGAGTTTATGAAATCTCATTATTACGATCCTTATGTAGCGCAATATGTGCATCCTAAGAAAGAATTTAAGGTAAAATTGAAAGATGCCGATAAAGATTTTGTGTTCGATGCCACTGAAGCCGACTTAAATAAGTTTGATAAAATCATTGATGAAGTGGAGCCAGGCGCATTACGTTTGCCTGTTTTACTTAAAAAGTACATAAAACAAAACGCCAAACTTGTGGCATTTAATGTTGATCCATTATTCAACAATGCAGTTGATGGCTTAATGTATATAAAAATTGCTGACCTGCCTGAAAGCACCGTGAGACCTGTGATGGAGGAATTTCAAGCTGAACTCGAGCGAAAATTCATGGAAAATGGAGAAGATAAATAAACTCGTTTTTATAAGTTTTTTTATTCCTGTTATTTGCATTTCGCAAACACTTACAGGACGTGTTGTTGACAAAGCTACAAAGCAACCATTGGAAACCGTAGCAGTGTATTTTGACAACACAACTATTGGAACAACAACAGATGAAAAAGGTGAGTTTTCAATTTCTTACACAGAGGCCATTCAATCTACATTAGTGATTTCTTATCTGGGTTATGAAAAAGTTTTAATTTCAGATTTTAGAAATCAGAACAACATCACCATAGAAATGGTTGAGGCCAATAACGAACTTGATGAAGTCCTTATAGAATATGATGATGGTTTAACCAGGAAGCAAAAACTAAGGTTATTTAGAAAAGAATTTTTAGGTTCTTCAAAGTTTGGAAAATCTTGTACGATTTTAAATGAGGATGACATTATCTTAAACTATGATAAGCAAGATAGAACTTTGCATGCGAGTGCCAGAGTGCCTATCGTTGTAAAAAATAAAGCTTTACAATACGAGGTTAATTTTGACGTGAAAGACTTTGAAATAGAATTCAGATATGTTGACCCTAGCATTAATAAATTTATTCTAAAAAAAGTAGCTTTTCAAGGAACTTCATTTTACAAAAACCTAGAGAAAGCTGATCGTAAAAAGACTTTAAAAAATAGGGAGAACGCTTACAAAGGTTCTATACAACATTTTATGCGTTCGCTCTATAAAGAAAATATACGCGATGAAGGCTATAGGATATTTTCTGGAAAATTTATGGTTAACGAATGGGCTCATTTTATAGTTGAAAAGTCTAAAGACAGTAGTTATAAAAAGGTAGTACTTAAAGATAAGGTATCGATTTTATATGATAAGAAGTTTCAATCGAGTTTAGAAGTATTGGTGCCTGAGTTTTATGTGAACTCATATGGTTATTACCTACCTATACTTGGTGTTTATTTTAGTGGAGAGATGGGAAATCAACGTTTAGGGGATATGCTGCCTTTTGATTATGAGCTAAAGGG
>CAYVNR010000004.1:56945-246707 GCA_964453045.1 uncultured Flavobacteriaceae bacterium
AGATGGGAAATCAACGTTTAGGGGATATGCTGCCTTTTGATTATGAGCTAAAGGGCTAAAAGTAAAGGCTGTCTGAAAAGTGAGTTAATTGGTCATTCTGAGCAAAGCAAAGAATAATACTTTTTAGACAGCCTCAAAATATTTTAAAGGCCTTTAAACCATTCTTGAAATTGTTCTCCAAGTAGAAAGGTAGGTTTCATCTTACCTCCTAAGGCATTAACTAAGCTCATAACCCATGCTATTAATAACACAATACTTATTATAAGCCCCAATATAGGAATCCAACCTGTTAAAATTCCAATGAGCATTAGACCTAACATCTGCCTAATGTAAAAAGAGCCAAACTCTGTTTTGTTACTACTATTCATCACAAGTGCAATAATCCATCCTATTAGAGTAATGTGAGCAATAATAGCTACGTTTTTTCCATCGCTCAAGACTTCTTTAGCATCATCGGCAAATTCACTAGCGGCTTCTTTGGCATCATCTGCAAATTCAGAAGCTTTGGCTTTAGCTTTTCTCCCTAACTCTTCTGCATCATCAGCTAATTCACTGGCTTTTTGGCTTATTTTATCTCCTGTTCTTTTTGCCCCTTCTTTTGCGTCATCTAACATATCGTTAAGATCATCTCCTAAATCTTTATTATCGTCTGCCATAATTTAAATTGTTTTTAAGTTAATTTATTGAGTCTAAAATTAATAAAAAAACAAATGCAATTATTTAAAAGCCGCATCAATAGGTTCCCACAATTCAATTTTATTGTTTTCGTTGTCCATTATCCACGCAAATTTTCCGTAGTCGTAAGTCTCCATATCGCCTACAATGGTTACTCCTTCGTCCTTTAAAACTTTTAGCAATGCTTCAAGATTTTCAACCCTATAGTTAAACATAAAGTCTTTTTTAGAAGGCTCATAGTATTTTGTGTCTTCTGCAAACGGACTCCATTGGGTAGAACAATCATTGCCGTCTTTGTCTTTCCACCAAAAGGTACAGCCGTAATCGTCGGTGTTAAATCCAAGGTGTTTTTTATACCAATCTTTTGAGGCTTTTGGATCTTTGCTCTTAAAGAACAAACCGCCAATTCCTGTTACACGTTTTTTCATTTTATCCTGAATTTATTTCAGGATCTCTTAAAATGGAAACCCTGATAAGTTCCTGTAAAAAGCAGGAATCTTTTTTAAATTAAACTTTGATTTTATTTTGTAAACACAAGCTATTTCTTCTTTATCGCCGTTTCGTAAATGTCTATCCACTCATCACAAGTCATTTTTCTAGTGAGTTCTCCAATCAGCTCAAAAGGAATCTCATCCATTTTTTTAAATCTTATGCAACTTTTACCCATATCTAATTTGCGTTTGCAGTGTTTGGGATATTCATTGACAAACCAATCGTGCAGTTCTTTTTTGGCATAGATGCCACTATGATATAGGTTTACTGAATTTTTTTGTGAAGCAAAACTCATAAATGGTAAAGGTGTACTTGGGTCGCAATGGTAACCATCTGGGTACACAGAATGTGGCACATAGTAACCTATCATTTTGTAAATCATCCCTTCTTCAAAACCTTTTGGCAAGTTGTCGTTTATAACTTTACGTAATTTTTTTAATGTGTCTTGGCGTTCCTCAGGAACTTGGCCAATGTAGTCTGCCGGAGATGTCGCTTCGTATTGCATAATTATAGATTGATTTTAGTAGTTATTTTCGTTGTAGGATTAATCCAGATATTAAAGATATAACAAATCCTAAAATCATAACGGACACGAACATTATTAGTGCCATAAAACTGGGACTCCCATAGTCCTCCATTTGCTGTTTTAACTCTGCACTTTTAACTTTCAATTCTTCTGGGGATAGTGTGGCTTCCATCTTTTTTATAGAGTATTCTAAATAATCATTCGCAAAATCTGGGTTAATTTGGGTTGTATAGATATAATCGAAAACGGCTACTCCAACTGCAGAGCACAAAGCAATGAGCATTCCTATTGCAAGTGCTTTCCCCAGAGACACTTTTCCATTATTTACTTTATCTCGGTAGTGTTTAATTCCGAAATAAACAAAGAGCAAAGAGAGCACCATTGAGGTGTACCCAATAATTTCTCCATAGTCATAATCTACTCCCATTCCAAAGAGAAACGGAAACCCGAAAAATAAAAAACCGCTTAATAATGCATAAACACCATATCTAATTACTGTACTTTTCATTTTGAACTAATTTTGATTTATTGATTATATATGTTGGTCAATTAAAATAGTATTTCCATCAGGATCATAAAATACAATGCTTGCAGGGCCAGAGTCAGCTCCTTCAGTTTCACGTTCTAGCTTTACATTGTTGTCTTTGAGGTGTTTTTCAATAGTTCTTACATCATCATAAGATTTTAAAGTATTAGCATTTTGATCCCAACCAGGATTAAAAGTCAATATGTTTTGTTCAAACATACCTTGAAAAAGACCAATAAGTGAGTCTTCGTTTTTCATGATTAAATAATTGTTTTTTATGTCGCCTGCGAAGACCGTAAAGCCTAAAGTTTCATAAAATGATTTTGAAGCGTGAATGTCTTTTACACTTAAACTTACCGAAAAGGCACCTAATTTCATGAGAATAAATTTTAAGATTATTACACACAAAGTTATTATAAGTGCTTAAATACCAAGTCATACTAAAGTACCAAAGCACTAGTACCTTAGTCTAAAAGTATATATTTTAAATGATTTTGTATGCTTTAGCAATTTGTACAGCTTGAGTTCTACGCTTAGCATTGAGTTTTAAGAATAAATTTGAAACATGCGTTTTTATAGTACTCTCAGAGAGAAATAGTTTTTCTCCTATTTCCTTATTCGATAATCCTTCAGAAATATGTAGTAAGACTTCGTATTCTCTTGAGCTGATTTCTAAATCTTTAATCTTATTATGATTTATCTCTGCAGATTCGCTTTGGTTAGGCTTAAGTGATTTTTTGTTGATATATACACCAATAAAGAAAAACACAATTGCTATAACTGCAACAATTAACTCCACTTTTAGATTACCAGATATAACGGCATATTTGCTAAATTGAAATAATAGCAGCAATGCAAGTATGAGCAATCCAAAAATGAGAATGGTTTTCTTCATATTTATTTTCTACGTGAGCAGAAATTCATTGTTTTAGATTACTAAAATATAGAAAATTGAAACACTCAAATTAGTACAACTATTTAAACTTTAGTATGATTTTATCGACAATAGTTTGCGCCAATTTTATATTGCTTTCAACGGTCCAGCCCGCAACGTGTGGCGTTAGAAGTACATTGTCAGCATTTATTAAGTATTGTAACGCCTCAGGCAAGTTACGCTTTTTGCCTTTTCGCATCCATTGAAATTTAGGCTTATCTACTTTAAACACATCTTCAAAGGATGTTTTTTCATATTCTAAAACATCTAAAGCAGCACCTAAAATTTTTCCAGAATCTAACGCACTAACCAGATTTTCTGTCACTACACTCTTACCGCGGGCTGTGTTTATTAACCAAAATGATTTTTTAAAATTATTGATGAATTCATTATTCACCATGCCCAAGGTTAAAGGGGTTTGAGGCGTGTGTAAACTCAATACATCTGCTTGTTCTTGAAGCACTTCTAACGAGACTTGTTTGCAATTTTCATCTCCTACATTAGCTTTTATATCATAGCAAAGAACTTCTACATCAAAACCTTTTAATTTCTTGGCAAAGGCTTTTCCCATATTGCCATAACCAATGAGTCCAACAATTTTTCCATCGAGCTCTAAACCACGATTGGCTTCGCGCAACCATTTGCCCTGTCTTACTTCTTTGTCTGCTTTGTTGAGTTTGTTAAATAACGATAGTAACATTCCCAAAGTATGTTCGCCTACAGCATTTCGGTTGCCCTCTGGTGCAGCGATGAGATGAATACCTTTCTGCTCGGCATATTCGTAATCTATATTTTCTAAACCAGCACCAACGCGGCCTATAAATTTTAGGTTTTTTGCAGCGTCCAAAAACTGCTTGTCAATTGAAAACCTGCTGCGAATTATAAGACCATCATAATCAGAGATTTTGGCTTCAACCACAGCTTTTGAAGAAATATAGTCTTCATGATTGGTAAAGCCTAAATCATTGAGTTGATTAATTAGTAGTTGATGATTACTGTCTAAGTGAAGTATTTTCATAAGCCCATCTTAATCTTCCCAGAGAGAAGAAATTATTATGTGGTATCAATTTATTGTTTTGCTCCATTTTCCCTTTTTTGGGAAATATCCGCAGGACAAAGAGACTTTTTTATATCCAAGGATATTCAGTTTGTGTCATTTCATCTTTCACTCTACCCGTATGCGCTGTATTCAATTTCTCAAAGAGTAAAAGATGTACTTCTTCACCATCTTTAGTTGATGGGTTGTGCTCTACTCCTTTTGGAACCACAATTAGTTCGCCTTCTTTTACGACTTCTGTTCTGTCTCTAAATTGCATGTAAAGTGTGCCTTTAATGACCTGAAACAATTCGTCCTCGTCATCATGGCTATGCCAGACAAACTCACCTTTTATTTTGGCAAGTATCACTTGCATATCATCTACCGTTGCGATACGATGCGGATGCCATTGCTTTGAAAACAAAGCATGTTTGTCTTTAATATTTATTGGTTTCATGTAATAAAGTTACAAAAGGATTTGTATTAAATTCCTAGAATTAATTTGGCTATCCAGAAATAAATTAAGATTCCGAATATATCATTGCTTGTTGTAATAAAAGGCCCTGTGGCAATAGCTGGGTCAATACCTCTTTTATCTAAAAATAACGGTACAAAAGTTCCTATAAGACCTGCAACAATAATCACTGCAATTAGAGAAACTGAAATGGCAAGAGCAGTATTAAATTCGTTTTTTGTAATCCATACGAAAAGGAAAAGAAAAAATGCCAAAATGGTACCATTAAGCGCGGCCAATAGCATTTCTTTTATCAATCTACTGTTAACACTTCCTTTTACATCATCATTAGCCAAACCTTGTACAATGATGGCACTTGATTGTACACCAACGTTGCCTGCCATCGCAGCAATTAAAGGTGTAAAAAAGAACAAAACAGCATATTTGTTAAAGGCTTCTTGAAAACCTTCCATAATTAAAAATGCACCAACTCCACCAACGAGACCTAAAAACAACCAAGGTAAACGTGCCCGTGTTAATTCTAATATACTATCGTCGGAGTCTACATCTTGGGTAATACCTGCTGCCAATTGGTAATCTTTATCAGCTTCTTCCTTTAAGACATCAACAATATCATCAATGGTAATCCTTCCTAGTAGCGTTTGCTCATCGTCGACTACAGGAATGGCTTCCAAATCGTATTTTGCCATCACTTTGGCAACGTCTTCATCATCGTCATTTACGTGAACATAATCCACGTTATCTTTAGCTATTTCAGCAATTTTCTGATCACTTTTAGCAACAATCAAATCCTTAAGCGACAGACGCCCAATTAGTTTTTCTTGTTTATCAACGACGTAAATAGAATGCACACGTGTTACTTCTTTGGCTTGTCCCCTAATTCTACGTAAACAACCTGCAACGCTCCATGTTTCATAAACTTTAACCAGTTCTTTTGCCATGAGACTACCGGCAGTATTGTCATCGTAAGTAAGTAGCTCTTGGATTTCTGCTTTATGCTCTTCATCTTCAATTTGCGATATAACTGCTTCTTGGCGTTCCTGAGGGAGCTCAGCAATAATATCTGCGGCATCATCGGTATCCAGCTCTTCAATCTCTTCTGCAATTTCCTTAACCGATAAGTTCTGAAGTACTTTTTCACGGTTATCCTCATCGAGCTCCATGAGAATATCAGAGGTGGTATCTGAGTCTAAAAGTTTAATTACATAAACCGCATCATCTAAATCTAATTCATCCAGAATTTCGGCAATATCAGCATAGTGAAACTCTTTAAGAAGATTTTTGAGTTCCTTATCACTTTGCTCTTCAACAAGGAATTCTACCTTTTCGATGAGTTCATCCGTGAGCTGAAATTGTATGTTATCTTGAAGTTCTTCCACAGTAATCGTCTTATGTTTTTCGATGTAATTTCAAAATAAATTTTTTTGAAATAACTCGATATGACAATAGGTTCAGTTTTTGTCTTTTTCTATCAACGACGTCAGCTCAATAAACTGCGAAACACTTAATTGCTCTGGTCGCTGCCCAAAGATAGTATTTGCTTTTAAATTATCGGAAAGATTAAAGGTTTTTAAACTGTTACGTAATGTTTTTCTACGTTGCTGAAATCCTGTTTTAACCACTTTGAAAAATAATTTTTCATCGCACGGCAAGGTATAATTCTCTTTTCTCTTAAGCAATAATACACCAGAGTCTACTTTTGGTGGTGGATTAAAAACCGAAGGCGGCACCGTAAATAGATACTCGGCATCATAAAATGCTTGAGTCAGTACCGAAAGAATACCATAAACCTTAGAGCCTTCTTTAGAACAAATGCGTAAAGCAACTTCTTTTTGAAACATCCCAGAAAACTCAGGTATTTGATGACGCATTTCTAAAGTTTTAAATACAATCTGGGAAGATATATTATAAGGAAAGTTACCAATTATGGCAAAAGGCTGGTCTTTAAAAATTTGGGTTAAATCGTATTTTAAAAAGTCCTTTTCGTAAATTCTAGGAGCTAGATTAAGGTAATTGTTTTTTAGATAATCTACAGACTCCGTATCGATTTCTATGACGTGAGTTGTAATCTCCTTTTCTAGTAGATACTTGGTCAATACTCCCATACCTGGACCAATCTCTAAAACATCTTTGTAACCATTGAGGGATAAAGTGTCTGCTATTTTTTGAGCAATCGTTTCGTCTCTAAGGAAATGTTGTCCCAGATGTTTTTTTGCTTTAACTTGGTTTTGGTTTGCCACTTAATAGAAAATTTATGAGATTCCTCGTCGCCATGCTCTGTCGGAATGACAAACAAACTTAATTGAAATTTACCGAATACTCATCGATAACTTCTAACTCAGTTCTAAAAGCAAGTGATTTATCGGCAAAGCGCTGTAAACCTTCTTGTCTTAAACGTTCTGCATCTTCTGCATAATAGGCATTTAAAGCCTCTCTAGAATGTGCTCTGTACTGAATAGAATAAGTATCTGTTTCTTCATCGTCTACCAAAACTTTGGTGAGTTTGGCTTCTTTAAATTTGCCCGTAGCCAATACTTGTGGTATGTGCTCTTTTATCCAGTTTAGCCATTCTGTATTTATGGTTTTATCGACGTTTACTGTGACGTTATATATAATCATTTTTTAGGGATTAGGAATGAGGTGTTAGTGTTAGCTACAAAAGTAGAAATAAGTATGTAATACTGTACATCTTCATATTAGCTATTAATTCTAGTCAGCTAATTTATACTATCACCTCTAAGCATCCTGAACTTCTTTCGAGCTTCTATGAAGTAAATGCTATCTTCAAAATCGAAAATGATTTTTTCGTAAAGCTGCTTGGCTTCTTCTGGTTTTGCCAAATGTGTATTATAAAGTTCGGCTAAATAATAATGTGCATCATCAGCTAAAATGTCTTCACTATAGTCTGTAATTATTTGCAAATAATTAGCCACGGCTTTATCATATTGTTTTTTCTTTTCGAATAGTTTTGCTTGCTGAAATAAGGTTTGGTCGATAATACTTTCTCCTTTGTGTTCTTCCAATATTTTATCTAAAAGGGAGATTGCAGCGTCAGTTTTGTTCTGAAATGCAAACAAATCTGCTTTTGCATAATGTTTTAATGCCGTTTGAAGGCTGTCTTCGTATTTATTATCAGAAATTAGAAGTTTTAAATCCAAGGCGTCATTGGCAATGAGTTGAGATGTCGAGGACTTTAAAATTTTGAGTTGGGATTCCGCCCAATCAAAATCACCTTTATAGTAACTCGTTTTTGCGACTTTAAATCGGGCTTCTTGTGAAATGGTACTATTCTTTAAACCCATTTGAATTTGCGAATAGAAAATTAAAGCTTCATTAAAACGTTCTTGCAAGACTAAAATATCTGCCAACAACAACTTGACTTTAGCCTCTTGAAATTCGGAAATATTCAATTTCATGCTTTTTCTTAAGAAAGCCGTCGCACTTTCGGTATCTTTTTGATGAAACGCTAAAAACTCTCCATAGGCTAATTGCAGCGGTAATGTTAATTCAGACTTTCCGAATTCGTCAAATAGGGTATTATAGGTTTCATCAATACGCTTTAGTTCTTTTTCGGATGCATTTTGGGTATCAATTTCTAAAATGTATTGGTGGGCCGTTAATGCTGTACTGGCATCTTGTGTTGTCTCTAAAATATAACTGAAAATATCTTTGGAGGTATCACCATCATTGTCTTCTAGGGCTGTAACTGCCAACTCTATGATTCGGTCCAAACTTTCAGGATTGCGTTTGTAAAGTGCTTTTTCTTGTATAAATGATTTGTTATAAGCTTTCTCCTGTACATAAAGCCAGCTCAATAATTCGTACCAATACGGACTTGGCTCTTGCTGAATTCTCTTAAGAAGCAATCGCCTTAAATAGGTATTGTTTTCGTTGGATTTGTTTTCGGATATGAAATCACTGACCGCACGTTTAATGTTATTGAGGTAATTTGGTCTATAGGCTATGTAATCCATATAGTTTTCGAACATTTTTTCAATGTTTCCTTGATCTCCGTAAATACGTGCCAATTGTATGCTATAATTTTTATCTGGTGTCAATAGCTTTCCTTTATCGTATACACTAATAGCCTGTTTCAACAGGGAATGATCTTCAAATTTTTTAGCGATGCTATAGATGTAATTGGGGTTTTCGTCAATATGAGCTATAGCTTCTTTATACAATATATTTGCTCTGTCCAGACTATCTTTGAGCTGAAAGTTGTAGCCTAGCTCTACCAATAGTGTTGGGTTTCTTCGTTTCGCTAAACGTTGTACCAATATATTTTCTGCTTCATCAAACTGTTCTAATTGTTGATGCGTATCAACCAATTTGTAGATATACTTGTAACTGTATGGCTTTTCTTTATTAAGATTCTCGTAGATAACAAGTGCTTTTTTAAATTCGCCTTTTTTGTAATAACTATCGGCAAGCACCTCACTATTTTGGGCTAAACTAAAGTAGAGACCAAATACTATTAATAGGATTGAAAAAATCTTTTTCATAAAACAGGTAAAGTGTAAATATAACAAATGAGGCCGCTAGATATTGTAAATGTTTTTATAAAAAAATGCCTAAACTGTACGTTTAGGCATTTTGACCAGCAAAATAAATGTGCTATTAACCATTATTCGTTATAAAATATGATTCAATTACTTTGTCGTGGTTGTTTTACTATTTTTGACTATTTCTAATTATAGTTAAAACAAAACTTTACTTACCATAACAACTAATGCAATGAGTAATACAATGCGTTTTAGATTTTTCATAATTAGGTTAGTTCTTAATTGGGACTACTAACATGATGAAAATAATTAAAAAAAGCGAAGAAATACACAGAAAATCGATTAAAAACGTGTTTTTTTAACAATTAAATAAAAATTCCCAAAAGTAAAGGACGTTAAGAAATCATATCAAACCCCGTATAAGGTACTAAAACTTCTGGTATTTTAATGCCGTCTTCGGTTTGGTAATTTTCTAGAATTCCTGCTAAAACTCTTGGTAGTGCCAATGAGCTTCCGTTAAGTGTATGGCAAAGTTCGTTTTTACCATCACTGTTTTTAAAACGCAGTTTTAGTCTATTGGCTTGAAAGGTTTCAAAATTTGACACCGAAGAAATCTCTAGCCAACGGTCTTGTGCTGTAGAGAATACTTCAAAATCGTAAGTTAATGCAGATGTAAAACCTAAATCGCCCCCACATAACTTTAATATTCTATAAGGTAATTTTAACTCCTTTAAAATACTTTTCACGTGTTCAACCATTCCGTTTAAGGCATCATAAGATTTATCAGGATGTTCAACTCTAAGAATTTCAACCTTATCGAATTGGTGTAAACGATTTAAACCTCTAACGTGAGCACCCCAATTACCAGCCTCACGCCTAAAACATGGTGTATAACCTGTAAGACCTATTGGTAGGTCACTCTCATTTAAAAGGGTGTTTCTAAAAATATTGGTTGCCGGAACTTCTGCCGTGGGAATCAAATACAAGTTATCCTCAGTGACGTGGTACATTTGCCCTTCTTTATCTGGTAATTGCCCTGTTCCATAACCAGAAGCTTCATTAACCAAATGCGGAACTTGAACTTCAGTATAACCTGCAGCTGTATTTTTATCTAAAAAATAAGAAATTAGAGCACGCTGCAATCTAGCTCCTTTTCCTTTATAAACAGGGAAACCAGCACCTGTGATTTTATTCCCTAATTCAAAATCTACAATATCATATTTTTTAATGAGATCCCAATGTGGTGTGGCCTCTTTGTGCAAAGTCGGTATATCACCTTCTCTGTAAATTTCTTCATTATCTTCATCTGTATTACCTGAAGGTACAATCTCATTAGGTACATTAGGAATTTTATACAATAACTCTTTTAAAGCATCTGCTTTATCATTGAGCTCTTGTTCTAACGTCTTAGTTGTTTCCTTTAGTTGTGTTGTTTTTTCTTTTAAAAGATTCGCTTTTTGAGCTTCGCCAGATTTAAATAAGTTCCCTATCTCTTTGGACAAACTGTTAGACTCGGCTTTCGTACTATCTAATTTAGTTTGAAGCGCTCTTCGCTCTTCGTCTAGCACAATAGCATTATTAATCATCTCAGTGGCATCAATGTTTCGCTTTGCTAAGCGTGCAATAACATCTTCCTTATTTTCTCTAATAAAAGCAACTTGTAACATATCTAAATTTTTGTATTTACGCCTTAAGCGTAGAAAAATCAAGCCACAAAAGTAACGAACTCATTTAAACTTTTACTATTTGCCAAAAATTTATTTATAAGTTATAATTAGCGAAAATTTCTGGAATTATTCTCATTGTCATCTCTATCTGAAGGCAATATCCAATCGTGATGTTTAAAGTGCTGCCACTCTTCATTGGCCAGGTCAACTTTTGGGTCTATTAATTGCTTTGAGCGTTTGCCGTTAACACTTACATAAGCTGTAACAAATACTTTAACGGATTTTCCTTTTTTAGCAAAATCTTGTTTTAGATATTGTGAAAATTGCCAAATTACATCAGGCTTTGTGCTTGCTCCTCGTTTTTGTTTTTTGGTAAGGTAATCCCCAAGTTTAATTGGTATTTGTTGATTTGTTGCCTCGTCTATAACACGGTAACTTACTGTTCCTCTTTTGGCACGTAGCATCATTCTCCAAGATAACCTATGGCCTTCTTCGGTCCATAGTACATTATCCTCAAAGAAATGATGTCTAAGAGGAAGTGCAATATGAATCAAAAAATAAATTGAAAACAGACCGACTAAAAGTTTATTGTATTTAGGTATGGCAACTTCTGCTGAATTATAAAATTCCTTTTTCTTTAAAAATAGATTTCGAATCACTTTAGGTTCAAAAAAGAATAGACTAAATGCTAGGGACAGATACGGAAAAATACCTATTTGAAATACAATAGAGTTGAACAAATGAAAAAATATAGAGGCAAAAAAAGCATACTTCCGTGTCGGTTTAAAAAGTAATAATGGGATAATAAGTCCATCGAACAAAATACCTCCGTAAGCTATAAAATAATGTACAGCCTTTTGTTGTAAAAAATCCCCAATTATTGGGTAACTGGCTTTATTTTTCATTAAAATCCCCACAACAGATGTATCTAACCAGTCTGGATATAGTTTGGCGATTGAAGCATAGGTGTATAGTATAAACAACTGAATAACAAAAATCCATTTACACCAACTTGGCATGGAAATGCGTTTTAATGAAGGGTTAAGTTTTACGTCTAAAGACGCATATCTATGGGCTGGTAAAAACACCATTAAATAACTTAAGATAAAAAGTAAATAATAATGGTTGTTATAGGACGACTTTTGCATTAAGTATGTGGCTGTCCACATGGTTGCGAACATAAACATACTAAAGCGGTACTTGTAACCCACCATTATAAGCAATCCAAAAGTTCCCATTACTGCATAATAGGCATACATCCAATTACCCGGTAAGGGTTGCAACCACTCAAAACCAATAAATGAGAACGTAAATTCTGGTTCAATTAAAGTGCGTCGTATCCAACCCGTTAATATGGCACCAAAAGATTCTAGAGCACACAGTAGCCCAAAAATGATTCTAAAAACAATAAGTCCTGAGTTGTCTATATGTTTAAATAAAAATCTATTCATTTTAAATTATTCATATAATCTAGAGCATTGGTCTTATCGTTTTGAAGCTGTGTTTTTAAAGCTTCAAGATTTTTGAATTTTTGCTCATGTCGCAAACGTTTTAAAAATTCAATTTTTAATTCTGAGCTATAAATGTCTTCATTAAAATTAATGAAATGCACTTCAATAGATTTTGTTTTTCCGTTTACTGTTGGATTGGTGCCAATATTCATCATTCCGTAAATGACTTCTTTCTTAAATCTTGATTTTACAATATATACGCCATCTTCAGGAATTAATTTATAAGATTCCTTAATGTAAATATTGGCGGTTGGAAAATCTAAAGTTCTTCCCAAGCCTTTGCCTTTAATCACTTTGCCGGTAATAAAATAGTTATAGCCTAAAAATGAATTAGCCAAAGCTACTTTTCCCTCATTCAGTGCATTTCTTATTTTAGTGGAACTCACCGTAACATTTTCTATGTCTTGTGCCGAGATTTCTTCAACTGTAAAATCGTATTCTTTTGCGAATTTTTTTAAGTCGGTAATATTTGCACTTCTGTTTTTTCCAAAATGATGATCGTACCCTATTACAATTTGTTTGGTATTAATTTCATTGACCAATATGGTTTTTACATAATCTTCTGCTGAAAGATTTGAAAATTTCTCTGTAAACTCCTTAACGATGATAGTCTCTATGCCAATGGACTTAAGTAATGCAACCCGTTCTTCAATAGTGTTTAGCAATTTAATGGAATCGTCTTTTTGAAGCACCATCCGTGGATGAGGAAATAATGTTAAAACTGTAGGTGTGTAACCTTGTTTTTCTGCAAGTCGCACAACGTGATTCAGGATTTTTTGATGCCCAACATGTACACCATCAAAAGTACCAATAGTTGTTGTTTTTGGGGATTTCACAGTTAGTTTTAATATTTATTCAAATTTATAGGTTTAATAAATAGGTTACCAGTTATCACCCTATTATTTTCCATTAAATTGATTCATCGTATTATTTACACCTGCAAGAGCAAAGGACTTTATGAGTTCTACGGAAATTTTTAAACGCTCGTCTAATTTAGAATTTTCATCATCATTCCATTCGCCAAGAACATAATCTACCTGTCTTCCTTTACTAAAGCTATCACTAATACCAAATCTAAAACGGTTGTATTTTGTAGTTTGAAGTTTATCTTGGATATCTTTTAGCCCATTATGCCCACCATCACTACCTTTTGTTTTTAGGCGCAATGTGCCAAAAGGTAAATTAAGATCATCTGTTACAACCAAGAGGTTTTCTAAAGGAACTTTTTCTTTTTCTAGCCAATACTTTACAGCTTTGCCGCTAAGATTCATAAAGGTATTGGGCTTCATAAGTACAAGTGTACGCCCTTTTATCTTTAACGACGCCACATCGCCAAGTTTTAAGGTTTCGAAAGAAATGGTTTCGTCATTGGCTAAATAATCTAAAACCTTAAAACCTATGTTATGTCTGGTATTGGCATATTTCTCTCCGATATTACCTAAACCGACAATTAAGAATTTTTTCATATTATCTTCTTCGTTTCGATCAGTCTTATTGCCAAAACCAAGCCATTTTTTTAATAATCTACACATTCTTAGTGTATTTAAAACAAAAAGCGTAGACCAATACGATTTACACTTTTGTTAAGAAAAGTTGTGAGTCAAAACTCTAGCTTTTCTACAGTTGTGGAGCATATCGGAGTCGAACCGATGACCTCTACGCTGCCAGCGTAGCGCTCTAGCCAGCTGAGCTAATGCCCCAAATTTTATTTCAACCCACTTAAAACCAAAACAGGGATTTTAGAGCTATGAAAATCCTGCTTTAAAATTACATCATCTTCCCAAAGTTTTGAGAAAAAACCACGTTTACGTCTTACCACACATAATAAATCTGGGTTGTGATTTTTATAATGCTCCAACACAGCCTGAAACGTCGTTGGTCTTTCTGCTATTGTTGTATTGGTAATCATATCCTTTAATTCATCATTGAGTATAAAATCGTCTTCATTATGATAAGCCGTTTTTACCAAAAGGATATTAACGACAGCTTTAAATTGATTTTTAATTGCATGCAAAGGTTTTAAAACGCCCTCTTTCTTAATTATGGCAGACTTAACTGCTATCAATATTTTAACTATTGGTTTATAAACGTAACCTTCTGGAACAATTAATGCTGGTATTTGAGTACGCTTTACAATTTTACCCGAGGTTTTTCCTAAATACACCTCTTCCTTAATCGAGTTGGTTCGTGGTTCTAAAATAATTAAATCAACATTTAGATTTTCGCAAACCTTTTCAATCGTATCAATCAATTTTCCTTTAAACGTTTTGGTAATAACCTCAACACCTTTTGTATCTATAGATTCTACATGAGATTCCAAAAATGTTTTGGATTCACGCTGAATAATATGATCTACCTTAATCATGGTTCCTGCTTTGGTATAAACATTATATATTTGAACCACATATAATTTAGCACCAAATGCTTTAGCAAAATCAACCGCATATTGCAGGTGTGATTTTGCATTTTTTGAAGACCCAACAGGAACTAATATCGTTTTCATTTTCAGAATTTTGTAGCATTTGTAGTCAATGTCTATTATTATGTTAACTAGCAAAAAACATTAACTGCCAAATGCCCATTATGGACTGATTTGTTGCAAAAATAATCATAATAAATGATTCGTAAAGGTAATTTAGAAGATATAGATGCTATAATGCACCTAACGAAAGCCTGTGCCAAAGTTATGATTGCCAATGGCATTTACCAATGGAATGAGCATTACCCTAATAAATCGGCTTTTAGAAATGATGTTAAACGAGAAGAACTCTACATATTGGAAATTAATAATGTTGTAAAAGGCACTATTGTTATTTCTACGTTTATGGACAAAGAATATATTCCTATAAAGTGGCTAACAAAAAATGAAAACAACATTTATATACATCGCTTAGCAATTCATCCCGAATTACAAGGAAAAGGTTATGCCCAACAACTTATGGACTTTGCAAAACGACATGCTATAGATAACAACTATAGTTCTATTCGATTAGATACCTTTTCGCAGAACAAAAGAAACCAAAAGTTTTACGAACTTCGCGGCTATAAACGATTAGGCGATATTTTCTTTCCTAAGCAAAGTGAATATCCTTTTCATTGTTACGAATTGGTCCTTTGAGTACGTCAATTACATTAAAACAAATCAACAAACTTGCTATACCAGCTTTAATTTCTGGTGTATCTGAGCCTATTCTATCGTTGACTGATGCCGCTATTATAGGTAATATGGATTATAATGCTACAGAATCTCTAGCTGCCGTTGGTATTGTTACCACATTTTTATCGATGCTCATTTGGGTTTTAGGGCAAACACGAAGTGCCATTTCGTCTATCGTATCGCAATATTTGGGTGCGGACAAATTGAGTGAGGTGAAGAATCTTCCTGCCCAAGCCATGTTTCTCATTACATCCTTAAGTGTATTAATAATTTTGGTCACCTATCCTTTTGCTGCCCAAATTTTCAAGCTTTATAACGCATCGGATTTAATTTTAAATTATAGTGTAGATTATTACCAAATCCGTGTTTTCGGATTCCCTTTTACCTTATTTACCATCGCTGTATTTGGCACATTTAGAGGACTTCAAAATACGTATTACCCTATGTTAATTGCTATAACTGGTGCAATTGCCAATATTATTCTCGATGTGGTTTTGGTTTACGGTATAGAAGACATAATTCCTGCTATGCATATAAAGGGTGCGGCATATGCCAGTGTATTGGCTCAAATTATTATGGCCGTACTTTCAGCATATTACATTCTTAAAAAAACGGATATTCCTTTATTGGTTAGATTTCCTTTTAATTCGGAAATTAAACGTTTTGCGTTGATGATTCTCAATCTGTTTATAAGAACCATTGCATTAAACGTAGCTTTATATTTTGGTACGAGCTATGCCACCAAATACGGAACAACATATATTGCAGCCTATACTATTGCCATTAATCTTTGGTTTTTAGGTGCTTTTTTAATTGATGGCTATGCGAGTGCTGGTAATATTTTATCAGGAAAGTTGTTTGGTGCAAAAGATTATAAAACGCTCTTTGGTTTAAGCAATAAACTTATTAAGTACGGGATTGTTGTAGGTCTCATCATTGGCATTATTGGTGCATTGTTCTACTATCCTATCGGAAACATTTTTACAGATGACCAGGCTGTTTTAGATGAGTTTTACAATGTGTTTTGGATGATACTGGCCATGCAACCTTTATGTGCTTTAGCTTTTATCTTTGATGGTGTTTTTAAAGGCTTGGGCAAAATGCAATATCTTAGAAATGTACTCTTGTTTTCAACACTTTTGGTTTTTATTCCTGTTATCTTTTGGGCAGACGAACTTGGTTATAAACTATACGGAATTTTCATTGCTTTTACCTTGTGGATTATAGCTCGTGGACTTCCGTTGATCATAAAATTCAGAAAAACATTTAAACCGCTAGTACAAAACACTTAAATTTGGCCCATAAATCGCTTTTAAGCCTATATGACCTTTTTAATTTTCATATTACAAGATGTCAATATTGACGAAAAACTAAAAGAAGCACCAGACAGCAGTTATGGTATTGGTGTTTTTATTGGCACTTTACTCCCTTTTATTATTTTAGTTGCCATAGCTTATGCGATTTACAGATATAATAAAAACAGAATAAAAGACGAATAGAATGGACATTCTCAATTTTTTAGGCGGAAACGGCTTATTCTTAATTTTAGGAATAGTGCTTATTGTAGTCTATTTTTATAATCGAAATAAAAGACGCTAATGAGCAATATTCGTATTACAAAACAATTTTCTTTTGAAGCTGGTCACGCACTTCACGGGTATGATGGTAAATGTAAAAATTTACATGGACACAGTTACCATTTATTTGTAACTGTAATTGGCACTCCTATTGTTGATAGTACAAATGTAAAGTTTGGAATGGTCATAGACTTTGGGGATTTAAAAAGAATAGTTAATGATGAGATAGTAGATGTTTTTGACCATACTATGATATTTAATAAAAACACACCACATCTAAAATTAGCAAACGACTTAAAAAGTAGTGGGCACAACATAATCTTGGTGGATTATCAGCCTACTACAGAAATGATGGTTATTGACTTTGCCGAAAAAATAAAACAACGCTTACCTGGCAATATCAAACTTCATTCTTTAAAACTCCAAGAAACGGCAACCAGCTTTGCAGAATGGTATGCCTCTGATAATGAATAATAGTCATCACATAGAAATTCCTGATGGAAAAAAAATCTATTTTGCGTCCGACAATCATTTAGGCGCACCAAACATAGAGGCTTCTCGTCCTAGAGAAAGGAAATTCGTGGCTTGGCTAGATGAAGTTAAGCATGATGCAGCGGCTATTTTTCTACTCGGGGATTTATTCGATTTTTGGTTTGAATACAAAACGGTAGTTCCAAAAGGTTTTACAAGAACTCTTGGTAAGCTTGCTGAAATAGCAGATTCTGGTATTCCAATTCACTATTTTGTAGGCAATCACGATTTATGGATGAATGGTTATTTTGAAGAAGAACTGGGCATTCCTGTATACCACAAACCTCAAGAGTTTATGTTGAATGACAAAATATTCTTTATTGGGCATGGTGATGGTTTAGGTCCTGGGGACAAAGGCTACAAACGTATGAAAAAGGTATTTACAAGTCCTTTTTTTAAATGGCTATTTAAATGGGGACATCCTGATATTGGCATGCGAATTGCTCAATATTTTTCCGTAAAGAATAAGTTGATTTCTGGTGATGACGATGCTAAATTTTTAGGGGAAGACAATGAATGGTTGGCCGTTTATAGCAAACGCAAACTTGAAGAAAAGCATCGCGATTTCTTCGTGTTTGGCCACAGGCATTTGCCTTTAGAGATTCAATTGAATGAAACATCAAAATACATCAATCTAGGAGATTGGATTCAGTACTTTACATATGGTGTTTTTAATGGTGAGGACTTTGAGCTTAAAGAATATTAGGTTTTTACATCATCGTAACTGTCCTCAATATCTTGCTGCAAATCAAGTTCTCGCAAAGGTTTGTTCTGCATACTAATTATAGCAACAATAATCAGTGTTACTGTACCTCCCAAAACTACAGCTAAAGGCGCACCAAAAATCCGTGCTGCTATACCACTTTCTACAGCACCGAGCTCATTAGATGAGCCTACAAACATAGAGTTTACCGCACCAACGCGACCACGCATTTCGTCTGGTGTCTTTAGTTGAAGTATGGTTTGTCGAACAACCATGGATATACCATCGAACACACCAGAAAAAAACAAAGCTAAAACACTAAGCCACATTAATTTTGAAGCCCCAAAAACAATCATAAAAACCCCAAAACCAAAAACTGAAACCAATAGTTTTTTTCCAGTGCTTTTAGTAATTGGGATATACGTTGTCGCTAACATAGCGATAATACTGCCAGAAGATAAAGCTGCATTTAATATCCCAAACCCTTTTGGCCCTGCATCTAAAACATCTTTTGCAAAAACCGCGAAGATGGCTACTGCCCCACCAAACAATACAGCAATCATATCTAAAGTCAGCGCTCCTAAAATTATTTCATCGTTAAAGACAAATCGTATTCCTGATTTTAGGCTCTCTTTAACCGACACGTTCGTTGCAGTATTTAAGATTGGCTTTTTATCGATCTGAAACACAAGAACCAAAGCCACCATTACCAATAAGAAAATAATACCGAGTGTTGAATGTACTCCTATCCACGCAATTAAAAATCCACCACTCAATGCACCAAAAACACTTGCTCCTTTCCATGTACTACTACTCCAAGTTGCCGCATTGGGATACACCTTTTTAGGCACCAAAAGTGCTATGAGAGAAAAAATTGTTGGACCGAAAAATGCTCTTAAAACACCCCCAAAAAATACCAGCGCATAAATACCGAATAAAATTGATGAGGTTTCCCAATGCGTTTCAATATATACCGAAGTTAACCAAAACAACCCAAAGCTTATTAATGAAAATAAAGTAATACAAAGCCTAAATAAGTTTCGTTTTTCTTTTTTATCAACGATATGCCCTGCAAATGGTGCTAAGAAAAATGCTGGTAAAAATTCGCATAGACCAATTGCAGCTAAGCTCAATTCGTTATCGGTTATGGAATATACTTGCCATTCTATAACCACAAATTGCATAGACCAAGCTAAAACCAATGCAAAACGCAATATTAAAAAGATATTGAACTCTTTAAATCTTAAGGCTTGGTATGGGTCGGGTTTATTTTTTGACATCCTTGTCCGTGAAAAGATTCAAATAATTATCAAACATATATAATCTTCCTCTTTCCGAGCCTGTTATTTCCTTTACAATCCCCAATTCCTCCAAAGCATTAATTAGCTTATATGCTGAAGCGGGTGATTTATCAATAACTTTTGTAATAACCTTGATTAATAAATTTTCCTGATTCAAAATTTATCATATTGATAAAATAAGAACTATTGTTGTTATACAAAAATAAGAAAAACTAAAATAGGCACGTATACAATTTTAGTTTACTAGGGTTTAATATCCTTAATCTTCAACTGTAAACTCACATTACCATTCCAATGGTTTTCATCAATAGAATATACAATACTAAATGGTCTTCGGTTTTTAATAATATCGATTTTATCCCCCAAACCAAAGCCAATACATACCAACTTATCTGCAAAAGATTGTGTTGCAGTAAATCGTATATGTTTATCATCTTCACCTACACATTTTCCCCAACCTGTATCCTTTACATTTTGTGTCATAAATATTGGTGACATGTTACCAGGCCCAAATGGTGCAAATTGTTGAATGATTCGAAAAAGTTTATGGTCTACATGACTTAAATCAATTTCTAGATCTACCTTTATTTCTGGTGTCATTAATTTTGGATCCATTTTTTCCTTGACGACTGATTCAAACTTAGATTTAAACGCTTCATAATTCTCAGGTAACAAAGTAAGTCCGGCAGCATATTTGTGCCCCCCAAACTGTTCAATATATTCGTTACATGCTTCTAAGGCATTGTATACGTCAAAACCTTTTACAGAACGTGCCGAAGCTGCCAATTTATCCCCACTTTTGGTAAATACTAAGGTTGGCCTGTAGTAGGTTTCCGTTAACCGAGAAGCAACAATGCCAATTACTCCCTTGTGCCAATTTTCGTCATAGACTACTGTAGTGAACCGATCTTGTTCTCCATTTTTTTCTATGAATGCCAAGGCATGTTCTGTAATACGCTTATCCGTTTCTCGGCGGTCTGTATTAAACTGGTCAATATCTATAGCATACTCGGCAGCTAAGTTAAAATCGGTCTCTGTTAAAAGTGTTACGGCATGATTTCCATGCTTCATACGACCAGCTGCATTAATACGAGGGGCGATGATAAAAACAACATCAGTGATGGTCAATTCTTCTTTCTTTACCTCAGCAATTATAGCTTTGATTCCTGGTCTTGGATTGCTATTAATCACTTGTAAACCAAAATATGCCAATGCTCTATTCTCGCCTGTAATTGGTACGATGTCTGCTCCTATTGCTGTAGCTACTAAATCGAGATATTTTGCTAAATCTTCAACGGTTTGACCTTGGTTGGATGCTAATGCTGTAATGAGTTTAAACCCAACCCCACAACCACAAAGCTCCTTAAAGGGATACTCACAATCGTCTCGTTTGGGGTCTAAAACTGCAATCGCATCTGGTAAATATTTTCCCGGCCTGTGATGATCGCAAATAATAAAATCGATTCCTTTTTCTTTAGCATAGCTTATTTTGTCAATGGCTTTTATTCCACAATCCAAAGCAATAATTAAAGAAAAATCATTGTCGTGAGCAAAATCAATACCCTTATATGAAATACCATAGCCTTCATCATACCGATCAGGAATATACGTTGCCACAGAATGTGTTCTCGTTTTTATGTACGAAGACATTAACGCTACAGCAGTAGTACCATCGACATCATAGTCTCCATAGACCAAAATATTTTCGCCATCAACAATGGCCTTTTCAATTCTTGAAACTGCCAAATCCATATCCTTCATCAAAAAGGGATTATGTAAATCATCAAAACTTGGTCTAAAAAAAGTTTTTGCCGCTTCATAAGTGTCAATACCACGTTGTAATAACAATGTAGCAACTATATCATCAACTTGAAGTGCTTTTTTTAAAGTGTCTATTTTTGAAGCCTCTGGTTTTGGCTTTAGATTCCAACGCATATAAAATTAAATATTACGTTTTGTACCTATATGATAAACTATATTCGTTTCAATCTTAGCAAAACGTCTAAACATTTCCATAACGCCACAATATTTTTCTACTGATAAATCCACGGCACGTTCACATTTATTTTTATTTAGATCTGAACCATAAAAATGGTAATCCACTACAACCGAATGGTAATATCGTGGGTGTTCCTCTGTGAGTTCGCCCAAAACTTCAATCTTAAAATCGTCAATCTCCTCTTTCATTTTATCTAAAGTAGAAATGACATCTAGCGCTGTACAACCTGCTAAAGACGATAACATCATCGCCTTGGGTGACAAGCCATAACGCTCTTCTTGTCCTTCAATATCAGTGTCCATTATTACAGATTTACCGCTGGGGTTATCCGATTCAAAGGTTAATCCATCTTGCCAATGCGTTGTGATTTTATCAGCCATAATTAAAAGTTTCTAAGTTATAAGTGCCTAAAGTTAACAAGTTATAATGGTTTAAAAAGATTAAATTGCGCTAAAGTTTAGTTTGCAACGCAAGTGTACTTTAAGTACTTTTAGACACTTCAAACCTTAAGCAAACAAAACTATGGCATTAGTAACTCCATTGTCTCCGGACCACGATCTAGAAACCAAAGAATTAGCTGAATTTTTTAACGAAACCCTTGGGTTTTGCCCAAATTCTGTTTTAACCATGCAGCGCAGACCAGCTATAAGTAAAGCTTTCATTAACTTGAACAAAGCTGTCATGGCTAATGAGGGTCGAGTTACCTCAGCACTTAAGCGTATGATTGCTTGGGTAAGTAGTAACTCAACAGGTTGTCGTTATTGCCAAGCGCATGCCATTAGGGCTGCGGAACGCTATGGTGCGGAGCAAGAACAACTAGATAATATTTGGGACTACAGAACGCATCCTGCTTTTTCTGAAGCCGAACGTGCCGCTTTAGATTTTAGCTTAGCGGCTTCATTAGTGCCAAATGCTGTAAATGCAGATATTAAAAAACGTCTATACGAACATTGGGATGAAGGAGAAATCGTTGAGATGCTTGGTGTCATTTCTTTATTTGGTTACTTAAACCGATGGAACGATTCTATGGGTACTGATATTGAAGAAGGTGCTGTTGAAAGTGGTAATAAATATTTAGGGAAGTATGGTTATGAGGTTGGTAAGCATGATGGAAGTGAATATTAAACGCCAGTTTAACATAAAACTGCTATGGTGCAGTGCTTTATTTATTGTGCTTAGTTTATGCTGTAGCTGTAATTTTTCAAAAGACAATACAAAAGATGATTCATTTACCTTCATTGGACGAAATGCCTACACAACCAACAGTTACAATGGCATGGAATACTATCGGCTCAATAAAACCAAAGAATTTATGGACGGTTATTACGTTGTTGGCAATGAAGTTTCCAAATGGGAAGAATTTGAAGTAAAAAAAGGGCTTCTCAACGGAGACTATATTGTTTTTCATCCCAATGGTGAAATATTTTCAAAAACCCAATACGGAAACGGTAAACGTGATGGTTTAGAGTTAAATTATTCAGCGGTTGGTGTTCTCATCAAAAAAAGCACTTATAAAAATGACATTTTGATTGGATCTCAATATTCGTATTTTGACAACGGAAAGATACGTTCAGAATCGAAATACAAAGATGGAAAGCGTATTGAAACTTTAAATTATAATTTACTTGGACATATTACTTCGCAAAGTTTTATTAAGGACGGAAGAACTATTACTCAAAGAATTACTGGTGGTAAAGTTTTTTCAGAACATGTAAAATCTAATTACGACGCTTACGAAACTTTTAAATTTTTCAATGAAGATGGTAGTACAAAGTTATACCTAAGGCAACTCGAACAAAATGATACGATGTACATTCTTGAACTCAATGATGAAGGGGAAGAAACAAAGCGAGTTGACTTAAAAGCTAATCCACAAGAAGCCATAAAATATTTTAGTCTTTTTCAAGAAAGTTTAAACCCTTAACTCAAAGTAACATTAACCGTATTTTGTAGTTTAGGCACCACCAATTCCTCAAACCAAGGATTTTTAGCACGCCAAAATCGGTTGGTTGGTGATGGATGTGGAATAGGAAAATACTTTGGCAAATAGCTTTTATATTCGCCAACAGTTTCAGTCAGTGTTCGTTTGGCTTTGTCTTTTAAATAATACTTCTGAGCGTAAGCGCCAATCAAAATAATCAATTCTACATTGGGCATTTGTTCTAATAATGCGTCGTGCCATTGCGGTGCGCATTCTGGCCGCGGAGGTAAATCTCCTGTTTTTCCTTTTCCTGGATAACAAAAACCCATAGGCATAATGGCAAAATTCTCGGTATTATAAAACTGTTCATCAGTAACCCCCAACCATTGTCTTAGTTTTTTTCCGCTTTGATCATCCCACGGAATTCCAGATTCATGAACTTTGGTTCCTGGTGCTTGTCCTATAATCACAATCTTAGAATTGACATGAGCCGTTGCCACTGGCCTTGGGCCTAATGGCAAATGTGCTTTGCAGATAGTGCATTGAGATATGTTGTGCAGTAATTGTTTCATTAAACTTTAGTATGAGATTCTGAAACAAGTTCAGAATGACAAAGCGGTTCTACTTTTTCCCAGCAACCACAATTACAATCTCACCTTTTGGAGGTTTATTGGTATAATGTCCCAAAACGTCTTTTGCTGTTCCTCGGACTGTTTCTTCGTAGAGTTTGGTTAATTCCCTAGAAACTGAAACCAATCTATCTTCCCCGAAGTATTCACAAAAATGACCCAAAGTTTTCACCAACTTGTGCGGACTTTCATAAAAAATCATAGTTCTGGTTTCTTCGGCCAGTAGTAAAAGTCGTGTTTGGCGGCCTTTCTTTACAGGTAAAAACCCTTCAAAAATAAATTTATCATTGGGTAAGCCACTATTGACTAAAGCAGGCACAAATGCTGTTGCGCCTGGCAAACATTCTATCTCAATATGGTTTTCAACACAAGCTCTAACCAATAAAAAGCCAGGATCCGAAATTGCTGGTGTACCAGCATCGCTAATTACAGCAATAGTCATCCCAGATTTAAGCTTTTCAATTAAGCCAAGGACTGTTTTATGCTCATTGTGCATATGGTGGCTTTGCATGGGTGTTGCAATATCAAAATGCTTTAAGAGCTTTCCTGAAGTTCTTGTATCTTCTGCCAAAATTAAATCAACGTCTTTTAAAACTTCAATAGCTCTAAAAGTAATATCTTTTAAATTCCCTATTGGTGTTGGTACTAGATATAGTTTGCTCATTAATCTCTTAAATATTTACCCAAAATGTAAGACGGAAAAATAGCTATAAGCCCACAAAAGGAAAAGCCCATGATACCATGGCCTGCATAATGATGTGCTGCCGTTGCCAAAACCAAATTAAAGAAAAACCCGGCATAGGTCCATTCTGTTAACCATCTGCTTGGCCTCCAAAGTACTATCACTACACCGATTATTTTTAAAACCGCTAATGGAATTACTATATAGGTTGGATAATTAAAACTTTCAAAAAAGCCTTTTATAATCTCAGTTTTTGTATAGTACATAAAAGCCGAATACAGAAAAATTCCGCATAAAATAGCAGTACTTGTCCAATACAAAACGTGTTTGGTTCGCATTGGTTTAGCTGAATTTACCTTCTACGATTTCAATAAAACGTTCTTCGTATTCTTCTTTGCCTTCCCAGTTATTATAATCAGGTTTCACCATTTCAGTAATCAGTTTTTGGGCTTCAGAAAAGGAATTGATTGTATTTATTTGAGAAACAACACGCTCGTAATCTTCATTCTTACCTTCAAACAAATGTTTTATAAAAGCTAATTTATCATTTAAGCCGATTTGAAGCGTCTTACCCTTCAGCTTATCATTTAACGACTTCTTGCCCTGTTCAACTTCACGTTTTTTAGCGTCTTCAATAGGTTCAAATTCTGGTATATCGGCAAAATCCGAAGTAATGGTTTCAAACTCTACAGTTTTCGGTGTTTCCTTTGCAACTGCTTCTTCTACCATAACATCAACCTGTTGTGTCTCCTCTGGCATTTGTGCCACCATATCTTTAATCTTCTCCATAACAGGTTCCATAATACCATCGTCTTCGACCTCATCTAAGTTTACATAGGTTTTATTGTCTACTTCAATATTATCGCTGATTTTATTGTTGAAGGCCGTGTCCAGCATGTCAAAAAAGGATGAGTCATTACCAATGGTTGGCATATCATCTTCAAAATTTTCTTTTGCAAACTTTAAAACCGTCAACTTTTCGTAAAGCTTTGCGACTTCTTCGTGCATTTTGTCCACATCTTCCTTACCTTTTAGTTTTAGAATCCTATGCGCTATGCTAACTAATTCTGATTCTAATTTCTTTCTCATCTATTCTAATTTTTTTAGTTTTTAAAATGAAGAAACTGAAAATTTCCTCACATTAAGTAATTCACACAAAAAGCTCTATCATTCATATTACAATTCAATGATAAAATTTCTTTATGCTCATTTCATGAATTTTACTTTTGATTTTTAATAAATTTGCGTGACCTTTATACAAACGAAAAAAGGCAGCTATTTAGTGCTAAAATTACGAAATGTTTCTCGAAAATACGGTAAATCATAAAGAACAATTTGGATGGATTGAGGTGATTTGTGGATCTATGTTCTCTGGTAAAACTGAGGAACTGATTCGCAGATTAAAACGCGCCAAATTTGCAAGACAGAAAGTGGAAATCTTTAAACCCGCTGTTGATGTACGCTATGATGACGAAATGGTAGTCTCCCATGATGATAATGAAATCCGTTCTACTCCCGTTCCTGCCGCTGCAAACATACCTATTTTAGCAGATGGCTGCGATGTGGTTGGTATCGATGAAGCCCAATTTTTTGATGATGAGATTGTACGTGTCTGTAACGACCTTGCCAATAAAGGTATTCGTGTTATCGTTGCTGGTTTAGACATGGATTTTAAAGGAAATCCGTTTGGACCAATGCCTTACCTTATGGCCACTGCCGAGTACGTTACAAAAGTACATGCTATTTGTACAAAAACAGGAAACTTGGCGCAATACAGTTACCGAAAAGCAAAAAGTGACGATTTAGTTTTACTGGGTGAAGTTGACGAATACGAACCTTTGAGCAGAGCCGCATATTACAAAAGTATGTTACGCGACAAGGTAAGACAGATGAAGGTAAAAGATGCTGAAGAAATCGATACTAAAGAAAAAAAGCCTGATGCCTAAAGCTAAAGAAACCGTTCTGGAAATTGATTTAGGTGCACTTACCCATAACTTCAATTATTTAAAATCAAAGCTACGGCCACAGACCAAGTTTTTAGCTGTGGTAAAGGCCTTTGCTTATGGCAGTGATTCTGTAGAAATTGCAAAACATCTTCAAAAACTTAATGTTGACTATTTTGCTGTAGCTTATACCAAAGAAGGCGTTGCCTTGCGTGATGCCGGAATTACAACCCCTATTTTGGTGCTGCATCCACAACCCACAAATTTTAAACTCATTATTGAGCGATGTCTGGAGCCAAGCATTTATAATGCTAAGGTTTTAAATGAATTTATAAAAGTTGCAGAACAAGAAAAACAATCGAATTATCCGGTACATATAAAATTCAACACTGGATTAAACCGTTTGGGTTTCTGGGGAAATGATGTTGACTTTATAGTGTCGAAACTAAAACACACAACATCTATTACGGTTAAGTCCCTATTCTCTCACTTAGCAGCAAGTGAAGATGCAAATGAGATTGATTTTACGCAACGTCAAATTGAGAACTTTAAAGATATAGCCAAGACATTTAAAACTAAAATAGATTATCAACCTTGGTTACATATTTGTAATACTTCTGGTGTTCTAAATTATCCTGATGCACATTTTGATATGGTTCGCTGTGGCATTGGACTTTATGGTTTTGGTAATTCTGAAAAAGAAGATAAAAATCTAAAACCTATTGCAAATCTAAAATCTGTCATTTCTCAAATACACAAGATTGAAAAGGATGAAACTGTTGGCTATAACAGAGCTTATAAAGCTAAAGATTTTGAAAAAACTGCAACGATCCCTATCGGTCATGCCGATGGAATTACCAGAATTTATGGTAACGGTAAAGGATATGTGATCATCAACGGTAAAAAAGCGCCAATAGTAGGCAATGTATGTATGGATATGATAATGGTAAACATTACGGACATAGATTGTAAAGAAGGAGATGAGGTTATAATTTTCGATACAGACCACAAGGCATCTCATTTTGCGCATTCTGCCAATACCATTTCGTACGAAATATTAACTGCTGTTTCCCAGCGTGTTAAGCGTTTGTTTATGAATTCAATCTAGTTATTATATTTTCTACATTTGAGTTTTTTAGGTATTTTAGTGCCTTTATAACTAAACTCTAACTAATTATGCTAAAAGAATTTAAAGAATTTGCAATGAAAGGCAATCTTGTCGACATTGCTGTAGGTTTTGTAATGGGTGCTGCTTTTAAAGAGGTGGTAACAGCATTTACAGGTGGAATTGTTTCTCCAATAATTGGATTGATTTTCGATTCGGACTTTAAAGCATTAAAGTATAAATTAAAAGATGGTACATTAAACGATGCAGGCGAAATGGTAGGAGAAGTCTATTTAGAATACGGTACATTTTTAACTAATGTTATTGACTTTATCATTGTTGCATTTGTTATGTTCCTAGTAGTTAAGGCTGTAAATAAAATGAACAAAAAAGAAGAGCCTGCACCAGAAGAACCAGCAGGACCATCTGAGGTAGAGCTACTGCAAGAAATTAGAGATGCTCTCAAAAAATAAAATGACCTAGCGTCACCGCTACATTACATATAATTAATCAAACCCAGATGTAAAATCTGGGTTTTTTTTTGATTACAGAACAGAAAAGTTAAATAATTAACATTTTGTTTTTTGTTGTTAAATGCCCTAATTTTATTTAAAAGAAAGTGCCGTTTTTGTTTAATTTTGCCAATAACAATTAAAAACTAAAAGATGAAAATAGCAGTTGTAGGAGCAACAGGTTTGGTTGGTAGCATAATGCTCAAAGTATTGGAAGAGCGTAATTTCCCAATTGACGAGTTGATATTAACAGCTTCTGAGCGTTCCATTGGTAAAAAAATACGTTTTAAAGGGAAGGATATTGAAGTTGTGAGTATAGCAACTGCAATTAAAAAACGTCCAGACATTGCTTTATTTTCAGCTGGCGGAAGTACTTCTTTAGAATGGGCACCAAAATTTGCTGAAGTGGGCACTACAGTCATTGATAATTCTTCAGCTTGGAGAATGGATTTGTCTAAAAAATTGGTGGTCCCAGAAATCAACGCTAACCAATTATCCAAGGACGATAAAATTATTGCCAATCCCAATTGCTCAACCATACAAATGGTAATGGCCTTGGCTCCGCTACATAAAAAATATAAGATAAATCGTGTTGTGGTCTCAACATACCAATCTGTTTCAGGCACAGGAGTAAAAGCTGTGGAGCAATTAGAAAACGAAATAGCAGGCAAAAAAGGGGACATGGCTTACCACTATCCTATTCATAAAAATGCTATTCCACATTGCGATGTATTTGAAGAAAACGGTTATACCAAAGAAGAAATGAAATTGGTACGGGAAACCCAAAAAATTCTTGATGACAGAACCATTGCCGTTACTGCAACAGCTGTAAGAATTCCTACTGCTGGTGGACATAGTGAAGCCGTAAATGTTGAGTTTGAAAATGATTTTGACCTTACTGAAGTAAGACAATTGTTAAACGAAACCGATGGTGTAACGGTTCAAGATAACTTAGATGTCAACGTTTATCCAATGCCTATGTACGCCAATGGTAAAGATGATGTTTTTGTGGGCAGAATACGCCGGGATGGCTCGCAACCTAATACATTAAATCTCTGGATTGTAAGTGATAATCTCAGAAAAGGTGCTGCAACTAATACGGTTCAGATTGCCGAGTATTTAGTTGAAAATAATTTGGTTTAAAAAAGCTCATTATATTTCCCAATAGCGGTAATTTTTTGTATTTGAACTAATTAATTAATTTTTTAGTTGCGTTTGTTTATATATTGCCGTCCCTATTTACTATAAGTTTTAAGAAATTTTTGATTTAACTCGTGCGGTTAAATACGTATCTTTGGATTTAATCCTATATTATTTCAAAAATAACCAATTATGAAAAAATTACTTCTATTTACTATTCTGCTGAGTATTTTTGTTTCCTGTAAAAATGAAACTGAAAAGGTGAAACCAATTACTGTAAATTATCCCGATACCAAAAAAGTAGATACTATTGACAATTATTTTGGCGAGGAAGTTCCTGACCCATACCGTTGGTTAGAAGATGATAGGAGTACAGAAACTGAAAATTGGGTAAAGGCTCAAAACGAAGTTACTTTCGGTTATCTCGATAATATTCCTTACCGCGAAGAGTTAAAAGAACGTCTTACCAAACTTTGGAATTACGAAAGAATCGGATCACCTTTTAAAGAAGGGGATTATACTTACTTCTATAAAAATGACGGATTGCAAAACCAATATGTCATATACAGGCACAAAACTGGTGCAGACCCAAAAACGGCTGAAGTTTTTCTAGATCCCAATACATTCAAGGAAGATGGGACCATTTCATTAGGAGGTATAAGTTTTTCTAAGAATGGTAAAACACTAGCATACGCAATTTCTGAAGGTGGAAGTGATTGGAGGAAGATTTTAGTTATGGATGCCGAAACCAAGGAAATCGTTGAGGATACTTTAGTGGATATTAAGTTTAGCGGAATGTCTTGGTATAAAAATGAAGGGTTCTACTATTCAAGCTATGACAAACCAAAAGGAAGTGAACTATCTGCAAAAACGGATCAGCATAAGGTTTACTATCATAAATTAGGAACCAAGCAATCTGAAGATGAATTGATTTACGGAGGAACCCCAGAAGAAAAACACCGTTATATTTATGGAGGAGTAACGGAAGATGATCGCTATTTAATCATTACTCCGAGAGTATCAACGTCTGGAAATAAATTATACATTAAGGATTTAACAGTACCAAATGCTCCTCTAGTAGAAATTTTGGGACATACGGATTCCGACTCAAATATTATTGAAAATGTAGGATCCAAACTTTATATAATGACCAATTTAGATGCACCAAACCGAAGAGTTGTAACGGTAGATGCATCTAACCCAGCACCAGAAAACTGGAAAGATTTTATTCCTGAAACTGAAAACGTTCTCAGTCCATCAACAGGTGGTGGTTATTTCTTTGCCAATTATATGGTAGATGCGGTTTCTAAAGTGTTACAATACGATTATGACGGTAAATTGGTAAGAGAAGTAAAATTACCAGGCGTTGGTAGTGCTGGTGGTTTTGGTTCTAAAAAGGAAGAAAAAGAGCTCTACTATTCGTTTACAAATTATGTTACACCAGGAAGTATTTATAAGTACGATATTGAAAATGGTACGTCAGAATTATATCGTAAGCCTAGTATAGATTTTAATCCAGAAGATTACGAAAGCAAACAAGTGTTCTACAAATCTAAAGATGGTACTAAAGTGCCAATGATTATAACACATAAAAAAGGCCTTGAACTTAACGGAAAAAACCCGACAATTCTTTATGGTTATGGAGGTTTCAATATTCCTTTAACCCCAAATTTTAGTATTGCCAATGCGGTTTGGATGGAGCAAGGTGGTGTTTATGCTGTGGCAAATCTGCGTGGAGGTGGAGAATATGGTAAGGCTTGGCACAATGCAGGTACAAAAATGCAAAAACAAAACGTATTTGATGATTTTATTGCTGCTGGCGAATTTTTAATTGATAATAAATATACCTCATCAGATTATTTAGCAATTAGAGGTGGCTCTAATGGTGGTCTGCTTGTTGGTGCTACAATGACGCAACGTCCAGACTTAATAAAAGTAGCATTGCCAGCAGTTGGCGTTTTAGATATGTTACGCTACCATACCTTTACCGCTGGTGCAGGCTGGGCATACGACTATGGTACAGCGGAAGACAGCAAAGAAATGTTTGAATATTTAAAAGGCTACTCACCTGTACATAATGTAAAAGAAGGGGTTAATTACCCTGCAACCATGGTAACAACTGGAGATCATGATGATAGAGTGGTGCCTGCACATAGTTTTAAATTTGCCGCAGAATTACAAAGTAAACAAGCAGGCAATAACCCTGTTCTAATTAGAATAGAAACAGATGCTGGTCATGGCGCAGGGACTCCTGTAAGTAAAACTATTGAGCAGTATGCCGACATTTATGGATTTACATTGTACAACATGGGTTTCGACGTACTGCCAAGTAAAACCAAAGAGAAAGTTAAAGGGTAATCCCGTTTGATTATTAACCAATCATTTTTTGTCACTTAACCAACTCCATAAACAGCTCAAGGAAAAGAATATAAAATTTCTTTTCACGGATTATTACGACACAATAGCCCATAGGCATGTACATCCCAATTATGTACAAAGAATATGGGCTAAGCTGATGATACAAGAATTGGGATTGCAAACATCAATTGATAACCTATATTTTATAAGGCAAGAATCATCAAAATATCTTGTTGAGCAATTCGAAAAAGAGGATTTTGAAATCCCCTATAGCATATTGCAACACGACATCTGTAAACGCCTCATCAATGCGGATATTATTTCTATCGAAGAAAAAGATAGTTTTTTGAATCTGTTTGAAGAAGCTGATGTTAGGGCTGAAGCCAGTGTACAATACTTAAACCAAGATGTTGTTGACACTATAAAATACTTTAGGTCTAATGGTGGTAAGGTATATTTAGTTTCAGATTTTTACGGTTCCAAAACACTTTTCGAAAAACTATTGAAGCATCATGGCATTATAGATTTATTTGAAGGTATTTATAGTTCCGCAGCCTTAGAAAAAAGCAAACATACTGGAGACATTTACGAGTCTGTTCTAAAAGAATTAACCATAAACGCACAAGAGGTGATGATGATTGGAGATAATCATAGAAGTGATTATCTCAACGCTACAAAAAGTGGCCTCAATGCTTTTCAGCTTCCTCATAAAAAGTATCTCAAAAAAAACAAGCGCAATAATTTTGGGAATGATAAAAAGAAACTAAAGCAGGTTATTAACGATGTTTACAAAACGTGCCAAAAGCGTTCGTCTATTCCTTATACGGAATACATCATTTTTTACCATACGTTTATTGAGCGTTTGTATAATACAGCTAAACAAAAAAATGTAAAAGACTTGTTTTTTTTAGCACGAGAAGGACAATACCTTAAAAGGTTATTCGATTCTTACCAAGAGTATGCTATAATTGACAAAACTAGGAAGATAAAGACACATTACTTAAAAATGTCGAGACATGCTGCGCTTCAAATGTCACTAAAGGATATTGAGGTTGAGCCATTCACGTTTCTTCAACTTAAGTACAGTAATATCTCTGCCGATGAATTTTTAATAGCTGTTAATTGTCCTGATGAACTAAGGCAGCAAATTATTTCGCAACTAAATATAGATGGTAAATCTATCGTTGAAGGTTTTTTTAAGTCTTCGGTTTTTGAAAACATAAAAAAGAATAAGAACTTTCTCGATTATTATAACGCACATAGAGAGGCTAGCCACAATGCATTTAAAGCTTATGTAAATTCGTTTGATGCGCAAATAGAAGAGAATGGAATTACTGTTGTAGATATTGGTTGGGGTGGCACGATGCAAGAAGCTATTTTTGAGTTTTTTGACCAAAAAATCCCTGTAACTGGTTACTATTTGGGTCTTGGTAATATTTATAATATTCAACCACAGACCAAACGCTATGGTTTAATCTCTTCTTTAATGCCATACCTCGATTATTATGATTATATCTTAATGGCCAACCAACAGTTATACGAACAGTTCTCTGGCGCAAATCACGGTAGTGCAGTAGATTATAGTTTAGAGGTTAAAGATTACACTATAGAGTATCATAAGCCCGAAGAAAAATGGTTGTACGACAATCATATAAAAAGGCATCAAGAAGAAATGTTTAACTTACATAAATTACTTCTAAAGCATTTAGAACCGATATGCTTCTCGGAAGATATGATGCAAAACACTATTTCTAAAATAGCGCTTAAAGTTGGTCTATTTCAGAATACGAAAAAACTAAAGTTTATAGATACATTGAGCAGCGGATTTTATCAAAATGTTGGGCACAATAAAGTTGGTATATCTTATGAACCACCGAAAATCAAAAGTCCTGTAAAAAGTATGGTTCGGTTCTTAATAACACCAGAAAAATACTTTAGGTATTTGGTGAAGTTAAAACCCGTTTTGTACAAAAAAAATAAAGTCGTGGCTTTTTTCATGCCAATGTACTTTATTTATCTCTATTTCGGTTTTAATAAGTACCTTAGATTTAAGGTTTTACACCGTATATTTCTACTTAAGTACAATGTGTTCAAATAAATTTTCATCGAATTTTTTTGATTTTTGCCGATTTAATTAAAAAACATTAGATTTACTTTCATTATTCAATCTAGGTAGGGTTTTCTACTCTTTAATTGTCTTATAAATAGTTGTATGAGAAAAAAATACGCTATACTCTTTTTTTTATATTCAATTTTGCTGCAGTTTTCATGTGGTACTGATGATGCTACAACACCATTAACTATAGAAACCACGGCAGATTCTGTTGTTCTGACTCAAAATACTGAGATAGAAATTTTTATCTTTCAAAATGATGAATATATACCAAGTTCTGGCCAACTCACATTAAGTAACCCCACAAAAGGGGTTATTTCAATTAACGATTCCAATAACACCCCCAACAATCCAAGCGATGATACGGTTATCTATACCGTCAATCCTAACATAATTGGAGAAGATGCATTTCAGTATACTATATGTGATAATTCTGGTAATTGTAAAACAGAAAATGTATTGGTTACAATCACGTCTTCGTCTGTGGTGAGCTTAAACTTAGAGAGCGTTCCCTACCAAAATTTGTCTGCGTATAATTTCTTTGAGGGAGATCTTAAGGACTTAAGCCCCAATTTTGGAGTATTGCCTTATTCGTTAAACTCTACATTGTTTACGGATTACGCTGAGAAGAAACGTTTTGTTTGGATGCCAAACAATACCAAAGCAACTTACATCAGTGATGATGTGCCTTTAGAATTTCCTGTTGGAACCGTATTAATTAAGAATTTTTATTACAACAATGTGCTTCCGAATAATGAAACTAAAATTTTGGAAACACGCTTAATGATTAGAAAGAGTGAAGACTGGATTTTTGCCAATTATGTTTGGAACACAGAGCAAACAGAGGCAAGCTTGGATATGAACGGAAGTTTTGTGGATCTTCAATGGCAAAATGGTGGTGTAACTAGCTCTGTACAATATAGAATTCCTGCTGGACCAGAATGCCATACCTGTCATAAAGTAATGGAGATTCCAGAACCTATAGGCCCAAAACCAAGAAATTTAAATCGAGAATATGATTATGATGACGGAGTAGCAAATCAATTGGATAAAATGATAAGTCAAGGGTATTTAGAAAATTCTCTTCCTTCATCGGTTTCTCGCATACCAGACTATAATAATACATCCGAACCCTTAGACCTAAGAGTAAGGGCTTATTTAGATATAAACTGTGCTCACTGTCACTCGGAAGAAACACATTGCGCCTATCGCCCATTACGATTAAGCTATAACGATACTCAAGACTTCAGCAATATAGGTGTTTGTGTACCACCAGATACTGATTTAGGTGAAGGTCTAGGAAATATTGTCCAACCCGGTGATGCTCCTAATTCGGTCTTACATTTTAGACTCAGTTCTGTAGAGCCATCGTATAGAATGCCACTTTTAGGAAGAACTTTAAAGCATGAAAGAGGAGTGGAGCTTATCGAACAATGGATAGATCAATTATCAACTGAATGTGAATAATAAATATACCACCATGAAAAAAATTACACCTTTAATTCTGCTTTTAATGTGCTGTTTCTACAGCTATGCACAAACTACTGTTGATTGTACAGCTGGTGCAGTAAATACAACTTATTGTTATGTTGATAATGACACAACAAGTTTTTCATTTGAAAGTTCTGATGGTTCTAATCTTAATCTTGTATTTAATTCTGGACAAGTGGAGAACACTTATGACGAACTCATTATTTTAGATTCTGATGGTTCTGAGCTATATAATGGATACGGTAATGCCGGTGATTTAACTGGTTTAAGTTTTCAATCTTCCGGAGATTCCATCACGGTTGCCATAAATTCAGACTTTACTGTCAATTGTTCTGAGGACGCCTTTATTCCTTGGGATTTTGATGTTGCATGCAGTACATGTGCTAATCCTACGGTAAGCTATACGGTAATGGATGATTGCGACAATAGCGGTGGGTTTTTTATAGATGTAAACGTAAGCGACTTAGGATCAGCCACTTCTTTAACGCTTTCAGACGATCAATTTAGTGCCAATCAAAACTTAAATGCGACAGGTAATGTTCAGTTTGGACCTTATGCAAATGGTACTAATGTTATTATCAATGTACAAAATGACCAAGATATTAATTGCAGTTTAAATAGTGCTTCGTTGACTCAAAATGTCTGTCCTCAACCAGCACCTAATGGCGTTACATGTGCTTCTGGTTCTTCTACATATATATTTACAGAAGATTTTAATACCGTGGGCGGTTGGACAGGTGATTTAAATAATGGAAATGGATCTTGGGAAATCCCTAATGGGTCTACATCCCCAGGAACAGGGCCTAACAGCGCTTTCAATGGCTCAGAATATATGAATTATGAGGCCTCAGGAAATACTACGGCAATAGCTTCTGCTGTGAGCCCTGCTATTGATTTAACTGAAGCTACTGATGGTGCTGAACTATCATTTTATATGCATGCATACGGTGAAGATATGGGAACTTTAAATGTACGTGTAGGAAGCTCTGCTAGTGGGCCATTCACAACACTTTATACATTTTCTGGAGAATTTCAAACTAGTGGAGCAGAAGCTTGGATTCCAATAGGTGTCAATTTAGATGCTTACTTGGGTCAGGTTATATATATTGAATTCAATCATACAGGTACAGGCACGGGCTATAGCGGAGATATGTCTATTGATTATCTTCGTATTGAAACTTGTGGGTCTTTTTGCGTTGCGCCTACAGATATAACAACAACAGCAATTACATCTAGTTCGGCAGGTATTTCATGGGTAGCCAGTAGCGGTGAAAACTCATGGGAGTACGTTGTACAAGTTTCAGGTAGCGGCCCTCCGACAGGTTCTGGTACCTCAACCTCTTCCCCATCTGTTAATGTTAATGGATTAGACCCTGTTACGGCTTATGATATTTATGTTAGGGCTAATTGTGGTGTTGATGGGTTTAGTTCTTGGAGTTCTTCTAGCTTTACTACAGGTGAGGATCTTTCTAGTTTCCCTGTTACATTTACTGCAAACCCTATACCAACGACAGAGTCTTTCGATATAGCTTTAGTGGATTTAAATGGTGACTTTTTAGATGATGTAGTATCTGTTGGCAGCGAAAATATTAATGTACACTATCAAACTTCGGGAGGTTTTACAGCTACCAATATTGCAACCACACCTGCTGATAATTCACCCAATTGGAGTTTAGCTGCTGGAGATTTTGATAGAAACGGATTCAACGACTTATTATACGGTGGCGGATCTGGTGTCACGTTTATGCAAGCTAATGCTACAGGTACAGCATATACAGAGGTTTCTTATCCAGATTATGTATTCTCTCAGCGTTCAAACTTTGTAGATATTAATAACGATGGCGAACTCGATGCTTTTGTTTGCCATGATGTGGATCCTAACGTGGTTTTTATTAATGATGGTAGTGGTAATTTAACCTTTTACCAAGGTGAAAATCCTGGTGTTTTAGATAATGGTTTAGGACTCACACCTGGTGGTGGTAATTATGGTACGGTCTGGATAGATTTTGATAACGATAGAGACATGGATATGTTTATTGCTAAGTGTCGTGGAGGCTCAACAACGATAAGTACAAATGAGTTATGGAGAAATGATGGCAATGGTGTTTTTGTTAATGTTGCAGACAGTAATGGGTGGTACAACACTAATTACCCTGGCATAGGTCACAATAACTCATCTAACCTTGGAGATAACGTGCAAACATGGTCTTCGGCTTGGGCAGATTTTGATAACGACGGAGATATGGATGCTTACATAGGTGCGAGCAACACAACTAATGGTGATTCTAAATTGATGAGAAACAACGGAGATGGTACGTTTACGGATGTCACTACTGGCTCGGGTGTCCTTGTCGCAAATTTAGGTATAGAAAATGCCCCTGCAGATTTTGATAATGACGGCAATGTCGATATTTTATCCAACGGAGATGTCTTATTTGGAAACGGGGATCTTACGTTTACTAATTACTCAACTAACATGCCGCAGAGTGGCGCCATTGGAGATGCAAATAACGATGGGTTTTTAGACGTATTTAGAGGTGGCCAAATCTATTTTAACAACACTAATTCTAATAATTGGGTAAAACTCAACACAGTTGGTACCGTGAGTAATATTAATGGTATAGGTGCGCGTGTTGAGCTGGTAACGGCTTCAGGAACACAGATACGAGATGTGAGAAGTGGTGAGGGATTTGAGTTTATGAGTAGTTTAAATACACATTTTGGACTTGGGACAGAAACCACCATAACTAGTATTACAATTTATTGGCCTTCTGGTATTATTGACCAAATACCTAATCCAGATATTAACACGACCCACAATATAATTGAAGGCTCTACATTAACAGTTGAAGACCAAACATTAGCGGATATGGTAATTTATCCTAATCCGGTTAAAGATATATTGACTATTGAAACTGCTGCAAATATCACTGATAAAATTGCAACGGTTTTTGATATTAACGGTAGAAAAGTACTCAACCAAAAATTAACCTCAAATACTTTAAAAGTTTCGAGTTTACAAAGCGGAATTTATTTCTTAAGAGTAGAGTCTAATGGAAAAAGTATGAAACGAAAGTTTATTAAACAATAAATTTATTATTGTTTATATAGAAACCGCTTGAGAGATCAAGCGGTTTTTTTATGGTATTTTTGTGTTGAAAATTTAACTATGCTTCACTTAAAACAAGTCTCTTTTGGGTATTCTAAAGTAAAGGTTTTAGACTCCATTAACTTTAAGGTTAATATTGGTGAGAATCTTTCAATTATTGGAGAAAGCGGTTCTGGAAAAAGTACTTTATTAAAACTTATTTATGGTGAATACGACTTAGAAGAAGGGGAGATTTTTTGGAAAGACACTCAAATTCTTGGCCCAAAATACAATTTGGTCATTGGTTATGATTTTATGAAATATGTAACTCAAGAATTTGATTTAATGCCTTTTACCACAGTTGAGGAAAACATTGGCAAATTCCTGTCCCGTTTTTATCTCAAAAAGCGTAAAGAACGTATTGATGAATTGGTAAAAGTCGTAGAACTCGAAGCTTATGCCAAAACCAAAGTTAAACATCTAAGCGGAGGACAAAAACAACGTGTTGCATTAGCGAGAGCTTTAGCCAAACAACCCGAAATTTTGTTATTGGATGAACCTTTTAGTCATATCGATAATTTTAAAAAACAATCACTTCGTAGAAGTATCTTTAAATATCTCAAAGAACATCATATTACATGTATAGTAGCAACTCACGATAAAAACGATGTGCTGGGCTTTGCAGATGAAATGTTAGTACTGCACGATAAAAAAATCATTGCTAAAGATTCGCCTCAAAATTTATACAAGAACCCCAAGTTACCATTAATTGCTTCCTTTTTTGGTGAATTTAATAGTATTGATAATTCAATTTATTATGCCTGTCAATTGAAAATTGTTGAACACTCAGAATTTAAAGCGATTGTAAAACAGTCCTATTTTAATGGGAGTTCTTGGTTAATCGAAGCTGAGTACAATTCAGAATCTATTTTTATTGAACATCATAAGGCCTTAAGTCATGGTTTAAGTATTGACTTTGAAATAATTGAATAGTTTATTTATCGAAACGTTTCAAAAGTGAAGGCAAATAAAAGATATCGGTAATTAAGGCAATAGCAACCGTTACTGCACATAATAATCCGAAATCCCTAACAGAAGGAGTTGCACTAGAGGCAATAATTAAAAACCCACCAACCAAAGCGATTGTCGTAGAAAATAAAGCACTACCAGTATATCGCATCGCATTATTCATACGCTCTATCGGTGAACCTGTAATATACTTACTTCTTCTATATTTATGTACCAAGTGAATGGTGTCGTCCATCGCAATACCTAGCATAATCGGTGTAATCATAGCTGTAGTGACATCTAGAGGAATATCTAATACACTCATAAAAATAGCCAAAATGGCTAGTGGTAATATATTTGGAATCAGAACTAAAACTGTTGTTTTTAAATTTTTTATAAAAATCCAAAGGCACAAAAATGCAACAAAAAATGCAGCAAAAAAGGACTTAAACTGAGTCTCTAATATAAAGTTATTCAACTGGGAAAATACAACAGCAAAGCCATTAATCTTTAGCTCATAATTCTCAGTGTCAAACGTGGTTTCAAAAGCTTCCTTTATTTCATCCAGAACCTGCTCTAGCTCAGAGGTTCGCATTTCCATAAGGGTTAATGTAAATCCTGCGGTAGATAAATCTTCAGAAAATAATTTAAAAAAACTGTTTTCACTGGCATCAACAACCTCCAATGTATTTTTGAGTTTGGTTTCTGATACATTAGATTGAAATAAAACTGGTGTTCGCTTTTCCAAAAAGGATTTAATAGTAACAACAGAAACTGGATTTGAAATTAACGGATTGCTTTCTAGCTTATTCTGAAATTCCTCAAGTCTTTTAATTGCATCTTTACTCAAAATTACATCACCATCTTTTGTAGCTACGTTTAGTTGTAATCGGTTGCTACCTCCCAATTCTACCTCAACAGCCCTTAAGTCTTGCTTAGCCTTACCTTCTGCCAATAAATCACGAGAATTTGTGTCTATCTTAACTTGAAAAACTGAATAGATTCCAAATAAGAGCACAGCTGTAAACGACACGATAAGCGTGTTTTTATATTGGGTTGTAAATCCGTTTAACCATTCGATAAAATGAGATTGCGAATAGGTTTTAAAAGTCAAAATGGGTTTAGCTTTTTCAAAATTCAAATTCATGAAACTAAACCCAATAATGGTAATGACATAAACCAATACAAAGCTCATTATTAAGCCAATACAGGTAAAAACACCCATGTTTTTAAACGCTGGCAATGGTGATAAATACAGAGCAAAATAGCCTACAAGCGTGGTTAATGTGGTATAAAAGCATGGTGTTAAACTCTTCCTAATCGCAATGGCCAGTAAGTCTACTTTTGAGATGGATGTGTTGGCAAGTCCCTCCTTATGATAAATATTAATTACATGTACCGCATCACTGACGCTGTAAACCATTAAAATGGTTGGTATAAGCATAGAAATCATGTTCAGGGCAAATCCCAGTGAAGTAATTAATCCAAACAATAAACTTACAGGAATTGCCACTGAGAGCAGTGCAATAAGCAGGTAGCGTTTACTAGGTAGCAAGAAAAGTAGTAGTACTGTAATCACCAATACCGTAAGAATACCAAAAGTTAGACTTTCTTTGTAAATCCCTTTGCTGTAGGCTTCGTTCAATACAGGTGGACCAGTAAGGTAATAATTTGAATAGGCCTTATCAATTATGGTTTTAATATCTGTCGCAATATCTTGCCGTTGTTCTTCAATGGTTGGCGTAGGGTTCATTTGGATATAAAAAAACTGATTTTTATAATCCTCGGTAACCAATTGTGATGTAATGTTAGATAGCTTGGAAAATAAACTCTTTAAACCTTTTTCACTACGCTTTGGATTATAGAGATCATCAAACTTTATGGTATTATTTGCATAAATAGGGTATTTGGCCTTTGCTAGACTAAATGTTGTTTTTACATAAGATAAAGCTTCAATAGATTGGTGTAATTGCTTTAATCTGTTTATTTCTGTTTCACCGATAGCGTTTTCAACAGGAAGCATGGCGATAAAAATCTCGTCCGATCCAAAGTTTTTCTGAAAATCTATATACGCTTTATAGCTTGGATCGTCTTCTAAAAACCAAATACCAAGCGAATTATCTACACTTAATTTATTGAGTGTTTGATAACCCGAAAACCCCATAGCAATTGTTAAAGCAGTAATAATTGCTATTCTAAATTTGATAATAGTTGCTATAATGGTTTTAAGTTTTTCCATTGAAATTAAATATCCTTTTTACACCCCTAATGCAAAAGCACCATAACTGCCATGATGTGTAAGGCTAACATTTATAACTTTTTTATTATAAATCACCGATGGTGTTCCTAATTCAGATACTCTGAATATTAAAGCTGTCTTCGGTATTTTCAGAGTCTCCGAAAGCACATTCATCAACATCCTTTTTAACATCACACTTTGTGTTTTCTGATTTTTATCTTCAAACCTTAAAACTTCTGAGGTTAGATTGTTTTGAATACATCGTGCTTCAGACAATACATAGTCTGACGTTATTTTTGTTTCAACATAACATCGAAAGGTTTGAAGCTTTACGATTCCAGAATTTTCTTCAATACGGCATTCAAACTTCTTAGGGTTGTAAAACCGATGGGGATTTTGTTGTATATATAGTTTATAGGCGGCTTCTTTCATGCTCCATAATCGCCAAACTGTTATAAAGGGATTGTTAGAGTTTTCGATGTAGGTTTGTTCTATATCCGTGAAAAGCTTATCTAAAAATCGTGGACGTAGCCAATTTGAAGCATTTTGTGCTTCCGTAAGGTCAACAATGTCATTGCCAACCATTAATTATTAAGTTTTGAAGTTACAATATTCATGGCAGATTTTACATCAAGCATTTGCTCCATATCTTCATTTTCTAAGCGAATATCGAATTCGTCCTCAATATCCAATATAATATCCACAAGATTAGCTGAGTTTATTTTTAGATCCTTAACAAAATCTGTGTCTTCCGATAAATTTTTGAAAGCTTCCTCATCTTGGATATAAGGTGCAACAATGGCTTTTAATTTGGCAATTAATGCTTCGTTGTTCATAGCGAAATTTTGAAATGTAAAGTTACGCTATAAATCGCTTAAATAAAATAAAGGTTGGGTCGGTTTGAGCGATTTTTAATTTGAAGAATTGAAAATAGTATCGAGAACATACCAAAATAAAACATCTCGATACATCCCGAAACAAGTTCGGGACACTAAATGTAACGGTAAAAACTAATCTTTAAACTTACTAAAAACCACACAAGCATTAACATCTCCAAATCCAAAACTAGCTTTAGCGATAATATTGAAGTCTAAGTCTAATTTTTGTATTGGAATTTTTTCTGAAGCGATTAAGGTTTTTATTTCAGAATGTAAGTCTTCACAATTTATATTGGGCGCAACAAATTGTGCATTGAGTTGAATGATACTAGCTACGCACTCAATAGCACCAGCTGCTGCTAAGCAATGCCCTACTAAGGATTTTGTAGAATTTATAAATGGAAAATCGTTGTGTTTTCTTTCTAAAGCCTTTGTCCAATTTTCAATTTCTAGAGCATCTTTTGTGGTCGCCGTAAGATGGCCGTTGATGACATCAATTTCATTTGAATTTATTTCTGAATTTTTTATAGCATTCTTAATACATCGTTGCACCGCCTCTGGATTTGGTGCCGTTAATGTGCCACCTTGGCGTTGTCCTCCAGAATTAACTTCTCCTCCTAAAACCTCAGCATAAATGGTTGCTCCGCGTTCTAATGCATTTTCTAAAGATTCTAAAACCAAAGCTCCTGCACCACTACCGGGAACAAATCCTGATGCCGAAGCACTCATTGGCCGCGATCCTTTTTCTGGATTTTCATTGTGTTTATAGGTCATAACACGCATAGCATCAAATCCTCCCCAAACATAGGGACCGTTATCACTACAACTACCCACTAACATGCGTTTGGCTTTTCCACTTTTAATTCGGTCATATCCCATTAAAACGCCCTCGGTACCTGTTGTACAAGCCGATGAATTTGTGGTTACTTGATTGCCCAAACCGAGCATACCGCTTAAATAAGCACTCACACCACTGGCCATGGTTTGTAAAACTACTGTACTGCCTAAACGCTTTACCTTACCATCGTCGAGTTTATAGATAGCCTCTCTGAATTTTTCAACACCAGATGTTCCTGTTCCGAAAATAAGTCCCGTGTCATAATCTAAATCACTCTTTGGATTCACATCAAAACCAGCGTCTTTCCAGGCATCAACGCCTGCAATACAACCGTATAAAATTCCGGAGCTATTAAACCCCCGCAATTGTAAATCAGTAAAATAGTTTGACTTTAATTCATCGGAAATATTTGGAACACCGCCTATTTGACAAGAAAAATTAAGGTCTTTTAATTCTTGGTGGAATGTGATTCCAGAGATTCCTTTTTTCAGTGCTTCTGTGAATTGAGAAATGCCTACACCATTTGGTGCAACAACTCCCATTCCTGTTATAACAACTCTACTTTCCATAGTATTTTCCACAAAAGTGGAAATCTTTTTGTTTTTAGTTTAGTCTGCTAGGCAATGCTTCGACACTTCGATTGCGCTCAGGCAAACTCAGCATGACAACTAGAACTTTTATTCCTTTAAAACTAAATTACAAAATCTAATCATGTCTTTTTACACTTTTAGCATTCCAGAAATTACACCTCTTGCTACTAATTCTTGTTCTTCGTTGAGCATTTTTACTTTACATTTCAATTTATTAAAACGAAACATTTCCTTTTCTGAAATTACCGTGACTCTCTCTTTAGGCAAAACCGGTAAATAAAAATCCATGTGATGAGAGGTTAATGCAATTTGTGGATTGACGTTTTTATTAAGCTCATTGCTTAACAAATAAATACCCAAACAAACTAAGCCAATTTGAGCCATGCATTCTGTAAGAATAACACCTGGCGTTATTGGGTTGCTTTTAAAATGCCCCTCGTAAAACGTTTCGTCTTCCTTGAAGGTGTAACGTCCTATTACGCCGTTTTCTGAAATAGATTCAATCTCATCCACGAATAGAAATGGATTTTGATAGGGTAAAAGATTTATGATGTCTTCTTTTTTCATTTTCATTTCCCGTTAAATCGAGAATCTAATTTTAATTATATCGTGTTATTAGACCTTTCAGGTTATAAAAACCTGAAAGGTCTTCATTCAACTTAAATGTTCTCCTCCATCTACGGGAATAATTGCTCCTGTAATCCATGACGCTTCATATTTACTTAACAAATACACCACATTTGCCACGTCTTCTGGTGTAGTTAAGCGTTTATTAGGATTTCGCCTTAATGTATATTTAATAATCTTATCGCTCTCGGGAATCATTCTCAATGAAGCTGTGTCCGTTACTCCCGCTTGTATACAGTTCGCCTTAATGCCATATGGTGCAAACTCCAAGGCGATATTTCTGGTAATAGCCTCTAAGGTTACTTTAGCCGCCGAAACAGCTGCGTAATTTTGCCAAGCCTTTGAGTTACCTTCACTTGTGAAACTTATAATTCTTGCATCTTCAGAAAACAATTTAGCTTCAAATATGGCTTTGGACCAATCGTATAAACTAATTCCCATAGCCTGTATTGTGAGCGTAAAATCATCGTGTTTAAGTTCAGGATTTCTATCTGAAACCATAGGCTTTAGATTGCCTTTAGCGACGCTGTGTACCACTATTTTTATTCTTCCAGAGTTATCCAGAACCGTTTTTAACGCTTCAATAACTTCTACTCGTTTTTCAGCTTTAAGCACATTAGTATTAAAGGATTGAAACTGAACTCCTTCTTGTTTAATTTTTTCAAATTCTTTTTTAATACTCTCTTCCTTTATTCTCGGACTACGATAAACAATACAAATATTCATACCGTGCTTGGCTAACTTTTTTGCTGTTGCCAAACCCAAACCACTGCTACCCCCAAGTATTAAAGCCCAATAGTTTTTATCTTTAAACTCTTTCATGTTCACCATTCTAATAAAATTCGTTGTGCCGAAAAACCTGGCCCAAAACTTAGCATAATCCCCTTGTCTCCTTTAGGTAATTTTTTATCCATAAACCGTTCTAAAACATAAAGTACCGTTGCACTACTCATGTTTCCGTAGAGCCTTAAAACCTCTTTAGTGTCTTCTATATTCTTACCTAATTTTCCGAACAAATCTTCAACCGTTTGAACAATTTTCTTGCCTCCGGGATGAAATACCAAATGGTCAATATCGTTAATTGTTAAACCATTCTTTTTTAAAAACGGATGGATAATATTCGGAAAGTGATCTGCTATGGTCTGTGGCACCGACTGATCTAATACCATTTGCAAACCTGTATTTTTTAATTTAAATCCCATCATGTGTTCTGCATCATAAAAATGATACATAGCTTCGTCTTTAATTTCTGGGCCAACTTCATCTTCGTACGACGATAGAATAACGCTAGCACAACCATCCCCAAAAATAGCTGCACTTACAATATTTACCATTGAATAATCATCGAGTTGAAATGTTGCTGTTGGTGATTCTACAGCAATAACAACTGCACGTTTATTAGGGTTGGCCTTCAAAAAATTCTTAGCATATAATATTCCCGAAACCCCTGCGGCGCATCCCATTTCTGTAACTGGTAAACGCACAATATCCTGTTTCAACTTTAGGCGATTTATAAGGTAGGCATCTAAAGATGGAATCATTATGCCTGTGCAACTTACTGTAATAATATAATCCAAATCCGTTGGCTCTAAATTGGCTTTATTTAAAGCTTTAAGCAAACTTTTCTCTGCCAGTTTAATGGATTCCCTAGTGTAAATATTATTTTTTTCTTCAAAAGATGTTTTTAAAAACACCTCTTCTGCATCCATTATAGAATAGCGTTTATCTACAGCTGCGTTTTCGAATATCTTAAGGACTTTTCGTTTAAAGCGTTCTTCTTGGCCTTGAAGCCACAGTTCTACATAGGGCAGAATAGCTTTGGTTTCCCTGGTATATTTTGGAAGTTGCTTAGCAACTGATGTTATTTTTACTGCCATATTAATTTCCTGTAAAAACAGGAATCTGTTTTTTATTAATCATCATTTCAGAAACACCCCTAAGTCTCCTCAAGGGGACAATTATGAGTATTATGTTTTATTAAGAATTAGCCATTGGTAACGGAACGCCCATTTCCAATGAATTTGCGATTTAAGGTTTAACTGCTTTGAAATATTCTCTAATTCCTTACGCTTAAATGCTCTTAAGATAGAAGTCAATCCATCTTGTACTATCATATGGTTTGAAATAACCAAGCCTAATAATTTAAATAAGCCATAGGCCATTTTATGGCGATGCAAATCATTTATAACAATCCCAACCTTAACTTTTGAAATTATCTTTTTTAATAGCGTATAGATCTCGTCTTGGTTAAAATGATGCAAAAACAAAGTCGATAATACAATATCATAGTCTAAATTTTCGAAATCCTTGGAGAAAATATCTAGATTTTTAAATGACAACTCATCATAATCTTTAGACAATTCAACCGCGTAATCAATAGCATCTTGATTGGCATCTATGCCTATGAGATTGAACATATAATTATGCTTTCTACCATAATCTGCTATCTGCCTCAATATATCTCCATGACCACAACCTAAGTCGATAATTGTATAGGTTTTACCCAAAGGTTGGTTCTTAAGCAGTTGTTTTAGACCATCTAATGTCACATAATTTCCACCTAGCCATTTGTTGATTTTGCCCAGCTTATCTAAAGTATCACGAAGCAATTCGCCCTTCATGGAAAAATCGTCCATAAGTTCTGTTTCGTTACTTCTATGTGTTGTATCTATAAACAAGCTCATTTTGTGTTATAAACCTTGACAGAGTCAGGCCTTGTTTTTAATAACCATTGTTTTTCCATGCGTCATTTTTATAATCAACGGCACCAAAAAAGGCAACCATGTTAAAACTACGAGCAATTTTGGTGCTAGCCAATCTTGTCGGAATAAATAAGCAATAGTGTGGCCAACTTTTAGACGCATGCTAAATGCTTTTTTCCACTTTTTAAAGTATATTTTTTCCAGTTCTTTTCTTGTAGAAATTTTTCCTTGAAGATAATCAATAATAAGGTCTGATGCTAATTGTGCACTTCGTATAGCCATACCCATACCATTTCCACAAAGCGGATGAATCATCCCGGCTGAGTCACCACACATTATCATACGGTTTTCTATTGGTTTCTTGGTTTCAAACGAAATCTGACTTATGGTTAACGGCTTTTCAAATTCTAGATTAGACTTTTGAAATATCTCTTTTAAATCTGGATTTTTAAAGATGACTTTCTCTTGAAAAGTATCAATATCCTTATAGGTTTTAAATGCTTCGTAGTTGGTAATATAACACAGGTTTATGTGGCCATTCTCTACTTTGGATACACCGCAGTAACCTCCTTTAAAGTTGTGAAGCGCAACCTTATCTTCGGGGAAATCCCCAGATACATGAATTTTTACGCCCAAGTATGGAGACCTTTTGGTAATAAATGATCTTTGAAACTTAATGTCTAAATTTGATCGTTTTCCAAAAGCACCAATTACAATTTTTGAAATATAATTTTTCTTTGATTTGGTCTGAATTTTAAATTGATTCTCCTGAAATATTACATCAACTACTGTATCTTGAATAACTTCAGTACCTTCTTTCAATGCCAACTGGTAGAGTTGAAAGTCCATTTCGTATCGGCTCATACCGAATCCGCCTAATGGTAATTTGGCTTTTATCTTCTTGTTGTTATGTGTCGTTAATTCAAATTTTGAAATGGTTGTTGCTCCAAATTCCATAGGGTTAAAACCCAAAAAATTTAAATAAGGTAGTGTCTCGTTTGAGACATATTCGCCACAAACCTTGTGCCTGGGATAACTATTTTTTTCGATAAGTAAAACTTCAATATTATATTTTGACAAGTGGATAGCATTTGTCAGTCCTGCTAAGCCTCCGCCAATTATTATAACATCAAAGTGTTGTTTCATTACAATTTTTGATAATGGGTAACATTGATCTTCACCGTTTTACTCATTACAAAACTACCGCCTCCCACATCGAAATCTCTGCGGTTAATTTCAAAATACGAGGTGATCTTATAAGTTTCGTTAACTTTTTGAACTGAAAGTGGAATGGTGATCTGTTTGGTTTTTCCTTTGATGGTAAGGTTAGCTGTAACCTCGTAATTGTTATTCTTTAGTGCTTTTACCTCTGTACTTTTTAAAGTGATTTTGGGATATTTTTCTACATAAAAATAGTCTTCTTCCAGAAGGTGTTCATCTCTGCTATCGATTCCTGTTTCTATTGAAGATACAACGATAGCACTTGAAATCTTATTCAGCTTACCTTCCATATCAAAATCAGCCGATATCGTTAATTCATTGAAATGGCCATCTACATTAATTCCTAAATTTTTAATGGTAAAATCTATACTAGAATCCTGAGCATAGAAATTTCCAAGACACAATATGTATATGGAGAAAATTAGAAGTCGTTGCATTATATAAAATTACTCTGTTAAGTTACTGCACAAGCAAAACACTTTAAAACGATTTAACGTTTTTCTATAAAACCTTTAAAATTCTAATGTCTTGTTGCCTGAATTGAAAACTATCTCCTTCGCTTTTAGACATTAATAGCTTGCCTATAGGAGTTGCCGGTGAAATAGCAAAAAAGTGTTGCTCATCTATGATAATTTCTCCTGCACTTACTCCTATAAAATAGTTAGATTTTGTCGTGTAAACCACAGCTCCCAGAGCTATAGTGCTTTGTGCAATCTCAGGTTTTATTCTATTTAACAATTGGTATTGTTTTTGGATTTCTGCGAGTTGTTGGCCAGCTTTTTCCCGTTCTAATTGAAGCATCGCTCTTCCGGTTTCGTGCTTATCACCAGCACTACTTTTGGTTTCAGATTGCAAGCTTTGCTCTATATCTTTAATACTATTTTTAACCGTTAATAAACGATTATCGATAAACACCTTACAGTTGCGATATAATTCTTGTTTTAATGCTGTTTTCATTATAGCAAATCTGCCAATTCCTTACCGACCAAACTACCGATGGCAACTCCCATTCCACCTAAACGCACACCACAATATACGTTTTCGCTAAGCTGTTTTACTATTGATTTTTTTTGCTGACCCACACCCATTATGCCAGACCAACGCTGGTCAATTTCAAATTCTGTCTTTGGTAAAATCGTTGTTTTTAAAAGGTCTTCCAGTTTATCTTGAACGATCTTAGTCTGTCCAAACTCTGAAGTTTCCTCAGTTTTAAAGTCCAATTGTCGTCCTCCACCCAACAGAATACGGTTATCAATATTTCTAAAATAATAATATCCTTTATCTAAATGAAAAGTGCCTTCAACATGTAGATTTTTGATTGGTTTAGTAATTAAGACTTGAGCTCTAGCAGGTTTTACCGGCTCTTCAATAAGATTTGTAGCAAATCCGTTTGTGGCAATTAAGAGTTTTGAAGTGGAAAATTCAAATTGATTGGTTTCAATTTTTATTGAATCTCTATGGTCTGAAAACCCTTTAACAATACAATTATTAAGTATTTTTACACCTGCTTTCTGAACCTTATGTAGCAACGTCATCATCATTTTTCCCGTATCAATCTGGCCTTCAAACTGATTAAAACTTACTTTAGTTTTAATGGTTTCAAACTTAAACCTGTTCTCTTCAAAGGAAAATACGTTAGCATTAAATATTGAATAAAGCAATTTATTAATACGTTCTTGATGGCTCAAACAAGTGTTGTAAAGTTCATTATCAGACTTTAAGAACAGCTCATAACCTCCAAAGGCTTGGTAAGCTATGTCTTTATCTCCTAAGGTTTCCCTGAGTAATCTTAAACCTTTAATTCGCTTCTTAATAAGCTCTATGGTTTCACCTTCAGAATGGTGTTTAAGATCTTCTATAATTTCGCTGAGGCTTCCAAAGCAGGCAAAGCCAGCATTTTTAGTACTTGCTCCTTGAGGTAATATTCCTTTTTCAAGAATCAGGATCTTGGATTTTGGAAATCGTTCTTTTAACTGTAATGCGCAGTTAAGTCCTACTATTCCGCTTCCAACTACTGTGAAGTCAATGTCAGATAACCAAGTTTTTATTTCCCAATACGATAAGTTCATATAATAAAAAGGAATGGTCTGAGAAGTGTGATTCTTTGTTTAGCTTCAACCGTTTGACTTTACAACGTATGAATTGCTTAGTCCCTACAGTTTTGAATGATACATTAACTTACGTTTCAGACAATCTCCTTAAAAGGATAAATTTAATTTAGTCTACTACAATTTTCTTGGTCACTTTTTGTGAACCATCAAAAACATTTAATAAGTATACACCCGACTGCGCATTACTAAGTGTTACAACCTCATCAAACCTACTTACCGTTGCAAATGCCTTAGTATAAATTATTCTCCCTCTAATATCGTAAACCTGAATCCTGATGCTTTCACCAGATTTTGGATTAAAGCTAATATTGAAACTTCCTTTGTTAGGGTTAGGATATATACTAAGGTTATCTATATCATATTCTTCAACCGATAAAGCGTCTGTGATTGCAAAAGTATCGGATACAGCATAGAAAATATTATCCGCAGCCTCCACAAGAATTATGGCATTATTTGTATTGGCTATATTTGGAACTGTAATAGTAGCCGTTCCTGTATTAGGAACTCCTGATGCCAATGTTGTAAAAGTTAGACCACCGTTTGTAGTAAATAAAATATTAACCGTTTGGCAATTTATAGGACTTGAATCCGTCTGACCAACAACCCATGATACTTGCTGACTGGAGTTGGCTGGCCAAGATACCGGCGTGTCTACAGTAAAAGGAGTTGAAAAAGTTTGAACACTCACCACCATATCATCCGACCCAGTTGCTGCACCTCCAACTTCATTATCTCTCACCGTAAGAGAAAAGTTCATTGTTCTGCCAACAGAAGGAACCACTTCCCAAGTTGTTGCCAATGAGCCCGATAGGACTGTGCCTAAAGGTGGCATATAACGGTCAGGTGATATTGATGGGTCTAGAGACCTAAACAAAGGACCGTTATTATTTGTGGATTGTGGTGGCATTGTGGCAGGTGTAGTATCTGTTTGCTCCCAACAATACGTTAATCCAGATGCCGTGTCTGCATCAGTAGCAGACCCTCTTAATACAAATGCAGTTGATACTGGAATAGTATAGTTAGCACCAGCATTTACAACAGGTGCTGCATTATTAGTTGGACTACCTACAAAACAGAAGCTACTGTTTCCTGAAGAAATATTTGCCCACATTTCTCTAATATTTTCTCCATGAAAATAGTCATCACTATTGTTTTGCACATTTGGATTACAAATGCCTGCATAGCCCATAATTGTTGAAGCACTCCCTGGTTCCACTGATACACCTGAACGTTGGCAATTGTTATTTTGAGTATGATTACCACCATATTGATGCCCCATTTCGTGAGCTACATAATCGATATCGAAAGTATCCCCAACTGGTGAGAACTGACCTGTAACACCTCTTGCTTTTGAACCAGGAACACATGGCGAATTCAGTGATGCTATTCCACCACCACCAGTACTAAAAACATGGCCTATATCATAATTTTCTGAGCCTATATAAACAGGATTCCCTAAATTATCAACAGCATCAAGGGTATCTTGATTTTGCCCAAGCATTGCAATACCACTGCCGTTAGTGTAAGGATCACTATTTACATCTGGGCCAAGAAAAATTATATTTTGATTATTGGCAACAATTACCATAGTTAACCCCAGATCTCTTTCAAAAACGCCATTTACTCTGTTCATGGTCGTATTCATCGCCGCTAATACGCTTCCTACTGTTCCACCATGAAATTGAGCATATTCTACGGTACATGCCAAAGCTAAACGATATGTTCTGAGTACACCGTCATTAGCATTTCTCTGAGCTGTATACTCTTCGTCTGTAAGGTCGTAACTAGATGGTTGATATTCTGTTTCACAAATAAATTCTTGCCTTGGCCCATCTTCGTTTGAATTTATAAATGAAATATATGTTTTTAGGTCTGCAGTGTAAGGTTCTATGAATACAGTTTTACCATCTGAGAGTACCATACCGCTAAATCCTTTTTGTGGAGATATGCTAAATCTAATTATTGCTGCAGGGTTGTCAATACCCTTGCCCACAAATGATCTTATTTCTGGAAACTGTTCTTGAAGCTCAGGCTCCATTAAAGAGGCTTCTTGCACTAAATAGGATTCTGGTTTCCCCAATTGATTAGGAAATTGTAACACAACACCTTGATGTTTACTAGATAAATGACGTTGGGGAACATTTGCCAATTGCTGGTTCAGTTGATTAACATCGATGTTTATAAGTGTAGAATATTTGGGGGTATTTTTATAAAATGTTATCTCATCTTTCTTTAGGTCATTGGCATTTGCAATTGACCATGTTCTGTCTTTTACCTGTGCACTAAGTGAAAATAAAAAAACTGGTAGTAATAAACTAAGAAATAGCTTAGGGCGATGGTTTTTCATAGTGTTATATTTTTAGTTAACTCTCAAAGGTAGCGTTATCTTAAGACTTTACAAAAATGACAGGGTTTTAGGGCTCATACAAATAATAGATTTAGTCGTAGTAAATTTCACTTCATTTCAAAAAAAGAGAGAAAAACAAAATTTAAATACCAAAAGAGCGGCTTATGGGCCGCTCTTTCTAGTTATCTGTTTCTTCTTTTATCTTAAAATCTTCCATGAATTTAGTAGTATAGTTGCCTGCTAAATAATCTGGATGCTCCATTAATTGCCTATGAAATGGAATTGTCGTTTTTATGCCCTCTATAACAAATTCATCTAAAGCACGTTTCATCTTGTTGATTGCTTCTTCCCTAGTTTGGGCAGTAGTAATCAGTTTTGCAATCATAGAATCATAATTTGGCGGAATGCTATAGCCAGCATAAACATGAGTGTCTAAACGCACACCATGTCCACCCGGAGCATGAAGCGTGGTTATTTTTCCAGGTGAAGGTCTAAAATCATTGAAAGGATCTTCAGCATTAATTCTACACTCTATGGAATGTAGATTAGGTGTATAATTTTTACCTGAAATTGGCACACCTGCGGCAACCAATATTTGTTCTCTAATAAGATCAAAATCAATAACCTGCTCAGTTATGGGATGCTCCACTTGTATACGCGTATTCATCTCCATAAAGTAGAAGTTTCTGTGTTTATCTACCAGAAACTCAACAGTTCCAGCTCCTTCATATTTAATATATTCAGCTGCTTTAACTGCTGCCTTACCCATTTTAGTCCTCAATCTACTTGTCATAAATGGCGATGGCACTTCTTCGGTTAATTTCTGGTGACGACGTTGTACGGAGCAGTCTCTCTCTGATAGATGACATGCCTTACCACGAGAATCACCAACAACTTGAATTTCGATATGTCTCGGCTCTTCAATTAGCTTTTCCATGTACATATCATCATTACCAAAAGCCGCTTTAGATTCTTGCCTTGCGGAATCCCAAGCGTCCTTTAAATCTTCGGGTTTCCAAACGGCACGCATACCTTTTCCGCCCCCACCAGCAGTAGCTTTAAGCATTACAGGGTAGCCTGTTTCTTTGGCAATCTTTTTACATTCTTCAAAATCTGCTATGATACCATCACTTCCTGGAACACAAGGTACACCAGCTGCTTTCATCGTTGCTTTTGCTGTGGCTTTATCACCCATTTTTGCAATCATATCTTCAGATGCACCAATGAATTTTATACCATGCTCTTCACAGATTTTAGAGAACTTTGCATTTTCAGATAAAAATCCATAACCTGGATGTATCCCATCAGCGTTGGTAATTTCTGCTGCTGCAATTATATTTGATATTTTCAAATAAGATTCGCTGCTCGGAGCAGGACCAATACAAACCGCTTCATCTGCGAACTTTACGTGTAAACTGTCTGCATCTGCAGTAGAATATACAGCAACGGTCTTGATGCCCATTTCTTTACAGGTTCTTATAACACGTAGTGCTATCTCACCTCTATTGGCAATTAGTATTTTTTTAAACATAACTTTTCTTTTAAAAATTCAACTTCCAAGCACCAAATTCCAATAATTGGGTTTTGGGATTTGTAGATTGGAATTTTCAATTGTTATGATGGATCAACCAAAAATAAAGGTTGGTCAAATTCAACTGGAGAGGAGTCGTCTACTAAAACTTTTACGATTTTTCCTGAAACCTCAGATTCAATCTCGTTGAATAATTTCATTGCTTCGATAACGCAAAGTACATCTCCTTCTTTTATATCTGTGCCAACCTCAACAAAAACAGGTTTGTCTGGTGATGGTTTACGATAAAATGTTCCTATAATTGGTGATTTTATAGTGACATATTTTGAATCGTCATTTGCTGGTGCAGGAGCCTGTTCAGCAGGAGCCGCTGGCGCTGCTGGCGCAGGTGCTTGTTGTTGCACTACTGGTGCAGCATGCATTGGTACTTGCTGCACAATGGTTGTGTCGTTATCAGAACCTGTTCTAATTGTAATTTTAACATCATCCATTTCTAACTTAACTTCGCTTGCACCAGACTTGGCAACAAACTTTATTAAGTTCTGAATTTCTTTTAAATCCATAGTATTTAGATATTTTTGTTAGTTAGTTTTTAATTTGGGTTATATGCCCATTTAAAATAAATTGAGCCCCAAGTAAATCCGCCACCAAAGGCGGCAAATATAATATTATCTCCTTTTTTAAGTTGAGATTCGTAATCGTTTAATAGTAATGGTAAGGTTGCAGAAGTGGTGTTGCCATATTTCTGAATATTCATCATCACCTTTTCTTCTTCTAGGTTAATTCTGTTGGCCGTGGCATCAATAATTCGTTTATTGGCTTGATGTGCCGCTAGCCAAGCTACATCATTATTGGTTAAGTTATTTCGCTTTAAAATACGTTCAGCGACATCTGCCATATTAAAAACCGCATTTTTAAAAACTGTTTTTCCATCTTGGAAAACATAATGTTTCCCTTCCTTAAAAGTATTTTCATTTATTGGATAAGACGATCCACCGTATGGAGCTTGCAAAAATTCTCGACCGGCACCATTACTTCTCAACAATTCATCTTGTAGCCCTAAACCTTCTTCATTGGGTTCAAATAGAACAGCCCCTGCTCCATCTCCAAAAATGATACAGGTAGCTCTATCCTTATAATCTATAAACGATGAGTTTTTATCTGCGCCTATTAAAAGTACTTTTTTGTAACGTCCAGATTCAATATAAGCTGCTGCTGTTGACATACCAAAAAGAAAACTTGAACATGCTGCCTCTAAGTCATAAGAGAATGCATTAACCGCTCCTATCTGAGTTGCTGTGTAGGCAGAAGTTGAAGCAGCTTTCATATCTGGTGTTGCAGTAGATACTATAACCAAATCTATTTCTTTGGGATCTAATCCTGTTTTTTGAATTAAATCTTCTGCAGCTTTTATGGCCAAAAATGAAGTGCCTTTTCCTTCTTCTTTAAGAATCCTGCGTTCTTTAATTCCGGTTCGCGTAGTTATCCACTCGTCATTGGTATCTACCATGGTCTCTAGGATTTTGTTTGAAAGCACAAAATCTGGAAGATAACCTCCTACAGCTGTTATTGCCGCTGTGATTTTACTCATTATTAGCTTTTATATTAAATTAAAAGTATTGAAAAATGACAAAAATCAAGCGTTTTTAATCAATTTTCGGCATTTTTTGGCAAATAATAGTGCAAATTAAGCAGTTTTTGCCTTATTGAGAAAATAATAACAAAAAAAACGCTCACAAGTGAGCGTTTTATTATATGCGTGCATAATACCTATGCTAAATTTTCTCCTTCAGTAGAATTGTCGATTAAAACCTGACCTCTGTAATATAATTTACCTTCGTGCCAGTGTGCTCTATGGTATAAGTGTGGCTCACCAGTAGTTGGGCAAGTTGCTATTTGAGGTACAGAAGCCTTATAATGTGTTCTTCTTTTATCTCTTCTTGTTTTTGATATTTTACGTTTTGGATGTGCCATTTTAAATGTTATTTATCCGTTAATAGTTTTTTTAAATTATTCCAACGAGGATCAATATCCTCTGATGATTTTGTTTTTTTGTCCTCATTTGGACTTAGTTCTTCCAATTTTGAAAGTATGTCTGATTGCAACGTTCCGTCTTCAATACCTGGGTGCACACGTTTTACTGGTACTGCCAATACAATGAGCTCATAAATATACTGGGCTACATTAATTTCGTATTCGCCATGAGGTATAATCAATATGTCTTCATTATCATCATTATACTCTGAACCAAATTTAACAACCAACTTAAATTCGTCTTCAATTTGCTGATTATAAGGCTCATTGGTAAGGTCGCAATTTATATTTACATGACCTGATGCTGAGAAATATAATTCTAATAATGTCGCTTTCTTAATGAGTTTTAAATTGATTTTTACATCAGCTTTATTAAACTCTTCATATTCAAAAGTATTAAAGAACGTATTGTTTATCTCAAATTCAAAATTGTGTTCTCCTTCTTTTAATCCAACAAATGGGATTGTAAATTCTTTTAATGCCTTCATTACCACACTCATTTTGAGCCTGCAAATATATAAATTTTTAGTTATTTAAAGCTTAGATATTAACAAAATTTGTTGATATCTACCTTGACGCTTTTTTTAGAGGGTTTTTGCTATAATGGTTAAAATCCAATCGCTTCCTATAAATCTTAATTGCTGTGTATATGGCTTGCTTAAAAGAACTTTCGTCTGCTTGTCCTTTCCCTGCGATTTCGTATGCCGTACCATGATCTGGTGACGTTCTCACCTTATCTAAACCAGCCGTGTAATTTACACCTTGCCCAAATGCTATGGTCTTAAATGGTATTAAGCCTTGATCGTGGTATGACGCAATAATCGCATCAAACTTTGTATATGTGTTGGAGCCAAAAAAACTATCCGCAGAATATGGGCCATAAACTAAATGGCCTTCGGATTTTATTTTTTCTAACGTTGGTTTTAAAACTTTATCGTCCTCATTGCCAATTACACCATTATCACCGGCATGAGGATTTATCGCTAAAACAGCAATTTTTGGTTTACTTATCCCGAAGTCTTGCTTTAAGGAGGTAATTACTGTGGTTGTTTTTTCCCTTATCAGTTCTTTAGTAATATGATTTGCTGCGTCTTTTAATGGTACGTGATCCGTTAACAAACCTACACGAAGGTTTTCGGATACCATAAACATTAAACTCTTTCCATTAAGTGCTTTAGCTAAATAATCCGTATGGCCTGGGAATTTAAACTTATCTGATTGAATATTGTGCTTATTTATTGGAGCCGTAACCAAAACATCTATTTTTCCGTCTTTTAGTGCCTTGGTAGCAGCTTGGAGAGATTTAATTGCGTATTCCCCAATTTTTAGGTCTTCCTTGCCAAACTCAATTTTAACAGGTTCTCTCCAAACATTGACTACATTTACTTTTCCGTGAGCCAATTTATCTGGTGTATCAATGTTAAAAAAGTTAATCTTACTCTTAAAATGATTTTTGAAAAACTGCATGGTTTTACCCGAAGCAAAAATAACAGGTGTATTTAAGTCCAATACCCTTGAGTCTTCATAAGTTTTGATTATAATTTCTGGTCCAATACCATTAAGGTCGCCAACAGAAATACCAACAACAACTTTTTCTTCCTTCTTCATAATAAGTGATTATCCTATTTTTTTATTAAAATTGATAATTGAGTTAAGTTGTGTGCTTAACTTTGCAAATGCAAATTTAACCAAATAAAGCAGATATAATGTTTACAGGTATCATTGAAGATTTAGGAACTATAGAAAAGCTTGAAAAAGATGGAGGGAACCTTCATATTACAGTTAAGACTTCTATTGCTTCAGAATTAAAGGTTGATCAAAGTGTGGCGCATAACGGAGTCTGTTTAACTGTTGTAAAAATTGATGGAAATATTTATACCGTTACAGCCATACAAGAAACATTAGATAAAACCAATATGGGTTTACTTTCTGCAGGCGATCTTGTAAACATTGAACGTGCTATGAAACTGGGCGATCGCTTAGATGGCCATATCGTACAAGGGCACGTGGATCAAACTGCAGAGTGTATTTCTATTGCTGAAGATGATGGCAGTTGGTTATTTACTTTTGAGTATGATAAGCATCTCAACAACATTACCATAGAAAAAGGATCTATCACTGTAAATGGTGTTAGCTTAACGGTTGTAAATTCAAAATTAAATCAATTTTCTGTAGCCATAATTCCATTTACTTACGAGCATACTACTTTTAAAGCTTTGACTTTGGGCGATAAAGTCAACCTAGAATTTGATGTCATTGGGAAATATGTGAAACGCTTAAATGATTTGCGACACTAAGCGTTTTTTCTCGAAAACTTGTAAGCCTTATAGGTTCCAAAACTCAAGGCCAAAAAGAATAGCAGTATTATCCCATTATCAATGGGAAGTCCTGGTGGTGGTGGTGGCATTGGTGGAGGAGGAGTGCTTCCTTGAGCCATAGAGATTAAGCCTAAGGAAAAAAATATGGTTGAGACAAATATTTTTCTATCCTTCATATTATCAATTAAGGGTGTGTAAAAGTAAAAAAAAAACTCAGCTAACAAAATAAATACAACTAAAAAACATCTTTGAACAGCAAATATCATCGACGAAATGTGTAAAAATAGGGAAGAAATTCACATTTCCTACAAAATATAACACAAATATAATATTAATTTTCCATTTCTACTGCAATATATTGACCTCAGTGGTGCGTTAAAGTAAAAATGTTTGAACTCAATGGGCCAACTTGCCTTATTTGCTAAAAAGTTTTGGTTAAAATTCAACTGGGTATTCCGATGCAAGAAGCTGCCCCTAAAGTCATATTTATTCTTCAGAATTATTTTATAAAAATAGATTATCACTTTAAAGACAGGCTTGCTTTTAAAAGAGATTTATATGGACTACCCGTAAAAATTATAGTTACTTTTTCATCTTTAATTTTAGAATATTCTAGATTAAGACTAGAGGTTGTCATTAAACGCAACATTAACCTCAGCGTTTTATAAATTTCTTTTTCAAAATGGCATTATTCAATTCAATGACCATAAAGTATAATCCCTTGCTTAAACCAGAAACATCGATATCTAAATCGCTTACTATAGAATTTCCAAGTTTTATTTCGTGATTTTTTCTCCCCTGTAAATCAAAAATACTAATTGTTGCCTTAGATTGAGGGGTCTTAAAATCTATGATTAAACGGTCTTTGGCAGGATTAGGATAAAGCACAAAGTCACTACTATAATTATCGTCAATACTCAAGGAACAATCTTGTTTATATTCTACCACAATTGGGTCGATTTCTTGTGTAAGATTAGGGCAATAATCAGGAGCCGCAATTACAGTATAAAGACCCGGTTCTGTAATTAAATAAGTAGTTTCCGTAGCGCCATCAATAGCCTCACCGTCCTTATACCATTGACAAATAGTATAGGGTATATTAACCGTATTGGTAATAACATCGCCCGGACACATTTGAAAGGCTCTTGTCACGGGATCAAAAATAACCTCAAGGCCATAATCATGAAAGACGATTAAATCTAATGGCCAGTAACTGTCTATTTCAAGGATGTTTGACTCCAAGGTCTCACCACCAAGGGTAGCAATAAGCTTAAAAGAACCAGCATCATAATTTTCCCAGTCATAAGTGAACGTGTCATTAGTAGCTCCCTCTATGGGTTCAAAACCAGTTACTCCAAAATATTCAAAATACCACTGATAGGTGTCGTATGTTATTCCATTAACCACAGAAACTGTTCCTGAACTAAAAGGGCATATAAATGTATCCCCATCTATTTGTGGTTCGTTCTGGGCTATTAAGACATTTTGGATTAAAAATAAAATGGTTGCAAATAATAGATAATTTTTTTTCATAGCGTTTTAATTAATTTTTTAACATTGTCGTTTCCGTACTTAATGACAGGTAACGACCTTAAATAGGTAATAAAACTAAAGAACACGTTGTTCTAAGGTTTGTTAAAAAATCAATTTTTACAATAACCTAAATCGCTTAAAAAGGTTTTTGTGACACAGAAGAATCATCTTGTATTGTGTTTTCTATCTGTTTTTCCGTGGAAATCCTTGTTTTTTGATGTTATTAGATTAAACAAAAGAAGCGTTTGAAACCAGTTTATATTACTGTTTTCAAACGCTTAAAGAATTTCTCGGTTCTTTTTTAGTGGTCCCACATGGACTCGAACCATGGACCACCTGATTATGAGTCAGGTGCTCTAACCAACTGAGCTATAGGACCAATTGACCAATGTCAATTTGCTTTATTTCTAAAGCGAGTGCAATATTACTATATATTTTAAAACTCTACAAGAAAAACAAATCGTTTTAATCCTTTATGTCTTGGCATAACTCTATTAAAACGCCATTTGTGGATTTGGGGTGCAAAAATGCAATGCGCTTATTATCTGCTCCTTTTTTGGGCTTTTCGTGTATCATTTTAAAACCGTCTTCCGTAAGACGCTTTATTTCCTCTTCAATATTATCTACAGCAAATGCTATATGGTGAATGCCTTCCCCCTTTTTTTCTATGAACTTCGCTATCGGACTATCATCTTTTGTAGCCTGAAGCAATTCAATTTTATTAGGGCCACACTCAAAAAAAGAGGTTTTCACACCTTCACTTTCCACGTCTTCTATTTTATAATGTGCCTTTCCGAATAACGACTCAAAAAGATCGTTAGACGCTTCTATATCCTTAACGGCTATGCCTATGTGCTCTATTTTTTTCATATGTGTTTCCCGAGAAAGCGAGAATCTTTATTTTTAGTTTCTATAAAAATAGACATCTACTCAATAATTTCTACTATCAAAATAAGATAATCTTCAAATATCCTATACTTTTGCATTATGGAAAGCAATAGACAGAAAAAAATAGCAGGTATTCTACAACAAGACTTGGTAGATGTTTTGCAACGTGCTGCATCTGAAGGTGGGCTTAAAGGCGTAATAATTTCGGTGTCTAAGGTTAGTGTCACTGTAGATTTATCTATAGCTAAAGTTTACTTAAGTATTTTTCCGAATAAAGAAGCACAATCTTTACTAGAAGGTATAAAGTCTAATAAACCGTTAATTAGACATGAGTTGGCACAACGTACGCGCCATCAATTAAGACGAATGCCTGAACTCGAATTTTTTATCGACGATTCTTTAGAATATATTGATGGCATTGAACGTTCTCTTAGAGAAGGTGATAATCCCATAGAAAATCCTGATTTACTGGACGACAGAAAAAAATCCTAGATTGAACTTTCCTATCTATATAGCAAAACGTTACCTGTTTTCTAAAAGCAGTAATAATGCTATAAATATAATGACAAGTATTGCTTCTGGCGGAGTTATTATTGCATCAGCAGCTTTATTTATTGTGCTTTCTGTTTTTGCAGGACTAAAAGATTACAGCCTTCAGTTTTCTTCTTTTGTAGACCCTGATTTAAAATTGATTTCAATAGAAGGCAAATCATTTTTGTTTTCTGAAACCGATAAATCCAAATTGAATTCAATTAGTGGTATAGCTTATTATTCTGAAATTATTGAAGAGCGTATCATTATAAAATCTGAAAATAAGAATCTGCTCGCCACTTTAAAAGGTGTGGATTCCAATTACTTAAATGTTACCAATATTGACTCTATGGTAACTAAGGGCAACTGGTTATCAGCCAATAGTAATGATGTGGTTTCTGGTTGGGGAATTTCTAACAACCTCTCATTTGGCATTCTTAATTACCGAAAACCACTAGCGCTCTATGTTCCAAAACCCGGAAAAGGGCAGTCGAGCTCACTAAAAAGTATTTATAATTCTGTCTATGTAAGTAACGTTGGGCTTTTTGATATTAACGAAGAGCTTAATGAAGAGTATGTGTTCTCGGATATAAGCTTGGCAAAAAAATTACTCAACTATGAAGACAATCGCATAAGTTCCCTAGAATTAAAACTAACATCTAATGCCAGTGAAAATGAGGTTAGAACACAGCTTAAAAACACGTTTAAAGATAAGTTTGTGATTAAGAACAGAGAACAGCTTAACGATGCTTTGTTTAAAATGCTAAATACTGAAAACTTAGCAATTTATCTCATTTTTACTTTGGTGATTATCATTGCACTCTTTAATGTTATCGGTGCTATTATAATGATGATATTAGACAAAAAGAAATCCTTAAACACGTTATTTAATTTAGGAGCTCAACCCAAAGAGATAAAGTCTATTTTCTTTTGGCAGGGTAGTTTAATGACTATGGTAAGTGGCATTATCGGTGTTACTGTTGGATTGTTGATTGTGTTTTTGCAACAAGCTTTTAGTTTAGTAATGCTAACTCCCGATTTGCCTTATCCCGTAAGGTTAAACTTCTTAAATATACTTATTGTATTGGCAACAATTTTTGCCTTAGGGATCATAGCCTCGCAAATAGCTTCACAACGCATTACAAAAAAGTTGATTCGATCTTAAATTACGCGATAGTATTTATGCACTTGTAACTTAGCGAAAACCCTAAACAAATTGGTAATCGCTAAACTTTTCGAGTACCTCATCAAAAGTAGCGAAGACATCTTTTGAATCATCACTTGTTACCATTTTCATTCGATATTCTTTAAAGTTTGGTATGCCTTTAAAGTAATTTGTGTAATGTCGTCTGGTTTCAAAAACACCAAGTTTTTCACCTTTCCAATCAATGGACATTTGTAAATGGCGTCTTGCAGCTTCTACACGTTCTGGCATTGAGATAGGAGCTAAATATTCTCCTGTTTTAAAATAGTGTTTTACTTGTTTGAAAAACCAAGGATTACCAATAGATGCTCTACCGATCATTGCACCATCGAGACCATAACTGTCTCGCATTTCTACAGCTTTTTCGGGAGTATTAACATCCCCATTCCCAAATACAGGAATATGCATTCTCGGGTTATTTTTCACCTCGGCAATAGGTTTCCAATCTGCATTGCCTTTGTACATTTGGGCACGAGTACGTCCGTGAATGGCTATTGATTTTATACCAACATCTTGCAAGCGCTCAGCAACTTCAACAATTTTAATAGAGTCATGATCCCAACCTAAACGTGTTTTTACAGTTACTGGTAAATGAGTGCGTTTTACCATTTCGGCAGTAAGCTTTTCCATTAGGCAAACATCTTTTAAGATTCCTGCTCCTGCTCCTTTCGATACTACTTTTTTAACGGGACACCCAAAATTAATATCAATAATATCTGGCTTTGACTTTTCTACAATATCTATGGTCTGCAACATACTGTCCATATTGGCACCAAAAATCTGAATGCCAACTGGCCGCTCTTTTTCATAAATATCTAACTTCATAACGCTTTTTGCGGCATTACGAATTAAACCCTCACTAGATACAAACTCAGTATACACCACATCAGCTCCCTGTTCTTTGCATAAAGCACGAAACGGAGGATCACTAACATCTTCCATTGGAGCTAAAAGCAATGGAAACTCACCTAATTCTATATCTCCTATTTTAACCAAGTCTTAAAATTTTGAAGCAAAATTAGGGCTTTTTGTTAAAAACCTAAAAAGAGCAATTTGTTTTTGTTGGTTATAAAACTAAATTCTTGTTAAGTTATATTATTATAAATCTATGTATTTGTGGTGCTTTGGTATTGGGTTATTAGTACCCAAAGCCCATAAAACCCTAAAATAAATTCTCCTAAAGTACCAATAATGTAGGCTTGTGTTGGTGCACCATCTATTGCCCAACTTAAGGACCTTCCTAATGCTAAACCAAGCATAAAAACAACATTACTTATTAAGGCAGGTTTTAGATAATTAGTTTTTAAAATCCCCAAAAGCCATACGACAGAAAAGCCTAAATACAATCCCATTATCGCTTTGAAGAAGTTCTGTTCATCTAGCGTTTGTAAGTGAATATTGAATTGAGAGCTTGGGTTAAATCCGTAAACAAATGCTACGGGAACTACAATTATTATAGAAATAATTAAGTGGATTTTAGATATTACATTTTTGTTGGTCATCTACTAATATCCAAAATCCACTCAACCATATTACGTAATTAATAAGTTAAATCAACCATTCCTTGAGTTAAGCTTAAATCTGCACCAGCATTACTTTCTACTAAACCAAAAAATGTGGCTTGCAAAATATTACCGCTACTTACAGAAGTATCTGATGTAAAGTCATCAAACCCTTGGGTAGAAGGAAAATAATCCGTTCCGTTTAGTGTCAATACAAAATTTTGAATCACATCTGTACCTGTAGCTCCTTCTGCAACTTGAAAGTTTATAACATAATTTCCTCCTTGACTAACGCCATTTACAGAAATAGTACCATTCTCAAACGTCACGTTTTGATCTACAAATTCAATGTTTAATGTCCCTGTCGTAACAGATAAAGTTCCATTAGAGGATACTGATGCACAGTCTCCTAAATCGTCTATAAGGGCTTGTAAGCTTCCGTCGGTATCTCCACATTCTGTAATTTGAGCTTCTAAGGCTTCTCTGTAGGCTACGCACAAGTCTTCATTTTCAGTATCTGCATTATATGCCGCAGCGGCAGCGTTAGTTGCTGCTTCTGCTTCACAATCGTTAGACACTGCGCCTCTGGTCCAAACAGAAGTAGATACCTGAGTGCTTGTCACTACGGCTCCAGTTGTTGCATCAGTTTCAGTTGTGGTTTCATTTTGGCTAAATGTTAATGTCTGTCCGTTATCAGAGATTTCAAAGGTTGCCGTTTGTTCCCCATCTAGTTCTGAAAAGTCCATACCTTCAAAAGTAAATTCAAAAAATGAACCATCTACAGTTATTTCGTTTCCATTAACGGAATAATTTCCACTACCACTTACGTTATCTAATGTGTAAGGTTCAGCAGGAATTACAATTCCGTTCGCAGTAATTTCTGCTATATAGCTATAACTACCGTTGGTAGTATAACTGTTTGCGGCAAAGTTTAAAGTATAATCTTCTGTTGTACTGTAAACTTCAAGATCAGATGTTATTTCCACACCCTGAAAATCTGTTGATGTATTTAATGATACTTCAAAACCAGAGAGATTCCATTCACCTAGTAAGGCTGCATCGGTTCCTCCAGTTTCAGGGTCAAAATCCAAAGGTTCATTTTCGCATGTAAATGCGAAAAATAACGTAGATAGGCACAAAAGGGCTAATAATTTTTTCATTTCTATATTATATGTTTGAGTCGCTTAAAATACAATTAAAAATAGATTTGCGAAAAAATGCTAGATAAAGTATTAAAAATTCACCTTAGTTTCTATAATTTCTTCGCCTCGTTTCACAGTGATATCAGCTTCATCACCTTTATCAAAAACAGAGAGTGCTCTCATGTAACTCATCATATCGGTAACCGTACTATCGCCTAGTTTCACAACCACATCACCCTTTTTTAAACCTGCATTAAACGCTGGTGTTTCCTCTCTTGTTCCATCGATGCGCATACCTTTTCCATCGAACAAATAATCGGGAACCACACCTAAACCAACCTTGAATCGCGGTGTTTCTTCACTTTCGTTTTTTGTTTTTCTAAAAGCCAATTCTCCATTGTCATCTAAATCTGAAATAATATTGAAAATGTAATCCGAAATTAAATCCATCCCTTCATAATTCAGCTTTTCTGCATCATCTCCAGGTTTGTGGTAATCTTCGTGCTGCCCAGTAAAAAAATGTAGTACAGGTACATCGATTAAATAAAATGACGTATGGTCACTCGGCCCTACTCCACTTTCATTTTCAATTAATCTAAACTTTTCGTTGTTAGATTTTATTGTTTGTTTGAATATTGGTGAAGTTCCTGTACCGTACACCGCCAAAGTACTATCTGCTTTCATACGGCCAACCATATCCATATTAATCATATAGTTAATGGATGCAGCGTCAACGGTTGGGTTTTTGGAAAAGTAATTAGAGCCCAATAAACCCATTTCCTCACCAGAAAATGCCATAAACAAATAGTTGTTTTTGTCTTTTACCTCAGCCGTATCATTTTTAATTTTTAAACGGCCTGCGAGGTTAAGCATCACAGCAACCCCACTGGCGTTATCATCCGCTCCATTATGTACTGCTTTATTTTTTTCTCTGTACAAAGACCCTTCACCTCCAAAACCTAAATGGTCGTAATGCGCCCCGATAACCACAGTTGTTTTTGCATTGTTATCTATAAAACCAATGACGTTATTTCCTGTAATTGTACTATCTGCGTTAGTTGTAAACTCTACTTCTTTATGCGGATCTGTTTTGGGCTTAAACGAGAACGGTTGCAGATAACCTTCGGTTCCCTTTGACTGTAACCCTATGTCTTTAAAACGTTTTATAATATATTCGGAAGCTTTAACTTCTCCTTCGGTACCTGTTTGTCGGCCTTCTAATTTATCATCTGATAAAAAAGCAACATCATCCTTTATTTTATTTTCGGTAACTGTTGGTTCGTTTTTACAAGATAAGAAACTAACCAAAAGCGTTAAAAGCATCAAATTTTTCATCTGTAAGTCTTATTTTTGCGCAAAATTAGGCATTAAAACCCACTTATATAAATCTTTAACATGAAGAAAATAGCTGTACTTCTTATTCTATTTATATCATTTTTATCTTGTAAAACCGAAAATTCCAAATCTAAAAACACATCTGCTAAAACCGAAGTAGATTCAACGGAAACGAAAAATCCGTTAATCTTTCCTGAAGAAAAAAACTTTAAATCTCTAAGGCAAGTCACTTTTGGAGGTGACAATGCTGAAGCATATTGGAGCTTTGACGACAAACAATTGGTGTTTCAGTCTAACAACACAAAATGGAATGTAGGCTGCGACCAAATGTTTTTAATGAATGCTGACGAAACTTTTACCGATAGCATCGCTCCACCAATGGTAAGTACCGGGAAAGGCCGTACAACTTGTGCTTACTTTTTGCCAGATAACAAGCATATAATCTATGCTTCAACACACTTAAAGCAAGATGAGTGCCCAGAAACTCCGTTACGTAAAAACGGGAAATACATTTGGCCAATTTACGATAGCTACGACATTTTTGTTGCGGATTTAGAAGGTAACATCGTAAAACAGCTTACAGATGAAGTTGGTTACGACGCTGAGCCAACCGTATCACCAAAAGGTGATAAAATTGTGTTTACCTCAACACGTAGTGGTGATTTAGAACTCTACACCATGAATATTGACGGCACAAATGTGAAACAAATTACCAATGAATTGGGTTATGATGGCGGAGCATTCTTTTCACCGGACGGAACAAAACTAATCTTCCGCTCGTCACGTCCAAAAACAGAACAGGAAATTAAGGATTATAAAGACTTATTGGCAGAAGGTTTGGTTGAGCCAACTGAGATGGAACTATACATTTGTAATGCTGATGGTACTGGTTTAAGACAATTAACAGATTTGGGCAATGCCAATTGGAGTCCGTTTTTTCATCCTTCTGGAGAAAAAATACTGTTCTCTTCTAATTTTGAAGCTGAGCGTGGTTTCCCCTTTAATCTGTATTTAATTGATATTGATGGAAAGAATTTAACCCGGATTACGCATGGGGAGACTTTTGATGCGTTTCCTGTGTTTTCAAATGACGGTAAGTATTTGGCTTTTTCGTCTAACCGAAACAATGGTGGTGGTAGAGACACCAATTTGTTTATTGCTGAGTGGCAAGATTAGATTATTACTATTGTAGATCCTTTAATCGATTGCGCTCTTCTACATCACTAGCACGCTCGTTTGTATTAAGTTTTGTGTTCCCAAACTTATAGCGGAACCCCAGCTTTATAAATCTGTTATCTAAATCTATAAAATTAGAGCTCGATTGGTTTAAATAACTTACTGATTGATCAAAATCTTGCTTGTTGAACAGATCCTCTACGCTCAATGAAATGACTCCCTTTTCATTTAATATGGATTTAGAAATGCTAATATTGGAGAACACTAAGTTTTGAACGGTTTGCAAACTCTGCAAATTTTTTGTCATCCACCAAAACGATGCATTTATCTTTAAGCTGTTATCTTTTAAAAATGATACATTGGGTGACAGAATAAAAAGTTGGGACCATTGGTCTAGCTTCACAGTTTCGTTGTCAAAGTTAGCCTCTTCTGTAATATTAAAAACAGAAACTGCTGCATATAGACCAAACCTACTTGAAGGGTAATAGTTGAATAGAACGTCGAAACCAAAATCCGTCTTATTATCTAAATTAGTAGGAGTCCAAGCTAAAACATTTGTGGTATTGTTCTGTCTGGGCAACTCTACAATATCACCGTCGTAATTCATGTAATAGGCTTCGACAGAAAAATATTTTAAAAAGTCAATTCCTACTTTGTAATAATCTATATAAGTTGGCACAAGATTTGGATTGCCCAAAAACACCGTGTTTTCGTTAAAAAAGAACGTAAAAGGATTGAGGTTGGTATAGCTTGGCCTGTTGATACTGCGTTTATAATTTCCATTTACACTAATATCATCCGTGACTTGGTGGGATACACTCAATGTCGGAAACCAGTTTAGATAGTCTTGCTTGTTAGTTTCGAGTAATGTTAAAGATCTGCCCTCAATATTGGTTTGCTCAACTCTTAAACCAACATTTAAGTTCCATTTCTCCCAAGATTTACTATAGTTTGCATAAGCAGCAAATACGTTTTCGTTGTATTGAAATGCATCCGTATTTTCAACATTGGGAACTTCTTGCCCATTAATGATATCCAATCTTGCAATATCACTATCTGTGTTAACGTTAGAATATTTTACCCCTGCATCAAAAGCTGAATTTTCATCAATAGGTAAATTATAGTCTATTTTGCTTGTGAAAATTTTTGTGTATTGATTGGCTAGTGTGTTGAACTCCGAATCATCTTCATCTCCGGGTTCATCTTGAAATACATCCTGATCGCGCTCATAATCGTAGACAGTAAAATGCCCGCTATACGTTAGGTTGGCATCATTAGCAAAATCATGTCTAAAAATTAGATCTGTACCAATGTTATATTTGTTATCTCTAGATAAATTGTTTGCCGTAAAATTTGAAAGAAAGCTTTGGTCAGCATTAAAAATATCGGTGCTGTTTTTTATTTCATATTTAAAATATGGAGTGTACAACCCTGTACTTGTTAGGCTTAATGTATTTCTGTCATTAATGTAATAATCAAAATTAAGGTTAAGGTTATGGGTTTCGGAACGTGTGTTTCTATTGACATCAGATTCCCATATTTGATCTATCTCATTTTCTCCGTTTAAAAAATCAACTCTGTCATCTTGGTCTCTATTGATTTTTTGACCTGTATAATTATAGTTTATATTGATGTTAATCTTATTGTTTTTAAAATAATGGCTTGTCCCAGCATTATATCTAGGAAATACACCTTGGGTATAATTTGTATAAACACTTCCTCTATAGCCCGTTATTAAATTCTTGTCCATTATAATATTGATAACCGAACCACTATCCGCATCGTAGCTTGCTGGCGGATTTGTAATAACCTCAACTGACTTTATACTATTGGCAGGTGCACTTTCTAAAAGCTGTATTAACTCATCTGATGTTAACTGTACTTTTCTATTATTGATGTAAACCGTAGCTGGCGCGTTTCTAACATTTATGCCTCCCTCGGTTATGATAACGCCTGGTGTGCTTCTTAAAACTCCCAGTGTGGATTTTTCAATAAGTGCCGTGTTTTCAACATTAAATATTAAGCGGTCTGGTTTTCGGGTAATTGTTGGTTTTTGAGCTGTAATAGTGACTTCTTCCAAGCTTTCTGGCGATTCTTTAAGCTGAACTGTTTTTAGGTTCAAATTACCGTTTAATACAATTATTTGATTGAATTCAGTATGGCCGATAAAACTAATTCTAACATAATATGCTGCTTCGGTCAAATTTTCAATTTTAAAATAGCCTTTATCATTCGTAGATGTTCCTTTAAAAAATTCTTCCTGGTTTTCTATAGAAATGATAACATTGGCAAATTCAATGGGGTTTCCATTCATATCGACTACTTTACCAGAAATAGAAAAATCTTGTGCAAAAGCACTGGAAGACAGCACAAAGATTATTGTGCTTATGCAAAATCGTAGGTGGGCAATCATTAGTCAGGTTTGTACTGCAATATAAAGATTGTTTTTTACTTTATATTATGGTTTTTCCGTAGTTTATCGAGTTTTAAATGTGCTCTTAGGTGTTATAAAGCATAAGAAATCAATTATATTTGCAGTCTTAATATTGCCATAGATAGATGAAGAATATTCGCAATTTTTGCATTATTGCACATATAGACCACGGAAAAAGTACACTGGCAGATCGCTTGTTAGATTATACCGGCTCGGTTACCGCTCGCGAAAAACAAGACCAATTATTAGATAATATGGACTTGGAACGCGAACGTGGTATTACCATAAAATCTCACGCCATACAGATGGAGTATATTCTTGATGGACAGGAATATATCCTCAATTTAATTGATACTCCTGGGCATGTCGACTTCTCGTATGAGGTGTCACGCTCTATCGCTGCATGTGAGGGAGCTTTGTTAATTGTAGATGCAGCCCAAAGTATTCAGGCACAAACTATTTCTAATCTTTATCTCGCTTTAGAAAATGATTTGGAGATTATCCCCGTTCTTAATAAAGTGGATTTGCCAAGTGCAAACCCTGAAGAGGTAACAGATGATATTGTTGATTTATTAGGTTGCGACCCTGAAGAAGTGATACATGCAAGCGGAAAAACAGGCTATGGCGTGGATAATGTTTTAAAAGCAATAATAGAACGAGTTCCTGCACCAAAAGGTAATCCTGATGAGCCTTTACAAGCACTAATTTTTGATTCTGTTTACAACACCTTTAGAGGAATTGAAACTTATTTTAGGGTTTTTAACGGCGAAATTAAGAAAGGTCAGAAAATTAAGTTTGTTGCTACGGATAAAGAATATTTTGCCGATGAGGTAGGAACATTGAAACTCAACCAAGTGCCCAAACAGAGCGTTAAAGCAGGTGATGTGGGTTATTTAATTACTGGTATTAAAACGGCTAAGGAAGTAAAGGTTGGAGATACTATTACCGATTTTGCTAACCCAACTACTAATATTGTTGAAGGTTTTGAGGATGTAAAACCTATGGTTTTTGCGGGTATATATCCTGTAGATACAGAAGATTACGAAGAGTTACGTGCTTCTATGGAGAAGCTTCAGCTCAATGATGCATCTTTGGTGTTTCAACCAGAGAGCTCTGCTGCCTTAGGGTTTGGTTTTCGCTGTGGTTTCCTGGGTATGTTGCACTTAGAAATCATTCAAGAGCGTTTGGAGCGTGAGTTTAATATGACTGTGATTACAACGGTACCTAACGTAAGTTATCATGCTTTTACCAACAAAAACCCTGATGATGTTGTTATCGTTAATAACCCTTCTGATTTGCCCGAACCCTCAACATTAAATCGTGTTGAAGAGCCCTATATAAAAGCTACAATTATTACAAAATCTGATTTTATCGGCCCTGTAATGAGCCTCTGTATTGAAAAAAGAGGGCAAATAACGAATCAGACCTATTTAACTACCGAGCGTGTTGAGCTTAGTTTTGACATGCCGTTAGCTGAAATTGTTTTTGATTTTTACGATCGTTTAAAAACAGTTTCAAAAGGATATGCGTCTTTTGATTATTCACCAATAGGAATGAGATCTTCTAAACTGGTACGTGTAGATGTTTTATTAAATGCACAAACAGTCGATGCACTATCGGCACTTGTGCACGCTGATAATGCTTACACCATAGGTAAGAAAATGACTGAAAAGTTAAAGGAGCTAATCCCGAGACAACAGTTTGATATTCCTGTACAGGCTGCTATTGGCGCCAAAATAATTGCTAGAGAAACCATAAAAGCACTTCGTAAAGATGTTACGGCCAAATGTTATGGTGGTGACATTTCCCGTAAGCGTAAACTCTTAGAAAAGCAGAAAAAAGGTAAAAAGCGCATGCGACAAGTCGGTAATGTAGAAATTCCCCAGCAAGCGTTTATGGCTGTTTTAAAGCTTAATGATTAGGAATTTTTGCCTCCTGTTTCATTTTTTATTCGAGTTTGCAAGTTTTGGGTTTTATTAAGCTAAAGCCTTTCCCATATAAACTAATTTGCTTTTGGTATCTATTTCTTTTTCTACATTGTCATCTAAGGATGGAATAATATGAATTTCACCTTTACTGGTTTTAAGGAAAAGTGGTATTTGATCTTTATTGGATTTTATGTTCTCGAGCTTGTCATTGTAAGACTCCAAATCCTTTACCGTAACCTCTTGGATATTTGGGTAATTTTCAGAAACTTCGATAAGGTTGTTAAAATCATCAGATAATGTGAAGACACCATCCTCGGGTAAAATCGAACCATTTTCCAACTCCATCTTAGATGCTAGTCTAAAAGAGCCGTGCTCACCAAATTGGGCTCCAAATTTTTCAACGGCATAACGGTTAATATCTGCATTGCCTGTTAATGCCAATAGATAACCTATGTCGTTAAACTCAACATTATCCTTTAAGGTATCCGAATATATGTTCTCTGTATAGGCTTCGACTCCCATCTTCTCAGCTTCGTTTACATTGTTTTGATTGCTATCTACCAAAACCACATGCCTTCCATTATCGATTAAATATTGAGCTATTAAACGAGATACTTTAGACGCCCCTATAATTAATATGCCTTCAGATTTCATTAGAAATACTCCTGAAATCCTTGCAAACAATCGTGCTGTTGTGGCGTTTAAAAGCACAGTGCCCAGAACAATCATAAACACTAAAGGGGTGATATATTCAGCTCCCACAACATCCTCTGCTCTAAGTTTACTTCCAAAAAGTGAGGCGATACCAGCTGCTACGATACCTCGAGGGCCAACCCAACTGATAAACATTTTCTCATTCATTTTTAGTTTAGAACCTTGTGCGCTAATAAATACGGCCAAAGGTCTTATTATAAAAACTATGACTAAAAATAAAGCCAGTGTCTCCCATCGATATAATAACATAAGGTCATTATAATTAATATTGGCCGATAGTAATATAAAAAGTATAGATATTAATAATACGCTTAATGATTCTTTAAAATAGAGCAGTTCCTTTATGTTATCGAGTTTGCTATTGCCTATTACCATTCCCATAACCACTACCGCTAGTAGACCAGATTCATGGGCAAAAACTTCGGATTCAATAAAAACTAAAAGCACAACGGATAATGACACTACATTCAGTAAATAATGCGGAATAAACTTCTTATTAATAGCAAATACCAGAGCATGTGCAAAGGTAAAACCAAATGTGGTTCCGAAAAGAACTATTTTTCCAAACTCAATCAAAGCTGTTTTTGTAAACCCTACTTCACCACCAACAAAAATGAATTCAAAAACCAAAACAGCCACTAAAGCTCCTATAGGGTCGATGAGGATCCCTTCCCATTTTAAAACTGTCGACACATCTCGCTTTAGAGGAATATTCCTCAGTATTGGTGTAATTACAGTTGGTCCCGTAACAATAATTAATCCTGAAAATAAAAAGCACAAGTCCCAACTTAAACCAAATAAATAGTGTGCCAATACCGCTCCACCGAAAAAAGTTACCGCTGCTCCAACAGTGATTAATTTGGTAATAACCGGACCAACATTTCTGATTTCACTGCGCTTTAGTGTAAGTCCACCTTCAAAAAGTATAATACTAATAGCAAGAGACACAAAGTAAAATAGACCTTCACCTGGAAAAAGCCCCTTTTTCTGTTCTTCGTTCCAAATAGGCTCAATCCATTTTGTACCGTCTTCATTAATAAACTCTGCGGCGATAGGGCCAACCAATAAACCGATTAAAATTAAGGGTAAAATTGCAGGAATCTTAAACTTCCAAGCAACCCACTGCGCTAATATTCCAAGAATTATAATACCCGCTAATTCAACCATGATTTACGTTTTTTTATGCTTTTCGAAAATAGCCTTTTTTTTACAACCCAAAAAATCTTAATAAAGTCTAAAGTTCATTAAGTATTATACACGAATTTGGTAAATTGCACATCTATGAAACTTTATCCTATAAATGCTGGTAACTTTAAGCTCGATGGCGGAGCAATGTTTGGTGTAGTGCCCAAATCGCTTTGGAACAGAACAAACCCTGCTGATAGCAATAACATGATTGATATTGCGGCACGTTGTTTATTAATTGAAGATGGTGATCGCTTAATTTTAATAGACACGGGTATGGGCAATAAACAAAGTGAAAAGTTTTATGGCTATTACTTTCTTTGGGGTGATGATTCCTTGGATAAGTCATTGGCTAAGTATGGTTTTCATAGAGACGATGTTACTGATGTTTTTATGACACATCTTCACTTTGATCACTGTGGAGGAAGCATTCAATGGAACAAAGAAAAAACAGGCTATGAACCTGCTTTTAAGAATGCTCATTTTTGGAGCAATGCAGATCATTGGTATTGGGCGACACAACCCAACAGACGTGAAAAAGCATCCTTTTTAAAGGAAAATATTTTGCCAATGGAAGAAAGTGGGCAATTGAAATTTACTGAGCTTCCGCAAGATAAAGTTCTTAAAAACTCTCTATTGGGCTTTGATATTTTCTTTGCAGATGGTCATACAGATAAACAAATGATTCCAATGATAAACTATAAAGGAAAAACTATATGCTTCATGGCAGACTTACTGCCTACAACTGGGCATTTACCGTTGCCTTTTGTAATGGGCTACGATACACGCCCTTTGTTGACCTTGGATGAAAAAGAATTATTTCTCAACAAAGCGGCAGACCACAATTATTATCTGTTTTTAGAGCACGACGCCCATAACGAAATTATTACCGTAAAACACACAGAAAAAGGAGTAAGACTTAACGAAGTTTTTACTTGCAATACTATATTTAATTAAAATAAAATACATTTACTATGAAATTGAATTACAAGCTATTAGGTTATATGGGGATTTCTGCAACTTTATTTTTTGGTTGCGGTTCTACAGCTAATATTCTCACCACTCCTGTTGAAAATATCGATACATCACCTTTAAAGGTTACCGAACTTACAGAAGCCGAAAAGAAAAATTGGGGACACTTAGATTTAGAAAAAGATACCATTCCCGGCATGGCTGTAGATAGAGCTTATAATGAGCTTATTAAAAAGAAAAAAGGTAAAAAAATTATTGTGGCTGTTATCGATTCTGGTATTGACATAGACCATGAAGATTTAGATGATGTCATTTGGACCAACAAAGGCGAGATACCAAACAACGGAAAAGACGATGACAACAATGGGTACATTGACGATATCCATGGCTGGAATTTTCTTGGAGACGCTTATGATGAGCAATTAGAATACGTAAGAATTTTAGCTAGCGGAGACAAATCACACCCAGATTATGCTACTGCAGAGGCTAAATATGAAGAGGATTATCAAACATGGACAGGCCGTAAAACACAGTACGATCAAATCGCACAAGCGGTAAAGAATGCGGACGATACCCTAAAAAAACATTTTGGGAAAGACGATTACACCATGGAAGAAGTTAACGCCATAACAACTGAAGACCAAGCACTGTTGCAAGCAAAACAAATTGCGCAAAACGTAAGTGCTAACGGTTTAACTATGGCCAAAGCCAATGAAGAGATTAAAGGTGTCCAAGAATCAATCAATGAACGCCTAAATTATAACCTAAATAAAAACTTTTCGGGTCGTAAAACTGGTGATAACGTAAACGATCTTTCCGATACTGGTTACGGTAATGGAAATGTAAAACCCGTAAAAAAATCTGAATCGCACGGTACACACGTTGCTGGTATTATTGCTGCAGAACGCAATAACGGAAAAGGTGCAAATGGGGTGGCCAACAATGTTGAAATCATGGCCTTGAGAACTGTTCCTAACGGAGACGAATACGATAAAGACGTTGCCTTGGCTATTCGCTATGCGGTAGATAATGGAGCAAAGGTTATTAATGGTAGTTTTGGAAAATCGTTTTCGCCACATGCTAAATGGGTAAGAGATGCGATTAAATATGCCTCAGATAACGATGTGGTTTTTGTTCACGCTGCTGGGAATTCTAGTGAAAATGTAGATGTTGAACCTAATTTCCCTGATGATAATGTTGATTTTGTTGAAGTTTCAAATACTTATATAAGAGTTGGCTCTCTAACCCAAAAGTATGGTTCTAAAATGGTTTCGGGCTTTTCTAATTATGGAAAAAAGAACGTAGACATATTTGCTCCTGGCTCAGCTATCTACTCAACAATGCCAGAAAACGAATACGATTTTAACGGTGGAACTTCTATGGCAGCACCTGGTGTAGCTGGTATTGCAGCATTAATCCGTTCGCAGTATCCTAGCCTAAGTGCTGCTCAAGTGAAACAAGTTATTTTAGATTCTGGATTACCATTGACCACAAAAGTTGTCGTTGGCGGTGATGCTTCCAATGTAAAGCCATTTATGGAGTTATCCTCTTCTGGGAAAATAGCTAATGCTTATAATGCTTTAATTATGGCTTCAAAAATTAAATAAAATCTTTCTAAGAGTGTCTTTCAGAGCGAAGCGAAGAATCCTTGCTTCGCTCAGGACGATAGAAACCCAATACCTTTATGATTGTGCAATTTAGCCATGTATGGTGTCATGTAAAACTACATGTTGGCTTTGTTTTCAAATTACAGATTACTAAAACTATAATATTATGAAGAAGTTCATTTTTAGCTTTTTTTGTTCAGTGTTAATGTGCTCTTGCGGATCTACGCAAATTATGGCTCAAAGTCCTTCTGCGGAAAAAATGGACTGCCATTGGCAACAGCACGTGGACTACGACATGGAAATTGATATGGATGTTAACACTTTTCAATATAAAGGAAAGCAAAAATTGGTTTACACTAACAACTCACCTGATGTATTAAATCGTGTGTATTACCACTTGTATTTTAATGCCTTCCAACCAGGAAGCGAAATGGATGTACGTTCCCGTACCATTGCGGATCCTAGTCCTAAGATTGCGGATCGTATTAGTAAACTTCAGCCCAACGAGATAGGTTATATAAAGGTCAATTCTTTGAAGCAGAACGGAAAAACCATTTCACATAAAACTGTGGGTACAGTTTTGGAAGTGAAACTAGATCAGCCCATACAGCCTGGAGAAAAGGTTATTTTTGATATGGATTTTGATGCGCAAGTACCTGTGCAAGTTCGTCGCTCTGGTAGAAACAATAAAGAAGGTGTCGCGCTTTCTATGACGCAATGGTATCCTAAAATGGCTGAATACGATGACGAAGGTTGGCACGCAGACCCATATATTGCAAGAGAGTTTCATGGTGTTTGGGGCAATTTTGATGTAAAATTAACCATTGACAAAGATTATGTAGTTGGCGGAACAGGATATTTAAAAGACGAATCCAAAGCAGGTGGAGGCAAAAAAACATTACATTTTGAAGCGCCAAGAGTCCATGACTTTACTTGGGCTGCAGATCCTGATTTTATTCATGATACTTTAAAAATGCCTAATGGGCCAACACTGAATTTCTATTACAAAAAAGACTTAGCGCCTGAGTATCTCGAAAATTGGAAAAAACTACAACCAGACACAGCCAAGTTAATGACGTACTTTAGTGATAATATAGGACAATATCCTTACGATCAATATTCGGTAATCCAAGGTGGAGACGGAGGCATGGAGTATGCCATGTGTACACTGATAACTGGACAACGAAATTATGGTAGTTTATTGGGTGTTACCGCTCACGAGATGGCTCATACCTGGTTTCAGTTTTTATTGGCAACTAATGAAGCCAAGCATGAATGGATGGATGAAGGCTTTACAACTTATATTTCTACACTTGCCGAAAATGAATTTCGCGACACCAAAAGAGACAATCCTCTGTCTGATTCCTACAGAGGTTATGTTGCTCTAGCGAATTCAGGTTACGAGCAACCTTTAACGACACATGCTGACCGTTATGCTTATAACCAAGTATATGGAGTTTCTGCCTATAGCAAAGGCGCTGTCTTCATGGCACAATTGGGTTATATTATAGGAGAAGACAACCTAAAGAAAACCATAAAGAAATACTTCAATGATTTTGCATTTAAACATCCTAAACCAATGGATTTTGTTCGCACGGCTGAGCGTGTAACAGACTTAGAGTTAGATTGGTATTTAATAGATTTTGGTCAGACCACAAACACTATCGATTATGGAATAAAGTCGGTTGAAGGTAAGTCAATTACTTTAGAACGTGTTGGTTTAATGCCAATGCCTATTGATTTGTCCGTTACTTATACCGATGGTACAAAAGAAGCATTTTACATTCCGCTACAAATGATGCGTGGTGAAAAACCAACCTCAGCAACCGTTATTGATGATTGGGCTTGGGCAATGCCAACATACACTTTTAATGCAAATAAGGCTGTAAAATCAGTTGAAATTGATGCCTCTAAAATGATGGCAGATGTAAAACGAGAAAATAATGTGTTTACTTTAGAATAGACACTTGAAGAGAAAAACATGGTAAAACCTCATCGAAAAAGATGAGGTTTTTTTATTTAAATAATCTTAAGCCTACCTTTGCTGGCGCGAGTTTGTAACTCGTGCCTAATTTATAAAATAAAACCAGCTACAAACTATTGCAACTGGCTTTATACGAATGTTTAATAATTAAAAAAACGATTTTCTATTTAAAGTATTTTGCCTTGCCGTTTTTCTTTCATTAAACGTAGGGTTTCTTCTTCAGCCTTTCTTTCTTCAGGGCTCATTAGCTCCCACTCTAATTGCTCGATTTGTTCACCAATATCATAATATTCCTCAAAAACTTCTCTATTCTTTTCTTTATACTTTTGAAGCTCTTCACTAGTGTCAAAACCTTTTCTTGTTATTGGTTTTAGTTCCTCAAACCGTTGTTTTAATTGCTTTAATAATTGTTTTTTATCTTCCATCTTATTTTTCTTTTAATATAATTTCTGTGACTTCATCCCCTTTCCTTGCTCTTGATAAAATAGGGTGTTCAACTTTCTTTAAACTCTCCACAACAAACTTTGTGCCTGATTTAAATAAGACCTCGGCTTCTGGTGTAATATTAGATGATTTCTCTATCAATTTACCATTTTTACCATAGACTTTTATCAGTACATTGTCACTAGGATTGGTTTTCATCCACTTTAATAATGCTGCTTCAGAATACGTTGTCGAAAAAAATATTTCTAATTAAAAAAAGCAGCCTTAACGACTGCTTTATAAATTACAATTTACCTTCTCGTTTTTGCTTCATTAGTTGCAATATTTCTTCTTCTCTTTTACGCTCTTCTGGAGTCATCAGTTCCCATTCTAGTTGCTGTATTTTATCATACAAATCTTTACCTTCTTCATAAAGCTTCTTATGCTTTTCTATATGGTTGTTTAGCTCTTTACTTGTTTTGAATCTTTTATTTAAAGTTGGTTTTATTTCTTCCAATCTTGCTTTAAATTTTGCTATTGTTTGTTTTTTGACGTCCATTTTATTTCCCTTCGCTGGCGCGAGTTTGTAACTCGTGCCTAATTTATAAAATAAAACCAGCTACAAACTATTGCAACTGGCTTTATACGAATGTTTAATAATTAAAAAAACGATTTTCTATTTAAAGTATTTTGCCTTGCCGTTTTTCTTTCATTAAACGTAGGGTTTCTTCTTCAGCCTTTCTTTCTTCAGGGCTCATTAGCTCCCACTCTAATTGCTCAATCTGTTCTTGGTTATAATAATATTCGTCTACCTCCACTTGAATTTTTTTAGTGTATTCGTCCAGCTCTTTTTCAGTATCGAAACTTTTAAAAACAATTAGTTTTAATTCTTCATTACGCGTTTTTAATTCTTCTAACTTTTGCTTTTTATTTTCCATCTTATTTTTCTTTTAAAGTAATTTCTGTAATCTTTTTATCCTTAAATAATGGGTGCCTTGCACCTTTTTTAACACTCTCTACAACAAACTTTGTGCCTGATTTAAATAAGACCTCGGCTTCTGGTGTAATATTAGATGATTTCTCTATCAATTTACCATTTTTACCATAGACTTTTATCAGTACATTGTCACTAGGATTGGTTTTCATCCACTTTAATAATGCTGCTTCTGAGTGGGTTGTCGAAAAAAATATTTCTAATTAAAAAAAGCAGCCTACGTAGCTGCTTTATAAATTACAATTTGCCTTCTCGTTTTAACTTGGAAGTCCTCACTTCTTCTAAAAACTTTTCTTTTTCTTCTAGTGTCTTTAACTCCCATTCTAATTGCTCGATTTTTTCTTGGTTATCATAATATTCATCCCTTTCTTTTGATATTTTTTTTCGATAGGCTAACAACTCCTCTTCGGTGTTAAAGCTAACAAAAACAATCGGTTTTAGTTCAGAATTTCTTTTTTTAAGTTCTTCTAAAAGTTCTTTACTATCTTTCATATTATTTCTCCTTTAATGTTATTTCTGTTATTAATTTTCTTCTATCTAATGGATGGTCAGTCTTTTTAATACTTTCTACAACAAACTTCGTTACTGATTTAAATAGAACTTCAGCTTCATGTTCAGATGCTGATGATTTCTGTATTAATTTGCCGTTTTTCCCATATACTTTTATTAACGTATTGTCTTTAGGGTTAAGTTTCATCCAACGCAACAATGCTGCTTCAGAATACGTTGTAGAAAAATAGCCTTTATCCACAAAATCCTTACCTACCTTAAACAATTTACTTATCTCTTGCTCCGTAAAATAAGTTGAGCGTAATAAGAATCCTTCTTGCCTAAAGTTAGGTAATTTATTTAAGGCATCGTCCAAAACTTTTTGCATGGCCTTAAACTCGGTTGTTAGTCTAATACCTTCTAATTTTCTTAAGGCCTTGTTCAATAGAATATAATACCCTGTTGTATATAGGTTAATTGCCGCCTCTTGTTCTAAGGCCAGCCATCTGCCCAAAGGTCTTTTTATAAGCTTTATATATTCTATTGAGTCCTTGTAACGATTATTTTTCTTTAAAACCCTTATAAATCTTAAGAATCTGGTATCAACTTTTTCTACTAATACAAATCCTTTTTTATTCTTCAAAAACCATTTAGCAACGTCATCAGATAGCTTAGTAAAAAAATCCGTAATATATTTTCCGCCTTGGGCGAAAAGCTCAAATAACTTTTCTAAAGCAAGTAAAGCAGATTGTCTTGCGTTTTTACCAGCAACTTTTATGCCGTTTATCCCTTCATGTAAAATTGCTAAAAGTTCTTGGGGGATCAGCTTCTCTAATTTCACTGTTTTACCTATCCAGCCCGCAATAGGTATAAACAAAGTGCCTACAAAGACTATGGCAAAACCCATAACATAAGCTACACGCACCAAATCTAGTTCTCCATCTTTATCTCTTAACTTACTCATAATAAGCTCAAAAAATAATTTTAGACCCGCATGTAGTTCTTTCCAGTTAATATCTTCTATATAAAGGAAGATATTGTCTACCGTTTCTAAAAAACCTTGCCAATCATTGGTAATATCAAAAGGAGCTTCAAACAACTTACCAATAAAGCGCAACGTGGAGGATATAAAGTCTATGATTCCGTTATATAGTCCTGCCATTAAGCCTATACTTACCTGTTGTTCAAGCAAGTCTCTTTCGGGTTTATCGTATGTGTCTAACTCCTGCCCTACAAAACTGTTATAATTGGTGATATAGGTTTTGAGTTGCGTAATGGTATCTGTGATTTTTTTGGATGCTTCTTTTGGTATTACTTGATAAAAAGCTTGTTTTAACTTACCGGTAGTTAGTTCTTTTTCCAAGTTCTCGACTACAGAGATGTCTATGGTTAAAACATCTTTAATGTTTTCTTCATTAAATATGTAGTCTTCGTTTTGTACATCCCAAACTTTTGCGGGTAGCTTTAGGTAGCCAATACCCACTCCAATTTTTTCTACTAACCAGCCCACCAATTTTAATGGTGCCGAAATGACAAGCATAAGATAGCCTAAGCCAGAGAGAAAAGCACTTGTAATGGTTAGTTCTTCTTCTATCTCTCCTTTTTCTACTAACTGTTTAAGGCTTTCTTGTGATAATCCAGTTACATTTCTGTTAATGGCATTAAAGACGCTTTTGCTATGAAGGCTGCTTCGGTTAATTGTAGCTTTGAGTTTTTCACCCAGTTTTATCCTTACCCATTGTCTGCTCCAATCATCTACATTGTCTTCTATAAACACAAGCATCTCACTATCTTTAGGTGTAACGCAATCAAAAGCTTCTTTTAGTTTTTTAGAGTTTTTAGATGAAAAAACATGAAGTTTAAATGCATATTCTCCATCATCAACAATTCCATTTTTGTTGTAGTCGTAAAAAAAGTCTGAAGATTTGACGAGCAATTTTCTGGCCTCTTCACAATCAATATCTATATTAAAGTATATGCCTTGATTTTGTAAAAACTGTTTTTCCGCATCAGGGAAATATAATCGTGTAATTTCCTTTGTGGTTCTGTTGTGGATCTTTTTAGTAACTAATGGATGCACATTGGCCATCCCTCTTGTCTCTTCCCCTAATAAAACTTTATCTACTCTAATATCCGTAAAAGGATCATTAAGCGCAAATGCATTTTGCAAGTCTTCTAAGCTTTCAAAACGCATATTTTGTGTTGATTCCTCGTTATTGAGGAACTTAAATATATCTGTATTCATAATTTTTTCTTGTTTTAAATTCATTTAAACAACCTCAGTCCAAAACCAACATTATGTGTGGTCTGCTGTAAGTCATTAAAATTAGTTCTATAGCTCACAAACCATTTGCCTTTGCGATTGTACTGAAGCCCAAGACTCAAGTTATTAAAGGTGCTAGGGTTACCACCAGCTTCTGAGAAAAGGTATAAACCGCTTCTGTATGTTTTGGGATGCTCAATAGTTTTGGTTATCGTAATCTCTCGTGGCACTTTTAGTTTATAGCCCAATTGGCTATCGAGTAAGCTACCATCAACAAGGCTATAACTAAAAATATCTATATCATCGTTGCTTAATGTATCTCTGTAAGCTTTGGCTTTAAGCACTTTTGAATTTCCTGTATCTTTTGGTTTGGCATCACTTATCTCGGTTACATTATCTTTATTTACATAGACCGTTTTATAGTTTGTGGTCTGCACTTTAAAAGTGTCCGTTTTGGTTTGCCAAATCGTATCCCTTACAATAGATATCGTTGGTATTTCTGTAGATTTAGGCGCACTACACTGCTTGTTTAATAAATTAAAAATCAGTAGGCCTAAAATGATATATAGTATGATTTTTTCAGTTTTCATTTTTATTGATATTAGTTTTATTTTGAATAAAAGAAAGCCTCCCTCTCTAACTTATTTTGCTTCCTAAAACTTAGTTAGAGAGGTCGAAGGCTTTTAAAAAATTATGCCATAACCACAACTCTATATTGATCTAATGCTGGAGCTGTATTAAAGGTTATACTAATATTATTAGCATCTATAATGGTCATTATACAGTCAAAAACCGTTTTTGTATCTGTTTCTCTAACCTGAATAATAACATCTTCAGATCCAAGGTTATGATTTACATTTATAATTGTTGCCGAGTCATCACCAATAGTTGATGAAAATTTGGAAGCGCTATTGGCTTGTACCCATTCTTTTGTGGGCAAAACTTTTGCATTTGCTGCATCAATTTGAGCAATAGTGACATCATTTTCAATAGATCCTTTAAAGTAAGAAGGTAGATCCACTATAGAATTAATTGCCTTCATATTAGCGTTAGGCAAATTAATACCGTTATCTAATTTTAGATATTCACCAGAACCAACTGTTCCGCCAGATTGATTGAGGTCAATTGATACTCCTGTCCAATTATCTATAGTGCCAGCTTCAAGGTCTAAACCAAAAAAGCCATTATAAGCATTTGAAGATATGATATTAGGATTATTATGAACAATTTTACCTCGCACTCCAATTATATAAGATATGTCTCCTGTACCGCCAGAATTATCAATTCTGACATAGTTTTCAGAACCACTCATTAAATCCATAGTTCCCGAACCTGTATTTCTATATGATGCTTCATTATAAATGCCTGCCATTGCTTTTGGAGTGCCGGAGCTCATCGTTGTTGCTTTATTGAAACCTCCATAGACCTGTTTTATATCTTCAGGTGCATTATGGGCAATTAAGTTGTTTACACCAAACAGAAATTGATCTTCAGCAGATTTGGTCTTGGTAATAGCATTATAAATGGAAAACACATTACCACTATTTTCATCGGTATAACTGATATTTAAATTACCATTAAATGGGTTAGACGGTGTATCTCCGTCCGTTATGGTTAAGTTACCTCCTACTAATTCAATATTATTAGTGGTACTATTACCTTTGTCCGTAATTTGCTGTAAATCTTTTGCTTCCGTATTTGTCTCTGGAATGACCTCATCCTTATGCCAAAAGGAATCCCAAGTGTCATGGTATTGTTCTTGTGTGGGCCTATCGCCTGTTTCAAAATAGCTTTTTATTGTTTCTTTATTTTGTTTCATTTTGTTTCATTTTTTGAGTTTAACACTAAACTTTCTCTATTTCTATGGATAAGGTATATTGAAAATATGCGTTTTCAGTAAAGGATCCCACGGGTTTCAAGTACATAAAAAATTCCCCATCTTCATCAAATCGGTTTTTTTCATTTGTTGTATCCATTTCAAATACACGTTTTGCCTTTCGTGACAGTAGCCCTGTATAGCTTATTTGTTCTGCATTAAACATCCATAGACCATCATATAAAACGGTGTTTGTAAAACCTAGATCATCGTTAGAATCTTGCCAGTCTTGATAATCGTTTTTTACTCTTTTTACAAACTGAAACCTCACATCATCTATACCGAACTTATTAGACCTACCTATAATTATCACTCTTTTTATTTTGTAATTAGAAGGAATGGTGTGCCCTAATTGAGTCCAGCTATAATTAGGGTCATCACCACTTCCACAATCGTCATCCGAACTATGATAATTTAGTCCATAACTATCATTTGCGTTAGTGGACCAGTTTAAACTTGGTCTAAGTATAATTCTACCGCTCGTTGTAATTAAAGATGTTGAAGCTTCAATGTTTTTTTCTGGAATCACCTCATCCTTATGCCAAAAGGAATCCCAAGTATCATGGTATTGTTCTTGTGTTGGCCTATCGCCAGTTTCAAAATAGCCTTTTATCGTTTCTTTATTTTGTTTCATTTTTGTTTGTTTTTAAATCGTTTTTATTATTAAACTGAGTTATTTTTTATCTTGAAAAGAATTAGTCTATAGGTTTAATTAATTCGTGATTTTCTAAAATCGGTTTATGTTTTACGTAGATTCAATCCTAACCAAATATTACTTTAGCGCATTATTCCTTAATCAGAATTGGGTTAATCCAGGTTATTAAGTTTCTACTTAACACGACAATTTTATGCCTGTTTGGTAAATGGTTTTAGAAAAATCTTACCGAACCATTATATGAAGGCAAGCAATATATACTTCTTTTACATCGCTGCCGCTTCAGATATTAGAAGGGTTCTATTTAATAAGACTAATTGTTTTCTGTTATTATTATTGAACTTATCTCTAAAAAATCCCCTGTTAAACTTCCTGAAGAATTAAAAAATGGATATGCCTTTAAAGTGAAAGATGTTGAATTAGTAGGTGTAAATAGTATTTCTACTTCCTCCCAAGCTGTTCCAATTATCGTTTCATTATAAGTTGCGTTAGTAACATTATTCCAATTAAAAAACACATTTGAGGTATTACCTCCTGTAACCAAAGCTCTACATCTAATGTTTGCTTTATATTCTTTACCTTGTGCTAAACCTGTTATAACATGACTTAATGAGGAACTTGATAAGCCATCATTCCTTGCCTCCAATCTAATAGCATAATTATCACCTAGTCCCAAATCTGTTGAAGCAACAGAAGCTACCGATATTGAAGATGTCCAATTCCACTGATCATAAGAATTAGTATCATCGCCTGCAGCATTAGAGTATGGATATAAATTACCTAATGCAGGTAGGCGATCAAAAATTACAGTATTGCCTAAATACAGTTTATTAATCTCAGTACTACCAAAGTATAGCTTGTTTATATCTGTGTTTCCTTTTTTTATACTCATCACGCATCAGTTATATTATACAAAGTTGTTGCTACAGGGGTTCCTGCATTATACTCTGCTTGTGTTAAACTTATTATATTATATACCTGATCGCTACCTTCTGGCTCGCCTTCTGTAGTGCTCCCCAGAGCGCTAGGTGGGCTTAATATCACCCAGTTATCTAAGGATTTATGCCATAATGTAAGAACATCCCCTTTTTTATAGGTTCTTCCACTATCGCCTGTTGCACCTCCCGAATAAGTAACTATTACAGAACCATCATTTATTTGATTATATGTAATAGTTGAACCGACAGGTATGTTTTCTGTAGCATTATCTTGAATTACTAAATGTATTTGAGAGGTTTGGTCTATATCATTCATACCTCCAATGTGTGCGCTAACAACATTAAAGGTGTTAGTACTTGTAGAGACTAATGATAAAGAATCGTTGACCTGTGATTCTTCAATACTTTCAACAGGAATCACCTCATCCTTATGCCAAAAGGAATCCCACGTATCATGGTATTGTTCTTGTGTTGGCCTATCGCCAGTTTCAAAATAGCTTTTTATGGTTTCTTTATTTTGTTTCATTTTTGTTTGTTTTTAAATTTTCATTTTCTGTTTTATCACTTTCAGTAAGTGTTTCAACGGTATTCTTTAAAGGGGTCAGTTTTATAAAGTTTACTAAAGCCTTAAAAGGGTTAACACCGTAGATTTGATTGTAGTTTTCTAAAATTGACTTTATCTCCGCAATGGCTATAAAGCCCGCTATAATCTTTAAAAAAGGCACTTCGTTAACAATATGCTTTTCTAAAAAGTAGGCGGCTAAAATCACTAAATTGTAGATAAAGAATTTAGAAACTGTATGTGCTATACGCGATCCTCTAATAGCGATGCGTTTTTTAAATGAGGCGTAAGATCCTGTAATAAAATCTACAATGATTAAAAAAATCATTGTTACCATTACCCCATTTAAGGGAGATAATAGTGTTAATAGCCAGAATACAAATTTCATCAGTTTTTCCATAGTTTTTCTAATCTTTTATAGTCTAATACTCTGTTTTTTGGATATGCTTTTATGCATACCTTGTTACCTTGATTGCCTCCAAGTACATAGACATAACCTTTGGTTTGCTTGATAAAAAATGCCACATGGCCTTTCCAGCTTTCTGGAGACTCGCGCCAAAAGACGACAACATCACCTACCTCTGGATTTACCACAGACTCACCAACACTAAGCCAGCTTCTGGCATTGAGCTTGCCTGAGAATTCGTAACCCGAAGTCTTGGCCACCCAATTCGCAAAAGCACTGCACCAGGCGGTTTCGTCTTTTAATTTTTTACCATCAAAACCGATATCATTAAAGTATTTTAAGATTCTACGGTTATCTTTGGAGCCAACAATTTCCTTAACGCCATACTCCGACAGCGCTTTATTAATTAAATGCATTGGTTTTAAATTTTATTGATTACTCGCAACTACAAATAGTGCGTTGCTTTTAAGAACATTGTGCTATTTGTAAAAAAGGAAACCACTTTAAAAATTAACGCGAATGGTTAGCCTCGATTACAGCATATATCACATATGTTTGAATTTATATTTTAAGCAGACCAAACTCTAACCAAAGATTACTTTAGTATTGTTTTCTTAACCAGAATAAGGATTAATCTAGGTTTTTAGTTTCTACTTAACACGAATTTTTATGTATCTAACGGTAAACGTTGTTAGAAAAGCGAATACAAATATAAACATATTACATACATTAAACAAACATTTTGCAAATAAAATATGTTAATTTTTGTAATTTGTTTAAGCGTGCTTTACGCGTCGGCTCGAGTGGTTTTTGGTTATCGAAATCAAATTTGGTTTTGATTGAAGATGCCAAAAATTGTATCGAGAACTTGCTTTCTTTATAAATCCTTATTCTCGATATAAATTTTGCTCATTATCATTCGTAAAATTCACTCGAATTGACAATTATGTTGAATTCGAAGATTTTGCTTAATTCATTTTGGTGTGCCGATCCAAAACCTTTAAAATAGTAGGTATACGATAGTCGCCATGCAATAATTGCACCTTAGTTAAAGCTTCTTGCTCATCCATACCAATGCAAGACATATACAATGGATTTTGACTTTGCCCTCTATAAATAGGTATACAGACCTGTTTTGTATTGTGAAAGGGCTTTTTAGCGATACCAATTACTGGAATCTTTTGGTCTAAAGCATGCCATAAATGCCCACCTAAGCCAAAAGTTTTGTTGTTGTCTATATAGACATGGCCATCTACTATTATCGCTTCAACGCTGTTAAGATTGACCTGTTGTAGTAACTGTAATATACAGGGCAGCTCGCGTTTGTAAAACTGTCCTGGTTCATAATCTGCAAAATCGTTAATAATATCAGTAATTATACGCAGAGGGTTTTCGTTTTCCCAATGAAATAATACACCAACAGTTTTGGCATATGTTGCTTTATAATGGACATCTATTGCTAGTAGCATTGCAATTTATTATTGGTTTAAAATAACAAAAGCTACGCATATTCACGTAGCTCTTATCTATTTGCTTTAATTCTTTCACTTTTTAAAAATCATATGGTTCGTTCTTTAAACCATTCATAAATTCTTTAAATGAATTAGCTAAGAAATCTGTTTGACCGTCTGAATATCTAATACTTATTTTATTTGAATCTAAAGCATCTATGTAAATTATCCCGCCATTAGAATCTGCAAATGGTATAGAGCTATTATTATCAAAAAAATCTTTTAAAAGCCTTAGCTGTTCTTCTATTGTATTTTCCCCGTATTTAATTGAATAGAACTCATCTATTTCATATCCTTTGTAATACAATGTCTCTATAGGATACCCACCATTGGAGGACTTTATTTGCTGTACAAATGATTGAGGTAGTTTTACATCTAATGTTGTTTCAAAATCCAAGATATCTTGGTCCATTAATTCTGGCTGTGTTTCTTCTAATCGTATCATGTTAAATATTCTAGTATTTTTAAGAGGTTTTGAAATTGAGATGCCGAACCTATATGCTTATATGTAGCTTTGTGCGCGCCTTTTGTAATAAGCTGTATAGTGCATTCTAAATTTTCATTTAAATCATCTAAATGATGCCAAATAATTTTAACTAACAATTAGTCATACTGTTAAAGCCGCTCCACAAATACTTGAAAGGTTTTTAATACATGAGCTCAAAACTCTTAAACACCTCTAATTTTTAGTGCTTCGATGAACTCAGTGAATGAATTTGCAATTTTATACGGTTCTTGATCAGAATGATAAGCATATATTTCACCATAATTATCATCAACATAACCTATTGCTAGATACCCACCTTCTAAAGTTCCTATTGATAACAACTTTGGATACAAAAAAGACTTCTTAAGGCGAAAAAAGTCCTTCACCTCTTCAACCTCGTCCAAACTAGATAAGACTAATTCTTTATTTCTGAAGGAAAAAAAATATTCTTTGCCTGAAGGAATACTCCCTCCATTATATTTTTGCATATGAGCCCTATAATCTTCAGGTAATTCTTTTTCTAATACTAGTTCTAATTCATTTAAATCATCTTCCCCTAACTCATAATCTTTATCAAATACTATCATATTATTGTTTTTTTAATTGATTAAATACTTCTAATAATTGCGCATTACTTCCCATATGTAGAGTTGTTCTCTTATGCAAAGGAGTGTAAACTAACTGAAAAGTGCTTTTTAAACTATCATCTAAATCATCTAGGTGATGCCAAGTCAATTTCATCTTTCTACAAATCTCTTGATACTTATTTATCAATTTATTGTCCGTAACACCCCCTCGCTGGCGCGAGTTTGTAACTCGTGTCCAAACTAAAATAACAAAAGCTACGTTTTCTCGTAGCTTTTGTTTTATCATCTTTTTAAGGCACTCGTCACAGACGAGCGCTAACGAGGGTTTACTCATTTTGCCAATTTCTTTCCAAGATATATTTTATTATTTAGCTTAATTTTTAAGATATAACTTCTTAAACTTTAATTCTAATTTTTTGAATTTTCTTCATATCTGTCAATAGCCCCATCAATCCAATCTTTAAAACTATTAGCAACTTTTCCAAAAGATTGTTCGTCTTGATAGTCCGAATAATACTCAGGGCTTAATCTGTAAATTGGCGGATTGTCACCTTCGTCTAAGTGAAAATACCAAAATGATCCTCCAGTGTCCGCTATTACCCAAAAAGGTTTTTTAATTAAATTTTCTAACGCGTGTTCTTTTAGCCAATATTGGGCATCATCTTGTCTTTTTTCTAAAAACTCAAACCTATGTCCTTGAATTATTGCTGGACATTCCGAACCAGAGATTTTTAAATATTCGATGTAAGCTATGGGAAAGGTTATATGGAATTTATTTTCTAGTGAAACAATTCTGTTTTCTTCTACTCCTGTAGAGTTCCAATTTTTGCTCTCATCCCAATCCTTTAATTTTTGCATATATTGTATTTCCATGTTATATCATATTAAATGTTTCAGTATTTATTACCACCTCTTTTACCCCCTTTTTATTAGTGTAAAAGGGTCTATAAATTTCTATTGGAGCACCAAAATACTCTTCTAATAAAAGTAATTCTTTTTTACACACGTTACAAGGGTCAAAGGTCGTTTTAATTGTAATATTGATTACTTTAATATCCTCAACAGGAACATTTAGTTTTTGGCTAATTTGAGCTATGTCTTCTTTCATTAATTCAGAGATCTTTGACTCAGAATCATTAGCTCTCCCTTCATTAAATTCAGTGTCAAAAAATTCATTTTTATCAATATTTCTGTTTTCAGGCAAACCCCTCGCTGGCGCGAGTTTGTAACTCGTGTCCAAACTAAAAATAATAAAAGCTACGCTTATTCGCGTAGCTCTTGTCTTTACTTGTTATTTATGTCACTCGTCTCAGACGAGCGCCAGCGAGGGGGACGTCTATGGCCAGCAGCATAAGGTTTGTTTGATGTGGTTAAAATACAAAAGCCATAGCTTTTGTATTATGGCTTTTGTTCTTTCAATTTTTAAAAATCATATGGTTCGTTCTTTAAACCATTCATAAATTCTTTAAATGAATTAGCTAAGAAATCTGTTTGACCGTCTGAATATCTAATACTTATTTTATTTGAATCTAAAGCATCTATGTAAATTATCCCGCCATTAGAATCTGCAAATGGTATAGAGCTATTATTATCAAAAAAATCTTTTAAAAGCCTTAGCTGTTCTTCTATTGTATTTTCCCCGTATTTAATTGAATAGAACTCATCTATTTCATATCCTTTGTAATACAATGTCTCTATAGGATACCCACCATTGGAGGACTTTATTTGCTGTACAAATGATTGAGGTAGTTTTACATCTAATGTTGTTTCAAAATCCAAGATATCTTGGTCCATTAATTCTGGCTGTGTTTCTTCTAATCGTATCATGTTAAATATTCTAGTATTTTTAAGAGGTTTTGAAATTGAGATGCCGAACCAAAATGTGTATAAGTAGCTTCGTGAGCTTCTCTTAAAACCAATTGCATTGTACACCCTAAGTTTTCATCCAAATCATCTAGATGATGCCAAGTATAATCCTCTAAAATAGAGTTTATTAATTTATTATCTGTTATTCCCATCTTTTTAAAAGCTTCTTTAAAATCCATATCCTTACTTCCTTTCACCTGTATTTTGACAATACTTTTATCGTTGTACAAATATGGTGTTCCTTCAAAATCAGGCGCAAAATATTTATTGATTAAAATATAAAAGCTAAGATTTAAAATCTTAGCTTTTATTTGTATTGTGTTTTGCAACACTTTATCGTAAGAGTTCTAAAATGATTTAATTAAATTACCTTCCTCATCATAACCCTTGAAGGTGCCAGGGACAACCACATTGTTATTTAATTGATATTCCTCTTCTAACTGTCCGTTTGAGTAATAGTATTTAATCCACCCTTCTCTATAGCCATTTTGAAATTCAATTTCATACGCCAAGCTTCCGTTATCTTCATTTTCATACATAGTCCCTGCAAAGGGTTTTCCTTGATAATAAACTATTTCATTTCCACCACTGTCAACGCCGACTAGTTCTAAGCTTTCTTTTTTTAATCTTAAATCCATAACTATAATTTTTATAATCCTATAAATGTAATTAAATCTGTTAAATCATGTAATGCTCTATCAACCAACTGAAAAGTGCCTTTCAAATCATTATCCAAATCATCTAAATCGTACCATCTTAGTTTTATTTATTAAAATAATAAAAGCTACAATCCAATTATTGTAGCTTTTATTTCATAAGTTTTATAAAAATCCTCTGTTAGGAATCAATTTACCTACTGTAGTAACTCATAAACAATTCCTTTATCATCAAATTCCTGGGAAGATTTTTCAATAGATTCTAAACTACCTGATATTATAACCTCTCCTTCTTCTCTGTATTTTTTCTGATATTTTTCTATTTCTTGAAATGAAATGTCCGCACCATTATCAATAAGAAACGATAAGGGCTTTAAAATACCTTGTCCTGTGTTTTGATTTGATTTTATTATTATTTGTTTTTTCATGATCTTAATTAATTTTTATCCAAAATAATTCTATTCTATTATCTAATATATTAATTCCTATTGGTTTGTAATTGTCTTTTAATTGACTCTTTATTGCTTTGCCTGCCGGTGTAGACCAAGCTGCTTCTACCTTATTGTCTTTAATGGTATCGTATACCTTTATAAACTCATCATAATTATCGGCTATTCCACCACCTCCTTTATAATATCCATAAATCGAGTCAAACTCAAAATCATCCAAAAATTTATACATTGCTTTAGAAATGCCTTGTTCTTTTATTGTTACTTCAAAATAATTCTCAAGTCTTTTATTTTTCATAGATTTAATATTCAACCTTTGAACAATCAATGAACTTAATAAATAAATTAGCTATTTGTGTAATTAGCTGGATTATTCCTAATTTCTTGAGCTAGTTCATCTATTACTTTTTCGCCTTTATCTTCATAATCCTGTATTTGTTGAGGTGATAGTTTAACCTCAACTTCATACAAACCAATTGTTCCACATAAAACAGATAATACATATTCGTCTGATGAATTTTTAAATAATCTGTAATTCCATTGTTTTTTTATAATCTCATTCATTTTAAATCTCTTCGGGAGGGCTATTGTCGCTTAACAAACTAAAGGTTTCATTTTCCATAAAACTTTTAAATTGCATCAAATAACTATATATTTCTTCATTGCTGAACGGTAATTCACCTGCAACAGGTGCTTTGTCCATTACACTTTTAAAATTAAAAGTTGAATTGTTTTCAGCCCATTCTAGACTTCTATATATATTTCTTCTTCTATCTAAAGCATATTGTTTTTTAAGATAGTCTGCTATTTTAGAGTTAAAACTAACATTATTTATCTGAAAATCTTCATAAGAATCAATATGATATAATTCCCAGATAGGTTCCATTAAGTATCTTGTATTTTTCATAATATTTTTTTTAAAATCCTCTTTCAAATTTAATAATTGCAGTATTGACACCAGATAAATCCAGAAGCTCTTTGAACTGTATATTTGAGATTTCTTCTGGTGTATAATGACCACTTTTTCTAGTTATAATTTTTATTATACCCTCTTTAACTAAAATCTCACCAGCACATGCTATAGGCTTTCCAGCTAGAAAACTAGAGTGATGAAGCTCCCCAATCCTATGATAGTTAGATGCAAAAATACGCCCATCTTCACTTACTACAAATATAGCCTTACCAGAACTGAAGGCTGTAGATGATTTGTTAGTGTCAAATAATTTACCTTTAGAATCAAATAATTTACCATCTTCGATAAATAATTCATATTCTTTTCGTTTAACTTCATCAAAGTAGTTTACTTTAGATGGTCTACACCAACCTTTCCCTGTTTCCTCTAACTTATAAAAATCATCCATTTTAGTCAATTCAAAATTGAATGACCTTATCCCTTTCGATTTTCTTGCTAGGTTATCCAAAGCTCTAATGACGTCATCCTCCAAAACATCTTTTAGGGTTGCTTTAAGTTCTTTGCCTGTGCCTGTAGCAATCATTTCACCTTTGTAAAATAGCCCTAATTCTTTTTTCCCTGCTTCGGTTATACTTTCTATAAAAATGGTAAAATTCGTCTTATGGGCAGTTTAAATAAACAATTAGGCTTTTAACCAAGCGGCTATATTACCAGAATTAATGTCTTCTATATTATAAAAATCTTTATACATTTCGTCTGTCACATAGATGTTTGGATAGGTTGTCATAATTTCCTTTAAGAGAACATTTAATTCATTTAGCATTTCTGAATCATGAGTAATATTAATAGCTAATTTATAATCTTGATTATTAATAATTGTTATGGACTTAAAATCATCTTTATCTGTTATAACCCAAAACCCTATTAAATAAGTTTCATCATCGGAGATGTCCTTATAAAAATCTATATCATTATCATCATAAACCCTTTCCCTTTCTATTCTATAGTTGTATTTCTGTCCTAATTTTTGTAATTCTTCTAATACTTCTTGTTTGTTCAAATATTCTTTTGCTAATAAAATTTTTTCTCTCATTTTAATATAGTTTTTTTAAATCTGTTATTCCTTTTATAAATACAACACCACTATCTGCAAGTTCTTTTAATAAGGGATAATTTAAATTAAAATTACCTAAATCTTCGTACACCACGACTACTTTTTTTAGTTTAGGGTTTAAAAATTTTGGGTGAGTAGACATATTTTTAGGTAAATATTTTTGCATTTGTTTATGAAGCTTTTTGATATTGTCGGAATTATGTAATTGTGACTTCACTTCTCCAATATAAGTTTTAGTTGCAAAATCAATATCTCCAAAATCATCTTTATATTTTCCTTTAATATTTTTTGCCCATACTTTATTTGAAAAATCGGTTAATTCATCTCCATGCTGTTTTGCTAATTGATGCATCTTTTTGCCTACTTGTGCTTCAAAAATATCTCCAAAATCTGATTTTGTTAATTTAATATCAATATTCTTTGAAATAGTTTCAGGTTTAAGTTTTGCCCATCGTAATTCGTTACCAAAAGCATTTTTCCAAAAGAAATTTTGCCCATTATCAATGATATTAAGCGCTTTAATCTTATGTAGCTCATCCAAAGCCTTAATCATTCCTTTTTCGCCAGCTGCATGTGCCAAAACATCTTTTAAGGTGTTTTTTAGATTTTTGCCTGTACCAGATGCAATAATTTCACCTTTATAAAATAGTCCTATTTCTTTTTTACCTGCTTCAGTTACACCTTCCACAAAAATGACGCCTAAATGCTGTAGTTTTTCAACTTTGCTTGTATGTAATGCGTTTTTGCTGACCCTGCGGATGTCTACAGTGCTATCTAAAACCTTTAGCGTGTTACCCGTAAAATTAGCGATATTAATTTCTAAAATAATCTTGGTCAAAACATTTTTAAGAAATTCTCTTGTTGTGCCTTTTGCTAAACGGTATAAATTACCGCCTAGAGTTAGTGTAGACCTTATGAGTTGTGGAACAGAAATAGCCGCGATGGCGAAACCACCAATGGTATAAATTTGTTCCCATTGTTTTAAAAATGCTTTGCCGTCTTCAGTTTGCATTAGCTTATCTTTCTGCAACTGCACTATAATATCTGTACCTGCTAAACCAATATCTGCTAATGCTAATGCAATAACTCCAGGGTTGGCAGTAGTAGCTAAGACAATTACACCTAAAGCGACGGCTAAAATGTCTAACCCTATCCTTAGAATTTGTTGAATTTCTTCCCATTCTCTTTGGTGTGCTATGTCTTTTATCATTACTGCTGGCATAGGGATTGTAATATCCTCACCCTTTGCGTCTTCAATGATTAAAAGCACTATATCTAATGGATGCAGATATTGAGTTTGCTCAATAGGGCTAAACCGTACGCCTGAGCTTGAACCCGATGTTATACCTGTTGTTGGTGATGTACCACCACTATAAGTAGTATATTGTTTTAATTGCTCTTGGGTAAGGCTAAACTTATCATCATGTTTGTCTTTATTTAATTTGCTATTAACTTGAAACCCTTCAGTAATTCTGAAAACGACATTTGTTTTAACATGCTTGTTATCTTGATAACCTTGGTATTTGTAATTCACAATTTGTGTTAACAAGGATGCAAAAATGGTTTTGTTAGGTACTTTTTGACCATTGTGTAATTCTGATTTCCCATTTTTATCCAAAAAGTTATAGATGTCTTTTATAAATGCAGGAGTAGATTCAAATTGCTCATACAGATACTTCATACCACCATCTTTAGAAGCTATTGCCTGAATAACTTTTATCATGGCATTACTACTATCTATAAACCATTTCGTTTTATCATAACTCAATAGCTTTTTTAGGTCTTTCCATAAATCCGTCTTTGCTATTTTTTGTAATACAAAAGGCGGAGCATGTTCGTAAAGCCAATCTAATTGACTTAAGTTATCGCCCGTATTTTTAATAGCTTTTGTAAACTGGTCGGTAATGAGTGTTTTTAGATTTTGAGTTTGTTCTAAAATGATATGATTGGTGAGTAAAGAAAAATCATCGTAAGAAAACGTAGTTAACTCAACAGCAAGGTTATTATTAAAGCGATATTTTATTCTTACTTTATACTCTGTTATTTTTTCACGAGCATTAAGTTTAAATGCAAAAAAGACCCTGCCTTGTCTAATGTCTAGTTGTCCACCTCTGGTGTTAAGACGTCCTTTTATTTTAATTCTTCTATTATTACCTTCTTTATCTCTTATAAATAAAGGCTCATCTTCTAGTCTTCCTGTTGGTGCACCAATACCATCTGGTGTAATAATATCGGTTTCTGGGATGTTACTGATAAACCTTCTATAATCGAAGTAAAAATGATTGTTGTTTTTTATATCGTTCACCAATTTATTAAACAAAATACCTCTTTCGTAAAATTCATTTTCTTGATTTTGAAATGGTGACTCGTACCCAAATTTATCTGCTAGCTGAAATGTATTATTCATTATGTCTTTTTTAATCATTAAACATTCATTTAAAACACCACAATACACCTTACTCCTTGCTGCTTTATATAAAACAGCAAGGCTATAAGTTTTAATTAAAATAAGGTGTAAAATGTGTGGTGTGTAATAACCTACTCTACGGTTATCGGTTCGCTAACATAATCTGAGCCCACTCCGTCTTCACCACCAATTAAGGCGTCGGTTTGTTCAATGGGACTCTTATCGCTTTCAAAGAGCTCTTGAGCACATTCATCGTTGCATGGTAAACCTTCTACTTTTAAGCCAATAGAACCTGCCTGTAAAACAGTGAGCGCTGTTGGCAAGCGGGTTTCCCAAGTGCCTTCTACGACTCCGTCTACGGTTTGCATTTCTTCTGCTACAGAAACGTATAAATCGTCGTCTTGGTCAACGACCAAACCTTGACCGTTCCAGATTTCCCCAGTGGTCATATACCAGTTGACGGCATCTTCAAATCCAGGTCTTACTGGTACAACGGTGCGTGCCATACCACTTTGTAAAAACGCTTGGAACAATGGATCTGCGGCATCTTGTAACTGGAAGAGCTTTTTCCAATCTTTCTCATCTGCATAGAAATACGGATAAAAAACATAGGCCATAATATCCCAATCAAAGGCTTGCTCAAAAAACTTAACGGTAGACGCATGGGTTTGGAAGGTCTCAGTTCTATTAACAGAAGATACTCCAGTGTCATCATTAATATCATCAAAATTATTTCTAGAGACTCTTGCCTGGTCTATCAATAACTCAATAGCTACACGCTTTAACTCTTTAAGCATTATGCTTTTATTTTGTAGCGGGTTAAACGTTAGCTTTTCCGCATCTGGCGTTAAACCATTATTAGCTTCAAACTCTCGCATAGCATCGTTGTACTCTTGTAAACGATCGTAATACGCCTCCAAGATGGCGTTATAGGTTTCGTTTTGCCATTGTTCAAGTAATTCTGGTGTTCTTGTACAGGTAGCTGAAACGTTAAAACTACAAGCTGCCATATCGTAACTAGATGCAGAAACCGCTAGCTCTCCTCTAATATTTCCTAACTGTGTAATATTGAATTCAATATTTCTATGATCGCCTTCAGCTGTTTCTAATCCCGAAACATCACCGACAGAAATGGTCACTCTTGCATTATCCCCATGAGTACTATGAGCGAAAATTCTACCCTCAACTTTTCCGGCTGTTGCTTCATAACCTTCTAAGATTTCAATTGAATCGCTAATTGAGTTGGCTTCGTCCCTATCAGTTCCTCCACTGTAATCAATCTTAAAAGCTTTACTTAACATTATCGTTTCTGCTGGCTGGGTATTAACCTCGGCATTGTATCTAGCCGCTAACTTCTGGTAACCTTTTTCGTTGTCTCCATCTTCCAAAGCTAGAACACTTGGACTTGTTAAACCCAAAGTGTTTGGGTGTACAGGTAACTCAGGTAAAATAACGCCACTTTCTGTTTGTCCAGTTTCGTCAATATCTTTCCAAACGGCTTCTTGGAAAAACTTAGAGGGTTCTGGTATAGCAAATTCGTACATTAAACGTTTACCGTAGTTAATCAGTGTATTCTTATAGATTTTATCGACCCAACGGTATACTCCCGTAACATGCTCTACTCCTTTTCTATTATCAAAACCATGTGAGGTATTTTCTTCAAACTCTTTTAAGATACGAGAGGTACGTTTGGTCTGTGTTTTTTGTACAATACGCTCCATAGCACGCTCAGTAACTTCTTGGGCATACGTTTGGGCTTGTGAATTAGAGTTGGATGAAGAACTAGACGAAGCATTGTCGAAATAAGCACCTGTGCCAAACTGAAAGTTGTCTCCTATTTTTCCGTTTACACTTGCGTTTCCTCCATAACTCTGAGACTGATCTTCATTAAGTACAGTAGCCACCTCACTTTGCATTTCGTTTCGTTCTGTACTTGTGGTATCTGTAAGATTTTCGCGTTCGCGTTCATCTGTTTGTTCTGTCGTAAACTCTGAGCTTGTCAGGCTTCTTGTGGAACGTTCCTTGTACTCACGCGCCATTACATTTTCTATATGAGATACTTCTCCTGGTACATAGCAGCAGACTTCTTGCTCTACGCGTCTAAAATCCGCTATACCCAAATTGGTAACTCCATAGATTTTACCAAATGTTGAGACACTTTCTTCTGGTGTTTCTTCTTCATTTTCACAACTAAAATCTAAAACTTTAACTCCGCTGAGACTTCTAAGTGATGGAAGCATTACTATGGTTTCAGTGAGCTCTAACTCTGTTCCGTTTGTTAAGATTATAGTTATATTAAGTATTGGATTTCCCACTTGATCGGGCTTTGTAATATCGCCTAAATCACCAAACAGACGAACTTTAGTGTGGTTGGGCAATGTACTAAAGGTCCCTAAAGCATTACTTGTTACAGCACTAGCGTCGTTTGTAAAACTTAATGATTGCTGTACAGATGCAATAGTTGAAATTTCATCATTATAAGTAACTCCTAGAACAAAGCTCCAATCTCGATTACCGTCTTTGGTTTTTGGAGATGCGCTTGCTACAATGCTAACTGTATAGCAAGATGATGAATCTACTTGTTTAGGGTCGATCTCTGAAGCTACATAAAGCGGAATATATGCGTTGGAAACCTCATCTTCTATCATTTGTGTTACTATCGAATCTGCATCACCAAAATCGGTCAATGCTTCATTAAAAGGGTCTTCAAGACGCATGTTAACGCCTCCTTTTAATACTGACTTGCTTGCCTTAGGCAACAATTGTTCGACTTTATTCGACTTTTCTTTTAAAAGAAGTCTAACCTTCTTAAGAATGGCATTATAAGATGTAAGATTATCTAGTTTGTGATCTGTAATATATTTATAACTTAGATCAGATAACCCTGTTTGTAATGTTTGAGTGTCTATTTCAACAGCTTTTGTATATGTAAATTCAGGTAACGGATCATGGACCAGTTTTTCTACTTTAATGTTTACCTGCTTTTCGACATCCCATTGATCTACTAATTGTACGGTTCCGTTATTTAAAATGAGATCTACATCCTTTTGATGGTCGGCCAATGCTACTTTGTACTTGTCTGCTTGATTGGCCTCATACGATTTTTGAAGCTCCTTTAATTCACCTGTAAGCTTCTTTAGGGCTACTCTATCGTACTTTGCGGTTAGCAAATCACTTAACCTTTTTTGATGTTTTGTATTCGCTCGCTTGGTTTTTGTGCTTACAGGTTCATCATTATAAGTTTCCAATAACAACTCCTTAGAAATTACAACACTAGCATTAGCGTATCTAATAAATTCTTTTTCTTGGTCTTCTGTAAAAGTAATATCCCCCGATAGGCTTGCTGAAAGTTTATTAAAATGCTCTAAAAACTTATTAGCTATTAATAGTTGAATTAATGCCTCTCTAACATACACAGATTTTTTTGCAATAGTTTGGTAGATTAAATTATCCCAAACAAGGTACAAGTCCTCATTCTCTAAAGCCTCTACGCTATTTAAGTTTTCGGAAATTTCAGCGTATGATAATGCATTTTTATTTCGCATTAACCAAGACGAAAAGTTATAAAGATCTTCATTGACTTCTTTAACATCAGCTTTCTTTTTGAAAAGTAAAGGCGAACTAGCGAAACTGTTTTTTGAATCTATTAATGCTTGTTTTTTTTGACCTTCTAATGCGGCGTTAAGCGGAGGATAAAAAATTCCACTCTGTTTATCTGGATGATATACAAAGCCTAATTGCTTGTCCTTTTCGTCTATTAATTGTGGACTTCGCAATGTTACAAACCTAAATAGGTTGTTTTTAATGTTTTGACTCATTTTAATTGTTTTAAAGTTTATATTAATTATTAAGCTCCTATTTAGGAACTGTTATATTTTTCGCTTTTCTAACAGTTTACCCTAATACAAAGTCTTAATATTTAAGACATAAACTTTCATCACATTCCGTATAATGTTGGAATATGTTACCGTCAAATTATCTTTTTATGTAAAAGTGATTTTAAATTCTAGAAATTTTGCTTTTAAAACACCACAAATGTTTAACTTTAAAGTGTTTTTTGTATATTAGCAATTATTCAGATTACAAATATAAAACATTTTACAAACATAAACTAACATAATTTTAATTTTTTTGTAAAAAGTTTAAGTTAAAAACTAACGGCTTATGAAGGGAATCGATGAGAAAATATCGGCAATAATCAGTCATTTTAACCTTAATAATTTTTCGTTTTCTAAACGTATTGGCGTTACTGGAACCACTGTAGATAGTATTGTTAATGGTAGACCTCAACCAGATGGCACAAGAAAAAAAACCAAACCAGGTTATGATGTTCTTACTGCTATTATAGATACATTTGATATAAACCCTGATTTCTTATTTGGCAAAAGTACAGTAATGCTAAAATCGGATGTCACAAACACTCAAACATATTCGGGAATGCCTCAGGTCGTTGCTGTCAATCAAACTGGAGATGAAAATGTAGTCTATGTTCCCGTTAAGGCTAGAGCTGGTTACTTAGATGGTTATGGAGATCCTGAATACATAGAAACCTTGCCATCGTTTAACATGCCACATCTCACTAACGGCACGTATCGTTGTTTTGAAGTAAAGGGAAACTCTATGGTTAGAACATTTTTTGATGGTGATCTCGTTTTTGGTAAATATGTTGAAGACCTAAAGGATATTAAAGATGGTAGGGTTTATATTATAGTCAGTAAAAACGACGGTATCGTTCTAAAGCGGGTTATCAATAGAATTGCTGAACGCGATAAGCTAATTTTAAAAAGTGACAATAAGGACGGTAATTATCCTACCTATACAATTAATGCTGAAGAAATTGTTGAGGTGTGGTACGTTACCATGTATGCCTCCAAACAAATGCCAGAGCCTGTGGATATCTATGATCGCCTACACGAATTGGAAAGCAAGGTTGTGGATTTGGAGGGTGCACTTCGACGAAAGGGGCTAAATTAAAACCACGACTCATTTTGGTACATTCTTTTTCTAGAAACACGTTCTCTATTGTATAAAAGCACATGATTCTCATCTATTTGTTTATTCCTGTAGCCCAATAAATGAAATATAGATTTTGCCATAAACCGTGTTATGGATAGATTAGCTTTTAAAATACCTCTTTCTTTATTGTGCCAAGTAATTCCTGGAAGAAGTGTTAATAAACCGTCGGCTTTTATATTTCTCAAAATTTCTGAAAGCTTCAAGAAAAATTTTGGTATTGGTCTGATTATAAAAAATCCATCATTACCTGATTTCTGATAGAGTGGCATAAAAAGTTTTGCATTAAATTTTGATTTTATTTCAATACCGTCAGATATTGCCAACAGTCTTCCTTTCTTAATATTTTCAAAGCTTTCAAAGCCTTTTAACATTTTAAAGTCTTGGTTAGGTTGTATATGATGCTTATAAATGACTTCAAAAATTGAAGTGATATTATTGCATGATTTTTTCAGAATATTTTCGTGCTTGGCTACATCTGTCAGCTTTAGATGTCCGGCATGTTTAAGTGCTAAACAAATAAAAGCTTCGCAATTAGAGATGGCAACTGGATCTACATGCTGCCCTGCCTCAAAACCAAGCGACACATAACCCAAAGTATTGAGATAGCTTAAAAGTGGGCCGTCTAAATACTCTTCAATGCCCAACACAATGGGTACAGGGAAACAACTCGAAAACTTTCTGTTAATTAAAGCATCGTTTATAGTAATGAACGGAAGCGACTTGCTAGAAGTTGTGTGCAAATCAATAAAATATAACGGTTGTTTATTTGTACTTAAAAGTTGATTTAAAAAATGAAATATGTTTTCTTGTTCCTGCTCTTCCTCATTTAAAGAGGACTTCTTTTTTAAAGTATTTAATTGCTTTGCGGTCCACATTCTATTAAGGTCGGACTTTAAAAAACGCTTATTTTTTTCCAATGCCTTTATGTTGCCATAAACACCATAAATATCCCCACAAACATCTTTAGTTTTAATGGTCTTCAATACGTTATCCAACGCCCTAACACCTGCATATTCATTACCGTGTACACCTGCAAAAAAAACAATTGTAGCACCTGGTTTTTCACCTTTTATATGATGAAAAATTCGATTTTGTGGTTTTGTATCTGTTTTATTTACCTTAAGTGCAGTATCTGTCATTTCATAGATCATTAGAGGTTAAAATACCCAATAATTCCTTATTTCTAACAACAGGCAAACAGTTGATACTGTGTTTCTCCATCAACGCTTTAGCTTTGTCCAGAGGTGATTCTTGGGAAATTGTAATTAAATCTTTTGTCATCACATCCTTAACACGTAAGTGCAAGTCTTTATTGCCAAGTTTTATTAAATCTGTCCAAGTTAGTAATCCCGTAAGTTGCTTTTTCTTATTTATTACCGGTAAATGATGAATCTTTTTCCATTTCATTATATTGCTTACCAGCTCTAAACTGTCGTTTTGATCTACAAGAAGCATCTTTGTATTCATATTGTGTTTTACAATTCGGCTAATATCTATTTTCAAATTTTCATCTGGATCGAAAATTCCCCATTGATCTACAGTAGCTTCTTCAAGTTGATGCTTGTGCATAAAAGCTGCTATGTTCTGGAGCGCTTCAAAATTGGTTTTGGTTTTTTGAAGGTTTCTGAAGTTTTCTACCATCCATTGCGATCCATTGTTAGACCTCGCACGCTTCTCAATAATTGAAAGGTATTTGTTAATATCGCCTTCATCTATTTCAATACTACGCAAACCATCATAAGCCATGGGCAAAAATTCGTTTAATATTAGATCTTTGGCAGGTATCAGCTTACCGTCCCAATTAAACTGAGTTTCCATGCCATTTCTAGCCGCTTTAAAGAAATTACTTTTAATATCCTTAAAATCCATTTTGGTATGGATGTTCTTGTACTTTTCTGATTGTCCCAGCATTAAACCCACCCAAAATACCATGTTGGCAATTTCATCTAACAATGTTGGTCCCGAAGGTATGTAACGACATTCTATTCTCAAATGGGGTTTTCCGCCACCAACACCATAACACACACGATTCCATTTGTAAACCGTGCCATTGTGAAGTTGTAATGCTCTTAATTTAGGGATTTCACCAAGTTCTAGTCTATCTAAACTATCGTCGTGCTCGTCTGAAGTCAATAAACTTCTAAATCTTGATATATGATCTCTAAAAATATCGGTCACTGTGCCACTCTCCCAATCAGAGCCAAAGCTAACACGCGATTGTTTTTCATTATAAATAAAGGAATTTGCTCTTGTGTCTATGCTTTGTGTAAATAATGCAATTCGCGTTTCGGCCCAAAGTTCTCTACCAAATAAAATAGGCGAATTGGCGCAACTACTTAATACTGGTCCAGAAATCGCTTGGGCCCAGTTGTATTTTTCTACAAACTCGTCTGGATGGATTTGTAAATGTGTTTGAAAACTCGTGTTGCAAGCTTCTAGCATTACACTATCGTGAATTAAATTTAACTCATCAACACCTTTAATATGTACATTAAAACATTCTCTTCTGGTACTTTTTAAAGCATTATTCAATACGTGGTACCTTGGCATGTCGGTCATATAATTTTCCGAAATATGCTTAAGCCGAAGGGTTGGAAGAATGCCTGTTAATACAATTTTTGAATCATTTTTCTTGGCGGCTTCTTTTGCTTTTTTAAGTAGCTTGTTGAGTTGGTCTTGCAATATTGAAAAGCAATTTCCTTTTAAAACTAAAGGATCTGAGTTAATTTCAAGATTGTATTTTCCAATTTCTGTTGTTAAATGTTCATCGTTAATAGCTTCTAAAACATCAATATTGTTGTTATTGGGGAAAAATTGATTGGTCGTAACACAAAACTCTTGTTCTGCCCCGATTCTAATAGGCTCTTTTTCAATTAAATCGTTTTTAAGCATTATATCTAAAGCTTCAAGATCTCTAACAAGATGATGAATATATAATGCTTTATCTTTGGGGTGTTTAAGTTGTTTTACGTCTAAATATCCCATAATTGAAAGTGTGAAATTAATTAGTTCTTGTAAGTTACTCTAAATAAAGGGCTTAAAATATGATTTTTATCATGGGTAATTACTGAGTTGCTTTGGTAATGTAAAATACTATTCTAAATTTATGCTGCAACACAATCCTTATATGTCGTTTAAATACAATAAAAAAGATAAGCTTAAAAGTAAAAAACTCATTGATAAGTTATTCAATGAGGGTAAGGCAATTACGGTTTATCCGTTGCGCTTGGTTTATCTAAAAACAGATTTTGATGATGGTAGTATTTTAAAGACCGGAGTTTCAGTTAGTAAAAAACTTCATAAAACAGCTGTGGCAAGGAACAGAATTAAAAGACTCTTGAGGGAGGCCTATAGACTGAATAAACCGTTATACTTTAACAATAGTTCAACATCTTATGCGTTTATGATTTTATACCTTAGCAAGGATGGAACAACTTTTGATGCATTAAATGGCAGTATGAAAAGAGTATTTAAAAAATTTGTTGATAAAACTTCAGATTCATTAAATTGATACGTTTTTTAGATTTTATTTAAAAAAAAATAAAGATTCCGAATGGGACGATAAAAATTTACAGATGAAAAAACTTTTGCATAAAAAAATTCTTATTCCAACATTAGCGATTGTTGTGTTTTTCAGTACAACCGCTTTTAAAAACGATTTTTTTGAAATCGCCAAACAAATAGAAATCTTTACTACACTCTTTAAAGAGCTCAACATGAATTATGTTGATGAAACCAATCCTGGTGATTTAATGGATACTGCTATTAAAAGTATGTTAGATGATTTGGATCCCTACACACGTTTTTTTAACGAACAAGATGTTGAGTCTGCTAGAATTAACAATGCTGGTGATTATACAGGTATTGGTGCTAAAGTATTGACCTTAAAGGATAAATTGGTCATCGTAGAACCCTACAAAAATTATGCTGCTGATAAGGCCGGTCTAAAAGCTGGTGACGAAATTATAAAAGTGGACAATGTTATGGTTTCAGACTTTAAGGAGGATGCTGCAAATCTTCTTCAGGGTGCTGCAGGTACAGAAGTTAATGTAACTTACAAGCGACAAGGAAAAACCAATACCGTAAAAATAGTTAGAGAATCCCTAGAGATAAAAGCGGTTCCACATTATTCAATGATTAATGAAAAAACAGGTTATATTGTTTTAAGAAAGTTTAATGAAAAAGCTTCTGTGGAAACCCTTGGTGCATTGCGCGCACTAAAAAACCAAGGAGCTACACAACTTATTTTAGATTTGAGGGGAAATCCTGGCGGATTGTTAAATGAAGCTGTTAATGTCACCAATATTTTTGTGCCTAAAAATCAGCTGGTAGTGACCACAAAATCTAAGGTTAAAAAATATAATAAGACCTATTATACCAAGCGAGATGCTATTGACACCGAAATTCCTCTAGTGGTTTTAATTGATGGGCAAAGCGCTTCTGCTAGCGAAATTGTCTCTGGTGCTTTGCAAGATATGGATAGAGCTGTAGTGGTTGGTGCACGTAGTTTTGGTAAAGGTTTAGTACAAAGACCAAAATCCTTAACTTACGGTACTCAGATGAAAATAACTATTTCGAGATACTACACTCCTTCTGGACGTTGTATACAAGCTCTAGATTATTGGAATAGAGATGAAAACGGGAAAGCCACACGGGTAAAAAAAGAAAACTTCAATGCGTTTAAAACCCGTAATGGCCGTGATGTTTTTGATGGTGGAGGAGTACAACCAGATGTAGAAATAGAGTTATCTAAACAAACACCAATAACAAAAGCTATATTGAATGAAAATTTAGTTTTCAACTTTGCAACACAATACTATTATGAAAATAAAGTTGAAGATTTAAATAGTTTTAAATTATCCGATTCGGATTTTAATGCGTTTAAATCTTATTTAAAAACCACAGGTTTTAATTTTGAAACTAAAACTGAAAAAGCTTTAGATGATGCTATTCTTATTGCAAAGGAAGAAGAACTTAGTGATGCAATAAAATCGGAAATAGCTAATTTAACTAATGCATTACAGACCTATAAATCTAATGCTATTAATGCAAATAAAGTGCAATTGAAGTCGCTATTAACTGATGAAATCATAAAGCGGTTTTTTTACAGTGAAGGCTTGTACGACTATTATACAGCAAATAATACAGAGATTAAAAAGGCTTTAGAAATCCTTAATAATCCTAAGCAATATGCCAGTATTTTGAGATAGAACATAAAATTATCTATATTTATAATTATAGAATTTTTATAATTATAAGAAAATTCAACACAAATGAAGGCCCTACTCCTTTTTATAACTCTTAGTTTTCAACTAGCTTTTGCTCAAAAAGAGATAAAGCACCAAGTTTACTTTCTCACAGATCAATATGAAATCCCAGAGACTGAAGAAAGCCGGCTTTTACTATTCTTATCTGAAATTGAAAATATGGATATTAAAAAAGTTTCCATTTATGGCTTTTGCGACGATAGAGGTAGCGATTCATATAACATGGTTTTATCTCAACAACGTGCAGATGCTATAAAAACAGTATTTTCTAACAATGAGTTTGACGAATCTGTTATTACCAATGTAGATGGAAAAGGAGAAATTCTTTTAAATGTTGTTAATGATAAAGACCTTTATAAAATCCGTGGGTTGAATCGTAAAGTGGAAATTATAGTACAACCTTACGATCCTCCTCGAATAAAAGTAGAACAACCTAAAAAAGAAACTACCGAAGAGCTTTTAAGTGGTAAACTTAAAGAAGGTGATAAAATTAAACTTGAAAATATTTTATTTAGAACCGGTTATAGTTATCTCACTAAACAATCTAAGGCTGTTTTAGATAATATTGCAGAAATTCTTGTAAAACGAACAGATGTCTATTTCACCATAGAAGGTCATGTGTGTTGTACACACGGCACTCGAGATGCTATAGATCGTAAAACTAAAAAACGAAATCTGTCTCTGGCAAGGGCTAAAACGGTCTATGATTATTTGGCTGATAAAGGTGTAAAGCGTTACAGAATGAAGTTTGTAGGGCAAAAAAGAAAGTTTCCTTTAGGTGGTGAGCCAGAATTAGATAGGCGTGTTGAGATTGTGGTCACCAGAATTATTAAGCCTAAATCTTCTAACTAGGTTTTAAGCATATTTATATGTGGAATACCATCTTCTAGGTACTCCTCGCCTATTTCAAAAAATTCTAAGTTATTATAAAAACGTTTGAGGTATGTTTGGGCAGAAATTCTTATTTCTGAAACGTTATAATAGTCTTCAATGACTTTGATTGAAGCCTTCATAATAGTATAACCATATTTGTATTTTCGTTCAGATTGCTTTACCAATACTCTACCGATACTGGCTTCTTTAAAATAATCCTTTGGTTTAAAGATACGTGCGTAGCCAACCAAAGTTTCATTTTTATAAGCAAGAACGTGTAATGCTTTTTGGTCTTTGCCATCAATATCTTGGTACACGCAATCTTGCTCAACTACAAAAACTTCACTTCTTAGTTGAAGCAGATCGTAAAGTTCTTTAGTAGTTAATCCTTGAAAGGTTTTGGTTTTAATTTCTAGCATAATATTTTACTTGTCATTACAAGCATAATAATCTCTTTAACAATCAATAAATTTATCAATCTTGTACAATAATATCTTTAGCATCACACTTTCCAAATTCCGGTTGAATATTAATATGATTAATTTCATATTTACGGTAAACCAATTCTTCTATTTCATTAAGAATAAAATCAAATTCAGACAACCTAATGTCTTCATTAAAATCTATGTGTGCTTCTAAATGAATTTCATCTTCATTCAATTGCCAAATGTGTACATGATGTACATTTTTAATAACATCTATAGACTGAATATCTGTAACAATAGCATCGACGGAGGTAGATTCTGGTGTAAATAACATCAGTACCTTAAACGAGTTTTTCAATAAATTCCAGCCCATCACAATTAAATAAACAGCTATAGCAAATGTTAATACGCTATCTATCCACCAGATTTGGTAAAACTTCATCAGTAAACCACCAATTAAAACAGCCACACTCGCCATCATATCTGTTAATAAATGAAGGTAAGCACTTTTCATATTCATATTATCATCTGCATTTCCTCTGAGTAATAAAACGCTAAAACCATTACCTAAAATAGCAATAACAGACAGCCAAATAACAAGATTAGATTCTATCTCTTGGGGATTTTGAAAACGTTCAATGGCTTCAAAAATTAGTAAAATAGCCACTATGATTAATGTTGCAGCATTAATAAAGGCAGCTAATATCTCAGCGCGCTTATAACCAAAAGTTCGTTTTAAAGAGGCTTTTTTCTTTACAAGTTTATTAGCAATTAAGCTGATGATTAGCGATAAAACATCACTAAAATTATGAAGTGCATCGCTCAATAAAGCTAAACTACCAGATATTAAACCACCAATTACTTGTGCTGCAGTAATTGCAATGTTAAGAAGTATAGAAATAAATAAATTACGACCGTTAAGATCGTGTGTATGGGAATGGTTATGCGAGTGCGAATGACTCATTTTATGCCAATTTTAAACTGGTATCAACATGATAATGGAATCTTATTTACTCTATTTTGATGACGACCACCTTCAAACTCTGTATTTAAAAATACATCGACCATTTTGATGGCTTGTGGTATGGATGTAAAACGCGCAGGTATACAAATAATATTTGCGTTATTATGTAAACGCGTTAACTCTGTAATTTCACTTGTCCAGCACACTCCTGCCCTAACCTTTTGATATTTATTGGCTGTCATGGCCACACCGTTTGCACTTCCACAAATTAAAATACCACAATCTACCTTACTATCATTTACATCTTTAGCAACCGGATGTACAAAATCTGGGTAATCTACACTATCTAAAGTGTCCGTACCATAATTGGTAATGGTATGCCCTTTAGCTTCTAAATGCTTTACTATAGCTTGCTTGTATTCTGGACCTGCATGATCGTTACCTATAGAGATATTCATTATTTATTTTCTTAGTCTGCCATTTAGAGTAACTTGTTTCTCTTGTTTGACAAAATGATTAATAATTTAGCTTTCAACAAAATTACAAATAATAAAACCTAGTTGATAGTAGTATGCATTACTTGTTAATAACTGTTGACAAGTCTTAAAAAGAAAAATTAGGATTATTTATTTATTTTTTCAAACAAAAATACATTCTTAACAACCTAATTAGTTAATCCTTTTTTTCAAGCAAGTTATTAATAGTCGCGTAAGACGAAATTAACAGCATGTTTTTAAAAACATATCATCTTATGCTATTAACATCAGTTATCAACAGTTGTTTACAATAAGTTTACTTAGCTTGATTTATAAGTGATTACATGTAAATTTAATGTTAACTAAACCGTAATAAAATGTAAACTACAAGTTTTCAAAATGAAAGCTTAAAAAGTTATACTATCTATTAACACTCTATAATAACCATTATTTTATATTTTATATTTTAAAAGAAGAATGATAATAGTATATATAATTGTGGATAAGTCTTTTTTCATTTATTTAACAGTATCTAAACACTATTAAATTTTATTACCGTAGTTTTGCATCAAACTTAATATCTTATTAACGTGGTCACTGAGCGTAGTCGAAGTGAAAAACGTTTATCTTCTTCGCCTTAAGAATTAAGTAACAAAACAATAAGATTCCTCTTTCAAAGGAATAAAATGATTACAATTTAAATGACAAGAAAGAAAAAAAAGAGATCTAGAAATAATAAGATTTCTAACCTTACAAATACAATCTTAAGTATATTAAAAAAAGAGAGAAACAAATCCTTTAACTATAAACAAATTGCAGCCAAACTTGGTGTTAACGACACCAGTAGCCGTAACCAGATTATTAAAAAATTACAGCAGTTAAAGGCTAAACAAGAAATTGAAGAAGTTGAACGTGGCAAGTTTAAAGCCCTTGTAACTACTGAATATCATACAGGTATTTTAGACTTATCTTCTAAAGGAAATGGTTATGTAATATGTGATGATTTCGAAGAGGATATTTTTATTGCTTCAAACAATCTCAATAAAGCTTTAGATGGTGACGAAGTAGAATTCTATGCCTACAGAAGAAAACATAGAGGCAAGCAAGAAGGGGAAATAACCAATATTATAAAACGTGCTAAAAGCGAATATGTTGGTACCATTCAAATTCAAGATAAAAAGAATTTTGCCTTTGTTGTACCAGATAGTTCCAAGATGTACAAAGATATTTTTGTACCTATCAATAAAACCAAGAAGGCAGAAGATGGAGATAAGGTTTTGGTGTCGTTAACGGACTGGCCAGAAAAAGCCGATTCCCCATACGGAAAAGTTTTGGAAGTACTCGGAAAACCAGGAGAGCACAGCACAGAAATTCATTCCATTTTAGCAGAATATGGTTTACCTCACGAGTTTCCACACGAGGTTGAAGCTTATGCCAACAAACTAGATACGTCTATTACTAAAGAAGAAATCGCAAACCGACGCGATATGCGTAAAGATTTAACCTTTACCATAGATCCTAAGGATGCTAAAGATTTTGATGATGCGCTATCATTCAAGATTTTGGAAAATGGTTTATATGAAATAGGAATACATATTGCAGATGTATCACATTACCTTGAACCCGGAACAGTTTTAGATGAGGAAGCTTACGAACGTGCTACCTCAATTTATTTGGTAGATCGTGTGGTACCAATGCTACCCGAAATACTATCCAATGGAGCATGTTCTTTACGGCCACATGAAGAAAAATATACGTTTTCTGCAGTTTTTAAAATGAATAATAAGTGTGAAATAAAACATGAATGGTTTGGTAGAACAGTAACTTATTCCGACGCACGTTTTGCTTATGAAGAAGCACAGGCAATCATAGAGAATAACCCAGACTTTGTACTGACTGAGCGAAGTAAAAGTGAAGTAGAATCGTCTCATTTGAATATTCAGATTCCACAAGAAGTTTCCCTGACAGGAAAACAATATAACACAAAACCAGAAATCGCTGAAGCCGTTTTGGTTTTAGACAGATTAGCTAAAAAAATGCGCTCTCAACGTATGCGCTCGGGTGCCATATCTTTTGATAAAGTTGAAGTAAAATTCAATTTAGATGAAGAGGCCAACCCAACAGGGATTCATTTTAAGACCAGTAAAGATGCCAATAAGCTCATTGAAGAGTTTATGCTATTAACCAACCGAAAAGTATCGGAATTTATTGGTAAACAAAACCCAAAGAAGACCTTTGTATACCGTGTACACGATGAACCAGACGAAGCCAAGCTTGCACAACTACAAACAGTTGTTGGTCGTTTTGGTCATAAACTTAATTTTAAGGATCGTAACAGTGTAGCTTCATCACTTAATAAACTATTATCTGATGTAGTTGGGAAAAAAGAACAGAATTTAGTGGATACACTTACAATTCGTACCATGTCAAAAGCAGAATATACAACACATAATATTGGACATTATGGCTTAGCGTTCGATTACTACAGTCATTTCACCTCTCCAATTCGTCGTTATCCAGATGTTATGGCACACCGTTTATTACAGCATTATTTAGATGGTGGCAAGTCGGCCAACGAAGAGGTTTACGAAGAAAAGTGTAAGCATAGCAGTAATATGGAATATTTGGCAACAAAAGCCGAACGCGATTCTATAAAATATATGCAAATTCGTTTTATGCAAGATCATCAGGATGAAGAGTTTTTGGGAGTGATTTCTGGTGTTACGGATTGGGGAATTTATGTTGAAATAATTTCTAACAAGTGCGAAGGTATGGTAAGCGTTAGGGATATGAAAGATGACCATTACGAATTTGATCAGACACATTATGCCATGGTTGGACGAAAATCGGGTGTAGTATACCAATTAGGCGATGAGGTTGTTGTAAAAGTGAAAAGTACAGATTTGATAAAAAAACATTTGGATTTCTATATGGTCGGCAAGCCCAAAGACTAAGTTTTATGTAACAAAAGATATGTAGCTGTGACTAATATAAAGCAATTTAAAGTATATAAATTATGAAAACAGGTATATGTGGCGTATGTGGTTCTTCAAAAATAATGCACGATATGCGAATTGTTGATTTTGGACATGGAAATGCAAAAAATGATTTATCCATAGAAATTAAGACAACAGATAGAATACTTTTTAATAATTTTGAAAAAGGAGCTTTAAAAGCGCAAATCTGTGGGTCTTGTGGCAAAGTAGATTTATCGGTCAACAACCCAAGTGATTTGTGGCAAGCCTACTTAAAAACAAAAGCATTATGATACTAACAACCACAAACTCTATTGAAGGCTTTAAAATAATAGATTATTTAGGTATCGTCACTGGTGTTGCCATGAATGAAGATACTATAACAATGGGCTTTAGTATATCTAAATACTATAAAAAAATTCAAGAAAGTATAGATAAAGTTAAGGAGACTGCATTTCAACGTTTACAAGACAACGCCAAACAATTGAATGCCAATGCCATTGTTGGGATAAAGGTTGAAATAGAACTGACCACAAGTAATTATGCCATGGTTTCAGTAACCGGAACCGCAGTAAAAGTAGCCGCGTAATTATGAAAACAAGTACTAAAGCAAGTCTATACGTTTTTCTTATTTTTCTCGTTATTTATCTCATAGTTAGATTTGTACTTCAAATCATTTTTAGTGATATAAACATTTATTTGCTTTCGGCCATATCGGCTGCAATAACAGTAGTTTTATCACCTCAAAGACGAATAATTAAGAAACAATCTGGAGAACAGATTCAGCTTAAATGGTTATTCAGTAAAAAAGTAATTATCTTAAAATAACATCATGAAAAAAGTCGTTTTTATTCTAATTTTATTGGTAGGATCTATAACCAATGCACAAGAAACCATTGAAAAAACAATTGGTGAGTTTAAAACTGTAAAAGTCTATGATTTAATAAATCTTAAAATGATGAAATCCGATGAAAACAAAGTAGTCATATCGGGAGAAAATCGTAAAGATGTAGATATAGTTAATAAAAACGGAAAACTTAAAATAAGGATGAGCCTAGAGGAAAGCTATGATGGAAATGATACAATGGTTATTCTTTATTATACCTCAGTAGATGTTATTGATGCCAATGAAGGATCTCACGTAGTTATAAATGAGCCTATTGAACAGTTTGAAATTGACTTAAAAACCCAAGAGGGTGCAGAAATCACGGCAGAGATAAAAACTACCTATGCTAATTTTAGAGCGGTTACAGGTGGAATAATCAATGTTACGGGCAATTCCAAAAATCAAGATATATCCATTTATACGGGAGGTATTTTTAATGGCGAACATTTTGTTACAGAACAAACAGAAGTTTCTATAAATGCAGCAGGTGAAGCTTATATTAATGCTACCGAATACGTAGATGTTAGAATAAAAGCAGGAGGAGATGTTTTTATTTATGGAGAACCAAAAATAGTTGACGAAAACCGAGTTCTTGGTGGTAGAATAAAGCGTATGTAGCTAGCTTAAGCCAAAATAGCAAATACATTTCGAAAACTATGAAGGGTCTTCAAATTGAAATAATGGAGTAATTTCCTATTAGATTTTGTTACATTTGTGTAAACCGCAAGTTTACATGTTTGATGACATATTAACAGCCATCCCTTTTGGGATTATCTTAGCTTTTACCATTGGCCCAGTATTTTTCGTACTTTTAGAAACCAGTGCAACAAAGGGGTTTACAAGTGCTTTGGTTTTTGATTTAGGGGTTATTTTAGCAGATGTTATCTTTATTCTTTTAATCTTTAAAAGCACAGATACACTTTTAGATAAAATAAAGGACGATCCTAAGCTTTTGGTTTTCGGTGGTGTTTTACTTGTAATTTATGGTATTATAAGTTTTATTAAAACGTCAAAATCTTTCCGGTCCATCGTTAGGGAACACCATAGAATACAACTTCCTAAAAAGGATTATGGCAAGCTGTTTATAAAAGGGTTTTTACTCAATTTCATCAACATAGGTGTACTTTTGGGTTGGCTTGGCTTTATTGTTATTGGCACATCCATAACCACATCTAAAAATGGGGTTTCCATTTTTATAACGACTATGTTAATATCTTATTTTTTATGTGATCTTTTTAAGATAGCAGCAGCAAAACGTCTTAAAAGTAAGCTTACCCCTAGACGAATATTTAAGACCAAGAAAATAGTTGCCTTGGTTATTTTGGGTTTTGGAATTTTGCTATTGTCGCAAGGCCTTTTTCCTGATTTATATGAAAAAGGAAAAGAACAGATTGACAAGGTGAATCCTCTTCAAAACGATTAGTTATATGCAAAATACTTATGCTAGGTTGCAAACAAGAATTAAGGCAGCAGTAATTGATAGCATAGTCTTGTTAGTTTTAATGTATTGTACTTCAGAACTGTTAAATTCTCTAGAAGATTTCAACTCCTCTATAAGAATTTGCTTATTCATTCTATATTTTATTTTATATGAACCTTTGTTGGTTTCTATCTTTGGAAATACATTAGGACACTATTATGTAGATATAAAGGTCAAACAAGAAAAGAACTCAAATAAGAATATTTCTTTTTCTATAGCATTAGTAAGGTTTATTATTAAATTCTTTTTAGGTTGGGTATCATTGTTAACAATAACAGGAAGTAAAAAGCACCAAGCAATCCATGATTCTATTGCTAAATCTGTAGTGATTAACGATTAATTGAATCTAATAATACTAAGCGCAAGATAGTGTGAGATCCAATTCAAAAAGTGTTTAACTTTAAAACAAAAGAGATACAAATATTTGTATCTCTTTTGTTTTGAGGTGTCGAGCGGATTCGAACCGCTGTAGATGGTGTTGCAGACCACTGCCTAGCCACTCGGCCACGACACCTTATTGCAAGGGCAAATATATAAATTATATACGTTTTACCCTATATAGGCTTACTTTTTTCGTTTCTGGGATAATTTTATGGTTACCATTTCCACATCCCCACCTATCGGAGGATTAATTTTACTCACCGAAACCGAAGCTTTAGAAATTAATTTATCCTCATTAAAAAATCGGTTTAAAATACGTTGAGCTACAGTTTCAAGCAGTTTTGAAGGTATGGCCATTTCTTCTCTAACGACCTTATTTAAAAACACGTAATCAACGGTATCGCTGAGCTCATCTGATTTTGAAGACTCTCCTAAATTAGCTTTAACTACAACGTCAACCCGATAATCACTACCAATAATCGTCTCTTCTTTTAAGCATCCATGATGTGCAAATACACGAATATTTTCGACTTTAATTATTCCCATAATACAAAAATACACTAAAGACTTGATTCCATACTCTAAGAATCAAGCTAACTAAAGCTTAAATTAATTTGTAAACAAATCAAAAATATTACTAAGTGCGCTTGTTTTCGCTTTAAAGAACTCTGTATAATAACATTTTTTACAGGTAACAGAAGTGAATTTTTTATTTTGAATATCAAATATTTTAGATAATCTTCCTCCGGTAGCCCTCATCTCGCTAATTTCGTAAGTGGTGTTGTGGCATTTTGGGCATTTATAATTCATTACAGTTTGTATTTTTAGGTTCATACTATAAGTATAAAATGCTATATAAATGTTACAATTTGCTTAGTTTTGTAAGTCGAATTAGTGATTACTTATTTAGGCAATTTTCTGCCCAATATCTAAAACCTAATTCTTAATATTTTGTAACATGTCAGAAGAAACAAAATCACTCAATTTTATTGAGCATATTATAGAAGAAGATTTAGCAAATGGCTTGTCTAAAGACAAACTGCGTTTCCGATTTCCACCAGAACCCAACGGCTATCTGCATATTGGACATACCAAAGCCATTGGTATTAGTTTTGGATTGGGAGAGAAATATAATGCACCCGTAAACCTTCGTTTTGATGATACCAATCCGGCGAAAGAAGAGCAAGAATATGTAGATGCCATAAAACGAGATATTGCATGGTTGGGCTATCAATGGGAAAATGAATTATATTCTTCCGATTATTTCAATACACTTTACGAATGGGCCATTAAAATGATTAAGGACGGTAAGGCTTATGTTGATAGCCAATCGTCCGAAGCCATGGCCGAGCAAAAAGGAACACCGACACAACCTGGAACTAATAGTCCGTTTAGAGATAGAAGTGTAGAGGAGAACTTAGACTTATTTCAGCGCATGAAGGCTGGCGAGTTTGAAGCTGGTACACATGTATTGCGTGCTAAAATTGATATGGAAGATCCCAATATGTTGATGCGCGATCCGATAATGTACAGAATTTTATATGCACACCACCATAGAACAGGAGACGAATGGTGCATTTACCCTATGTACGACTGGACACATGGGGAAAGCGACTATATAGAGCAGGTTTCACATTCGTTATGCTCATTAGAATTTAAACCACACAGAAAGCTATACAATTGGTTTAGGGACCATGTTTACGAATACAACAAGAGCAAACTGCCCTTACCACCAAAACAACGCGAGTTTGCACGCTTAAATCTTAGTTATACCATAATGAGCAAGCGTAAATTGTTACGTTTGGTTGAAGAAGGAATCGTCTCGGGTTGGGATGATCCGCGTATGCCAACCATATCAGGGCTACGTAGAAGAGGCTATACCCCAAATTCCATACGTCAGTTTATAGAAAAGGTAGGTGTTGCTAAGCGCGAAAATATAATTGACGTGTCATTATTGGAATTTTGTATTCGTGAGGATTTAAACAAAACTGCGAATCGGGTAATGGCAGTGTTGAATCCAGTAAAAGTAATAATCACCAATTATCCTGAAGATAAGGAAGAATGGCTCGAAGCCGAAAACAACCAGGAAGATGCTTCTGCAGGTTACAGAAAAGTACCATTTTCTAGAGAAATATATATTGAAAAAGAAGACTTTAAAGAAGAAGCGGGCAATAAGTTCTTTAGGTTGAAGCTAGGTGGTGAAGTACGGTTGAAAAACGCCTACATCATCAAGGCCAACAGTGTCGTAAAAGACGATAAGGATGAGGTTGTGGAAATCCACTGTACTTACGATACGGATACATCAAAGAAAGTAAAAGGAACTCTGCATTGGGTGTCCATTAAACATGCTATAACAGCTGAGGTTAGGGAATATGATCGTCTATTTATGCATGAAGCGCCAGATAGCGATAAGGACAAAGACTTTATGACATTTTTAAACCCCAACTCATTGAGTATTAGAACAGGTTATTTAGAGCCCAGTTTGGCAGAAGCTAAAGCAGGGGAGAGGTTTCAGTTTCAGCGCATAGGTTATTTTGTGGTTGATAAAGATTCAAGCTCAGAGAAGTTGGTATTCAACAAAACTGTTGGTTTACGAGATAGTTGGGCAAAGCAAAAGCCAAAACCACAAAACAACTCTCAAAACAAACCCAAACCACTGCAGCAGAAACGGTCGGCAATTAGTATAATTCAACAATTGGGTAAAAAGTACACTAATTATCCCGAAGAAAAGCAAGCGAAAGCCAAAGCAGAAATTCAAGAGCTTGCAAAAGATATTTCCTATGACGAATTAGAGCCTTTATTTGGCACTGCTGTTAAAAAAGCTGGCACACGTATCGCAGTAATGATTTCGTTGAAACAACTGCTTAAAAATGGCTTAGAGCGCAATGAGGCTATTGATGAGTTTATAAATAGAGCTTTAGAAGATAAAAATGAACTTTTAGTAAAAGAAGCTAATGAAATATAGATTTTTATCAATGTTTTCAAACCACAAAAAAACCTCTGAGTAATTGACTTAGAGGTTTTTTTGTACTTTTAAAACATACTAACTATAAAATCAATACAATATGGAAATGAATTTTTTAGCAATTGTGGTCGCTGCAATTGTGCCTTTGGTAATTGGAGCTATTTGGTATAACCCAAAAGTATTAGGAACAGCTTGGATGAAAGCCTCTGGTATGACCGAGGAAAAAATGAAAGGAGCAAATATGGGCGTTATATTTGGTGTAACTCTAGTGTTATCCTTTTTGTTAGCAATGACCGTAAACGGAATGGTTATTCATCAGATTTCGGCATCACAGATTGTTTATCCAAATATGGAAGCCGAAACTTACAAAGCGTTTATGGCAGAATTTGGAAATGCACATCGCAATTTTCGTCATGGAGCACTTCATGGAGCCATAGGTGCCATATTTTTTGTATTACCAGTTTTAGGAATAAATGCACTTTTTGAAAGAAAAGGTTGGAAATATATCCTAATCAACGTAGGTTATTGGGTTGTTACCTTAGCGATAATGGGGTCCATTCTATGCGGCTGGAAATAAGATACTTATTAAAAAACCCGAAGAATTTTACTTCGGGTTTTTTTAATTTGTTTTTTAGTGTTAAAAACACTTCAATTTTACTCTTTAATTTTGAAACTCTAAAGACTTATTCCTCTCCTTTCTTTTTATTATTACTTGCAGCATTTTTCATAGCCTCACCAATCTGGTTACTAGCGGTAAAACTTGCGACCATATCATTTAGCATATTACTTCCTGCTTGTGGGGAATTCGGCAACAAAATTAAATTACTGTTCGTTTCTCCGCCGATAGCCTGTAAAGTATCATAATGTTGAGTTACAACGATTAATGCCGAAGCCTCCTGAGAATTAATACCTACTTTGTTCAACACTTCTACAGATTCTTCAAGACCACGAGCAATTTCACGTCTTTGATCGGCAATACCCTGACCTTGCAGACGCTTACTTTCGGCTTCAGCCTTCGCTTTTTCTACAATAAGAATACGTGCAGCATCACCCTCAAACTGTGCGGCAATCTTCTCACGCTCTGAGGCATTAATTCGGTTCATAGCGGCTTTAACTTGAGAATCTGGGTCTATGTCAGTTACAAGTGTTTTAATAATATCGTAACCATATTCCATCATAGCATCGTTAAGTTCAGCTTTTACGGCGATAGCAATATCATCTTTACGAACAAAAACGTCATCTAGTTTCATTTTCGGAACTTCAGCACGTACCACATCAAACACATAAGAGGTGATTTGGTCATGTGGGTAGTCTAACTTGTAAAAAGCATCATATACCTTGTCACGAATCACTTTATATTGAACCGAAACCTTTAAACGTACAAACACATCATCAAGCGTTTTGGTTTCTATAATAACATCTAGTTGTTGAATTTTAAGACTTAATTTTCCGGCAATACGATCCACCAATGGTATTTTTAGTTGTAAACCAGAATGACGAATACTTTGAAACTTTCCAAAACGCTCTATAATAGCAGCTGTTTGCTGTTTTACAATAAAGAACGCAGAAATTAAAACGATTAATCCGAAGAATATAATCGGAATGAAAATAAATTGACCCATAACACGTTTTTTAGATTAAAAAATAAGAGATACTAAATGTAAATAATTTTACTTAGGTTTGCCCCAATCAGCTATAAAATCGCATGAAAAAAGTAAAACACCTCTTATTAGTAGCTATTTGTATGACTTTTGTTACACTTGGCCATGCACAGCACAAGCGTTACAGTATAAAAAACGGTATTGGCATACAAGGGGGAATTACCCAATTCGATATTATTACAGATAATTTTGAGACTAAAAAGAGCACAGGATATATAGGTGGTTTAACGGCATCTGTTGATATTCCACATAAGTGGTATAATGTGAGCTACAACATTCAGCTCTCCGAAAACAATATCGATATAGCGGCTTTTTCATTGACAAATCCAACGAAAGAGTTTATAGAATACAAGATGCTTACCGCTCAAATATCTTTTTTACTTCACGCTAAGCTTATTGGTAACAATTTGACTTTAGATGTTGGACCAATGTTGCAATACAATAGTGATTTAGAATTAAAAGATGACTCTAATGAAGGGTTAATTGTATCAAATTACGACACCTTACTTACCGAAGACATCACGGATATTTCTAACTTCAATGTGAATGGTGCTGCTGGCCTATCTGCTGGCTTTGGAGCTTTTAGATTAAGAGCACAATACATTTATGGTTTCACCAATATTTTGGGAAATTTAAATGATGAAGATCTAAGTGTTGGAAATAATAACGACAAGTTTAAGGGCAACCAATCTATGCTTGCTTTTACCGCAATATTTACGTTTTAAATAGTTTTTATTAAGGTCTCAATACGCTTAATGGTCTCGGCCTTTCCAATCATATACATAATGTCAAACACATCTGGGCCTTGTAAAGCACCAACTAAAGCCAATCGCAAAGGCATCATTACTTTGCCAAACCCAACGTCGTTAGCTGTTATCCAACCTTTTATATTGGCTTGAAGGTTTTCAACCGTAAAATCATTTGTGTCATTTACTAATTCAATAACCTTGTTTAGAATATCATCAGTACCTTCTTTTAAAGCTTTTTTTGATGCTTTTTCGTCATAATCAGTGGGCGCTATAAAGAAGAAATGACTTAATTCCCACAAATCGCTAACGAAAGTAGCACGTTCTTTAATGAGACCAACCACAAGTGCTATATAATTTACATCAATGTCATTTCGAGTTGAACGAGAAATCTCATCAGATTCTTCGCTGTCGCTCTGAATGACATCTAGTTTTTGTTCTAAAATAGGTTTAAATTCCTTAGCCAAATCTATATCCAGCTGTTGTTGCATGTAGTGATGATTAAACCACTTGGTTTTATCAGGGTCGAAACGCGCCCCTGCTTTATTGACGCGTTCTAAATCGAAATCTTTAATCAATTCTTCTAATGAAAAAATCTCTTGTTCAGTACCAGGGTTCCAGCCTAAAAACGCCAGGAAGTTAATAACAGCCTCAGGGAAGTAACCTTCGTCTTTAAATCCCATATATAGCTGATTTTCCTTATCATCATTCCATTCCATTGGGAAAACAGGAAAACCAAACTTAGCACCATCACGCTTACTTAATTTCCCCTTTCCTGTTGGTTTTAGGATTAATGGTAAATGTGCAAAAGCCGGAGCCTCCCATTCAAATGAACGATATAACAAATAATGTAGCGCCAAGGATGGCAACCACTCTTCACCACGAATAACATGTGTGATTTGCATTAAGTGGTCATCTACAATATTAGCTAGGTGATAGGTGGGCATACCATCACTTTTAAATAATACTTTATCATCTAAAATATTGGTATCAATCTTTACATCACCACGAATAATATCTGTTAAATGTAAAGTTTCATCTTGTGGAGATTTGTAGCGAATAACGTATGGTTCTCCAGCATCCAATTTAGCTTGAACTTCTTTTGCAGATAGTGACAATGAGTTGGTTAATTTTAAGCGGTTATGCCAATTATAAATAAACGTTTTCCCTTTAGCCTCATGGTCTTTACGATGTCCATCCAAAGCTTCCGAAGTATCAAAGGCGTAATAGGCGTGACCTTTATCAATGAGTAAATCAGCATATTGCTTATATAAATGCTTGCGCTCACTCTGTCTATATGGGCCAAACTTTTCATTTTTTCCAGGGCCTTCATCAAAAGGAATATCACACCAATCTAAGGCTTCTACAATATAATCTTCAGCACCTTCCACATAGCGATTTTGATCCGTATCCTCAATTCTAAGGACAAAATCACCACCATGCTTTTTAGCAAACAAATAGTTGAACAGTGCAGTTCTTACACCGCCAATATGCAAAGGACCTGTTGGACTTGGTGCAAAACGCACACGTACTTTTTGACTCATTTTTTTATCTCTTGTCAGGCTGAGCGCAGTCGAAGCCTAAAATTAAAGCGCAAAGATAGTTTGATAACTCACAAGATACAAGACTAAAGAACCAAGAATCAAGATGCGATTTTAATTGTCTTAATTTCTTAATGCAAAGTAAAGTGATTTTATTTTTTGTTATAAAACCAACCAAACATTTGTTTAAATAATATTTTGTTTTATTACAAAAATAAATTATCTTTGTACTTCATAAGATGTCAAAATCTTATATCCTTAATTCAGTGTGATGAATAAATGTATCTGTTAAGCATTTGGTATTCATCAAAATTCAAGAAAATATTAAAGGACTAGAGCGATTTAGTAATATGTTAAATCGCTTGCTAATTCAATGTTTAATTTAAAACAAGTGATGACATGAATACCAACATATTTAAGTTCCTCGATGAAGACAACGAGGATATTTTACAAAATATGCGTTTTGAGAGTTTAGAAGACTTGCAAAATGCTTTAATGCCACAAGACCCCTTTGGGGGAATTAGAACTAATAAAAGTTTTAGGGAAACTTCTAATGAAATTGCTTTAGAAACCCCTTTGGGTAAACAAAGTACTTTTTATAAACCCACAACCTTAACTCAGGGTATTAGGAGAATAGAAGATTTTGAAGTAAAGATTAAGGTTTTGGTAGAAGACGATTTGGATTTAGTTAGGAAAAAATATAACAAAGAAGCAGTAGTTGAAAATGTTATAAAACTTTACATAGCTGTTAAAGACGAATCAATTATTGACAAAGGGAAGCAAAATGATCTAAGAAGCGGAAATATCAGACTATCTAATATTGTCGAATTAACAGGAATTGTATTAGGCGATAAAATTTTCCCACTTTTTAATGACAACCCACAAAAAATGGATTGGTACATTAATAAAATTGCTATGGATATCATAGATGATATAGATGATGCTTTTCAGTTAAAGGTTGTAAAAAAAGCCCTCAAAGAAAAATTTGATATTGCCATGCGAGACAAAAGAAGCACCTTGTTTCCTTTGCCTCTAGTCGGTCAGCTGATACAACAAGAATTAAAAAAGGACTTGCAAGAGTTCTGGAAGCCTATATTGACAAGTATAGCCAAAGAGGTAAGAACCTTAAAATTAGAAGATGAAAAATATTGGCAACCTTATACCCCAGAAGGCAAGTTAAAACCTAGTAGGGAGTTTACACCATTGATAGGAAAAGGGTTAAACGATGTTGGGTCTAATATCCAAAAGTTTATGGAGCCCTTTAACAAGGTTGACAGTCTAATAAAAGGCTATTTAGACCTAAGCAAAATAGGTAATGATAATAAATTCACAACCCCAGCACATAACATAAAATTAAAAAGAGCTTTGTCTCAAATATATAATCTTCTAAAAGGCTTTCTCAACGATTTTAAAGCAGGCTTGTTTAGTTTTATTAAGGAGGTTGCGGATAAGATTTATCAGCTCAATGCGTTTTTGGTGGGTATTATTAATGGCGCCATTGAGTTTGTAGCAAGCCTTTTTGATTTAGTAGGGCTTTTGTCTGGTTTATTAAGCGGGGGTGCTCACATACTATGGCAGGCCATAAAAAAAGAGTTTAAAAATCTTAAGGAAAAAGGAGCGTTTACTTATCTTTATGAGACACTTGGCAAGTTTTTTGCAGATATAAATAAGCGTTATAATACCAAACAAAGCCAATACGAAATTCTTAAAAACCTTGGCGAAGACCTATTTGGTATTGTAGAGTTTGTATTAGGTGCTTTTGCCGCTTTTAAAGTTGGCAAAACAGTTTTAAAAACAGCTAAGGAGAGCTATGATAGCTTCAAGAAAAAGATAGACGATATTTTAGGGACTAAACGGAATAATTTTAATGAAACCAATAATGAAATAGATGAGCTTTTTAGGAACAAAGGAGTTGATAGAAGAGATGGTGGCATTAAGCTAACAAGGAACGAATTAAGAAAATTTAAAAAAGATTTAGAGTTAAGATTTAAAGAGTTTAATCTAAAAGTTGAAATAGTTTCAAAGAACCCTAAATTTAAACAACGATTAAAACGTTGGAACGGGAGAAGAAACACACAAGGTTCTTTTAATTCTGGACCACCGCCTACAATTTATGTAAGGCAAAATTGTACAAAACTAACTTTGCAACATGAGGTTTGGCATATGGAAGATTTAAAAAGGCTAGGACAGATCGAATTCAAAAAAATTCCAAATTGGAAGCACGAAGAAAGCATATGGAACAAAATTTGGAACACAAAGCATAAATGGACAAATGAAGAATTAGTAGATTCCTATTGGTATTACAAAAGAAAAGCTTTAATTGATGGCGGAACACCTAAAATATTAGATGATATGGAAGATTTATTAAAACAATATTCAGAACGATTAAAAAACTAGAAATTATGAATTATACAGAAGAATACGCTTTACAATTGGGTGAAAAAGTTTTAAAGGATACAGGTCTATGGGATGATGATATCGAAGAACCAACAGTAAGATATGATGATGGAAAATACTTACATATCGGTGAAAACACTTGGCTAGTAGGCTTTCCTTATGGCGCTGAAGATTATGGAAAAGATATCAATGGTAAAAGTAATGCATCAATGCTCATTACTATTTTTGATGATGATGGTATAGCAACAAGTGTATCTTATAGAAACGGCAGAGTAATTTTAGGTTATAACCAAGAAGAAGATAAATATTTTATTAAAGAACAGAGACCTTAAATTGAAGAATAAAGCCTTTTAAATTGAAAAACCAGCTGCAATTTTGTAGCTGGTTTTGATTTTAAAAATCGCAAAGGAAACATATAACAACCTCAAGAAAAAGATAAATGATATTTTATCTAAGTGCAAAAAAGAGCTCGATGAAATAGAACAAAAACTATTAGGCGGAAAAGGACCTTTAGGAAAAGGAATTGTAATAGATAAGTATAGCTAAAGACCTTTTAATCCCGATAAAGCAGGTGGTCCAATATTAGATATAGATTGGAGGAATGCAAAAATTGATAAAAATGGTATAGATCTTGTAAAAAAACATTTAAGTAGATTTGATGATGTCGCCGCAAACAGGAAAATGATAAAGAGATTGGAAGATATTGAGGCGGGTAATATAGAAATTACTGATTGGGACAAAAGGTTTTACACTCATGAGTTGAGAGAATATGAAAGATATAAAAATTTAGGTGTTGAAGATGGGTTTAGCTCAACAGAAATATGGGAGAATACACATACCGCAACTCTAGAAGACTTTAAATTGTCAGATTTAGACGAATTTGGTAAAGAGAACTTATATCACCCAAACATTGAGGAAATTGACTTTCACTTTTAAAAATAAAAAAAATGAACATTTTAAACGAAATATTAAAAATATTAAAATTTAATAAAGAAGAATTTGATGGACTTATGCAAGCTCAAAACATTGACAGGCTTCTTCTAAGAAAAGGAATTAAAGACCATTTTGAAGTAGGCTTATCTGAAATCCTTAATAAAATGATAAAAGAAAACCTAATTAATTCAAATGACAATAATCAATATTATATTACAGAAAAGGGTATGAGTTATATAGATAAAATTAGTAAAGAGTAATCTTCTTAATCATTAAACATTGATAAAACCAATTGCATTAATTTGTAGCTGGTTTTATTTTGTCCCTTGATATTAAACCAGAAGATTTTAATTAATTAAAAGCACATAAATTATGGATATTACTTATAAAATTTTAAATTTCTTTTTAAAGAGAAAAGAAGCAAATAACGAACTAGTTAGTCTGATAAGTTTAGATAAATATTTAGTCAATGTAGAAAAAGAAAAAGAATTTTTGGGCTTGGTTTTGATAAATAAAGTCAAAGAAATGGAAAAAGACGACTTAGTTCACTCAAATAATAAAAAATATTATATTACAGAAAAGGGCATTGTTTACTTAAAAGAAAACCCTGAAGAATAATTTTTTAATTATTAAACATTCGTATAAAACTAGTTGCAGTAGTTTGTAGCTGGTTTTATTTTATAAATTAGGCACGAGTTACAAACTCGCGCCAGTGAGGGAAAGATTTTCCAAATATCGTAATAACAAAAGTTTGGGTAAGAACAGAATTAAAACCATAAAAATATTATGAAATACTTAAATAAAATTATAAATAAATTAAAGTCACGAAATGTTGAATTAATAGGGTGCACTAAAGAACAGGTTAAAGAAATCGAAGAGGCAGCAGGCAATAAATTACCAAAATGCTATCTAGAGTTTTTAGAAAGTATGGGTAGGTATATGGACGAGGACAAAAATAAACCTGACTATTATGATTATGGAAATTTTGTTGGTACAACCGTTTTTTATCCATCTATAAAATGGTTAACAGAATCTGTAAAAGAAGAGTTAACTGATGAAGGGAGCGATTTAGAGTTACCAGAAAACGCTTTTGTCTTTTATGACTCTCAAGGCATATTAAATGCATTTTTCAAACTAGATGAAGGAGAGAATCCACCTGTATACGGTTATGAAGAAGGTTACGAGGGGAATAGTTTCCCAAAAATAGCCGATTCTTTATCTAGTTTTTATGAGCGTCACTTAGAAGGTGATAAAACCCTTTTTAAGGAATTAAGGGATTAATTTATAAAAAGCATCTTTTTTAATCATTAAACACTCTTGTAAAACCAGTTACACTATTTTGTAGCTGGTTTTCTTTTATAACTAAGAAACAATCATTTCCTTAGGCACACGCTTATTCATAATCTTAAACCAAAGCGGCGGAATCATAGAAAGTACCATAGAAGTAGGATACCCAAAAGGCATTTGTGGACTTTCGTCATGGCAGTCTAAAATTTGGTATTTCTTTGAAGACTTATAATGGTGATCGCTATGTCTGGTAAGCTCATATAACACAATGCGCCCAATAACGTGGTTAGAATTCCAAGAGTGCATTTCCTTAACACGTTCGTAACGACCAGACTTAGTCTTTAAGCGCAATAAGCCATAATGTTCAATATAATTCACCGTTTCGAGCAAAATAAAACCAACTATTCCAGAGAAAAAGGCAAACCATAAAGCGGTTGTGCCTAAAGCAAATACAATCAATACCAAATAACTTATCTGAAAAATGGTATACCAAAGCATGTCATTCTTAATCGAGAAAAAAGATCGGTTATTATTCTTCAACAAATTCATTTGAATATTCCAGGCATTAAAATACTGTCTAATGGTTGAAGTAAACCAAAACGAATACACAGATTGATTATATCGTGCTGTTGCCGGATCTTCAGGTGTTGCAGCATGTAAATGATGGCCAAAATTATGTTCAATATAAAAGTGCATGTAGAATGATGGCAAAAGCAAAGCCTTGCCAATAAAACGTTCGTTTGTGGTTTGTCTGTGACCTAACTCATGAGCCACGTTGATACCATTAACCCCAAGAACAATCCCAACAGAAAAGATTAACCCAACAAACTCATAGGTTGCCAAAGGTGTATCAGAAACTATTAATAATGCATAAATGACCAACCCAAAAACTATAGGTAAATTAAGGTATAACAACCAATCAAAGAGTTTGCGCTTTAACTTACTATCGGCTTCTCCAGGTTGAAGATTATCTGTATCAACAGGAAAAATCAATTCTAAAATAGGAATACACACAAAGGCAAAAATTGGTGTTGCCCAAACCCAATAGCCTCTAAAAGATAGCCCAAGAAAAGCTATTATTGGAATAGAAAATGCCGCTAAATATTTAAGATCTTTCATCAAAAAACTTATTTTTTATTCCCGCGAAAGCGGGAACCTGTTAAAGTTATACGTTATTTAACACACAATTCTTCTAAATTAACAGAATCTTACCAAATTTAAGGAATTGACAATTAAAATAAAATTGTAGATTAGTCAGTTAGAATAAGACAATATTGTTTCGTTAAGTGTGTTGGATATGCTTTTTCTATTATAAAGATTTCTCAACTACGCTAGAAATGACTGTTAAAATAGAATGTTAATAGTAGAAACAAAAATTAAATCAAAAGATAGATTTTGATTGTTTCTTGAAGTTCCGACATGGTCGGAAGCAACGATTTTAAGAAATAATGAGCAACCATCATGATTTTGAAAATAAAATCTAGGATTGAAGCATAGAGCCTAGTTCAAGCTAAGATTATACAATGTAGTAGTGAATGGTGCTATAGCAATTTCATAACAAATCGTTTTGATCTTTTGGTTCGTTTTGTATCAAGACAAAATGAGCAGAAAGAAAACAAAATAATAAATGAGCAATTTCGAAACCATAAAAAACAAGTTACAAGAGTTCATTAAGAAGTATTACACCAATGAATTATTAAAAGGCGTAATATTATTTTTTGCAATAGGCTTATTGTACCTATTGGTAACATTGTTTGTAGAATATGTGCTGTGGCTTAACCCAACGGCCAGAACGGTTCTGTTTTGGACATTCATTGCTGTTGAAATGGGCTTGTTTATTAAGTTTATTGCAATTACATTGGCGCATTTGTTCAATTTAAGAAAAGGCATCAATTACGAAACAGCCTCAAAACTCATCGGAAACCATTTTCCTGAGGTCAACGACAAATTGCTAAATGTGCTTCAGTTGAACCAAAATCCGGCACAATCGGACTTATTGATTGCCAGTATAGAACAAAAATCGCAAGAATTACAGCCTATTCCGTTTAAATCGGCGATTAATTTTAAATCCAATACCAAATACTTGAAGTATGCCGCAATACCAATTGTCATATTACTTTTGTCGTATTTAACAGGAAAAATCAATTGGTTTAGTGATAGTTATGAGCGAGTGGTGAATTATAAAACCGCTTATGAACCGCCAGCACCATTTCAATTTTTTGTTCTGAATGAATCGCTTCAAGCTATTGAAGGCAAAGATTTTAAGCTAAAGGTTTCTACAGCAGGGGACGTTATTCCCGAGAATGCACAGATTCAATTTAATGGACAGTCCTATTATTTACAACAATTGGCGCCAGGTGAGTTTCAATACACGTTTAACTTACCAAAAGAGACTATAGAATTTACGCTTTCGGCTAATGATGTCAACTCTAAACCGTATAAATTGGAGGTGGTTAATACACCAAATTTGGTGAATTTTGAAATGGCACTAGATTATCCTTCGTATACCAGAAAGCAGGATGAAGTACTTAAAAGTACAGGTTCCGCTGTGATTCCTGAAGGCACAAAAGTTACATGGAGAGCACTCACCAAGTCTACAAGCAAAGTCAATATTTATGCTAGTGACACCTTAAGCTTTACACAAAATGAAGATGGAAAATTTGAAGCCACAAAGCGTCTTTACAGAAATTATAACTACAGCGTGTCCACCAGTAACGATAAGCTTAAAGATTACGAAAATTTAGCTTATAGCATAAGTGTTGTTAAAGATTTAAGTCCAGAATTAGAGATTAAGGTTCAAAAAGATTCTATTGACCAGCAGAGCCTTTATTTTTATGGGCAGGCAAGTGACGATTTTGGATTAACAAAGTTGAACTTGGTGTATTATCCGGTTGACGATGAAACGAATAAAGTTGTTGAGCCTATTTCTATCTCAAAATCAAATTTCAGCGAGTTTGTAAGTGCGTTTCCAAATCAGTTTAATTTAGAAGAAGGAGTAAGTTATCAATTGTATTTTGAAGTGTTTGATAATGACGCGCTTCACAATTACAAGCGTACAAAAAGTAGTGTGTTTAGCTACAGAAAGCGCACAAAAGAAGAAGAAGAACAGAAGCAACTACAGGAGCAAAACGAGACCATTAAAGATATTGGTAAAACGTTTGAAAAGCTTCAGGAACAAGATAAAAAGCTCAAAGAATTTTCTAAAACCCAAAAAGAAAAACAGCAACTTAACTTTAACGATAAGAAGAAATTTGAAGACTTTTTAAAACGTCAGAAGCAGCAAGAACAGTTGATGAAAAACTTCAACAAAAAGCTACAGGACAACCTCGAAGAATTCCAAGAAGAGAAGAAAGAAGACCAGTTTAAAGAGGATTTAAAAGAACGTTTAAAAGAGAATGAAGAGCAGCTTAAAAAAGATGAGAAGCTTTTAGAAGAACTAGAGGAATTAAAGGACAAAATCAACAAAGAAGAATTCACGCAAAAACTTGAAGAACTTGCAAAGCAAAATAAAAACAAGAAACGCAGTATGAAACAACTCTTAGAGTTAACAAAGCGTTTCTATGTAATGAAAAAGGCTGAAAAAATTGCGAATCAACTAGAAGATTTATCAAAAAAGCAAGAAGAGCTTTCAAATAAGGACAAAGAAAACACCAAAGAAAAGCAAGACGAGTTAAATAAAGAATTTGAAAAGCTACAAAAGGATATTGAAGATTTAAAACAAGAAGATAGACGGCTTCAAAAGCCAATGAAAATTCCTGTAGATGAGTTTTTGGAAGATGGTGTAAAGTTTGACCAAAAAGAAGCGAAAGAAGCCCTAGAAAAGAAAGCGCAAAGCGAAGAAGAACAAAGGCCACAAGAAGCCAAAGAGCAACAGCAAAAGGCTCAGGAAAAGCAAAAAAAGGCTGCAAAGAAGATGAAACAAATGAGCGAAAAGATGATGCAGATGATGTCTGGCGGTGGTGGCGGAGGTAACCAAATGGCTGAAGATATTGACATGCTTCGTCAGATTTTAGAAAATTTATTGCTCTATTCCTTTGACCAAGAAGCGTTGATGAACACATTTGAGAGTATTGATATTAACAATAATAAATATGGAAAGTATATTATTGAGCAAAGCAATCTCAGGGAGCATTTTGAACATATAGACGATAGTTTGTTTGCATTGTCATTGCGTCAGCCAAAAATTTCAGAGAAAGTCAACTCTCAGATCACTGAGGTTTATTTTAATATAGATAAAGCATTGGGACAACTGACAGAGAACAGAATATACCAAGGAGTCTCGTCCCAACAATATGCGATTACAGCTAGTAATGAACTGGCAAGCTTCTTAAGCGATGTGTTGGATAATATGGAAATGTCCATGAATCCCTCACCGGGTTCTGGTGGTGGTGGCGATCAACAACTTCCGGATATTATCATGAAGCAGGAAGAATTGAACAGCCAAATGGAAGAAGGAGTTAAGAAGCAAGAAGAAGGCAAATCTGGAGAGGAAGGAAAAAAAGGCGAAGGAGAAAAACCCGGTGAAGACGGTAAAGATGGAAAAGAAGGCGAAGGAAAACAACCTGGGGAACAAGGTCAGAAAGGGCAAGAGGGAGAAAGCGGACAAAGCGGAGAAAATGGTAAGTCTGGCGAAGAACAAGGTGAAGGTGGAGAAGGAGGACAAAACGGTGAAAATGGCAATCAGAATGGAGAAGGTAATAAAGAGGGTGAAGGCAAAGATGGAAAAGGGGGAAAGAACGGAAAAGATGGTAAAAATGGTGGAGATGGAACGGATGGTGAAGGTGAAAAGAATGACGGCTATGGCGAAGGAGGAAGTGAAGAACAAAATGCCGAATTATTTAAAATCTATCAGCAGCAACAGCAACTAAGACAAGCCCTAGAAGACCGTTTGGCTAAGGAGGGAAAGATAGAATCTGCAGGACAACTGATAAAGCAAATGGAAGAGGTTGAACTCGATCTGTTGAACTATGGTTTTACCAATCAAACACTTCAAAAGATGATGGATTTACAACATCAGTTGTTAAAACTTGAAAATGCGACCTTTATGCAAGGTCAAGATACCAAACGAGAATCTGAAACCAATACAAAGGAATTTGACAAGGCAAACCCCAACCAAATCCCTACAGCTAAACAATACTTTAATACCACCGAAATATTAAACCGGCAAGCCCTACCTTTGCAAAATCATTTTAAGAAGAAGATTCAAGAGTATTTTAAAAAGACGAATGATTAGTTTTAATTACGAAACAGATTTTCAACTAGAACAACCAGACCAAATATCTCGATGGATTTCAAATTCCATTGTTGAGGAAAACTGCAATGAAGGTGAGATCAATTATATCTTTTGCTCAGATGATTATTTGCACAAGATTAATGTTCAATTCTTAAATCACGACACACTTACAGATATTATTAGCTTCGATTACTCGGTAGGAAAGGAACTACACGGGGATATTTATATTTCGGTAGATCGTGTTAAAGAAAATGCTTCTGAATATGATGTGAAATTCGAAGAAGAATTAGCGCGTGTGCTTATTCATGGGGTTTTACATTATTGCGGATATAAAGACAAATCAGATAAGGAAGCTAAGTTAATGCGAAGTAAGGAAGACTATTACCTAGACAAGCGCTAGTGAAAATCACTATTTCAGTGTATCTTTGCACGCTGGAAATTTTAGATATTTAATGATGTTCCACGTGGAACACTAAGAATGGAATTATGTTTAATGAGGTTTATGATGTTATTGTAGTTGGTGCTGGTCATGCTGGTAGTGAAGCTGCTGCTGCTGCTGCCAATATGGGAAGTAAGACCTTGTTGATTACAATGAACCTACAGAACATTGCTCAGATGTCTTGTAATCCTGCTATGGGCGGTATTGCCAAAGGGCAAATCGTAAGAGAGATCGATGCACTTGGAGGTTATAGCGGTATAGTTTCTGATACGTCGGCAATTCAATTCAAAATGCTTAACAAATCAAAAGGCCCCGCAATGTGGAGTCCCAGAGTACAATCTGACAGAATGCGTTTTGCCGAAGATTGGAGGTTGCTTTTAGAGAATACACCAAATCTTGATTTCTATCAGGAAATGGTTTCCGGATTACTTATAGAAAAGGATAGAATTGTTGGGGTAAAAACATCTTTAGGAATAGAGGTGAAAGCCAAAACGGTTGTTTTAACTAATGGAACATTTTTAAATGGTTTAATTCATATTGGAGATAAAAACTTTGGTGGAGGAAGAGCTGGAGAAAGAGCTGCTACAGGAATTACAGAAGAGCTTATAGAAATAGGTTTTGATTCTGGCAGAATGAAAACAGGAACACCGCCAAGAGTTGATGGAAGGTCGTTAGATTATTCTGTAATGATCGAACAGCCAGGAGATGAAAACCCAGAAAAGTTTTCTTATATAGATGTTACTAAACCGCTTAAAGAGCAACGTTCTTGCTATATGACTTATACAAGCCCAGAAGTACACGATTTGCTTCGTGAGGGTTTTGATCGTTCTCCAATGTTTAATGGTAGAATAAAAAGTGTAGGCCCTAGATATTGTCCTTCAATAGAGGATAAAATCAATCGCTTTGCTGATAAAGATAGGCACCAATTATTTGTGGAGCCAGAAGGTTGGAATACCGTTGAGGTTTATGTAAATGGCTTTTCAACATCTTTGCCAGAAGATGTTCAATTCAATGCGCTTAAATCTGTAAAAGGTTTCGAAAACGTAAAGTTTTTTAGACCAGGTTATGCTATTGAATACGATTATTTTCCACCAACACAACTAAAGCATACACTTGAAACCAAGTTAGTGGACGGCTTGTTTTTTGCCGGACAAATTAATGGTACTACTGGATATGAAGAAGCGGCTTCTCAAGGTTTAATAGCAGGTATAAATGCGAGCCTTAAAGTTCAGGAAAAAGACGCTTTTACTCTAAAGCGTGACGAAGCTTACATAGGCGTTTTAATAGATGATCTTATTACCAAAGGCACAGAAGAGCCATACCGTATGTTTACATCACGAGCGGAATACAGAACATTGTTGAGACAGGATAATGCAGATTTTAGGTTGACACCAAAAGGCTATGAATTGGGATTGGCTTCTGAAAAACGATTAAAGAGAATGGAAGAAAAACAATCAAAATCTGATGCCTTTGTTCAGTTTTTTAAAGATACAAGTGTAAAGCCAGATGAGATAAATCCTGTTTTAGAATCTAAGAATTCAGCAAAAGTGAAACAGCAGGATAAGATGTTTAAGTTATATGCCCGACCAAATATTACTATAGAAGACATGCGTAAAGTGCAGGCTGTGGACGAATATATTGCAGTAAATAATTTAGATGCTGAGGTAATTGAGCAAACGGAAATACAGGTAAAATACGCAGGTTATATAGAGAAAGAAAAAAACAATGCGGATAAATTGAACCGTCTCGAAAACGTAAAAATTCCATCAAACTTTGATTACTCCAAGCTTAAGTCCATGAGTATGGAGGCAAGGCAAAAGCTTACTGAAATACAACCTGTCACTATATCTCAAGCATCAAGAATTAGCGGTGTTTCACCCAATGATATTTCAGTTTTGTTGGTGTATTTAGGAAGATAGATTAAAATGTTCCACGTGGAACACTTTAATTTAAAATAAAAAAGTCATCATCCTTAATTTAGCCCATAGTCTAGTTAAATGAATAACAAACCAACATACCTTCACGTAAAAGACCATTCTGTTTCAGGTGAAGAATTTCGTTTATTGTACAATGACGAATTGGATATGTTGGAAACCTATCCGCAACCAAAGTCTGAAAAACTTTCAGAATATTATAAAAGTGAAGACTACATTTCGCATACGGATACTAAGCGAAATCTTTTAGAAAAAGTCTATCACTTAGTTCGTGGTATTTCTTTAAAGCGAAAATTGAAACTGATCAATTCATTTGTTCCCCAAAGTTCAACAGCTAATAAAAGAACGCTTTTAGATATTGGATGCGGAACAGGTGATTTTTTAGAAACGGCGCAAAAAGACAATTGGCAAATCACAGGAATAGAGCCCAACAAAAATGCAAGACAAATTGCAAACTCAAAAACCAATAATTCTGTTTTTGAAATAGAACACCTGGCCAATCTTAAAGCAAACAGTTTTGATGTTATTACACTTTGGCATGTATTGGAACATTTACCAAATTTAGAAATGCACACGAATGTGTTTAAGCATCTTTTAAAACCAAATGGCACTTTGGTCATTGCGGTTCCAAATTTTAAAAGTTACGATGCGAAGTATTACAAAAATTTCTGGGCAGCTTACGATGTACCAAGACACCTTTGGCACTTTTCTAAAACTTCTATTAAAGAGCTTTTCAAAAAAGAAAGTATGACGCTAATGAAAACTTTACCGATGACTTTTGATTCTTATTATGTCTGTTTACTTTCTGAAAAATATAAATCAGGATTTATGAATCCGCTTAAAGCATTTTGGATAGGTTGGCGTTCAAACTTAAAAGCAAAACGCACCAAAGAGTATTCTTCTCACATATATGTATTAAAACATCAAAATTCTTAATTCAAACACATAGGTTTAACTAATATTGTTTCAAATACTACATTACAGGGATAAAAAAAGAAAAGGGCTTAAAACGCTTTATTTTGATTTATTTTTAATAAATTTTAAAAATAGCTCAAGTAACTAAACATAGATTTTGTCTATAGTTAAAAAATTAATTAAATCACAAGCTAACTTTTATACATTTGCAAAAATTAAATTTGAACATAGAATTATGAAAAGAATAATTTTAGCCTTAATCGTCGTAGTATCATTTTCATCTTGTCAAGAGCAAGAAAAAGTTGCATTCATTGATAATGGAAAAGTAATTAATGACTACCAAATGAAAATTGATCTCGAAGAAGAATATAAGGTAAAAGACGAAGCCTTTAAAAAGAGAACGGATAGTATAGGTAAAGCGTTTCAAATTGAAGCTCAGGCGTTTCAGATGGCATCATCTAAAATGTCTAAAAAAGCACAACAGGAAAAGTACCAGGAGCTCGGACAAAAACAACAAGTTTTACAACAGCAGATTCAGTACGAGCAACAAATTATGCAGCAAGCATTTAATACTGAGATGGACTCTGTGATATCAAAAGTTAATGATTTTGTAGAAGATTATGGGAAAAGTAATGGGTATACATTTATTCTTGGAAAAAATCAAGCGGGCAGTGTAATGTATGGAGAGGAAGCAAAAGATATTACTGAAGTTGTTACAAAAGCTATTAATGAGAGCTACGGAAAAAACGACGACACTAAAAAGGAAGATGTAAATTCAGATGAGAATAAAGATGAAGCAAAGGCCAAGTCAAGCTCTGAAGAATAAGACACTTATACAACATTAACGAAAGCCGAGCTTATGCTTGGCTTTTTTTATGCAATAACCTTGTTAATTTAATGGATAAATCTGTAAGAATAATCTTGGAATTTCCGTTGCGCTCAATATGATAAATAGCGTTTTGTAGTTCGTTTGAAATCTCTAAGATATTAGAATCGTGAACAAAAGGTGCAAACTTTTCAAGTTTAAAACTTTCTGATTTGGGCTCAACGTAAACCAAGGTATCAGCTTTATAATTAAGTAACAGTGCTTGCCTAAAATAATTCAAACAAAAAGCTAAAAATTTCTTTTGGGTTTCACGCCCCGTTTTTGCAATTTCTTCTGACCACGAAATTAAATCGTGTATGGCACTTTTATTCCCTTTAGCTTTAAATGCCGATCGTACCCAGAGGATAAACCATTTTTCAAACTGAATATCTTCACTATCTTGATAGATGAGGTCACAAGCTTTATTGAAGTTTCCATTAGCTTGATGTGCGATTTTTTTGGCAACAGCAGTTTCAACATGGTATTTTGCCATTAATGCATCAGCAATAGACTTTTCGGCTAAAGGTGGAAAATGAAGCACTTGGCAACGCGATCTAATAGTGTTTATAAGCTGTTCTTCATCTTCTGCAATAAGAAGAAATATTGTCTTTTCTGGCGGTTCCTCAATAAGCTTAAGAAGTTTATTAGCTGCAGCGGTATTCATCTTTTCGGCCATCCATATCATCATCACTTTATGACCGCCCTCGTAAGCTTTGAGTGTCAGTGATTTTACAATCTCATGGGCTTCGTCTACACCAATTTGCCCTTGTTTATTGTCTACGCCAAGTAATTTGTACCAATCAAATAGATTGCCATAGGGTTGTTGATTGAGAAGTTGTCGCCATTCTTCTAAATAAAAACTAGAAACAGGCTTACTTTTTACTTTGTCACTTGTTGTAACTGGAAAAGCAAAGTGTAAATCAGGATGCGAAAAGTTTTTAAACTTTAAATTACACGAGTCATTACCACCCGTATTTTCGCCGTTAGAGTTGCCGCAAAGTATATATTGTGCATAAGCTAAGGCCATCGGTAGAGTGCCAGAACCTTCTGGGCCAACAAACAACTGTGCGTGTGCAATTCTGCCAGCATCAACGCTAGTTGTAAGATGATTTTTAATATGCGTTTGCCCTAAAACGTCCGAAAATAACATATCGCAAAACTATGCAATATTTTACCGTTACAAAACTTTATACCTAGAGATTGACGTTTGCTGTAATTTTAAAATGGCAATGGGTTTCTGTTTGCCAAATGCCCATTATGGACTTATATTTGTTTTTCAAAAATTTAAATAGATGAAAACACTAAACGATTTCAATTTCAATAATAAAAAAGCTTTAATCCGAGTAGATTTCAATGTACCGCTAAACGCTAATTTTGAAGTAACCGATGCGACAAGAATAGTGTCTGCAAAACCAACGATTATTAAAATTCTCGAAGATGGAGGAAGCTGTGTATTGATGTCACATTTGGGAAGACCAAAAGGCATTCAGGAAGAATTTTCGTTGAAACATATTGTACCAAAAATTGAAGATGTTTTAGGTGTTGAGGTAAAGTTCGCCACTAATTGTGTAGGAGAAGAAGCTGAAGAAAAAGCAAATGCTTTACAGCCAGGCGAAATATTGTTATTAGAGAATTTACGCTTTCATGAAGAAGAAAAGAAAGGCGATAAAAATTTTGCTGAGCAACTCTCAAAGCTAGGTGATATCTATGTTAATGATGCTTTCGGAACTGCACACAGAGCACATGCATCTACAACCATAGTAGCACAGTTTTTTCCAGAAGCAAAATGTTTTGGGCATTTATTAGCTAAAGAAATTGAGAGCATAAAGAAAGTGTTAGAAGATGGGGAAAAACCTGTTCTAGCAGTTCTTGGTGGTGCGAAAGTATCTTCAAAAATTACAGTAATTGAAAATATTCTGGATAAAGTGGGCCATCTTATTATTGGTGGCGGAATGACCTTTACCTTTATTAAAGCGCAAGGTGGAAAAATAGGAGATTCCATTTGTGAAGATGATAAGATGGAATTAGCTTTGGATATTATGAAACAGGCTGAGGCCAAAAATGTGGAAATTCACCTACCTGTAGATGTTATTGCGGCTGACGCTTTTAGTAATGATGCCAATACACAAGTTGTAGATGTTAAGCAAATTCCCGATGGATGGCAAGGCCTCGATGCAGGACCAAAATCTTTAGAAAATTTTGATGCTGTTGTTAATCAATGTAAAACCATACTTTGGAATGGACCGCTTGGTGTTTTTGAAATGGAAAACTTCGCAAAAGGAACTATTGCCTTGGGAGATTCAATTGCAAACTCAACTAAAAATGGAGCATTTTCTCTTGTTGGTGGAGGTGACTCGGTTGCGGCCGTTAAGCAGTTTGGTTTCGAAAACAAAGTGAGTTACGTGAGTACAGGTGGAGGCGCAATGCTAGAAAGCTTGGAAGGAAAGACTTTACCAGGAATTGCCGCAATTTTAGACTAAATCTCTAAAAAACACTATTTTAGACCCTTTAGCGTTTAAATAAATATCAAATTAATATTTATGAGAATTAAGACAGTATTATCTGCATTAGTTTATATGACTGTGTGCTTTGGGTATTCTCAAGCTAAAACAGATACTATTGTAAAACCTATCCCTGAAACAAAAAAAGTTGATGGTTCGCCTATTGATGGCAAATCTGTAGTTGATAGTAAAACAATCCCAGCAGAATTAGATTCTTTAGGTATTAAAAACCTAGAAGATTTGCCTGAAGCTGCAGAATTAGATCAGAAATGGCTAGATGAACTGTACAGTAATTCCCTTTTTGACACGATTTACAAATCAGTTACCGAGTTAACTTATGAGCCCGTCGATTATCCCGAATTAACTACCGATACACTTAAAGCCAGACTACAGCGTCTAAATGCCAAAACCCCTTTTAATGTAGAATATAATCCCTCATTAGAAAGTGTTATAAAACGCTATTTAAAGTATAGAAGAAAATCTATGGAAAAACTTATGGGATTGAGTCATTTCTATTTCCCAATGTTTGAGGCTGAGTTTGACAATTACAACATTCCTCTCGAGATGAAGTATTTGTCGATTGTAGAGTCTGCATTAAAACCAAGGGCACGATCTAGAGTTGGTGCCACAGGATTATGGCAATTTATGTTTACCACTGGTAAAGAATACAAATTAGATGTAAGTAGTTATGTGGATGAACGAAGCGACCCCATAAAATCAACTACAGCTGCCGCACAATATCTGTCACGATTATATAAAATATTTGGCGATTGGGATTTGGCATTAGCAGCTTATAATTCTGGTCCAGGAAATGTAAATAAAGCCATAAGACGCTCGGGAGGTTATCAAAACTATTGGAATATTAGGCAAAATTTACCAAGAGAAACGGCAGGCTATGTACCGGCTTTTTTGGCTACCATGTATATTTTTGAATTCGCTAAAGAACACGGTTTTAAGCCAGAGCGACCACCTTTTCAGCATATACAAACCGATACTGTTCATGTAAAGCAAATGATTACTTTAGATCAGGTGGCAGAAACGACTGGCGTAAATATTGAGGAGCTTCAGTTTTTAAACCCTTCATACAAATTAGATATTATACCAAAAGTAGATGGAAAAACCTATGTCTTACGATTGCCTAGAGAAGCTATAGGTATATTTACTACAAATGAAGATAAAATTTATGCCTTTGCAAAAGCTGAATTTGATAAGCGCGAAAAACCACTACCACAACTTTTTAATGCAGATACTAAAGTTAGGTATCGTGTTAGAAGTGGTGATTATCTGGGAAAGATTGCAAGACGGTATGGAGTGCGGGTTAGCCAGATAAAACGCTGGAACGGACTAAGAAGCAATAACCTTAGAATTGGTCAACGTCTTACCATTTACCCAAGAAACCCTAGTGCTACATCACAGACTAAAACAGTAAAAAAAACGACTAATTCTACAGGCAAACAGACCTATAAAGTAAAACCTGGCGACTCGCTATGGAGTATTGCTCAAAAATTTTCTGGAGTTTCTGTTCAAAATATCAAAGATTGGAACGATATTAGTGGTAATAAACTCAAAATAGGAATGACACTCATTGTGTCTCAATAAATAACACCAACAAAACTTATACTCATGAGAGCTTTATACACCGCAATCTTATGTATGCTATTGCTGGCATGTGGCGATAGTAAAAAAGAAGATAATCAAACGTACTTACCTGAATCTAACGGAAAACTTAACCATATTTCTGTTGTAATTGACAATATCTTGTGGGAAAACAGTGTAGGCGAATCCATCAGAACTATTTTCGCGGCACCTCTAATAGGTCTGCCGGTAGACGAGCCAATGTTCAATTTAAAGCAAATTCCCCCGCAAGTTTTTGATGGTTTTACAACACGAAGTAGAATTATACTTAAAATTGAAAAAGGAGCAGAAGAATCTGCAGTAAAAATTGCTAACCAAGCTTTTGCAAAACCGCAGACCGTAGTCATAGTAAGTGGAAAAACAAACCAAGACATTATAAACCAACTAACTGAAAATAAGGCAAAAATTATAGATGCCTTTAATAAAGAAGAGGTTAAGGAAAAACAAAGACGCATAAATAAATCATTATTAGATGTTAGCGAAATAGAAAAGCGTATGGGTGTTTCGATCAACGTTCCTTCGGCATACAGAATCTCTAAAGCAGAGAATGATTTTTTTTGGATGAGAAAAAACTTGAGCAGTACCAAGACTATTGAGTTAATGCTTTACGAAGTACCAATGGAAACCATTTCAAAAGAAGATAGCACTATTGTCGATATTGTAAACATGCGTAACAAGATTACAAAGACAAAGATTCCTGGTGAAGATGGCATATATATGGCCGTTGAGGATGCTTACGCTCCAGGTTTATTCAACACCATTATAGATAACAAACCAGCATACGAAGTAAGAGGACTTTGGGAAATGGTAGGTTACACCATGGCTGGTCCGTTTATTACCTATGCCATAGAGGATAAAGTTAACAACCGTTATGTTATAGCAGATGGCTATATTTATGCACCATCATTAGATAAGAGAGATTTTATTTTTGAACTGGAATCTATAATAAAATCGATAACTATTAAATAGAAAAAGCCAACATTAAATGTTGGCTTTTTTATCTTAACTAAAGAAATATTATTTTTCTTTTTCTTTATTATCTGTGGAATCGTCCTTACTTGCGTCTTTAAATTCTTTGATGCCGCTTCCTAATCCTCTCATTAATTCAGGGATTTTTTTACCTCCAAAAAGTAATAAAATGGCAATTACAATTAGAATTATTTGAGGTGCGCCAATTGCTAATGGAACAATACTTAAAGTCATAATTAAAAATTTAGACTACAAAGTTAGTAATTATAGTTTAATTATAACGTTACAAATCTAACTTTAGCACTTTACAGTAGTGCTATTTCACTATTTTAATTAATTTTGTTTTGATGGCGAAAAAGAAAAAAAAAGAAAAGAAATTTGCTAAGAAACTTCTGCATAAGTATCGTTTAGTTATCCTTAACGAAGATACTTTTGAAGAGCGTTTTGCCATTAAACTCACTCGCCTTAATGTCTTTGTATTAACATCCTTATCCGCAATTTTATTGGTGTTTTTCACTATTCTATTGATAGCTTTTACACCTTTACGCGAATATATCCCAGGGTATTCTTCTTCAAAACTGAAAAAAGAAGCTTCAATGCTAAATTATAAGACTGATTCCCTTGTTCAAGAACTGGAGCTGAATAAACGTTATTATGCCTCAATAAAAAAGGTTTTAACAGGAGATGTCGCCACTGTAGATTTTGACAGAGATTCTCTAATCAAAGCTGCCCAAAGCGATATTGATATTCTTCAAGTTACTACCAATAAAGAAGACTCTTTGCTAAGGGAAAAAGTAGAAAAAGAGGATAAGTACAATTTATTTGAAGCGCCCGCGAATCAAAATGGTTTTGTGTTATTTCCACCAGTTAACGGAACCATTTCAGAAGCCTATAATATTGAGGAGAAACACTATGCGGTTGATGTCGTCGTTGCAACAAACACACCAGTTAAAGCTACTGCCAATGGTACTGTTATTTTTGCTGAGTGGACAGTAGAGACAGGTTATGTAATTATTATAGAGCACAATCAAGAACTGATTTCTGTTTACAAGCATAATTCCGCTATTACAAAATACCAAGGGGATTTAGTAAAAGCGGGTGAAGTTATTGCAATGTCCGGCAGTACAGGCGAGTTAAGTACAGGGCCACACCTTCATTTTGAGCTTTGGAGTAAAGGCTATCCTGTAAATCCAACTAACTTTATTGATTTTCAGTAATGCCATCAGTTAAAGCAGCACTATCCAAACCATTTGCCAAATACGTTGCAAAGCGCATTAAGAAATGGGCTTCAAAGCCTATTGAAACCCAAGAAAATGTCTTTCAAAATTTAATCGCAGAAGCAAAGCACACCGTTTTTGGTAAAGACCATAACTTTAATGAGATTAAAACCTATGAAGATTTTAAATCCCAAGTTCCGATAAGGGATTATGAAGAGTTGAAACCTTACGTAGAGCGAGTTGTGGCAGGAGAAGAAAACATTCTTTGGAAGGGAAAGCCCATTTATTTTGCGAAAACATCTGGCACAACGTCTGGCGCAAAGTATATTCCCATTACCAAGGATAGTATGCCAACACATGTTGAAGCGGCGAGAAATGCCATTTTAATGTACATCTATGAAACAGGACATTCAAAATTTGTTGATGGTAAAATGATTTTTCTACAGGGCAGTCCGATACTGGAAGAAAAAAACGGAATTAAGCTTGGTCGATTATCAGGCATTGTAGCCCACTATGTACCTAAGTATCTTCAAAAAAATAGAATGCCAAGCCTTAAAACCAATTGTATTGAAGATTGGGAAACCAAGGTAGACGCTATTGTAGAAGAGACAATTAATGAAGATATGACCATCATTTCTGGGATTCCGTCTTGGGTACAGATGTATTTTGAGAAACTTATTGAAAAAGCAGATAAAAAAGTCGGTGATATTTTCAACAATTTCAATCTGTTCATCTTTGGGGGTGTTAATTATGAACCCTATCGTGCAAAATTTGAAAATCTCATTGGCAGAAAAGTAGATAGCATAGAATTGTATCCGGCAAGCGAAGGTTTCTTTGCCTTTCAAGATAAACAAGATGAAAAAGGGATGTTGCTACAGTTAAACTCTGGTATTTTTTACGAGTTTGTTGAAGCGGACCATTTTTTTGAAGCGCATCCCAAACGCATCACGATTAAAGATGTTAAGATAGGCGTAAACTATGTAATGATTATTTCAACCACAGCAGGACTTTGGGCTTATAACATTGGTGATACGGTACAATTTACATCATTGAGTCCTTATCGCGTTATTGTGAGTGGGCGGATTAAGCATTTTATTTCGGCATTTGGAGAACATGTTATCGGCAAAGAAGTAGAACAAGCGCTAAAAGAAGCAACAGAAAATACGTCTATTGCTGTTAACGAGTTTACGGTTGCGCCACAAATTAATCCCGAAAAAGGGTTACCATATCACGAGTGGCTTATCGAATTTGAAAAAGAGCCAGAAAATGAGCTAGAATTTATTCAAAAATTAGAGCAATCGCTTCAATCACAAAATAGTTATTATTTAGATTTAATAGAGGGAAAAGTCTTAAAACCCTTAATTATTACTAGAGTTAAGAAGGACGGGTTTCATAATTATATGAAATCCATCGGAAAATTAGGAGGACAAAATAAGATACCCAGACTATCTAATGATAGAAAAATTGCCGATAAAATACACGAACTACAATTAACTAAATAAAGCTATATTTGCAGGTTAAATAGCATATGAGCACAACCAAGAGAAGACATAAAAGAACTAGAGCACAAGAAAGTTCTAATGCTATAGAACGCATGTATATAACAATGCGCCATCTGTTTAATCGTGGATTCTATAAACCAATGGGAGTTTCGGGAGAAACTCTACGTGAGGCATTGCTTTTATTAAGACCAGAGATTTATGGCTCAATAGCCGAAGAAAAAGCGGAGCTCGAAGGCTTGCTATATGTCATTGACCGTCTGCCACAGGGAATTGAGGAGTGTACGTTTATTAACTTAACAAGTGACGAGGGATACGCCAATTCACATTTTAAACCTATAATTCCACCAAAACGCAGACGCAATTGCTATCGTATCGATGATGAGCAAATGAACATTGAGATTACTAGGGGGCGATCTGAAATTTATGATATTCTAACCCACCTTACCTTTCTATTTGTAGAGTCTCATAAAATAAGCAAGCGTATCATTATTAATGATGAAGGGGCAACAGTTAGGGATTGGCAAAAGCTAGAAAATGCCGTAAACTCAACAAAAAAACTGACCCAGAAAGAACGAGAAATAGCAATTACCCACACCGCAAATATTTTGGGAAGAACCTTTAACGAATTAACTGAGGCTTATCCAAAATTTGCCACTGATAATCAACCTGAGCGATTACTTCATATCGTGTATTGGCTAGGTAAGTTAGCCATTGAAGAAGTCGTAAACGGAAACAAAAGAACAATAACATTCAGTCCAGTTCTAAGAGAGCGTTTAGGCCATCATATTCATGGTGAAATATGGGCAGACAACATAAAAGCTGTTTTGCATAAAAATGGACTATTGGAGCGCCCAATTCATATTATCAGCGCTAATATGCACAGTGTGATGAATTCTATTTTTGCAAAAGGAACATTAAAGGGATCTGAAGCTAAAAAAGATATTTTCGAGGTTTTTGAAACATTGAGTAATTCAAAAAATGTAGCATTGCGCAATAAAGTAGAAAAATCAGCGTTGCAAAACGGAATGCTGTATATTAAAGATGCCTCTGGCACCAACATAGACGTTCAGATTTTTGATACGGACAACATAGATTTTACTAAAACAGATTTTGAATATAATCCGTCTAGAGAGGATGATAAAGCCGTTATTTTTGTTATGGATTATGCTTTTGGTGAGCAGGCTTATGAGACCCTAGATGAGTTTTTAAAACCAATAAAAGCGGATGGCAAGAAAGTGCATTTAGACGTGAGGTCCATTTCAATAATGGGAAAGGCAGGTATTCTAGAAGGAGGTAAAGGAGACGTTATGATTCCTTCAGCACATATTTTTGAAGGTACTGCAGATAATTATCCATTTAAAAACGAACTAAGTAAAAACGATTTGCTAGATTGCGGAGTTGATGTTTTTGAAGGCACAATGGTTACTGTTTTGGGCACGTCACTCCAAAATAAAGAGATTTTAAAATTCTTTAAAAATTCTACATGGAATGTCATTGGTTTGGAAATGGAAGGGGCGCATTATCAAAAGGCAATTCAGGCGGCATCAAAAGTGAGAGGTAGCATTAACGAAGATGTAAAAGTAAGATATGCTTATTATGCAAGTGATAACCCTTTAGAAACCGGTAGTACATTAGCATCAGGGGGTTTAGGAACTTCAGGTGTTAAACCGACATACGTTATAACAAAAAAGATACTGGAACAAATATTTAATTCATAGAATTATGAGTGATAAATTACCACAAGAACCACAAAATGAAGAAGTTGATTTAGGGCAATTATTCAATGCCATAGGGAGATTATTTGAAAAATTATTTGTGTTTATAGGTAAACTTTTTAAAGGCTTATTTTCTGCAATAATTTTTGCGCTAAAACCACTTGTAAATAATTTTAAGTTAGTGGCTATCGTTTTAATGGTTGCAGCAATCTTAGGTTTCATTACAGAGAAATTTAGAAAACCTGTATACTCATCTAGTATGCTTGTAAGACCTTACTTTGACTCTAAGTATCAATTGGCAAATAATGTTAATTACTTTAATGCGTTGATAGGTTCGGGCAGTTTAAATGAATTATCAACTATTTTCGAAATTGATACTATAACTGCATCAGAGCTAATTGGTTTTGAAATTAAAATAGGTCCAGAGACACCTAATGATTTGTTGAAAGAATACAATGACTACATAAAATCAATTGATAGTACTTTAGCTAAGGATATTCCTTATGAGGATTATGTAGAAAACAGAGATATAATTAGTGGGAATATCTTTTCTATAAAAGCTAAGTCTGGCACAAATGATATTTTTACTAGTTTAGAGAGAGGATTTGATAAGACATTTGAAAATAAGTATTCTAAAAAGCTTAAAGATATTCGAGATAAAACAATATCCATTAAAACAAAAGTTTACAAAGATGAGCTTAAGAAAATAGACAGTTTACAAAAGATATATTTCGAAGTAATGAAGTCTGAATCCGAAAATGTAAGGGCTACAATTGGTTTAGAAGGGACAATTCCTTTAACCACTCAGAAAACAAACACCAGAGAATACGATTTGTTTCAAAGGGAAATGATAATAAGAGATTCCTTAAAAATACTTGAACAAGAACTTATAAAAGAAAATGATTATTATGATATTTTGTCAAGTTTTGAAGAGGTTGGCTCTAGAGAAACACAATTGTTTTCTAAGTATTCAATTATATTTCCCTCCATAGCTTTTTTGATTATGATTGTGGGTTATACAATACTTAAAATATTTAATTTTATAAAAGAATATGAGTAAAAACGAAAAAAGAGTTCTAATAACAGGAGGTGCTGGATTCATTGGCTCTCATGTTATACGACTTTTCGTAAAAAAATATCCAAAATATCTTATTTATAATTTAGATTCCCTAACATATGCGGGGAATTTAGAAAATCTCAAAGACATAGAGTCTTATTCTAACTATACTTTTATTAAAGGAGATATAACCGACGAACATTTTGTTAGTGAAATTTTTGATAAGTATAGATTCACAGATATAATTCATCTAGCCGCTGAATCTCATGTTGATAGATCAATAGAAGATCCATTGGCTTTTGTAAAAACAAATGTCATTGGTACGGTGGTATTGCTAAATGCTTTTAGGAATTTGTGGAAAAATAATTTTAAAGACAAACTGTTTTATCATATAAGCACAGATGAAGTATATGGAAGCTTAGGGGTATCGGGGTTATTTACAGAAACAACACCTTATGACCCTAATTCGCCCTATTCTGCGTCAAAAGCAAGTTCTGATCATTTTGTTAGAGCATATGGGGAGACTTATATGTTACCATATGTTATTACTAATTGTTCCAATAACTATGGACAAAACCAATTCCCAGAAAAATTGATCCCATTATTTATCAATAATATTTTAAACAACAAGCCTTTACCCGTATATGGTGATGGCAACTATACAAGAGACTGGCTTTACGTTAAAGATCATGCTATTGCTATAGATATGGTTTTTCATAACGGAAAGGTTGCTGAGACTTATAATATTGGGGGGTTTAATGAATGGAAAAATATAGACCTTGTTAAGTTGTTGTGTAAGCAAATGGATAATAGATTAGGTAAAACACCAGGTAGCTCAGAAAAACTCATCACGTTTGTAAAGGATAGACCAGGCCATGACCTAAGATATGCAATTGACGCAAATAAAATAAAGCAAGAACTTGGGTGGTCTCCTTCTGTAACCTTTGAAGAAGGTCTAAAAGAAACAATAGATTGGTATTTGAGCAATGAACAATGGCTTAAAAATGTAACAACAGGCCAATACCAATCATACTATAAAAAGCAATATAGCTAACCATGAAAGGAATAATTTTAGCTGGTGGATCGGGCACCAGACTACACCCCTTAACATTAACCATAAGCAAGCAGTTAATGCCCATTTATGATAAGCCCATGATATATTACCCTCTATCTACATTAATGTATGCAGGTATAAGAGAGGTTCTAATAATTTCTACACCTAAAGACCTACCTTTGTTTAAAGATCTTTTAGGTAATGGCGAAAAGTATGGATGTAATTTTAGTTATGCAGTACAGCAAGCCCCTAAAGGATTGGCTGAAGCATTTTTAATAGGGGAGAAATTTATAGGCTCTGATAAAATAGCCCTAATATTAGGGGATAATATTTTTTACGGATCAGGTTTGGCAAGATTATTACAAAGTAATAATAACCCAAATGGGGGAATCATTTATGCGTATAGAGTTCATGACCCTGAGCGTTATGGGGTTGTAGAATTTGATATTAATGGAAATGCGATATCCATAGAAGAAAAGCCAAAAACACCAAAATCTAATTATGCCGTACCAGGAGTATATTTTTATGACAACTCAGTGGTAGAGATAGCCAAAAACATTAAACCTAGTAAAAGAGGGGAGTTAGAGATTACGGATGTTAATAAAGAATATTTAAAACGAGGCAAGTTAAGCGTCAGTATTTTAGATAGGGGAACAGCTTGGTTAGATACAGGGACTTTTGATTCATTAATGCAAGCTTCTCAATTCGTTGAGGTTATTGAGAATAGGCAAGGGCTAAAAATAGGATCTATAGAGGCTGCAGCATTTGAGATGAATTATATCAACGAGGAAGAATTTAAAAACTTAGCAAAGCCTCTATTAAAAAGCGGTTACGGCAAAAATTTATTAGGTTTATTGAAACAAAAAAATGATAATTAAGCATACAAAAATAAAAGATTGCATAATAATTGAGCCTAAAACATTTATAGACAAAAGAGGTTATTTCTTTGAAAGTTATAACAAGCAACTTTTTGATTTAAATATAGGTTATAGTGTAGATTTTGTACAGGATAACGAATCATATTCTTCTAAAAATGTTTTAAGAGGCTTGCATTTTCAAAAAGGCGAACATGCTCAAGCTAAATTAGTTAGAGTAGTTAAAGGGGAGGTACTTGATGTAGCAGTAGATTTAAGGGCAAGTTCAGAAACGTATGGTGCATATGTTTCCGTTATCTTATCTGAAGATAACAAAAGACAATTATTTGTCCCCAGAGGTTTTGCACATGGTTTTTTGGTATTATCAGATACAGCCATTTTTTCATATAAGTGCGATAATTATTATAACAAAAATTCAGAGGGCGGCATAATTTATAATGACCCTGCATTGAATATAGATTGGAAAATTTCTGAAAAGGAATTAATTATTTCTGAAAAAGACTTGCAGCTACCTAAGTTTAATACTATTGTACTATGATAAATGTATTGGTAACTGGGGGTATGGGGCAATTAGCAAAAAGTATAAAAGACATAGAAGCGAAATACCCCAATATAAAATTACATTTCAAATCTTCTTCAGAATTAGATATAACAAAAAAAGACACTGTAAAAACAATTTTTAATAATCAAACATTTGATTATTGTATTAATTGTGCTGCTTATACAGCTGTTGATAATGCAGAAAAGGATAGCGATTCTGCATACAAAGTAAATGAACTTGGAGTAAAAAATTTAGCAAAAGAATGTCAAATTGATAAGGTTATACTAATTCACATCTCTACAGATTTTGTTTTTGGAGGTAGTGACCCTATTGCATATACAGAGAAAGACGAAACCAATCCTCAAAATGTTTATGGTTTTTCAAAACTAAAAGGTGAATTGGCTATAGAAGAAAACATGAATCAGTATTTTATTTTAAGAACGTCATGGTTATATTCCGAGCATAATAATAATTTTATGAAAACCATGATTAAATTGGCCTCCAATAGGCAAAATTTAAATGTTGTGGATGATCAGATAGGGACACCAACTTATACGAAAGATTTGGCTAAGGTAATCTTTAAAATTATTGATACTAAACATGATAATTATGGCACATATCACTACAGTAATGAGGGTATTGCTAGCTGGTATGATTTTGCATATTCTATTTTTGATGAGATAAATTCTGATATCAAATTGCTCCCCATAAAAACCATAGACTACCCAACCCCAGCTAAAAGGCCACTGTTCAGTGTTTTAGATAAATCCAAGATTAAAGAAAACTTAAATATACATATCCCACATTGGCGATCTAGTTTAAGAGAAGCGATTTCTAACTTAAAACAATAATGACACTAATAAACAATATGATTTGTATATATGACAGGTACAATTAAAAATAACTTAAAAATAGCAATACAAGCGTCTTTAAAAGCAGGTGAGGCTATAATGCATGTTTATGATACAGCTTTTAATGTAGAGTTCAAAGATGACAAGTCTCCATTGACTGAGGCAGACAGAGAAGCTAATGAAATTATCAACTCGTTTTTAAAGGAAACACCAATACCTATAATTAGTGAAGAAAACAAGCAGATAGACTATTCAATACGAAAAAACTGGAATATTTGCTGGATAGTCGATCCTGTGGACGGGACAAAAGAGTTTATTAAACGCAATGGTGAGTTTACCGTTAACATTGCTTTAGTTGAAAACGGAATGCCTCAACTCGGGGTAATCTATGTACCAGCTACAAAGCACTTGTACTTTGCAGATGTTACAAAAAAGCAAGCGTTTTCTACTGAGTTATCGTCACATAATACAACAATCGAAGATGTAATGGATGCCTCTAAACCTCTTCAACCCAAGACCAAATCAAATGCTATTGAGATTGTAGGTAGCCGATCTCACATGAGCCAAGAGACTTTAGATTTTGTTGAAAGTCTAAAAAAATCAGGAAAGGAGGTAAGCATTGTTTCAAAAGGAAGTTCTTTAAAATTTTGTTTAGTTGCAGAAGGTAATGCCGATATCTACCCTAGATTTGCACCTACTATGGAATGGGATACTGCTGCAGGACAGGCTATTTGCAATGCCGTTGGTATTGATGTTATTGCAGAAGACACAAAAGAAGTACTTTTATATAACAAAGAAAACTTACTCAATCCATGGTTTATAGTTTCTAAACGCTAAGAACTATGGCTAAGTACAAAACAGAATCCCACCTTAGAAGCCTTATAAAAGGAATATCGTGGCGTATTGTTGCTACTTCAGACACAATTTTGGTGGTGTTGCTAATCACTTGTTTAAGTGGTGAATGCAGTTTAGAAAATGCTGTTAAAATTGGTTCAATAGAGTTTCTGCTCAAGTTTTTAATCTATTATGTTCACGAAAGAATTTGGCAAAGAATACTCATAAACAAGGAAGTCACAAAAAAGCAAACACTTCAAAAAACAATATCATGGCGCATTATTGCAACGACAATGACATTCATAATATCTGGCGCAATTTTAGAAGTGTTTAACGAAATAGCATTATATATTGCTATTACAGAATTATTTACGAAATTCGTATTGTATTATTTACACGAAAGACTTTGGCTAAAATTACCCTTAGGTAGAATTAGACAATTTTTTTTCGGTAAAAAAAGATAAAATGTCCAAACATATCATTCCTCATAATTATCATGTTTCAAAGACAGATAGAGTTGCCTCTAACAAGCACAATTCATTTTTAATCTGGTTCACTGGCCTTTCAGGATCTGGCAAATCAACAATTGCCAACCTTGTTGAGCGGAGTCTATTTCAAAAAGGCATAAAAACCTATTCTCTAGATGGTGATAATATTAGAAAGGGAATAAATAATGACCTTTCATTTTCGCCTGAGGACAGAAGAGAAAACATAAGACGCATTGCTGAAGTCGCTAATCTAATGATAGATGCTGGTTTAGTTGTTTTGGCGGCATTTGTGTCACCGTATAAAAAAGACAGAGAGAATATTAGAACTATCGTTAAAGATGTTAACTTTGTCGAGATTTATATCAACACAAGTGTTAAAGAGTGCGAACGTAGAGATGTAAAGGGTTTGTACAAAAAAGCCAGAGCAGGAGAGATAAAAAACATGACGGGCATTTCGGCTCCTTATGAATCACCAGATAACCCAGACATTGAGATTAAAACCGAAAATGAATCCATTGAAGATGCTGTAAAAAGAATCGTGGATTATATAACACCAAAATTAGAACTCAAAAATGAGTAGATATTACTTAAATTATTTAGACGAATTAGAAAGCGAAGCTATTTATGTCTTACGAGAAGTTTGGGCACAATTTGATAACCCTGTAATATTGTTTTCGGGAGGAAAAGACTCTATTTTGGTAACACACTTGGCAAAAAAAGCATTTTACCCAGCAAAGATTCCTTTTCCATTAATGCATGTCGATACAGGTCATAATTTTCCCGAGACCATCCAGTTTAGGGATAATATAATAAAAGATTTAGGAGTAGAACTTATTGTAGGTTCTGTACAAGAATCTATTGATGAAGGTAGGGTAGCAGAGGAAAAAGGCAAAAATGCTACAAGAAATGCATTGCAGATCACAACACTTTTAGATGCCATTGAATCTAACAAAATTGATTGCGCTATTGGTGGAGGAAGACGAGACGAAGAAAAAGCAAGAGCCAAAGAACGTTTCTTTTCTCACAGAGATGATTTTGGGCAATGGGATCCCAAAAACCAGAGACCAGAGCTTTGGAATATCTTTAACGGTAAACATTTTGAGGGGGAACACTTTAGAGCCTTTCCTATAAGTAACTGGACCGAAATGGATGTTTGGAACTACATTAAAAGAGAAAACATTGCTATTCCTTCATTATATTTTGCTCACGAGCGCGAAGTCGTGTGGAGACAAGACAGTTGGATACCCAATTCAGAGTTTTTAGTGCTAGAAGAGCACGAAGAAATTGTAACAAAAAAGATTCGCTTTAGAACTTTGGGTGATATCACAATTACAGGAGGTATAGAATCCGATGCAGATACTTTAGAAAAAATTGCAGATGAGGTATCTGGTATGAGACAGACAGAACGAGGAAACAGAAGTGATGATAAACGGTCAGAGTCCGCAATGGAAGATAGAAAACGTCAAGGATATTTTTAAACAGTTAATGAGGCTATAAATGTTATTTAACTCTCTTGACTTCGCTGTTTTTTTCCCGGTTGTATTCATTTTATACTGGCTTGTTTCTAAAAAGTTACTATTAAGAAACATACTAATATTAGTTGCGAGCTATACATTTTATGGATGGTGGGACTGGCGTTTCTTAATTTTAATCGTAATTAGTTCTTTAGTAGACTTTTATGTTGGGGGAAGACTGTATAAAACTGAAGAGAAAAATAAAAGAAAACACCTATTGCTATTAAGCTTATTGGTTAATCTTGGGTTCTTAGTCTATTTTAAGTATACCAACTTTTTTATAGAGTCTTTCGTAGATACATTTAGATTCTTTGGAAGAAAACTAGAAATATCGACGCTAAATATAATTCTCCCAGTTGGGATAAGCTTTTACACATTTCAAACCTTAAGCTATACTATCGATATTTACAGAAAACAATTAAAGCCCACAAAAGACTGGCTTGCATTTTTTACTTTTGTTTCTTTCTTCCCTCAATTAGTAGCGGGCCCCATTGAACGAGCTCAGCACTTGTTGCCACAATTTTTCAAGGTTTATAAATTTAATTACAAATTAGTAAAGTCTGGGTTACTTTTGATTGCTTTTGGGCTATTCAAAAAAATGGTTATTGCAGACCGTGCAGCACTTTATGTTAATGAAGTATATAACAACCCAGGAGGCTATGAGGGTATAGAAACTATAATAGCCACTATTCTGTTTGCATTTCAAATATACTGTGATTTTTCAGGGTATTCTGATATTGCCATAGGTTCTGCCAGGACATTAGGGTTTGATTTAATGAAAAATTTTGACAGCCCTTATTTTTCAAAATCTATTACAGAGTTTTGGAGACGTTGGCATATCTCCTTATCAACTTGGTTTAGAGACTATGTTTATATACCGCTTGGAGGAAGTCGAAAAGGACAATATAAGACTTACTTTAACTTATTTGTAGTTTTTCTGGTTAGTGGTCTATGGCATGGAGCTGCAATGACTTTTGTAATTTGGGGGGCAATTCATGGTATAATTATTGTACTTGAAAAAGCCACATATAAATTCAAACAGCCGATTTTTAAGTTTTTAGGATTGTATAAAAAAAGCTTTGCAAACACATTGTTTTTTATAGTTATAACATTTATAATTGTTGATTTTGCTTGGTTGTTTTTTAGAGCAAACTCATTTACTGATGCGTCATTGATTATACACAACATGTTTCATAATAATTTTTATGAAATATTTGGTAAAGATCTATATCTAATAGGACTTAAAGAAAATGAATTTTCAGCTCTAATTATTAGTATTATAGCATTGAGTGCTTTTGAAATCATCCATAAAAGGTTCAACCTTTCCAGTTGGCTCAATAATCAATCTTTTGCATTCCGTTGGGCAGCCTACTTAAGCATCGTTTTAGTAATAACTATCTTTGGAGTTTACGGAGATGAAAATGTTTCAGAATTTATTTATTTTCAATTCTAAAGATTATGAAAAACTTTTTGAGTATATTAATAAAAGCACTTCTCTTTTTGACACTCTTTTTGATACTCTTATCAAGCCTAGGTGAGTATTTTATATCAAAAAAATCTGGACACAAAACGTGGGATTCTTTCTATGCTCAACCAGATAACTCTATTGACATATTATTCTTTGGAAATTCCCACATTGGAAATGGTATTGACCTCAATATTGTAAGTACTAAAACAAAAGCCAATGTAAACACAATCTATAGTTCTGGTAAAGTTTTAGATCAAATCTATTATAGCTTTAAAGAGACTTTAAAATATCAAACGCCAAAGCTAATAGTTATAGAAACCTTTGCAATACCGAGTGACAGTATTTTTTATTTTAAGAATCCAATTAAAGAAAATGAAGTTCCCTTCAATGCTAAAATTCAGAGTTTCGATTCAAAAAGAATAAGTTTAATAAAACTTGAGGAGTATAGGGATATTTATGCAAATGAGGAGTTTTTAACTACCCTATTTCCACTAATAAGAAACCATTCTAATTGGTCTAATAAGGATTTTTTAAGAGAAAATCTATTTACCAAGTATGACCCAAATAACAACCAATTTTATAAGGGGTCATCAAATTCTATAACCATGTTAAGTAATAAGAGGGTTCAAGGGTATAAAAACAAAGACTTTAAAAAACGGACTTTTAAAATATCAGAAAGACAACGCCAATATTTTCACAAGATTATGGATCTAGCCAATATCAATGGCATTGAGGTAATGCTTTTTACCATTCCTTATTTTAAAGAGTACAGAAAAAAGATCGATTATCAATCATTTCATAACGAAATAAACGAGCTTGCAAGTAAAAACAACATTAAGCATCTAGATTTAAACACTGTTTTTGCTGATTGGGATCAAAACTTTTTTTCAAATGAACATGTAGGGCATAATCAGCACGTTAACTACAAAGGAGCTATTAAGACCAGTAATTACTTAGCCAAATATATCAATTCAAATTTTAACTTTAATTTTAGCAGAAGTCTAGCATTATTTCCAGAATATTATCTTTATAATGATATTAAAAGAGATTCTTTGTATAATGGTGACAGAATACTTGGTAATTTGGAGAAAATAAACGGTAAAAAGAAATTAAAACTTCAAATCAAACAAGGCGAATCTGCAGTTGTACTTCATGGTTGGACGGCTATTGAAAACCAAGATTCAAAGTACAATGAGATATTTATTGGTTTAAAAGGTAAAGACAATAATATTTATGTTTCTAAGCCCACCCAATTTAAGCCAGTTGAAAGAAAAGATGTTTCGAAATATTTTAAAAAAGAGAAAATATATAATCACACAGGATTCCATATAAATATAAATAGCTTGCTTCTAGAGAAGGGAAATTATAGGCTTTTTATGATTATTCGAGACACTGAAGGTGAAGTACTAATTAGAGACTCTAAAAAGAGCATTGAAATAATTTAAAAAATGTTAGACAACAACCAATTGTTAAGATTTACCACAGCAGGAAGTGTAGACGACGGAAAAAGTACTTTAATAGGACGCTTGCTTTACGATTCGAAATCTATATTCGAAGACCAACTTCAGGCTATAGAAAACACCAGTAAAAAGAAAGGTCACGATGGGGTAGATTTAGCACTATTTACTGATGGTCTTAGGGACGAAAGAGAGCAAGGAATAACTATTGATGTAGCTTACAGGTATTTTACAACACCAAAACGTAAGTTTATAATTGCAGATACACCAGGTCATATACAATATACCAGAAATATGGTCACTGGTGCATCTACAGCTAATGCTGCTATTATTTTAGTTGATGCTAGACATGGTGTTATTGAGCAAACTAAAAGACATTCCTTTATTGCTTCGTTACTACAAATACCCCACGTTATTGTATGTATCAATAAGATGGACTTGGTTGATTATTCCGAAGAAGTTTATAATAATGTTATCAATCAATTTGAAGAGTTTGCTTCAAAGTTATTAGTCAATGATATACGCTTTATACCAATAAGTGCTTTAAATGGCGATAACGTTGTTAATAGATCCACAAATATGGATTGGTATCAAGGTGCACCGCTATTGCACACCTTAGAAACCATGCACATAAGCAGTGATATCAATAAGGTTGATGCACGATTCCCTGTACAAACTGTGTTGAGGCCACAAAGTGAAAGCCATAGAGATTACAGAGGTTATGCAGGTAGAATGGCGAGTGGTATTTTTAGACTAGGTGATGAGGTTACGGTATTACCATCTGGTTTTACCTCAAAAATCAAAACGATAGATACTTTAGACAAATCACTCAAAGAAGCGTATGCGCCAATGTCTATTTCTGTTACCTTAGAGGACGATATAGATGTTAGCCGAGGAGATATGATCGTGAAATCTAATAACAAGCCTGAGCCTTCTCAAGATATAGAAGTAATGCTTTGTTGGTTGCATAATAATGCTGCTAGACCTAGAGCTAAATACAGCATTAGACACACATCCAATGAGCAAAAGGCAATGATAAAAGAGATTGTGTATAAGTTTGATATTAATACTTTAGAAAGAAATAGTGAGGATAAGGATATAAAAATGAATGATATTTCTAAAGTCAAAATTAGGACGACTAAACCGCTTATGGTTGATTCTTATAGGGAGAACAGAACTACAGGCAGTATAATTTTAATAGATGAGGCAACAAATGAAACTGTTGCAGCAGGGATGATAGTTTAACTTATATTATAATCTTTCTATAAACTATAATGCCCGAAATAAAAATTAATAAGGTAAACTTTTTTTGTGTGGGAGTGCAAAAGGCAGGAACCACTCTTCTACATGATATATTAAGACAACATAGTAATATTTATTTGCCCGCCGAAAAAGAAGCTCATTTTTTTGATGTTAATGAATTTTATGACAAAGGAATCGGTTATTATTTCGACACTTATTATAAATCATATTTAGGTGAAAAAATTATCGGTAACATAAACCCCAACTTACAATTAGAAACAAGATCAATAGATAGGATAATAGAAGCTTTTGGTACTGATATCAAAATAATTATATTACTTAGAGATCCAGTAAAAAGGGCATACTCTCATTATTTAATGAGTAAAAAGAGAGGCTACGAAAATCTTGATTTTATTCAGGCAGTTAAAAAGGAGGGGAAACGAATTTCTAATCCAAAGTTCTATAGAGGTTATGAATCACAAGAGCTAGGACACTTTGAAAAAAATCATTTAGGTTACATAACAAGAGGGTTATACTCTACCTTATTGGAGTACCTTTACAAAAAGTTTGATAAAGACAATGTTAAGGTTTTAATATTTGAAGAATTTATAAGCAATAAAGAAAAAACGATAAACGATATTCTTCAGTTTTTAGGTGTTGAGAAAGAGCATTTAAACGTAAATATAAGAAGCAATCCAGCACAAGAAGCTATATCGTATAAATTATCTAAGTTTCTAAACACACATTCAATAGCAAAAGATTTTTTAAAATGTATTTTTCCAAAAGCGATGAGAAGCCCTATAAAAGCTGCTTTAAACAGTAAAAATCTCAGAGAAATTTCAAAAAATGAAAATAGCATTCCTTATGATTATGCGGAATTAAAGAGAACATATTTTAAGAAAGATATTCTAAAGGTTGAAAAAATATTGAATAGAAAAATAGAAAAGTGGATCTAATTTTGCCTTGTATCAAAATTTTATATTACTATTCTTTTTAAGAAAACAACAACCATTTGATTAATAGATTAATACATAACTTAAAAAATGATAGTCATTTTAAAGATATTTTAAAAGGAAGTGCTATAACTTTTGTTTTGAAAATAGCAGGAATGATTGCTAGTTATGTTTTAATTTATGTTATTTCGAACAAACTAGGGGCTAAAGGTGTTGGCTTTTATAACTTTCTAATGAATGTTTTAATTTCATTAGGTATGGTTATGGGCTTGGGAATGAATATCTCAGTATTGCGATATGTTGGGCAATTTAATAACCAGATTGATAACCCCAAAATAAAACTACTTTATAAGTATTTTATGGGTATCGTTTCTCCTTTGGCAATAATTACAGGTTGTATTTTATATTTTGGATCAGAATTTTTCGTAGATTTTTTTGGCAGAGGCAATGAGTATGTTAAAGGGCTAAAAATAGTAGGTGTTGTACTGCCTTTCTATTCTTTAAATCAAATTTCAATTGAGTTTATTCGAGGCTTAAAGCGACTTGAGGTATCTGAAATGATTAGAAGCTTACTCAGACCAGTTGTAATGTGTTTAGGAATCGTAATTTGGTTCAATCAAAAGCTTTCAAAAATTGATGTAGTCTATTTGCTGATGGTTGCAGTCCTTATTAATTTTATTATTTCGCAGTGGACCATTTTAGGCAAAATAAAAAGTGTATCAAAGAAAAATCTAGATTTTCCTATTAATGAGTTTTTAAAAACATCATTACCCATGATGATAGCAAGTGTGTCTTCAACTCTATTTTTGGCTCTTCCTATTTTTTTCCTGGACTTTTACACCTCTCAGTCAGAAGTGGGCATATATAGCGTTGCGAATCGCCTTGCGAGCCTAGTGTCTATCATTTTAATTGTGGTAAATACAATTGCCGCACCTAAATTTTCCGAACTTTATTGGGGAAAAAATATGAAAGAATTGCAGAAAATAATCACAAAATCTACAAGATTGATGTTTTTTGGAGCTTTGGTGATTTCATTTGTATTAGTTATATATGGTAAAACCTTTCTCGGAATTTTTGGAGAAGAGTTCAAAGCGGGATATAATGTGTTAATAGTTTTGGTTATAAGTCAATTGGTAAATGCTGCTACAGGATCTGTAGGTGTTTTTATGAACATGAGTGGACGCCAAAAAACTCTCAGAAATATTTTTGTTTTAGCATTCTTTTTGCTAGTAGTGTTTTATCTCATATTGGGAAATAGTTTAAGCATCTTTACGGCATCAATTGCGATAGGGTGCTTAAATATAGCAATTTCAATAATTCCTACTTATATTGTATTTAAAGAATTAAAATTACGAACCTATTTTATGCCGTTTAAGAATGATTAATAAAATAATTGATAAACTAAGGTATTTAATATTTAAACTAAGGTATTTAAAAACTGTGAAATGTTTGGGCAAAAATAACATTGGCAGAAGAATATCGATAAGAAAATTTAACTTTAACGAAGGTAGTTTATCAATTGTTCTAAGAGAAAATTCTTCCTTAAGGCGTGATATAATTATACAGGGGTCAGGTTATTTTGAATTAGGTGAAAAATCATTTGTTGGCTCTTTTTCGGTTATAGGTTGTAATGAGTATATAAGTATTGGCAAAAACTGTATGATAGCAGATGCCGTGTCTATTAGGGATACAGACCATAACTTTGACGTATTGGATTTGCCAATGATAAATCAGGGAATTAAAACTGGGAAGGTAATAATTGAAGACAATGTTTGGATAGGGTATGGGGCCGTTATAACTAAAGGTGTTAAAATAGGCGAAGGATCTATAATTGGAGCTAATGCTGTAGTTACTAAAGATGTGCCTAAAAACGCAATTGTGGGAGGTGTCCCAGCAAAAGTAATTAAGATGAGAACATAAATTAATAGAATTTAATAGCAATTAGCATGAAATTTTTAAGAAACATAATTATTTGCGCCTTAGTATTTTCTTGTGGAAATGAAAAGAATAGCCGTAACGACACAACAACTGACTCTCCAACAACAAAAATTGAAAAAAAGGATAGTGTTTTTAGAGTATCTCTCACAGCAAAAATTAGAGAGGACGATAAGCTTCAATTACTTTATATAGTCGACTCCCCAGATGGCAAGTACGACTCTAAGAATAGAATCGAAGCCAATGTTACGGGCAAGCAAAAACTTCAAACAATGGTATTTGAGTTACCAAAGAACATATTGCCTTATAAGTTTAGAATAGACCTTGGCGAAAAGGGTCATGAAACTACAATAGAAATAGATAATATAAAAATAGAAATGAATACTAATAAGATAGTTGTTGATTCTTCAACTATTCATCGCTATTTTCAAAAAAACATATACCTTGACACTGAGGATTGGATGACCTTTAAAAGAAAAAGTGTAACTAATAGGTATGACCCATTCTTAACATCTAAGGCTTTTCTAATTAAAAAGATAGAATTAGAGTTTTAAAGAATTGACTCAGTTATATAAACGGAATTATATTGCAAGACCAAATCCTTGTAGTCTAATACGAATATTATAATATTCACAATAGAGAGTTTTTAGATAACTTGGGATGAAACATACAAGAGATATATCACTAAATGTGGCAGTTGTAATAGTAACTTACGCAGATCGGTCAGTTTATTTTAAAGAAATAATTCATAGATTGAAAAGTTTCAAGAGCGTAAAATCTATAGTTTTAGTTGATAATTTTATTAGTGAGAGTAGTAGTACTGATTTAGAGAAACTAAAATTAGAAATTGACAAAATTACAGTGGTCGAAAAGGGCTACAACTCAGGTTCGGCTGAAGGATTTAAAGACGGAATAAGTAAAGCATTAGATCAAAGCATAGATTTTATATGGTTATTGGATGATGACAATTTACCTCGTGCCGATGCTTTAGATAATCTAATTTCTCATTGGAAAGAAATAAGCTTAAAAGGCGTAAAGGACTTTGCGCTTCTTTGCTACAGGCCAGACAGATTGATTTTTAAAGAAGCAATTGAGGTCGGAGATCCAAATATGATGCTGGGACCAAAAAATTCATTTCTAGGTTTTCATTTTATTAAAAAAATCCAAGACCTATCTAAGTTTAAAAAGACAGCTTCTAAAAATAGAAGATCCTTTGGTAAAGTTTCGGTAGCACCTTATGGCGGACTGTTTTTTCACAGGTCCCTAACTGATATCATTGGGCTACCGGATGAGAATTATTTTTTATACGGTGATGACTATGATTATTCATTTAGAATAACTCAAAAAGGGGGAGGAATCTTTTTGGTTTTAAGGAGTGTGGTTGAAGATTTAGAGCAGTCATTTCATCTTAAAAACAAGAATGAAAAATTTCTTAGTAGTAGACTCATAAAAACTAATTCTGAGAATAGGATATTTTACTCAATAAGAAACGGTATTGTTTTTGAACAGAATTTTGTGACCAATAAAGTTATATATATCTTGAATGGGTTTTGCCATGCCATGCTTACTTTATTAGTATTGGTTCTAAACCCCAAACATCTATGGAAATACAAATACTACATTAAAGGTATAAAAGCAAGTATATGGTAAGCATTAAAACAATTTATCAATTTTCATTTTACATATTGCTTTATGTGGTGTTTATGGTAGGAGGTATTTTGCAGTTTTTTATAGGAATACCAAATACCATAATAACAATTAGTCTCGGGTTTCTAATGCTTTTTAACTACTTTCTCTATATTCTTCTAAAGAAGAAAGTGGTCGTTAACAGAGTAATTCTTTTAAGCATAATTTATCTTCTAGTAATCCTAATTAGCGCAACAATTAATCAAAGTCATGTAGTAAATATTACAATATACTGTATTTTTCCTCTACTCCCTTTGAGTATTTACTTATTCTTTTATATCAATAAAAAAGAAAACTTTATAAAGCAAAAGAATATCTATAAGTTAATTTTTTTTATTGGGTTAATACAACTTCCTATCTTATTGATACAAAGGGTTTTTTTCGATTTTTTAATTGTATTCAACAATAGTGGTCAACACATAGCGTCTTTTGATTTCTTGTTTGGTAGCTTTTTGTTAAAATCAGATCACTCTCTGGGTTGCTTCTTGGTCTTTACTACGCTGTCGTTGTTATTCAATGTTAATAATGCTAGAAGTTATATCAGTCACCCGGTATTATTTGCTTTTTATTTGAGTTTAACACTTCTTTTGTCAGAGTCAAACATTTCCAAAGCTATGTTAATCTTGGTTTGGGTGGTATATGCTATAAAACATGTTTATACAAGAGCCTCAAGTGACAGATTTACTAAAAAAGTTCTTTTATATTCTCTAATTATAGCCTTAGGAATTTCTGCCTATAATATTAGAAATATTGACTTAATAACCTCTAGAGTTGGTGGTACTTTTGAGAAACACTTCACCGTAGAAAAATCATATCGATTTTTTAAAGAAGGGACGGCAAAAAGAGAGCAAATTGTAATTACGGCGATAAACACATTGGACATTAAGTATATTGGTGATGGCCCATATGCATATTTTGATATTAAAACAGGAAAGTTCAAAAATACAATTCATTTTTCCCAATTGATTTGGACATACTTTGATTTAGGGTTGATAGGTCTTGTAGTTGTCTTATTGTTAGCGTATAACATTATAAAAAGTACAGTTACCATTAATAGCAGAAGTTTATTTTGGTTCATACTGGCCTTATTTGGAATATATATGTTTTACACTACACCATTTTCTGAAGTAGGTATTTTATTAAACCTATTTTTATTCTTTAACTTTAATATGAGAAATGAACTTAACGATAATACCATTTCATGATTGGCGGAAGAACCAAAAAGAAGGATTTAGGACAAGAGATTCCCATCTAATTAATAACCTTTACAAAAGCAATCGAGTAAACAAGGTTCTCGTTATAAATAGGCCAACAACTATTGTAGAGTTATTTCACAAGAAAACACCAAAAAAGATAAGAGGGAAAGTGATTTTAAGTAAAAAGAAATTTACACTTTATGAGGTTGAAACAAACTTATTTGTAGTAGATTTCATTTCAAATGATGTAATGGGGCAGATAACAAAAAGGCAAAAATGGTTTATTGATAAGTATTATCAAAAAGACTACTTAAATTTTATAAAGGAATGTTGGGATAAATTGAGTTTTGGAAAAACTAGATTGATTACCCAAAACATTTTTGCATATAAACTAGCAATAGCTTTGCCAGCAAGGTCAAAATTGTTTGATGCGTGGGATAATTTTTTAAAGTTTCCCGCATACCAAAAAATCAGAGTACATCTCAAAGAAGGGTATCAAGAAATGGCAAACGAGATAAAATACTGGACAACCAATTCGACGGAAAATATAGACTTTTATAAAAGTACCTTTGGCGTAGATAAAATAACGCTTTTGAAAAATGGCGTGAATATCAATTTTGCCAAGAACATTGATCATGAACCAGCTGATTTAGCCCTAATAAAAAAGCCTATAATTGGTTTTGGTGGCAAAATATCTTATCTGTTGGATGTGAATCTAATAAATTATATAGTTCAACACAACAAGGATTTATCATTTGTTTTTGTTGGGCAAATACTAAATAAGCAAACCTTTAATGCAATAGATAAAGAGCCTAACATATATTTTTTGGGGGATAAACATTACAATGAATATCCTAGCTATGTTAAAAATTTTGATATATGCATTATACCTTATAATACGGGCAAAGGTCAACATGGAGGGGATTCTATTAAAGCTTATGAATATTTATCTACAGGAAAAAAAGTTGTAGGCACTAATGGTAATGGTTTAGAAGACTTAAAGGATTATATTTATATAGCCAATACTCCTAAAGAGTTCTCAGATGCATTAAAAGATAATAATAACAATAAACTCAAGTTGGAGGTCTTAAAATATTCTTGGAACAAAAAGGCTCAGACCATGATTGACATATTGAATGAAGAAAAAGAATAGAAAACTTCAGTTTTTAAATATAAGAGTTATTGATGAGTTTTTTGTTGCTGCTATAGCAGCAACAATACCATTTACCATAACTTATGGTAATGTGACTATCATTCTTGCTTGTATTTTCTCAATACTTACACTAAAATGGAGAAGAAAAGAACAATATAAAAAGCACTATATGGTTCTATTGTTTCCGTTAGTATATTTTACCATAATTCTTCTTAGTGCTTTATATAGCAATAATTTGAGGGTAGGCTTAAAATTAGTTGATAAATCACTTTTTTTTCTTTTGATACCATTTATCATGGTTAGCGCTTCTAATCATATCAGGGTTAGGCAGGTATTGTTAATTTTCTCAAAATCTACTGCCTTGGCTACGATTATTTTAATTTTTTACTCTAGTTACATCGTATTTAGGACAGGTAACTTAGAAAAGTTCTTTTTTCATGAATTTACGCAATTTTTTGACCAGCACCCAGTTTACTTCTCATGCTTTCAAGCCATGAGTGTTTTTGTGCTTACTAAGTTTTTCAGTAAGAAAAAAGTTAAAAAAACAGTATTAGTAATGATTGCAATACTAGTGGTTGGTATTTTCTTATCATCATCAAAAACAGTGATATTTGTGTTTACAGTACTCTATATTATTCAACTCATTACTGTAATAACTACTAGAAAGATGAAAATTATGTTTCTAGGTTTATTTATTATTAGTGCTCTTATACTTAGTAATATCCCTAAAGTTAATGAAAGATTCATAGATGGGTTTAAATTTGATTTAAATTTTACCCCTACAACTAATATTTCACAATCAAAAGTATTTAATTATGATGATAAACATTTGATATCTGATATAGAAATTCGCTATATATTTAATTCTATCGGGCTTTACCATTTTATATCCGATAATAAAGTATTATTCGGTTATGGGGTTGGGGACTTACAAGATTATTTAGATTTGTATTACATGCAATATGGTTTGGCACCAAACTGGTATGAAGGCTACAATACTCACAATCAATATATTCAAGTATTACTATCGTGTGGGGTTATAGCGTTTTTATTTTTTATTTTTTATTTAAGTTTTAATTTTAAGATGGCTATAAAAAATAAAAATCAATTGAATATTATGTTTTTAATAGTCTTATTTTTTGTGTTCATCACAGAGTCAGCACTAATGAGAAATAAGGGCATTGTATTTTTTGTATTCTTTTCTACCCTTTTCTTAATTCAAAATCTAAAGCATGAAAATAGCAATACTAGGCACTAGAGGTATCCCTAACCAACATGGCGGGTTTGAACAGTTTGCACAGAATCTTTCAGGTTTCTTAGTTTTAAGGGGTCATGAGGTGTATGTTTATAATTCTTCTAGCCATTCGTACAAAGAGAGTCAATGGAAAGGGGTCAACATTATCCACAAATTTGATCCTGAGGATAAAATAGGTACAGTAGGACAGTTTATTTACGATTTTAACTGTATTATAGATAGTAGAAAACGCAATTATGATGTTATACTACAGTTAGGTTATACCAGTAGTTCAATATGGCATAACTTTCTACCAAAATCTTCTAAAATCATCACAAACATGGATGGTTTAGAGTGGAAAAGAACAAAGTATAATAAATATGTCCAAAAGTTTTTAAAATATGCAGAAAGGTTAGCTGTTAAATCTAGTGATTATTTGATTGCCGATTCAATAGGAATAAAAGCACATCTTAAAGACAAGTATAATGCTGACTCAAAATTTATTGCCTATGGGGCAAGGGTCTTCAATCAACCCAATATAAAAGTATTAAATGAATATAACTTAAAAAGTCTAGAATATAACCTTTTAATTGCAAGGTTAGAGCCAGAGAACAATATAGAAACTATTCTAGACGGGGTGGAAAAAAGTAGCATTGACATACCATTTTTGGTTATTGGTAAACATAAAACAAATTATGGCGAATACCTTAAAGAACGATATAAAAATAGTAATCAAATATTTTTTCTAGGTGGAATTTACAATCAAGAGTATCTTAACAATTTAAGATATTTTAGTAATCTGTATTTTCATGGGCATTCAGTGGGCGGAACTAACCCATCACTTTTAGAGGCCATGGCCAGTAATGCTTTAATTGTGGCCAATAACAATATTTTCAATAAAAGTATTTTAGGGGATGATTGTCTATATTTCAAAAACTCTGATGATGTTGCTGAAGCATTGATAAATGATAAAAAAGAGTACAAAAGCTTTCTTTCAAATAACATATTAAAAATTAAAAAGATATACGATTGGGAAATTATCAACAACCAATATGAGGAATTCATAAAAAAATGTTTTAATAGCTAAATTTAAAAATGATTGCCAAAGACAGCTCTAGCTTAACAAAAAACATTATATATTGTAATTCTATGATATTATTAAAATGCCAAAACTAGAACCTCTTTACCGCCTCTTTTAGCAGATAAAGACTGAAATAGTAAATAGGGGTTCATTTTATTTTAATTGTTAGTTCTAACTACCTTTTTTAGATTAAATAAAAAAAGCAGTTATTTTTGCACAACAACCACTTTTGCAAGATTTGAGTTTATTTAAACACGGAAGATATTCAGGGTACCTAAGACCTATTTCATACTTAATAGATTTAAGTATAATTAATGCTATAGCTATTCTTTATTTGTTGGGGGGAAAAGAACCATTTATTTTTTCAGCGTTTATTTCGGTGGGCTGGGTTCTTCTTTCTATTTATTCTAAATTTTATGAGGTTTACAGATATACAAGACCTGTAAATATATTATCGCTGGTGGTAAAACAGTTGATTTTATTTCTATTATTCGTATTTGCTTTTTCAGGTTTGTATCACGAATTAAAAATATATCCAAGGCCTATAGTTAAATACACATTACTTTGTTTTTCGTTAATCATAATTTTCAAATTTGCTATTTATTACCTCTTGCAGAAATATAGGGTTTCTTTTGGTGGTAACTATAGATCAACTGTGATTTTTGGATTAAACAAAAAAACACTTGCACTAGAGAACTTCTTTAATAAAAACCCAGAGTACGGCTACTTGCATCAAAAAACGTATAATTTTAAGAATAAAAATCTGTCCTTAAGCGAATGTTTTGACTTTATTTTAAATGAAAAAATAGATGAAATCTACTGTTCAATTTCAGAACTTACAAATTCTCAAATAGCAGATATAGTTGATTTTGCAGATAACAATTTAAAAATCCTAAAGTTTATACCAGACAGTAAGGAGATATATTCTAAGAGACTTCGTTATGAGTATTACGATTACATCCCAATACTTACCTTAAGAACCATTCCCTTAGAAGATTCTGCTAACACAATTATAAAACGTGGATTTGATATTTTGTTCTCCAGTATTATTATAGTATTTATTCTATCTTGGCTCACACCACTAATAGCCATATTCATTAAGCTAGAATCTAAAGGCCCCGTATTTTTTAAACAATCTAGAAATGGCTTTAACTACAGGGAGTTTGATTGTTATAAGTTTCGCTCAATGACACCTAACGAAGATGCCCATTTATATCAGGCAACAAGAGGAGATCAACGTGTGACTAAGGTGGGTAGATTTATAAGAAAAACCAGTATAGACGAATTACCTCAATTCTTCAATGTACTGTTCGGCGATATGTCTGTTGTAGGGCCTAGACCTCATATGGTGAGCCACACCAATATGTATGCCAAGAAAATAGACAAATTTATGGTAAGACATTTTGTGAAGCCTGGAATTACAGGTTTGGCACAAGTAAGCGGATTTAGAGGAGAAGTTGAGTCTGATAAGGATATTATTGGACGTGTTAAATACGATATTTTCTACATAGAAAACTGGTCATTGCTCTTAGATATAAAAATAATAGCCCAAACATTCGTGAATGTTGCAAAAGGTGAAGACAAGGCATATTAAAGCCTTTCCCTTAGTCTATTCATCTGAGCTAGATAGTCAAAATTCTTATAAGCCTTTGTTTGTATTTCTCTCTTAAACTCAAGATTCAGCGCTGTTTTATTAATAGATTTAATAATTGAATTTAAGTGGCCATAGTTTCCTGCTTCTGCTACCCATCCCAAATTATGATTTTGTATAATTGTTTCTCCCTCTCCACCACCAAAATATAATATGGGCATTCCTAATTTAGCATACTCAAAAATTTTTGACGGAACTGAACCGTAGATTCTATTTAAAAGTGGAATTATTGCAACATCATACTTCAGTAATTCATTATGCAGTTTTTCCCTGTTTACTCTCCCGTAGAAATAGATGGGTAACCCGGTATTAGTGTTAACAAAAGATTCTATCTCATTTTCTTCAGCACCAGAACCGTATATATGAAGTTCAATTGCTCCATAGTCTAAATTTTGACATAATTTTAAAATGCCTTGAGCCACTCCCAAAAGACCGGCATAAACTATTTTAAGCTTTTCTCCCTCAGAATTATTTTCAGTCAAATCAGCAACCATAATATCAGGATAGTTACGATAAAGAAACAGTTCGGGTTGAACTGTGATTTTTTTAATGTGAGTCAATATCTCATTACTCTGCCCCAATATTAAATCTGCATTTTTGTAATTAAAATGCTCTAACTTTTTCAAAATTTTATAGCTAAAATTCTTTTTTAAAGCACCTAGCTCAAAACCTGCACTTGGCCATAAGTCGCTCACATTTAAAACCAATTTTCGTTTTTTTGACCTTAAAAAAAACAAACAGGTAAAAGCAACAAGTAGTGGTGGTGACTGTACAATGACTTTGTTTGGGATTTTATTCCAAATAAAAAACCATAATAAACTCACGCTATAAGATAGCATAGCAAATAAGCGTAAAAACTTATTTTTAGATTTACTGGCATACAACCAAATCCTATTAATCTCTATATCGTTTTCAATAGACTTAGATTTGATTTTGCCTCTATATTCCGAAAAAATTTTACCAGTAGGATAATTTGGAAGTGGAGTGACCACACGCACTTTATAATCTTGCTTCAACCCATTTGCTAAATGATATATACGATTAGACGCCGCACCAATCTCGGGAGGAAAATAACTCGTAATAATCATTAACTCTTTCATTGCACTAATTGATATGAGAAGTGAATTGCTTTAACTTTCCAGATTTTGAGCGATTCAATCTGTTAACACGATCAAAACTAATAGTAATACCAGGTTCTAAATAGCGTTTCATTGCTTTTACAATGCGTTCTTTTTTATTGGACGAAAGCGTTTCTCGACTTACGTATTTTATTATAAAATGATCTAATGCTGTTTGCTCTATTATAAACTCAGAAACATTACCATTGTCCTCAATTACGCTTTTGGTAATATAATAAAATGTGAGACCAGCTGCTTTCTTTCCGCTTGGTAAAATGGCCATATCATTAGCTCTGCCGATCAGCTTTTTTAAAATAGGTTTCCTTATAGTACTTTTCTCAGATAGAATTCCGATATCACCAATATCATATCTAATAAACGGATGAGCCTTATTGTACAATGAGGTTATTACAATTCTCCCTTCTTCGCCATATGGCAATACATTGTCGTTTTTATCTAAGATCTCAATATAAAGTGTCTCGCTATTTAACTGCCATTCATTGTTTTTGTTTTGAAAAGCAATCAAATCTAATTCTGAAGCTCCATACTCGTTAATTACAGGTACGCCAAATTGTGTTTCCAACATGGTTTTATCATCATCAAATAACATTTCGGACGTTACAATGCAAACCCTAAGACTCGAACATATATTTTTCAAGATTATATTATTTCTTTTTAGGTACTTAGCAAACTGCACAATCGAACTTGTATAGCCATTAATATAGTCAAAACGCGATGTTTTAAACTTTTCTAAAGCATCTTCAAAAGCTGTATCGCTCAAATCAAAAACTGAGAACCGATAGCGATTGCTAAACCAATCTTTCAATCGTTCCTTGAAATACCCCTTTTTATCTAACGGAATGCCATAAAAACGCGCCTGTTTTGAAACATTAAAATCAATATTAAACCAAGAGAAACGGTTCATAATTATAGCCCAGGTTAGCGCATGACATTTTTTATCCTTAGCAAAAATAAAAGGATCTCCCGAGCTGCCAGAGGTTTTGTTTACATAAACGTTTTTAGAACTATAACCATCACTTAACCTTTGATCTAATGGTTGCTGTAAATGGTGTTTGGTCATTATTGGTACAGAACTCCAATCATTAAAATCAACGGTTTTTCCAAAAGATTTGTAAAATGAATTGTGCTGTAAATGAAAGGCAATGATTTCCTTTTTCTTGGAGTCTACATAACGATTAAACTCAGCATTCTCTAGAGCCTGAATTTTTGATAAAATCGATTTAGCTTCGTCAATATCAAAGCCATTTATTTTTAAAGAAAAATCAAATAATCTCAAGGTATTTTCCCTTGTTTAAGGTTTCTGTAAAATAATTGTTTTTTCGACTTAAAACCAATTATTTTTGCCTAAAGAAAATTTAAGCATGAATATTTTAGTACTTGGCTCTGGCGGAAGAGAACACACATTTGCATGGAAAATTGCACAAAGCAACCTTTGTGAACAACTATTTGTTGCACCTGGAAACTCGGGGACTGAAGCTATAGCAACTAACCTAAATATTTCTGTAACTGATTTTGAAGCGATAAAAAAAGCAGTTATTCAAAATCATATCGATTTAGTTATTGTTGGCCCAGAAGATCCTTTGGTACAAGGCATTCATGATTTTTTTTTACAAGACATAGCGATAAAACACGTGAAAGTTATTGGCCCTCAAATGGCTGCGGCAGAATTAGAAGGAAGCAAAGAGTTTGCAAAGGAGTTTATGATGCGGCATAACATTCCCACAGCTGCTTATGAGAGTTTCACAAAAGATAATGTTGAGGAAGGCTATAAGTTTTTAGAAACGCTAAATCCGCCTTATGTTTTAAAAGCGGACGGACTGGCAGCAGGAAAAGGAGTTTTGATTTTAAATGATTTAAACGATGCTAAAACAGAATTAAGGCATATGTTGGTAGATGCTAAGTTTGGGTCAGCCAGCACCAAAGTGGTCATTGAAGAATTTTTAGACGGTATAGAATTAAGCTGCTTTGTCTTAACTGACGGCAAAGATTACAAAGTCTTACCAACAGCAAAGGATTACAAAAGAATTGGAGAAGGCGATACAGGCTTAAATACTGGAGGAATGGGAGCGGTTTCACCAGTTCCTTTTGCAACAAAAGATTTCCTTGATAAAATTGAAAATCGAATTGTAAAGCCTACGGTAGAAGGTTTAAAAAAGGACAATCTACCATATATAGGTTTTATTTTTATTGGTTTGATAAAAGTAGGAGATGACCCAAAAGTCATTGAGTATAATGTAAGAATGGGAGACCCAGAAACTGAAGTTGTTTTACCAAGGTTAAAGACGGATTTGGTTGAAATTTTTCAAGCTATGGGAAATCAAACATTGTCCCAAATTAATATTGAGATTGATGAGCGTGCAGCAACAACCATAATGTTAGTATCTGGCGGTTATCCTGAAGCTTATGAAAAAGGAAAAGAAATCTCAGGTATTGAAAATATAGAGGATTCTATTGTATTTCATGCAGGCGCAAAAAAACAAGACGGAAAGGTCATAACTTCTGGTGGGCGAGTAATGGCAATTACGTCTTTCGGCGACACGTACCAAGAAGCCATAAAAAAATCTTATCAAAGCATAGAAAATCTACATTTTGACAAGATGTACTATCGTAAGGATATTGGTTTTGATCTATAGGTAAGAATGTGATGTAACACTCTTATCGTCTTCATTATTAGCGTTGTATTTTGCTAATTGCATCATCCAATATACAAAAGCAACTAAACCTATTATCATAAATATCCATGACATTATGTTGGCCCCAAACCAGCTTTCTAATTCCAAGGCTCTTAATGCATCAAACGGAGCAAACAAAACATCTACAAATAAATCTTGTATGGCGTAAAAGAAATCTTTCATAACTTTACTCGCTAAGCGAGATTTGAATTTTATCGATTTTAATAATATAGCTTATTAAAATTAAATTGCTTTAATTTTTACAAAAGCTAATTCGGTTACAAAAATACAAAAACAGTTAATGATTACAAGCATTTTTAGTAAATCCAAGCCTATTAACTTCATTATTGTAGTGGTTTTTATCATTTTACTTTTTGTAATCTCAAACCATGGCGTGCTGTTCAACGAATTGAACGCAACCTTAAGAGCATTTGTTAATCTGTCTGTTGCACTTTTTTTGGTCTTTCTTATAGACTTCATAACCTCGAAAAACAATCTTACCAAAAAGAATAGTTATGCCATAATGACTTTTGGTTTGCTGTTTGGGATGTTCCCAGAGGCATTGAAGTATTCAGATTTTCTGTTTGCAAATTTATTTGTTCTATTTGCTTTACGCCGTTTAATAAGTCTACAATCTAATCTGCATATTAAGAAAAAATTGTTCGATGCAGGTTTTTGGATCATGCTGGCAACATTATTCTATTTTTGGGCCATACTGTTTTTTGCTTTGGTCATTGTGGCTCTAATTTATCATTCTCAAAATGATATTAAAAACGCCATCATACCATTTGTGGGAGTAGCAACCTTGATTGTTTTGCTATTAGTACATAATGTTATTCTTCATAATGTTTTTGTTAGGCCATCAGATTTTGAGCGCTTTGCAAGTTTGGATTATACACCATACAATAGTAGGGCACTTATTCTAAAATTTACTGTTTTGTTCACCGCTTTAATTTGGATACTGATTTACTTCTTTAAGACTTTGCCAGATAAAAACAAAAGATTGAGACCTTCTTATTTTCTTATTGCTTGGGCTTCAATCATTGCTGTTTTGGTAGGGATCATTGCCCCTGTAAAAAACGGAAGCGAGTTTATATTTTTATTTGCTCCGTTTTCAATAATTATGGCTAATTATATTGAGGTGATTTCTGAAAGATGGTTTAAGGAGGTTTTTGTAACGCTCTTAATTATTACACCAATACTAAGCTTACTGCTGTAGTTTGTTGCCAAATGCCAAATCGCCAGCATCACCCAATCCAGGAATGATATAACCTTTATCATTTAGAGTATTGTCTACAGCTGCAATCCAAAGGTGAGTGTCAGTATTAAACGCTTTTGCAACATAATCCACGCCTTTTTGTGCACCAATAACACTGACCAAATGTATTTCTTTTGGAGTACCAAAGGGTTTTAGAGCTTCAAACGTTGCAACCATAGATTGTCCCGTAGCTAACATCGGATCCGCTAAAATCAGAGTTTTATTTTCTAAACTTGGGCATGCTAAATATTCAACAACAATTTCAAAACTCTCGGGGTTATGTTTATGTTGTCTGTAGGCTGAAATAAATGCGTTTTCGGCAGCATCAAAATAATTGAGCAAACCACTTTGAAGTGGCACACCGGCTCTTAAAATTGAACAGAGTACAATATCGTTTTTATGTAATTCCGTTTTGGAAATTCCCAGTGGAGTCTCGATATCGTGCGGTTCAAAATGAAGCGATTTGCTTAGTTCTAGACCTAAAATTTCACCGATACGCTCTATATTACGGCGAAAACGCATACTGTCTTTTTGAATTGTTTTATCCCTTATTTCAGCAATAAAGGTATTTAGTATAGATGGTGTTTCTGAGAGGTTATGAATATGCATATTTAGCACTGTTTGTTCAATGGCTAAGTTAATAATTCAAAGTATATTTGCATATTCTAAAATCGATTTAATATGTTTTCAGATAAGGCAAACGCTATATTTCAAGAGGTTATAAAAACATACAAAGTTTTGAACACAGTTGATCAATCTTTCACAAACAAATATGATAAAAATGAAGATTTAATAGCACATTTACTGTATAGAAAATGCTGGATTGATACCGTTCAATGGGCTTATGAGGATATTATTAGAGATCCAAATATAGAACCTGTTGCGGCATTAAAATTAAAGCGTATGATTGATGCGTCTAACCAAGACCGAACAGATACCGTTGAATATATCGACAGCTATTTTTTAGATAAATACAAAGATGTTGAGGTAAAACCCAATGCAAAGATTAATTCTGAAAGTCCAGCTTGGGCTATAGATAGACTATCTATTTTAGCTTTAAAAATCTACCACATGCATCTCGAAACGATTAGAGACGATGCGTCCGATGCCCATAAAGCTGCTTGCCAAAAAAAGTTGAATGTTCTGTTAGAACAACGCAACGATTTAAGCACAGCTATAGATGACTTATTGAATGATATTGCCAATGGAGACAAGTACATGAAAGTCTATAAGCAAATGAAAATGTACAATGACGATGAGCTTAATCCGGTTCTAAGAGGACAAAAGTAATTTGTCGCCCTGAACTTGTTTCGGGATCTCATTTACTGAAACGAATGCCAAATCCAAAACACATACTCGTCATAAGGTTCTCAGCGATGGGAGACGTAGCTATGACGGTACCTGTGTTAAGAGCACTGACCGAACAATACCCCGAATTAAAAATTACAGTAGTTACCAAGTTATTTTTTAAACCCTTTTTTAAAGATTTAGATAACGTTGAGGTTTATTCGGCGGATTTAAAAGGAAAACACAAAGGTGTTTATGGGCTTTATAAACTTTCAAAAGTACTAAAAACCAAACAGTTTGATGCTGTAGCAGATTTACACAACGTTTTACGAAGTAAAATCTTAAAATTCTTTTTTACAGGAAAGAACGTTGTACAGATTGATAAAGGTAGAGCAGAAAAAAAGGCTTTAGTTTCTGGTAAACGATTTCAACAATTAAAAACTACGCATCAGCGTTATGCAGATGTGTTTAATAACCTGGGTTATCCTATTGATCTGTCCAATCCATCATTCCCCAAGAAAGTTGATTTAACATCAAAACTAAACGCTTTTATTTCTAATAAAGAGCATAAAACTATAGGTATTGCGCCTTTTGCAGCTCATAAAAGTAAAATGTATCCATTACATCAAATGGAAGATGTTATAACTGAATTATCTAAAGATTACAACATCATCTTGTTTGGTGGAGGAAAAGAGGAAATAAAAACTTTGGACCAGTTTGAAGCTAAATATAAAAACGTCCGTTCCGTGGCTGGAAAATTGAATTTAGACGAAGAATTAGCTTTAATTTCCAATCTAGATGTTATGCTGTCTATGGATTCAGGTAATGGACATTTAGCGGCTATGTTTGGCATAAAAGTGATTACAATATGGGGTGCTACACATCCTTATGCTGGTTTTGCCCCTTTCAATCAACCCAAGGATTATGCTCTTGTAGCGGACAGAAAGCAATATCCGTTAATACCAACTTCGGTTTACGGCAATAAGTTTCCTGAAGGTTATGAAAATGCCGCAGGAAGCATTTCCGCTGATGCGGTTGTTACAAAAATTAAAGAGATCTGTGAGGTTTCAAAAACAAAATGAATTTTTTACACATCATCATAATCCACAACAACTGATGCTGTAGTAGGGTGTGCTTGGCAAGTTAGCACCAAACCTTCCGCAACTTCACTATCTGTAAGTATATTGTTTTGTCTCATTGTGGCTTTGCCTTCAGTTAATCTAGCAATACAGCTACTGCAGATTCCGCCTTGGCAAGAGTATGGAGCATCAATATCTTGTTTTAAAGCTGCCTCGAGGATAGATTCTTCTTGGGACATTGTAAATTCAAATTCTTCTTCGTCTACAAGCACTTTGATTTTTGAGCTTCCATTAGGGACATCAACATCTGAACCATCTTCTACTTCTACAGGAGCGGTAAACAATTCGAACAAGATGTCTTTTTCTTTTACGTTGTTTTCAATCAGAACATCTTTAATGGTATAAATCATTTGCTCAGGGCCACAGAGATAAAATTTTTCAATAGTTACATCCTTGTATTTGTTTTTTACGATGAGGTTAACTGTACTTTTTTCAATGCGGCCGAACAAAGCACCTTCTTCGTTTGCTTGACTGTATATAAAATGCACATGGATACGATTACCGTATGTATTTTTTAGCTCCATTAAATCATTAAAAAACATGGTGTCATCTACGGACTTATTACCATAAACTAAGATAAAGTTGCTAAAAGGCTCCTCTTCGAGCAGTGTTTTAGCAATACTCAAAACGGGTGTTATTCCACTGCCAGCAGCAAAAGCAGCAATAGTTCTGGTTTTCGCTTCGTTAGTTTCAAGTATAAAACGCCCTTTGGGTTCCGCAATTTCAATGGTGTCTCCAGCGTTTAATTGCTTGTTTGCATAAACGGAAAATGTACCACCTTCAACAGCTTTTACAGCTACAGTGATCTCACCACTATTTTTAGAAGAACAAATGGAATAATCTCTTCTTACCTCTTCTCCGTTAACGTTGCTTTTTAATGTAATGTACTGACCTGCCTGAAAATTAAAATTGGTCTTAAGGTCTTCGGGAATGTCAATTGTAATTGCAACAGACTTATCGGTTACGTTTTTTATGGATTTTATATTGAGTTTATGAAAATGTGACATCAGCAGTATTTTTTGGCAAAAATAATGAATCTAGGATAAGACCTGCAAGATTTATCTAAGTACGAAAGTCTAAAGTTTTCATAAAACGAATAAACTTTCTGGGATGTTAAAATATACCTAAGATTATTATGCATAAGAAAATTATGTATAAATTTGCATCGCTAAGTCTAAATCAATGAGTAATTCAAAATTATACAAGGGAAGTTTAAACACCATCATTTTAAAGTTGCTGAATGAGAACGATAAAATGTATGGCTACGAGATTACACAAAAAGTAAAGGCATTGACCAAAGGTGAGCTTAACATTACAGAAGGAGCGTTATATCCTGCGCTTCATAAATTAGAAGCAGAAGGGCTTTTGGATGTTGAGGTGGCAAAAGTTGATAACCGATTGCGCAAATATTACAAACTCACTGAAACAGGCACTAAAGAAACCGTTAATAAACTCAATGAACTTGCTGAGTATATTAAAACTATGCAGGCTTTGGTAAAGCCTAAATTTGCTTAATTTATGGTAAGATTGAATAAGGAGCAGATACAGTTTATAGATCATTATTTGGAGAATTCGGATGTGACTCATTTAGATATTAGATCGGAAATGGTAGATCATGTAGCCTCAGGCATTGAGGAAAAGATAAAAGCAGGCGATACACGTGATTTCTACTTTATATTTAAGGATTACATGGTAGATCATAAATCCAGGTTACTTGATAATAATAAGCAGTTTATTAAATCAGCAGATCGTAAGTTAATAAAGCTCATTTTAAAAGAACTGGTAAAATGGCCATGCATTTTGGTATTCTTCGGCTTGATAGTTCTTTTTAAATATTTAAACGTTGCGTCAGAGATTAGTGCTGTAAAAACATGGTTTGGTTTATTGCCAATATTTAGCTTTACGCTTTTTGGTATCTCTTATTTTATAGCACTAAAATATTTTAAATTGAATCGTTTTTCATCCATTGAGAGATTGGGATTTTTATTTGCGATGTCATTTCAGTTATTTCACTTCTGTTGGAATATTTCTCATTTAGAGTTTATGAAAAAGTTTGATTATGTCATAATTGGCTTGGTGAGCCTAGCATTATCGATACTTTTAGCGATGATTTTCGTAACTATCAATCAAGTTAAACACTATAAAATTAAATTTAAAGATTTAGCTTAATCATGAAACTTACAGAGAATCATATTAAAACCATAGATAGATACCTTAAAGACAAAGGTATTAGCTATTGGGATATAAGGTTAGAAATGACGGACCATATTGCTTGCAAAATGGAAAGTAAAGAAGGCAACCATGATTTTCATACGCTTTTTATGCACGTTTTACACCAATTGGGCTTGGAAAACGATTTAAAACCTTTTGAGCAGAGACGACTAAAGTTAATCAATAAAACAGTCCGTAAAAAATACGTTTCAAATTTTGTGGGCCTATTTACCAATATTAAAACTTTAATAGTTGTAGCCTTTTTTGTGTTTGCATACTATTTAATATTTCAGAATTTTTCGAGTAAAGTATTTGGCATTATTAGCTTTATGTTATTTGGCTTGCCAATTCTCTATTTTACAATGCATTATGCTTACATGTCCATAAAGTTAAAAAAATCGGGTTATTTGCTTTATGGCTATTTTTACGTTGTCTTTTCTGTACTAATGTCCAATCTTTTTTATCAATTACCAAGACCAGATGGAATCTTTGAGGTCACAGAACACGTGAGACAAAGTATTATATTTTTCACTACAATTTTTAATGTGTTATTCATTTATTCGGGAATTAAGATTTATTTAGAAACCACTAAAAAATACAGAAACCTACAGGATAAACTAGCAGTTTAGCAATATTCGACGTTAAAATGAAACTAACCGATTCCCAAATACAACACCTCTACAATTTCACACAAAAGCATTATGTGGAATGGTACGATGTACAAACAGAGCTTGTAGACCATTTGGCAAATGGTATTGAAGCGCAATGGCAGGTGAACCCAAAAATTTCTTTTGAGGATGCCCTCAAAACAGAGTTCAAAAAATTTGGCGTTATGGGTTTTGGTGATGTTGTTGAAGAAAGAACGAAAGCACTGAACAAAACATATTGGCGTTTAATATGGAAGAACTTTAAAGGGTTCTTTAAACTACCCAAGATTATTTTAACGCTGTTTTTAATTTGGGCATACTACACAGCTTTATCTTTTTCTATGCAATACCACGCCAACTGGGTGGTTATACCAACCCTAACCGTTTTGTTTGGATTTCCTTGGTACTTTTGGATTAAAGAATTTAAACGCTCTAAGCGACTAAAAAGACAGACAGGGAAAAAGTGGCTGTTTGATAATACGATTTCTCAACTTGGGGGTTTGGTGCATTTAATGAATTTTGCCATATACTTTCAAGCCATCTACCAAAACAAACAAGTCTGGCTCGTTAGCCTATCAATTGTATTTTCTGTATGCGTGGTACTGATTGGGATGCTTATTTATGTTGCCGTATATGTAGTAACACCAAAGCTTAGAAATGAAATGGCACAACATAACCCAGAGTATAATTTTGCTCAACAGATGTAACAAATTTGAATAAAACCACACTAACTCAACACAAACTAACCTAAAGCTATGATAAAGCATTTTCTAAATTTAGAATGGAAACAATACTTCCGTTCGTCTTATTGGCAAAAGAATATAGCACTCAATATCCTTTTAGTGTTTTTTGCATTGTACTTTGTAGTTATGTTTTTAGGATTAGGGTTTGGTCTACTTTTTATTTTAAAGAATACATTTCCAGACCAAGATGCATTTGTTGTTGCTAATGGATTTATATTTTATTGGATAATTGGCGATTTATTAATGCGTTTCTTTTTGCAGAAATTACCTGTAATGAGTGTTAAGCCGTTATTGACATTACCCATAAAACGCTCAACAATAGTAAATTTTGTTTTAGGTAAATCTGCATTATCTTTCTTTAACTTTTTACCACTATTTGCTATTATACCATTCAGTATTATGCTGATTAGAGATGGTTACGCTACTTCCATGGTTTTACCATGGATGTTGACAATGGTTATTATTGTACTCATTATAAACTTCCTCAACTTTATCATTGAAGCGTTTTCTGCACAAACCGAACTATCTATTTTACCATTATTGTTAGTTTCAGGTGTTTTGTTTGGCTTAGATTATTTTGAGATCATATCCTTTAGGTCATTGATTGGTGATGGACTTATTAGTATTGCAAATAATCCTGTATTAATAGTAATCCCTTTGCTGATTTTAGTAGTTAGCTATTGGTTTAATTACAAACTTTTAAAAGATAAATTATTCTTAGATAATTCTTTAAAAACCAAAGTGCAAGAAGTAAAAGCAGCTGATTTATCTTGGACCAAGCGTTTTGGTGATATAGCACCTTTTATGCAATTAGACCTAAAATTAATTTGGAGAAATAAACGTACTAAGTCCATGTTACCATTAGTTATATTATTTCTGTTTTACGGATTAATATTTTACCCTCAAGAAACCTATCAAAACCAGCCTTGGCTTTATGCCTTTATAGGTATTTTTGTCACAGGAATTTTCCTTATCAACTTTGGTCAGTTTATTCCCGCTTGGGATAGTAGTTATTATAAAATGCTGATGAGCCAGAATATTAAATACGAGCAATATTTACGTTCTAAATTCATGTTAATGATAATGAGTGTGGTAATCCTTTTTGTGCTCAGTATTCCGTATGTGTATTTTGGCTGGAAGATTTTATTGGCACACTTTGCCGCAGCTATATATAACATAGGCGTAAACTCTCATGTCATTCTTTTTGGTGGCTCTTTCAACAGAAAGAAAATAGATTTGGATAAAAAAGCAGCGTTTAATTATCAAGGAACTGGTGCTGTACAATGGATAATAGGTTTTCCGCTTATGCTTTTGCCCTTAGGGATTTTTGGTATTTCGTATTGGGCATTAGGATTTGAAGTCGCTTGTACCATTCTTGCCATTCTTGGCATTGTGGGTATTGTACTTCATAAAAAATTAATGCGATTGATTACTCAAAAATACTTGGATTCAAAATACAAAATGATTGACGCTTTTAGTCAAGACAACTAATAACATACCAACATCATGATATACACAAAAGACCTTTCAAAATCATATAACGGAACTACGGTTCTCAATATCGAAGAATTAACTATTCCTAAAGGGCAGAGTTTTGGGCTGGTCGGAAACAATGGAGCCGGTAAAACCACGTATTTTAGCCTGTTGCTAGATCTAATAAAACCGTCAACAGGAAGTATTACTAGCAATGATGTTATCGTGGACCAAAGCGAAGACTGGAAACCGTTCACATCCTCATTCATTGACGAAAGTTTCTTAATTGGATATTTAACACCAGAAGAATACTTCTATTTCATTGGCGATCTACGAGGACAGAACAAAGCCGACGTTGATGCGCTAACTGCTAAGTTCGAAGATTTTTTCAATGGGGAAATCATAGGTAAGAAAAAATACTTACGTGATTTAAGCAAAGGAAATCAGAAAAAGGCCGGTATTGTAGCGGCACTTATTGGTAACCCTGAAGTTATAATCTTAGATGAGCCGTTCGCTAACCTAGATCCAACCACACAAATCCGTTTGAAACAAATTTTAAAAGATTTGGCCGAAAAACAAGGTGTTACGGTACTGGTATCCAGTCACGATTTAATGCATGTTACAGATGTATGTGAGCGTATCGTTGTTCTAGAAAAAGGGGATATTGTTAAGGATTTAGAAACAAATCCTGCAACCTTAAAGGAATTAGAAGCCCACTTTGCGAGTAATATGGTTGCTTCTGTTGAGGAAGAATAAGATATAATTTAGTGTGATTTTTTAAGCTTGTGATTATAAATGGAATCACAAGCTTTTTTTTGTCGAACGTTGTTATACCTCGAAAAACGTATAAATAACATCAAAAATTCAAAAAGATGTTTATTTTTACCACGTTACACACTAAATATCTAATAGTTTAGTTATCTATTAATCAAATAGAACCAACGTTGAAGACCTATTACAGAACTATATTATATCTCTTTATTGTGGCGTTTGTTACCCAAAGCTGTTCGCGCAAAAAAGACACTTTTATTAGCAGAAATTTTCATGCCTTAGGAACCAAATACAATATTCTATACAATGGCGATATTGCATTACAAAGAGGTATAGATGGCGTAAATGATGCGTTTACCGAAAATTTTTGGGAACTACTCCCTGTAGAGCGTATGGAAATCAGCGAAGATGTTTTTCTGCCAGGTCAATCTAAAAATGCTGATTTTGAACGTGCTGAAGAAAAGGCCATAAAAGCCGTACAAAAACACGGTATGAATATTAATGGCAAGGAAAAAAATCCTCAAATTGATGAAGCCTATTTACTTTTGGGCAAGGCACGCTATTACGATCAGCGCTTTGTGCCAGCACTCGCAGCGTTTAATAATATTCTCAATAAATATCCCACAAGCGATAAAATCAATCAAGTAAAGATTTGGCGCGAAAAAACCAATATGCGCTTAAATAATGATGAGGTAGCCATTAAAAGGTTAAAGCGTTTATTGGAGGAAGAAGAAGGTAATATAGAAGGACAAGATTTGGCAGATGCTTCAGCAGCTTTGGCACAAGCCTATATCAATACTAAATCTAAGGATAGTGCTTTGGCGCAATTGGCTGTTGCTGCCGAAAATACCAAAATTAAGAGAGAAAAAGCGCGCTACCATTTTATTAGGGGCCAACTCTACAACGAGTTTAAGGAAAAAGATAGTGCTAATATAGAATTTGATGCCATTATAGATATGCATCGACAAATTCCAAGAGCTTTTTACATTAATGCACACTTAGAAAAATCGTATAATAACGATGCGTTAGATGGAGACGATATAGAGTTTCAAGAATATCTTACGGAGCTCGAAGAAAATCGTGAAAACAGACCTTTTTTAGATAAGATTTATTACCGTATTGCAGAATACCATCGCAATAAAGCTTCCGATAGTTTAGCTGAAGCATACTATAACAAATCGCTTAGAAAAACCACTTCTGATAAATACCTAAGAGCACTTAGTTATGAGACGCTGGGTAATATGTACTTTGACCGAAACATATATAAAACGGCAGGCGCATATTATGATAGTACCATGACAGCTATGGTCGAAAATTCTAAGCCCTTTAGAATAATTAAGAAGAAACGCGAAAATTTAGACGATGTTATTTATTATGAAGGTATTGCGGTGACCAATGATAGTATTTTAAAGATGATAAGCCTTCCCAAGGAGGAACAATTGGCAATATACTCAGCATATACAGAGCAACTAAAACAACAGGCTTTAGAGGAAGAAAAGCGCAAAGCAGAAGAATTAGAAAAACGATCATCTCAGACCACTATATCAAATAACGGTATTGATGCTAAAAATCCAAGATCAGGAATTAGCCAAAAAGGCTCTCCTGGCGAGTTTGTATCCAAAAGCAAAAGCATAAGTCCAGTTGGTGGTAATAAAAGTAGTTTTTACTTCTATAATCCAACTACGGTGGCCTATGGTAAAAACGAATTCTTGAGAATTTGGGGAGATCGAAAATTGCAAGATAACTGGAGACTGTCTAATCAAAGAGCAGGTATAAACAATGCAGTTAGAAATGATGTAGTAACAACTAATACAACAGACGACAAGCGTTATGACCCAGAAACCTACCTAGCATCATTACCAACAAAGCAAACAGAAATAGATAGTATAGCGAAAGAACGAAATTTTGCTTACTACCAGTTGGGCATTATTTATAAGGAAAAATTTAAGGAGTTGGAATTGTCTAAATCTAGATTCGAAGATTTATTAAAGAGCAACCCTGAAGATCGTTTAATATTGCCTTCTAAGTATAATTTGTACAAGATTTATGTAGAATTGGGATTGAACACAAAGGCTGAAGCTATGAAAGCTGATATTATAGCCAATTACCCTGAGTCACGTTATGCGGAAATTTTACTGAATCCTGAGTCTGAGTTAACTAAAGATGAAAATAGTCCAGAGGTTATATATACCAAATTGTATAAAAAATTCGATAATCAAGAATACCAAGCTGTTATTGCTGAAGCCGAAACACAGATTAAACGCCTAGAAGGTGACGATTTTTTGCCTAAATTCGAAATTCTTAAGACCTCTGCCAAAGGAAGACTTTATGGATTTGAAGAGTACAAAAAAGGGATTGACTACATTGCATTGACATACCCAAACACAGAAGAAGGACGAAAAGCACAAGATCTATTGCAAAATGCTATACCAGTTCTGGCAAAGAAAGAATTTGTGCCAGACGACAAACCAAAAAACTTTAATGTTATTTATCAATTTCAAAAAGGTTCTGGTGAAGATATAGATGCTTTTATTAAAACACTAGACGAAGAAATTGAGAAAAAGATTAAATACTTTGATTTAACCACCTCAAAGGACGTATATGACGAAAACACAACTTTTGTGGTTGTACATGGCTTAAAGAGTATTCAGGGAGCAAGCGGTTTTGCACAGTTATTAGAATCTGACGAAAAAGATAAACGCGGAAAGCCTGTAAAGCCAAAAATAACAAAGGAATATTTTGCAATTTCCTCACCAAACTACACCATTATTCAGCGCCATAAAAACTTAAATGCCTATTTAAAATTAGAATAATTAAAACCAAATCATATCATGTTTTCCTCAGACAGTAAAAAACCTAAACAATTATCAACTATGGAAACAAGTACGCAACAGAACATTATAGCACAAGGCACCAAAATTGTTGGTGATATTGCTAGCCAAGGGCCATTTAGAATCGACGGAACAGTTGAAGGCAATGTAAAAACCTCTGGGAAGGTTGTAGTAGGTAAATCAGGATTAATAAAAGGGACATTACAAGGAGAAAATGCTGATTTTGAAGGTAAGTTTTCAGGGAAATTGATTCTTTCAGGTACATTATCATTAAAATCCACTGCACTTATTGAGGGCGAAGTACACACAAGTAAACTAGCCGTAGAACCTGGAGCAACGTTTAATGCCACTTGTAGCATGAAAGGTACAGTAAAAGCATTACCAAATGAGCCAGCCAAACCAAAACAGCCAGAACAACAAGTCAAAACCGGGCAAAGACCAGAAAGACAAGCTTAATACCTATGCGCATTTTTCGGGCATTGTTATACAAATGGTTGCAATTATATGTGTAGGTACATTTATAGGTATAAAATTAGATGAGCGTTTTCCAAACGAAAACAACCTCTACACGCTTTTTTTTACATTAGGTTTTGTAATTGCTTCAATTGTTTTTGTAATTAGACGTATTATTGCAGCTTCAAAAGACAGTTAATAATTACAATGGAGGAATTTAGAAAGAGACAGATTTCATTTTTGCTACAACTGATGGGTGTATCCGTTGTATTGTTTGCCGTTCATAGTTATTTGTTATACCATTTTGCTAAGGAAATTACTTTTTTCTTCCCAGTTTGGCAGATCTATGCGTTTCATGTGTTTGTTACCGCAATGTTCTATACGATAATCAATTACAGATTTTCTTCAGGGAAAAAGAATATATTCAATCTGTTTATGGTACTAACATTTTCAAAAATGGTACTAGCGATCTTGTTTTTACTGCCTTTATTGCTTTCAGATTTTGAAAACAAGCAACCAGATGTGTTCAATTTTTTCATCCCTTATTTCCTGTACTTATTCTTTGAGGTTTTTGCATTAACCCGATTTCTTCAAAAGTCTTAAAGCTGTATTTAAAAAAACACCTTTGAAATCAACACATTAATGTGATTAAAATCCCTTAAAAATTATAGGGAAATTATTGCTTGTCAATTCATTTAATGTTTGTACATTTGCACCGAATTTAAAGCAAGGTATTTTTAAGCCCATTAGAATGAGAATAAGCACCTTTAAAAACACAATATTATCAGCATTATTTTTAACTGTTTTTAATATTGGTTTTGCCTCTGAAACTAAAGACGGAGGAGACGACGAAAAATTCGATCCTAAAGAGATGATTTTACATCACGTTAAGGATGCCTACGGAATGCATATTGCAACCTTAAACCAAGGTGAAGAGAATGAGCTTCATATAACTATACCGTTACCCGTTATCGTATATACAGACAAGGGCTTAACAACGTTTTCATCTTCTGCATTTCATCACGATTATCATGGTCATGAGATTGTTGAAAGAAACGGTCAGCGTTTTGTTAATGTTCATGAAAAAGTATACGTTTTAGATGAAGGAGCATCAGAGGTTACGTTTGATGCTGAAGGCCACCCGACCAATGCCCATAGACCTAAATTTGACTTGTCGATCACAAGAAACGTATTTATGATGTGGGTTTCTATAGCAGTATTATTTTTAATCTTTTTAACTGCAGCACGTCGTTATAAGAAATCTGATGACAATGTGCCATCGGGTATTGCAAGTTTTGTTGAGCCTTTAGTGGTATTTGTTAGAGATGAGATTGCTAAACCTATGATTGGTGAGCACAAATACAAAAGATACATGCCATATTTATTGACTATATTTTTCTTTATATGGATTAATAATATCTTTGGATTAATTCCAATTCTTAATGGTGCTAACTTAAGTGGTAATATTGCGTTTACTTTTACATTAGCGGCTATTACATTCATTATTACAACATTTAGCGGTAACAAAAACTACTGGAAGCACATCTTTTGGATGCCAGGCGTACCTGTGCCAATGAAAATATTTTTAATGCCAATTGAGATTATAGGTATGTTTGTTAAACCTATATCTCTAATGATTCGTTTGTTTGCCAATATTACGGCAGGTCATGTTATTATATTGGCGTTAATGTCGTTAATATTTGTATTCAAAACTGTTGCTATTGCGCCAGTATCTGTAGCATTCTCATTGTTTATTACGGTTATTGAGGTTATTGTAACGGCAATACAAGCATATATATTTACAATATTGTCAGCCCTTTATTTCGGGATGGCAACTGAAGAAGAACATCATTAATTAATTTAAATTTTATATTATTATGACTATTACTGGAATTGCAGCTATTGGAGCTGGTTTAGCAGCTATTGGAGCTGGTGTTGGTATTGGTAAGATTGGTGGGTCTGCTATGGAAGCTATGGCACGTCAACCAGAGATGCACGGAAAGATTCAATCTTCTGCATTAATCTTAGCAGCCTTCGTAGAAGCGGTAGCACTATTTGGTGTTGTTGTTGCTTTCTTACAAGGGTAAGACATTAAGATACAGAAGTAACGGTTGGTTGCTTCTGTATTTTTATCATTCTTCAAAGTTTTAGCAGTGAAGAATAAAATTTAAGTTATTTAAAATAAAACAGAATGGATTTAATTACACCGGAATTTGGACTTGTCTTTTGGACGTTAATTACATTTTTAGTATTACTTTTTATCTTAAGAAAATTTGCTTGGAAACCTATTTTAGGTGCTGTTAGCGATAGAGAAGAAGGAATTAAAGATGCTTTAGCTTCTGCAGAAAAGGCACGTAAAGAGATGGAGAATCTTCAAGCGGATAATGAGCGTATTTTACAAGAAGCTCGTGCAGAACGTGAGGCCATGCTAAAAGATGCTCGTGAAATAAGAGAGCAGACTATTGCAAAAGCTGAAACAGAAGCACAAGAAAAAGCGAGTAAGATTATTGAGAAAGCTCAAGCAGCAATTGAAAGTGAAAAGAAAGCAGCAATGGCAGAATTGAAAAGTCACGTTGCTGGTCTGTCAGTTGATATTGCAGAAAAAGTAGTGCGTGATGAATTATCTAACAAGGACAAGCAACTTAAGTTGGTTGAAGATATGTTGGGTGAAGCAACTTTAAACTAAGATAAATGTCAGGATCAAGAGCAGCAATACGTTATGCAAAAGCAGTTTTAAGCTTGGCGACAGATCAGAAATCTGCAGAAGCTGTAAATAGTGATATGAAAACTATCACTACTGCAATTGCTCAGAGTGAAGATTTAAATCAGATGCTTCAAAGTCCTGTAGTAAGATCTTCAGATAAAAAAGTAGTATTAGCATCAGTATTTAAAAATGCTAATGTTGCTACAGTAAATCTTATAGATACTTTAATTTCTAACAAGCGACTAGCACTTTTAAATGATGTAGCTGCTAGTTACACAGAGTTATATGATCGTTTGAGAGGAAGCCAAATAGCAACAGTTACAACGGCAGTGCCTTTAACAGCAGATTTAAAAACTAAAGTATTGGCTAAGGTGAAGGAGCTTACAGGCAAGGAAGCAGAAGTAGAAAATATTATAGATGAAAACATTTTAGGTGGTTTCATTTTACGAGTTGGTGACATTCAGTATAATGCTAGTGTTGCAAACAAACTCGACAAATTAAAAAGAGAATTTACATTAAATTAAATAGAAGGTTTAGCCTTTAGGTCTAGAGTCTAATGTCTAACGTCTAATATCTAAGAAAAAATGGCAGAAGTAAAACCAGCTGAAATATCAGCAATCTTAAAACAACAACTTTCAGGTTTTGAAGCAGGTGCTTCATTAGACGAAGTAGGAACAGTATTAACTGTAGGTGATGGTATTGTACGTGCTTACGGATTGGCTAACGCTCAATATGGGGAATTAGTTGAGTTTGAAGGCGGTGCAGAAGGCATTGTACTTAACCTTGAGGAAGACAACGTAGGTATCGTATTGTTGGGCGATTCTAAAGCTGTAAAAGAAGGATCTACAGTAAAACGTACTGAGCGCATTGCCTCTGTAAAAGTAGGTGAAGGTATTGTAGGTAGAGTTGTCGATACTTTAGGTAATCCAATTGATGGTAAAGGACCTATTACAGGTGAAACTTATGAAATGCCAGTAGAGCGTAAAGCGCCAGGTGTTATCTACAGAGAGCCAGTAACAGAACCGTTACAAACTGGTATTAAGGCAATTGACGCCATGATTCCTGTAGGTAGAGGTCAGCGTGAGTTGGTGATTGGAGACCGTCAGACAGGTAAGACTACGGTTTGTATTGATACCATCTTAAATCAAAAAGAATTTTATGATGCAGGTGAGCCTGTATATTGTATATATGTTGCTG
>CAYVNR010000005.1:0-88221 GCA_964453045.1 uncultured Flavobacteriaceae bacterium
GACCTTGAGAGTCTGTAAATGAACGTTTTATAGCCTCAAGATAGCGTGATAATTTAAGATATGCATCTTCGTCTATATGGAAGAATATACCTGCTAAATTTATATTGACTGTTTTATTCATTTTTTTGTTGTTTTTCTACGTGTTACTAGGTTAACTGCATTTTGTAATTCACTCCAAGTGGTGTTTAACTCTTTAAGAAACAGTTTGCCTGTTTCGGTAAGGCCGTAATATTTTCTTGGCGGTCCAGATGTGGATTCTTCCCAACGGTAGCTGAGTAACCCAGCATTCTTTAATCTTGTTAATAGTGGATATATGGTTCCTTCTACAACAAGCATTTTAGCGTCTTTTAGTGTGCCCAGAATTTCTGCAACATAGGCATCTTCATCTTTTAAGATGGATAAGATGCAATATTCCAGCACTCCTTTACGCATTTGTGCTTTTGTGTTTTCTATCTTCATGTTTTGAGAGTCTTAAATTCGATTAAACTGTTCATTTTTTGATTGATTATTGATGAATGTTATTTTAGAAAATTGATGGTCAACGGATATTTATATAGGTTACCGTCCCTAGCAGATAAACTTGCTTTAACGATTAATGCTAATTCTATTATAAAAGCAATAACTGCCAATACGCCCAGTCCGCCTCCTATATATAATAGAGCAGAAGGTTCGCCTACGTTAATATGAAAATTATGAAGACCATGAAAGTCTATAACGTCCAATCCTCTAAAAAGCTTAAAGACGAAAAATGGTACACTCACTGTGCCTATAACAATAGCGTAAAGTAATACACTGATTTGAAAATTTATGGCTTGCTTACCATGCTGGTCTACAAATTCTGACTTGTCTTTATTTGCAGCCCATAATACTATTGGCCCTATAAAGTTTCCGAAAGGAATCAGAAATCTTGAAAATGTCGAAAGATGTATAAATGTTGCTAAATTTTTATGATGATTGTCTACCATTTTAAAAATATATAATAGTTGCTTATACAAATATATATCTTTTAAAAGGTATTATGTTACGCATAGTACTAAAAATTAACATTTTATTAACATTAGTTGAGTTGGAAAATTTCAATTATTTTAGTGGAAATTATAACTATTCAATATGAAAATTTCACCATCAAGACTCAATACCTTTCTAATGTTTAAGCTACCTGCAGCGTATCTTACTGGTGTAAGAACCAAGCATATAGACGACAAGGTTTGTGTGGTGTCCGTAAAGCACCGGTGGATTAACCAAAATCCATTTAACTCTATGTTTTGGGCGGTTCAAGGTATGGCTGCTGAGTTGACAACTGGTGCTTTAGTGATGAAAAAGATTAGAGAAAGTGGTAAAAAAGTGTCTATGTTAGTGGCTAATAATAATGCTTCATTTACTAAAAAAGCCACAGGAAGAATAACGTTTAAATGTGATGAAGGTAATAAAATAGATAAAGCCATCGCCAGAGCCATTGAAACAGGCGAGGGACAAACCGTATGGTTAAATTCCAATGGAATTAATAAAGATGGAGTAGAGGTATCCTCTTTTAATTTTGAATGGACTTTGAAAGTTAAAAGTTAAATTTTACTGGGTACAGTCGAAACGGGCAATTTTGTATTAAATGTAACAAAATGCAATGTAGCACAACATATAATCGAATCAATTTACACTGAGCATAGTTCAGTACCAAACCAAAATATATTATGGAAAAATTACCAGATTTTAGTGACAGAAACTCCCACGAAATAGATTACCGTATTTACGGTGAGGAAATGCAATATGTAGAAATTGAGCTCGACCCACAAGAGGCGGTTATTGCAGAATCGGGCAGTTTTATGATGATGGATGATGGTATAAAAATGGATACCATTTTTGGTGATGGATCTAAAAAAGATAAAGGCTTCTTAGGTAAAATATTAGGAGCGGGTAAGCGTATCTTAACAGGCGAGAGTTTGTTTATGACTGCTTTTTACAATGACCTTACTGGAAAACGAAATGTATCTTTTGCCTCACCATATCCAGGTAAAATTATCCCCATTGATTTAAATGAATTCAGAGGTAAGTTTATTTGCCAAAAAGATGCCTTTCTATGTGCCGCTAAAGGTGTTAGTGTTGGTATTGAGTTTTCTAAGAAACTAGGAAGGGGCCTTTTTGGTGGCGAAGGCTTTATAATGCAAAAGTTAGAAGGTGATGGTATGGCATTTGTACATGCAGGAGGTACTATGGCAGAAAAAACATTACAGGCCGGTGAAACCCTTAGGGTAGATACGGGTTGTTTGGTGGGGTTTACCCAAGGTGTAGATTATGATATTGAATTTGTTGGAGGTATCAAAAACTCCATCTTTGGAGGTGAGGGCTTATTCTTTGCGAGGCTACGCGGACCAGGAAAAGTGTATATACAATCTTTACCATTTAGTAGATTGGCTGGTCGCGTATTGGCATCAGCACCAAAATCTGGCGGTAACTCTAAAGGGGAAGGTAGTATTCTTGGCGGTCTAGGAGACTTGTTAGATGGTGATAATCGGTTTTAGTTTTTAAATACAAGTAAATCAGTGCGTTATGTTGTGAGAATAACCTTTGTCTTAAAACAACCTTCAACGGGTAATTATAACTTTTAACATAATAAGCTGTTAAACTTTATGTGATTCTTTAAATAAAATTTGTTTTTTTTCTATCTTAGAGATTCAATTGAAATAATAGCCTATAGAGAAAAATTTACTTTTTGTTAAACCTTAAACTTAAAATTACCTATGGCGAGAGCAATGTATGAGTATACCAAAACTATACTTAGCAAGGTTAGTTTTGATACGACATTATTCTGTAAAGAAGTGCAAAAAGCAGTAAAGCGTTTGCTGCCCCACGAACTAGAGGAATTACGAATTTTTATTCAGTCTCTAATCAATCAAAACCCAGAATTGAATCAATGTTTAATTTATTTAAAAGCATAGAAAAAAGCGGCTGAAAAGTCGCTTTTTTTAATTCCTAAACTTATCTTTGCTCAAAATTTTAAGTTGAAAAGAATAGTAATTTTCATATTACTTTTATCATTTGCTATCCGCCCAATTTACTTTGTCGGTAATGTACTTTATTATCAGTTAAATATAGATTACATTATTGAAACCTATTGTGTTAATAAGGACAAGCCAGAACTTCAGTGTAATGGAAAATGTCATTTAGCTAAGCAATTAACAACTACGACTACAGCAGATGATGAAGGAAAAGCTATATTGAGTTTGTACGATTCATTTTTCCCCGTATTTTCAGAAAAGTTTTCGACGGTCAACTTAAATGCAAAAATCTTCTACACTGATAGGGAAAACATGGTATCATATGTTTCAAATTACACATTCGATTTTGTGTATCTTCATTTTAAACCTCCAATAGCATAATTTTATTTTTCCGGTTAGGTTTTTCAACCTAAAATACTTTATATACAAAATAAAATTAATACAAATGAAATTACTAAAATATACATTTGCACTACTCGTGTGCGCTATAATTACAAGTTGCTCATCTGATGACGACAGTAATGACGAAGACTTAACAGGCCAAAAAGGCGATTTAATATTGAAATTTGATAATGCTGTAGGTGACCAAGATTTTATCTTTGGCACAACCTATAATAAATCTAACGACGAATCATTTCAGTTAACAACACTTAAATATATTGTAAGTAATATAAGAGTTAAGGATAATGAAGGGAATGAATTTATGTATCCTGAAGCAGACAATATATTTATTGTAAATGAAGCAGATGGAAATAATGCTGGAGAAATTTGGGTTGTTTTAACCGATGTTGATGCTGCAAACTATACTGAAATCACTTTTGGATTGGGTGTAGATCAAGAACGTTTTGCCTTGGGTGCTGAAGGTCAAGGAGACTTTTTGGATTTAGCATCTGAAGAAGGTATGATGTGGTCTTGGGCCTCTGGCTATAAATTTGTGAGATTCGATGGCACGTTTTCTACTGCCAATGTTACTGATGAGCCACTAAACATTCATATGGGAAGCGTTGGTACCTCATTAGATAACTACAGAGAAATAACCATGAGCTTGCCTAATACTATATTGGTTAGAGAAGATAAAACCCCAGAGATTCATATTAAAGCAGATATTGCGAAAGTGTTTAATGGAGCTTCTGAAATAAACTTTGCTGATGGTTACGATCAAGTACATACTGATGCAAATGAGACACCAATAGTAGCTGCAAATGTGCAGACCATGTTTGAGGTTCATCATGTTCATAACGATTAATCAATAGTAACAGATCTTTTAGGATTTAGTTTGTTTTGCTGGGTGCGGTCAAGGTGTGCGATATGCGTTTTACTTTGGTTTTACTGCACTCAGCATCATATTCGATGATCCTTGGAATGTTAAAATAAATTATTGATTATGAGAAAATTTAGCTTAATACTATTGGCTGTTTTATTTGTTTTTTCGTGTTCTGATAATTCGAAATTGGCAAAATATGAACCAGTACAGATGGAAGTGGAGTTGCCCTCTAATTTCCCGGAAATAAATTATAATCTAGAGAATAATCCTGTTACTGAAGCAGGTTTTGAACTGGGTAAGAATTTATTTTATGAAGGAAGACTGTCTTCTAACAATGCTATAGATTGTGCTTTTTGTCATGAGCAAGCTTTTGCTTTTACACATCACGGTCATAACCTCAGTCATGGTGTCAATGGAGGTATAGGTAAGCGAAATGCACAACCTATTCAAAATTTGGCTTTTCAAAGTTCTTTTATGTGGGATGGAGCTGCTTCACACTTAGACTTGCAACCTATAATCCCAATAACAAGTGAGTTAGAAATGGGAGAAAGTTTGAGTAATGTTGTAGAAAAGCTAAAATCAGATAGCTATTATCAAGATCAATTTACCAAAGCTTTTGAAGATGGCGAAGTCAATACCGAAAATATACTCAAGGCGTTGTCCCAGTTTATGGTGGTTATGATTTCTTCAAATTCAAAATACGATAAATATGTAAGAGCTGAAGGAAATGTAACTTTAACTGCTATTGAGTTAGATGGTTTAAATACATTTCAGAATAAATGTTCGTCTTGTCATGCAACAGATTTGTTTACAGACCATAGTTTTAGAAATAATGGTTTACCAATAAATCCGCAGCTTAATGATAAGGGACGTTTTGATATTCTAGAAAACCTTGATGACTTATATAAATTTAAAGTACCAAGTCTTAGGAATATTGAGAAAACCTATCCGTACATGCACGATGGCAGATTTTCAACCTTAGAGGTAGTATTGGATTTTTACGATTCTGGCATGGTAGATAATGGTAATGTAGATGATGAGTTTCTACGAGAAGATGGTACGTATGGCATAACACTCACTGAATACGAGAAGGAAAGCATTATAGCTTTTTTAAAAACTTTAACCGATTACGAATTTTTAGAAGATGAACGTTTTTCAGGATTTTAAGCCTTTAGTTGTTGCATTAGCTCTTTTAATTGTCAGTATTACTGTAAGTGCTAATAATACAAAGTATAAATGCTGTCACGATTTTAATCCAGAAGCTTGGTTTTGCGATCTTTGTGGTTGTTCTACAAGTAGCGGAAGTTTTGGATTTGGAACATTAAGCAATGCTAACTTTGTTGGTGTACGCTATATCTATCAAGATTTTGAATCGCGGAATGGTATTTTTGAAAACTCGCCTAAGAGCGAAGAAGTATTTAATACCTATCAACTTTGGGCCCAAGTGCCAATAAATGATACATTTTTTGTAACAGCGAATGTGCCTTATCAAGATTTAACAAGAAATTTTCAAGGTAATAAAGACAATCTTAATGGTCTTGGAGATATAAGTGCCATTGGTTGGTATAGACTTCAATTTTATAAAAAGAAGTCATCAGATTCTGTATTAGTGGATTACAATTCACCTAAAGAACCTTCGGGTCATTCCTTACAATTCGGATTGGGCGTAAAATTGCCAACGGGAAAGTTTGAAGAGGAACTTGCTGATAATGTAAATCCGGGTTTTCAGGTTGGTACAGGAAGCTTTGATGGAATTTTTTCATTAGGCTACAACTATGGTGGTGATAAAATTGGTGTAAATACTTTGATGAGCTACTATCTAAAAGGAGAGAACAAGAACGAATACCAATTTGGGGATCAGTTTAGCTATTCAGTAAACGTATATACTGTGTTTCCTAATGATAAAATGAATATTATGCCATTTGTGGGTTTGTCTGGCGATGTATATGATTCTATAACACAATATGATGAAACCCTACAAGATACAGATGGTAATATTCTGAATGCTTCTTTTGGGTCTGAGTTGGCGATAGAGAAGTTTATTTTTGGGGCTAGTTATACCTTACCTGTTCAGCAAAGTTTGTTCGGGGATAATGTGGAATCTAAACAACGATTCTCGGTTTATGTAAATTTTGCTTTATAAACATTAAGAAACGGTCTGAAATAGTATTACTATACTTTGAATGACAAATCAGTTCACTTTTTAGACCGTTTCTTTTATTTAGGTAAAGGACTTATAATTTCAACATTACTGAATGCGATTGCTCCCCGTATAATGCCAGATATAGAATTATGAAGCGCATCAATAATCTGCATCTTTAATTCGCTTTTATGGAAAATTATACTTACTTCTCTAGCAGGGGAAGGCTCTGTAAAATGTCTAAGATTAGGATTCAGTTTTTCCTTTATGTCCAAAGTATGTAAATAGGGAAGAAGCGTCATTCCCATTCCTTCATTAGATAATTTTATTAGGGTTTCTATACTGCCACTTTCTAACTGAAAACTATCGTCAATTTGATCTTTAAAAGTTTTGCATAGATTAATGACGCCGTCTCTAAAGCAATGTCCATCTTCAAGTAGAAGCATATCTTCAATCTCAAGATCTTCAATCTCAATGGTTTTTTTGTCTTTTAGTCTGTGATTATCTGGTATGTAAGCCACAAAGGGTTCATAATATAATACACGTTCTTTAATATTATCGCTCTCAAGAGGTGTTGCTGCTATGGCTGCATCTAAATGACCATCGCTGATTCGTGTTAGAATTTCTTCTGTAGTCAGCTCTTCAATCTTTAGTTTTACTTTAGGATATGCTTTTATAAAGTTTTTTAGGAACATAGGTAGAAGCGTTGGCATTATGGTAGGTATGATGCCTAAACGAAATTCTCCGCCTATAAAGCCTTTTTGTTGGTCTACTATATCTTGAATGCGTTCGGCTTCATTAACAATATTTCTTGCCTGAAAAACTATTTTCCGTCCAACATCTGTAAGCTCTATAGGTTTTTTTCCTCTATCAAAAATTATAACGTCGAGCTCATCTTCAAGTTTTTGTATTTGTGTACTAAGCGTAGGCTGTGTTACAAAACACTTCTCTGCAGCCTTAGTAAAGTTTTGATGCTCAGCAATGGCTAGAGCGTATTTGAGTTGCGTAATTGTCATTTTAATTGATTTAGGCTATAAAATTAAAAAAACTATTTACGAAAACTATGTATTAGCAATAAAGTATTTTAAACTTTTATTATTCAAATTAAAAAACCTCCAGAATAACTCTGAAGGTTTTAAATCAATTAACTTATCGATTTTGTTTATAAGAAATTATTTTAAAGGATTATACTAATCACAATCTCCTTCTAAGATTAAATATTCATTACCAGATTCTAACAAAATATATTCTTCATTACACTGAACGACGGTCCAATCAAGATTAGCTATAGTGTCAAGCGGATCGGTAAATACAAAAGACAGCGTCACTTCATTAGATAGAGGATTACTTGATAACTCCCATGTACCAGTTAAAGGGCCATCTTCTAAATAGACTACTACAACACCATCAGAAGTAAATTCTGCCTCGTTTTCTTCAGATTCAGGAACTAAACTGGTGTAAAAATACCATTCACATTGTACTAAATTATTTTCAATCTCTTCTAAAGTACAGGTTTGAGGGTTATTACCGTCTCCGCAATCTACTACATCATCTTCAGTAAATCCTTCACACTCTGCAAAGCACATATTTGGGAAAGCAGTTACAATAGTTTCGCCTCCTGCTGTCGTATATTCAACACAAACTGGATTAACAGGTTCGTCTTCACATTCTTCACATTCATCATCATCATCATCATCGCATTCAAAATCAATAGTATATATACCGTTATGAAACTCAAAACTGTCATAGTCACAATCATCAAGAACCCAGCTTCCATTTAGCAAAGTGAAGGTTTGAAGTCCAGATATATTTAACGCTAGATCATCATCTACATTTGTAATATTCCATGTTCCAGAGTCTACTACGGTAGGTACTCCATTTACTATTAGTTCTCCACCATCATTAAACGATAATAGATTCACGTCTACGAGCTCTCCACTTTCATCTTCAATGTCTACTTCAAATACATCGCAAGATAATAATGCCGCTTCTAAACTCTCAGTGTTATCAAAACAGTCATCATAGTCACCATCATAATAATCATCGTAGCAATCTTCTAATACATCTTCAAAATCTTCTGCACTATTAATAATTACAATGTCTTCTTCGTCATCATCCTCGTCTTCATAAACTGTTACTGAGAAAGGATAAACAAAATCAAACACATAGACATCGTATAATTCAGTGCTCAATTCTTCTTCAGAATTGATAGTGATCACTTCATCATTTTCAGTAACGACCGATATTGGGAAATTGAATGAAAAACACTCAAAACCACCAACGTAATAATCATTCCCGCAATCATCTAAAAAGTCATCATCATCAAATCCGTCCCATTCTGCATAGCATTCATTTGGATAGGTTACTATAAATGTTTCACCATTAGGACCTGTCACTTCTACACAAACAGGATCATATTCTTCATAACATTCATCATCGTTATCATCAAAATCGCAATCTTCTAATAAATCGATGAAATCCTCCTCATCATCAATAGTTTCGATTTCTATAGAATCAGTATCGTCATTAAATACTTCTACATCAAAAGGAAAAGAAATCCCATCTATATATAATTCATCTGTAGAAGCTAACATCACATCAACTAAATTATCTAAATCTTGAATGGTTACCGTAGCCCCATTGTTATACGATAATGTTAATGGATATACAAAGTCAAAACAGAAATCTAGAACAATATTACCAGCTGGATTGCTAGATAGCTCTATGTTTCCGTTGTCATTAAACAGGGTGCTTAACTGATTTAAAGAAGCTGTTATGGATTGACTTTCCTCGGTTTGTTGGTCTTCTCCTCCTACGGGTTCGTCATTGGTACAGGCCGTTATCAGGAATAATGCCATGAAGATACTTAAGAATGCAAATTTTAAATTTTTCATTTCAAATAAATTTTTCGGTTTAAAATTAGTTTATCGAGGTTAATCAATAGTAAGACAACCTGTAAAACAAAAACCCTACTTTTTTCTCAAGTTTTTTTTTTCATAGCTTTGGTATGTCAATTTTAAAACCACTCAATGGCTAAAGATAGTCGTAATATCTGCCACTCAAAAACTTTTGAGAGCATCTATAATACTTATGCAAAAGAGATTAGGCGCTTTTTATTTTTTAAGACACAAGATTTAGATAAAGCTGAGGATATATTACAAGACGTCTTTGTTAAACTTTGGGATAATTGCAGTAATGTCGATTACAATAAAGTAAAGAGTTATATGTATAGTATTGCCAACAACATGTTTTTAAATGCTGTTAAGCATCAAAAAGTAGTGCAAAACTTTAATAAGCATAATATGAAAGAGCGTACCAATGAATCGCCAGAATTTATTATGCTAGAAAAAGAGTTTATGCAAAAATTAGAAGCAACAATTGCGGGTTTACCAGAAAAGCAGCGCGAAGTTTTTTTGATGAATAGAATAGAAAAGAAAAAATACAAAGAGATTGCGCTGCAATTAGATATTTCTGTAAAAGCTGTAGAAAAGCGTATGCATCAAGCTTTGGTTGTAATGCGAAAAGAAATAGGAAATATTTAATTTAAAAAAACAAGTAGGGTTTTTTTCTATTGAGTTGTATTAACTATATAGAAGTATGAAAACATTTAATACAAATAACGATTCAGATAGCTTTTTGGCCCAATGGCTAGACGGGGAACTTTCAGATAATGAATTGAAGAATCTGGTTAGTGAAGAGGACTTTTATTATTATTTAAAGATAAGAAAAGGTATTGAAGTCTCTGAAAGGCTTGATTCTCCTGTTGATGCTACCTTTGCCAAAATTCAAAATAGAATAGTTAGTAAAAAGCAAAAAGTTAAACCACTTTACGTTAATTGGGGCATTGGCATTGCGGCATCTATTGTTTTATTATTTGGCTTGTTTATGTTTCTAAATAATAATGATACTATAGTTGAAACAGGTTTTGGTGAAAGTAAGTCCGTTGTTCTTTTAGACGGTTCTGAAGTTATTTTAAATTCAAAATCTAAAGTTTCATATAATGAAAGCAGGTGGGGAAATGAAAGAGTATTGAACCTCGATGGTGAGGCTTATTTTAAAGTAGCAAAAGGTAAGACGTTTACTGTAGAAACTAATAATGGCTCTGTTAAGGTTTTGGGTACACAGTTTAATGTGATTTCTAAGAACAATTTTTTTGATGTAGTATGTTATGAAGGCAAGGTAGCCGTAAAAACCTTAGAATCTCAACATATACTCTTGCCAAATGATGCTGTTAGAAAAGTGAACGGTTACCCATCAGAGGAGACCAAAAACTTTTTTAAAAAACCAACTTGGATAGATGGCGAAAGCACGTTTAAAAGTGTACCGGTGCATTATGTTATAAAAGCTTTAGAGGATCAGTATGAAATTAGTTTTGACACAAAGGCCATAAACGACGAAGATATTTATACAGGTAGTTTTCCGCATAATAACTTAGACATTGCCTTAAAGACTGTTTTTGAAACACTTAACATAACATATACTGAAAAAGAAGAACGTAACATTAAACTTAGGTATAAGGAATGAGGTTGATCTATATCTTTGTCTTAATGTTACTTCCTACACTAGCCTTTTCTCAAGAAGAGGCTTTTTACATTGAGTTTAAAGATGTACCCTTACACGATGCGCTAGATAACATTGAAGAGGTCTATCAGGTTTTGTTCTCGTACAAAGACAATTATATCAGAGGTAAAAACATAACATTAGATCGAAAAAAAAGAACTTTATCAGAAGTTCTCAATGAGTTAAAAAACACTAGCGGTCTTTACTATAGCGTCATAAATAATAGATACATAATTATTAGTTTATCTAACAATGAAAGTGTTATAACTGAAGCCTTGGATAAAATTGTCGTTAGAAGCTATTTAGCAAAAGGTATAGAAAAAAACAGTGATGGTGCTTATAAATTACATCCATCACGATTGGGTATTTTACCAGGTCTTATAGAACCGGATGTTTTAGAGAGTATTCAGTTATTGCCCGGAGTTTTAAGTCCAAATGAAACCGCATCAAGCTTTTTTGTTCGTGGTGGTGCCTCGGATCAAAACCGATTGATCTGGGATGGTATCAATATATATCATAAAGGACATTTATTTGGTATGATATCTCCATTGAACCCTAATGTAACTTCAGAGATTAAGTTTATTAATAAAGGTTCTCATGCCAGATACGGTGAACGCTTGTCTAGTGTTACTGATATAAGGTCTAGTTCTCTTATTGATAATGACTTAAAAGCAGAAATGGGTGTCAACGGCGTCAATGCAGATGCTATTTTACACTTACCGCTCATTAAAGACAAGCTTAGTTTACAAGCCTCACTGAGACGAAGTTACACAGACGTTTTTGAAACATTTACATTTAGCCAATTGTCAGATAAAGTATTTGATAATACTAAAATTGGTCAAGATGAAAGTGGAGATAATGATTTTTCATTTTTAGATTACAATATAAAATTAAATTATAAGCTCAATAACAACAATACATTTTTTGCCAGTTTGATCGCCATAGACAATCAACTCGATTATACGTCTAACAATGATGAAAACAACAGATCTTTTAACGATATTATGACAATTGAAAACAAGGGGTATAGTCTGGGATGGAATCATAAATGGAATGAAAAGCTAAGTCAGAATACACAAGCTTTTTTCTCGGATTACGCATTCAATTATAATTTTATTACTTCAGAAAATAATGAGCAAATCTCAGATTTTGAAAAACGAAATGCCATATTTGATTCGGGTATTTCTACAGAATTCAATTACAATACATCATATAAGAACAATTACACCTTTGGGTATCAATATACACTCAAGGATGTATCTTATGCTTTTGTGAATACTACAGATTTAAGAATTGTCTTAGATGCTGAACAGGAAATAGTACAATCGCATAGTTTGTATGGTAACTTTGACTACAAGAACCCTAGATTATTCGATTTTTCTTTTGGTTTAAGGGGAACTTATTTTCAAGAGTTAGATGCGGCACGATTAGAGCCAAGGTTAATCATCTTTAAAGAGCTCAGTAATCACCTTAAGCTTCAGGCTAGTGCAGAAATTAAAAACCAAATTATTAGCGAAATTGATGAAACTGTTTTTAGCGATCTATCTTTAGAAAACAGGGTTTGGCGCTTAGCAAACAATAACGATTTTCCAATAATTAACAGCAAACATGTTTCAGCAGGATTCATATATTCAAAACAAGGGTGGAGTATTGATGCAGATGCGTATTACAAGAAACTAAAAAACATCACAGCGTTGTCGTTAGGTTTTTTAAATCCAGATGGAGGTGGTTTTAATAATGGTGATCAGAATATTTTTGGTGTAGATGCTTTTTTAAGAAAGCGATTCAATGGATTTACAACTTGGTTAAGTTATTCATACAATCGTGCACGAAGCCGCTTTGAAAATCTCAATGATAATAAATCCTTTAAATCTAAATCTAATGTTACACATGCTGTATCAACAGCATTGAGTTATAAGTTAGATGGTTTTAAAATAGCGTTGGGTTGGAAATGGCAAACGGGCAGACCGTTTACCATAGCTAATGAAACGGATGGAATCTATAGTTTTGACGAAGGTATTAACACTGCAGAATTACCCATTTATCACCGCTTAGATTTATCTTCTACGTATAGTTTTAAAATATCAAAACGTAATAAACTAAGAGGTAAAATAGGTGTTTCGGTACGCAACCTTTACAATAGAGAAAATTTAATATCAAGGGAGTATAGAGGGAATAACAACTTAAATGATTCTGTTGAGCTTTTAGAACGTTACGCTATTGGTATTACCCCAAACTTTATGTTTAGGCTTTATTGGTAAATACGGTATTTTGTTGGCAGTAAAAAGACTGAGTAATTCTGTGTAGAATATACTCAGCCCTTTATTTTTCTGATTGATAATATATTTGCTAGAAGCGGATAATCATTTCCAAATCTTTATCTTCTACTTTAAACTTAGCATCGTCATATTGTGGTGGACCAAAAGACATTACGTTATTAGACATTCCGTAAGATTCTAAAGGCATCCCATTTTCTCTAAAATCCATACGTTGGTTCTCATTTTCATCATGTAAAGCCATTATGGCGTATTCTCCTGGTGCAACATCTTTAAAATTAATGACGACCTTTCCATCTTTTATCTTCGTTTCGGCATTCTGTATGCCCTTTCCTTTCATAAATGTATCCGAACTGTGCAGAGAGATTAATACTTTACCAGTATCGTTTTTTACATTATCGATGGTCACTGTTATGGTAATACCTTTCTCTTCTTGGGAAAATCCGAATAAAGTTGTTAAAGCTAAAGTGAAAATTAAAAATACATTCTTCATAATTTTTTGTTTTAATGGTTGTTTATCTTTATCAACAAGACTTTTTTTGGTAGCTGAATTGATGGTTCAAATATCCAATAAGCTATCGGGAAATAATAAATGTAATTACCGAACTGTGATTTAAATGGGATGAATTGTAGTTTTAATTAAATTAATCCTCTGGCTTTAATTTCTAGATACTTATTAATGGTATTAATCGTTAAGTTTTCTGGGGCGGTTAAAATAGATTGAATACCATATTTTTGTAGCTCGTTTACGATAAGTCTTTTTTCAAAAGCAAATTTCTCTGCAATAACCTTATCATAAGCTTGCTGAACTGTTTCTGCCGGTTCTGATATTAGTGAATTTAATTCTGTATTCTCAAAAAATATAACTACCAGAAGATGGTTTTTTGCTATACCCTTTAAATAAGGTAACTGTCGATTTAGTCCATCAAGGGTTTCAAAATTGGTATAAAGCAACATTAAGCTTCTATTGGTAATGTTTCTTTTAACATCTGCATATAATCTACTATAATCACTTTCAAAAAAATCGGTATTAACGTTATATAATGTTTCTAAGATTAGATTCATCTGAGATGTTCTACGCTCAGCTACAACAATGTTTTCTACTTTTTTTGAAAAAGCCAAGATCCCTGCTTTATCCTGTTTTTTTAATGCTACATTTGAGATTACCAATGCTGCATTTATTGAATAATCCAGTAAAGTTAAACCATTAAAAGGCATTTTCATTATACGACCCTTATCAATTACAGAGTAAATGGGTTGCGACTTTTCGTCTTGAAACTGATTTACCATTAGCTGATTGCGTTTTGCGGTAGCTTTCCAGTTAATGGTTCTTAAGTCATCACCAAGCACATAATCCTTAATCTGTTCAAATTCCATGGTGTGGCCAATCTTACGTATTTTTTTTATGCCATATTGATGTAGGTTGTTGCTTATGGCCAGTAAATTATATTTACGTAATTGTATAAAGCTTGGATAATTAGGTACCATACCACCATCATCGTACGAAAATCGTCTTGAGATTAGCCCAAAAACTGAAGTCACATAAATATTTAGTTTACCGAAATGATATTCGCCACGCTCAGTTGGCCGTAGCTTATATTCTATCTTAGAAGTACTAGAAGCATCTATTTTTCTACTGATTTTAAAATCTCTTATTTGAAACTGTTCTGGGATTTCATCAATAATATTAACATGTACATTAAATGTATAATAGTTTTGAATGACTATAAGGACTGGGTTTTGGTCGCCATTTGAAAATTTTTCGGGTAGAATACGTTGGCCTTTAACACCATTTTTTGCCACAAATAATATAATTGTATCTAATACTGTTAGAGTTATAAGCAATAACAAAACTAACTTTACAATATTAAAAAGTCTAGGAAAAATGAAGCCCAACACAAACAAAATAATAATGCCTATGCAAGCATAAAAAAATCTGTTTTGTAAATAAAATGGCTTAATGCGTTTCATTCTATTTCATCATTTTTTCCTATTTCATCAATTTCTTCATGGTTACCTATGCCTTTTGGGTTTGGTCCGTATTCGTTGACTCCATCATCACTATCAGCAAATAACATCCATAGTACATAAAATGGTATTAGTTGATACCAACCACTATTACCTCTATCATGACATCGTTTGGCTCCTTGGGCAATAAAGAAGTACAATAATGGTAAAGCAAATAATAATATTAGTCCAGGTGTGTCAAGTAAATTTACACAGATAAACACTGCTATTTGGTAAAGGATGATGTAAACAATGTAGCTTAATCCAAATTCAGTTCTTCGGATTCTACCTTTAAAAGAAAATGGGTTTTTAAACATAGTTATCTTGGAATTTCAACAGCTTCGATAATCTGTTTAATAATTTGCTTAGTGGTTACGCCTTCCATCTCACGTTCAGGAGTAACGATAACACGATGTTGTAATACGGGAATAGCAGCCTGTTTGATATCTTCTGGAGTAACAAAATCTCTTCCATTCATTGCGGCAAACGCTTTACTAGCTTTTAAAATTGCTATAGATGCTCTTGGTGATGCACCTAAATATAAAAAAGGATTACTACGTGTATTTATAATAATATCTGCTATATATTTTAACAAGTGAGACTCGATAAGAATTTGTTCTACTAAACCTTGAAACTTACCAATCTGTGCTTTGGATAAATGTGAAGTTATTTGGTCTGTTTTTAAACATCCTTTTAGATTTTGTTCTCTGTTTAGAATTTCTATTTCTTCATCTAGATTTGGATAGTCAATATCGATTTTAAATAAAAACCGATCAAGTTGCGCTTCTGGTAAACGATATGTTCCTTCTTGCTCTACAGGGTTTTGAGTTGCTAAAACAATAAATGGCAAGTCCATTTTAAATTTATTACCATCAATGGTAATTTGGCGCTCTTCCATGACTTCGAATAGGGCAGCTTGAGTCTTTGCTGGTGCCCTATTAATCTCATCGATTAGAATCATATTTGAAAAAATAGGCCCTTTTTTAAATTCAAACTCTGAAGTTTTTATATTAAATACCGAAGTCCCCAAAATATCACTTGGCATTAAATCTGGTGTAAACTGTATTCGACTAAAGTCAATCTCCAAAGATTTTGCCAGTAGCTTAGCAGAGATGGTTTTTGCGACTCCAGGTACACCTTCAATTAGTGAATGACCATTAGCTAAAATTGAAGCGATAAGCATATCTGTCATTTCCTTTTGGCCAACAATGACTTTTCCAATCTCTTTTTTAATTAGATTAATTCCGTCTTTAAGTTCTGTTAGGTCTATTCTGTTTTTAAAGCTAATGTCATCAGTATTGCTTTCTTTGACTTCAAGAGGTTGTTCAGAACTATTTTCAGGAGATGGTAAGATGTTTTCTTCTGATTTTTTTGGCGCTAATCCTTCATTTTTTTGCTCGTCTAAGTTTTCCATAGTTATTTGGTATAAAAATCTTCTATTGCCTTATTCAATGCCAGCAGGTCGTTTTCATTGCAAGTCGACTTGGATTTTAAAAATGCAATTTGGTTTATTAATTTTTTAATATTTGTTTGGTCTTTTCCAGATTTTAAAGATAGGTTCTTTACAAATTTATCATCCAAAACTTGTGTGTCTAAATAGTACACACGCCTTATGTATTCTAAAAAATATGTAATTTTTTTACCTATCAAGTTGTTATGATCTTTTGTTTCGTAATATAAATTCCCAATGGTTTTGGTAAAGTCTATAGTAGTGTTTTTTAAAGGCTTTATAACTTTTACAATACGTTGCTTTCGCTTTGCATTAAAAATCATAAAAATAACCGTTGTAATGAGTGCAATATACCATGCCCAACGTAGTGCTGGTTGACTAAGTACAAACCGTAATGGGGAATTGCTAAGATTCGTCCTTGTTTTATTTCTCGCATCAAAATATATAGTATCATCATTTAAATAAGACATTACAGCTTCAGCGTACTTTTTATTATCTTTTTTTAGCAATTGATAATTGGTAAAAACTGTTGGCTGTAGGTGAAGGTAAAAATAACCTTTTCCCCAAGATGTTTTTAAAAAATTGATATGTATGGAATCTTTAAACTTTTGGTAACCCAAAACCGTAGTATAAAGTGTATCTATTTTTGAAAAATAAATATTACTAAGTCCCTTTTCAATTGTTATACTATCATTCTCAAAGCTTGGATTAGTGAAGCTTAATTCTGCTTTACCTGAAAAACTAAAATCATTTTTTGTGCTAAAACCAAGCGTATCTGCTAACTTTTCAGGAAAATAACTACTTGAGATAAAAATGTCATTTCCAAACGAGGCAAAATCTAACAATTCTTGAGCTGATGTATTATCCATTTCTGGGAGTTCATCAATAAGCATATAAGTCCCAGTTGTTAGATATGTGGAATCTTCCCAACTGTAATAGTCATCAAAGTATTCATAAGGGGTTGCTCTAATATCATTTACTTTACTTTCTGGGAATAGTCGTTCCAATTCTTCATGAAAAATATAAGTTCCAAAAGGAATTTTGTGGGTTTCGTTAAATGTTTTTTGCCAATTTACAGGTGGTGGTGTGGAAAATTCTATGATGACAATACCTACAAAAAGAAATACTAAAATGCCTATATATAGTTTTAACGTTTTACTCATGATGGTATTGAATTTATAAATTGAGTAAAGGCTACTTTGGCTTTACCAAACTGATTTTGGTCAATGTCAAACTCACCATACCAAACATAATTATAAAGGTATGAGGTGTATAAGAATTCCTTTTTTAAATCATTGGAAGCTATTTCATATTGATAATCGCTGTTGGTTTTTTCTACATCATATTCAATAATTTCGGCTTGAGATAAACGTTTTAGCAACCACAAATAATAATACCTTATGGCTAAGCGATAATTATTTTCTTTTTCCGCAGTTTTAATAAGTGATTTAAAATCTGCCTCGTAAATATTACTCTCTATGTCTGTCACAGGGATGATGCTTTTATCAGATGCTTTTCCAAAAACCCATTTTCCTTCTTTATTTATAATAGCTTTTACAATAAAGTATATTACTAATATAAAAATGACAACATAAAATACTTTTAAGATAAAATCCGTAATGTCTGCAGCTTTGGCATCAGAGTTGATATCGAACAGGTTTTTAAAAAAATCTGAAAGCCATTGCTTAAAGCGCGACCACCAACCCGAATTGTTTGTAGTGCGCTCGTAAATAAAATCGTCTCCTGAGTATTTGTCTTTTAAATTATCAAAATTCCGTTTTTCAATAGGTTGCGTATCGATATAGATTGAATCTTGAAGTGTCGGTAAGGTCCATACTTCTGACACAGTTGCATTTGCACTTTTAGAAATTCCGAAGAAAAAGAGGATGATATATAGACACTTAAATTTATTCACTAGATCCAATAAGGTCAATATCACTTTTTGTGTTAATGTTTTCCTGATCTTCTTTTAAACTGTAGAATACAATACCTTGGTTAACTTGTACAATAATGTTTAAAACCATACTTACGAAATAGGTTAGCACAAACATAACTATCATAATAACAGACATTGATTTACTAAATTCTTGAGGGTCTACTGTTTTGCCAGGTTCGATGCTTGCTAACATATCTATAATAAAAGCGAAATAAGGTATAAGAGCTATTACGTTTTGGGCAATGTAACTCATTAGAAAAAATAAACCCACGGATCCGATCGCGGCCCAGAACTTTGTACCCATTAAATTCCATGAATATCCAAAGCAATTCCATATGCCTTTCTTGTGCTCAATATATTCCATTAAAGTGCCTTGATAAAACAGGCTAACTGCACCAATAACTAAAGGTAATAAGAGAATGCCTATAAGTGTTATTGTTAAAATAAAACTCACAATACCAGCAACTATAGTGATAGGAATTACCATTACTATTGCACATATTAGATAGATAAAAATTCTACCTATATTAGATTTATATTCTCCTATAATACCAGAAGCATTAAATGATTTACCGTTGTTTTTGGCGTATAGTTTCAAATAAATAGGAACATAGGAATACGAAATCACCATGGAAATTAGTCCCACTACAACAAATACAATGAAAAATAAAACGAAAACACCGAAGTTCTCATTAATATAGTTTTCCATAGCATTGGGATTTTCATTAATGATACCACCAAATACTATGTCTGTATAAAATTTACTGAAGAAGTATCCTATTACCATAAGAATGAGAATGAAGATACCATTTATGATAAAAAAATTCTTGTAAAGATGACCTCCATTCTGCTTTATAAATGCAAATGTATCTTGAAAAAACTCACCAAAACTTCTAGATTTATATAATTGCATGCGCTTGCCTTAATTTTTGGTTAACGATAAATGGGTAGATTAAATAATAGAAGGAAATTAAACTAAGCGTAAATAATATAATACCAATTGATAACCAATTGGGCATTGTATTGGAATAGCGCGTAACAAAACCTTCTAAGAAACCAGCTGCTATGGTAAATGGAAATGTACTAATTAATATTTTCACCCCATTCTTAACTCCCATTTTAAAAGAGATAACTCTTGAAAATGTTTTAGGGAATAAAATACTAGCACCTAAAATAAGTCCTGCAGCACCTTCGATAACAATAGCAAAAATTTCCATTGAACCATGAATCCAAATACCTCTAACGCTTTCCCAAAGCACACCTTCTTCATGAAAGAAATACTGAAACGCACCTACCATAATACCATTGTAAAGCATGACCAAAGCTGTACCTAGACCTCCAAAAACTCCATAAATGAAAGCTTGAATACCTACATACAAGTTGTTTAAGGTAATACCGATAAAACTTCCCCAATTACTACCACTTTTATAAACGGCTACTGGATCACCTTTTTCTATGTTCTCCAAGGTTTTGTTAACATACTCATCACCTAAAATAAGTCTTACAAAAGAATCGTCGTAAGCTGCTGATAGAGCTCCAATTACCACAAAACCTATAAAAATAATAAATGAGTAGAGAACATATCTCCTGTGCTCATGGACAATCAAAGGTACTTCAGTTTTCCAAAAATGTATAAATCGGTTTGTCTCTTCACGTTTTGTTTTATAAATTTTTTGAAAAGCTCTAGCTGCTAAGTTGTTTAAATAAAGAATTGTTTTACTTTTGGGATAGTAAGTCTGTGCGTAAGATAAATCGTTTACTAGCTGTATATAAAGTGAGGCAAGTTCATCGGGGTTTTTAAGCTGTTTTCCAAAAATAGCCTTTTCGAAACTAAGCCATTTTTCTTTATTTTGCTTGATAAATGCAACTTCTCTCATAGAGATTCAAATTAACATAATTAATGGTAGAGTTACAAATAAATACAACACAAAATGTGAATATTAATTTTATTGCAGCTAGTGTTGGCGAACGTATTTTGGCATACATAATTGATATCATTATTAAGATAGCCTACATTGTTGTTATATATCAAATTATGTTCAATCTACTAGAAATTGATAAGGTTTTAGAAGGAATGGATGATTGGTCTAGAATAGCTATTCTTGTTTCCTTCTATCTTCCAGTAGTATTTTATTCCTTGATTTTTGAAACTTTTCTTGATGGGCAAACTATTGGCAAACGTATTATGAAAATAAAAGTAGTAAAGATTGATGGTTACGAAGCTTCTTTATATGACCATATAGTAAGATGGTTTTTTAGGATCATAGATTTGAATATGGCTTCAGGAATTGTGGCATTAATAGCTATTGCAACAAGTAAGAAAAGTCAGCGACTTGGTGATATGACAGCAGGGACTTCTGTAATAACATTAAAAAATAATGTAAACATCAGTCATACAATACTAGAAGATTTAACAGACGATTATGTGCCAAAGTATCCAAGTGTTATTAAGCTTTCAGACAATGATGCCCGAATTATTAAAGAGACATATATAAGAGCGAAAACCGCTAGAGATTATAAAACATTAACCAAGTTGAGAGAAAAAATAATTGAGGTCATAGAACTTAAAGAGTATCATGAAAATGACATTCAGTTTATAGACACCATTCTAAAAGATTATAATTACTATACCCAAAATATGTAATGTTTTTTCAAACCTTAGATATATTAGGAACCATAGCCTTTGCTATTTCTGGAGTTTTAGTCGCCATGAACAAACGAATGGATCCGTTTGGGGTTCTCATAATAGCATTTGTAACTGCAGTTGGTGGTGGGACCTTGCGTGATATTATGGTTGGTGTAGAACCTGTATCGTGGATGCGTAACATGACTTTTGTATATGTTATTATGGGCTCAACGGTATTTGCTGTGGTATTTAGAAATTATTTAAAACACTTACGTCGCTCGTTATTTCTATTCGATACCATAGGTATTGGACTCTATACCGTAGTTGGGATAGAAACTGGGTTGGTTGCAGGCTTGCATCCTATTATTTGTATCGCATTAGGAACCATGACCGCTTGTTTTGGTGGTGTGATACGTGATATTCTCTGTAATGAAATTCCTGTTATATTCAGAAAAGAAGTATATGCCACCGCTTGTATATTAGGTGGATTAACGTATTTCTTATTACGGCATTTTTTAGAAGATCGAAATTATCTTTTTGTTATTGCCGGATTGGTAGTAATTATAATACGCTTATTAGCTGTTAAATTTAAAATAAGTTTACCCGGGTTGTATAAGGACACTAAATGATGTTTTTAATGCGTATTTATTTACCCGTAGGTTTTTTGTGATCCGTCTTTGTTAATTCTAATTATTCGTGTTTTATTCCTTTTGGAAAATTCCATAATCCATTTGTTTTGATTTTGATCTATTAATATACCACTCGGTGACCATCCTTTATCTGATTCAAATATGGTTTCGATAGATCCGTCAGGATTTATTTTCTTTACTTTGCTTGCTCCAAAAGCGGCTACGTAAATGGCATTATTTTGATCGGTGCATAACCCATAAATATAATGATGGTCAGCAACACCGTTATATGAAGGACTGTTCTCTTTTAGATTTTCAGCAATCACCTTTGAGTTACCAGATTGCGATACTTGTATGATTTTTAGGTTATCTACAACATAAAGATGGTCGTCTACCTTCGAAAAATACATCCAGCGTATATTTTTAAATCGATATGTTGATAGTGTGGTATTTTGTTCATCAGGAGTGCTGCGATTAATGACCTGATGATCCCCTAAACGCTTTGCCCAGTAAGAATTGTCTTCGGCATCTCTAACTAATGTATTATTGTCGAGAAATCCCTCTACTTCAGGAATAGTTATCTGTAACGTACCATCATTTGTTAAGCACCAAACATAGTTTCCCCATTGATCTGTAGTTTCTCCTTTGTACCATTCGTGCTCACCATAAAGATTATCATCTTTGTCTATATAAAGCTGATGTGTATGGACATTCTTTACTGCAATAGTATGGTCGCCATTTGGTGAGATCTTCCAAACATGGGTTAGATCCGTATAGAAAACATTGCCTTTGCTATCTATAACAATTCCAATGCCAGGATGCGCCTCTATAGTAGTTAAACTCAATACAAAGAAAAAGCTACTAATAATCAATTTGCTCATAATTTTGCTATATGTTTTGAGTTTGGAATAAACACTATTTTAATAAAGTAATCTATTTTTTACTTAACAAACAAAACAGATTCTTTATATGAAATTAACTTTGAGGTACAGGAAATCCTCTATCTCTCATCAATGCTTCAATCTTAGCATCTCTACCTCTAAACTTTCTATAAGCTTCTGCAGGATCCATGGCGTTGCGTGGTGCAAATAAATACTTCACTAATTTATCTGCTATTTCCTTATCGTAAAAACCTCCTGACGCTTCCTTAAAAGCCTCGGCTGCATCACTTGTTAAAACATCTGCCCACATATAGCCGTAATACGCCGTTGCATAACCTTCACCAGAAAAGACATGCCCAAAGTGAGGTGTTCTATGGCGCATAGGCAATTCTTTTGGCATACCTAATTCGTCTAAAGTTTCACGTTCAAATTTATCAATATCTATATCTGTAGGATCCGCTAAATGTAGTTTCATATCAATTAGAGCAGAGGCCAAATATTCAGTAGTACCAAAACCTTGGTTAAATGTAGATGCTTTTTTAATTTTTTCGACCAACTTAGCTGGAATAGGTTTTCCTGTCTCGTGGTGTATTAAAAATTGATTAATTACTTTATCTGTGGATAACCAACGTTCTAATAATTGCGACTGAAACTCTGTATAATCTCTAACTCCACCTTGTAATGTAGGGTATTTAACATCAGCTGCAAAAAAGTGCAGGGCATGTCCAAACTCATGAAAAAACGTTGTGGCATCATCCCAAGATACTAATACAGCTTCTCCTGGCGCAGGCTTAACAAAGTTTGAATTATTGGACGCCAGAACATTTGTCTCTCCTTCAAAAGATGTGTAATCCCTGTACGTCGTTGCCCAGGCTCCAGAGCGTTTGCCTTCACGTGCATAGGGATCTAGATACCAAAGTCCTATGTGTTTGTCAGAATCTTTATCGGTCACCTCCCAGACTTTTACGTCTTCATGAAACACAGGAACTGAACCATCTTCAATAGGTGTAAATTTGTAATTGAACAATTCGCCAGCTACAAAGAACATGGCCTCGGTGAGTTTATCCAATTGTAGATATTGCTTTACTTCATCACTGTCTAAATCGTATTTTTTCTTTCTTACTTTTTCGGCATAATAACGATAATCCCAAGGTTCTATAGTAATGTTATCTCCAAGTTCATTGGCTATAGCTTGCATATCTGCAACTTCTTCTTTTACGCGCGCAGTGGCTGCAGGCCATACTTTCAACATTAAAGCCATAGCATTTTCAGGGTTTTTTGCCATACGATCTTGCAATCTCCATTCCGCATAATTTTCATAGCCCATTAAGCCTACACGCTCTTTTCGTAGTTTCAAAATTTCTGCGATGATTTTGTTGTTATCATATTCATCTCCATTATCTCCTCTGGAGTAATAATTTTCCCAAACTTTTTTACGTAGCTCTCGATGGATAGAATAGGTAAGGAACGGATCCATTGATGAGCGCGTATTAGTGATGGCATATTTACCTTCGTGACCTTTATCTGTCGCAATTTTGGCAGCAGATTTTATAAAGCCTTCAGATAAACCTCCAAGCTGATCTTCTGTTAAATAAGTCACATAATTTTCTTCGTCATGCAATACATTATTGGAAAATTTGGTGTAAAGTGTAGATAATTCCTTATTAATTTCTGCATAGCGTTTTTTCTTTTTCATATCGAGGTTGGCACCATTCATTTCGAACTGTTTGTAGATCAAATCCACGACACGTTGGGCTTGAGGCTCTAGTGGGTTTTTCTGCGAAGCATCATAGACTGCTTTGATACGTTGAAATAATTTTTCGTTCTGGGTGATTTTGGATCGAAACTCAGAAAGTTTAGGTGCCAGTTCTGCTTGTACCTCTCTAAACTCTGGAGAAGACATATTGCTGCTCATAATGCCATAATAGGTAAACACACGGTTAAGAGGTTTTCCTGCACTTTCCATAGCAACGATAGTGTTTTCAAAAGTCGGATCATTCTCATTATTTGCAATGGCATCAATTTGTTTTAGTTGATGTTCCATACCTTTTTCTACAGCTTCTTTTACATAGGCCACATCCATTTTATCAAAAGCGGGGACTCCTTGGTATGGGCCTTCCCATTCTTGCAAAAGTAAATTATCGGTCATTAAGGGAATTTCGGTTGTCTTTGATTCTTCTTTACAACTGGCAAATAAGATAGTACTACAAAGTACTGTAGTTTTAAGTGCTTTGGAAATCATGATATATTGGTTACGAAAGTTAGATAGACAAGATATTAAAAAATGAAAAGTAAAATCATAATTATTTTATAATTTCTACTTTCTTGATATACACATTTTGCAAAGGCCAATCTCCATCATCAGTCTCTACAGCATTGATTTTATCAACAACATCCATGCCATTGATAACTTCTCCAAAGATGGTGTATTCTCCATCCAGATGTTTTGCTCTTTGGCTATTGACAACAATAAAAAACTGAAATGGTGATGCTAATTTATAGGCGTTTTCTATTTCGCTACTTGGCATAGAGATTGCTCCGCGTTTGTGTGTATAACCACGTTTGGTATCTGGTGGTAGGAGATATCTCCCTATTTTTCGTCGTTTTTTGTATAAATCCAATCCATCACTACTGCCTCCTTGTATCACAAAATTCTCCACTACTCTGTAGAACTGTGTGCCATTGAAATAATTACGCTTGGTAAGATAGATGAAGTTGGCTCTATGAAACTTAGTTTTATCATAAAGTAGAATATCGATGTTTCCGAAATCTGTAAACATGCGCACTTTATTCTCTTTGTGCTCTTTTTCATAATCCAAAAAGAATTCCATGGCGTTATCGTCAGTAAGTATAGGAAATTTAGGTGCTTGCTGTTTTTCTTTAACTGCTTTGGGTTTATTGACTGTAGAATCTTTTGTAGTGGTAATGTCGCTTTGTTTTGAAGTTTGTTTATCTTCACAATTCCATAAAAATAAAACCATAATCACAACCCACCGAAATCTCATAAATGCTATTTAAAACGTTTTTAGAATCTGTAGTAAAAATAAAGAATCTCAATCTTTTTGGCGAAATATCGCATGCTAAAATGTCTCCGCCATATCGTTTGCAATTAGCTGAAAAAATGAAAGAAAAAGCCAAAAACGCAAAGAAAGCAGGTGTTTTGGTATTGTTCTATCCAAATACTGAAGGTGAAACCTACCTGGTTTTAATTCTGCGTAAAACTTATAAAGGTGTACATTCTGCGCAGGTTGGCTTTCCTGGGGGAAAGTTTGAAGATGAAGACAAAAGTTTAATGATAACCGCTATCCGAGAAACCGAAGAAGAAGTCGGTGTACCAGAGCATATGGTACATGTAATTAAAACCATGTCGCCATTATACATTCCACCAAGTAACTTTATGGTACATCCTTTTATGGCAGTTTCTGAGAAGACCCCTAAGTTTGTAAAGCAAGATGATGAAGTTGAAGCTATAATCGAAGTAAAACTTCAAGATTTTTTATATCATAAAAATACCATAACTACTAGAGTACCAACTTCTTTTAATGTTGAAGTAGATGTGCCAGCTTTTAAATTGAATGGACATATTGTTTGGGGAGCTACCGCTATGATGCTTGGTGAAGTGAAAGACTTGTTAAAACAGGTTTTGTAACGTTCTTTATTTGTTACTTTTGTGAGTGACTAAAATTGAATGCTAACTATGGGATTATTTAAAAAAAATCCTTTTGGACATATCCTTTGGGTAAAAAAATGGTTGATTAGAATCTTAGGGTTGTTAACACATCGCCGTTTTAGAGGTTTTAATGATTTACAGATCGAAGGCTCTGAGATCATTAAAAATCTACCAGATACCAATGTGTTGTTTATATCTAATCATCAGACGTATTTTGCTGACGTTATTGCCATGTTCCATGTATTTAACGCAAGTTTGAGTGGTCGGTTAGATAGCATTAAAAATGTAGGTTATCTTTGGAATCCGAAGCTGAACATGTACTATGTAGCAGCCAAGGAAACCATGAAATCTGGTCTTATTCCTAAAATTTTTGCCTACACAGGCTCTATTAGTATTGAGCGTACTTGGCGTTCTCAAGGTAAAGATGTGAACCGTCAGGTAAAAATGAGTGATATTACCGCAATTAAAAAAGCCTTGGACGATGGATGGGTAGTAACATTTCCACAAGGTACAACAACACCATTTAAGCCCATTAGAAAAGGAACAGCTCATATTATAAAAACCTATAAACCTTTGGTTGTACCTATAGTGATTGATGGTTTTAGACGTTCGTTTGATAAAAAAGGCCTGAGAATTAAAAAGAAAAATATCTACCAATCTTTTGAAGTAAAGCAACCTTTGGAAATAGATTATGAAAATGAATCCATTGCAGAAATTGTTGAAAAAATCGAGTATGCCATAGAACAGCATCCGTCATTTTTAAAGGTAATTCCACAAGAAGAACTAGAGGAGAAGGAGCGTTTAAATAAAGAACTAAGAGATTGGTAATTATCTAAAGGATGGCTGTGATTCATCGAGAATCCTAAGTTAAAGCTTTTAAAGCTGAAGTAATCTTATTTTGATGATGTGCAACAAATGGTAAATTTCTAAACTTCCAACTTTTTCAATTCATCATAATTTCTGTTCAAACGTTTTAAAAGAATGCCATAAATAAGCTTGTAGAAAAGCCAAATCACCGTTAAGAATACTGCACCTACCAAAACGATGGTTCCATAAACAAAAAGCATTTGAGTTGTGGTTGCTTCTGCTATGATCTTGTGAAATTCGGGGTTTTCTTGATATTCAAAATAAAAAGATAGGGGTATTGAGAGAAATATCATCGATAAATTAAATAGCACATAGTATTTAATCACTTTTCTTGTCCTCAATATACTTTCCATTAATCGTTTTGCACTATCAGTAGCAGAAATGGATTTATAGGATTTAAACAATAAATAAATAAATAATAATATAACTGCATAACTGAATATACTGAGTCCTAAAAACAGTGGGTTTTCATAACTTTTGTCTAATTTCTCCTGAAAAGTAGAAGATAATAAATAAGGCAATATACTGGCTAAGATCCAAAATACTAATTCGCCAATGCTAATGTAAAATAAGGTTTTTACAATTGAAGACGATTTTTTGTGCATCATTGGGTAAATTTCAGAATCCGAGTAGCTTTCAAATTTAGCCTCGGTATTCTTCCAATCTTTCTTTAACAGTTCTAATTCATCCATAACCTTACGGATTTAATATGGTTTTTAATTTCTTTTTTACACGATTCATTTTTACACGAGCATTCACTTCCGTTATACCCAAAGTCGTGCTAATTTCTCTATAGTCTTTATCTTCTAAATACAAGAACACTAGAGCTTTTTCAATATCATTCAGTTGATGTACTGCTTTGTATAAGAGCTTTAGCTGTTGCTCTTCGGTATCATCATACTCTTCAGCCTTTATTTTAAACTCAACACTGTCAAACTCTTGCGTGTTAATACGACGCTTAGACTTTCTGTACAGTGTAATCGCTGTATTCAAACCTACACGATACATCCACGTACTAAATTTTGAGTCTCCTCTAAATTTAGGATATGCGCGCCACAACTGAATTGTTATTTCCTGAAACAAATCGTTGTGTGCATCTGCATTATTGGTATATAAGCGACATACCTTATGTATAATGTTTTGATGCTTTTGCAACTGCTCAACAAAACTATGTTCAAGTTCTTTGTTCAATCGATATAATGGTTGGTTACCACATTAGTAGTTATAACATAATTTATGTTACATAATTGTTCAAAAATAAAATTTTGGTGTTGCTAATGCGTATCTTTGTATAAGAAATTTTATTTATCCCAAATGAATATTCCTAAGTCTAATCTGCCAAGAATTGTAATTATTGGCGGAGGTTTTGCAGGTGTAAGTTTGTCTAAAAAATTAGCGAATAAAAATGTTCAGGTTGTTTTAATAGACAAGCATAATTACCACACATTTCAACCATTGCTTTATCAAGTATCAAGTTCAGGATTAGAACCAGATTCTATAGCCTATCCACTACGGAAAATCATTAAGAAGCATAAAACTTCTTTTTTTCGTTTGGCGGAAGTAAAAATGATTGACCCAGAGCAAAACGAAATTATTACCAATATAGGAAACTTGAGTTATGATTATTTGGTCATAGCCACGGGCACTAAAACCAATTTTTTTGGTAATAAAACGATTGAGTCCAATAGCATGCCAATGAAAACTGTTTCTCAAGCCTTGGACATAAGAAGTCTTATTTTGCAAAATTTTGAAAAAGCTGCTATCGCTGATACCAGAAAAAAGCGTGAAGCTTATTTGAATTTTGTTATTGTTGGTGGAGGTCCAACAGGCGTTGAGCTGGCTGGTGCTATTGCGGAACTTAAAAATCATATTTTACCTAGGGATTATCATGATTTGGATACCAAGGATATGCGCATACATCTTTTAGAGGGTGCAGATCGTTTATTGCCACCAATGAGTGAACATGCTTCAAAAAAGGCTGAACAATTTTTAGAGGCTTTGGGTGTTAAAGTGCATTGCAATACATATGTAAAGGATTATGATGGTTTAAACGTAACCACAAATTCAGATTTGGAACTGCAATCCGAAACTTTAATTTGGGCTGCAGGTGTTACTGGTGCACCGATAAAAGGCTTGCAAGCTGATGCTTTAATGGAAAATGCAAACCGTTATCGTGTTAATCGTTTTAATCAGGTTGAGGGCTACAACAATATATTTGCTATTGGTGATATTGCACTTATGGAAACCGAAACATATTCTAAAGGCCATCCGCAAGTTGCTCAGCCTGCAATTCAACAAGGAGTATTGTTGGGCAAGAATCTGTTGCGACTTATAAAGAAGCAACCCATGACCCCTTTTGAATATAAAGATAAGGGATCAATGGCAACAATTGGGCGTAATAAAGCCGTTGTGGATTTAAAACATTATAAATTTGGTGGTTTCTTTGCTTGGTTTATTTGGATGTTTGTTCACCTAATGTCTTTGGTTGGTTTTAGAAATCGTGTTGTGGTACTCTTTAACTGGACCTATAACTATATCAATTTTGATAAAGCTGCAAGGCTTATCATTAGACCTTTTAAAAAGTAATTTTACTTCTTTTTTCGCTTTAAAATTCCCAATATAATTAAATACTGGGCTAAAGCATATGTAACCATTATACTGATATGCGATAGCGGAATGGGTTGATAAAATTTGTCGAGCGCCAATATGCTATCAGAAATCATAAAACATATAGCACCTGCAAAAACAAAAAGATAGCTTAATCGATTTGTGTTTCCTTGTCTTAAAAATGCTGTTGTTGCCATAGTTAAAATTATAACCATATATACAATCACTGGAATAAGCATATCGCCCAAACCATCTTTTAAAAGATAGAATAAGCCCGAGGCATATATAAAAAGCAATACTATAAACCCCAAAGCAGATTTCTTTTTATTTCCATGTTTTACAAATACCAAGATATACATCACATGGGCTAGTAGAAAAGCAACCAAACCAAAAGTGAAAAAGTGGGGAGACCTATCAACCAACATTAGCAATACATCCCCGAGCAACGAAAAGAACAAGGCTAAAAGTGTAAGCCGTTTTATGGATTTTGAAAGATGCCCAGAAGTTTTTAAAAATAAAAATATAAGACTAACTACAATAGCTGGCTTTACAATGTAATGCACATGTTGTAAGGATGCTGTACCTCCAGTAATAAGTTCGAGCAGAACGATTATAAAAAATAGAATTGAAAACTGTTTCTCTACTTGATTGCGCATAATTTGTTTTTTTCAAATGGTCATTGCAACCAAAGATATTCAATTCATCATTTAAATTTTACAGTTCGGTAAAATAGAGTTTTTTAGACATGGTATAATGTAGAAGTTTGCTTCACAGAACCAACAATCCTTTGCCTAGGCTTGGAATAATAAAATCAAAAAATGAACAAGTTAATTACAATCATCAGTTTATTTCTAATCAATTTAAGCTATGCCCAAACCGCCATTACCGGAAAGGTCGTCGATACCAAAAATGAACCGATACTAGGAGCCAATGTTTATCTCGAGGGTACTTATGATGGAGCTACCACAGATGACAAAGGCAAGTTCAGCTTTACTACAGAAGAAAATGGTAGACAATCCTTAATCATTTCGTTTCTGTCGTTTGAAACCAAAACCATTGTCGATGAGGTTTCAAAACTATCCAATCTTGTTGTCAAACTGCGTGAAGATGTAGAATCCTTAGATGCTGTAGTGTTAAGTGCGGGTACGTTTGAAGCCAATGACAATAGTAAAGTTTCTGTTTTAAAACCTTTAGATGTTGTTACCACTGCTAGTGCCTTGGGTGATTTTGTAGGAGCTTTGCAAACCTTACCAGGAACCTCAAATGTCGCTGAAGACGGACGATTGTTTGTAAGAGGTGGCGGTGCGGAGGAAACACAAATATTTATTGATGGCATTCGTGTTTTTACGCCATACTCACCAACACCAAATAATATTCCAACACGAGGACGCTATTCTCCATTTTTGTTTGATGGCATTACTTTTTCAACAGGTGGCTATTCGTCAGAATTCGGACAAGCTTTATCGAGTGTTTTATTGTTGAATACTGTTAATGAACCCGATCAGGAAAAGACAGATATTGGTATTATGACAGTTGGGGCCACTTTGGGAAACACTCAAAAATGGGAAAAATCCTCACTAAGTTTTAACGCTTCCTATATTAATTTAGGGCCTTACTTCGAAATATTCAATAATCGCAACAATTGGGAAAGGCCTTTTCAGGCTGCGCAAGGTGAAACAGTTTATAGAAAGCGACTTAACAATGGTATGCTAAAATTTTATGCAGCATTCGATGTTACAAACTTAGAAGTAACCCAAGAGGATATTAATTTTGAAGACGGTGTGAATTTTAAATTGAACAATGATAATTTTTACTTAAATACATCGTACAAAGGTGTTTTAGGGAATGGTTGGACTCTTAATACAGGATTAAGTTACACCCATGCTAAAAATGAAGTAGGAATCAATACAAGTGATATTGAAGATAAAGAAAACTCAGCTCATTTTAAATTAAAGTTAAAAAAACGATTCAACAGCAGGTTTAAGTTGAATTTTGGTGCAGAGCAATTCATTACAGATTTTGATGAAAACTTTAAAGACGATACTGTTGATGAAACTTACGGTTTTAAAAATAACATTACTGCAGGTTTTGCAGAGGCAGATTTAATTTTCTCAAAAGATCTGGCATTAAAAGTAGGGCTGAGAGCAGATTATAGCTCAATATTTAGCACAGTTGATTTCGCTCCTAGAGCTGCTTTGGCTTATAAAACCTCAAAGAATGGACAGGTTTCGTTGGCTTACGGTAACTTTTTTCAAAACCCAAACAGTTCTATTTTGAAGTTTGAACAAGATCTTGAAGCACAAAAAACATCGCATTATATTCTCAACTATCAATATGTTAATAATGGTAAGATATTCAGAGCTGAAGCTTATAGAAAAGATTATGATAACCTAGTAAAGTTTGATACTGAATTTACAAGTTTTGAAAGCAACTTTGATTCATCAGGTGATGGTTATGCACAGGGTATCGATATATTTTGGCGTGATAATACAGGTGTTAAAAATTTAGATTATTGGATAAGCTATTCGTACTTAGATACACAGCGCAACCATAGAAATTTTGAAAATTCTGCCCAACCTAATTTTGCTACTAAACATAATTTCTCTGTTGTGGGCAAGTATTGGATTGATAGTTGGAAAAGCCAAATAGGTTTGGCTTATGGTTATTCTTCTGGGCGACCTTATACCAATCCTAATACCAATAAGTTTTTAAGCGAACGTACCAAAGCTTTTAACAGTCTTAGTCTCAATTGGGCTTATCTACTAGATCAACAGAAAATATTATACTTTTCGGTTAACAATGTGCTTGGTATTAAAAATGTTAATGGTTATCAGTATACCAACACACCAGATATGAATGGGCAGTTTAACAGACGCGCTTTGCGCCCAGCTACAGATCAATTCTTTTTTGTAGGATTCTTTTGGACGATTAGTGAGGACGGCAAAGATAATCAGTTGAATAATCTATAAGAATGTATAAAGTAGGGTTGAGGCATTCCAAGGTCATTGTAATCTGTTGGCTTTCAGGTAAACATGATAAATGTCATACTTTTTCCGCATAATGATGAGTAACTTTATAATATAAAATTAAACGTCATGGAACTCAAGAAGAACCCAAGAGCCAATGTAGGTCGAAACAGCAGTTTATATTTTGCTGTTGGCTTAAACGTAATGTTACTTCTTACGTATGTAGGATTAGAACATAAGACTTACGACAAAGAAGCCACTAAAATAGATGTTTTAATGGTTAATGAGCAAATAGAGGAAGATATTCCTATCACTACGATTAACATTCCGCTTCCTCCACCACCTAAACAGGTTGTCACAGAATCCATAACAATTGTTGAAGATGTCCAAGACATTGAAGAAACTTTTATCGAAAGTACAGAAATAGGTCAAGATGATGTTATAGAAGTACGTGCGGAAGTAGTTGGCATAGAGGATGTAGGGGTAGCAAAAGTAGAGGAAGATATTGAAGTTCCTTTTACGGTAATTGAGAGAGTGCCACAGTTTCCTGGTTGTACAGGTAATAATGCAGAATTAAAGGCTTGTTTTGAGCAAAAAATGAAAGAGCATTTACAGAAGCACTTTAGATACCCAGAAACTGCAAGAGAAATGAATATACAAGGTAAGGTATTTGTGTACTTCTTAATTGATAAAACAGGTAAGGTCACAAAAATTAAAACTAGAGGACCGGATAACTTATTGGAAACCGAGGCAGAACGTATTATAAGTTTACTTCCAGAAATGGTGCCAGGTAAGCAGCGAGATAGAGCAGTTGGGGTTCCTTATAGTATACCTATCAATTTTAAATTGAGAAATGAATAACACTTCAACACGCATTCGACTAACTTGATTGATAATAAAACCTCTTGAAAAAGGGGTTTTGTTATGTGTAAGGGTTTTTTAAACTGTACCAATTACATAAATCGCCTTCGTAGGTGAAAGTCCCAGAATGTTGCATGCCTATTTTTTTTAAGATGGTATTGGAAGCGATATGATTAACATCAGCCGCTGCACAGATTTCTTTGAGTTTTAAGTTTTTAAAACCAAACTTTAGGGAAGCTATGGCAGATTCCGTGGCATAACCATGTCCCCAAAACTCTTCTTTGAGTCTATAACCTAAATCATAGTAATTGAACTCTTTGCGTACCTTACGTTCAAATTTTAGACCAGACCAGCCTAAGAATTTATTAGTAATTTTTTCTATGACACCAAATCTACCGATTCCAAATTTCTCATACTGCGCAAGAATATCTTTAATCATAGCTTTAGACTGGTCAATCGATTTAACAGGATTATTACCTAAATATTTATGAACATTTGGGTTGGAGTCTAACTCAAAAAAGTCCTGTGCGTCATTCAAGGTTACTGGTCTAAGAATGAGCCGCTTAGTTTCTAGTATAGCTTTCATTTTAATTTTTTTTTCTCTTTAGTTAATATAAAAAATTACTTCCACTTAATATTACAACCCATACTAGGTTTTTGAGTAGGATTTACTTTTCCATTATTAACTAAAGCATCCATAGCTGCTCTTAAATCCTTTCCTGTTACAGGAATGTGGTTTCCTGGTCTAGAATCATCCAACTGTCCGGCATAAACCAATTCTAGATTGTTGTCAAATAGAAAAAAATCTGGAGTACAAGCGGCATCATAAGCTTTGGCTACATCTTGGCTTTCATCGTATAGATACGGAAAAGGATAGTGATGGTCTATGGCATGTTGCTTCATTTTATCGGGGCCATCTTGCGGATAATTAACCACATCATTACTAGATATTGCAATACAGTTTATGCCTTTAGATTTATAATCATTGGCCAATTTTACGAGTTCAGAATTAACATGAATTACAAAAGGGCAGTGATTACAGATAAACATTATTAAGGTACCGGTATTTCCTTTTAGCGCATTGAGAGATTTTATGTGATCGTCTTTGGTGTCAATTAAACTGAAATCTGGAGCTTTAGTACCCAAGGGTAACATGTTTGATGGTGTCAATGCCATATATTTATTATTTTTATGTCTCAGAGCATAGCGAAGCATCTAAAACATAGTTTAACATGTTTTTTAAGATTTTTATAGACTATGCTCTAAACTATAGATAACTTTTCGATATGCAAAAGATAATAACATTTGAAGACTTTACAAAGGTAGATTTACGTGTAGGTACTATTATTGAAGCTAATGATTTTCCAAATGCCAGAAAACCAGCTTATCAACTCACTATTGATTTTGGTGACTTAGGCATTAAAAAATCTTCTGCTCAAATTACAGCCCAATATAAGAAAGAGGACTTAGTGAATAGACAAATTGTAGCTGTTGTTAACTTTCCCAAAAAACAGATTGCTAACTTTATGAGCGAATGCTTAGTTATGGGAGCAGTTAAAGAGAATGATGTGTTTTTATTGCATCCAGAGACCAAGGTGAAGAATGGTGCACAGGTATCTTAATTCAGGGAAGTGTCATTTCCTTGAGTTGAAAGACATTACATTTCTTCCCTAAAGAAAATAGCATTCATCAACAATTTATTGGTGCCATACCAAAATGCTCTAAAATTAGTGTTATCGGTAAAGGCAATAATATTTCCACGGCCAATACTATTTATTTTTAAGGGAACAGAGCGACTTAGGCTATCGAGGTTTTCTTCGGAAATATAACCACTCATCAATGGGTTTTCAGTGTATTGAATTGGATTATTGTAACTGTTCTTATCTGGTTTTACAAACAAAGTCGTATTTCTAAAAATTGGAAGCTCATTGTTCTTGTAGCCAAAATTAATGGGATGCGAGCGGTCTAATCGGGTTTTAAAAATGGCTCCGCCAATCACTTGTGCACCCCTGAAATTACCACGTTGTTCGTAACTGATGTTTTCGGCTGTAATGGTATTTTTCTTAAAATCTATTTTCATTAGTTTCTCGGAGTTCAGCCAACGTAAAGCACTCCTGTAGGCTACTAAAGTGCCGCCATCCTCTATCCAAGATTTTAGTTTTTTGGTATTGTTGTCATTTAATCCGGAATAAGAGTTTGCCATGACAATCGTATTGTATCGGCTTAAATCTGTGCGTTCTAAACTTTTGATGTCTAATTTTGTGGTAATGATATTGTAGCGCGTATCTAATAAATGCCAAATCTCGCCTGCATCGTAAGAGGTAATGCCGTCGCCTACTAAAAGTGCTATTTTGGGTAATTCTAAAGCTCTAAAATTACGACTTCCCAAATCAATACCATCGTTTAGTCCTGTAGAAACAGCATCAATGCTAATATGGCTTTCTTGTGCAGCAGTATTTAAAAACGAATAAATCTCTGATGCAGACATGTCCTGGTTTTTTGCAGGAATCATTATTGTACCATAACCATAAGATTTACCATTGGCTCTAAAGTTTTTCATACTCACTTTAGCTCTCAAGCCCTTTTTTAAAACTTGATTCAGAAGTTTTGGAGCATAGTACTCATTCCATTCAAAGAGATAAGCATAATTACTCTTTGCACTCACTCCACCTGTTGTGTGTGCCAAATTTTTAACTTCCTCACCAGCATTTACAGTAGTGGTTTCCGTATAGTCTAGATTAAATGCCAAGGGAAATGTCCATGCAGATACATCATAGAATAAACTGTCTTTAAATGTTGTACGTTTCTCGAACATGGCATTTATTAATCTTATGTTCTTTTGATTTTTTGGAACTATGTAGCTATAGCCCTTTTTATAATGCTTTCCATTAGCCGAGAAGTCTGATTTAATATTGTGGAATTTAATTTGATGCCTTTTTAGTATTTCCGCCAGATGATACGTTTTAGCAGCATCTTTTTCATCTCCAAAAATAATAGCTTTATTGCCCTCTTTTGAGGCTTCGCTGCGTGCATTTTTAAAGAAATTATATTGATATTCTAAAATCTCTTTTCGCATGCCATTTGCTGCTTCAAGTGTTGATAATGCTGCGGTAAATTGATTTCTGATGGTAAACGGGAAGGTCAATACACCATTTTCACTTTCCTGAATGTGGCCACGAGAACTCGCTTGTTCAAACAAAATACCAATACTTCCATTAATGTCAGGAAAGGTAGAGCCTTTGCCATAATAGAAGTCATCAAAACTCTCTTCAGAATAATAGAGCGAACCAATTTTGTCAAAAGCTTTAGCATGATACTTCGCAATTTCCTTGGTCAATTCTTGATTTAGTTTTGGTGTTAATGGATGGGTGCGCGATGGAATACCTGGTTGAAAAAAGAAACTAGAATTGGTTCCCATTTCGTGGTGGTCGGTCAGTATGTTTGGCAACCAATTATGAAAGGTTTTAACTCGTGCTCTAGATTCTGGTAGTTGAACCGGCAACCAATCCCTATTCATGTCGAACCAATAATGATTGGTTCGTCCTCCTGGCCAAATCTCACTGTACTCTCTATCGTTTGGATCTGGGTTAAGATTTATACTTTTATTGGTGTTTGCCCAATACGCAAAGCGCTGTAAACCATCGGGATTCATTGATGGATCCAATAATATTACCGTATTTTTTAATAGATTGTCAATCTTTGAGTCTTGAGCAGCAGCCAAATAATAAGCAACAACCAAAGCCGCATTTGAGCCACTAGACTCATTACCGTGTATAGAAAATCCCTGATAAACAATGATCGGTCTGTTGTCTAAACTAGAAGAATTGGTTTCTGTAGCCTGTATATGTGCAGATTGGATCGCCTTTATATTTTGATGATTTTTCGGTGATGTAATGGTTAGGAGTACTAAAGGTCTGTCTTCATAGGTTTTGCCTCTATCTTCAATAGTAATGCGTTCTGAGGCTTCAGCTAATGCATACATGTATTGTATTAACTTGTCGTGTGTAATATGCCATTCACCAACCTCGTGACCTATTACACTTTTAGGTGTTGGAATATTTGGGTTGTACTGAACATCTTGCGGTAAGTAATACGATAAATCAGTTTGGGTCTGTGAAAAAAGTGTAGTGGTTGCTATAAACAATAGTAAAGCAATACGTTGCATATATTTTGAACTTGGTTAAAGTTTAAAAATAAAAAAACCGTTACGAAGCGTAACGGTTTTTGTTATAATTTAACAGAAGTTAAGGCTTAAATATCGTCAAAACTAATATCAGTAAAGTTATCGGTACTTTGTGTATCTTCTGGTGTTTTTGCTTCTTGAGTTACAAAATCGTCTTCGCGTTTAAAATCTTTTTGATGACGTTCGCTAATGACTTCTTCCCCTTTTTCTGTAATAATATAGTCTGTCATTTCTGCCAAAATTTCTCTAAACTCAGTGAAGTCTTCTTTGTAAAGATAAATTTTGTGCTTTTTGTAATGGTAAGATCCATCATCATTGGTAAACTTTTTACTTTCGGTAATGGTTAAGTAGTAATCACCCGCTTTAGTTGCTCTTACATCAAAGAAATAAGTTCGTCTTCCTGCACGTAATACTTTGGAATATATTTCTTCCTTGTCCATCATTCCATAATCACTCATAGCTAATATTTTTTTAAAATTCAAAACCAAAAATCTAAAAAAAAACTAAACAAACAAACAAATTATTGCATTTCTTTTTCTGAGAGCTGTTTTGTATAAAGTTCTTTGTAATAGCCTTCAACATTTATGAGACTTTGGTGAGTTCCTGTCTGAATTACCTTGCCATCATCCAATACAATAATCTGATCGGCATTTTTTGCAGAAGACACACGATGACTTACAATAATTGTTGTTTTGTCTTTTGTAAGTTTTACGAGATTTTTAAGAATTTTTTCTTCAGTCTCAGTATCTACAGCAGAAAGACAATCATCAAATAACAGAATATCTGGTCTTTTAATAATGGCTCTGGCTATGGAGACACGCTGTTTCTGTCCGCCAGATAAAGTAATACCACGTTCTCCCAGAACTGTATCGTAACCTCTTTTAAAACCAATAATGTTTTTATGGACTCTAGCATTTTTGGCAGCTTCGATAACTTCATCATCAGTGGCGTCCTCTTTTCCGAATTTAATGTTGTTTTTAATGCTATCAGAAAACAAAAATGCATCTTGTGGAACATAACCAATACTTTCGCGCAAGCTGTATAGATTTAATTTTGAGACTGCAGTATTGTCTACTAAAACCCCATCATTGTTAACGTCGTATAATCGGCCAATTAAATCCAAAATCGTAGATTTCCCTGAACCAGTCTTTCCTAGAATTGCCAAAGTTTGTCCAGATTTTAATTTAAAACTCACATCTTTTAAAGCTTCAATATTTGTGTCTGGGTAAACAAAGGATACATTTTTAAATTCAATATCTCCTTTTATGGGTGTAAGCTCATTAACCGTATTCTGTATGTCGGGCTCGGTGTTTAAAAACTCATTGATACGTTCTTGTGAAGCTTCAGCCTGTTGTACCAACGAAGTTACCCAACCAACAACGGCTACTGGCCATGTGAGCATATTTACGTAGATTAAAAATGCTGCGATAGTTCCAATATCTTCGATTTTACCATTCATATATTGCATGCCTCCTATATATACTACGATAAGATTACTTAAGCCAATAAGTAATATCATCATAGGGAAAAATAAAGCTTGTACTTTGGTTAAGTTTATTTGTTTTTGGCGGTTTTCTGCTGAAAGTGTATCAAACTCTGAATTGGTCCTGAGCTCTATACCATAAGACTTTATTACCGAAATACCACTAAACGTTTCTTGAGTATAGGTGGAAAGTGTTGATAACGATTGTTGAACAATAGTACTACGTTTATTTATAAGTCTACTCAATTTATAGATCGCTACAGATAATATTGGGAGCGGTATTAATGTATATAGCGTTAATTCTGGCGCAGTATTTATCATATATATAATTGCGACAGTAAATAATGTAATAGTATTCATGGTATACATTATGGCAGGGCCAACATACATGCGCACTTTACCAACATCTTCACTGATGCGATTCATTAAATCCCCAGTTCTATTAGACTTATAAAAGTTTAGAGATAAAACTTGGTAATGTTGATAAATTTCATTTTTAAGATCGTATTCAATATGGCGAGAGACGTTTATAATGGTTTGTCGCATTAAGAAGGTGAACATTCCGGCAATAACTGCTGCACCAATTATGTAGAGTGTGATAGTGGTTAATTCAGTTTTAAACACCTCATAAGAAATGTTCCCATTATATCTATCGGAAATTACATTGATGGCATCTCCAACAAACCTAGGAGTGAAAAGTGCAAAAATCTTTGCTACTATGGTGATAATTATACCAATAATTAATCGGTACCTGTATTTAAAGAAATATTTGTTGAGGTGTTTTAGTGCTTTCATATGATTTTTGGCGAGTCAAAAATATTACGATAATCTTATTTTGACGTTAATATTTTGCTAATCCTCCAATAATAATTTATTTTTGTCCGCTGTTTTTAGATAATCTTCAAGCAGCATTAAACCTAACTTATAATGACTTCAGAAATAATAAGTTCTAATGAACTTTCAAAAATAGATCCGGTTTTTGGCCAAAACTCTTTTGACAATCACGAACAAATCGTTTTTTGCAACGACAAAGATACTGGTTTAAAAGCAATAATTGGTATCCACAATACAATATTGGGCCCTGCACTTGGAGGTACAAGAATGTGGGATTACGAAAACGAATGGGAAGCTCTTAATGACGTATTGCGCTTATCGCGTGGTATGACTTTTAAATCTGCAATTACAGGTTTAAACCTTGGAGGAGGTAAAGCCGTAATCATTGGTAATGCCAAAACACAAAAGACACCAGAATTAATGAAACGATTTGGTGAGTTTGTACACTCGTTAAGTGGTAAATATATTACTGCTGAAGATGTTGGTATGACCACTGAAGATATGGATATTGTAAGAGATGTAACACCTTACGTAACAGGAATTTCAGAAAGTAGAGGTGGAGCAGGCAACCCTTCTCCGATTACAGCTTATGGTGTATTTATGGGTATGAAAGCTGCTGCCAAATTCCAATATGGTTCTGATGTGCTCGAAGATAGAAGTGTATTTGTGCAAGGTATAGGCCATGTAGGTGAAGCTTTAGTAGAACACTTGGTCAATGAAGGAGCTAAGGTTACCATAGCTGACATAAACCAAGAACGATTAGAAGAAGTACGTTCTAAATATGGTGCTACAATTTATGGTGGAAACGATATTTATAGTGAGCCGATGGATATTTATGCTCCATGTGCTCTTGGTGCAACAATAAACGATGATACCATATACAAGCTAAAAGCTAAAATTGTAGCGGGTGCGGCTAATAACCAGTTGGCAGAAGAAAACAAGCACGGCGAGATTTTACAAGAACGAGGTATTGTCTATGCACCAGATTTTTTAATTAATGCAGGCGGAATTATTAACGTGTATGCTGAATTAGAAAATTATGATAGACAAGAAATAATGCGCAAAACAGAAAATATATTCAATACCACACTCGAAATTTTAGATAATGCTAAGGTCAACAATATTACAACGCATACTGCTGCATTAAATATTGCCAGAGAACGTATTGAAACTCGAAAAAGAGAAAATTCCAAATAATTTTTTTCAGAGTTAAATAATACTATTTTTGCAAGGTGAATCGTAGTAGATTCACCTTTTTTAATAACTTTAGATAACGCAGTTCTTTTTATATGCTAAACCGAAGACACATCAGAATAAAAGTAATGCAATCCTTGTATGCTTTTAAAGGTACTGAAAGTGATGATCTTGCCAAAGACGAAAGGTTTTTGCTGCATAGTTTAGACAGTATGTACGATTTGTACCTTTCTATTTTAGCCTTACTTACAGAGCTTCATAAAAAGAGTAAAAATCACAACGAAAAACTGCAAAAGAAACTTTTAGGTTCTGATGCCGATAAAAACCCTAATACCAAGTTTCAAGATAATCAATTGCTGCAGTTAATTGGCGAAAACAAAATGCTGCAAGACATTATTGGAAAGCGAAAGCTTAATTTTTGGGATTTAGATTTTGAATACGTTGATATTCTATTCAAAGCCATTATTAAGAGCAAACGTTATGATGATTATATGAATGATTCAGAAACGACTTTTAAAAAGGATAAGCAGTTTATTATAGATATTTATTCTGAAGTGATTGCGCCAAACGATAAACTCTACGATTATTTTGAAGATAAGAAACTCACCTGGGTTGATGATCTTCCTGTGGTAAATACAGCACTTTTAAAAGTAATGCGAAAGCTTAAATTAACCTCGCCAGAAACTGCTTTATTGCCAAACTTGTATAAGGATGAAGATGATAAGGAATTTGCAAAAAGTTTGTTGCAAAAGACCATTTTAAATAATTCTAAATTTTCTGAAGAAATTTCCAAAAAAACTACCAATTGGGATACAGAGCGTTTAGCAAGCATTGATGGCGTAGTGTTAAAAATGGCACTTTGCGAATTTCAAAAATTTCCATCCATACCTTATAAAGTAACTATTAATGAATATCTAGAAATTGCCAAGGAATATTCTACACCAAAAAGTAGCTTATTTATTAATGGAATTTTGGACAAAATAGTTAAGGAATACCAGTCTGAAAAGCTACACTTAAAAACGGGAAGAGGTTTAATGTAGATGTGTTATTCTAAAAAAACAATTCTTAAATTTACAGGAATTTTCTTTCAAAACATGTTAAGGACAGACTAAAAATTTTAATTGGTTGAAATAATTATTACCTTTACAAGCTGAAAGAAAATAGAACATATTAACTAAAAAAATATAGTAATGAAAAAAGTAATCTTAGGACTTAGTGCTTTATGTATGGTAGCCTTTACATCTTGTAAAGAAGATGCTGCAAGTAAAGTTAAATCAGAAAATGTAGCTGTTGCTGCTGAGCGTGATGCCAATGCGGGGAATTTCCCAGTACTTGAATTAGATAAAGAGACACACGATTTTGGAACTCTAATGAATGGAACTCCAGTAGAAACCGTATTTAAATATAAAAACACAGGTAACTCAATGTTGGTAGTAAGTAACATAAAAAGTACTTGTGGTTGTACCGTACCATCTAACTATACAAAAGAAGTCGCACCTGGAGAAACAGGCCAGTTTACTGTAAAGTTTAATGGTAAGGGCAATGGAAAAGTGTCTAAATCTTTGACAATGACAACTAACACTGAAAAAGGTACTCAAATCGTTAAGATTTCTGCTATGATTGAGCCAGACCCTAATGCACCACAAAAGACACCAGCTAAAAAGCCAGCTGTAAATCCTTTGTCAACTACAAAAGGATAATTAAGGCTACAAATATTAATATATAATTAATGGAAGGATTAGGATCTTTTTTACCATTTATAGCCATTTTTGCTGTAATGTATTTCTTTATGATTGCACCACAGATGAAACGTGCAAAGCAAGAAAAGAAATTTGCTAGCGAATTAAAACGTGGTGACCGTGTGTTAACCAAAAGCGGTATGCACGGAAAAGTTGTAGAGCTGAACGATAAAGATAATAGTTGTGTTATCGAAACCTTAGCAGGTAAAATTAAGTTTGACCGTTCTGCAATCTCAATGGAAATGAGTAGAAAATTAAATACACCAGCTAAAGCAAAATAAGCTGATGATAATAAAGTAAAAAGCCGCTCATTAAGCGGCTTTTTTAGTTTATAAAGTTTTTTTGTATTGTATTAATGTAAGTTCAACAAGATAAGCTTATTAAGCGTCACTGTATTAGCAGTTTTTATACTTATCGTGTAAGCCTACTCCTTGCATAATCATAGGAGTTATTTTTTCTAAGCGTTTTTGTTTTGTAGCTTTTCCTTTGGCTTCTGAGATATATTTGCAATACTCACGTTGTTTGCCCAGTGTTAGAGCCAAAAAAGCTGTATTTAATTCTGTATTAGAGTTGAGTTTAATTTTTAGCTCAACCGGAATTACGATGTCTTCAGTATTACGTTTTAGTTTTATGGTTTTACCAGCCTTTTGATTTTCTATGGCTTCTTTTACATAGTTTAGTACAATGGTATCTTCAATATCTTCGATAGAATCAAAACGCATTTGTAGTAAGGCTTTGGTCTTACCTTCTTGAGCATTCATAAGTAGGTTGTGCTCATCTTTTAAAAAGATACCTTGGTGAAACCATAGGCAAAAATGGTTTTTAAAAGCACCCATGCCCAGCACGTTTTTGCCATTTAGACAATACGTTGGCATACTCCATTTTATGGTTTCAGTAAGCTCGGTTTTTAAGATTGTATGGCGAAGCCGTTTTAATTCTTCGGACCATTTAGAGTTAAGCTCTATGTATTCTTCTACAGAATAGACTTTTTTCATTATAAGTTTAGTTAATGGTTAGGCATTACTAAGTTGGAGCCATGAATTTAGCAAAAAAGCTTGGTTTTGTGCAAAACTTTAGCCATAAAAAGCTAATTAATGGATTTGTATATTGTTTATTTCATCTTCTTGTGCTTTGTAACTCGTGTATGGTAAACTTTAAGTCAATGCGATTTTAATTTCATTTTGCTTGTATGTAAAGACTAACTAGCAAAGTGGTTTACCTATTTAGTAGAGTAGCTTAATATGTTATTTATCGTGTTGCCGTCAACTCAGCAATTTTACAAATCACTTCTACAGCTTTTTGCATACTTTCCACTGGCACATACTCATAACGACCATGAAAATTATGTCCACCAGCAAAGATATTTGGACATGGCAATCCCATGTATGATAATTGTGAGCCGTCCGTACCACCACGTATAGGTTTAATTAAAGGTGTAATGCCAAGCGATTTCATGGCCTCTTCAGCAATATCTACAATATGCATTACAGGTTCAACTTTTTCTTTCATATTATAGTATTGATCCTTAATTTCAATCTCAAATAGCTCTGACTCAAATTTGGTGTTAAGGTCCAGGACAATTTTTTCCATTAAGGCCTTACGTGCTTCAAACTTATCATTATCATGGTCTCTTATAATATATTGGAGTTTGGTTTCTTCGACTTTACCTTCCACACTATGCAAATGAAAAAAACCTTCATAACCTTCCGTATGTTCGGGTGTTTCTAGTCTCGGTAAAACATTTATAAATTCAGAAGCATAGTACATTGAATTTACCATTTTCCCCTTGGCATAACCAGGATGCACAATCTTTCCTTTTACTTTAATTTTTGCGCTTGCAGCATTAAAATTTTCATATTCTAACTCACCAATCTGGCTACCATCCATGGTATATGCCCAATCGGCTCCAAACTTTTCAACATTAAATTTATGCGCACCTCTACCAATCTCCTCATCTGGCGTAAAGCCCACTTTTATGGTGCCATGCTTAATTTCAGGATGTTTTATAAGATATTCCATGGCTGTTACAATTTCTGTAATACCAGCTTTATCATCAGCTCCCAAAAGTGTAGTACCATCTGTGGTAATTAAGGTCTGACCTTTGTAAAGCAAAAGGTCTTCAAAATAATCAGGTGAGAGCACAATATTCTTTTCAGCATTTAATACAATATCCTTTCCGTCATAATTCTCAATAATTTGAGGTTTTACGTTGGCTCCAGTGAAATCTGGCGAAGTATCAAAATGTGATATAAACCCAATGGTAGGCACATCGTGATCAACATTACTCGGTAAGGTGGCCATGATGTAGGCGTTATCATCTATGGTAACATCACTCATACCTATAGCTTTAAGCTCTTCAACCAATTTATTGGCTAAATCCCATTGCTTTGCTGTACTTGGGGTTGTTTCTGAGTTAGGGTCAGATTCTGTATCTATAGTTACATAACTGATAAATCGGTTTATAATGTGTTGCATGTTTAAAGTTTTTATCAAAAATAACAACTATTAAGATGAAACGTTAAACGGAATTCAAATACTTTTTAATTAATTGGTTGCTAAAGAAATAAGTTTTACTTTTATAAGACGCTATCAACCAAACCAACTAAAGAAATGCGCTATTATCTCAGTTTTGTACTGACTTTTTGTTTCCTATTACTTTCTTTTGGCCAATCCCCAACCTATAAAATTAGCTATTTATTGGATAAGACCTCTCCAGAAATCGAAAGACTTCTTGCGGATCTTTCTAAAGAAATTATTGCTGTAGTAGGTGAGGATGCTGTACTCGAATTTCCGGAAAATAATAAACTTGTCAATGATTTTGACTTGAATAAAGCCAATACTAATTATAATTTATTACTCAATAACGATACCGATATTATAATTGCTTTTGGTGTAGTTAATAATACGGTTATATCTAAAATTGATAACTATCCTAAACCGACTATCGTTTTTGGTGCTTTGAGTGAGGAATTGGCAATTGATAGAAATGTAACCTCTGATTCAAAGAATTTTGTGTCAATAACAACATCACAGTCTTACACAGAGGATTTGCGGTTGTTGAAAGAATTGGCAAAGCCAAAAATTATTGGTGTAGCTATAGAAAAACCATTTTTTGAGAATCTGCCCATCACTGCAGCTTTTGATGATATTAGTGAAGATATAGATGTTGATATTAAGTATATTCCCTTTAATGATTTAAATGACATTATCTCTGGTTTAGACAGTATTGATGCTTTATATCTGGCTGGTGGATTTTATCTTACCGATACAGAGGTGCAAAATTTAGCTCAAGTTTTAATTGATAAAAAGTTGCCATCGTTCACAGCAAATCCTATTAGAGATGTAACTAATGGTATTTTAGCGAGTAATCACAACAAGTCTGAGCTAGAACAGTTTTTTAGAAAAATCGCTTTAACAGTAGAATCAGTAGTTTTAAACAATGAGTTTTCTACAGTAAATACTAAACTTGAGACCCAAAGTAATCTTACAATTAATTATAATACTGCCGAAAAAATAGGATTACCGCTAAGGTATAGCTTAATAGCCTCTACTACTTTTATTGGTAACCCAGACGAAACTGTAACTGATAAGAAGTATACTCTAGTAAGTGCTATGCAAGAGGCTATTACTGAGAATTTGGATTTACAAGTTTTACAGCGCGATATTACACTCGCTGAGCAAGATGTTAAAGTGGCCAATAGCGACTATTTACCAAATGTAACCGCAGAAGCTACAGGCTCTTATGTAGATCCGGACCTTGCTGAGGTTAGTAATGGGCAGAATCCAGAATTGACAACTGCTGGCAACATTTCATTGCAACAAACTGTGTTTTCTGAGTCAGTCAATGCCAATATTAGCATTCAGAAATCCTTACGCGAAGCACAAAAAGAAAACTACAATAGTGAGGCTTTAAATACTGTTTTTAATGTGGCAACCTCATATTTTACTGCTTTAATTCTTAAGGCAAATCTTGCCATTCAGAACAAGAATCTAGAATTGACGAGATATAATTTAAAAATTGCCACAGAGAACTATGAAGCTGGTCAGTCTGGTAAGTCAGACGTGTTACGCTTTAAGTCAGAAATGGCTCAGAATACCCAGCAGATGGTTGAGGCAGTCAATCAGTTAGAACAAGCGTATTACACTTTAAACCAATTATTAAACAACCCTATTGATACAAAGATAGATGTTGATGAGGCCGAATTGCAAAAAGGTATTTTTAGCAATTATAACTATGAACAGCTTGGACAGTTTTTAGATGACCCGACATTAAAGACTCCTTTTGTGAAATTCTTGATACAAGAAGCCATTAATAATGCACCGGAATTAAAGGCTTTGAATTACAACATTGAAGCAACCAAGCGTAGTGAACGTTTGTTTGGGGTCGGTCGTTTTTTGCCTACTGTAGCCTTTCAGGGTCAGTATAACCATGAATTTTCAAGATCGGGAGTTGGTACAGATTTCCCAATGGGTTTTTCTGCCATTCCAGACGGCTATTATACCGTTGGATTAAATGTTTCAATACCAATATTTAACCAAAATAAGCAAAATTTAAATCAACAGATTGCCTCAGTACAGAGGGAACAACTTGAAGTATCAAAGGATAAAATTATACTAAATATCGAAAAAAATGTCAACGATTCGGTCTTAGAGTTAATCAATCAAATATCCAATATTCAATTATCCGAAGTATTTGTGGAAACAGCTGAGGAGGCTTTAGATTTAACCCAAACTTCATACGCTAACGGAGCAGTTAATATTGTTCAACTGTTAGATGCCCAAAACAACTATTTGCAAGCGCAACTAGCCAGTGCAAATGCAACATATAACTACTTGTTGAGTGCCATGCAACTAGAACGCTTTCTAGGTCTATTCTTTTTATTGCAAGACAAAACTGAACGGGAAGCATTTGTACAGCGCTTTTTAGAATTTACTAAAAATAATAATTAACACCTAAACACATTAACGATAATGCTATTTAATCGAATCTATAGAATTAGCAGTGTAGCTTTAATGCTATCTATGTTTAGCTGCGGTGAAAAAGAAGTTAAAGAAGACAATGTTTTAAGACCCGTTAAGTATGCTGAAGTTGCTTACTTGGGTGGCGAAAAAACCAGGCAATTTAGTGGTACAGCTAAAACCGAAAAAATTATAAACCTTAGTTTTAGAAGTAGTGGCATAGTGACCAAGCTGGATATGAAGTTAGGGCAGAAAGTTAAAAAAGGACAGCTGCTAGGAACACTAGATAATGTTACTGCTAGGTTAAGTTATGAATCATCCATAGAATCTAAAAACAGTTCAGAGTCTCAAATGAATACGGCAAAACTGTCTTTGAACCGTATGCGAACTTTATACGAAAAGGGAAGCGCTTCGCTAAGTGATTACGAAGCTGCTAAAAATTCTTATAGAACTGCCGTAGCAAGTTTTGAATCTGCTAAGCGAAGTGTAGCCATACAGCAAGACCAAATACGGTTTGGGTATTTATATGCTCCAGAGGATGGTGTTATAGCTTCAGTTTCTGCCGAGGTTGACGAGAATGTATCGCCAGGCCAGGTCGTTGGTGTCTTAAATGCTGGTACTGCCATTGAGATCAGTTTAGGTCTACCAGAGTCTGTAATTAATACGGTGCAAAAAGGTATGAAAGTAAAGGTATCCTTTACTGCGATTGAGAATGAAACATTTAATGCTATAATCACTGAGGTAGCACCAGCATTAGATTCTAATACGTCTACCTATCCAATAACGGTTATGGTTACCGATACTGATGAGCGTATTAAAAGTGGTATGGCGGCTAATGTGTTATTTGAGTTTGTTGATAAAGATTTAATAGAAAACATGATTGTAATCCCAGCGAGTGCTGTTGGTGAGGATGCCAATGGAAGATTTGTTTTCTTGATAGAAGGCGATAAGGATAAAGCAACTGTAAAAAAACAGGCAATAATCATAGGGAATCTTACCTCTAATGGGTTTGAAGTCAAATCTGGCCTTAACAAAGGTCAAAAAATAGCCACAGCTGGTCTACAGACTTTATTAGATGGGCAAGAGGTAAAATTAAACTAAGCTTAGATGAATTTAACTGCATTTTCCATCAACAGAAACCGAATCACCTTTACCGTCCTTGCTACGATAATGATTATGGGCATGGTTTACTACCAATCCCTATCTAGAGATAGCATGCCACCCTATACGGTAAGAGTGGCTACTGTGGTATCACCTTTTCCGGGCTCAAGTCCCGAGCGTGTAGAACAATTGGTTACGGATAAAGTTGAAAAAGTGGTACAGGAGTTACCAGAATTGAAAAAAGTAACCAGTACCTCGAGATCTGGATTATCAGTGGTTTCTGTCGAATTAAAAGATCAGGTGAAACCAGAAGATTTACAATCTGTCTGGGATCGATTAAGACGAAAGCTTTCACAAATAAAAGGTTTGCCATCTGGTGTACAGCCCAATTTAAATGATGATGGCATTGGTGAAGTATTTGGCATAGCCGTAGGATTGGTGATTGATGGTTTTTCTTATGCAGAAGCAAAAGATTACATAGATGATATTAAGGATGATTTAATAAAGCTGGATTTAGCTGCTAAAGTCGAAGTTGGTGGCGTACAAGATGAACGTGTTTTCATTGAGTTTGATAATTCCCGTTTAAAAGAATACGGTTTATCTGCATCGAAACTACAAGGTATAATAGGTTCCACCAATATTTTAAGCTCTGGAGGCCAGATTAATTTAGGTAATGAACGTATTATTCTAGAACCTTCGGGAAACTTCAACTCAATCGATGATATTAAACAAACATTGATTCCCGTAGGAGATGGCACGCAATTAGTATATCTGGGAGATATAACTACTGTAAGAAAAGATTATATAGACCCTCCGAGTCAATTGGTTACGGTTAATGGTCAAGAGGCTATTTCCATGCATGTAAGTCTTAAGAAAGGTGCTAATATTATTCAATTGGGGGAAGATATTAATGTCGTTATGGGTAAATGGAGAAAAATATTACCCGTAGGTTTAGAGCTTGAGCGGTTATCATCTTTAGATATTTACATTGACAATAAAATTAGTGATTTCATTGTCAATCTAATTCAATCTATAACCATTGTATTAATTGTTATGTTAATATTCTTGGGTCTAAGAACTGGAGGTATCATTGCCAGTTTAATTCCTATGGTTACCATAATGACCTTAATGCTCATGGGAACTATTGGCATGGGACTCAACCAAGTTACACTTGCAGCATTAATTATGGCCTTAGGGATGATGGTCGATAACGCTATTGTTGTTGCCGAAACCATAATGGTTAAAATGGAAAAAGGCATTGAGGCTAAAAAGGCTGCCATAGATGCCTGTGGAGAATTGTTTACACCATTGTTAATCTCTACACTAACCACCTCGGCGGCTTTCTTGGCATTTTACATGGCAGAATCTACTATGGGTGATATTGTTGGGCCAATTTTTGTCGTTATTACCTTGGCACTATTGTCTTCTTGGATTTTGGCACTAACGGTCATCACTTTGCTTTGCTTTTTGTTTTTGAAAGTAACACCCAAGTCCGAAAAAAAAGCATCCATAATTGATAAAACAATTGATAAGCTTAAACTGTATTATAAAGATCTTATCCTGGTTGCACTCTCATATAAACGATTGGTGCTATTCGGAATCATTGGAGCATTCTTCTTATCGTTACTGGGCTTTGGTAAAATACCTTTTGTGTTTTTCCCCGATAGCGACCGAAATATGATAACCATAGATGTTAATTTGCCCCAAGGCACTCGCATCGAAGCCACAAAAGAGGTCATTAAGGGTATTGAAGATTATATGACAGAAGAGTTATTGGTTAATGACAAAAGACCAAATGGGATAACGGATTGGTCGGCTTATGTTGGTGAGGGCCCTTCGTCTTACGATTTAGGTTACACCACAGACGAACCCGATGCTAGTTACGCACATATACTTGTCAATACTTCTGATTTTATTTATAACAGTGAGTTGGTTGAAAGGTTAGATAAATACTGCTTCAATAATTTTCCCAATGCTGATATTAAGGTAGGTTTGTTGGGCTCTGGTGGTGGCGGAACACCAATAGAAATTAAAATTTCTGGTGAAAATCCAGATGTTTTGGCTGAGCTTTCCGAAGAGACCAAACAAAAATTGAAAACCGTTTCGGGCACTAAAAACATTAAGGACGATTGGGGTCCAAAAACAAAAAAGTTCGTAGTTAACATCGATCAAAACAAAGCGCAATTAGCAGGTGTTACAAGTTCGGATGTGGCCACTTCGCTTCAAACTGTTTTAGATGGTTTTCAAACAGGAGAATATCGAGAAAATGATAAATCCATTCCCATCCTCATGCGAAGTAACGAAAGTCAACAGCAAACATTATCTTCTATAGAAACCTTAAATATATATGTACAGAGTTCGGGTAAAAGTGTACCATTGCTTCAGGTAGCAAGTATTGAACCACAATGGCAATACGCAAAAATTAAGCGACTTGATATTGATAGAACTATTAACGTAAGTTCGGAATTGAATGCCACTGGAAATGCTTCTGCCATTATGAAGGTCATGACACCTTACATGGAAGAAGTTTCAAAAAATTGGCCCGAAGGTTATACGTACAAATTTGGTGGTGATGCCGAGAATACAGCCGAAAATATGGGTGCGGTAATTAGCTATTTGCCACTTTCAGGATTTATAATAATTTTATTGTTGATTATTCAATTCAATTCGGTTAGGAAAACTGTTATGGTAGCTTCAACCATTCCTTTGGGAATAATAGGAGTGGTTATAGGGTTGCTTATCTTTCAAGAGCCATTTGGCTTTATGCCATTTCTGGGCGTGATTTCTTTGGCCGGTATAGTTATTAATAATGCTATTGTTCTGATAGACAGGATTCAAATTGAAGAAAGCGAACTCAAGAGACCAATAGAAGATGCAATAATAGCAGCTTGCCTACAACGTTTTAGACCAATACTTCTGGCAACATTTACTACGGTTTTAGGATTAATCCCTCTGTACTTAAGTGGAGGTGAAATGTGGGAAGGCATGGCAGTAAGTATTATGATTGGGTTGTTGTTTGGCACTGTAATTACACTTTTGTTCATCCCGTCGTTCTACAGTATTTTATTTAAAGTCAACTATAAAGATTATAAGTTTGATGACTCTATTTTAGAGGATTAAAATTCTATTATGATCAATAAGTTATACGTATATCGTTTTGAGCTTTTTTTGTTTACTCAGCTATTCATTTTATTTGGTTCATTGCTTATCCCCATCATTATATTTGAGGAATGGATTATGCCTATATTCTTATTGTTCAATATAGTATCTGGCGTATTATTGGTTTGCAAAAGTAAAACTTCATCTTTTTTTCTTTCGGTTTTTGTTGGCTTATTTATTGTGGGGCTAATTTCTAATATTTTACATTCGGGCAAGGGCGATAATTTTAATTATATAAAGCTTGCTTCTTACTTTATATTTTACGCTTTGGTCACCATCGAAATCATTAAGCAAGTTTGGAATGCAAAAGTTGTGGGTAAAAATGTAATCTTGGGTTTAATAAGTGGCTATATTTCGTTAGGACTTTTATCCTTTTTTATGTGTTTGACCATTGAGATTGTCTATCCCAATTCGTTCTCTGGGCTAATTGCTGAAAATAGTGACAATGTAGCTGAAACACTTATGTATTATAGCTATATTACTTTGATGACTGTTGGCTATGGTGATATTTCTCCCGTCTCACCCGTTGCGCAGAAGGCCTCTATTTTTATAGGTTTGATAGGTCAATTCTATTTGGTGATTTTAACAGCTGTTGTAGTTGGTAAGTATATTGGTCAAAGTTCTGAAAAACAAAGGCCCTGATTATTATCAAGGCCTTCATTAAACTTATAGGTGTTGAATGCTATAGCTTAAAAGTAACAACTGGTAATTTTGAATGATTTACCAAATCTTCAGAAATACTGCCACTAAAGAAATGACTCAGCCCAGTTCTACCGTGGGTAATAATAGCCATGGCATCAGCATGCTCTCTACGTACATAGTTCATAATACCATATTCTACATTATGATCTGATGTAAAGGCTATATTCAGCTCATCTTTATTGAGGTTGGAAAGCTTCAAGAAATCAGAAACTTTTTCGTTAATTTCATCCGTGCTCAAAAAGTTTGAGTTAGGAAGGTTAATGTGGAGCAAGGTGACTTTATCTGCAAGTTCATTTAATACCTCCAAGGCCATTTTTACAGCCGAAATACTACTCTCCTCAAAATCTGTAGCAAGTGTAATGTGTTTAAAGTTAATGGACTCTGGTTTAGATTTAACCACCAAAACAGGAGTGTTGCTATAACGAACTACTTTTTCTGTGTTAGAACCTGTAAATACACCATCATGTTCACTGTGTCCACGAGATCCCATGACAATTAAATCTGCCTTTTCGTGAGAAGCGACTTCAGAAACTTCCTTTAAAACTTTATGGTTTTTTATCAAGGGAGTTACTGTGATGCCCTTTAAATAGTCTTTATCTAAAAAGGTTTCAAATTCTTTATTGGCAACCATTAGCATAAAAACGGTTTCTTCGTTTCTCTCTGAGCTGGTGGCTGAAAATATAGATTCCGAAAGTTCTAGCATATGCATAACTATAAGTTCTGCATTGTACTTCTTTGCCAATGCGGCTCCGGTTTCTAATGCATATTCCGAATATTTAGAAAAATCAACAGGAATAATTATTTTTTTCATGAGTTTTATTTTTGATTAACTGCCCAAAGTTAAGTAAATGTTTTTTTAAAAAGTATGACTTTTGATAGTTTACTTCTCAAAATTAGTATTGTAATTATTAGTACTTTTGCAAAGCAAAATGGCATCTATGTATAAAGCACTTATCCGACCAATTTTATTTTGTTTCGACCCGGAAAGCATACATTATTTTACGTTTTCCCTAATACGAAATCTTTCAAAAATACCTGGTGCAAAAGGACTCTTTAGAGCATTATATTTGGTAGAAGATGAATCCTTGGAACGCGAGTTATTCGGATTAAAATTTAAAAACCCAGTTGGTCTTGCCGCTGGTTTTGATAAAAATGCTATTCTGTATAATGAATTGGCAAATTTTGGCTTTGGCTTTATAGAAATAGGTACGGTAACACCAAAGGCTCAGGCTGGTAATCCAAAGCAACGATTATTTAGGCTTAAAGCTGACCAAGGGATTATTAATCGAATGGGTTTTAACAACGAAGGACTTGAAGCAGCTATAGAACAGCTGAAGAAAAACAAGGGGCAGTTGATTATTGGTGGAAATATTGGAAAAAATACGCAAACAAAGCCAGAAGATTATACAAGTGATTATTTAGAATGTTTTAATGCCCTACATCCTTATGTCGATTATTTTGTGTTAAACGTAAGTTGCCCCAATGTAGGTAGCCATGCAAAACTTAATGATAAAGATTATTTGTTGGAACTTATTGGAGCTGTACAGAAAGCCAATAAGACTTTTGATATACAAAAACCCATTCTATTAAAAATTGCACCAGACCTTAACAACGGCCAGCTCGATGAAATTGTAGACTTAGTTAAACAGACCCATTTAGACGGTGTTATTGCAAGCAATACATCTACAGATAGAAATAATTTGAAGACTTCTGATAAGCGTTTGTCCGAAATTGGCAACGGAGGACTAAGCGGACAGCCCATAAAGGCAAAATCCACTAGAGTTATTAAATACCTGTCTGACAAAAGCAATAAGGCGTTTCCTATAATTGGAGTTGGGGGCATACACTCTGCTGAGGATGCTCTTGAAAAACTTAATGCCGGGGCAGATTTAGTACAGGTATATACTGGCTTTATTTATGAGGGGCCAAAATTAATCAAGTCCATCAATAAGGCATTATTGAACAAAGTCTAATGGACTTGCACCAAAATTCCCTTAGTTTTGAGTATTGAAACCCTCATATCATTTGCACTGGCAACATCTGCTTTGGCCATTTCCCCCGGGCCAGACAATATCTATGTATTGGTACAAAGCATTACTAACGGAAAATCTTATGGTTTAGCTACGGTCTGCGGTTTAATAACGGGTTGTATAATACACACTACATTGCTGGCTTTTGGTGTTTCAGCTATAATTAAGGCCAATGAAGCTGTGTTTTTTACAATTAAAGTAATGGGTGCGATATATCTTTTGTATTTGGCATACAAGGTCTATAAATCCAACACAGAATTGAATTTAAACACTGAAGCAGCGCCAAAAAAAAGTTTAAAAGGATTATTTGTGCAAGGCTTTTTTATGAACGTATTAAATCCAAAAGTAACCATCTTCTTTTTAGCATTTTTTCCGGGTTTTTTATTTAGTGAAACCATGGATACAGTAATACAGTTTTACATTTTAGGCGGTGTATTTATGTTGGTGTCGTTTATTGTTTTTTCTGCCATAGCGATGCTTGCTGGCCAAATAAAAATCTATACTCTAAATCATAAGAATTCTGGCACGATCTTAAAATGGTTGCAGATAGTAGTTTTTATAGGAATAGCTATTTTTATCCTAGTGTAAATCGTATTGTATACGTCTAAGAGGCTTTTAAAATAAAGATAAATTGAATCTAGGAATATGCGTTATACTTCGATCGTTCAAGAAAGTTTGAAATCGTTTTCGTTAGCCTTATATTTACAGCAATGAACAAAGCTGTAAAACTTATAGAATGTCCGCGAGATGCTATGCAAGGCATTAAGGATTTTATTCCTACCGAAAAAAAAGTACAGTACATCCAATCTTTACTTAGGGTCGGTTTTGATACCATTGATTTTGGGAGTTTTGTGTCTCCAAAAGCAATTCCCCAAATGGTAGACACTGCTGAGGTTTTATCACAATTAGACTTAAGTAAAACCAAAAGTAAATTATTGGCGATTATAGCTAATGTTCGTGGAGCTAACGACGCATCTCTGCATAAAGAAATTGATTATTTGGGGTTTCCGTTTTCCATCTCAGAAAACTTTCAAATGCGCAATACGCACAAAACCATTGCCCAATCTGTAGTGACGCTCTCAGAAATTCTCAACATAGCAGATAGAGCCAATAAAGAAGTCGTTGTATATATATCCATGGGCTTTGGAAATCCATATGGCGACCCATGGAATGTAGATATTGTAGGGGAGTGGACCGAACGTCTGGCAAAAATGGGGGTGAGGATTTTATCCTTAAGTGATACTATTGGAAGTTCTAATCCAGAGAATATAAAATATCTCTTTTCTAATCTCATACCTAAATATCCGAATATTGAATTTGGAGCCCATCTGCATACCACGCCAACAAGCTGGTTTGAAAAAATTGATGCATCGTACAAATCTGGCTGTAGACGTTTTGATGGTGCCATACAAGGCTTTGGTGGTTGCCCTATGGCAAAAGACGAGCTCACGGGCAATATGCCAACCGAAAAGATGCTATCGTATTTTACACAAAAAAAAGCCCATGACTTAAATGCCATGAGCTTTGAAAGTGCTTATAATGAAGCGACTAAGATATTTTCAAGCTATCATTGATTTTCTTATTCTTCCAATAAGCTATATTCAAATTGCGGATATCCTCTGTTTCCGTCAGTGTCAAACATAGCCAAGAACTTAAGCTTGTAGTAGTTGCCATTGGCATCATTAATTATGTAGTAAACATTTTCTTTTAATGATGGTAAAGTACCGGGGCCACCACCGTTTCTCCAGCTGCTTCCGATAACACGACGATCACTGCTAAACAAGGAGTCGTTTATGTCCATGATTGAAAAGTCTTCATACGCTATCGTGCCTTCATCTTCTGTATCGATCATATAGACTTTTGCATCATTTTTAATATTATTTACCACATAATCAGCAAATCCATAAGGGCCAAAACCAGTGATTTCGTTTGTAAACACCGTAAAGACTATATCCCATTCTGTTTTCATTGGTTCTACCGATACTTCCGTACCATTGACTAAGCTAAAAAACGTAAAATTGTAATCTACATTTTTAGAAATGTTAACTTCGTTATGGGATGTAGCATCTAAATCTGCGTATTGAAGCACATAGTTGTTTCCGTCCCTAAGTATTCTTATTTTCATCCAGCCTCTAGGGCCATCAGAAATATCAATACTTCCTGTAGAAGGTGTTTCGGTACCTATTTCATCACCTAGGTTAACCAAATAGACTTTATTGGCATCATCAGTTGCAGAAATAGAAGCTATCGCTGTATCTGAAAGATCACCATTAGGATTATCTACATACGCTGCACTTTGCTCTTGAAAAGTTCCCACGGCCACTAAAGGTTGTAGGGACGTCACTTCTGTCATTGATGAATTAACAGCGTCTATATCTGTTGAGTTTAATTCTGCAGCTGCCATGTAAACAGCACTGTTTAACACTACTCTAAAATCTGAACCTGAATAGAATCCCAAGTCCCAAGAATCTCTTCTAACCGAAGTTGTTTCACTTGTACTTAAATCGATATATACTTGGTTACCTTGGTTTGGGCCTCCTACAGTAGGGGCTAGTGTTGCACCTTCTATGGTCACTTCAATCGGGCCTTGGGGACCATCGTCATCATTGCTACAACTGGTTATAAGGGCTGCAGCAATAAATAGCATTAGTGTAAAAAATTTGTTTTGCATGATTGTTTCTATTTTAAAAATTAAGGTTATACATTGCTTTTAAATAAAAAGATCTTCCGTAGCCCAACAATAAGGCACTGTTATTGGCAGAATGCACTCCTCCGCCAGATCCATTATTGACATTGACATTGGTGACATCAAATAAATTTCTGCTACCAAGTGTTATGTCTAGCTTATCATCTAAAAATGTTTTTCTTAATGATAAATCTAGCCATGAATAGGCATCTACAGTAGCTTTTGAGAATGTTGTGTTACCATCATTGTCAGTGCCAGAGGCCACATAGTTTTGCTGCTCGCCATTATACTTTAGTAATAAAGCAACTGAGGTATTGATCTTATCGAACCTGTATGATGCCCTGGTGTTAACTTGAAAATTGTATAAAAAGTCATCCTCAGCATTGGCTTCACTGTTGTTGACCATAGAAATTCCTTGCATTGCAGCACCTAAGTTTAGCGTAAGGTTATTTAATCTTAATGAGTTGTCTAGAGTAAAGCCAAGTTGCCTAAACTTATCTATATTAATGAATTGGAATTGAAGAGGTGTAGAATTTACAACGGCTAGATCTATCCGATCAGATACGTCAATGTAGCTCACCTTTAGGTTGTTTATCAATGAAATACCTTTGAACCAACTACGTTTTTTAAGATTAACAAATGTGGAAAAGCCATTCTCTGGATCTAGATTTTCGTTTCCTCTTACATCATGATTGGAATCCACAAAAAAGTAATAGAGCTCTTCAAAATTAGGTACTCGGTAAGAAGAACCGATATTTGCCCTCAATTCAAAACCCTTTTCCATGAGATATCGGATATTTAAAGCACCCGTTAGTTTAGAATTATAAAGTGAATTGTATTCGTATCGTACGCCTGGGCGAAACGAAAATTTATCGTTAAGTTTTACCTCAGAAGAACTGAACACAGCAAAGTTGCTTTGGTTTCTCGTTTCGTTAAATTGTGTCACCTCACCAGAAGCTTGAGTATCGAAGCCTTCAATATATCTGGTTTCGTAACCAATTTGAAAATCGTAATCTTTATTTTTTATTAGGTTATCTATGGTACCGTTAGAAAAGAAAGCTTTGCTAGATTGATAGGTTTCATCGATCTCATTGGATCTTTCTTGTGTTAGGATAAAATAATTAAACTCATTAATATCCCGTTCTTGTTGTTGGTAAGAAAACGTAGCACTGTAGTTGGCACCAGAGTTTAATGTGCCATCTAAGCTAATATTGTTTACAAATCTATTGGTTGTAAAAATTCTATCAGTAGCAGAAGGGTTACTGGTTTGGTTTTGGGTATCTATATTTGCTCTAACGGCTGCATCATAGAAATATACATTTTCGTTATAGTATTCAAATTTATAATTGAGTTGAAAGTTTTTAGTTTTGAAATTAATTAGCGCATTCGTAGTCAATTGATCTTTGGGAAGCCACTCATAGCCTCTTAGGCCATCATTTTCAAAATAGTCCCTGCCTTGTCTGTCATTAAAGAAACCTGCAAAATCATTTCTGTTAAACCCAATTCTAGCAAACCATTTGTCATTAAAGTTATGTCCTATATTTAAAGATTGTATGTGTCTACCTTGGTCAAATAGTTCATACTCATTGCTCACAGTCTCTTCTTGTACATAAGTTTGTATCTTCCATTCTTCGTCAATAGATTTTTTAGTGATTATATTAATGACACCAGTTACTGCATTAGCACCAAATTCTACTCCCATGGCACCTTCAACAATTTCTATCCGTTCTATATCGTCTAGGTTGATTTGCGTGAGATCTATATTGTTTCCCAATCCATTATCGCTGACCAAGGGTACATTGTCAATCAAAATATTTAGATACTGACTGTCCAGCCCAAAAAAAGATACTGTTGATCTGCCCGTTTGCGCGTTGGGAATTATATTAAGATTAAGGTTAAAATTTAAGATGTCTGCTAAGTTATTAGCCGCTATCTGTTGGATTTGCTTTTGATTTATAACAGTTACATTGTAAATCGATTTTTTTATTGAAGAAGGGCTGTATTGTCCTGTAATTACAACTTCTTCTAGCTTTTCAATCTTAGTACTGTCCTTTTTTTGTTCCTGTGCACAAACTATATAACTCAAAAAAAATAAAAAATAAATACAGATATTATTTTTATTTAGACTCATTCTTGATTAATTTTGTCGCAAATATATAAGTTATTTTAATTCAATCTAAATAAGAACAAGATATTTTTGTTAAAATTTTAATCAATAAAAAAATGAAAAGAGTAGTATTAGCCAGTTTAGTTTTAGCCTTGTCATTTCAAGTAAATGCGCAAAAAAAGAAGAAACAAGACAAAGAAGCCATCAAAGAAATGTGTGGCTGTTTTGAAGTCACATTCAACTTTGCGGAAACCTTTCAGTTTAGTGAAGATTCGCTTTACAAACCATCAAAAACAAAAACTGACAAAGGGTTGGAATGGGCACAATTGATAGAGGATGATAAAAACAAAGTATCAATTCAACATTTATTGCAAGTTGGCCCACCTAGTAAACCTTATATAGTTAAGCATTGGAGACAAGATTGGCTGTATGAAAATACAGCATTTTATATGTATAATGGTGATAATGAATGGACTTTTGAAGAGAAAGAGAAAGACGAAGTAGAGGGACAGTGGACGCAAAAAGTATATCAAGTAGATGATAGCCCACGTTATGAAGGTTCTGGTACTTGGGTGCATATAGATGGCAAAAGCTATTGGGAGAATACTACACCAGCACCATTGCCTAGAAGAGAATATACCAAACGCAGCGATTACAATATTACAATGCGAGGTAATAGACATGAGATTACAGATTTTGGTTGGGTACACGACCAAGACAATGCCAAGGTTATTAGAGAAGATGGTAAAGACGATGTAATACTCGCTCACGAAAAAGGCTATAATACATATGTAAAAGTAGATGATAGCCGTTGCCAGGCCGCCCAAGACTGGTGGGAAGAACACCATAATAAATGGGCAACCGTAAGAACAAAATGGGATGCCGTTTATGGGCGTAACAAAGACTTAAATCTTGAAGTTAAAGTAAATAACAAGGTATTGTACAAGCACCTTTTTGATGAACAGATGACAGCCAAGGAAGACATAGAAAAAGTGATTGAATCCTTTGTAAAATAAACACTATGAAAAATAAACATTACATACTTTGTGTAGTAGTTATAATTTTCGTCACACCTTTTTTTGCCCAAGAATCTAACATTTTTTTAAGTAGAGACTACTGGAAATCCAATCCTTCTATAGCACATATTGACAAGAAAATAGCTGAAGGACATGATGTTGCAGAGCTCAACCAAAATGCCTTTGATGCTGTAAGTTATGCCCTTATTGAGAAAGTAGATAATAATACCATAAAGTATCTTTTATCCCAAAAAGGAAACGGGCCCAACAAGCTAACGCACGATGGTAGAACCTATATTTTTTGGGCAGCTTACAAGGATAACTTAGAAATGATGCAATATCTTGTTGATAATGGAGCAAAGACTGATATTGTTGATAGCCATGGATATTCATTATTGAATTTTGCTGCAGTCACAGGTCAGACCAATACCAAACTGTACGATTTTATATTCAATCATGGTGCTGATGCATCAAAAGAAACAAATCATGATGGTGCCAATGCCTTATTATTAGTAGCACCTTTTTTAAAGGACCATAAGTTAGTTGATTATTTTTTATCTCATAAAGTTGATTTAAAAAGCACTGATAATAACGGCAACGGCATCTTTAACTATGCTGCAAAAGGTGGAAATTTAGAAATGCTACAATGGTTAATCGATCAAGGTGTACCATATAGAGGCTTAAATATAAAAGGCGGTAATGCTATGATTATGGCAAGCCAAGGGACGCGAGGAAGAAAGAATACATTAGAAGTTTACAAGTTTCTTGAGGATTTAGATATAGCTGTTAATGTAATTGGGAATAAGAGTAGAAATCCCTTGCACGCCATAGCTTATGATAGTAATGATTTAGAAACCTTTAGATATTTTATTGAAAAGGGAGTTGACATCAATTTGCAAGACGAAGACGGTAATTCACCATTTATGAATGCCGTGAAAAGTAATACACTCGAGGTTGTAACATTCCTTTCCACTTATATAAAGGATATTGATGCAAAAAACAAAAATGGTCGCTCTGCTTTGGCTATGGCAATTCATGAAAATAATGTTGAGGTGGTAAAATTCTTAATCGAAAAAGGTGCGGATACCAACACCACTGATAAAGAAGGAAATACATTAATGTACTACCTATTGAATGCTTACCAAAGCAATAAGTCAGAAACTTTTAATAGTAAACTAGAATTGCTTGCAAAAACCGGTTTAGATATAACTAAAACCCAAGGTAACGGAAATACACTTTATCATTTGGCTATTGAAAAAAATAACCTCGATTTACTAAAACGCATCCATAAGTTTAACATAGATGTTAATACAAAAAATAATGACGGATTAACACCTTTACATTTGGCAGCCATGAAGGCAAAAAATAATGATATGTTAAAGTATTTAATTTCTATCGGAGCAGACAAAACAGTTAAAACAGATTTTGAAGAATCAGTTTATGATTTGGCAAGTGAAAACGAATTGCTTCAAAAAAACAAAGTCGATTTCAATTTTTTAAAGTAACATGAGAAAAATAAATATATTCAAAGTAGCACCTCTACTAATAGTAGCCGTTTTTCTATTATTTGGGTTCACTGTAAAGCAACCATCCTCGACCTATAAGTGCATGATTCAGATGACCAATTATACAGGTGAAGGCGCTTACATTGTTATATCACTCTTAAACCCCAAGGGCGAATATGAAAAGACGCTTTACGTTCAAGGTGATGATGATGAATGGTATTTTGATATTACCGAATGGTGGGGTTTTCAAGGTAAAAAACGCGCGGATATTGATGCCATTACTGGTGCAACTATAAGTGGTGGTGAGCGCGCCATTAGTGTTATTGAAATAGCAGATGATAAAATAGATCAAGGCTACAGAATTAGATTTGAAACTGCTGTCGAAGATCAGGAATATTATGCAGATGATGTTGAGTTCGAGCTTACTTCAGAATCTGTTAAAAGTAAAGTGGAAGGCAAAGGCTTTATTCGGTACATTAGGTTGATGCCTCAATAATCAAAATTTTGACATGACCATTTCTATTTGGAGATACAGTCACTTAATACTGGCTGTGTCTTCAGCTTTATTCATTTTTATTGCTACACTTACAGGTATTATATTAGCGTTAGAACCTATCTCCAATCAAATACAACCTTTTGCTGTAGACAATGCCAATAATTTGTCTTTGGCAGAGGCACTAAAGGTCTTACATAATGAATATGAGGAAGTTATCACTTTAGAAAAAGACGAAAATGATTTTGTAATAGCGTCAGTAATTACAGCTAAAGGTAAAAATGATAGGTTTTATGTTAACCCTTTTACTGGTGAAAAATTAGGTGAACTTATAAAAAAGAAGCCCATTTTTGAATTTGCAACAAACCTTCACCGTTCACTGTTTTTAAAATCTACAGGACGTTTTTTAGTCGGCTTCTTTTCACTTTTGCTCTTTCTTATCGCCATTACTGGTGTAAAATTAATCTTAAAGCGACAAGGAGGATTTAAACGCTTCTTTTCTAAAGTCGTAAAAGAGAATTTTGAACAATATTATCATGTGGTTTTAGGTAGATATGCCTTGATTCCGATAGTTATTATTACACTTACAGGTGTTTACCTATCATTGGAAAAATTTGATGCATTACCTTCTGCCAAACTCGAGCATGTCAAAAATGAAAATGACTTCATTGCAAAAAGTGCTGATATAGAAAGTTTTGACATATTTAAATCAACAACACTCAATCAATTACAGACATTGGAGTTTCCTTTTTCTGATGACGAAGCGGACTATTTCATGTTAAAACTGCACGATAAGGAATTGTACATAAATCAATATAGTGGTGAAGTAATGAGCAGAGCAGAAGTTCCATTGGTAACTTTGGTTTCTGATTGGAGTTTAGTTTTACATACGGGTCAAGGAACGATCTTATGGTCTATTGTTTTACTACTCTCTTGTTTGGTTATACTGTTTTTTATGTATTCTGGTTTTGCCATGACCCTGAAGCGAAAAAGGACGAGCACCAAGATTGCGAATAAATACTCTAAAGATGATGCAGAGTACATTATTTTGGTAGGATCTGAAACAGGACACACCCAACGTTTTGCAAAACATTTTTTTGATGCTCTTATAACAGCAAACCATAAGGTTTATATCGATCAGCTCAATAAGTATTCAACCTATAAAAAGGCAAAACATCTTATTGTATTTACAGCGACTTATGGTGAAGGGGAAGCACCAAGCAATGCCAAAAATTTTGAAAGCTTGCTGAAAACTATCCATCAAGAGCAAACGGTAAAATATTCGGTAGTAGGTTTCGGTTCTCTTATGTATCCAGACTTTTGCAAATATGCTATTGTTGTTGATGCATTGCTGCAAAAGCATAAAAACTTCATTCCTAATTTACCGTTATTCAAAATTAATAATCAGTCGCATGACGCTTTTAAAACTTGGACAAGACAATGGAATGACAGTACATCACAAGATTTAAAAATTCAATTAACCAAACCATCTGTTAACAAAAAACGGCTAAAGAGTTTTGAGGTTTTGAATATTACCGATTGTAATTTGGATGATACATTTTTACTTCAGTTAAAGCCCTTTAAAAAGCAAAAGTTTAAGTCGGGTGATTTATTGGCCTTTTATCCAGAAGAAGATCATATTGAACGTTTATACTCTATTGGTAAAATAGACAACACCATACTTCTGAGCATTAAAAAACACGAATTTGGAATCTGCTCAAATAAATTAAGCGCATTGGAACAACACGCTATGATAAAAGCAAAAATTAAGAGAAATCTAGATTTTCATTTTCCAATCTATGCCAAGGAAGTCATAATGATAGCCAATGGAACAGGTATAGCACCATTTTTGGGAATGTTAAATGAAAACACACGTCATGTTAAAACCCATCTGTTTTGGGGAGGGCGAAATCAGAAGTCGTTTCAAATATATACAGAACAGATTGACAAAGCCTTTAAGCAAGGCCATTTAAGCAGTATTCATATGGCGTATTCTCAAGAAAGAGAAAAAGCTTATATACAAAACGTGATTAAAGAAAAAGAGCAGTTGGTATGTAGTGCTTTACAAAATGAAGGGGTTGTAATGATCTGCGGGTCAATCGCTATGCAGAATGGTGTTTTAGAAACGTTGAATGCAATTACGGAATCAAAACTAAAGCAACCTTTGAGTGAATTTGAAAACAACGAGCAGATTAAAATGGATTGCTATTAAAATAAAAATATGTCTAAAAGTATAAAAGTAATACCCGTTGTGCATTTTGATTTATTTTGTACTTAAAACCGTCAGTTCGAGTTTTTTTCTCTGAAAAAAGTATCGAGAACAAGGTTTTATTGGTCTAAAATCCTATTCTCGATACAATTTTTCTTCATTTTATTCTGAAAAATCACTCGAATTGACGAATTTTATTCAAAATGCACAACGGGTATTTAACAATATATTTTTAGCACTAAATGTAAGAGAGATAAAGCGTCTTAAAGACTATATTGATAAATTAGAAATTGACTACTGGGAACATAAATATCAGTACTCTGATCTTAAACGAAAAATTCCACTACCTGCTACACAAGAAAATTTAGTAATGATGTTCAATAAACAGGAAATTATTGGGCTAAGAAACCTATTATCTTTTAATAAGCAAAAAGAGACTTTAGATCCACATTTATTGAATGTAGACGGTATTGATTATGTGTTACATCTTAACTAATTAATATCGCAATACGTTAGCTCAATCTATTGCATTTATTTGGATTGCCATTTTATAAATTCCTATGTAGTAGAGAAATATAAATGAAGTCACGGAATTTATTTAAAATTAATCTAAATAAATTTTGGATAAGTCCTTTGTAGTATTATTTTTGCGCTTATTATTTATAACAAATCTTAATAAAAATAAAACAATCAAGAATGAAGAAGTTAGCCTTAAGTTTATGTGTAATAGGTGCAATGTTTACATCGTGCTCCAGTGATGACGATAATGGTTCTGACGGTAACCAAGTAGAAGCTCCAGCGACCTATGAGTTCAAAAGAGAGGGAACCACAACAGTAGATTACAATGGGCAAACCACACGTATTGATATGGGCGAAGAGTTTGTCACAGCATTATTAGACAACTCTAAAACTGAAGCCGAACTCGACGGTATGTATACCAACACCGGAAATTATTTCTCAACAACAGCATTAAACGAGTCTACTAAGAACATAAGAAGTAAAACAGCTGCTTCTAGTGATTATTTTTCTGCTAATACAACTGTAGCTAACCAAATAAAAGCTGATTTTGATGGTTGGATTGCCAATCAAGTAACAGACGTTTTTCCTAATAGGGAAACAACTGCTACAGTAGGCAATGCAGGTCGTTTACAGGAAGCAGGAGGTACTTACCGCTATATTAACTCTAAAGGTTTAGAGTATAATCAAGCTATTAATAAAAGCTTAATAGGTGCGCTAATGGTCGATCAAATGCTTAATAATTATTTAAGTACGTCAGTTTTAGATGCTGGTACTAACAGAGCAGATAATGATGCTGAAATTGTAGCTGAAGGTAAAAACTATACGGTCATGGAGCATAAATGGGATGAGGCTTTTGGCTATTTATACGGTACAGATGATGCATTGGCACCATTACTAAATAAAGATAGTTTTTTAAATAAATATCTGTCAAGAGTTGAAAACGATTCGGATTTCACAGGTATAGCAGAGGATATTTACAATGCTTTTAAATTAGGAAGAGCAGCTATTGTGGCAAAAAACTATGAGGTAAGAGATGAGCAGGCAAATATTATTAGAGAGAAAGTATCTGAAATTATAGGGATTAGATCTGTATATTATTTACAAGCTGGTAAATTAACTTTAGGTACTGATTTTGCGACAGCATTCCATGATTTGTCCGAAGGTTTTGGGTTTATCTACAGCTTGCAATTTACAAGACAACCAGGTACAGACACACCTTATTTCACAAAAGCTGAGGTAGATGCTTATATAGCAGAATTAATGGAAGGTAATGGCTTTTGGGACGTTACATCAACGACTCTAGATACGATTTCAGATGAGATTGCTGCACGCTTTAGTTTTACTGTTGCCGAAGCCGCAACAAGTAACTAACAGAAGAGTTAATTTATAAAAAACAGATGCAACATTATGATGTTGCATCTGCTTATTTAGTATTTTTGCAAACCCAAAAAAGAAAAAATAATTGCTATGGTAAAAAAAATAGTTTTCCTTTTATGTGTTGTTAGTATTATCGTTGCATGTTCATCTTCTGATGATAATAATAATGATAATGCGGATAATTTTGATAGAACTGCATTATTAAGCAATTATGCAGATGATATTATTGTGCCAGCGATATCTAACTTTCAATCCAAAGTAGCTGATATGGATGTGGCAAGATCTAATTTTGTCAATGACATCAACCAAAATAATCTAGACCTATTAAGTGAAGCTTGGTTAGAAGCTTACGGAGCATGGCAATATGTAGCGATGTATAATATTGGAATTGCTGAAACATTTACGGCCAATGAAAATGGTTTTAGAGTATATTTTAATGTGTATCCAGTTACAACGAGCTTAATTGAAAGTGCTGCATCTGGAACAGATTACAACCTCAATGCCGATGCTTACTTTGCTGCTCAGGGCTTTCCTGCGTTAGACTTTCTTTTACATGGTATAGCTGACTCTGATACAACACCTTTAGATAAGTTCACTACAAATGTAAATTTTGATGGGTATGTAGATTATTTAACCAATGTACAATCCCAAATCAACAATAGGTCAAATACAATCCTTAATGATTGGCAAAATACGTTTAGAAATGAATTTGTGGCCAATACATCATCAAGTGTTACGGGTTCTTTCAGCAAAATCGTAAATGATTACATAAATTATTATGAAAGGGCTTTGAGAGCAAATAAAATAGGAACGCCTGCTGGCAATTTTTCAGCAGGACAAACATTCCCGAATAAAGTTGAAGCTTATTATAAAAATGATGTATCTAAAGAATTGGCATTATTGGGTCTAGATGCAGTACAGAAGTTTTTTAATGGGCAATCTTTTGATAATTCATCAACGTCTTCTCAAAGCTTTGCGTCTTATTTAGACTATTTAGAAAATTCTGAGTTAAAGAATGATATTAATGCGCAATTTGAAGTCGCCAGACAACAGATACAGTCATTGAACGATAGTTTTAGCCAACAAGTTATAGATGATAATACACAAATGACAGAAGCTTATGATGCATTACAAGCAGCGGTCGTATTATTAAAAGTAGATATGGCTTCAATTTTTGATGTTCAAATTGATTTTCAGGATAACGATGGGGATTAATTCATTGTAATACTAAACTAAGGATTCTCTTAATTGAGAATCCTTTTTTATTTATGCCAAACACACTAAGTACATACTTAAATACCAAAACTTCGGCAGCGCCATTAGCGGTATTCAGAATTGGTTTTGGTATAATGATGTTGCTCAGTATCATTAGGTTTTGGTCTTATGGATGGATAGAAAAGTTATATTTAAACCCTAAATTTCATTTTAGTTATTATGGCCTAGAATGGATAAAACCAGTAGGCAACTTTACATATCTTATTTTTTTTATTTGTGGTTTGGCAGCCCTGTTTATTGCTTTGGGGCTAAAGTATCGCATTGCCGTAATTACGTTTTTTTTCAGCTTCACCTACATTGAGTTAATGGATAAAACCACCTATCTCAATCACTACTATTTTATAAGCCTCTTAAGTTTTTTAATGTGCTTTTTACCTGCAAATGCGTATTATTCTGTCGATAATTTTATTAGCAAAAAGCAATATAAAAAAATTCCTAAATGGACTATAGACAGCGTAAAATTATTATTAGGGATCGTATATGTTTATGCGGGTTTGGCAAAGATAAACTCAGATTGGTTGTTTAGAGCCATGCCATTAAAAATCTGGCTGCCATCAAAATACGATTTGCCCTTAATTGGGGAAACGTTGATGCAACAGCATTGGTTTCATGCGGCTATGAGTTGGTCTGGTATGCTATATGATTTGAGTATTCCATTTTTATTACTATACCGAAAAACACGCTGGTTTGCTTTTGCATTGGTCGTTTTCTTTCATGTATTTACTAGAGTGTTGTTTCCCATAGGAATGTTTCCATACATTATGATCGTCTCGTCATTGATATTTTTTGATGCTCATATTCACGAGCGTATACTAAATTTCTTTAGAGGCATATTCAAAAAGCTTAAGTTGGCCCAAGAGAAAATCCATTCTCATACATATCACTATAAAAAGCAAAACTTAGTTCTACCACTATTGGCTGTATTTTTTGGTATTCAGTTACTTTTGCCGTTTCGTTACGTGTTGTATCCTGGAGAATTATTTTGGACAGAAGAGGGTTATCGATTTTCGTGGCGTGTGATGTTGATTGAAAAAACGGGTTACACAGAATTCAAAGTCGTCGATGGAAAAAATAAAACAGCATTTTTGGTTAATAATTCAGATTTTTTAACACCTTTTCAGGAAAAGGAAATGAGTACACAACCTGATTTTATATTGGAATATGCACATTTCTTAGGACAGCATTTTGAATCGCAAGGTCATAAGAATATAGAAATCTATGTGGATAGTTATGTTGCTCTAAACGGAAGACGAAGTAAACGTTACATCGACCCAAACGTGGATTTATTAAAACAAAAAGAATCATTAAAGCCTAAAGATTGGATTTTACCATTTAAAGATGAAATTAAAGGATTATAGTCTGGTATTTATATTTGTAGCCATAAGTATATTAGTAAACGCACAACAAAAAGTGTCAGGTACAATCACTGATACATCAGGGCAACCTTTAGGTAATGTTGAGGTTTATGATAAAGTATCGGGGCGGTTAGCCTCCACAAACCTTCAAGGCTATTACGAGTTTTCGACTGAGAAATCAGTTTTAACTCTGGTGTTCTTTTCGTATGAATTTCAAATTGAAGAAATACAGATTACTATTGATGATGATGTAGTTTTAAATCAAGTTTTAGAACCTTTGGGCGAAGAGCTCACCGCAGTAGAAATTACAGCAAGAAAAACCAAAGTTTTTGAGTTAAGCCGTCTTAAAGATGTAGAAGGAACAGCAATTTATGCAGGTAAAAAAACAGAGGTAGTTTTGGTGGACCAATCCATGGCAAATTTAGCTACTAACAATGCAAGACAAATTTACAGTCAGGTAGCTGGACTTAACATTTACCAAAACGATGATGCTGGCTTACAGCTTAATATTGGTGGACGTGGTTTAGATCCCAACCGCACGGCAAACTTTAATACGAGACAAAACGGGTATGACATCAGTGCAGATGTTTTGGGTTACCCAGAGAGTTATTATTCGCCAGCAGCTGAAGGTTTAAAGGAAATACAAGTCATTAGAGGAGCAGCATCTTTGCAATACGGCACCCAATTTGGTGGTCTTATCAACTTTGTAATGAAAACGCCGAATCCCAACAAGCCTTTTGAGCTTATTACAAGAAATACATTGGGGAGTTTTGGCTTGTATACCAATTTTACAAGTGTAAGTGGCACAAAAGATAAGTGGAGTTATTATACATTTTTCAATTACAAAAAAGGAGATGGTTTTAGACCAAATTCTGAGTTCGAATCTAAAAATATCTATGCACATATCGGTTATAAGTTCAACGAAAAAACAAGATTAAGTGGTGAGATAACCTACCTCAATTATTTGGCACAACAAGCCGGAGGCTTAACGGATGATATGTTTAACGAAGATCCTTATCAAAGTAATAGAGCACGTAACTGGTTTGAAATCGATTGGTTGTTGTACAACTTTAAATTGGCACATCAGTTCTCTGACAGAACAAACTTTACGTTCAACTTTTTTGGTCTAAACGCAGCCCGAAACGCATTGGGCTACAGAAGTAATCGAGTGGATCAGGCAGATCCAGAAACCGAGCGCGATTTAATAAAAGGGGATTTTAATAATTTTGGATTTGAAACCAGACTTTTGAGCAAGTATAAAATCTTTAATAAAGATGCAACTTTCTTAATAGGTTCAAAATTCTATAAAGCAAATAACGACCAGCAACAAGGACCAGGGTCAGCAGGTATAGGGCCAAATTTTAATTTACAGACAGAACGATTTCCCAATTACCCAGACCAGTCAGATTTTGAATTCCCAAATTTAAACGTGGCCGTATTTGGTGAAAATATTTTTTACTTAAATGAAAAATTTTCGGTAACGCCTGGCTTCAGATTTGAATATATTAAAACAGAAAGTGAGGGCTTTTATCAGCGTACCAATACTGATGCAGCTGGTAATGTTATTTTTCAGGAAATAGTAGAAGACAATCGTGATTTTGAACGTAACTTTTTATTACTGGGATTAGGTCTTAGTTACAAACCAAATAAAAGTCTAGAGGTTTATGGAAATATTTCGCAAAACTATCGCTCGGTAACCTTTTCAGATATTAATGTTATTAACCCGTCAATTGTCATAGATAGAGATATTACTGATGAAGATGGTTTTACCGTAGATTTAGGCTTTAGAGGAAATTTTAAGCAGATATTATCTTACGATATTGGTGTTTTTGGATTGTTCTATAACAACAGATTGGGCTTGGTGCCATTCACTGAGTCGGGTAATTTTAGGCAATTGCGTACCAATATTGGTGATGCTACAATGTATGGTGTAGAATCGTTATTGGATTTTAATCTGAAAAAGATTTTTAAGATGAATTCAGGTTTTAGTCTTAACTATTTTGTCAATACATCTTTTATTCAATCAGAATATACCAAATCTCAAAAACCTGGAGTAGAAGTAGGTAACACTGTAGAATTTGTACCGGATGTAAATTTAAAGACAGGTTTACGATTTGGATATAAAAATTTCCAAACCAGTGTGCAATACACTTATCTATTTAGTCAGTTTACTGATGCTTCAAATTCCACAGACTCAGACCTTAGTGGTATCATTGGTAAAATACCTGAATATGATATTCTCGATTTTTCACTTGCGTACACTTACAAAATGTTTAAGCTTGAGACAGGTGTGAATAATGTACTTGACAATGCTTACTTTACAAGGAGAGCAACTGCATATCCTGGACCAGGAATTATTCCTTCTGCACCTCGTAATTGGTTTACAACATTAGAAATCAAATTTTAACACACTTATTATCGCTGCGAAAGCATGAACCTATTTAATTAAGAGCTTTATGAATTCTTAAATAGAATTCAAGGAGTTTAAGTGAAATAAAATGTGTAAATTTGCACGCAATTATATCTTAATTGCATCATGACAGCACACGAAAACAAAATCTTAGGTGAGGGTCTTACCTACGATGACGTCCTATTAGTTCCAGCATTTTCTGAAGTTCTTCCGCGCGAAGTCAATATTCAAACAAAATTTACACGAAACATTACCATTAACATTCCAGTTATTTCGGCTGCAATGGATACCGTTACAGAGAGTAGAATGGCAATAGCCATGGCACAAGAAGGAGGTATAGGTGTATTGCATAAAAATATGACTATAGAAGATCAGGCGCAGAAAGTAAGACGTGTAAAGCGTGCTGAAAGTGGTATGATTATCGATCCTGTAACACTATCTATGGATGCTGTTGTAGCTGATGCTAAAAATGCGATGCGTGAGCATAGCATTGGTGGAATCCCAATTGTTGACAATAATGGGGTGCTTAAAGGGATTGTAACAAATCGCGATTTGCGTTTTGAGCACCAAAACGATAGACCAATCGTTGAAGTTATGACTGGTGAAAATTTAGTCACTGCACCAAAAGGGACTTCACTTAAAGATGCAGAAGCAATTCTACAAGCCAATAAAATTGAAAAATTATTAATAGTCGAAGGTGATAAGCTTGCGGGTCTAATTACGTTTAGGGATATTACCAAAGTAACACAAAAACCTAATGCCAATAAAGATGATTATGGACGATTAAGAGTTGCTGCGGCCATAGGAGTAACGGGTGATGCAGTAGATAGAGCAGAGGCTTTGGTAAAAGCAGGTGTTGATGCTGTAGTTATAGATACAGCACATGGACATACGGTAGGAGTGGTTACCATATTAAAATCCATAAAACAACAATTCCCAAAACTGGAAGTGATTGTTGGTAATATAGCTACAGGAGAAGCAGCGAAGTATTTGGTTGAAGCTGGCGCAGATGCTGTAAAAGTAGGTATTGGACCAGGTTCTATATGTACCACACGAGTTGTTGCTGGTGTAGGTTTTCCTCAATTTTCGGCAGTATTGGAAGTCGCTGCTGCGATTAAGGGCTCTGGAGTTCCTGTTATTGCTGATGGAGGTATTCGTTACACGGGTGATATTCCTAAAGCTATTGCAGCTGGCGCAGATACGGTAATGTTGGGTTCGCTTTTAGCAGGAACAAAAGAAAGTCCTGGAGAAACTATTATCTATGAAGGACGAAAGTTTAAATCCTACAGAGGTATGGGTTCTGTTGAAGCTATGAAACAAGGAAGTAAAGATCGCTATTTTCAGGATGTAGAAGATGATATTAAAAAGCTGGTGCCAGAAGGTATTGTGGGTCGCGTACCATACAAGGGTGAGTTGTTTGAGAGCATTCACCAATTTGTTGGGGGACTCAGGGCAGGTATGGGATATTGCGGTGCAAAGGATATCGAGACCTTAAAGGAGACAGGTCGATTTGTTAAGATAACGGCTAGCGGTATTCACGAAGGTCATCCGCATGACGTAACGATTACTAAAGAAGCGCCCAATTATTCGAGATAACTAGAACTTTTCAGCCAATGCTGTCTAATAAATTGAGATAGGCATTATTTAGATTTTCTTCGATACCTATAGCATTTTGGACGGTTTTTTCTAATTGATTCAAAATGTCCACTTGTTCCAAATCTTCATTTTTATTTGAGCTTAAGGCTTGTCCTAAGGTATAATCTTTAAAAAACCGTTCGTAATAAGATTGTAAGTCGTAAACCATTGAAAGTCCTGATACTTTTTCTAATGGCATATACGAAATGGCTTCGGTGAGTTTGGCGGTCTCCCAAGCCGAAGAATTGGTAAATTCAAATGAAAAGCTAACACTATCTCCAGTTGGCACGGTATTATTTTCTACAGATTTTTTAATAGCTCTAATCAGTGCCAATGTCTCATTATGATCTGTGAGTTTTTGAGCTATTTTTTCTTGATTTTCTTTGACCTCAATAATGATGCGTTCTAAAGATTGTTCGGCGAGATTTGTGTTTTTTCTATTCTCATTCCATTGGTTGACTAAAAAACCAAGTATTACTGCGAATGTGATTGAAAAGAATTCGAAAATTACTTTTTTTGAAGAGCTTTTTGTCATCGTTTAGAGCATTTAATATGTTTTACTTTGATTGTATTGACTGAAAAGTACTAATTTTTAGTCTAAAAACTAAACATCAAAAGTGTGATTCGTCAAAAATGTTATTTGAAAGCTTGAGATATGTTTTAGGGTTCTAACATATCTTTCTAAGTTCGGATAATAAGTATAATTTATAAGGTGGATAGAAATTGAATCAGTTGAGTTACTGCTTTCCCACGATGTCCAATCTTGTTTTTAAGCTCTAAGTCCATTTCAGCAAAAGTTTGGTCATACCCATTAGGTTTAAAAATAGGGTCGTAGCCAAAGCCTTTGTCTCCCTGTTTTTTTGTAGTGATTTCACCTTTACATATACCTGTAAATGTTTCGAGTTCTCCATTGAGATGTAAGGCAATAACGGTTTTAAACTGTGCTTTTCTCAAATGTTTATTTTCCAATTCAGATAATAATTTGTTCATATTATCTTCAGCGTTTCTTTGTTGACCAGCATAACGCGCAGAATATACTCCAGGTTCACCATTTAGGGCTTCAACCTCTAAGCCAGTGTCATCAGCAAAACAGTCATAGCCGTAATTGGCTTTAACATACTCTGCTTTCTGTACAGCGTTACCTTCAATAGTTGGTTGTGTTTCGGGGATGTCTTCTGTACATAAAATATCAGCCAAGCTCAACAACTTAATATGTTTTGGAACTAGCGATTGCACTTCTTTGAGTTTATTGTGGTTGTTGGTGGCAAAAACGAGCTGCATCAATTCGTGATTTTTAGTTCTTCAAAGATATATAATATTTGAAGTTAAACGATTTTTCACAATGTGCGGTATGGTTTTTGGTTTTCTAAACTACAGGTTCTTGAGTGAATCATAATTCACCTAAAATCAATGGTACAACTTTTAGATTGTCCAAACCACTTTACACGATTTTTTGAAGCTGTTTTATATATGAAATCTCTGATGAGTTTAGGGATAAACGCCAATAAGGCTGCAACACGCTGCCATTTAGGTATTTTAGATACAATTCTTAGAAACCCATCAGAATGTGTTTTTACACCGTTTTCGTCAATTAATATAACTGTATCGAGTTGATGCGTAGGAAAATTATATTGTATCAATAATTCTTGACCGTATTGAGATTGAAAAGCTACAAATTGAAATAAATTCTCTGGAGCAAATTTCAATAACCAACCCACAACACCGTTGCATAGATTGCATTCGCCATCAAAAATTACAATATCTTTTTTTAGTTGATTTTCCATAATATGCTTGTTTATAAATCAATAGACGGAAACTGGGTCGTAAACTTTCAAAACATAATTTATTTTAGGGATAATTTATGATAATTATCAGTAATGAATGCCTCTAAAAATTGTATCTTAGATAAAGGAATTATTAACTAAAACAAGTAATATTATGACGGTAAATTTTCAATATGTAAATACAGATGTAAGTGAAACATTATCAGAGTTTACTACAGGAAAATTAGAAAAATTAGCAGAAAAATTTGAATTTCTAATCTCAGCTCAAGTTTATATAAAGCATGATGATAAAGACCATGATGCGGGTAAAATTTGCAATGTAGAATTGAGTCTGCCAGGACCGCGTATTTTTGCTACATCCAATGAAGCTACTTACGAAATGGCGGTTAACGAAACTATTAATGATTTAACACGTCAACTAAAAAAAAGAAAAGAAGTTTTTAAAACGTATTAGTTATCTGTAAAACGTTACGACGTTTATTATACCAGAGGGTTTGCTATTTTTATCTATGATGATAGGGTTCGTTTCTTAAAATAGTAAACCCTCTGTATAATTGTTCTATAAAGAATAACCGTACCATTTGGTGCGAAAACGTCATTTGGGACAAACCCAACTTTCCATTGACTCTCTTATAAACAGTTTCCGAAAATCCATAAGGCCCACCAATAACAAACACTAAGGTTTTAATACCAGAATTCAGGTGTTTCTGTAGATAATTGGAAAACGCTATTGAGTTCATCTGCTTTCCGTTTTCATCTAAGAGAATTACAATATCAGACTTTTGCGTCTTAGATAAAATAAGCTCGCCTTCTTTGTCTTTTTGTTGTGTTTCAGAAAGATGCTTTACGTTTTTTATATCTGGTATAATCTCAAATTCAAACCTAATGTAATGACTTAAGCGTTTAGTATAGCCTTCAATTAAAACCTTAAGATTTTTATCGTCCGTTTTACCTATAGATATGAGTTTAATTGTCATAACCACAAATTTACAATCTTAAATAGAAGTTGTTAGATTAGATTTTTGAAAAATGATGGAAATGATCTTTTTTAGCTTGTTGTAATCCCAAAGTATAAGATAAATATTTCCAAGCAGCATAAGGCCGGTTACAATCGGTGTGCCAGTAAAATGCATTGAGGTGACCATAAGGAATATATTTATGATTATTGGAAGGTAAAGCAGCGATGCAAAAAATGATGTACGTGGTATCAATAAAAGTAAGGCTACCAATAGTTGTGTTGCTCCAAGGAAATTCCAATACCAACCTGTCTGGTACATAGCTTCAAAGAAGAACCCTATAGGATTCTCTACAGAAATTGATGTAAATCTATTGCCTATTAATTTGGTAAAACCAGAGGGCATAAAAGCTATTGCTAGTAGAATTCTTGTAAACCAAGTAAAAGCGATGAAAACTCTTTTGCCATAAATCTTTTTGTGAGTTTTTTCGAGAAATGCCATAATTTATATGTTGGTATATAGTTAAGACGACAAATGCCAAAAGTTGTAACATTTCTATTCATATAATCAATAATCTATTGCTATTTTTACATCAAATAACAGTATAAATGATTTCAAAAGAACAGTTTAATAAAGAAATAAAAGGAATTATTGTTAATGCCATCAGAGAAGATGTTGGAGATGGTGATCATAGCTCGTTGGCATGTATTCCGGCGACAGCGATGGGGAAAGCCAAACTTTTGGTAAAAGATGAAGGTATTATTGCTGGTGTTGAATTTGCCAAACAAGTTTTTGCCTATGTAGATGAAAATATGAAAGTAGAAACATTAATCGGTGATGGTAACGAAGTAAAATACGGGGATATTGTGTTTTATGTAGAAGGAGCTTCGCAATCTATTCTTAAAGCTGAACGCTTGGTATTGAATGCTATGCAGCGCATGAGTGCTATTGCTACCAAAACAAAAAAGTTTGTCGATTTGTTGGAAGGGACAGGGACAAAAATTTTAGACACACGTAAAACTACACCAGGAATTAGAGCTTTGGAAAAATGGGCCGTAAAAATTGGTGGTGGAGAGAATCATAGATTTGCACTGTACGATATGATAATGCTTAAGGATAATCATATTGATTTTGCTGGTGGTGTAGCAAAAGCCATCAACTTAACTAAGCAGTATTTAAAGGATACCAATCGTGATTTAAAAATTATCGTTGAGGCTAGGAATTTAGAGGAAATCAAAGCCATTTTAGACTGTGGTGGCGTATATCGTATTCTTATAGATAACTTTAACTATGAAGATACACGCAAAGCCGTAGAACTCATTGGCGAGCAGTGCTTAACCGAGTCTTCGGGTGGAATCAATGAAAAGACCGTAAGGCATTATGCTGAGTGTGGTGTGGATTATATTTCATCTGGCGCGTTGACACATTCTGTGTACAATATGGACTTAAGCTTAAAAGCAGTATAATTCAGTTTACAATATACAGTCGCGATATTTAGTTAAATATCTGGTATCATAAATCTTAATTTTTTTCATGACCAAACCCATTGAAGATAAACTCGATAAAATTCCTGTACTTAATGTAGTCGTTCGCTTTTTTAAGCAAATTAGATTACCAGGTTTTGAAGGTTTATCTATTTACGATTTGTTAGAGCTTTATGTAATGGGTATTGTAAAAGGAGCTTTAACCACAAGAGCAAGTGCCATTGCCTTTAGTTTTTTTACGGCGATATTTCCGTTTTTGTTGTTTGTAATTATAGTTATACCGTATATACCAATCGATGATTTTCAAACAGAATTTCTAGAATTTCTAAATTCATTTTTACCACCTCAAACTTCAGGTTTCTTTTTTTCAAATATTTTTGAAAATATTAGTGGTGGAGCAGGAGCAGGATTAGTGTCATCAGTATTTCTGTTATCTATGTTATTAATGGCTAATGGGGTAAACGCAGTATTTTCTGGGTTTGAAAATTCGTATCATGAGCAGTTGACTAGAAACGTGTTTCAGCAATATATGTATGCGCTAGGGGTAGCATTAATTTTAGCATTTTTAGTTTTATTGACAGTAGCATTTTTTGGGTATTTTCAGATCTATATTATTGCACCGCTCTATCAAACCTTTACGGGTAAAGTAGTTACTGATTCTGGCTTAGGCTGGGTTATATTTGCCAAGTATATGTTTTTTGTAATTATGGTATACTTAGCAACTGCAACATTGTATTATTTTGGAACAAAAGAAGGTCGAGATACAAGATTTTTTTCAATAGGAGCACTTTTAACCACTTTACTTATTATACTTACATCGTATCTATTTGGTATTTATATAGACAATTTCTCTCAATATAATAAGTTATATGGATCAATTGGAGCACTTTTAATACTGTTGTTGTATCTATGGTTAAATTCTAATATTCTACTTTTAGGTTATGAACTTAATGCTTCGTTGAGGCGATTACGAAAAATTAATAATGATGAATAGAATAGTAATAGTGATACTTGTTGTAGCAAGCTTTAATTTTAATTCTGCTCAAAATATTTTTGGTAAATGGAAAACTATTGATGATGAAACTGGCGAAACCAAATCCATAGTTGAGATTTACGAAAATAATGGTAAAGTCTATGGAAAAATAGTTGATATACTTACGGATAACAGAGATGCAATTTGTAGTAAATGCGAAGACGATAAAAAAGACAAACCAGTTTTGGGTATGGTCATTATTGATGGATTAAAAAAAGAGGATGAAGTTTATGAGGGAGGAACTATTCTTAACCCAGAGAACGGAAAAGTCTATAAATGTCGATTAAAAATAGAAGAAGACGAAGACACTTTGCAAGTAAGAGGTTATGTCGCATTCTTCTATAAAACCCAATACTGGAAACGCGTTGATTAACATAGTAATAAGCATAAAGTAATAACTTTACTCTAATACTTGCCTAAACACCTAAAACACCTATTTATTTTTTAGATGTCATATTACCAATCCCGCTTCAAAAAGCTTTTACGTATCATATTACAGAAGCCGAAGCCAAATTCCTAAAATCAGGAATGCGTGTTGCTGTACCTTTTGGTAAGAGCAAAATTTATACGGCTTTAGCTTACAACATTCACAATAATCCACCATTAGCTTACGAAGCTAAGACCATTCATCAAATATTAGATGAAACCCCAGTTGTTACAGAAATTCAATTAAGGCACTGGGAATGGATTGCCGATTATTACATGTGTAGCATTGGTGAAGTAATGCGAGCCGCAATGCCAAATGCTTTTATTTTAGAAAGCGAAACCATTATTTCTAAAAACGAAAAAACTGAAATTGAAGATTCAGAATTAAAAGATGACGAGTTTTTAATTTATGAAGCCTTACAATATCAATCATCTTTAAAGATTCAAGATGTCATATCAATTTTAGATAAGAAGCGTGTATTACCTGTTATCAATGGTTTGGTAGAAAAAGGAGTATTACATCTTCAAGAAGAGCTTTATGAAAAATACCAGCCTAAGTTAGTGCGCTATGTAAAACTTCATAACAACCATAAGTCTGAAGAAAAACTTCAAGATCTTCTACAAATCCTCAGTAGAGCACCAAAACAGCGTGAAGTGATTTTAACACTATTTACGTTAGAAGCTTCTGATAACAAACCTATAAAAGTTTCAGAATTAATGGAACGAAGCGGATCGTCTTCGGCTGTTGTTAAAGCGTTGATTGATAAAGGTGTTTTAGAAGAATATCATATAAAAACTGATCGTATTCAGTTTAAAGGAGAAGGTGATGCGGACTCTAAAATATTAAACGAAGCACAATCGGAAGCCTTCAATCAAATTGAAACTACTTTTAAAACCCGATCGGTTACATTGCTGCATGGCGTTACTTCATCTGGGAAGACAGAAATCTATGTACAGCTGATTCAAAAGCAACTAGAACAAGGAAAACAAGTTCTGTATCTATTACCGGAGATTGCTCTTACCACACAATTGGTTCAGCGATTACAAGATTATTTTGGTAATAAAGTGGCTGTATTTCACAGTAGATATTCTGGTAATGAAAGAGTAGAAGTGTGGAATAATATGTTGAACAACTCAGAAAAAGCCCAGGTTATTATTGGGGCACGTTCGTCATTATTATTGCCTTTCCATAATTTAGGTTTAATCATTGTTGATGAGGAGCATGAGCAATCCTATAAACAATTCGATCCTGCACCGCGTTATCATGCCAGAGACGCAGCTATAGTATTGGCAAATATGCACCAAGCTAAAACACTGTTGGGATCGGCCACACCAAGCTTAGAAAGTTATTTTAATGCCAATGAAGGCAAATATGGCCTAGTGGAATTAAGGATGCGCTATAATAATGTATTGATGCCAGATATTGAATTGGTGGATCTTGCGGATAAGTATAAGCGCAAACGCATGAAAGGACATTTTTCTGATCGATTGATAGAAGAAATGACAGAAACCTTAGAACAAGGCTTTCAAATTATTTTATTTCAAAACAGACGTGGGTTTTCGCCTATTGTAGAATGTACCACCTGCGGGCATTCGCCACAGTGCCCAAATTGTGATGTCAGTTTAACGTATCATCAGTATAGAGATCAGCTGCGCTGCCATTATTGTGGTTACAATTCGGCCATGTCAAAGAGTTGTCAAGCTTGTGGAAATCAAACTTTAGATACAAAAGGTTTTGGTACGGAACAGATAGAAGAAGAAGTCAAAGTGCTATTCCCCGAAAAGAAAGTGGCACGTATGGATTTGGATACGACAAGGGGGAAGTATGGTTTCGAAAAAATTATAACAAGTTTTGAGCAGCGCGAAGTTGATATTTTAGTGGGTACACAGATGCTGACCAAAGGCTTGGACTTTAGACATGTAAAGTTGGTTGGTATTATGAATGCGGATAATCTGCTCAACTTTCCAGATTTTAGAGCGCATGAGCGCAGTTATCAATTAATGACGCAAGTATCAGGAAGGGCAGGACGAACAGATATAAGAGGAAAAGTTTTAATTCAAACCTATAATCCTCATCATAATATTTTACAACAGGTATCTACAAATTCTTATAAGGAGATGTATACTGAGCAGATGAATGACCGATACAATTATAAATATCCACCGATTTACAGGTTGATAAAGATTACGTTTAAGCATAAGGATTATAACCGTGTGAATTTGGCGGCAGATTGGTACGCTAAGTCACTTCGTCAGGTTTTTAAAGCTAATGTTCTTGGTCCGGAATTTCCACCTATTTCCCGAATTAGAAATCTATACAATAAAAATATTTTGGTTAAGATTCCACCGAAGCAGTCCTTAGCAAAAACAAAGGATGCGATAAACAAAATCAATATAAGTTTTAATGCTATAAAGGAATTTAGGTCAGTCCGTGTGATTTTGAATGTTGATAATTATTAAAACAAATCATAGAAAATTTTGATAAGATTCGTCAGTTCGAGTGGATTTTTCGATTGAAATGAGAAAAATTTGTATCGAGAATTAGAATTTTATCAATCAAAAATTTCTCGATACAATTTTTCTCCCGATAGTTATCGGGACTAAAATCACTCGAACTGACGTTAAAATGAAATTACATATATCAGAATATACAACCGTTTAAACAAAAAAATCCCAGCATTTCTGCTAGGATTTAATTATATCAATGTTTGAGATATTCTGCGTTGGGTAATACTGTTACATATTATTCAAGGCATCCACCAATTGTGTCTTTTTATTTCGACTCAATGGAATCTCGTAGGCACCAACTTCAACATTCTTACTGTTAAAGCGGTCAATTTTATCTAAATTCACAATGTAGGATTTGTGGATTCTTAAAAATTTTCCTTCTGGTAATTCTTTTTCAAAAGCTTTCATGGTAGATAATACCACAAGGCTGTTTTCTTCTGTTACGACTTTTACATAATCGCCTAAAGCTTCAATCCACTTAATATCCTTAATATAAACTTTACGTTTTTTAAGGTTACTTTTCACAAAGATATGTTCGCCATCAGTTTCGTTAAAATCTAATTTTAATTTATGCTGCTCAATAGCTTTTTCTACGGCAGTATTAAAACGTTCTTTAGTGATTGGTTTTTGAAGATAGTCGGTAGCATCGTAATTAAATGCTTTAAAAGCATATTCCGTTTTACCGGTAACAAAAATAATTTGGGGCTTGTTGTTGAGTACATCCAAGAGCTCAAAACCGTTTAATACAGGCATCTCTATATCTAAGAAGATAAGATCTACTTTATGTGTATTAAGACCGTTTTTTGTTTCTAACGCACTACTGTACTCTGCAATAAGATTAAGCGAAGAATGATTCTCGATTAACTTTACTATAGAGAGACGCTGAATCGCAGAATCGTCAACAACTACACAGTTTAAAGTCATAACATTAATATTTTATTAGGTTAAGATATCGACAATAGTACGATAAATTCGGTTAAAAAACAAATTTTACCGACAAAGTGTAAAATTTAACACATTCTTTAATATTGAATTTATTCGTGATTTTTACAAGCAAAAACGTTGCCAGAATTAGAATTAATGTGTATTTTTGCAGCCGTTTTAACAATAAACAAATTAAATTTTTATGAATCGTTACGAAACTGTTTTCATCTTAAATCCCGTTTTATCTGAAGATCAGATAAAGGAGACAGTAAAGAAATATGAGGATTTCCTCGTTTCTAAAGGAGCAAAGATGACCGCCAAAGAAGATTGGGGCTTAAAGAAATTAGCTTATCCAATCCAAAACAAAAAGAGTGGTTTTTATCACTTATTTGATTACACTGTTGCTGGTGAAGCAATAGAAGAATTAGAAGTAGAGTTTAGACGTGATGAGCGTTTTATGCGTTACTTAACTGTAAAGTTAGACAAGCACGCTGCAGCTTGGGCTGATAAAAGAAGAGATAGAAACAAACAAAAAGCGTAATTATGTCATCAATAGAACAACAAGCAAAAGGAAAAAAGGATGGTGAGATTAGGTATCTTACTCCTCTAAATATAGAAACTTCTAAACAAAAGAAGTACTGTCGTTTTAAAAAGTCTGGCATTAAGTATGTGGATTACAAGGATCCAGATTTCTTATTGAGCTTTGTAAACGAACAAGGTAAATTATTACCGAGACGTTTAACAGGAACGTCTTTAAAGTATCAAAGAAAAGTATCTGTGGCTGTAAAGAGAGCTAGACATTTAGCCTTAATGCCATATGTTGCAGATTTATTAAAATAAAATATCATAACAATGGAACTTATATTAAAACAAGACGTTGAAAATTTAGGATTTAAAGACGATATTGTAACAGTAAAGAACGGTTATGGTAGAAATTTTTTAATTCCTCAAGGTCAAGCTGTAATGGCTACTGCTTCTGCTAAGAAAGTATTGGCTGAGACTTTGAAGCAACGCGCATATAAAGAAAAATCTATTATCGCTGAAGCAGAAAAAACTGCTGAAGCCTTAAAAGGATTAGACATAAAAATTACTGCTAAAGCAGGAACAGGAGCAACCGCTGGTGATAAATTATTTGGTTCTATTACCAATATGGATTTAGCTGAGGCATTGCGAAAAGAAGGTCACGAAGTTGATAAAAAATACATTTCTATCAATGGTGGTAACATTAAGCGCTTAGGTCAGTACGAAGCTGCAATTAGATTGCACAGATCGGTAACTGTAGATTTAACTTTTGAAGTTATTGCAGAAGCTTAATTGTATTATAGCATAATTTAAAACCGTTTAGTTCGCTAAGCGGTTTTTTTATGAGTAAAACTTTTTTGTATCAAGGCAGCGCAAATAGTGCGAAAACCATAGTTGACCGAATGCCGTTGAATAGCGGTATCTCAAAAAACTTTAATGAATATGAAACGATACATAATATTTTTCCTAGCTATTGGTCTCTTTGGCTGTAAAGATTTTAAAGTCGAAGAAGTAGCAGATGTGACAAAACAATCAAAACTGATTGAAGTCTTTAAAGCATCAAATGGAAATTACCCAAATATAAGTGTACATCGTGGAGGAAAGGGATTAAAAAATTACCCCGAAAACTGTCTTGAAACTTTAAAGTATATAAGTGATAGTATTTCTGCAATCTATGAAGTTGATGTGGCCCAGACTAAAGATGGTAAGCTTATTTTAATGCACGATAATTCCATAGACAGAACAACAAACGGAAGCGGTTCTATTAAGCATATGACTTTTAATCAGCTAAAAAAGTATAATTTGGTTGATGATTATGGAAACTTAACAGAATTTAAAATCCCATTGTTTTCAGAAGTTTTAAAATGGTGCAAAACAAACAATATTGTGTTAACCGTAGATATTAAGCGTAGTGTAAAACAAGAAAGTGTTATCAATGCCATTAAAAAAGCAAAAGCAGAAGATATTTGTATTATTATAACTTATGACGTAGCACAGGCCAAATCAGCTTATTACCTTGCACCAGAAATGTTGTTATCTGTTTCGGCAAGGAATTATAAAGAATTCGATAGATTATTGGAAACCAATATACCAGTTGGAAATATGTTGGCTTTTACCGGTACACGATTATCTAATCAATCATTATATAAAAGATTGCATGACCAAGATATAGTTTGCATTTTGGGTACATTAGGCAATTTAGACAGACAAGCAGAAGCAAAAGGCAATGAGCTTTATAGGCAATGGCAAAACAAAGGAGTTGATATCATAGCAACAGACAGACCTTTTGAAGCGTATGAGGCTATTAATCAATAGCATTAGTAATGAAACCTCGCATCTAGCGCGAGGCGAAAAACTAAGTTTTTTATGAAATACACAAGATTAACAAAAGAACAGTTTGAAGAATTACATAAAGAATTCATCAATTTTTTAGCAACACAATCCATAACTGCTGATGAGTGGGAGGATATTAAAAAGAATAAACCTGAAGCTGCTGAACAAGAACTCGATGTGTTTAGCGATTTGGTTTGGTATGGTGTTTTGGATAAGGTTGAATATTTAGAGCATATTTCCCCAAATCAGATACATCTTTTTAAATGCAGGGCAAAGGATATGCACCTTATTGCCTTAAAGTTAAAAGAAGATAAAGTAGATTTAACCACTAAAGAAGGTTTTCAGTGGTTGAGAGACAATTTACTGTCTGATGACATTGAATTTTTTAATGCAAAAAAAGACTATTCAGAAGATAAACATCAAGATATTTTTAAACTGATTCAGCAAGGTGCAAACATTACTAAAGGTGAATTGTTTCAATATTTTGAGAAGTTGATAAGAAGCAGTGAGAAGTAAATGTAATAAGTGGCAAGTGAAAAGTGTTTTAACTAGACACTAGACACTAGACACTCATTACTCGTACCTCAAAGATTCTATAGGATCCAATTTCGCCGCTTTGGTCGCAGGATATAAGCCAGAAATCACGGCCACAATAAAAGCTATGCTTGTTGCCCAAATCATGGCAACCCATGGAGTGGAGAAGTCGAGTTCAAAGGCTTTTGAAACTCCCCAACCAATGGCAATTCCTAATAAAATACCAAGGATTCCACCGAGCTGACCAATAATCACAGTTTCCATAAAAAACTGAAAAGCTATAGTTTTACGTTTTGCACCCAAAGCTTTACGTACACCAATTTCTCGTGTGCGTTCACTCACGGAAACCAACATAATATTCATTAAGGCAATGGTAGATCCAAATATGGTAATTATGCTAATAATCCAAGCAGCAATATACAGTGTGCTTGTATTTTCAGCAACACGATTAATTAAATCATCGCTGCGTTCAATACCAAAATCATTAGCTTCAATTGGGTTAAGACCTCTAATATTTCTAAAAGTTAAAATGGCTTCCTCTTGAGCATTTTCAAGCATGTCACTTTTATCTACCTTAACGCTAAGCGTGTAGTTTATATTTGGATTGGTAAAAATAGAGCGTGCTTTCTGTATGGGCATAATAACTCTTAAGTCCTGATTGTTTCCAAACGTAGAACCTTTTTCCTTTAAAACACCGACAACCTTAAATTTAGAGCCTCTAACACTTATTGTTTTATCTACCGGATTCACATTTGGAAACAAGGCTTTTTGCAGATCGCTACCAATCACACAAACGGCATTACTGTTTTCAACATCAAACACATTTAGCGAACGGCCATTGTCAATCTCTAATCCAGAGTTTTCAATAAAGTACTCATTAGACCCAATAATCTGTACTTCGGGATCGGTTTTTTTATTGTCATATTTAACTTCAGCGGCAGCCGTGCCCAAAAAGGATACAGCCACTTTTGTAAAGGGATAGTCATAGGTATCTTCAAAATCCTTTACGTTTCTATAGTTAATAACAGGATTTATCTTTTGACGCTCTCTGCTACTCTGACGCTGATTGGTAAACTCATAGCGCTGAAAATTAAAAGTATTGGCACCCATTGACGAGAAACTGCCAGAGATACTGTTCTCTAAAGCTGAAACGCAACTTAAAATACCCACCAATGCCATAATACCGATGGCAATGATTAAAACGGTTAAAATAGTACGAAGTAATTGACTTTTAATAGAACCAAAAGCAATTTTAATATTCTCTCTAGTTAGTGAAAACATAGATTTTCTATAGTTAGTTGGGCTGTTTAGAAGTATAAGACGCTTTAGACTCCATAAAGTTACTATAAATTTGAAATTACTTGGGTTTGCCTCTAAAATTTATAATATTTTTGTGACTCTAGTGATTAATTTTTATAATCACTGGAGTTACACTGAGCGTAGTCGAAGTGTACATGATGCTAGTGAATTTTGAGTTTAAAACTTATAATGTTCACACCGAGCATTGGTCAAAACCAAATTATATTTTGATAGATAGCGCTGCTGAGTAATCGAAATGTAAATAGACAACCCAATAAAATAGAAGTTTCATAAAATATGATTCCTGCTTTCGCAGGAAATAGATATGTCAAAAAAACCAAGTATACCAAAAGGCACCAGAGATTTTAATGCAGAGGAAGTTACAAAACGCTCCTATATTATGGAAACGATAAAGGAACAATTTCAGCTTTATGGCTTTCAACCTATTGAAACCCCAAGTTTTGAAAACTCAGAGACCTTAATGGGCAAATATGGCGATGAAGGAGATCGCTTGATTTTTAAGATTTTGAATAGTGGGGATTTCATTAAAAATAGCGACCAAATACTTAGGGACGGTACTTATGTAAAAAAAGTATTGAATCAAGATTTTTTTAAAGTTTTTTATACTCAATATTTGAGCAAAGGAGTTAAACTTTCAAAAAGAGAGTCTAATACGGATTTAAAATTAAGTGAGGAGGATAAGAATTATATAAAAGAATTTCTAGATTCATATGTCATAGGTTATAAATATAAAATGGCTGATTTGAGATTGCCATCAAATATTAAAGAATTTTTATATGGATTATTAAAAAGGGAATTTGACTTGCTTTTGAAGTATACACTTGATATTATTTCTGTTATGCATTATATGGGGCAAAATGAAACATATTGGGAATCTTATTTAAATAGGTTGAGAAACGAAATGTTAAATTCGTTTTATTCTAAGCAGTTATCAGGTCATATATCAGAAAAAGCCCTTCGTTACGACCTCACAGTTCCTTTTGCTAGATATGTAGTTCAACACCAAAACGAAATAGAGTTTCCGTTTAAACGCTACCAAATACAGCCTGTTTGGCGTGCAGACCGTCCACAGAAAGGCCGTTTTAGAGAGTTTTATCAGTGTGATGCTGATGTGGTAGGTTCAAAGTCTTTATTACAAGAAGTTGAGTTTGTACAACTATACGATGCGGTATTCACCGCTTTGAATTTAGAAG